>CAWGTW010000012.1:0-331730 GCA_963825565.1 Ilumatobacteraceae bacterium
CCCGGTACCCGGCTGACAGTTTGGCCCCGGTACCTGCCTGACAGGTCGAACCCGTCAGGCGGCGTTGGTGCGGTGGGGTCGTCCGCCGGGGTTGGCGAGGGCTCCGTGTTCGCGGGTGCGGTCGTGGCGGACGGGATGGGAGCGGATGAGCTCGTTGCCGATGCTGATCTCGACGGTGTCGCCGACGACGGCGACTTGGACCTGGCGGCGCCGGTACTTGTTGCCGACCCGGTAGTTGGTGCCGGCGAAGCAGACGTTGCCCGACGAGTCGACCTTGCGGGTCACCGACGGCGACGGTCGCCGACGGCCGCGACGGGCGCGGCCTGCGACCTCGTTGCTGACCGGCGGTCTGCTTGTCGAGCGGATGACGGCGAGCGTGGGTCGCGATCGAGCACGCCTCGGTGATGGAGCTGCACGAGCCCGTCCTCGCAGACGACCTCGACGGTCTGGCCGGCCAGCCACACCCGGCCTTGTAGGTGCACTGTCGCGAACCCGATCGTGCCTTTCGGCGCTGACCCGCCGGGTCGTCACCGGCCCCGACGCCACCGCTCGTCGTCTCGGCGATCGGTGCTCGACCGGCTCGTCCCGACGCTCGGCGAGCTTGAACCGTTCGATCGGCGGGACCCGCCGATCGACTGGTGCGGCCGCTCGTGGTTGTAGTGATGCACCCACACGTCGAGCTGCGCTTGCGCATCTGCGATCGACGTCGAACACCTTGCCGTTGAGGAACTCGCGGCGCAGCGTCTTGTGCCACCGCTCGACCTTGCCGGTCGTGGTCGGCGACCGTGGCGCGGTGAGGATGTGGGTGATCCCGTTCTCGGTGACAGATCCGATCGAACAACACCGGTCCCGGGCCCGGCCCGAACCGGGCGGTGAACACCTTGCCGTTGTCGGTCAGGATCTCTTCGGGCACCCCATGGATGTCATCGCATGGCTCGAACGCGTCGCACACCGGCCTCGCCGTCGCCCGAGCGCACGACCCTCGCGGACACGACGAACCGGCGTGGTCATCGACCCCCGACACGATCTTCGCCTCGGACCCATCGACGATGCGCACCCCGCCGACGATGTCCATCTGCCACAACTCCATCGCCCGCGATCGTTCCCACCGCTTGTAATCCGACCGCTTCCGCTTCCGAGCCTGCGGCGTCACCAGACCCGTGACGAATCAGGCAACGCTCCACCGACGTCCGCCCCGGCAACGGACCACACCCCGCCCGATCGAGCCAGAACAGGATCGTGCGCGGCCCCCACCCCGGATGCACCCGACGCATCTCCACGATCCGCGCCTCGACCTCCGGGGCCATCTGATGCGGACACGACAACGGCTTGGAGCTGTGATCCAGCCAACCCGGCCAGCCCCTCGGCCGCGTACCGGCGCAACCACTCATGCACCGTCTGGCGGGCGACCCCGTACCGGCGAGCCACATCGGTGACCGTCGCCCCATCGTTGAGGACCTCCAACACCGCTCGATAACGCTGCTCCACCAGATTCAACTCCACGAACACGACAACGGCCTCCTCCGAGAATGTGAACTCAACATCCACATCGAAGAAGGTGACCACGATCCCGAGCAAGCACCTCGAGTGTCAGCCACCTACCGGGGCCACTGTCGCCCAGGAACCGGGGCCGCGTCCCCAAACTGTCAACCAGCAACCGGGGCCACGGTGTCCACTATGAACCGGGTCCGCACAGACCCCGAAATTTCGAGCTGCTGACAAATCGCGGACAAACGGCCGATCTCCAGGTTTCGAAGCTCCCCGAAAAAGCCAACAACCAGGGCTTTTGCCCTGGTTGTGTGGTGTCGGAGGGGGGACTTGAACCCCCACGCCCATTAATAGGGCACTAGCACCTCAAGCTAGCGCGTCTGCCAATTCCGCCACTCCGACGTGGTGGGCCTGCAACCCTATCCGACCGCCCGACGTGCTACACGTTCTGCAGCAGGAATGTCAGCGCCACGAGCGTGAAGATCCACACCAGCGAGAACACGAACGTGATCCGGTTCAGGTTGCGCTCCGCGGCGGTCGATCCGAGGGCAGCACCGCCGCCGCCGCCGAACATGTCGGACAGTCCACCACCGCGGCCGCTGTGCATCAGGATGCCCGCGATCAGCGCAGCCATCGAGAGCACGTTGAGGACCAGGGTGATGTAGAGGACGACGTCTCGCACGGCCAACGATCCTACCGGCGCTTGAACCCGTCGGGGGCCCACGTCGACCGGCGATACAGCCACGTCGGAGCGGCATCGTCGGGTGGCCGGCGGAGCACATCGAGCGCCAGCGCCTCCTCACGGTCGCCGACCGCGGCGACGAGTCGGTCGAACTCGAGCCCCGACTCCCCCTGGTCGACCAGCAGGTACTTGCGGCGACCGACGACGGCGACCAACCCGCCGAGAGTCGCCTTGCGCATGCCGGCGACGATCCCGGTGCGGGCTCGCGACAGTTGGGTCACCTTGTCCCACGACAGGTACTGTCGCCGCAGCAGCGTGTGGCGCCGCACGCCGTCGGCGTCGAACGTCGAGGCGATCGGGAAGTCCGCGGCAGCGCCGATCGCCACCAGCAGCCCGACCCCGAGCATCACCGCCGAGAACACCCTCCACCCTCCGCCGACGACGCTGACCACTCCGATCAGCAGCACGATGAACGCCCCGGCATGGACCCCGATGATCCCGCGCCACGACGAGTGCAGCGTCACGGGATCGGCCTCCGGGTCGGCGTCGGTCGCCACGGCCGGTCGTCAGCGGGCGGCGATCGAGATCGTACGCCCGAGTTCCTGCGCCCGGTCGAGCAGGGTCTCACCCGGTTTGAGCGCGAAATGGCAGGCCACCTGGTGGCCGGGCACGATGTCGACCAGCGGCGGCGTTTCCTGCCCGCACCGCTCCTGGGCGATCGGGCACCGCGGGTGGAAGCGGC
This sequence comes from Ilumatobacteraceae bacterium, assembly GCA_963825565.1. Taxonomy (GTDB): domain Bacteria; phylum Actinomycetota; class Acidimicrobiia; order Acidimicrobiales; family Ilumatobacteraceae; genus JBFGCT01. The sequence continues at coordinate 2,913 of CAWGTW010000012.1, forward strand.
AGCCCTTCGGTGGATTAGCCGGGCTGGGCACGTCGCCTTCGAGGATGATCCGCTTGCGCGACCGCTCGCGCCAGCGGGTCGGCGACCGGCACGGCCGACAGCAACGACTGCGTGTACGGGTGCGAGGGCGACTCGTAGAGCTCGTCCTTCTTGGCGACCTCGGCGACCCGGCCGAGGTACATCACCGCCACCCGCTCGCTCGTGTGGCGCACCACCGACAGGTCGTGGGCGATGAAGATGAAGCTCAGGTCGTACTCGTCCTGAATCTCGTCGAGCAGATTGAGCACCTGGGCCTGGATGCTGACATCGAGCGCCGAGACCGGCTCGTCGAGCACGATCACCTTCGGCCGCAACGCCAGCGACCTGGCGATGCCGATGCGCTGCCGCTGCCCGCCGGAGAACTCGTGCGGGTACCGGTTGCCGTGTTCGGGCAGCAGGCCGACGCGGGTGAGCAGGTCACCGACGCGCTCCTTGGCCTCCTTCTTCGGGACGCCGTGGATGCGCATCGGCTCGCCGACGATGTCGCGGATCGGCAGGCGCGGGTTCAGCGAGGCGTACGGGTCCTGGAACACCATCTGCAGGTCGCTGCGGAGCTGGCGCATCCGCGACTTCGATGCCAGCGTGACGTTCTCGGTGCCGAACATCACCGTGCCGGCCGTCGGGACCTCGAGTCGCAGCAGCGTGCGCCCGAGGGTGGTCTTGCCGCACCCCGACTCGCCGACGACGCCGAGCGTCTCGTTCTGGTAGAGGTCGAAGCTGACGTCGGTCACCGCCTGCACCGAACCGACCTGGCGGCGCATGACGCCCGCGCGGATCGGGAACTCCTTGACCAGGTTGCGGACCTTGAGGATCGGCTCCCGAGGGTCGAGTTGGTCGAGTGCACCCGAGTCGAACGCCGAGACCTCGGTGCCGGAGTGAGTCAGGCTCATGCCGTCGCTCCGACCGCGACCTTGATCTGATCGGCGTGGTGGCAGCGGCTGCCGTGCCCGTGCTCGAGCACGACCATCGGCGGCTGCTCCTCCCGGCAGATGTCGGTCGCCATCGTGCACCGCGGCCGGAACGCGCAGCCGGGCGCCGGGTTGGTCAGGCTCGGCGGGTTGCCCGGGATCGCGTGCAGCGAGTCCTTCGTGCCCTCGAGGTCGGGGATCGAGTCGAGCAACGCCCGCGTGTACGGGTTGCGGGACTCGTAGAAGATCTCCTCGATCGAACCGGTCTCCATCAACCGGCTGGCGTACATCACCTGTACCCGGTCGGCGGAGCCGGCGACGAGGCCGAGGTCGTGGGTGATCAGGATGATCGCCGACCCGGTGGCGTCCTTGACGTCGTGGAGCACCTCCATCACCTGCGCCTGCACGGTCACGTCGAGCGCGGTGGTCGGCTCGTCGGCGATCAGCAGCTTGGGATCGTTGGCGATCGACATCGCGATCATCGCCCGCTGCCGCATGCCGCCGGAGTACTCGTGCGGGTACTGCGAGGCCCTGCGCTTTGGTTCGGGCACGCCGACGAGCTGGAGCAGGTCGACCGACCGGTTCCAGGCGTCCTTCTTCGACGTGTCGCTGTGCTGGCGGATGTTCTCCACGATCTGGCTGCCGACGGTGAAGACCGGGTTGAGCGCGGTCATCGGGTCCTGGAAGATCATGGCGATGTCGCGGCCCCGGATCTTGCGCATCTCGTCCTCGGACAGCGCAAGGAGGTCGATGCCGTCGAAGTTGACGTCGCCGGTGATCTCCGCGTTGCGCGGGTGCAGCCGCATCAGGGCGAGCGCGGTGACCGACTTGCCCGAGCCGGACTCGCCGACGACCGACAGCACCTCGCCTGGGTAGATCTCGAAGCTGACATCGGTGACCGCCTGCACCGAGGAGTCCTTGGCGTGGAAGGTCACGTTCATGTTGTCGACGGTCAGCAAGGGTTGCGCCTCGGTCATGAGACCGCCTCGTCGGCGAGCATCCGGTCGGCTTTCGCGTCCAGCCGGGCCTTCTTCCTCGACACGTTCGCCTTGCCCTTCTTGTGGGCCTTGTTGCCCTCGACCCGGGACCGCGGGTCGAGCGCGTCGCGCAGGCCGTCGCCGAGGAAGTTCACGCAGAGCACGATCAGCACGATGAAGATGCCCGGGGTCAGCACCCGCACCGGGTCGCTGTCGATGCTGCCCTTCGCGTCGGCCACCAGCGTGCCGAGCGAGGCGTTGGGCGGCTGGACGCCGAGGCCGAGGAACGACAGCGTCGACTCGAGCACGATCGCCGTGCCGAGCAGCAGGGTGACCTCGACCGCCACCGCCCCGATCACGTTCGGCAGCACGTGGCGGAAGATGATCCGGAAGTGGGACGCGCCTGCCGCGCGCGTGGCCATGATGTACTCCTGCTCCTTGATCGACAGGACCACCCCCCGCACGACCCGGGATATTCGTGTCCACAGCAGCAGCGCCAGCACGAACGACAATCGGTTGGCGTCGCGGCCGAAGTTCAAGGCGAACACCGACAGGATGATCAGGGCCGGCACGATCAGCACGAGGTTGATCACCTGGCTGATCAGGATGTCGAGCCACCCGCCGAAGTACCCGGCGACCGCTCCCATCAGGGTGCCGATCATCGTCGAGAACACGGCGACGAGGAGCCCGATGCGGATCGAGTACTGGCCGCCCTGCGCGGTGCGCACGAACAGGTCGCGGCCGATCTCGTCGGTGCCGAACCAGTGATCCATCGACGGACCCTGCAGGCGGTCGCGGACGTTGCGCTGGTCGAACGTGTACTCGCTGAGGTGGGGTCCGATGAAGAACAGGGCGATGATCACGACCAGGCCGATCGCCCCGATCAGCGCCAGCTTGTGGTGCCGGAATCGCTCCCAGGCAAGGCGGCCGAACGACTTCGGCTTCTCCGACAGCCCCTCGAGCTCGTCGGTGTCGGCGAGCGCCATCGCGGTGATCGCGGAGATCGGCTCGTCGGGGTGCTCTAGCTCGCTTGGACGGAACTCGGTATCAGCCATACGGCTCCTAGGTCAGTCGGATGCGTGGATCGAGCACGCCGTAGAGGATGTCCGCAACGAGGTTGAAGACGACGGTCAGGATGCCGGTGAGCAGCACGATGCCCATCAGCAGGTCGAGGTCGGCGTCCGGAAGCGCCCGGAGGAACGCCGGCCCCAGCCCCGGCCACGAGAAGATCGACTCGGTGACGATCGAGCCGCCGAGCAGGGCCGAGAAGTTGAGCGCCCACAGGGTGACGAGCGGGATGAGCGCGTTGCGCAGCGCGTGCTTCCACACCACGCGCCGCTCCGACAACCCCTTGGCGCGGGCGGTCCGGATGTAGTCCTGGCCGAGGACCTCGAGCATCGATGCCCGCCCGAACCGGCTGTCCGCGGCGATGAACAGGATCGACAGCGACAGCACCGGAAGCGCGACGTCGTGGGCGAGCTCGAAGAAGTTCGTCCCGGTCTTGCGGCCGGTGTTGAACGGTTTGATCCCGAACCAGTTGTTGAGCTGGACCCCGAAGATGTTCTGGATCAGGAGGGCGAGGACGAAGGAGGGGAAGGCGAGGCCGATGAAGGCGAGGCCGGTGAAGAAGTAATCGCCGGCCGTGTACTGGCGGCGGGCGGAGTAGACCGAGAGCAGCGTGGCGAAGATCGCGCTGACGAGGAACGCCGGGATGGCGATCATCGCCGTGTTCTTGCCCCGTTCCCAGAGCACGTCGGTCACCGGCTCGCCGATGCTGCTCGAGAAGCCGAGGTCGCCGGACAAGACGTCACCGAACCAGATGAACGGTCGGAGCCAGACGTTGGTGTCGAGGTTGTAGATCTCGGTGATCTGATCGAAGCCGTCCTGGCAGCGCGGGAGGCAGAGGTAGAAGTTGGCGCGGGGGTCGGTCGTGAGGGCCACGCCGACGTAGACGAGGTACAGCGCGAGGATCAACAGCGGGATCGTCGCCAGCAGTCGCCGTGTGATGTACGCGAACACAGATGGGGACCTTAGGCGCTCCGGGCCGGGCGAGCGAACAAACGCAACGAAAACGCAAACCGGGGTCCCGACGAGCGGGACCCCGGTCCGTGTGTTCAGATGTTCAGGTGTTCAGGTGTTCAGGTCAGCCGCCGAAGACGTAGTCGACGACGTTGACCAGCGGACCCGCGTCGTTGGCGTCGGGCGACACGGCCGCAGCCGACAGCTGCGACGTGTAGCCGTAGAACGACGGCTTCTGGGTCAGCGGGAGCATGAACAGACCCGTCACCGGGTCGGCCGTGAGCGTGGTCACGTACGTGTCCAGCTCGTTGTAGCACGCAGCGCGCTCGGTGTCGTCGATGGTCTGGTCGCACTCGTCGGCCCGGGCATCGAAGGCGGGGTTGTTGTAGCCGTACGGGTTGTTGCCCGAGCCACCGCGGTACGAGGCGCTCTGGCCACCCGGCCACGGGCCACCGACCCACGCGAACTGGGTGATGTCCCAGATGTCGCAGTTGCCGGTGACGCCACCGCTGGTCGAGCACTCGATCGACTCGGCCGAGAACGGCTGCTCACCGAAGTAGGCAGCACCCTCGGTGTTGTTGATCACGATGTCGATACCGGCATCGGCCATCTGCGCCTGGATGAGCTCCTCTTGGATCTCACGCAGGCGGTTGCCGCCGGTCGTGCCGACCCGCAGCGACAGCACACCGTCATCCGGGTGCTCGTAGACGCCGTCACCGTTGAGCGTGTAACCGGCCTCCTCGAGAACCGCCTGAGCGGACTCGATGTCGCCGGCACCGTAGCCGGCGTCGCCGGCGTGGTTCTCGTACGTGCTCTGGTTGGACAGCCAGTAGGTGTTGCCCAGGCCCTCGGCGGGCAGGGTGTCACCGAACAGCGGGGTGTACAGACCCTCCATGACCTCGGACTTGTCCATCGCGAACGCGAGGGCCTCGCGGACCTCCGGCTTGGCCAGGTGGACGTTGTTGAGGTTGAGGCCCCAGTGCTCGAACACCGGACCGGCCGACGAGGCGACCGTGAAGTCCGAGCTCGAGGCGAGGTCCTCGAACGCCAGCTGCGGCTGGGTGAAGATGATCTGCGCCTCACCGGCGAGCAGCGAGTTGATCTGCGCGTCGGTGTCGGTCACGAAGTTGATCTGCACGCCGTCGACCGCGGCGACCTCACCCTGGCGGGTGACGTCGGGGCTGACCGAGCCGTTGTAGGCATCGTTGCGGACCAGGTTCATCTGGACGCCCTTGTTCCACGAGTCGAAGACCATGGGACCCGAGGCCGGGATGACGTTGCCGTCGGCCGTGGTCCACTCGCGCAGCGTGTCGTTCATCTCGGCCGCGGCCTCCGCCGGGTCGGCGGAGAACACGTGGCTCGGGTAGACGCGGTTGAACAGCGCCTTCCAGCCGGCGAAGAACTCGCTCCAGGTGACCGAGAACTCGGTCGGGCTGTTGACCGTGAAGTCGGTGATCGTGTCGTACCCGGTGCGGTCACCGAGCAGGTAGACGTAGACGGGGTTGCCGTCTTCGTCGGTCGTGCCGTCGGGAGCCATGAACGCGTCGAACGTGAACTTGACGTCGTCGGCGGTGAGGTCGTCACCGTCGCTCCAGACCAGGCCGTCGCGCAGGACGTAGTCGACGGTGATGGTGCCGTCGCCGTTCTCGGTGATGACACCCTCGGACGCGAGGAGTTCGGGGAAGAACTCCGTCGTCGAGGTGACGCCGTAGAGGCCGTCGAGCATCGACTGGATGATCCAAGAGGCGATCGACAGGTTGTTCTCCGGGTCGTCGAGGTGCAGGTCCGGCGGCTCCTGCTCGTGCGCCCAGACCAGCGTTGCGCCGCTGGCGGCCGGCGGCGGGGCCTCGGTGCCGTCCTCCGGCGGCGCCTCGGTTTCGACCGGTGCTTCGGTGTCCCCGGTGACGGCGTCGGTGCCTTCAGGGGCATCGGTCGTCGGCGGGTTGGTCCCCGAGCTGCCGCCGTTGTCGTCGCTTCCGCATGCTGCGAAGACGAGCGCTGAGGCGGCGGCAACTGCGAGGAGCTTGTGGCTCCGTCGTATCTTGTTCACGTAGTTGTCCTCCTGGATGGGTACAGAGTCGGGGAGGACTGGGGCGATCGCGGGAACCGCCCGGACGGGCCGGCGTTCGTACCGCAGACGCGGGCTTGATCCCCCTCCCCGGTGGATCAAGGTGGCGCGACCATATCAGGCAATCCGTCCGGTGGGCTACCGCCCCCGTTTCATCTGCGTGAAGACTCCGACACGCTGTGCACCGCCCGTCGCCCGCACCGCCCCGGTTCGCTCGGTGGGAACGTGACGGAACCCCAGGTAAATCGCTAGATCGTCGCGAACTGCACGATCCTGGCGAACTCGTCTGGGTCGAGGCTGGCGCCCCCGACCAACGCACCGTCGATATCGGGCTGTGACATCAGTTCCGGCGCGTTCGCGCCCTTGACCGACCCGCCGTACTGGATCCGGACCGCAGCCGCTGCGTCGGCCCCGGCGATCGACGACACCTTCGTGCGGATCGCCGCGCACACCGTCTGCGCGTCGTCGGAGGTCGCCGTCTTGCCCGTCCCGATCGCCCAGATCGGCTCGTAGGCGATCACCATCGCAGCGACCTGCTCGTCGGACAGCCCGCCGAGGCCGGCCTCGATCTGGCCGAGCACCTTCGCCTCGGTGTTGCCGGCCTCGCGCTCGTCGAGCGTCTCGCCGCAGCACATGATCGGCGTCATCGCGTTGGCGAACACGGCGTGCACCTTCCTGTTGACCATCTCGTCGGTCTCGCCGAACAGCTCGCGCCGCTCGCTGTGCCCGGCGATCACGTAGGTGACGTTGAGCTTGGCGAGGAAGGCCGGAGCGATCTCGCCGGTGAACGCGCCGCTGGCCTCCCAGTGGCAGTGCTGGGCGCCGAGCACGAACGGCAGGCCGTCAGCATCGATCACGGTCTGCACGCTGCGCAGGTCGGTGAACGGCGGGTGCACGCTGACGTCGACGGTGTCGTACACGTCGGTCGGGACGAGGTAGCTCAACTTCTGCACGAGCTGGATCGCGTCGAGGTGGTTGAGGTTCATCTTCCAGTTGCCGGAGATGAGTGGCTTGCGTGAGGTCATGAACTGCTCCGTGGTCAAGTGGTCACACCCGGTGTCTGACACCCGGTGTGAACGCGGTCAGGGGTCGTGGCGGAGTGCGGCGAGGCCGGGGAGGTCACCGTTTTCGAGGAGTTCGAGGCTGGCGCCACCGCCGGTCGAGACGTGGTCGACGTCGCCGTCGAGACCGAACTGGGCGAGCGCGGCGGCCGAGTCGCCGCCGCCGACCACCGTGAACGCCTTCGTGTCGGCCATCGCCTGGGCGACGGTCCGCGTGCCGGCGGCGAAGCGCTCGTCTTCGAACATGCCCATCGGGCCGTTCCAGAAGACCATCCGGGCGTCCATGATCACGTCGGAGAACGCTGCGGCGGAGCCGGGGCCGATGTCGAACCCCTTGGCGCCGTCGGGCAGCCGGGTGCCGAACGTCGCGAACTGCCCGCCCCGATCGAGCCCCGTGATGTCCTCGGGGAGATGGATCGTCTTGCCCATCTGCTCGGCCTTGATGAGCAGCGCACCGCAGGTGTCGACCATGTCCGGCTCGAAGAGCGAATCGCCGATCGGCTTGCCCTGCGCAGCGAAGAACGTGAAGCACATCGCCCCGCCGATGACGAGCGCGTCGACGACGTCGAGCAGCGCCTCGACGACACCGAGCTTGTCGGAGATCTTCGCTCCACCGAGCACGGCGACGAACGGCTGCCTGGGGTTGTTGCGCAAGCCGAGGAGGACGTCGACCTCCTTCTGCAGCAGGCGACCCATCGCCGACGGCACGAACGCCGGCGGACCGACGATCGACGCATGGGCGCGATGCGACGCGCCGAACGCGTCGTTGACGTAGGCGTCGATGCCGTCGACCAGCGTGGCGACGAACGCCGGGTCGTTACCGGTCTCGCCGGGATCGAACCGCAGGTTCTCCAGCAGCTCGACGCCCGGTGCGAGCTCGGCGAGCCGCGCCCGCACCGGAGCCATCGAGTACCGGGGGTCGGGCGCGCCCTTCGGACGACCGAGGTGGCTCGCCGTCACGACATCTGCCCCGCGGGCGGTCAGCCACTCGATCGTGGGCAGCGCCGAGCGGATCCGGAAGTCGTCGGTGATGACGCCGTCGTCCAGCGGCACGTTGAAGTCGGTGCGGACGAGGACTCGCTTGCCCGCGAGGTCACCGAGCTCGACCTCCAGATCCTCCAGGGTGGGGATCTCGCTCATCGCCGCGACAAGCTCAGCGCTTGACCTTGGAGCCGCAGAACATCGTCATGTCGACGAGTCGGTTCGAGTAGCCCCACTCGTTGTCGTACCAGCCGCCGATCTTGACCAGCTTGCCCAGGCTCATCGTCAGCCCGGCGTCGAAGATGCACGAGTGCGGGTCGGTCGTGATGTCCGACGAGACGATCGGGTCCTCGGTGTACTTGAGGACACCCTTGAGGGCCTTCTTCGACGCGGCCTCGAAGGCCGCGTTGATGTCCTCGGCGCTCGCGCTCTTCTGCAGGGTTGCGGTCAGATCGGTCAAGGACCCGGTCGGGATCGGCACGCGCAGCGCCCCGCCGTCGAGCTTGCCCTTCATCGCCTCGAGCACGAGCGAGGTCGCCCGCGCCGCGCCGGTCGAGGTCGGGATGATGTTGACCGCAGCCGCGCGGGCCCGGCGAAGGTCCTTGTGCGGTCCGTCGACGAGGTTCTGGTCGCCGGTGTAGGCGTGAATGGTGGTCATCAGGCCCTGGCTGAGCCCGAACGCGTCGTCGAGCACCTTGACCATCGGCACGAAGCAGTTGGTCGTGCAGCTCGCGTTGGAGATGACCTTGTGCTTGGTGATCCGGAAGTCCTTGTGGTTGACGCCGTAGACGAACGTCGCGTCGGCGTTGGTGCACGGTGCCGACACGATCACGAGCGGCGCGCCACCGTCGAGATGACCGGCGGCGGCGTCACGGTTGTTGAAGAAGCCGGTCGACTCGATCACCACGTCGACACCGAGGTCGCCCCACGGGAGATCCGCCGGGTTGCGCTCGCTGAGGATCTGCAGCGAGTCGTCGCCGGCCTTGATGCCGGTCTTGGTGGCGGTCACCTTGCCGGGGAACCGTCCGAGCACCGAGTCGTATTGGAGCAGGTGCGCCATCTGGTCGAGCGAACCGAGATCGTTCGCGGCGACGAAGTCGATGTCTGCCCCTGACGCCTTGGCGGCGCGGAAGAAGTTCCGTCCGATCCGCCCGAATCCGTTGATGCCGACTCTGACCGTCATGTTGTGGGGGTTCCTTCCGTGGGTGAGCAGTGAGACCGGGGCCGACACTACCCCGTGGGACCGGTGCCGTCATCGGGGCCTTCGGCCCTTTGTCGACCCGACGTCGCGGTCAGCGCGCCGCGTCAGCGCGCCACATCGCGGTGCGCGGTCCGGACCGCGGCGCCGCGGCTGCGAAGGCGATGGGTGAGCTCCTCGGTCACCGCGACCGAACGGTGGCGACCGCCGGTGCACCCGATCGCGACCGTGAGATAGCTGCGGCCCTCGGCCTCGTACTGCGGCAGCAGCGAGCCGAGCAGGTCGTCGAGCCGCTCGACGAAGTCCGAGCCGGCCGCCGTCTCCAGGACGTAATCGTGGACCTGCGGGTCGTGCCCGGTCAGCGGGCGGAGATCGTCCTCCCAGTGCGGGTTGGGCAGGAAGCGGGCGTCCATGACGATGTCGGCATCGAGCGGAAGCCCGTGCTTGAACCCGAAGCTCTCGATCGTCACCTGCAGACGGGAGTGGTCGGAGTGGTCGAACGAGTGGATGACGCGCTCTTTGAGTTGGTGCACGTTCAGCTCGGTCGTGTCGATCACCAGATCGGCCGCGCCGCGCACCGGGTCGAGCAACGAACGCTCGAGCTCGATCGATTCGATCAGCCCGTCGGCCTGGTCGGCCAACGGGTGGCGACGGCGCGTCGCGTCGTAACGCTTGACCAGTTCCGGAGTCGACGCATCGAGGAACACCACGGTCACCCGGTGGGTCGCGGCTCGCAGTTCGCCGACCTTGGTCAGCACCTCGTCGTGGTTCCGGCCGGCGACCAGCGCCAGCCGATCGATGTCACTGCCCGGCTTGGCCGCCAGGTCGACGATCGTGTTGACGAGCGTGGTCGGCAGGTTGTCGACCACGAACCAGCCGAGGTCCTCGAGCACGTCGGCGACCCCGGAGCGGCCGGCGCCCGAGAGCCCCGTGATCAGCACGACGTCTGCCATCGGTCTGCAGGCTACTCAGCCCGCCGCGCGGCGGGGCGAACGCCCGCCGTAGTGGCGCCGCCGAGGTTCCGCCGGACGGCGTCAACCGACCTTGTCGACGCGGAGGTACAGCAACCGGGGAATCGACACGGCCGCCTCGTAGCCCGGCGCGCGCTCGACGAACGATGGCGGCGGGGCGGGCTCGAGCATCCGCCCGATCGCGAGGCCATGATCGGCGAGCGCGTTGACGTAGCGCGACAGCGGGCGGTGGATGAACCGGATCCACACGCCGCGCTCGACTTGTTCGTCGGCGTCGGACTCGACGAGGTAGGGGCCGACGCGCCAGTACTGCTCCGGCGGGTCGACCGTGTGGTCGTCGATCCAGCCGCTGCCCGGGACCTGGAGCAGCGGGTGGTTGAGGAAGAACGAGAAGCGACCGCCGCGCCGGAGCACGCGGGCGACCTCGGCGATCGCATCGTCGAGGTCGTCGATGTGCTCGAAGACGAGGCAGGCGACAGCGGCGTCGAAGACCTCGGGCGGGAACGGCAGCGCACCCGCCCCCGCCCGGGCGTACACCGGGCCGCCGGCGCGCTCGACGGCGACCGACACCTGGTTCGACGTCGGATCGACGCCGACGACCGACGCACCACCGGCGGCCAGCAAGCGAGCGACCTGGCCTTCGCCGCACCCGATGTCGAGCACCCGGTCGAACCCGGCGAGCTCCGCCGCCGCCAGCGGCAGGATCTGATCTTCGTATTCGGGATCGGCCCCGCCGGTGAACCCGTCGACCCACCACGACGCGTGCGTCTCCCAGCGATCGATCCGGTCGTCGTCGGCCACCCGCGCAGGGTACGACCGGTGAGTCCCAGCGCGCACACTTCGCGCCGAGACGCACCGGAGATCGGGGCACGGGTTGATCGGTACCGATACGGTCGGTCCGGTGAAGTTCTCGGTGTGGCCCAACATGAACCGTCCGACCAGCGAGGTGCTCGACCTCGCCCGGCTCGTCGACGACGGCGGCTGGTTCGGCATCTGGTACGCCGATCACTACATGCCGAACACGGGTACCGAGGCGATCGAACCCGGTGACGTGCACGAGTGCTGGGCGATGCTGCCGGCGATCGCCGCCGTCACCGATCGCATCCGGTTGGGGCCGCTCGTGGCACCGACGTCGGTCCATCATCCCGCCGTCCTCGCCAACCGGGCGGCCACCATCGATCATCTCTCCGACGGGCGCTTCGTCCTCGGTCTCGGTGCCGGATGGCAGATCAACGAGCACCACGCCTACGGCATCGAACTCGAGGACCCCGGGCCGCGGGTCACCCGGTTCGAGGAGGCGATCCAGGTCGTCCGCTCGCTCCTCGACCGCGAGCGCACGACGTTCGGCGGCGCGGTCTACGCCATCGCGGACGCGCCGTGCGACCCCAAGCCGATCCAGCCCAAGCTGCCGATCCTCGTCGGCACCGGCAGCCCGCGCATGCTGCGGATCACCGCCCGCCACGCGCAGGAGTGGAACACGTGGGGCGGGCCGGACATGGCCGGTGGGGCGGTCGCCAAGTTCCGAACGGCCTGCGACGCTGTCGGCACCGACCCGTCTTCGATCTGGACATCGGTGCAGGCGCTCGTGTTCCCCACCGATGACGCGGAGTCGGCGGCCGACATCCTCGGCGGGGCCATGGGGCCACGCTCGATCGCCGGCTCGGACGACCGACTGGTCGAGACCCTCGCCGCCTACGCCGACCTCGGATTCGACGAGTTCATCCTCCCCGACTTCACGCTCGGCGACACCAGGGCAGAGCGGTTCGACAACCTGCAGCGCCTGAACGCCGACGTCTTCTCGCAACTGTCCTGAGCGTGCCCGGTCCGGGGCCTGACCCCGGACCGGGCACGAGCGGGACCCGAGCAGGGCACCGACCAGGCACCGACGGCTCAGGGGTGGAACTTGGCGTGGACGGCGATCGCGACCGAGTCCGGCAGGAAGCTCAGTGCCTTGAGCTCGTCGAGCTCGGCCCGCTTGACCGCGTTGACGCCGCCGAGCGCCTTGGTCAGCTTCTTCTTGCGGACCTCGCCGAGCCCGGGGATGCCGTCGAGCGCGCTCGTCGTCATCCGCTTGCTGCGCCGCTCGCGGTGGAACGTGTTGGCGAACCGGTGGGCTTCGTCGCGGATCCGCTGCAGCATGAACAGTGCCTCGCTCCCCCGCGGGATCTCGACCGGCTCGGACCGACCGGGCACGTACACCTCCTCGAAGCGCTTCGCCAGCCCTGCGACCGGGATCTCGTCGGCCAGGCCCAGTTCGTCGACGACCCGCTTGGCAGCGCTGACCTGCCCCTTGCCCCCGTCGACGAGCAGGAGCTGCGGCGGGTAGGCGAACCTGCCCGGCTTGTCGCCCCGCTCGCCCACCGGTCGATCGCGCTCGTCGACGTAGGCGACCAGGCGCCGGCGGACGACCTCGGCCATCGCCGCGAAGTCGTCGTTGCCGTCGACCTCGTTGATCTTGAAGCGGCGGTACTCGCGCTTGTTCGGCAGCCCGTCTTCGAGCACGACCATCGAGCCGACGTAGTCCGACCCGTGGAGGTGCGCCATGTCGTAGCACTCGATGCGCAGCGGCGCCTCGGGCAGCCCGAGATGGTCCTGGAGCTCGGTCAGGGCACGGCTGCGCGTGTTGTGATCGCTGGCCCGCCGCAACCGGTGCCGGGTGAACTCCTCCTTGGCGTTGCGGGTGACCGTCTCGAGCAGGGTTCGCTTGTCGCCGCGGCGGGGCACGCGGACCTGGACCCGCGAACCGCGCATCATCGCCAACCACTCCTCGTACGTGGCGAGATCGTCGGCGTCGTACGGCACCAGCACCTGCTTGGGCACGCCGAGGATCGGCTCGTCGCCGTACATCGACTCGAGAATGCGGTCGATCATCCCGCCGGGGGTCAGCTCCTCGACCTTGTCGAGCACGAACCCCTTGCGCCCGACGACCCGGCCCTTGCGGACGTAGAAGACCTGCACCGCGGCTTCCAGCTCGTCGTCGGCGATGCCGATCACGTCGAGGTCCTCGTTGCGGTCGGCGACCATCTGCTGCTTCTCGATCGCCTTGCGCACGGCGACCAGGCGATCCCGGACGCGGGCGGCGCGCTCGAACTCCAACTCGCCGGCGGCCTCGTTCATGGTCCGCTCGAGCCGCTGCACGATCTCGTCGGTGTCTCCGTCGAGGAACTCGCACAACTCGGTGACGAGCTGGCGGTACGGCATCTCCTCGATCTCGCCGACGCACGGGCCGGAGCACTTCTCGATGTGGAACAGCAGGCAGGGCCGGCCGAGCCGCTCGTGCTCGCGGTACTTGTTGGCGCTGCACGTCCGGATCGGGAAGCTGCGCAGCAGCAGATCGAGCGTGTCGCGGATCGCGTAGGCGTGGGCGTACGGTCCGAAGTAGCGCGTCCCCTTGCGCTTGCGGCCGCGCATCACCATCGCCCGCGGCCACTGCTCGTCGACGGTGACGGCGAGGAACGGGTAGCTCTTGTCGTCGCGCAACCGCACGTTGAAGCGCGGTCGATGCTGCTTGATGAGGCTGTACTCGAGCATCAGCGCTTCGACCTCGTTGCGCACCGTCGTCCACTCGACCGATTCGGCGGTGGCCACCATCTGCGCGGTTCGGACGTGCATGTTGTGCGGCGACTGGAAGTAGTTCGACAGGCGCTGGCGGAGGTTCGACGCCTTGCCGACGTAGATCACCCGACCGTGCGCGTCCTTGAACTGGTAGGAGCCGGGCGATTCCGGAATGGTTCCCGTCGGCGGCCGCTTCACCATGAGGGTTTCAGGATACGGAGCCGCGGGTACCGTGGGGTCCGATGTCGCAGTACTTCGCCGCCATGTTTCGTCGCCGCCCCAACGACGGATGGTTCCGAGTCGGCCGCTACGACGCGACGACCGTCGACATCATGTGCGCACTCGCGATCGTGTCGATGTTCGTCTACGGGCTGAGCATCGCGCTGTGGGACAACCTGCTGTTCAGCACGATCCTGGTCAGGGAGTACGAGTTCTGGCGCCTGTTCACCTGGCCGATCGCCACGCCGCCCGACATCTGGCCGCTGCTCGGCATCGTGTTCTTCTGGGTCTTCGGCCAGCAGCTCGAAGGGTTGTTCGGGCGCAACAAGTTCGTCGTCTGGATCGTGGGCGTGACCGTGATCCCCGCCGTGCTGTCGACCCTGATCAGCATGTTGTCGAGCGACCTCAACCTCGACAGCTTCAACTTCGGGTTGAGCACGCTGTTCCTCGGTGGGATCTGGGTCTACGCCGCGACGTACCCCGGTGTGCGCTGGTTCGAAGTCGTCCCGTTGTGGGCCGTCGCCGCGGTGTTCACCGTGCTCAACGTGCTGCAGTACTCCGGCGACGCGGGCCGGCGGACAGATCATCTTCCTGCTGCTCGGCTGCGCGACGGCGTTGTTCATGGGGCGCTCGCTCGGGTTGGCGACCGGCTGGCCGATCCCGCACATCCCGCTGAGCCGGTCCGGGGGCGGGCGTCGGGCGTCGCGTCCGACGAAGCCGAAGTCCAAGCGCGGCTCGACGCGATCGGGTCGTCGAAGGGCCGTGGAAGCGCAGCCCGGCCCCGCAGCCGCCGCGGGTCGTGGCGTCACCCGCCGATCAGGCCGAGCTCGACTCGTTGCTCGACAAGATCGGGGCGAGCGGGATGGACTCGCTGTCCGGCGCCGAGAAGAAGCGCCTCAACGAGCTCTCCAAACGCCTCCGCAACTCCTGACGCCCACCGGCGAGACGTCCTGCCCCCAGACCACCGAAACGACCACCGCTGCGGTGGCCACCCCGCCCCGGTGAGCTTCGGCGACGGAGGGTCCGCGCCGGATCTCACCCCACGGTCGACCGGGCCGGGCGGGCGGCGGTGAACCAGGCGAGCGCGAGGAGACCGGCGGCGAGGGCGGTGGCGCCGTTGGCGAGCAGGTGGAACCCGAACGAGTCCTTGACGAAGCCGGAACCGAACGCGGCGACCGCTCCGGCCAGGCTCATCGTCAGATCGGCGGTCCCCTGCACCTCGACCCGCGACTGCTGGGCAACCGACTCGGTCAGCGCCGTCGAACCGCCGATCAGCCCGAGGTTCCAGCCCAGCCCGAGCAGGAACAGCCCGATGAACATCAGGACCGGCACGTAGCCGGCGACGACCGCGGCGACCGTCCCGGTGCCGAGGACGATCGCGCCGATCTGGATCGCCCGATTGGCGCCGACCCGGTCGACGAACCGGCCGACGAGCGGCGCCAGCCCGTACATGCCGACGATGTGCAGGGCGATCACCGCCGCCGAGAGGTTCTCGTGGCCGTGGTCTTTCATGTGGGGCGGGGTCATCGTCATCACCCCGACCATCGCCGCCTGCGAGATCGCCACCGCAGCGAGACCGAGCTTGGCGCCCGCAGAGGCGTGGATCACCCCCGCCGATGAGCGAACCTGGCGGATCGGGTGAAGCCGCTCGGCCGAGGGGTCGAGCGTGCCGAGGACGACCAGCGGATCGGGCCGCAACCGCGACCATACGACCGCCGCAGCGACAAGGAACAGCAGGGTCGCGAACAGGAACGGACCGACCAGTGCCCGCAGCCCGAGCGCCTCGGCGACCCACTTCTCGAACGGCGTGAGCAGCGGGCCGAGCACTGCGCCGAGCGCTCCGACCCAGACGATCGCGGCGATCGCCGTCCCGGCATGCGCAGGCACGGCCAGATCGGCGGCGACATAGCGCTGCTGGAGGGTCGCCGAGTGACCCGCCCCGAAGGCCAGCATCCCCAGCAGGAACAGCGGGAACAGGTCGACTTGGCCGCCGACGGCCGCCACCGCCGCGCCGAGCGCGCCGATCAGCAGCGCACGGGTCAATCCGGGCCGTCGTCCCCTGCGCCGCATGTACGCGGCCAGCGGGATCGAGGCGAACGCGATACCGACCGTGAACGCCGAGCTGCCGACGCCCGCCAACCGGTCCGAGCCGAGCATCTCGCTCGCCAGCAGGGAGACGACGGCGACCATCCCGGCAACCGCTGCCTGCCCGGGTACCTGCGCCAGCCGGAGCGAGACGAGCGTCCGCCGCTGGAGCGCGCCGAGCTCATCGGCCGCGTGTGGCGCAACGGTCGGCGACGGCACCCGACGATCCTTGCCGAGCGACGCGCACGCCGGCGAATCAGCGCCCGACGATCGACGACCCCCTCGACCACGGTCCGCTCGATCGCCTCCGGAGCGAGGATGCCGCGCGCCGCGATCTGGGCGACGACGACCTGGAACGGCACGACGACCGCCGGGGCGTTCGGTCCGATCAGGCGAGGAGGTCGCGCAGGAACTGACCGGTGTAGGAGGCGTCGATGGTGGCGATGTGCTCGGGCGGTCCCTCGGCGACGACCGTGCCGCCGCCGTTGCCGCCGCCGGGTCCGAGATCGATGATCCAGTCGGCGGTCTTGATCACGTCGAGGTTGTGCTCGATGACGAGCACCGTGTTCCCCTGGTCGACCAGGCGCTGCAAGACGGTGAGCAGGCGCCTGACGTCGTCGAAGTGCAGCCCGGTCGTCGGCTCGTCGAGGAGGTAGATCGTGTGGCCGGTCGAGCGCTTGGCGAGCTCGGTCGCCAGCTTGACCCGCTGGGCCTCGCCCCCCGACAGCGTCGGTGCCGGTTGCCCGAGCCGGACGTACCCGAGGCCGACGTCCATCAGCGTCTGCATGTAGCGCGAGATGCGGGGCTGGTTGGCGAAGAAATCGACCGCTTCGGCGACGGGCATGTCGAGCACGTCGGAGACGTTCTTGCCCTTGAACTCGATGTCGAGCGTGTCGCGGTTGTACCTGGCGCCCTTGCAGACCTCGCACGGGACGTACACGTCAGGCAGGAAATGCATCTCGATCTTCAAGGTGCCGTCGCCGGAGCAGGCCTCGCACCGCCCGCCCTTGACGTTGAAGCTGAACCGGCCCGGCATGTAGCCCCGCACCTTGGCCTCGCTCGTCGAGGCGAACAGCTTGCGGATGCTGTCGAAGATCCCGGTGTAGGTCGCCGGGTTCGAGCGCGGGGTGCGCCCGATCGGGGACTGATCCATGTCGATCACCTTGTCGAGGTGCTCGATCCCGTTGATCCGCTTGTGCTTGCCCGGCGCCATCTTCGATCGGTAGATCCGCTGCATCAGCACCGGGAGCAGGATGTCGCGCACGAGGGTCGACTTGCCCGACCCCGACACGCCGGTGACGGCGACGAAGTTGCCGAGCGGGATGTCGACGGTCAGGTTCTGCAGGTTGTGCTCGCGGGCACCCTCGATCGTCAGCGCGTCGAAGCCCTGCGGGCGGCGGGCCTGTGGGACGGGGATCGTCTTCTTCCCCGACAGGTACTGCCCGGTGATCGACGAGGCGACCTTCGAGATCCCTTTGACCGGGCCGGAGTAGACGATCTCGCCGCCGTGCTCGCCGGCGCCCGGGCCGATGTCGACGATCCAATCGCTCTCCCGGATCGTCTCCTCGTCGTGCTCGACGACGATCACGGTGTTGCCGAGGTCGCGCAGCCGTGTGAGCGTGTCGATCAGCCGGCGGTTGTCGCGCTGGTGCAGCCCGATCGACGGTTCGTCGAGCACGTACAGCGTCCCGACCAGCCCCGACCCGATCTGCGAGGCGAGGCGGATCCGCTGGGCCTCGCCGCCGGCGAGCGTCCCCGCCGAGCGCGACATGGTCAGGTAGTCGAGGCCGACGTCGAGGAGGAACCCGAGCCGGTTGTTGATCTCCTTGGTCACCCGTTCGGCGATCAGCCGGTCGCGCTCGGACAGCTCGAGCGCGGCGAGGAACTTCGCCGACTCCCCGATCGACATGTTGCAGACCTCGGAGATGTTGAGGTCGTTGACCGTGACGGCGAGCGAGGCCGGCCGGAGGCGGGCGCCGCCACATGCCCGGCAGGCGACTTCGCGCATGTACCCCTCGTACTGCTCGCGCGCCCAGTCGCTGTCGCTCCCCTCGTGGCGGCGCTTGATCCACGGGATCACGCCTTCGTACTCGGTGGCGTACTGGCGAGACCGCCCGTAGCGGTTCTTGTAGCGCACGGTCAGCTTGCCCTTGACCCCGTGGAGGATCACCTTCTGCTGCTTCGGGCTCAGCTTCTCCCACGGCGCATCGAGGTCGATGTCGTTGACGTCGGCGACCGATTCGAGCATCCGCGTGAAGTACTGCGTATGGGCGCTGCGCCAGGGCGCGATCGCGCCGTCGGCGATCGACAGCTCGACGTCGGGGACGATCAACTCCGGGTCGACCTCGAAGGTGGTCCCCAGGCCGTCACAGCTCTCGCACGCGCCGTACGGGGAGTTGAACGAGAAGTTGCGCGGGGCCGGCTCGTCGTAGCTGGTCCCGCAGGTCGGGCAAGCGAGGTGCTGGCTGAACGTCAACGTCTCGGCCGGCCGCTCCCCCGCCCGCGGCACGAGCTCGATCTCGGCGACCCCGTCGGCGAGCGCCAGCGCGGTCTCGAGCGAGTCGGTCAGCCGTCGCTCGATCCCCTCCTTGAGCACCAGTCGGTCGACGACGATCTCGATCTTGTGGTTCTCGTACTTGGCGAGACGCTCCTCGCGCTTGAGGAACTCGTCGATGTCGACCGTCTCGCCGTCGATCCGTGCCCGGACGTACCCCTGGCCCGACAGGTCCTCGAGCAGCGTGTCGTACTCGCCCTTGCGCCCACGGACCACCGGAGCGAGCACCTGGAACCGCAGGCCGGTGTCCATCTCCAAGATGCGGTCGACGATCTGCTGCGGGGTCTGGCGCTGCAACCGGGTGCCGTCGTTGGGGCAGTGCTGGATGCCGATGCGGGCGTAGAGCAGGCGCAGGTAGTCGTAGACCTCGGTGATCGTGCCGACGGTCGAGCGCGGATTGCGCCCAGCCGACTTCTGGTCGATCGAGATCGCCGGCGACAACCCTTCGATGACATCGACGTCGGGCTTGTCCATCTGGCCGAGGAACTGACGGGCGTAGGAGCTGAGCGACTCGACGTACCGCCGCTGGCCCTCGGCGTAGATCGTGTCGAACGCCAGGCTGGACTTGCCCGACCCGGAGAGGCCGGTGAACACGACGAGCTTGTCGCGCGGCAGCTCGACGTTGACGTTCTTGAGGTTGTGCTCGCGCGCACCCCGCACGACGATCTTCGGGTCGTCGTCGGCAACCGTGCTTCGCCGGCGGGCGCGGCTCGTCGCCGGCTTCGGCGCTGGCGATGTGGTGGCGGAAGCGGCGGTGCGGGCGGCCATCGCTGCAGAATCCTACAGGCGAACATGTGTTCAGACCATCCCGACCCCGCCACTTCCCCGTTTGTGTGACCGAACAGCGCGACCCCTGACTTGTTCGGTCACACAAGTCCCGAGGGCCACGTCCAGCGTTTGTGTGACCGAACAGCCCGACCCCCAACGTGTTCGGTCACACAAACTCGGGCGTGCGGGATCTGCGTGACCGAACGCCGCGACCCCGACCTGATCGGTCACACGAATCGGCGGGGTCAGCGCGGGTCGGGCGGGTGGTCGCGGAGGAAGCCCATCACCTCGTCTGGCGTGTCGGCGACACCGATCAGATCGGCGTACCGGCGCTCGCCGGCCAGCCTGCGGAGCAACGGCTCGGCGGGGAGCTCGGTGCGCCAGAACGCGGAATCGAGGAAGACCATCGGGCTGACGACGCCGACGATGTCGTAGTGGTTCTGTGTCGCGTCCTGGAACACCTCCTGCACCGTCCCTGCGGCACCGGGTGCGAACACGACGCCGCGGGTGGCGATCGCCAGCAGGCCGTCCTCGCGAATCGAGTTGGCGAAGTACTTCGCCACGGCGGTGGCGAACTGATTGGTCGGCTCGTGTCCGTAGAACCAGGTCGGCACGGCCAGGCTTGGCGCTCCGGCGGGAAAGCGATCGAGCACCGCTCGCCCAGCGCTCAGGTACCCGTCGGGCTCGCGGTAATCGACCGCGGCGGCGAGCAGGCGCAGCGCTTCGTCCAACGCATCGTCGGGATACGCCGCGAGCCAGGCGCCGAGGTTGGCGGCCTCCATCGCACCGGGGCCGCCGCCGGTCGCCAGGTGCCACCCGGCCCGGGTGATCGATCGTCCGAGCTCGGCCACGCTGCGGTAGGCGGCGTCGGTGCGCGTCGTGGAGTGGCCCCCCATCACGGCGACCACGTCGGGGTGGGATCGCAGATGCTCGCCGAGGGCGTCGTCGATCGCATGATCGTGGAGCCGGCGGGCGAGCGCGTCGAGCACGGGGGGCGGCCTGCCCCTCGGCACCGCGCGAGGCCCACCGGTAGATCGCGCGAGTCGAGCGCGTCGCGGACGAACGACCCGGGGGCGCCCGGCACCCAGCCGGCGAGCAACTCGTCCTGGGCGTAGAGGCGCGGACGGTACGTGTCGAAGGGAAGGTCCGGCAGCCGCGGGAAGACCACCGCACCGGTGTCGAGCGCGTGCGCTGCAGCGTCGCGCGACAT
This sequence comes from Ilumatobacteraceae bacterium, assembly GCA_963825565.1. Lineage (GTDB taxonomy): Bacteria > Actinomycetota > Acidimicrobiia > Acidimicrobiales > Ilumatobacteraceae > JBFGCT01. The sequence continues at coordinate 23,526 of CAWGTW010000012.1, forward strand.
CGCCGTGCCGAGGAACGTCGCGCCACGGCACGACAGCGAGCGGATCAGGTCGCTCCGGGACGTCAGGTCGATCCCCTGCACGACGACGTCGTCGAGCGAACCCGACCGCCCGACGTGCGCGTCGAACTCCTCGATCGTGTCGATCTCCCGCACGGTTGCGATCGTACGCGGCGGCGCCCGCGGCCACCCGGTCGAGCCGCTCCGGCCACGATCACCCGGTCTCGGCTTGGCGAGGTGCTCGGCAGCCGTCGCCAGCCGTCGCCGGTCGGCGCCGCGGGCGCGATCGAAATCCGGCCGCGCAGCGGGCACCTACCGCTGCCGGAGGACTCGCCCTCCCTAGAGTTCGTCGCGTGACCGAGATGCTCGCCAGCCGGCAGAACGGGCGAGTCCCCCCGACGGTGCTCACCGTGCTCAAGGCGCTCGTGGTCGCCCGGTGGCTGAGCTGGCTGTGGATGCTGGCGGTGGTCGCCGTGTCGATGCGGCACGGCGCGATCCGCCACCCGGACCTGGCGATCGCCTGCGTGTTCGCCGTCGCGGTGGTGGCCACCTGGTCGACGTGGGCGGTGCGCACCAGACCGTCGGCGTTGCTCGGGCGCCGGTTCGTGATCGTGGAAGCGACGATCGCACTCGGCCTCAGCGTGCTCGACGGCTGGGTGTTCGAACCGGGCCACGTGTTCGAGACGTCCCAGAGCCTGGCCACGCAGTTCCCTCTGATCGCGATGGTGTCGATCGGATTCGCCGCCGGTCCCTGGGTCGCGGCCGGGATCGGCCTCCTGCTCGGACCGGCCGAATGGCTGGGTGCCGTCCTCAACGAATTCGACGATTGGAGTACACGCCACGCGATCTCCCTCGTGGCGACATCGCTGTTCTTCGCCGCCGCCGGCGCCCTGCTCGGGTGGCTGGCGCTGCTGCTGCGGCGTGCCGAGGCCGAGATCGCGGACCGCCGGGCGCGCGACGAGGTGGCCCGCGTGCTCCACGACACCGTCCTGCAGACGTTGGCGCTCGTCGAGCGGCGCAGCGAGGAGACCGACCCCGAGTTGGCACTCGCCGCGCGGGACGCCGACCGCGACCTGCGGCGCTTCCTGTTCGGCGCCACCAGCCACGACGACGACACGCTCGAACGGCGCGTCCGTTCTGCGGTCGAGCGGGCGGCCCGCCACGCCGACGCGCAGGTCACCGTCAGCGTGCTCGACGACGGCTGCCGGGTCGACGCGGCGCGCCAAGACGCGCTCGCCGGTGCGATCGGCGAGGCGGTGACGAACGCGGTGAAGCACGCGGCCGCGACGCGGATCGTCGTGTTCGTCGAGACGGGCGTGGACGGCGAGCTGTTCGCATCCGTCCGCGACGACGGCCTGGGGTTCGACCCGTCAGCGCCCGCCGGCGGGTCCGGGTTGCAGCATTCGATCCGCGCCCGCATGAGCGACGCGGGCGGGCGATCCGAGATCGTGAGCGCCGGCGGCGAGGGAACCGAGGTCAGACTGTGGACGAGATGACCGGCATCGCACCGATCCGCACCGTGATCGCCGACGACCACGCGATCGTCCGATCGGGGCTGCGCGGCGAGCTGGGCGACCGGTTCGAGGTCGTCGGTGAGGCCGACGACGCCGAGGGGGCGATCGACGTGATCGAGGCCCGCCGGCCCGACCTCGTCGTCTCGGACCTGCACATGCCGCGCGGGGGCGGGTTGGCGGTCGTGCAGGCCTGCGCAACGATCTGTCCGATCGTGATCCTGACCGTCAGCGAGGCCGAGCGCGACCTGCTCGACGCGGTCGCTGCCGGAGCAGCCGGCTACCTGTTGAAGACCGCGCCGGTCGAGGAGGTACGGGCGTCGCTGATCGCCGCTGCCGGCGGGGAACCGGTCTTCTCCCCGTCGCTCGCCGCGCTCGTGCTCGGAGAGTTCCGCCGGATGGCCAAAGCGACCGACAGCAGCCCGCTGACCGACCGCGAGCGCGAGGTCCTGCAGCTCGTCGCCCGCGGCCACACGTACAAAGAGATCGGCGGCGAGCTCTCGATCTCGCCGAAGACCGCCGAGAACCACGTTCGAAACATCCTCGGCAAGCTGCACCTGTCGCGGCGCAGCGACCTCGTCCGCTACGCCGTCCAGCACGGCCTCGACTGAGCCGCAGCGCACACCCCAGGTTGCGCTGGGGGATTCTCCCGATGGCGCCCATCGCTCACGTCGCGCACGATCGAGGGATGCAAGCACCGGCGGACCTCCCCACCCAGCGACCCCCGATCGACGAACCCCCGCCTCGCGGAGACGAACCGGGCAGCCGACCCCCCTGGCCACCGCCGACCGAACGGACCCGGGACGCGCTGGCGGCTCCCGTCGTTGTCGGCCGCCGGCTGGTTGGCGGGTACCGGCGCCGGCCTGCTGCTCGTCGCCAGCGTGATCGTCGTCGCCAGCCGCTGGGAGAGCATCCCGGCCGGCGCTCGCTTCTCGGGGCTGGTCGCCGCGCTGATCGCCGCGTACTCCGCGGCCGAGGCTGGGCGGCGCCGCTTCCCGACCACCTCGACCGCCCTCGCCGTGCTCGCCGCCACGATCACCGCGCCGGTCGGCGTCGCCGCTGCCGCAACGCTCGAGCAGCCGTGGCCGGTATGCGTGCTGGTCGGTGGTCTCGCTGCGCTCGCCGCGACCGAGCTGCAATCCCGCCGGTGGCGCGTGCCGGCACTGAAGGTCGCCACCGTGGTCGCCTTCGCACTGGCTGCGATCGGCGCATCGGCGCTGACCGGCGTGCCCGCACCGTTGCTCGGCGCGATCGGCGCCGCGACCGCACTGGCCTTCGGCGCGATTCGCCGCAGCGTGGCCCTCGCCTGCGCGGTCGGGCTGGCACCGGCGCTCACACTGCTCGCCGAGGCCGGCATCGGCAGCGGCACCCTCGAACGAGTCGGCGCGGTCGGCGACGTGCTGAGCTGGAGCGCTCCGGTGTCCGGCGCGATCGCGGCGATCGTCATCGGCATCACGGCCGGGCGCAAGGCGAACCTGCCGCTCGCCCTTGCAGCGGTGGCCACGTTCGCCTCGGGGCTGGTCACCGGTCTCGTGGCCGGCGAGGTCGCCGGGGTCGTCTGGCTGTGCCTCCCCGCCGTCGCTCTCCTCGCCCTGGAGTCGACCCGACGGATGCACCCCGAATCGGTGTGGCGCCGACTGGCGGCCGCCGCACCGTGGATCGCCGTCCCGTCGACGGCGGCGGGTGTGCTCGTTCCGATCGTGCTCGCTGCACATCGCGTCGACGGGAACGCGGTCGACGTCGTCTGGACCGTGCCGTTGCTCCTCACCGGCCTGGCGCTGCTGGCGACCTCGACCGGGTCGGCGAGGTCGAACGGCACCCCCTGGTGGGTCGCCGCGAGCCTGCTCGGTGCGGCGGGTGCCGTCGTCGGGGCGGCGACCATCACCGCCGTGCCGCTCGCGCTCGTCGCCTTCGCCGTCCTCGTGCTCGGGGCCGCGATCCTCGGCGACGACCGACCGGCGTACGTGGGAGCTGACGACGGTCACGACCGCGTGCTGGGGGTTGGTCGCCGTGACGGCCCCCGGGGCAGGACCGACCTGGGTGGAGGCGGCACTCGTCGCCGCGTTCGGCGTCGCGCTCGGTGCTGGCGGTGTCGTTCGTCGATCGCCCCGACAGCGGGCTCCGGCTGGTCGGGGTCGCGCTCGTCACCGGCTTCGCGATGCACACGGTCGCCGGCAGCGACGGCGGGTCCGCGGCGCTGCTCACGACCGTCGGGATCATCGTGTTCGGCGTGGCACTGCGCCCCGCGGTGTGCGATCGTCCCGGTCGGTGTCGCCGAGGTCGCGGTCGCGCTGTCGTTCCTCGACGGCCACCTCGGATGGTGGAACGTCGCACTGCTCGCCGGGCTGGCGGGGGCGTGCGGCGCGGCAGCGGGTCGCTCGCTGCGATCACCGTGGGCCCACCTGGCGTCGGGCTGCCTCGTCGCGGCGGGGACGCTCGCCCTCTACGTCGCCGGCCTCGATTCGACTGCGATCGTCCTGGTGTTGGCTGCGCTCGCGGTGGGGCTGACCGGTCTCGGGGCGTGGCGCGACGACCTCGGCCCCATCGACACCGCCGCCCTCGTCGCGGGTGCGTTCGCACTGGGCGCGTCCCTCGGTGGCGACGCCGTGTTCGTGTCGCTGACGATCGCGTTGCTCGGCGCGCAGGGCATCGTGCTCGGTACGACGCAGCACGACCGGGCGCTCCTGCTCGCCGGCGCTGCCGGCGTCGGCGGGGCGGCGGTCAGCCTGTGGTGGACGACCGGCACCAACGAACTCGTCATCGCCGCGATCGCCCCGTACGGCGCGACCGGTGTCGATGTTGCCGTCGGCGTGACCGGCCTGGCGCTCCTCGGAGTCGGTGTGATCCTGCGCAGGGCGTTCGGGCAGTCGTCGTGGTTCGCGTACGGCCCCGGGCTCGGCCTGCTCGCCACCTGGCTGCTGTCGGCCCAGGTCCAGCCGGGAACCGACTGGGCGACGCTCGGCGCGCTGGCGCTCGGGGTCATCGCCACCGGCGTCGGCGGTGTCCGTCGACTCGGCGCTCCACTGATCGCTGGCACCCTCACGATCGGCGCGACCTGCTGCATCTCGGCCGGACCGCGACTGGCCGAGGCGCCGACCTGGGCGTGGATCGCCGTCGGCGGCGTGCTCCTGCTCGCGCTCGCCGCACTCGTCGAGCGCAGCGAGCGCCCACTGCTGCCGACCGGCGACCCCGAGCGGGCGTCGATCGTCGAGTCGTTCATGCGGGGGTTCGAGTGAACGGGTCGGCAACGCCCCGGCGGGGATCCCCCAGGCCCGGGTGGGGGATCCCCCGGATCGACGCGACGGGCCGCCGCGAGGACGATGGGCGCATGGCACCAGCGAACCCAGCACCAGCGAACCCGGCACCAGCGAACCCGGCACCGACCGGGCCACCGTCACCAGCGAGGGTGACACCGACCGGGCCACCGCAGCCGGGAACCCCGCTTCCGCCCCCGCCTCCCCCTTCGATCGTGGCGCCCGCGCCGTCGGTCGGCCGCATCGCCGGGGCGATCGCGGCGGCGCTGGCGGTCCAGTTCGCGGCACTGCTCGCGTTGCTGCTCGCGTTCGTCATCGTGCTCGCCGCGGCGTTCAGCGTGTGGGACACCGATGAGCCGAACCCGACCTGGGTGGTCCTGGCAGTGCCGGCCGGCCTGGCGGCGATCGGGCTGTGGATCGCATCCGGAGCGGTCGCGGCGCGGATCGCACGGAGCCGGTGGGGGTGGATGGCCCTGCTGCTCTTGCCGGTCGTGCTCGCGGTCGGGCGGTACCTGATCGCTGCGAGCTGACCCGAGCCGACGTCGCGAGCGCTGCAGGTCAGCCGGCGTCGCGCAGCTCGCGCCGGAGCTCCGCGATCTCGTCGCGCAGCCGGGCGGCGTACTCGAACTTGAGCTCGGCCGACGCCTCGTGCATCTCCTCCTCGAGCGTCTGGATCAGGCGGGCCATCTCCTGCTCGGGGAGCGACTTCAGGTCGCGCTGGACCTTGTCGCGTTCGCGCTGGCGGCGGCGGTCCCTGCCCGGCACCGGCGCGGTGTCATCCGGTCGGAGCAGCGAGAGGATGTCACCGACCGCCTTGCGGATCGTCTGCGGGTCGATGCCGTGCTCGGCGTTGTAGGCGAGCTGGACCTCGCGCCGGCGTTGCGTGACGCCGATCGCTGCGACCATCGAGTCGGTCATCTTGTCGGCGTACATCACGACCTGGCCGGCAACGTTGCGGGCGGCGCGCCCGATCATCTGGATCAGCGAGGTCTGCGACCGCAGGAAACCCTCCTTGTCGGCGTCGAGGATGCACACCAGCGACACCTCGGGCAAGTCGAGCCCCTCGCGCAACAGGTTGATCCCGACGAGCACGTCGAAGTCGCCGAGCCGCAGGCCGCGCAGGATCTCGATGCGCTGGATCGTGTCGATGTTGGAGTGCAGGTACCGGACCCGCAGGCCCTGCTCGAGCAGGTAGTCGGTCAGGTCCTCGGCCATCTTCTTGGTCAGCGTCGTGACCAGGACCCGCTCGCCGTTGGTGACGCGGCCGGCGACCAGCTCGATCAGGTCGTCGATCTGACCCTTCGTCGGCTTGACGATCACCTCCGGGTCGACCAACCCGGTCGGGCGGACGATCTGCTCGACGACCTGTCCCGACACCCGCAGCTCGTAGTCGCTCGGCGTCGCCGACAGGAAGATCCCCTGGTTGACCCGGCCGAGCACCTCCTCGAACGTCAGCGGGCGGTTGTCGCGCGCGGACGGAAGCCGGAAGCCGTGCTCGACCAGCACGTCCTTGCGGCTGCGGTCGCCGGCGAACTGGCCGTGGAGTTGCGGGACCGCCACGTGGCTCTCGTCGATGACGAGGAGGTAGTCGTCGGGGAAGTAGTCGAGCAGCGTGAACGGTGGTTCGCCGTAGTCGCGACCGTCGATGTGCATCGAGTAGTTCTCGATGCCGTTGCAGTAGCCGACCTCGCTCATCATCTCGAGGTCGTACTGCGTGCGCATCCGCAGCCGCTGCGCTTCGAGGAGCTTGCCCTCCTCCTCGAACTCCTTCAGCCGCACTTGGAGCTCGTGCTCGATCTTGCCCATCGCGACCCCAAGTCGCTCGGCGCCCGTGGCGTAGTGGGTCGCCGGGAAGACGTACGCCCGCTGGAGGTCGCTGAGCTGCTCGCCGGTGACGGTGTCGATCGTGGTGATGCGGTCGATCGTGTCGCCGAACATCTCGACCCGGAGCACCGACTCCTCGTAGGCCGGGTGGATCTCGATCGTGTCGCCGCGCACCCGGAAGTTGCCGCGCCCGAGGGTCATGTCGTTGCGGTCGTACTGCATGTCGACCAGCCGGCGCAGGATGCTGCGCATGTCGTAGTCGATACCGACGTTGAGGTCGAGCAGGTGGCCCTTGTACTCCTCGGGGTTGCCCATGCCGTAGATGCACGACACCGATGCGACGACGATGACGTCACGCCGGGTGAGCAGTGCGGCCGTCGCCGAATGGCGGAGCCGGTCGATCTCGTCGTTGATCGAGGAGTCCTTCTCGATGTAGGTGTCACTCGACGGGATGTACGCCTCGGGCTGGTAGTAGTCGTAGTAGCTGACGAAGTACTCGACGCGGTTGTGGGGGAAGAACTCGCGCATCTCCTGGGCGAGTTGAGCGGCGAGCGACTTGTTCGGGGCGAGGATCAGCGTCGGCCGCTGCGTCCGCTCGATCGTCCAGGCGATCGTCGCCGACTTGCCCGAGCCGGTGATGCCGAGCAGCGTCTGGAAGCGCTCGCCGGCCTCGACGCCCGCGGCGAGCGCGGCGATCGCCGCCGGCTGATCGCCGGCCGGCTCGTAGTCGGCGACGACCTGGAAAGCGTGGTCGCCGCCGGCGTCGTAGCCGCTGGCCAGGGTGCCTCCGGCGAGCTCGACGTCGCTGCGCAGGTCGGGGACGGGTTGGGTCGGTCGTCGCCGCCGTGGCTGCGGCAGTCTCGGCATCGACGGTCTCGGTCACCCCCCTGATGCTAACCGCGGGAACACCTGTTCGCCCACACCGATCGGACTCGGCGCGACCTGCGCGCGGCAACTCACCGCTCTGGCAGGAGGTGGACGCGCAGGGCGTCGATCGCGTAGCCGTCCATCGCCAGGACCTCGAACTCACCGATCTCGGTCCGGACGTGGTCACCGACGCTCGGGATCTCGTCGAAAGCGGCGATGACGTAGCCGGCGACCGTCTGCCAGTCACCGACCGGCAGGGCCCGCCCGGTGCACTCCTCGAACTCGTCGGGCCGCAACGTCCCGTTCATCCGGTAGACGTCGTCGGCGAGGCGCTCGCACTCCCCCAGGCGCGGATCGCTCTCGTCATCGAAGTCGCCGATCAGCTCCTCGAGCACATCCTCGAGGGTCAGCAGCCCGACCACCGTGCCGTGCTCGTCGACAACCAGTGCGATGTGCTGGCGCTCGGTGCGCATCTCCAGCAGGAGGTCCTCGAGCCGGTGGTGTTCGGGGGTCACCATGATCGACCGCGTCATGTCGCCGGCGATCGTGGTCGACCAGGTTCCGTTCGGGAGGCGGAGGAGGTCCTTCGCGTGGATGAAGCCGCGGGCATGGTCCAGCTCGCCGTCGTGGACGATCACGCGCGTGCGCCCGGTGCGATGGGCCTCGGTGGCGACCTGCTGCGCGCTCGGAATCGGCGGTGACCGCGACGATGTCGCGCCGCACGGTCATCGCGTCCGCCGCGGTCAGCCCGGACAACTCCAGCGATCGGGTGAGCAGCGTGTGCTCCTGCTCGGCGAGGCCGCCGTGCCCAGCCGATTCCTCGAGCAGGAGGAGGAGATCGGCGGGCGAGTGGGCCATCGCCCGTTCGTCCTGGGGCTCGACGCCCACCGCCCGCACTGCGAGGTTGGCCATCCAGTTGAGCAGCTCGATCAGCGGGCGGAACAGCATGACGAACCAGCGGAAGGGGCGGGCGAGCCGCATCGCGGATTCCTCGGGGTGGGAGATCGCCCACGACTTCGGAGCCATCTCCCCGACCACCATGTGCAAGAACACGACGATCGACAAGCCGAACGTGAACCCGATCACGTGCCGGGCCGTGTCCGACAGCGAGAACACCTCGCCGAGTGCCCCCTCGATGATGCCGGCGATCGCCGGTTCGGCGACCGCACCGAGACCGAGCGAGCACATCGTGATCCCGAGCTGTGCGCCGGCGAGCATCAGCGAGAGGCTCTTGATGCTGGCGAGAGCATGCCGAGCGGCGCGGACCCCGTCGGCGGCCAGCTGTTCGATGCGCGATCGCCGGGCGGCGAGCACCGCGAACTCCGCCGCAACGAAGAAGCCGTTCGCCGCGAGGAGGATGACGGCGAGGGCGAGCGCCGTCCAGTTGACGTCGATGCCCTGTTCCGCGGCGACGATCACGGCGCCGGCTCCCCTGAGGGTTCGGGCGGCGGCTGCGTCTCGCGCTCCTCGTCGACGACGACAGACGGATCGACCCGCAGGAGCACCTGGTCGATGGCGAAGCCATCGACCTCGAGGACCTCGATCATCACCCCGTCGACGACGACGGAGTCGCCGGACTCGGGGATTCGTTCGAGCCGCTCCAGCACGAGGCCGGCGACGGTGTCGTACTCCCCGTCCGGCAGTTGGAGCCCGGTCATCCGCTCGATCTCGTCGGGGCGCGAGGTGCCCGAGACCGACCACACGCCGGGCTCGACCTCGATGTGCTCGCCCGGTGCGCTCGGGTCGTACTCGTCCTCGATCTCACCGACCAGTTCCTCGACGACGTCTTCGAGCGTGACGACGCCGGCCGGGCCGCCGTACTCGTCGATGACGATCGCCATCTCGGTCGAGTGCGAGCGCAGCTCGGCGAGGACCACCGTCAGCCCGGCGGCCTCGGGGACGACGAGGATCTCCTGGTAGAGCCCCGACACCGGGGTGGCGTCGTACTCGTCGCGCGGGACGCCGAGCAGATCCTTGGCGTGAACGACCCCCTGCACGCGCCCATCGGCATCGACGACAGGAAAGCGCGAGTGGGTCGACGCCATCAGATCGCGGAAGTCGGCTGCCGACGCGTCGTCCCCGATCGTGACGACACGGTTCCATGGAACCATCGCATCGGAGGCCTCCAGCTCGGCGAAGTCGATCGCCCGTTCGAGCAGCGCTGCCTGCGACGGCGTCAGGTGGCCGCTCTCCGCCGACGAGTCGACGATGATGTCGAGCTCCTCGGTCGAGACGAAGCCGTGCAACTCCTCGACCGGCTCGATGCGGAACAGGCGCAGGAGCCGGTTGGCCGACCCGTCGAAGACGCGGATGATCGGCCCGAAGATGCGCATGTACCACCACGTCGTCGGCGCAACCGCCAGCGCGATCCGCTCGGGCTTGGCGATCGCCAGGTTCTTCGGCGCCAACTCACCGAAGACCATCTGTGACATCGTCGCCAGCACGAACGCGACGAGGAGCGACACGCCGAACGAGGCGGAGCCCAGGCCGATGCTGTCGAGGAGGGGTTCGATCGTCTGTGCGATCGCCGGCTCGGCGATGAAGCCGAGCACCAGTGACGTCACGGTGATCCCGAGCTGGGCGCCCGACAACATGAAGCTCAGCCGCCGGTGAACGTCGACCGCTCGCCGAGCTCGTCGGCGACCCTGATCGGCGAGCTCGACGAACTTCGAACGGCGGGCGGCGACGAACGCGAACTCCCCGGCCACGAAATACCCGTTGGCGGCGATCAGCGCGACGACGGCGAGCAGCCCGAGGGCGGTCAGCACGGCATCGATCGGTTCGGGGGTGAGGGCTCGCCGATCGGCTCGCCCCCGTGTTGTCGGTCTTCGTGCATGGGACAAGCGCATGATATCGACCGGTGGCCGGGCACGTCGGGAACCGGGCGTGGCCAACACGACACGACCGAACGGTGCACCGGGCGGCCCGCGCCCGTACTACGGTCCCGCAAGTGTCCGCCTTCCACGACATCACGATGACCTCGATCACCGGCGACCAGCTCTCCTTCGAGCGGTTCCGCGGCCAGGTCTGCCTGGTCGTCAACGTCGCCAGCAAATGAGGCCTCACCCCCCAGTACGCAGGTCTGCGTACGCTCCACGACGACCATGACGACGTGACCGTCCTCGGCTTCCCGTGCAACCAGTTCGCCAACCAAGAGCCCGGGACCGACGCGGAGATCCTGGAGTTCGCCACGTCGACGTACGGCGTCGACTTCCCGATGTTCTCCAAGATCGAGGTCAACGGACCCGGTGCGGCTCCGCTCTACCGGCTGCTCAAGGAGGCCCAACCCGGTGAGGGCGACAGCCCCGACATCACCTGGAACTTCGAGAAGTTCCTCGTCGACAAGGAGGGCAACGTCGTCGCCCGGTTTCCGCCGCCGACGACCCCCGAAACGGTCGCCGAGGTCATCGCGACGTACCGCTGACCTCTCCGACATCACCGATCCGCCGCCGACCGGCGACCGGTCCCGTTGTGCGAGACTGCCCACGCCGCCGGTGGAGGGGCGAACATCATGACGATCGAGTTCACGCGCAACGAACGACCGACGATCGGTGTCGAGCTGGAGTTGCACCTCGTCGACGCGGTGACCGGCGACCTCGTGTCCGCCGCCAACGAGATCCTCGACGAGATGGCGGTCGGCCATCCGGGCGGCGAGCACCCCAAGGCCAAGCACGAGTTGTTCCAGAGCACGGTCGAGATCATCACCGGCATCTGCGACACGCCGGCCGAGGCTCGCGCCGATCTGCAGGCCACGCTCGACGAGCTGCGCGCGCGTGCCGACGAGCGCGGGTTGCGCATCATCAGCTCGGGGACGCATCCGTTCGGCATCGCACGCGAGCAGGACGTCAGCCCGAGCCCCCGCTACCACGAGCTGATCGAGGCGATGCAGTGGCCGGCCCGCCGCCTGCTGATCTGTGGCATGCACGTCCACGTCGGCGTGCTCGACGGGGAGCGGGCGATCACGATCATCAACGAGCTCAAGCGCACGTTGCCGATCTTCCTGGCGCTGTCGTCGTCCAGCCCGTTCTTCGAAGGCGAGGATTCAGGACTGGCCTCGGCACGTTCGAAGGTCTTCGAGTCGCTCCCGACCGCCGGGCTTCCGCCGCAGTTGGCCGACTGGCTCGACTTCGAGGCGTTCATGTCGACGCTGCTCGACTCGGAGTGCATCACGTCGATCCGCGAGGTCTGGTGGGACATCCGGCCGCACCCGGAGTTCGGCACGATCGAGCTGCGCATGTTCGACGCCCCGCAGACGCTTGGCGAGGTCGAGGCGCTCGCGGCGCTGACGCAGGCGCTGGTCGCCTGGTGCAACGACCGGATCGAGACCGGCGACCTCCCCGAGCCGCCGCGGGAGTGGACGATTCGCGAGAACCGCTGGCTCGCCGGACGGTACGGCATCGACGCCACCCTGATCGTCGAGGACGCAGGCGGCGGCAAGCCGGTCCGCCGGCCGATCCGCGAACTCGTGCACGAGTTGATCGACGAGCTGACGCCGGTGGCAACACGGCTGGGCATCGACCGGGAACTGCACAACGTCTTCGGCATTCTCGAACGCGGATCGGGCACCATGCGGCAGCGAAAGCTGGTCGAGGACGGAGCTACGCTCCTCGATGTGGTGCACCACCTTGCCGACGAGCTCGCAGACGACCGCGCGATGCCGGCATGACGTCCGATCGTCCCGGATCGATCCGCCCGATCGATGCCTGGCTCGGCGAGCACGGCGAGGGGCTGATCGCCATCCGCCGGCAGTTGCACGCCCACCCGGAGCTGAGCGGCGAGGAGTACGCGACCACCGAGCTCGTCGGGGAACGGTTGCGCCTCGCCGGGCTGGAGCCGCGGTCTCTGACGTCTGGCACCGGGCTGCTGTGCGACCTCGTCGGCCGCGGCAGTCGGCGGCTCGCGCTGCGCGCCGACCTCGACGCGCTGGCGATGCACGACGACAAGCCGGTGCACTACCGCAGCCAGGTCGACGGGGTGGCGCACGCGTGCGGTCACGACGTGCACACCGTGATCATGCTCGGCACCGCCCTCTACTTCGCCCATCACCCCGACGAGATCCCCGGTCCGATCCGGTTCGTGTTCCAGCCGGCGGAGGAGCGGGTGCCGGGCGGCGCGATCGACACGATCGCCGACGGAGCCCTCGCCGATGTCGATGCGATCGTCGGGGCCCACTGCGACCCCAAGCTCGATGTCGGCCGGGTCGGCCTCAAGACCGGTCCGATCTCGTCGGCGGCCGATATGGCGTGCATCACGCTCACCGGTCCGGGCGGGCACACCGCGCGGCCCGAGGAGACGGTCGACATGATCTCGGTCGCATCGCACGTGGTCAACGAGCTACCGAAGCGGGTCGCAGCCGAGCTCGACGACCCGGCCGACGTCAAGGTCGTCTTCGGGTCGATCCACAGCGGCGACGCGGCCAACGTCATCCCCTCGTCGTGCCATCTGCGGGCATCGATCCGCACCCCGTCCGATGCGGTGTGGGAGCTGCTCCCCGCCATCGTCGACCGCGCGCTGTCCCACCTCCTTTCCGGGACCGGCGCGGCCTACGAGCTCGACTACACCCACGGCGTCCCACCGGTTGTCAACGACCGCGCCGTGACCGACCTCGTGCGCGGGGCGGCGGTCGCCGAGCTCGGTGCCTCGGCGGTCACCGACGCGGTGCAGAGCTGGGGCGGCGACGACTTCGCCTGGTACCTGCGTCGGATTCCCGGCACGTACGTCCGCATCGGCGTCCACGACCCGGCCGGCGATGGTCCGCGTCTCGACCTGCACGCCGGCTCGTTCGACGTCGACGAGTCGGCGATCGCGATCGGCGTGCGCCTCATGGTCCGCACCGCGGTCGCCTTCTTCGAGCGCTAGTGCCATGACCGTGAACGTTCGAGGTGTCGACGCCGAGTCGGGTGCGTCGCTCGCAAGGCGTGGCGACGACTGCGTCGCCCTGCCCTACGGTGAAGAGCCGCAACGCCGCGAGCGGCGGAGCCGGCCGACGGAACATCGCAAACGTTTGCGGTCAGGGCACTAGACCCCTCGACCGCACCCGCAACGAACCACCCCCGTGCGGCGGCGCAACCCGAGCGGGCGATGTCGGATCAGAGGTCGAGAAGCTCCGACCAGAGGCGGTCGACCTGGGCGGCGAGCGACCGGAGGTCGCCGCCGTTGTCGATGACGTGGGTCGCGGTCGCCCGCCTCTCCTCGCGGCTGACCTGGCTCTGGATCCGGGCGCGGGCATCGTCCTCGTCCATCCCGCGCTGCTCGACGAGACGGCGGACGGCGATGTCGACCGGCACGTCGACGACGATCGTCGCGCTCAGCCCGCGCCGGGGGTTCTCCCCGAGCAACGGGAAGTCGAGCACGACGATGCGATCGGTACCGCGGTGCTCGTCGATCTGGCGCTGGATCTCGCCCTGCATCGCCGGGTGGACGATCCCGTTGAGATCGTCGAGCGCCTGCTTGTCGTTGAAGACGATCGAGGCGACCGCCGCCCGATCGAGCGTTCCGTCGTCGTTGATGATGTGCCGGCCGAACCGGTCGGCCATCGCGTCGAGCACCGGGCTGCCCGGGACCTGGAGGTCGCGGGCGATCCGATCGGCGTCGACGATGACCGCGCCCCGGGCGGCGAGCATCGCCGACACCGTCGACTTGCCGGCGCCGATGCCTCCGGTCAGCCCGACGACGATCATCGGCGCATGATGCCCGGCGGCCCGCCGCACGCGGTCATCGGATCGTCGAGTCGGACCGGTGCTCGGGCCGGCTGCGGGTCACTCGGCGGCGACGGGGTCGACCTCGTCGACCTCGTCGACCATCGCCGAAGCGTCGGCCTCGACCGCCTCAGCAGCCTCGACGACCTCAGCAGCCTCGACCGCCACAGCTGCCTCGACCGAGGGGACCTCGTCGGGTTCGGCGGCCGGCGCTGCTCCGTCCGTCGCCGGGGCGCTCAACGTCTCCGCCTCGACTGCCGCCGCGGCGGCGGCCGCGGCCGCGCCCTCGGCATCGTCGCCGTAGTACTCGGACCAGGCGGCCTCGGCCTCGGCAGAGGTCTCTCCCTGCACCCAGTTGCCGGACTCGTCGACGTCGAAGTGCTCGCGGTATTCCGCAGCGAGTTCGCCACCCTCGGCGGCCTGCTTGATCGACAGGCTGATGCGGCGACGGGCGAGGTCGAGGTCGATGATCTTGACCCACAGCTCCTCGCCGGGCGTGACGACCTGTTCGGGCGACTCGACGTGGTGGGCCGACATCTCCGAGATGTGGACGAGCCCCTCGATGCCGTCGCCGACCTGGACGAACGCGCCGAACTGGACGAGCTTGGTGACCCGGCCGTAGACGAGCTGGCCGACCTGGTGGCCCTCGGCGAACTCCTGCCACGGGTCTTGCTGGGTGGCCTTGAGCGACAGGCTGATGCGCTCGCGGCTGAAGTCGACGTCGAGCACCTGCACCTTGACCGGATCGCCGACGGCGACGACCGAGCCGGGGTGGTCGACGTGCTTCCACGACAGCTCGCTGACGTGGATCAGCCCGTCCATGCCGCCGAGGTCGACGAACGCTCCGAACGACACGACGCTGGACACCGTGCCCTCGCGCACCTCGCCGACCTTGAGGTTGGTGAGGAACTGGTCGCGGGTCTCCTTCTGGTTCTCCTCGAGGTAGGCCCGCCGCGACAGGACGACGTTGTTGCGGTTCTTGTCGAGCTCGATGATCTTGGCGTGCACGGTCTGGCCGATGTACGGCGCGAGGTCGCGAACACGGCGCAACTCGACGAGCGAAGCCGGCAGGAAGCCGCGCAGCCCGATGTCGACGATCAGGCCGCCCTTGACGACCTCGATGACCGGGCCGCTGACGACCTCGTCGGCCTCCTTCTTGGCCTCGATGTCGCCCCACGCCCGCTCGTACTGCGCCCGCTTCTTCGACAGGAGCAGCCGGCCCTCCTTGTCCTCCTTGGTCAGCACGAGCGCCTCCACGCGCTCGCCCAGGCTGACGACCTCGGACGGGTCGACGTCATTGCGGATGCTCAGCTCGCGGGCCGGGATGACCCCTTCGCTCTTGTAGCCGATGTCGAGCAGCACCTCGTCCCGGTCGATCTTGACGACGGTGCCGAAGACCATCTGGCCGTCCTCGACGGCCACCATCGTGCCCTCGATCGCGTCGGCGAAGGACATGCCGAGGTCGTCGGACGTGATCTCGCGGGGTGTGTAATTGCCCTCGTCATCGAAGGTCCCCATCGTGGAGGTGGAGGAATCGGAGGTGGTCGAGGTATCGGACAAGGGACGGACTGCTTTCGAGGATTGCTGATCGTTGGACGGGTGAGCTGTGCGGCCGGAGCAGCGCAGGGGCTCAAGGGTAGCAGTGGCCTACGGAAACCGTCCCGTGGTGCCGCTCCGCGAATGGTCAGCCGTCGGCGCGCTGCTCGTCGCCGGTGCGCGCCCGTTCCACCCACCTCCCGAGCGATGCCGCTCGTGCGGCGACGACGAGGTACTCCGGCGACTCGGTCGTCGGCGGGTTGCGACCGAACGCCCCCGGCTCGACGCTGCTGATCGACTCGACCGACAGGCCGTGCCGATCGAGCAGCAGTCGCAACTCCCTCGGCGTGTAGCACCCGGTCCACAGTTCGACCGTGCGCGCCTCGCCGGACTCCGATCGGATCTCGGTGAGCTCGTGGCTCACCCCGGACGACGCGTCGAAGTCGGCATCGCCGTGGTACTTGACCACGAAGTAGGCGTTGAAGGCGCTCAGCGCGAGCCGGCCGCCGGGCCGCAGCGCCGCGGGCGAGACCGGCGACGACCGCGCCGTCGTCGCTGCGCTCGGTCATCATGCCGAAACCTCCTTGGCAGAGGCAGACCACGGCATCGAACTCGCCGGCGAACGACATCGAGCGGGCGTCGAGCCGCTCGAACGTCGCCCCGTCGGGGCGCGCGCCTGCGCGATCTCGACGAATCGTGCGCTGATGTCGACCCCGTGCACGGCGACGCCGCGCCGCGCCAGCTCGTGCGCGTGCCGGCCGGTACCGCACCCGACGTCGAGCACTCGGGCACCGGGAACGAGTTCGAGCACATCGACGAGGTGGTCGATCTCCTGCGCCGTGCCCTTGGTGTGGGCGTACCGGTCGTACGCCTCGCCGAGGTGGTCGGCGAGGTCCTCGAACCAGTGATCGCGCTGGGTCACGGGGCGGCTCACGCCTTCGCGTCGGCCCAGGTCGCGCCCCAGGCGACATTGACCTCGAGCGGGACGTCGAGGTCGGCGGCGTCGTGCATGATGTCGACGACCAGCGCGCCCACCTCGTCGCGCTCACCGTCGGGCACCTCGAGGATGACCTCGTCGTGGACCTGCAGGATCAGCCGGCTGGCGAACCGCCCGGCGACCAGCGCCTCGTCGATGCGCACCACCGCGACCTTGAAGATGTCGGCGGCGAGCCCTTGGATGCCGGCGTTCATCGCCTGCCGCTCCCCCGCCTGGCGCACCCGGAAGTTCGAGTTCATCAGCTCGGGGATCGGCCGCCGGCGACCGAACAACGTCTCGGTGTAGCCCCGCTCGCGGGCCTCGATCACCGTGCGGTCCATGTACGCCTTGACGTTCGGGAAGGCCTGGAAGTACGCGTCGAGGATCACCGCGGCGTCCTCGGTCGGGATGTTGAGGCGTTGCCCGAGCCCGTACGACTCCATGCCGTAGGCAAGGCCGTAGGAGACCATCTTCGCCTTGGAACGCTGGTCGAGGGTGACGTCGGCCGGATCGACCGAGAAGACGCGGGCTGCGGTCGCATTGTGGATGTCCTGCCCGGTGCGGAACGCCTCGACCAAGCCGGGATCGGCGGCGAGGTGGGCGATGCAGCGCAGCTCGATCTGGTTGTAGTCGGCAACGAGCAGCGTCGTGCCGGCGGCGGGGACGAACGCTCGCCGGAACAGCCGGCCCTCCTCGCTGCGCACCGGGATGTTGTGCAGGTTGGGCCGGTCCGACGACAACCGGCCGGTCCGGGCGACGGTCTGGTTGAACGTCGCGTGGATCCGCCCGTCGGCGGCAACCTCGTGCAGCAGCCCCTCGGCATAGGTCCCGCGCAACTTCTCGACCTCGCGGTAGCGCATCAGCGGGCCGAGGAACTCGGGCCACTGGTCCTTCAGCTTCTCGAGCGTCGCCGCATCGGTCGAGGCGCCCGTCTTGGTCTTCTTGATCGGTGTCAGCCCCCGCTCCTCGTAGAGGATCTCGCGGAGCTGCTTCGGGGAGTTGAGGTTCAAGTCGTCGTGGCCGGCCTCCTTGCGGAGCTGGTCGATCAGCGCTTCGCACTCGTCGCCGAGCCGGGTGTTGAGTGCGCGGAGCTCGCCGACGTCGACGCCGACGCCGACGTGTTCCATCTTGGCGAGCACGACGACCAGTGGGTTCTCGACCGTGCGATAGAGCCCGGCCATCCCCTGCGCGTCGAGGCTGGCGACGATCGGTTCGGCGAGGTGATGCACGGCGAGCGCGTCCCTCCCTGCCAGCTCGGCGTCGGTCAGCGACGTGCCGTCGAGGTCGAGTTGGCCGCGCGACGCGGCGTCGTCGGAGGGCCGAGCGAACCGGGTGTACTTCTCGATCAGATCGGGCAGCGCGTACCGCGCCTCGGCCGGATCGATCAGGTACGCGGCGATCGCCGTGTCGAGCTCCAGCCCCGATACCTGCGCCCCGAGCGCGAGCAGCGACCGCATCAACTCCTTGACGTTGTGGCCGCGCAGGCGCCGATGACCGGCGATCGCCTCGCGCACCGAGCCGTCGACGAGCACGGGGCCGGGAATCCACGCCACCTCGGCGTCGTCGCTGCTGGTGACGACCGCCAGGCCCGACAGCTCGGACCGGCCGGGGTCGCCGACCCACCTCGCGGCGATGTCGAGCACCGGCAGCGCACCGATCAACCCGGCGGCCTCCTCGGCCGACCCGACCTCGCTGACTTCGGCGACGAGCTCCTGACGCTCCTCGGTCGGCCCGAGGTCGACCGAGGTGCCCATCGTGCCGAGGGCCTCGCTCAGCCGGTCGCCGAGCGTGCGGAACTCGAGAAACTCGAACAGCCGCTTCAGCTCGTCGGCGTTCGGCGTGACGCCGAGCGCGGTGACATCGAGGTCGCCCATCGGTGCGTCGTGGCGGAGCTGCATCAGCTCGTGGTTCTTGCGTACCCGTGCCTCGTGCTCGGCGAGCGACGAGCGCAGCTTGGGCGTCTGCTCGTCGACGTGCTCGAAGATGCCGTCGAGGCCGCCGTACGTGTTGATCAACTTGGCGGCGGTCTTCTCGCCCACCCCGGGCACCCCCGGCAGGTTGTCGCTGTTGTCGCCGCGCAGCGCGGCGTACTGCACGTACAGCTCGGGCTTGACCCCGGTCTTCTCCTCGATTCCGGCTTCGTCGTACAGCGCGTAATCGCTCACGCCGCGCTTGTTGTACAGCACCCGCACGTCGGATTCGTCG
Source organism: Ilumatobacteraceae bacterium (assembly GCA_963825565.1). Taxonomy (GTDB): domain Bacteria; phylum Actinomycetota; class Acidimicrobiia; order Acidimicrobiales; family Ilumatobacteraceae; genus JBFGCT01. The sequence goes on from CAWGTW010000012.1 coordinate 42,394, forward strand.
TCGACGAGCTGATAGCTGTCGCGGTCGCCGGTGACGATGGTGACCCCGTGTCCGGCGGCGACGATCAGATCGGCGGCGGTGGCGATCAGGTCGTCGGCTTCCCAGCCCGCCTGGTCGATCGTCGTGATCCCGAGCGCGTCGAGCACCTCGCGCACCAGCCCCATCTGCTGGCGCAAGATGTCGGGGGCCGCCTCCCGCTGGGCCTTGTACTCGGGCTCGGCCTCGTGGCGGAACGTCGGCTCCGGCCGGTCGAAGGCAACCAGGATGCCGTCGGGCTGCTGGTCCTTGATCACGTAGGCGAGCATCGACGTGAAGCCGAACACGGCGTTGGTCACCTGGCCGCTGGCGGTCGCCATGTCGGTCGGCAGCGCGAAGAAGGCCCGGTAGGTGAGCGAGTTGCCGTCGACGAGGAGGAAGGTGCCCATCGCCGGCCTCAGTCGGCGCCGGGCCGCAGCGAGCCGTCGAGGATCCGGTCGGCGACCGCCCGCATCCGCGTCCGCTCGCTCATCGCCGTCCGCTGGATGAAACCGAACGCTTCGGCCTCGCTCATGCCGAGCTCGTCGATCAGCAGGCCCTTGGCCCGATCGACGATCTTGCGCGACTCGAGCTGCTCGCCGAGCGCATCGACCTCACCGGAGAGCTGGGCGAGCTCACGGAATCGGCCCATCGCCACCTCGATCGCGGGGACGAGGTCGCTCTTCTGGAACGGTTTGACCAGGAAGGCGAGCGCACCGGCGTCGCGGGCCTCCTCGACCACCTCGCGCTGGCTGAACGCGGTGAGCATCAGCACGCCGCACAGGCGTTCCTCGTTGATGACGCGGGCGACCGAGAGCCCGTCCGACCCGGGCATCTTGATGTCGAGGATCGCCAGGTCGGGCCGCAGCTCGCGGACGAGCTCGACCACCTGGTCGCCGCGCCCGGTCTCGCCGACGACCGAGTAGCCCTCCTCCTCGAGGGTCTCGCGCAGGTCCATCCGGATGATGGCCTCGTCCTCGGCGATCACGACGCGCAGCGGCATGACCATCTATCTATCAGAGACCCCGTCCCGACCGTCGCGAACCGGACCGGCGGCCGGGCGCGACCCTCAGCGGGTCGACGCCGTCAGCTCGTCGAGCAACTCGTCCTGGCGGGCCTCGAGCTCGGCGATCTCCGCGACGACGCGCGATCGGTGCTTCGACATCGCGTCGACGTGGCGTCGCGAGTCGCGCGCCTCGAACGACGCGCCGGCGGTCTCGGACACGAGCGCCCGGATCTCCTGGTCGTCGGCGTCGTCGGCGAGGTGGAGGAGCTGTTCGTCGACCACCGCCAACTCCGATCTGAGCGAACGCAGGCGATCGGACACCTTCGCCAGCCGGCGCTGCAACAGCCACGTTCCCATCGGTGGACCCGATCCTACGACCAGGCTCGGGTCGTGCGGGCGCCGACCAACCCTGAACCGCACCGACGGATCGTGAGGCCGAGCCAATCATCAACAGCGGAGCCGACGAGAACCGCCGGCGCCGGGAGCGCCAGCGACCAAGCCTGGCGCGAGGCCGACCAACCCCGAACCGCACCGACGGATCGTGAGGCCGAGCCAATCATCAACAGCGGAGCCGACGAGAACCGCCGGCGCCGGGAGCGCCAGCGACCAAGCCTGGCGCGAGGCCGACCAACCCTGAACCGCACCGACGGATCGTGAGGCCGAGCCAATCATCAACAGCGGAGCCGACGAGAACCGCCGGCGCCGGGAGCGCCAGCGACCAAGCCTGGCGCGAGGCCGACCAACCCCGAACCGCACCGACGGATCGTGAGGCCGAGCCAATCATCAACAGCGGAGCCGACGAGAACCGCCGGCGCCGGGAGCGCCAGCGACCAAGCCTGGCGCGAGGCCGACCAACCCTGAACCGCACCGACGGATCGTGAGGCCGAGCCAATCATCAACAGCGGAGCCGACGAGAACCGCCGGCGCCGGGAGCGCCAGCGACCAAGCCTGGCGCGAGGCCGACCAACCCCGAACCGCACCGACGGATCGTGAGGCCGAGCCAATCATCAACAGCGGAGCCGACGAGAACCGCCGGCGCCGGGAGCGCCAGCGACCAAGCCTGGCGCGAGGCCGACCAACCCCGAACCGCACCGACGGATCGTGAGGCCGAGCCAATCATCAACAGTGCCCCGGGTCGGACTCGAACCGACACTGGACGGATTTTGAGGCCGTTGCCTCTGCCAATTGGGCTACCGGGGCTGGTCGGCGCGAGGTTATCGGTCGGCGGCGGCCGACGAGCCGGTCGAGGCTGCTTCGTTACCGCGCGGTAGGGCGCGGCCCGCCCGATCTGACGTCTAGCCTCGCGCTGGTGCTCGCTTTCACGTTCCCCGGCCAGGGCTCGCAACGCCCCGGGATGGGCCGTCCGTGGCGCGCCCACGAGAGCTGGGAGTTGATCGAGGAAGCGAGCGAGATCGTCGAGCGCGACATCGCCGCGTTGCTGTGCGATGCCGACGGCGAGGAACTGAAAGACACCCGCAACGCGCAGCTCACCACGTTCGTGTCGAGCCTGATGGTCCTCGACGCCGTCGAGCGGCTCGGCATCGAACCCAGCTTCTGCGCCGGGCACAGCCTCGGTGAGTACACCGCGCTGACCGCGACCGGCGCGCTCGGGTTCGACGACGGCGTACGACTCGTCGCCGAGCGGGCGGCGGCGATGCACGACGCCGGTACCGCGCAGCCGGGCACGATGGCCGCGATCCTCGGACTCGAGGACGATCAGGTCGAGATCGCCTGCCGCCGCGCCGACGCCGATGTCTGGATCGCCAACTTCAACGCGCCGGGGCAGGTCGTGATCGCCGGGTCGGCCGACGGGGTCGACGGTGCAGCGGAGCACGCCAGGGAACTCGGTGCGAAGCGGGTCATGCCGCTGCAGGTCTCCGGTGCGTTCCACACCCCGTTCATGACCTCGGCGCGCGAGCGCCTGCGCGCAGCACTCGGCGCCGCTGCGCCGCGCGACAGCGACGTCCCGGTCGTGTCCAACGTCGACGGCCTCCCGCACGACCGTGGCGACGAGTGGGCGAAGCTGCTCTCGGCCCAGCTGTCGAGTCCGGTCCGCTGGAAGCACAGCCTGCTGACGCTCGCCGACGCCGGCGTCTCGCAGTTCGCCGAGCTGGGCCCGGGCAGCGTGCTCACCGGGATGGCCAAGCGCACGGTGGCCGACGCACGAACGATCTCGGTGGCCACCCCCGAGGACCTCGACAAGTTGCTCGAGTGGCTCGACGCGGAGGCTCCGAGCCTGCCCGCCCATCTCGACGGCGAGCACCTGTTCGCCGTCGAGCGCCTCGTCGTCAGCCCGGCCGCCGGCGTGTTCCGGCCGCTGGGCGACCTCGGCGACGGGGCCACGATCGATGTCGGCACCGTCCTCGGCCACGTCGGGGACCACGAGGTGCGGTCACCGTTCGCCGGCGTCCTCCAGAGCTACATCGCGCTCGACACCGAGCGCGTCACCATGCGCCAACCGATCGCCTGGCTGCGAACCGGCTGATCGACGAACGAACCAGGGAGACAACATGCCCGTAGCACGCCCAGGGGTGAAGGGAGCCGTGATCACCGGCTGGGGCACGGCCCTGCCCCCGAAGACGCTCACCAACGCCGATCTGGAGGAGATGGTCGAGACCAGCGACCAGTGGATCGTCGATCGCACCGGGATCCGGGAACGGCGCGTCGGTGGCACCACCGCCGGCCTGTCGATCGAGTCCGGTGGCGCGGCGATCGACATGGCCGGCCTCGACCCGCACGAGATCGACGCGCTCGTCCTGGCGACGACGACCCCGGACCGGGCGGTGCCGGCGACCTCGGCGACCGTCCAGCACGAGCTCGGGCTCGACTGCGGGGCGTTCGACGTCAACGCCGCCTGCTCCGGGTTCGTCTACGGCCTGGTCGTCGCGCACGGGTTGATCGGGATGGGCGCCGAGAAGATCCTCCTGATCGGAACCGACACCTTGGCTCGCATCACCGACTGGGACGACCGGAACACCGCGGTGCTGTTCGCCGACGGTTCCGGTGCGGTGGTGATCGAGGCGGTGAACGGGCCGGGCCAGCTCCTCGGATGGGACCTTCACTCCGACGGCAGCGCCGAGCGGTTCCTGTTCAGCGAGCTCGGCGGCACGCTACAGATGGAGGGCAAGGAGGTCTTCCGCCGGGCGGTCCGGGTGATGGTCGATTCGGCCAAGATCTCGATGGCCGCCGCCGGCGTCACGGCCGACGACATCAACCTCGTCGTCCCCCATCAAGCCAACATCCGCATCATCTCCGCCGCCTGCGAGCGGCTCGGCATCCACATGGACCGGGCGGCGATCGTGCTCCACCGCACGGGCAACACCTCGTCGGCGTCGATCCCGCTGGCGCTGGTCGACGCGCTCGAGGCGGGCCGCGTGAACGACGGCGACCTGATCCTGCTCGTCGGCTTCGGCGCGGGGATGACCGCCGCCAGCGCCGTCATCCGCTGGACGACCGACGCCACCGAGAACCGCCCGTGAGCGACGGGGGCCGGATCGTCCTCGTCACCGGAGGCTCCCGCGGCATCGGGCTCGCCTGTGCACGGCGCTTCGCCGACCTCGGTGACCGCGTCGCGGTGACCTACCACTCGTCGTCGCCACCCGAGGGCCTGTTCGCGGTCAGGTGCGACGTCACGTCCTCCGCCGACGTCGATGCCGCGTTCGCCGCGGTCGAAGCCGAGTTCGGTGGACCGGTCGAGGTGCTGGTCTCCAATGCAGGGGCGACCCGTGACGGGCTCCTGCTGCGGATGACCGAAGACGACTTCGTGTCGATCATCGACGCCAACCTCACCGCCGCCTACCGCGTGACCAAGCGGGCCGCGAAGGGGATGGTCCGCGCGCGCTCCGGGCGCATCGTGCTCATGTCGTCGGTCGTCGGCCTGCTCGGCTCGGCCGGCCAGGCCAACTATGCCGCCGCCAAGGCCGGCCTCGTCGGGCTCGCTCGTTCGCTGGCCCGCGAGCTCGGCTCGCGCTCGATCACGGTGAACGTCGTCGCGCCAGGCCCGGTCGCCACCCAGATGACCGCCGAGCTCGGCGCGGAACGCCTCGCCGAGCTCACTGCCGCGGTGCCGCTCGCCCGGGTCGCCCAACCCGAGGAGATCGCCGCCGCGGTCGCGTTTCTCGCGTCGGACGACGCGGGGTACATCACCGGGGCGGTCATTCCCGTCGACGGCGGCCTCGGCATGGGACACTGACATGACCGCTCGTCTGGCGCGGCTCGTCTGACCCCTACACTCACTGCCCAAGTACACCCCAACCTGGAGAAGACCTGTGGATCAAGAACTGTTCGCCCGCTTCCGCAAGTGCGCCGTCGAGGTGCTCTCGGTGGAGGAGTCCGCCGTCACCCCCGACGCCAAGTTCGGCGACGACCTCGACGCCGACAGCCTCGATCTCGTCGAGCTGGTCATGGCCCTCGAGGAGGAGTTCGACATCGAGGTGCCCGAGGAGGACCTCGAAGGCGTCGAGACCGTCCAGCAGGCGTTCGACCTCGTCGCCGGCAAGGTCTGATGGACGGCGGCCGGAGGGTCGCGGTCACGGGGCTCGGAGTCGTCGCGCCCGCCGGCGTCGGTGTGGAGCCCTTCTGGGCCGGATTGCTCGGCCCCGGGGGCGACACCGGCCCGACGACCCGCCTCGACGACTGGGACCCGAGCCCCTACTTCGACAGCCCGAAACAGGCTCGGCGCGCCGACCGCGTCGAGCAGTTCGCACTGGCCGCGGCCCACGAGGCGTTCGCCCAGGCCGGGGGCACCGACACGATCGGTGCCGATCCGGCGCGGTTCGGCACGATCTATGCCACTGGGGTCGGCGGCATCCACACCCTCGAGGAGCAGATCGCCATCCGCCTCGACAAGGGGGTTCGCCGCGTCTCGCCGTTCCTCGTGCCGATGATGATGGCCAACGCGGCGGGCGCCGCGATCTCGATGCGCTACGGGCTGCGCGGCCCCAACGAGACGATCGTCACCGCCTGCGCGGCGGGGACCCATGCGATCGGATACGCGGCGCGCCTGATCCGCTGGGGCATCATCGACGCGGCGGCGACCGGCGGCGCCGAGACGCCTCTCACGACCACGGCGATCGCCGGGTTCGCCAACATGACCGCCCTCTCCACGACCGGCGTCAGCCGCCCGTTCGACGTCGACCGTGACGGGTTCGTGATGGGCGAGGGCGCGGCGGTGCTGATCCTCGAGGAGTGGTCGCACGCCGAGGCCCGTGGCGCACGCATCCTGGGCGAGATCCTCGGGTCGGCCAGCAACGCCGACGCCCACCACATCACCGCCCCCTCCCCCGGCGGCGTCGGCGCGGTCGTGTGCATGCGGACCGCCCTCGCCGATGCCGGGCTGATGCCGGCCGACATCGCGCAGATCAACGCCCACGGGACCTCGACGCCGCTCAACGACGAGGCCGAGGCGGCGGCGATCACCGAGGTCTTCGGCGAGCAAGCGGTCCCGGTCGTGTCGACCAAGGGCGTGACCGGTCACGCCCTCGGCGCAGCAGGCGCGCTCGAGGCCGCGGCCGCACTGCTGTCGATCGAGCACCGCCTGATCCCGCCGACCGCCAACACCAAGGTGCTCGACGACGGCATGACGATCGACCTCGTGATCGGCGAACCCCGCGCTTGGGAACCCGGCCCGGTGATGTCGAACAACTTCGGCTTCGGCGGGCACAACGGCAGCGTGATCATCGGCCCGCCGGCCTGACACCGACCGGCCCGGCGCCGTGTCAGGCCGGCGTCACCGGTCGGCGAACACGAACATGAGATCGCAGGTACAGGCGATCTCGTCGCCGACCCGTGCGGTCCCGGAGCCCTTGCCCGCACGGGCCGACATCCGACCGAGCCGGACTTCGAGGATCAACTCGTCGCCGGGCACGACCTGACGCCGGAAGCGAGCACCGTCCAGGCCGCCGAACAGCGGCAGCTTCCCCGCGAACCGATCGTCGGCGAGCACCGCCGCAGCGCCGACCTGGGCGATCGCCTCGCACATCAGGACGCCGGGCAGCGTCGGCCGCCCCGGGAAGTGCCCGGGGAAGAAGTACTCCTCTCCCGTCAGCCGCCACACACCCGACGCAGATTCGCCGGGCACGATCGAGGTCAGCTCGTCGACCAGCAGGAACGGAGGTCGATGCGGCAGCAGGTCGGCGGGGCTCGGCAGATCGGTCATCACCGGAGACGGTACGCGACGGTGGGGCCGGCACGCTGACCGGCCCCACCGTCGGGAGGGAGAAACTCGGTTGTCGGATCAGCCGGCGAGCAGCGCGGCAACGTCGACGCTCGGCGGGATCAGGACCGCATCGATCACGTGGACGACGCCGTTGCTGGCCGTGACGTCGGCGAGGACGACGGTCGCTCCATTGACCGTCACGCCACCGTCGACGGCGACCTCGACGTCCTCACCCTGCACCGTCGCGACAGCGCCCGAGGCGAGGTCGGTCGACAGCACCGTGCCGGGCACGACGTGGTAGGTCAGGATCTGTGCGAGCACGGCCTGGTTCTCGGGGAGCAGCAGGGCGTCGAGCGCACCGTCGGGCAGGGCAGCGAACGCCTCGTCGGTCGGCGCGAAGACGGTGAAGGGCCCGGGGCCGTTCAGGGTGTCGACCAGGCCGGCGGCCTGCACCGCGGCGACGAGCGTGGTGAAGCCGTTGGCGACGGCGACGTCGACGACCGTCCCGGCCTCCTCGGCCATCTCGTCGTCGGCCATCTCGTCGGCGGTCGTCGCGGCCGGCTCGGTCGCAGCCGGCTCGGTCGCAGCCGGCTCGTTGCTGTCGCTGCCGCAGGCGCTGAGGGCGATCAAGCCGGCGCCGAGGCCGATGGCCATGATCTTGAGGGGTGTGCGCTTCATGTTGGTGACTCCTTGTGTCGTGGGGGTGGTCGGGCGGTTGTGGATGTCCGCCCGTGTTCACCCCTTCTACGACGCCGTCGCCGTCCCGGATGAAGAATTCACACTGATTGTTGATCACGCCGGTCGGCCGGGGAGTGCGAAGTGCCGGCCTCGGCTGCGGGCGGGCCGCCGTGGCCCGGTGGGTACGTGCGCGCCAGCTCTTCGGCCGTCGGCTCCCGCTCGACGCGGGCCGCCGCGGGGAGCAGGTCCACGATCGCCCGCATGATCCGCTCGGTGGCCTGCTCGGGTGGCTCCCCGGTGACGTCGACCGGCTCACCGACCCGCACCCGGACGATCGGTGGATCGGTCAGGTTGAGCACGTTCGGCACCCGGCTCGAGCGGGGCCAGACCAGCTCGGTGCCCCACACGCCGATCGGGACGATCGGCGCGCCGGTCATCTGGGCCAGCCGCGCCGCGCCCGGGCGCCCTGACAATGTCGTTTCGAAGAACGCCGGGCCGCGCGGAATCGTCCCCTCGGGCATGATCGCGACCATCTCGCCACCGTCGATCGCCGCGGCCGCGGCACGGAGCGGCTCGGTCGAGCCCGAGCCGCGGTCGACTCGGATCCCTCCCATCGCGGCGGCGATCGCCCCGACGATCGGCGCGTCGAACAGCTCGCGCTTGCCGAGGAACCGGACGGCCCGGCCACTCCGTGCGACGGCGATCGACAGCGCGGCGACGTCGAAGTAGCTGCGATGGTTGGCGCACAGGATCGCCCCTCCGTCGACCGGGATCCGCTCGGTCCCTCGCACGTCGAAGCGGGCGTACGGGTAGGCGGCCGGCCGTGCGAACTGGAGGGCGATCCGCTGGACCTCGACGCCGACGACGGGAACCTTGGCCACGCCGGGCGACACGTCGAGGTCGAGGGTCGGCCAGCGGCGAGCGGCGGCGAGCAGCACGAGCCGTGCATCGGGGTTGACGGCGACGGGGTGCCCGACCGCATCGAGCATCGGCGAGTCGTACACGCTGTCGGAGTACGCCCAGCTCTCGTCGAGGTCGGCGCCGTGCTCGTCGGCCCACCGCCGCACGGCGTCGAGCTTGCCCGCCGACCAGACGAACGGCCCGCTGAGCCGGCCGGTGTAGCGGCCGGCCGCGTCGACCTCGTAGCGCGTCGCGACCACGTCGTCGAACTCGAGCAGCTCGGCGAACGGTGCGACCAGGTCGAACGGTGTGGTCGTGGCGAGCACGATCGGCCGGGCCGCCGCCCGGTGCTCCGCGAACACGGCGGCGGCGAACGGCTGCACCATCTCGACCAGACGGGGAGCAACGTGTTCGGCAGCTTGCCGCACCGCCGCCTGCGACTTCCCCCGCGCCAGGGCGACCGCCTGGCGGGCCAGCACCATCGACGGCAAGGTCTCGCCGATCGTGTTGAACAGCCCGAACAGGAACCGTTCGCCGGGGAAGGGGCGCGAGGTCAGCCCGGCCTCGCGCATCGCCTCCGCGAAGACCTCCCCCGACGCCCCGGCGAGGAGCGTGCGGTCGAGATCGAAGAAGGCGGCACCACGCGACGTCACACCGCCAGGCTAGGCGGGCCGGCACGCGGGCGGCGGCGCCCGAAAACGGGAAAGACCCGGATGGGGGTCCGGGTCTCTCAACCTGGGAATGCCCGTCGATGGGGGGTCGACATGTGGGCTTCCCCTCGAGTGGAACATGGGGGGTGTTCTCACTGCGATCTGCTTGCTTGTGAAAGTATGCACGTGAAACCGTGATCTGGCAAGTAGAACGGGCAGATATCGGCTATCGTTTTTTCAGATGGATGTCCGCCAGCTGGCCACCCTGGTCGCGATCGCCGATCACGGCACGTTCTCCGCCGCAGCGCGCGCCCTGTTCACCGTCCAGTCCAACGTCTCGGGTCACATCGCCCGCCTGGAGAAAGAGCTCGGCGTCGTGCTGGTCGACCGGGCCAACGGCGGGCTGACCGAGGAGGGTGCCCGCGTCGTCGAGCGCGCCCGCCGGGTCCTGACCGAGATCGACGACATCGCGTCCGACATGGCGAGCCGCGACGCCGAGGTGTCCGGGCAGACCCGCATCGGGGTGATCGGCACGACCGCCCGCTGGCTGATGCCGCAGCTCCTCAGCCGACTCGCCGACGCCCACCCCAACGTCGCGCGCGATCATCTCCGAGGGGGCCACCTCGTCACTCCTCCCCGCCGTCATCGCCGGCCAGCTCAACGGGGCGATCGTCCACCTCCCGATCGATGACGCCGATCTGGTCATCGAGCCGCTGTTCGCCGAGGATCTCTTCCTGCTCGCTGCCGACGACCACCCGCTCGCGTCCGGCGCCGACGAGCTGCCGATCGCCGCCCTCGACGACGTCGCGCTCCTGCTCCCGCCAACGGGTTCACCGCTGCGCAAGGTGCTCGACCGGGCCGCCGGCAACGCCGGGATCACATTGCGGGCGCAGGCCGAGATCGACGGTGTCCGGCTTCTCGCCTCGCTCGCATTCGACGGCTTCGGTGCCGCGATCGTGCCGTCGACCGCGGCACCGACGTGGCTGGACGGTGCGTTCCGCCGGATCACGGTGCCCGAACTGCCGCGGCGCGTGGTCGCCTTCGCCCGCCGCCGCCGCCCGAACCCGACCGCCGCAACGCGCGCAGTGCTCGACGTCCTGCGCGAGGTGATCGACCAGAGCGGGCCGGATCAGCCCGGCGTCCATCCCGACGCGGCTGCCCTCCACGTACCGAAGTCGGCCTGACCGGACGCACCCGCGCGACGGCATCGCCGGTCGCGCCGCCGAGCCGGGTACTGTCCGGCGATGACCGCCGTCGACGAGGACGATCGCTTCGCACTGTCACGACTGGTCCCCGGCGACGCAACGGCCGACGTGCGGCTGCTCGAGGGCCGGCGCGTGGTGTGGGCAGAGGTCGTCGGGTCCGACGCGAACGTGCGGATGTCGTCGCAGACCTCCTCGATCGTGGAGCGGGCGATGCGCGTCGCCCGCCACGAGTCGTTACCGGTCGTCCTGCTGCTGTCGACCGCTGGGGCCGACATCGTCGAGGGCGTCGCCGCCCTGCACGCCTGGGGACGCGCCGCCAAGGCGCTCTCGGCGTGCTCGGGTGTCGTGCCGACGTTCGTGATCGTCGACGGCCCGGCCGTGTCGGCGCCATCGTTCCTCCTCGCGCTCGCCGACTTCGCGATCATGACCGAAGGCAGCTACGCCTTCGTCAACGGGCCGGTGATGGTCGAGGAGTACACCGGCGTCGGGATCGGGATCGACGAGCTCGGCGGGTCGGCGAACCACGCCAGGTACACCGGAGTGCCCGCCGCCGTCGTCGCCGACCGGGAGGAGGCGATCGAGACGGTCGCCGACCTCCTCGCCTACCTGCCGAACAACGTCGACGAAGAGCCACCGCGCTCGTCCGTCGACGACCCGGCGGACCGTCCGTGCCCTGAGGCCGGCGAGCAGATCCCGCCGTCGTCGACCGGCAGTTACGACGTGCGGGAGGTCGCCCGGGCGATCGTCGACCGGGACTCCCTCTTCGAGCTCCGCGACCGTTGGGCCCCGAACCTCGTGACCGCGTTCGCAACGGTCGACGGCCGACCGGTGGGCGTCGTCGCCAATCAGCCGATCGTCCTGGCCGGCACGCTCGACATCCCCGCCTCGCAGAAGGCGGCCCGGTTCGTCGCGTTCTGCGACGCGTTCAACCTCCCGTTGCTCACGCTCGTCGACACGCCTGGCTTCTATCCGGGCAAGGACCTGGAGTGGCGAGGGATGATCCGCCACGGCGCCCAGCTCGTCTTCGCGTACGCGCGGGCGACGGTGCCGCGCATCTGCGTGATCCTGCGCAAGAGCTACGGCGGGGCGTACATCGTCATGGACTCCAAGACGATGGGCAACGACCTCTGCGTCGCCTGGCCGTGGGCCGAGATCGCCGTGATGGGCGCCGGCCAGGCAGCGGCGATCCTCGCCCGACGCGCCACCCCCGACGAGCGGTCGGCCTTCGAGCAGGATTACGCCGATCGGCTGCTCAACCCGTACGTCGCCGCGGAGCGGGGGTTCGTCGATGCGGTGATCGACCCGGCCGACACGCGCGCCGAGATCGCCCACGCGCTCGCCGTGCTCGAGGACAAACGAGAATCGTTCCCCGGGCGCAAGCACGGCAACACGCCGTTGTGAGACCGCGTGCGGCGTGACGGACCCCCGGGCGACCGCACTCCCCGTTGAGCCGGACCGGCCGTCGCCTACTAACGTGCCGCTGGCCGGGGATGGATCCCCTGGCCGCACCGCCCGATCGAGCAACGGAGGAAGCCACGTGCCCGACACGATCACCATCACCGACGACCGCACGGGAAAGACCGTCACCGTCCCGATCGAAGGTGGGGTGTTCTCGTCAGCCGCCCTCCGCGAGCTCGATCCGACGCTGTACTGCTACGACCCGGCGTTCATGTCGACCGCGTCGTGCAAGTCGAGCATCACCTTTCTCGATGGCAACGCCGGGATCCTGCGCTACCGGGGGTACCCGATCGAGCAGCTCGCCGAGCACTCGACCTACCTCGAGGTCGCCTACCTGCTCAAGAACGGCGACCTGCCCACCCGCGACGAGCTCGCCCGGTGGACCTACGACGTCACCCACCACACGTTCATCCACGAGAACATGCGCAAGCGCTTCGTCGACGGCTTCCACTACGACGCCCACCCGATGGGGATGTTCATCTCGGCGGTCGCCGCGCTCGGGACGTTCTACGAGGGCGCCAAGGACGTCGACGACCGGTCCGCCCGGAAGCGCCAGATCCTCCGGTTGATCGCCAAGGCGCCGACGATCGCGGCGATGATGTATCGCTTCTCGGTCGGGCTGCCGTTCATCCTGCCGGACAACTCCCTGTCGTACCCCGCCAACTTCTTGAACATGATGTGGAAGATCGGGGAATACAAGGTCGACCCCCGGCTCGAGCGGGCGATGGACGTGTTGTTCATCCTGCACGCCGACCACGAGCAGAACTGCGGGACGACGGCGATGCGCGTGATCGCCTCGAGCCATGCCGATCCGTACTCGGCCGCGGCCGGTGCTGCGGCTGCGCTCTACGGCCCGCTGCACGGCGGTGCCAACGAGGCGGTCGTGCGGATGCTCGAAGGAATCGGCTCGATCGAGAACGTGCCCGCGTTCATCGATGCGGTCAAGCGCGGCGAGGGCCGGCTGATGGGCTTCGGGCACCGCGTGTACAAGAACTACGACCCGCGGGCGACGATCATCAAGAAGGCGGCATACGACGTGTTCGACGTCACCGGCAAGAACCCGCTCCTCGACATCGCGCTGAAGCTCGAGGAGGCGGCGCTGTCGGACTCGTACTTCGTCGATCGCAAGCTCTACCCGAACGTCGACTTCTACTCCGGGCTGATCTACCAGGCGCTGGGGTTCCCGACCGACATGTTCACCGTGCTCTTCGCCATCCCCCGCATGTCGGGCTGGCTGGCCCACTGGCAGGAGTTGCTCGACGACCCGGAGCAGAAGATCTCCCGCCCCCGCCAGTGGTACACCGGCGAAGCGGAGCGCAACTACGTCCCGCTCCTCGATCGGTGACGCGCTCGAGGAGCCGGTCGACGCCCGTGTCGGGGGCGTGTTCGACGCCGATCGATCGGCGCTCAGCCGCCGAGCATGGCGAGCGTCCGGTTGAAGATCGCGCTCGGGCGCATCACCTCGGCGGCCATCGCCGGGTCGGGCCGGTAGTAGCCGCCGACGTCGGCGGGGCGGCCCTGGACGCCGTTGATCTCCTCGACGATCTGGGCCTCGTGCTCGGCCAACGCCACTGCGAGGGGCGCGAACACCGTGGCCAGATCGGGTTCGTCGGACTGTGCGGCGAGGGCCTGCGACCAGTAGCGCGCGAGGTAGAAATGGCTACCGCGGTTGTCGAGTTGACCGAGCCGGCGGGCCGGCGACTTGCCGTTCTCGAGCAGTTGGCCGGTCGCCGTGTCGAGCGTCTCGGCGAGCACACGGGCACCGGTGTTGCCGGTCGTGTCGGCGAGGTGTTCCAGTGAGACCGCGAGCGCGAGGAACTCACCGAGCGAATCCCAGCGCAGGTAGTTCTCCTTGACGAGCTGCTGGACGTGCTTGGGCGCCGAGCCGCCGGCGCCCGTCTCGAACAGCCCGCCGCCGGCGAGCAGGGGGACGATCGAGAGCATCTTGGCGCTCGTGCCGAGCTCGAGGATCGGGAACAGATCGGTCAAGTAGTCGCGCAGGACGTTGCCGGTCACCGAAATCGTGTCCTCGCCGCTCCGGCACCGGTCGAGGCTCAACGTCGCCGCCTCCGTCGGCGCCATGATCTCGATGCGCAACCCGTCGGTGTCGTGCTCGGGCAGGTAGGCGTGGACCTTCTCGATCAGCTGGGCGTCGTGGGCGCGGGTGGCGTCGAGCCAGAAGACCGCCGGCACCCCGGTCGCCCGGGCGCGGGTCACCGCCAGTCGCACCCAGTCGCGGATCGGCTCGTCCTTGGTCTGGCACATGCGGAAGATGTCGCCGGCGGCGACCGCATGCTCCATCAGGGTCTCGCCGGCCGCGGTGACGACCCGCATCGTGCCGGCGCCCGGCGCCTCGAACGTCTTGTCGTGGCTGCCGTACTCCTCGGCCTTCTGGGCCATCAGCCCGACGTTCGGAACGCTCCCCATCGTCGCAGGGTCGAACGCGCCGTGCGTCCGGCAGTGGTCGATCGTCGCCTGGTAGATGCCGGCGTAGCTCGAGTCGGGGATCACCGCCTTGGTGTCCTGCTGCTCGCCCGCTGCGTTCCACATCTGGCCCGAGGTGCGGATCATCGCCGGCATCGACGCGTCGACGATGATGTCGCTCGGCACGTGAAGGTTGGTGATCCCCCGATCGGAGTCGACCATCGCCAGACCGGGTGCCGACGCGGTCGCTGCGGCGATGTCGGCCTCGATCGCCGCCCGCGTGTCGGTGGGGAGCGACTCGACCACGGCGAGCACCTGACCCCAGCCGTTGCGCGGGTCGGCGCCCGCCGCCTCGAGGGTCGCGCCGTGCTCGGCGAACACGTCGGCGAAGAAGACCTCGACGCAGTGCCCGAAGATGATCGGGTCGGAGACCTTCATCATCGTCGCCTTCATGTGCAGCGAGAACAACACGCCCTTCGCCCTGGCGTCGGCGATCTCCCGGGCGAGGAACTCGCGCAGGTGGGCGACGCTCATCGTCGTCGAGTCGATGACCTCACCGGCGAGGACGCCGAAGTCGGGCTTGAGCACGATCACCGCACCGTCGGTGGCGACGTGCTCGATGCGCACGTCGGTCGCCTCGGCCATCGTGAGCGACTGCTCGTTGGAGCGGAAGTCGTGGTCGCCCATCGTCGCCACGTGCGTCTTGGAGTCGGGCGACCACGCCCCCATCGAATGAGGATGGCGCTGCGCGTACTGCTTGACCGCCTTGGGCGCCCGTCGGTCGGAGTTCCCCTGGCGGAGCACCGGGTTGACCGCGGAGCCGAGCACGTGGGCGAACCGCGCCCGTAGCGCACGTTCCTCATCGGTGACGGGCTCGTCGGGGAAGTCGGGGATGTCATAGCCCTTGCTCTGGAGCTCGGCGATCGCCGCGGTGAGCTGCGGGATCGAGGCCGAGATGTTCGGCAGCTTGATGATGTTGGCCTCGGGGGTGAGCGCCAGCTCCCCGAGCTCGGCCAGCGCGTCGCCGATGCGCTGGTCGACGGTGAGCCGTTCGGGGAAGGTGGCGATGATCCGTCCGGCGAGCGAGATGTCGCGGGTTTCGACCTCGACGTCGGCGGCGCGGGTGAACGCCTCGACGATCGGCAGGAGCGAATAGGTCGCCAGCAGCGGCGCCTCGTCGGTGTGGGTATAGATGATCTTCGAGGTCATGGGAATCCTGTGCGCTGGCGGTCAACTTGTCTCTAACTTGTCTGACTGTAGCCGTGACCACGCCCCCACGCCCGATCGCGTGATCATCGTGCGCACCGGCGGCGCGCCTCGGATCACTCGACCGGTGGAGGCCAGCGGGGCGCAACCCCGGGCGGCGATCTAACCTCGGCGCGATGGACTTCGGTTGGACGCCCGAGCAGGAGCGGTTGCGGGCGCAGGCGCGGGCGGTCGCCGAGGACGCGGTCGCCCGCTTCGGGCGGCACAACGACTCCTGGATCAACGGGTTCTCCAAGGAGTTCGCCAAGGAGCTGGCCTCCCTCGGCTGGATCGGGATGACCTGGCCGGTCGAGTACGGCGGCGGCGGACAGCCACCGATCAACCGCCTGATCGTCGGCGAGGAGTTGATCGCCGCCGGCGCGCCGATCGCCGCCGCCTGGTTCGCCGATCGACAGATGGGGCCGACGCTGATCAACTACGGCACCGCCGACCAGCAAGCCGAGTTCCTCCCCCCCATCCTCGCCGGCGAGACCACCTGGTGCATCGGGATGTCCGAACCCGATGCCGGCTCCGATCTGGCCAACCTCACGACCTCCGCAGTCCGCGACGGTGACGAGTTCGTGATCAACGGCCAGAAGATCTGGACGAGCTTCGGCGCGCTGGCCGACTACTGCTACCTGATCTGCCGCACCGACTCCTCCGGCCCGCCCCACCGCGGGATCAGCGAGGTCATCGTCCCGATGGACACGGCGGGGATCGAGGTCCGCCCGATCACCGACATGACCACGAACCGCCACTTCTGCGAGGTCTGGTTCACCGACGTCCGTGTCCCGGTCGCCAACCTGGTCGGCGTCGAGGGCAACGCGTTCAAGCAGACGATGCGCCAGCTCGAGCACGAGCGCGGCGGCATCGACCGCCTCGTGTCGAACCGGGCGCTGTACGAGCTGGCGATCGAGCGAGCCGACCGCAGCGACCCTCGGGTGCGCGACGAGATGGCGGCGATCGAGACCGGCTACCGGCTCGGCCGGATCCTGGTCACCCGCGAGGTCCTCGGCCAGGCGCCCGCCGGGTTCTCGGCGGCGACGAAGTGCTTCTGCACCGAACACGAGATCCGGGTGGCCGATTTCGTCAGCCGGGTGCTGGGCGCCGAGGCGACCCTGTGGGACGAGGTGGTCCACGGGCTGACGTACGCGCCGGGCTACACGATCATGGGCGGCACGTCCGACATCATGCGCAACATCCTCGGCGAGCGGGTCCTCGGGCTGCCCCGCGAACCACGATGAGCGGGCCGGGCCCGCAACTGCGGCCTCGGTAGGATCGCCAGCCATGAGGTCCGGCGATGAAACCACCTGAGTTCCTGGACTTCGATGTCGGCGGCGCGCAACTGGGGGCGCTGCGGTGGGAGGGCATCGCCGGCGCCCGCACCGTGGTCGCGGTCCACGACATCACGGCGAACGCCTGGTCGTGGGACCCGGTCGCCCACCACCTCGCCGGCGGCGCCAACCTGGTTGCGCTCGACCTGCGCGGGCGAGGCCGGAGCTACGGGGCGCCCGGACCGTTCGGCATCCGCCAACACGCCGACGACGTCGCCGCCGTGATCGACCAGCTCGGCGGACCCGTGCTCGTCGCCGGGCACTCGATGGGGACCTACGTGGCGATGATGGCCGAAGCGCGCCACCCCGACCTCGTCCGCGACGTGCTGCTGGTCGACGGTGGGCCACGACTCCCGGTCGCCGCCGGCAGCGACATCGACGAGCTGCTCGACACGACGCTCCAGCCGGCGATGGATCGCCTGCGCAGGACCTGGCCCGACCGGGTCAGCTACTACACGATGTGGTCGCAACACCCGGCCTATGCCGACGGGATCAGCGTCGATCTCGAGCGCAATCTGCTCGCCGACCTGATCGAGGTCGACGGCGGGTTCCGGACCGCGGTCGACGAGACGGCGGTGCGAGTCGACGGGCGCGAGCTGCTGGCCGACGACGAGGTGCGGGCACTGCTCGACCGGCGCTCGACCCCGACCGTCATCATCCGCGCCCCGAACGGGATCATGGGCGTCCCGCCGCCGCTGATCTCGGATTCCGTGCGCGGCTCGTACCCGCAGCACCGGTGGATCGAGGCCGAGGGGACCAACCACTACACCGTGCTCGTCGGCCCGACCGGCGCCCAGCTCGTCGCCGAAGCGGTCCGCGAGGCGTTGGCGACGGGTTGAGCGCCGAACAACGCCGAACGACGCCGAACGACACCGAGCGACAGCGAGCGTCGCGGCCGCGCGCCGGCGCGCCGCGCGGCCTACGGGGTGATGTCGACCTTCAACACGACATCCCCCGACGACGCCTGATCCGCACCGTCGGGAAGCGCCGCCCGCTCCAGCGTGATCGCGAACGCGACGATCCGGTCGCGCTCGACCCCGGCCCAGAGGACCACGCCGTCACCGGCGCGGAACGTGCCGACCGGGATCAGCTGGCCCTCCGCAGTCCGCAGCCAGGCCTCGTAGAACAGATCGTTGTCCCGGCGGGGAAGGCTCGGCGCATCGAGATCGATCCGTAGACCAGAGCTGAACGACGTCACCTCGATCGACCCCTCGACATCGGGGACCAGCCCGGTCGGCACGAGCTCGGCGGCGAACACCTGGTCGCCCGACGACCCGCCGAGCGCGCTGAAGACGACGACGCCGGCGAACAGGAACAGCACGACGGCCGCGGCACCGAGCGACGCCGGACGGAGCCACGTCCATCGGCGTCGTCGACCGGCCGGCGAACCACTGGTCGCTTCGCTCTCGATCGCAGCGACCACGCGGTCGAGCAACCCGCCGGACGGGTCCTCCCACAGCACCGGGTCGGCGAGCAGCGCGTCGATCTCGTCGCCGAGCTCGACGGCCGTCACATCGCTGGGTTCGTCGTGGTCACCGGTCATTGCACGCCTCGTCCGTCTCTACGCCGTCGGCAGCCCATCGGTTCGCGCCCGCCACGCCGGAACGACAACGGGTCCGAGCGGCCGGCGCGACCCCGGCGCGACATCTGTCGTGGATCATGGTGCCTCCCCGGGGTCGTCGGGGCGAAGGTGGGCGAGGCGGTTGGCCAGGCGGCGGTGGGCCCGGTGCGACCGCGACTTGACGGTGCCGACCGCCACGCCGAGCCGCTCGGCGATCTGCGCGTGGGTGCACCCCTCGAGGTGCTGGAGGCGCACGACGTCGCGCTCGTCGGGGTCGAGCGACTCGATCGCCGCCCGGACGCTCCACACCGTCTCGATCTGCTCTGCGCTCGGCGGCAGCGCCACGAGCGAGGAGTCGCCGGCGTCGGCCGAGTCGAGCGGGGTCGCCGGCCGGCGACGCTCGGCGCGCAGCACGTCGATCGCGGCCCGCCGGGCGATCGTCGCCAGCCACGGGGCGAAGTCACGGCCGGGTTCGAACGACTCCGCGTTGCGCCAGGCCTGGAGGAAGGTGTGCTGGGTGACGTCCTCCGCGCGCTGACGGTCGCCGAGGACGCGCAGGGCGACGGTGAACACGAGCCCGCCGTACCGGTCGTACAGGGCGCGCACCGCGTCCTCCTCGCCGTCGCGCAGCGCGAACGCCAGCGCGCGATCCTCGGCGACGACGGGAGCGGGGCGAAACTCGTGCACGGAACCGTGCAGCGTATGCGCCTCGACGCCGACCGGCGCGGAGCAATACGGTCGGCGACATGGAACACGTTGCGTTCGGCCGGACCGGCCTCAAGGTGTCAAGACTGTGCCTCGGCACGATGACGTTCGGCTACCAATCCGACCGCGAGACCTCCTTTGCCATCATGGACACCGCCGGCGACGCCGGCATCACGTTCTTCGACACCGCCGACATGTACCCGCTCGGGGCCCCGTTCGAGGTTCTCGGGCGGACCGAGGAGCTGGTCGGCGAGTGGCTGCGCGGCAAGCGTGACCGGTTCATCGTCGCGACCAAGTGCTTCTTCCCGACCGGTCCGATGCCGTGGGACGCCGGCAACAGCCGCCAGAACATCATGCGCGCCGTCGAGGCGTCGCTCCGCCGGCTGCGGACCGATCACATCGACCTCTACCAGATCCACGCCTGGGACCGGGCCACGCCGATCGACGAGACGCTGCAGGCGATGGACGACCTCGTGCGCTCCGGCAAGGTGTGCTACGTCGGCTGCTCGAACACGCTCGCCTACCAGCTCGCTCGCTCGATCGGCCGGAGCGAGGTACTCGGCACGTGCCGGTTCGAGAGCGTCCAGCCGCGCTACAACCTGCTGTTCCGGGAGAACGAGCGCGAGCTGTTCCCCCTCTGCGCCGAGGAGCACGTCGCGGTCATCCCGTACAATCCGCTCGCCGGCGGGCTGCTCACCGGGAAGCACCGTGGCGGCGATCCGACCGAGGGCACCCGGTTCACGCTCGGGCAGGCCGCTGGCCGCTACCAGGAGCGTTACTGGCGTGACTCGATGTTCGCGACGGTGACGCAGTTCCAACAGGTCGCCGAGGACGCCGGGGTGCCGATGACCACGCTGGCGATCCGCTGGGTGCTCGCCAACCCGGTGGTCACCGCGCCCATCCTCGGGGCCTCACGACCCGAGCAACTGGCGGCGTCGCTCGCCGCCCTCGACGAGCCGCTCGACGCCGGCCTCAAGCAGCGCCTCGACGACCTCACCCACGAGTACCGCTTCGGCGACCACGTCATCTGACGGCAGACGATCCGCTCGCTGAGCCCTGTGGCTCGCGCGTCCGGCCCGTGGCTACGCCGACGTCCGGGCGGTTCGCGCACCGACCATGTACCGGCGGCTGCTCGCGATGAACTCGACGCCGCGGGCGATCAGGGTGCTCCGCCCGACGGCGCAGAACCCGCTACTGGACCGGAGCCGCCTGCCACCGGGCGTCGCCGAAGCCGAGGATCGGCCAGAAGATGAAGCTCAGCAGCGCGAGGCCGACCCCGAACCCGTCCGACTTGCCGAAGTTCCGGGCGATCGGCATGCAGAGGATGATGAACATGATGATGTTGACGATCGGGATGAACATCAGGATCACCCACCAGCCGGGCTTTCCACCCATCTTCGTCATGATGTAGATGTTGTAGATCGGGATGATCGCCGCCCAGCCGGGCGCACCGGCCTTGGCGAACGCCTGCCATGTTCCGGCGATGACGGCGACGATGACGGCGAGATACAGAATGACGACAATTGCCACAGTAGGTCCTCTCAGTTCGGCGGCCGAGCGTCTCGACCTGCGGACGCAAACGTAGTGCAACCATTCGAGCGTGGGGGGGATTCCGCCGCAGCTGGCGAAGTTGACGGCGCCGGCCGAGCGAGTCGCGCTCAGCCCCACCGACAACGACACGACGAACCCTCCGGTGAGACTCGGGGCGAGCACGTCGCGCTCAAACCCACCGACGACGGGGTGGACTCATCGCCGCCTACGAAGCGGGTGCAACCGTCAACGAACTCGTTGTCCCGCCCGCATCCACCGCACCAACGTCGCCGACGGGTCCGACTACCACCAGATCCCGCGCTGGCCGTGTCGACTCTTTCACCGTGAGGTCGTGTCGTCGCTGCCGCAGTGCCCGTTGCAGCACCGGGCGATGACGACCACCAGCGCCACGAGGGCGAGGACAACCACCAAGCCAGGAACCAAACGTGCCCGTCCTCGTTGGACCATGTCAACCTCCTCAGTCCCCGTCACGCGCAGAGCGAGATGGGACCCGTTCCATCGTGATCAACTGCCGGCGGTAGGTGGTAGGGACCTTGGTCGTGCGGGGCGCTGAACCGATCAGGATTCGACCGTCGCTGACCGCCGGCGCGATGACACGCAATCCGAAGGCGCAGCCTTCACGGATGTGGACGCGCACGGCTCCAACGAGCACGACCTGGTCAGCCGAACACCGCCCGTCTGCGCTGCTTCATCGGAGGTGAAGTCGGCGACGTGTGGGTGGCGGCATCCTTCACGGGTGGATCTCAGGTGGCCGCTGAGGCCACCATTGTCGGACGCACCATCCGCAGGACCAAGGACGATGAGCGGCGGCCGGCGAGCCTCTGCGACGCAGTGCAGCACCTTCTTCCGGCGATGCGCCGACGAACGCCTCTCAGGACCGCGACCACGCCGGGCGTCACGGCCCATGCCGAGCGCCAGAACATCGCGCCCCCCGAACGCGACGAAGCCCCGGCCGGATGGATCGATCCTCACCAGGGCTTCACGGGGTGGGCACGACGGGACTCGAACCCGGGACCTCTACCGTGTCATGGTAGCGCTCTAACCAACTGAGCTACGCGCCCGTAGCGGAGCCGTACGTTACCACCGGCGAGGCGGGCCGCCCACCTCGCGGCGGCGGCTGGATCGCGGCGAACGGCGGGCGCCGGCGCCAGGCGATGGTCCTGGTCGCCGCGGTCGTCAGTCCGGCTCGTCGATGGGGACGATCAGCCCGTAGTGGCCGTCGTAGCGGCGGTACAGCACGTGTCCCCGGCCGGTGTCGGCGTCGGTGAAGAACACCCACGGCTCGTGGCCGGCGTCGAGGCGCTCCTCGGCGGCTTCGACGTCGAGGAGCGGCGCGCGATGGCCGTCGACGACCAGCGTGTCCGACGCCGGGAGGACGGCCCCGGCGGGTCCGCGGCGGAAGTGGACCGAGTAGTGGCCGTTCTCGTGCCGGGCGACGAGCGCGTCGTCGTCGGTGGAGTCCTCGACGAACAAGAAGAAGTCGTAGCTCATCGACTCGAGGTCGAAGATCGCCTCCTCGACGGTGGACGCGGCGGGGGCGAACGACTTGTGGCGAACGATCTTGCGGTCGTCGACGGGGCGCGGGTAGTACGGCGGGCGCTCCCGGGCGAGGTCACCGTGCCGCCACTCGCCTTCCGGGCTCGCCGGCGACCGGTGCTGGTTGGCCAGGCGCCGCTCGGCGCGATGCCGGAGCTGCTTGCGCAGCCGATGCTCGACCGCGTCGATCGCCTCGTGGAACGAAGCCGCATCGACATGGGCGCGGACCGGCCCGCCCTTGATGTCGAGCACGACGCGGACCATCACCGGCGCCGTCTTGGTGTGCTCGGGATGCTGCTCGGCACGAATGCGGGCGTGAACGACTCGATCGTCGATCGACCGGATCACCCGATCGACCATCGCCTCGATCGCCGCGCGCTGGCCGCTCGTCACCGGACCGGAGGTCGAGACCTCGGTCGGCACCTCCGCCCCCACCACCTCCGACGTCTCGACCGCCTCGTCACTCATCGTCCAGTCCTCCGTCTGCTGCTTCGATCCGACCATCCGGCATCCGGTGGGTGGCCACTAGGGGCCTTCTACCCACCGAGGACGGCCTCAGTGCTCAACTCCGGGTCGGTACGGTATCGGGACGGTGCCGGTATTCGACGAAAGGTGAACGGTGGACGAGGCGAATCTGGCCATGCTCATCCTGCGGCTCGCAGCCGGGCTGACGCTGGCTGCGCACGGCTTCAACAAGTTCCGCGGAGGCCTCGCCGGCGTCGCGTCGTGGTTCGACAGCATCGGGATGCGCCCCGGACGCCTGCACGCCACGTTCGCAGCGGCGGGTGAGGTCGCCGCCGGGCTGTTCCTCGCCGCCGGCGTGCTCACGTCGTTCGCCGCGCTCGGGTTCGTCGGGCTGATGACCGTGGCGGCGTACACGGTGCACATCCGGAACGGCTTCTTCATCCTCGACGAGGGGTGGGAGTACGTGTTCGTGCTGGCGGTCATCGCCGTGACGATCGCCATCCTCGGCCCCGGAGCATGGTCGGTCGATGACGCGCTCGGGATCGCCGACGATCTCGACGGCTACGCCGGGCTGTCGATCGCCGCCGGCGGCGGGGTCGCGGCGGCCGCCATCCTGCTCGCAGTGGCCTACCGCCCACCCCCGCCGACCGACAGGTAGCGCGGTCCCGGACCTGCGCCGCAGCGGCGCGGCGAGCGAACCATCGACTCAGCGAAGCCGGAGCGACACCTCGTTGGCCATCAGGCGCCCCGCCCGCGTGAGCGAGAGCCGGCCGGGCCGGTCGGGGTGGGGGGCGACCAGCCCGTCGAGCAGTTCGAGGGTCTCGGGCGCGAACGCCTCGGCCGGCACGCCATCGCGGGTCCGCAGGACGAGCTGCAGGCCCTCGGTGCGCCGTGTCGACTCGTCGAGCGTCTCCGACGACGCGACCACGTCACCGCCCGAGCGGACCAACTCGACGTAGCGGTCGGGGGTGCGGACGTTCCACCAGCGAACCCCGTCCTGGTGGGAGTGAGCGGCACACCCGAAGCCGCGGTAGTTCCCTTGGCGCCAGTAGACGTAATTGTGGCGGGACTCGTGACCGGGTCGCGCCCAGTTCGACACCTCGTAGTTGGCGAGCCCGGCAGCGGTCAGCAACTCGTCGGCCACCTCGTACTTGTCGGCCTGGTCGTCGTCGTCGGGGCGGCGGCGCGGGTCGGCGGCGAGCGGGGTCCCCGGTTCGACGGTCAACCCGTACGCCGACACGTGCGGTGGATCGAAGGCGAGCGCAGCTCGCACGGTCGACTCCCAGTCGGCGAGCGACTCGCCGACCGCGCCGTAGATCAGATCGAGGTTGAACGTCGGGAGGTCGACCGCGCGGATCGCCTCGACCGCACTCGTCACGTTCGCCGGCTCGTGGGTTCGCCCGAGCAGGTCGAGCACGCCGGGCACCATCGACTGCACGCCGACGCTGACCCGGTTGACCCCGGCGTGCACGTATTCCTGCAGCACCGCGACCGTGACGTCGTCGGGGTTGCACTCGACGGTGACCTCTGCGCCGGACCGCACCGGTACCCGCCGGATCACGTCGGCAAGTGCCTCGGGCGGGACGAGCGTCGGGGTCCCACCGCCGACGAACACCGAGTCGGCCGGCGGCATCCCGCCGCGGACCGCGGTCGAGATCTCCTCGCCGAGCGCGTCGAGGTACTCCTCGATCAGGTGGTGCCGATCGGTCCAGGTCGCGAACGCGCAGTACTCACACTTCGCGGCGCAGAACGGGACGTGGAGGTAGACCCCGAACCCCGTCACCGGCGGGTCGCACCGTTCGGGTCAGATCGGCTTGAAGAGCAGGTCGAGCGCGGCGAGCCGATCGCCGACCTGGTCGACGGGAACGTCGAGCATCGCCGCGATCGCCCTCGTGTCATCACCCCGAACGGTAATGACGCGGCCGTTGAAATCCTGCCGTTGCACCTGGATCAGTCTGAGGTACCTGGCGAGCATCTCGAAGGTCGCGCCGCTGAGCTGGAGGAGCTTGGACACGTCGATGGCGAGCTTCTTGCTCGCCGACGACTCGGCGGCGGCCGCCTCCATGCCGTTGATCTCGCGCGGCAGGAGCTGCTCGATCGGCACGTTGTAGAACTGCGCGAGCCGGTCGAGACGTGGCACCGACAGGGCGCGTTCGCCCCGCTCGTAGGCGCCGAGCACCGAGGCCTTGAACTCCTCGGTCGACTGCTTCTCGACCTCCTGCAGTGACAAACGCTTCTGCTTGCGGATCACCCGCAGCCGTTCGCCGACCTGTCGGCTGTACGCAGATGGTGCGATGTCGTCGAAAGAGACCATGGTGACTTCCCGCCTCGATGTATCGGAAGATGCCGTCAGTGGACCGACGGCAAGATGAATTTTGTGTCAATGAATCTTGTGCCTAACAGTAGGACAAAACATCACGGAATCCAAGGATCAGTATCGCAACATCACACCGAGCGTGGTCACCACGATCGCGGCCGTCTCGGTCCGCAGGATCGCCGGCCCGAGGCCGATCGCATCGTGCGCAAGCGCCACCTCCCGGTCGGTCCAACCACCCTCCGGGCCGATCGCCAGGAAATCGTCCCGGACGGTGATCCTCCGGCGACCAGGTTCGGCGATCGTCGCGTGCGGCAGCACGTCGGCCGCCTCGATCGGACCCTCGACGGTCGCCCGCCACACCCGCCGGCTCTGCCGGCACGCCTCGTCGGCGACGCGCTGCAGTCGGGCGAGATGACGTGCGGCGCGGTCGGCCTCCCAACGGACGACCGAACGGTCGGCGTGCAGCAACACGATCCGATCCGCCCCGATCTCGGTGACCTTCTGCACGAGGACGTCGACCCGCGCGCCCTTGGGGATCGCGGTCGCGATCGTGATCGGCGGCCCGGGGCGCTCCTCGAAGCGCACCGGCCCGTCCGGATCGAGGGCGCCGGGTCCGGCGACCGTGGTCGACCGCCAGCGGCCGGCGCCGTCGGTGGCCGTGACCGTCTCACCGGATCGGAGGCGCAGCACCCGGCCGATGTGGTGAGCGACGTCGTCGTCGAGGACGATCGGCCCGGCTTGGTCGAGGGCATCGGGCTCGACCAGCACGTGCGCCGCTGCGTGTCGCCGCTGCGCCGGCCCGTCCATCGTCAGGAGAACGCGGACTTGATCCGGGAGAACAGGCCTTCTTTGCCGTTCCCGACGACCTCGCCGCGACCGGCGGCGTACCGGGTCAACAGATCGACCTCGGCATCGGTCAGCTTGGTCGGGATGTCGACGCGGACGCGCGCCGCAGATCGCCCCGACCGCGACCGTGCAGGCGCGGCACGCCGCGTTGGCGCAGGACGAACTCCCGCCCCGGCTGCGTGCCGGGCGGGATGACGAGGTCTTCCACGCCGTCCAGCGTGTCGAGCTCGAGCGACGTACCGAGCGCCGCCTGGGCGATCGAGATCGGGACCTCGGTGATCAGGTCGTCGTCCTCCCGGACGAACCGCTCGTGCGGGGCGACCCGGAGGTGGACATAGAGGTCACCCGCTGCGCCGCCGCGCGGCCCCGCGGCGCCGCGCCCGCTCAGCCGGAGCGTGGAGCCCGTGTCGACCCCGGCGGGGACGTCGACGTCGTAGGTCTTGTCGATCGTGACCCGGCCCTCGCCTCGGCAGCCGGGGCACGGTGTGGCGATCACCTCGCCGAGGCCGCCGCACCGGGCGCACGGGCTCGCCGTCACCATCTGACCGAGCAGACTCTGGCGGACACGCTGGACCTGCCCGCTGCCGCCGCAGTCGCTGCAGCGCACCGGCTGCGTGCCGGCTCCGGCACCACTCCCGCCGCACTCGTCGCACCGGACCGGCAGCTTGAGCGCGACGCTGACCTGATCGCCGAACACCGCCGCTTCGAACGACAGGTCGGCGATGACCTCGAGGTCCTGCCCCCTTGGTGGGCCGGCCGGGC
Source organism: Ilumatobacteraceae bacterium (assembly GCA_963825565.1). GTDB lineage: Bacteria > Actinomycetota > Acidimicrobiia > Acidimicrobiales > Ilumatobacteraceae > JBFGCT01. Next base: position 69,209 of record CAWGTW010000012.1, read on the forward strand.
CGCGCTGGCGGCCACCACCGAACGGGTTGCCACCGCTCCCCCCGAAGAAGGCGTCGAAGATGTCGCCGAGGCCGCCACCGAACACGTCGCCGGGGTTTGCGCCCGACGCGCCACGCACTCCCGCCTCGCCGAACCGGTCGTAGCGGGCCCGCTGGTCCGGGTCGGAGAGCACCTCATACGCGCGGGCGACCTCCTTGAACCGTTCGCCGGCGTGTTCGTCACCGGCATTGGCGTCGGGGTGGAGCTCACGGGCGCGCTGGCGGTACGCCTTCTTGATCTCGTCGGCGGAGGCCGACCGCGAAACGCCGAGCAGCTCGTAGAAATCGGCCATGACGGGCTACAGGATGCCGCCGATTCGGCGCTGCCGGTCAGCCATCTTCGATTCGCTGACCGAGCTGGGCGCTGACGATCTCGACGGTCGCCAGCGCCTGCGGATAGTTCATGCGGGTCGGGCCGAGCACGCCGACCGAGCCGAGGTGCTCGCCGTCGACGACCACCGGCGCGACGACGACCGAGCACGCCGACAGCGGCTCGACGCCGTGCTCGACACCGATCGCCACGGACATCCCCCGGTTGACGATGTCGCTGACCAGCGAGACGACGACGAAGTGCTGTTCGAGGGTCTGCAGGACGGAGCGGACGATCTCGACCGCATCGAACGCGTTGGCGACCTCGGCTGCGCCGCCCGTGTACACGTGGTCGTCGGTCGTCAACGTTGCGAGCGCGTCGATCACCGCATCGCACAGGCGGTCGACCGCGGCGTCGCCGGTCGGGGTGGGAACCACGCCACTACCCAGCAGGCGGCCGTCGAGGGTGGCGGACAGATGAGCGCCGGCCGCGGCGAGGCGGAGCTCGTCGTCACCGTCGGCCAACTCGAGCGTGACATGCTCGACCGAACCGTTGGAGAACACGACCACCACGGTGGCGAGCGAGCGCGACAGTGCAACGAGCTGCACCCGGCGGACGGCGACCGCCTCGGCCCGTGGACCGACGACCACCGACGCGTTGTGCGTGACCTCGGCGAGGAGGTTCGACGTCTGGTGGAGCAACTCTTCGAGCCGGCCGTGGGCGGCGGCGAAGAAGTCACCCACCTGGCGGGCAGCGAGATCGTCGAGCCGACCGGGACGGGCGAGGTGATCGACGAAGTACCGGTAGCCCTTGTCGGTCGGGATCCGGCCGGCGGACGTGTGCGGCTGAACGAGGTAGCCGTCCTGCTCGAGCTGGGCCATCTCGTTGCGGACGGTCGCCGACGACACCCCGATCGCCGGCGAAGCGGCGACGTGGCTCGATCCGACCGGCTGCGCGGTCGCGATGTACTCCTGCACCACAGCGGCGAGGACGGCGGTCTTGCGGTCGTCGAGCATCTGGCACTCGATCCTACCGAGCGCCAGCGGTACGGGACCCGACCGGCAAGCTCAGCGCTTGATCGTCGCCAGGCGCCGGAGCGCCTCGCGGCGCTCCTCGGCGTGGTCGAGCATCGGTTCGACCGGGTCGCGGACCCACCGTCCGACGTACTCACCCGCCGGGTCGTAGCGCTCCTGCTGCGTCGTCGGGTTGAACACCCGGAAGTACGGCGCGGCGTCCGATCCGGTACCGGCGGCCCACTGCCATCCGTGGTTGTTCGAGGCAACGTCGCCGTCGACCAGCTGCTGCAGGAACCAGCGCGCGCCCCACTGCCACGGGAGGTGCAGGTCCTTGACGAGGAAGCTGGCGGTGATCATCCGAACCCGGTTGTGCATCCATCCCGTCTCTGCCAGCTGCCGCATCCCCGCATCGACGATCCCGAACCCGGTCGTGCCCGCCGTCCAGCGCTCGAAGCGTCGGCGGGCGTCGGCGTCGGTGTCGACCGGCATCGCGTCCATCCGGCGATCGAGGTTCTCCCAGGCGGTGCGCGGCTGCTCACCGAGCAGGTCGGCGTAGAATTCGCGCCAGGCGAGCTCGGAGGAGAACACGGTGTGGGCGCTCGGTCCCGCGCCGGCGGCATCGAGCCCGGCGAGCAGCTGCCGCGGGTGGATCGTCCCGAACTTGAGCGCCGCCGAGAGCCGGCTCGTTCCGTCGACCGCCGGCAGATCGCGCTGCTCGTCGTACTCGTCGAGGCCGCTGGCGACGAACTCGTCCCAGGTCGCCCGGGCACCCGACTCCCCCGCCGCCGGCAGTTCACCGGGCGAGTCGGGCCGAGGCCCGAGCGGCTCTGACCCGAGCGGCGCCGCGCGCCAGCCGACCTCGCCGTCGCGCGGACGGTCGAGCGGGAGGCCCCAGCCGACCGATCGCCACACCTTGGAGAACGGGGTGAACACGGCGTAGGGCGTGCCGTCGGCCTTGCGCACGCCGCCTGGATCGACCGCGTAGGGCGAGCCGATGCCTCGCAGGTGGCGACCGGCCTCCCGCAGGCGGCCGGCGACGGTGGCGTCACGCCGTCGTCCGTAGGGTCCGTAGTCCCGGCTGACGTAGACCGCGCCCGCCCCGGTCTCCTCGGCCAGCGCCGGGATCACGGTCGCCGGATCGCCCGAGCGGATCACCAGCCCGGTCTCGGACTGGCCGCGGATCGATTCGTCGAGCGCGACCAGGCAGTCGTGGAGGAACGCCCGACGGGGGGCACCGGCGTACTCGAACGCCGGGTCGACCACGAACACGGGAACCACGTCGCGGTGGTCAGCCGCTGCGCTGAGCAGGGCGGGATGGTCGGTGAGGCGCAGGTCGCGCCGGAACCAGACGATCGCACGATCCGAGGTCATCGCCCCGTTGTACCCGGTGGTGCCACCCGATGCGTTGCCGGCCCGGCGCGGGCCGAGCGCCGTGAGCCGCTTCCGGCACCTGCGCGACGGTGCTGGTGCAGGGTGGCCGACCAGCTGGCAGTATGTCGGCGATGAACGTCTCGCTGAACCGCGCCATCGTCGCGGCGGTCTCGATCGCGCTCGTCGGCGCTGCGGCGGCCTGCTCCAGCGACGCTTCGGAGTCGGACACCGCCGAGCTCGTCGTCGGCTCCGGCCCGCCGAGCGAGCAGTTCCTGCGCCCGGAGGACGTCATGCTGTTCCCCGGGTTCGAGGGAGCGGAGGCGGTCGACCTCGGTACCGCCCCCAGCTTCGAGAACCCCGACCCCGCGGCCCCTGCGGCGGGTCGGTGATCGTGCCGACGTTCGACGATGCGACCGGGCGGGTCCTGACCGGCACCTCGATCGGGCTGACCCAGCTGATCGCCCCCGCCGCGGCCAAGTACACCGCCTACATCTCCGACCTCGCCGCCGACCTCACCACCGACTGCGGTCCGTACAACTCCTTGACCAACACCGGCGCGACGCAGACGGTCAGCGAGATCACCGGCTTCGAGGCGACCGGTGACGAGGTGCAAGGGGTGGCGTGGACGAGCCTCGTCGAGGTCGGCGATCAGGCGATCTACGCCGGCGCAATCGCGCTCGAGGCGGCTGGATCGGTCACGCTGATCCGGGTGCAGTCGGCGACACCGATCCCCGTCGAAGGGATGGATTCCCTCGTGCAGCTCGCCACCCTCCGCCTCCTGGAGCCGTAGGGCGGCGGGCGCACGCCGCTTCAGCGTCCGACGTCGCCGCAGGTCGACTCCCCGGAGACGACCACGAACTGCCGGGATCGGGTGACGTCGAGCACACCCTCGACGTCGACGCCGATCTCCGCGCCGTGCCTGCCGCCGCCGACGACGTCGCAGGTGTAGGGGTTGACGACCACCCAGTCGTCGTCGTTCGGGGCGATGGCGAGCCCGGTCAACGAGGTGGTGCCCGCCGACTGCTCGCCGACCCCACCGCTGGCGAGCCACCTCAGCTCGAGGTCGTATCCCGGCCAGGGCTCGATCACCGATCTGGCCGCGGTCGCGGTCAAGGTGGCATCGAACGAGTCACCCGGGTTCAGGTCGGCGATCGCTGCGGGCTCGAGCGTGAACGTGACCCCACCGTCGACGAGCACCAGGGTGCCGAATCGATCGATCCTGGCCAAGTGCACGAGTTCGCCGTCGATCGACTCGGTCCGTTGCTCGATCGCCCGTCGTGTGACCCCGTCGGACTCGACGCCGGCGACCAGCAGCGGGACATCCCCCGCCCGACCGGCGAGGTCGTCGGGGAGGCGGAACGCGACGGCCAGCGGTTCGGCGAACCTGATGCCGGTCGGCCGAAGTCGATAGGCCGCCCCGATCGGCGTCAATCCGTCGAGACCGGGGACGTCCGCCGGGTCGACGACGTCGATGCCCAGGTCGGTGCCTTCTGCGACCGTGCCCGCCGGCACCTCGAGCCTGACCACTCCGTCGGCGCTCTCGAGGATCACCGACTCGGCCATCGGCTCGACGGCCGGGTCGGCTCCGGTGCCGGCGGTCGCGACCTCACCGGACGGGACCGACCCCTGTGAACCCCCGTCGCAGCCCGCGACCACCGCCAGGGCCACGATGATCAACCAGGCTGTGCGATGTGGGGTCATGCGGTCTCCGCGCCGAGGATCAGAAACGCCGAACGTACTACGGCGACGCTCTGACCATCGTTCGCTCGGCCGCATCCTGCGGCCCGCTCGGTCAGCCCTGACCGGTCGTCGCAGCCGGCTCCGGTATCGGGAGGTGGCGATCGACCGAGAGCGGTCGCCGAGCGAGGTAGATCGCCGCCCCGGCCGCGCAGGCGATGCAGGCGATGCCGCCGTAGGCGAGCGACCAGAACGCGCTGACATTGTCGGCGATCCATCCGGTGATCGGCCCCCCGATCGGCGTCGAACCGAGGAACGCGACCGCCTGCAGGGCCATCAGGCGACTGCGCATGTCCGACGGCGACTCCTGCTGGGTGAGCGCGTTGGCCGCAGTGATGAAGCCGGCACCTCCGAGCCCGAGCGGGATCGACCAGAGGAAGGCCAGACCGATCGCCGGCGCCCACGCGAGCCCGATGCATCCCACGCCGAGCACCGCCACGTTGACGACGAACCACCGCATCGAGACGCGGCGCAGCCGCGCGGTCAGCAACGCTCCGGCCAGCGAGCCGATCGAGGTCACCGCCAGGACGTACCCGAACGCCTCGTCGCCGCCCCAGTTCTGCTCGGCGAGCTTGGGCAGCGACACGGTGTAGTTGAAGGCGAACGTGGAAACGATGACCAGCACGACGTGGATCACGACCATGTCGCGCCGGCCGCCGATGAAGCGCAGCGCGTCGCGCACCGGTTGGCCGCCCTTGGCCCGCCTCGGCATCCGGAACATCTCCTCGGGACGGATCGCGAGCAGGCTGAAGATGATCGCGGCGAACGTCACCCCGTTGATGACGAAGCACCACCCGGTGCCGATCGTCGCGACCAGCACGGCGGCCAGCGCCGGGCCGAAGACACGCGATCCGGTCATCACCGCCGTGTTGAGCGACGTCGCGTTCGGAATGTCCTCCGGCTCGACCAGCTCGGTGACCAGCGCCCGTCGGGCCGGGTTGTCCATCGCGTTGACGACGCCGAGGACGAGCGACAGCACGTACACGATCGGCAGGTTGAGCCAACCGCCGAGGTCGAGGGCGCCGAGCAGGAGCGCCTGCGCGGCCAGCCCGCTCTGGGTCACGATCGCCAGCCGGCGCCGGTCGTGCCCGTCGGCGAACGCGCCTGCCCACGCGCCGAGGAGGAGCATCGGCAGGAACTGGCAGGCGACGGCGATGCCGACCGCCGTCGCCTCTCCGGTCAAGCGGAACACGAGCAGCGACATCGCGGTCAGCTGGAGCCACGTGCCGACGTTGGAGATCGCCAGCCCCCCGAAGAACAGCCGCGCATTCCGGTAGCGCAGCGAGCGGAAGGTGGTCGACATCAACCAGCATCGATAGCAGTTGGCCGGCGAACATCGGTCGCTGGAGGCCAAAGACCCTGCGCCGGCGCGGTCGTGATATGAGATCCTGCGATGGCGTCGTACTCCACCGCGCATCGCACCGAAGGAGACACTCCGATGTTTCGAAGCCCGATCGTCATCCTGGCTGCCGTCTGCACGTTGACCCTGGCGGCGTGTGGGGACGACGGCGGCGGGGGCAGCGCCGACGAGTTCTGCTCGAATCTCGCCGCATCCCAGTCGATCGACGTCGAAGGAGCTGACGATCCGACTGCGGCGATCGCAGCGCTGCGGGACCTCCAGGGTTCCGCGCCCGACGCGATCAAGGACGATCTGCGACTGATCATCGACGCCTTGGCGGCGCTGACCGACCTCGACTTCACGAACACCAGCGAGGAGGACATCGCCGCGCTCGAAGAGCAGTTCGCCGACCTCGAAGACGCGAGCGCGCGCCTCGAGACGTGGGCGCAGGAGAACTGCACGGAGTTGCCCGCCGACTTCTTCCAGTCCTGACGGGGCACTCGGCGCCGACCGACGCCAGGCCGACTCAGTCGTCGAGCTTGAGGGCGTTGATGAAGACGTCGCCGGGCACTTCGACACGACCGATCGACTTCATCTTCTTCTTGCCCTCCTTCTGCTTCTCGAGCAGCTTGCGCTTGCGGGTGATGTCACCGCCGTAGCACTTGGCGAGCACGTCCTTGCGCTTCGCCTTCACGGTCTCGCGGGCGATCACCTTGCCGCCGATCGCGGCCTGGATCGGCACGTCGAACATCTGCCGCGGAATCAGCTCCTTCAGCTTCTCGCACATCCGCGCCCCGTACTGGTACGCGGCATCGCGGTGCACGATCATCGAGAACGCGTCGGCGGGCACCGCATTGAGCAGCAGGTCGACCTTGACCAGATTGGATCGGCGGTACCCGGCGAGCTCGTAATCGAGGCTGGCGTACCCCTGCGTGCGCGACTTCATCTGGTCGAAGAAGTCGACGACGACCTCGGCCAGTGGGACCTCGTACATCAGCTCGACCCGCTCCGGGCTGAGGTACTCCATCTTCTTCATCTCGCCGCGCCGCGTCTGGCACAGGTCCATCAAGGCGCCGGTGTACTGGGTGGGGGTGATGATCGAGAGCTTGAAGAACGGCTCCTCGATCGACTCGATCTTCTGGGCCTCGGGGAGGTCGGCGGGATTGTCGACCACCTGCTCGGTCCCGTCGGTGCGGGTGACGCGGTACTCGACGCTGGGGGCCGTGGCGATCAGCGCCAGGCCGAACTCGCGCTCGAGCCGTTCCTTGACGATCTCCATGTGCAGCAGGCCGAGGAAGCCGCACCGGAACCCGAACCCGAGCGCGCCCGACGACTCCGGGGTGTAGCTGATCGAGGCGTCGTTGAGCTTGAGCTTCTCGAGCGACTCGCGCAGGCTCTCGAAGTCGTCACCGTCGATCGGGAACAGCCCGGAGAACACCATCGGCTTGGGGTCCCGGTAGCCGGGGAGCGCGTCGGTCGACCCGCCGGATGCGGTCGTGACCGTCTCGCCGGAGCGGGCCTCGCCGACGTCCTTGATGCCGGCGATCAGGTAGCCCACCTCGCCGGGGCCGAGTTCGGCGACCGGCGTGGGAACCGGCATCCGGGCGCCGATCTCGATCGCCTCGTGATTGGCGCCGGTCTGCATGAAGTGCAGCTTGGAGCCCGAGGCCATCGTGCCGTTCATCACCCGCACGCTCGACACGACGCCCCGGTACTGGTCGAACTGGGAGTCGAAGATCAACGCCTGGAGCGGTGCGCCGGCATCGCCGGTCGGGGCAGGGATCCGGTCGATCACCGCATCGAGCAGCTCGTCGACACCCTGGCCGGTCTTGGCCGACATGTGGATGATCTCGTCGGCGGGGATCCCCAGGATCGTCTCGATCTCGCCCGCGTACCGCTGCGGATCGGCGGCTGGCAGGTCGATCTTGTTCAGTGCGGCGACGATCGCCAGGTCGTGTTCGAGGGCGAGGTAGCAGTTGGCGAGCGTCTGAGCCTCGATCCCCTGTGCCGCGTCGACGACGAGCACCACGCCTTCGCAGGCAGCGAGCGAGCGGCTGACCTCGTAGCCGAAGTCGACGTGGCCGGGCGTGTCGATGAGGTGGAAGACGTGGTCCTTCCACTCGACGCGCACGTTCTGCGCCTTGATCGTGATGCCGCGCTCGCGCTCGAGGTCCATCGAGTCGAGGTACTGCGCCTTCATGTCGCGCGCCTGCACGGCGCCGGTGATCTCCAGGATGCGGTCGGACAGCGTCGACTTGCCGTGGTCGATGTGCGCGATGATCGAGAAGTTGCGGATGCGGGCCAGATCCATGACCCGCCCAACGCTACCGGCGACCGTTGGGACGGCTGCGGGGCCCCGATAGGGTTTCACGGCCGTTCGGCGCAGGAACCGCCTGCCGCCCGGACGAACCGATCGACGAAGGATGCACAGGGGCCCATGGCCAACATCAAGAGCCAGAAGAAGCGCAACAAGACCAACGCCAAGGCCCACGAGCGGAACAAGGCGGTCAAGGCCGAACTGAAGACGCGCGTCAAGCGCGTCGATGCTGCGATCGGCACCGACGACGTCGACGACGCGCTGCGCGCCGCGGTGAAGCGCATCGACATGGCGGCGTCGAAGGGCATCATCCACAAGAACGCCGCCGCCCGCAAGAAGAGCCGGCTGATGCGCCGCGCCAACGCCGCCAACACCGGCTGACTCCCCTCCCCGTTCCGTCGCGCCGAGGCTGCGCGAGACGCACCGTCGGCACGATGCCGAGGGGGTTATCGGCGGAGTTTGGAGAGGCGGGCGACGAGGACCTCGACGACGAGATCGGCGGGGAGATCCTTCGCGCCGCGCAGGTCGAGGTCGGCCTGGGCGAGCAGCTCGATCGCCCGCTTGACCGACGCCCCACCCAGCCGCCGGTAGTTCTGCAGCGCCTTCTTCGCCGGGTAGGCGGACTTGATCCCGGTGATCGCCATCGCCTCCTGCTCGCTGCCCACGTCGAGGCCGTCCAGCTTGGCGAGGTTGCCGTAGTGCGTGTGCAGGATCGACATGATCTGCAGCGGGTGGCGCTCCCCGGCGTGGATCATCCGCCCGAGCATCGTCAGCGCCGTCGTCGTGTCACCTGCGTCGATCGCATCGGTGAAGTCCCACGGCGGCACACCGCCGGCCTCCCCGACGAACGGCTCGATGTCGCCGAACGACAGCGTGCGCCCGTCGCCGTAGGTGGCCAGCAATGTCGCCAGGATCGCGTCGAGCCGGCCGGCGTCCTCGCCGAGCCATCGGCCGAGCTGGGCGGCGGCGGCGCCGTCGAGGCGCACCCCTGCGGCAGCGGCCCGCTCGGACAGCCAGCCCTGACGATCCTTGGCGCGCGTCGGCGGCGTGGTGTTCACCACCGTACCGACCGCCTTGACCGCATCGGTGAGCTTCTTGGCCAGCCGGCCACCACCACCCCCGAGCACGACATCGGACGACTCGAGCGGATCGGAGAGATAGGCGAGCAGCGGCGTCAGCTCGTCGGCACCGAACCGGCCGATCTCGCGGGCGACCACGACCCGCTTGTCGGTCAGGAACGGAGGGGTCTGGGCGGCGTCGACGACGACCCGCAGCTCGTACTCCTCACCTTCGAAATCGTCGACCATGATCGACCGGTCGCCGTCGCCGACCAGTTCGTCGACCAGATCGTGCAGCGCCGTGCGCAGGATCGACTCGTCGTCACCGGTGAGCAGATACGTCGCCAAGGGCTCGATTCTTATCGCGTCGAGCCGATCGCGCGACAACCGCGACGAGGACGATGCCGACCACCCCCCATCCGGCCCACTGCCACGGCGGGTCCGGTTCGAGCCGTTCACCGAGCAGCGCGATCGTGTCGACCCAGCGGGTGCCGACGCGCGCCGGCAGCATCAGCACCGGAGCGAGCGACGGCACCCAACCGGCGACCAGCCCGGCCGGCAGCCCGTACAGCATCACGAAACCGGCGACCGGCACCGCGAGCATGTTGGCCGGGATGCTGACCAGCGGCAGGCGCCCGAACACGAGCAGGCTGGGCACGACGACGCCGACCTGCGCTCCGAGGGTCACCCCGAACGGGACGGCGAGCGGCCCGAGGACCGAGCACCGCGCCGCCAGCCACGGCCCGGCGACGATCACCCCGGCGGTCGCCCCGACCGACAGCCAGAACCCGACCGACCACACGAGCAGCGGGTCGACGAGCACGAGCACCGCCACCGCCACCGCCAGGAGCCGGGCCGGCGCCCGCTCCCGGCCGGTGGCGAACGCGGTCGCCGCCAGCACGGCCATCGTCCCCGCCCGCAGGATCGACGGCTCGAAGCGCGTCAGCATCACGAACCAGCCGATCAGCGCGACGGTGGCCATCCACCTCGGCAGGGGTCGCAGCCGCCGCAGCAGCGGGCCGGCGGCGGCGAGCACGAACGCCACGTTCTGCCCCGACACGGCGGTGAGATGGCTCAACCCGCTCGCCCGGAACCGGTCGACCATCGCGCGCGACTGGTCGCGATCGTCACCGACGACCAACCCGCGGAACAGCGGGCCGTCGCCGCCGGGCAGCGACGAGGACGCCCGTTCGATCGCGGCGCGCACCCGATTCGACGCGCGCGCCAGCGGCCCACCGGCGTCGACGTCGCTCGCCCACGCCAGCTCGAGCTCGCCGACGACGTGCTGCCATGCGACGCGGTGCGCCCGCTCCGGCGACAACCCCCGCCGCTCACCGCTGACCAGCACGAGCTGGCCGCCGCGCCACTCGCGCACCCGCAGCTGCCGGACACGGCCACGCGACCAGACCTCGAAGCGCTCGCCCTCGACCTCGACGATCAGCCGCGTGCTCGACGGGTACGGCTGCGGGTCGTCGACGATGCGCACCCACCCGATGTACGGTCCGAGCGCATCGGGCGCCAACCCCGCCCAGGCGTGGTCCGACCGGATCGCGGCCACCAGCGCGAGGGCGATCGCCAGAACGGTCAGGCGCACCGTGCGGAACGGCAGCGTGGCGGCGATCGCGAGTCCGGCGGCGACGCCTGCGTCGCCCGACCACGCGCCGGCGGCGACGGCGATCGACAGCCCGGCGACGGCGAGATCGGGAACCGGCAGCCCATGACGTGCCCGGTACCGATCCACGCCGTACGCTGTGGATTCCGTGACGTCGTTCACCCCCGCTCCCCCGGAGCGCGCGCCTCGCCCGCCGATCGCTCGCCCGCTGACCGAAGGTCCGAGGTGGTACCGCGCCCGGATTCGCGGGTGGGGACCGTTCCTGGCGCTGGTCCCGCCGGGCATCGCCGGCACGATCGCGTACTTGTCATTGCGCTACTCCGACACCGCGTGGAGCGGCGCGGTCGGGCTGCTCGGTGCGATGCTCGCGGCACCGGGGCTCCTGGTCGTCGGTGCACCGTTCGGCAATCGCGATCTGTACCTCCTGGCGATGCTCGCGTCGGGCCTGATGTGGATGCTGATCGGCTGGGTCGCAGCCCGCCGGGCGACGCGCAATCCGTTCGCCACGTGGGGATCGTTCTGGCAGCACTTCGGGTGGATGCTCGTCGGGATCTGGGCCGGCGTGTTCGTCGCGCTGGCCATCGCCACGTACTCGCTCGGCGACTCGCTGCTCTGATCGGCGCGGCGCCGCAGCGCTCGGTCGTGATCACGACGTGACCAGGTCGCGCAGGGTCGCGAGCTTGGCCGGGCCGATCCCCGGCACGCGCAGGAGGTCGTCGACGTCGAGGAACGGGCCGTTGCGCTCGCGCTCGGTGACGATCGCCGAGGCCGTCGCCGGGCCGATCCCCGGCAGCGCGTCGAGCTCGGTGATCGACGCCCGGTTGACGTCGACCGGGCCACGCACGTCGGGGATCTCGCCTCCCCCGGTGTCCGAAGTCGGGAGCTCCTCACCGGCGACCGGCACGTAGATCCGCGCCCCATCGGCCACCACGGCGGCGAGGTTGATCGCGTCCGGGTCGCCGTCGGGCGTTGCCCCGCCCGCGAGGTCGACCGCCGCCTGCACACGCGCGCCGGGCGGCAGTTCGTAGACACCGGGGCGCACGACGGCGCCGGTGACGTGGATCATGACCGAACCGGGCGAACCGGGCGAAACGGGCGAAACGTCCGCCACCGGCGCGGGGAGGGTCGACACCACCGTCCCCGACGTCGCCCGCGGGAGCGACCCCTCGATCGGCGGCTGCGGCACCCGCAGCATCCAGTACGCCCCGGTACCGACGACGACGACGGCGAGCGCCGAGAGGACGAGCCGGCCGGGTCCGTACCACCCGACCCAGTCGGCGAGTCGGGTCCGCGGCGGGCGCGCCGGCCCGGGTCGTTGCAGTTGTTCCACGATCGACCTCCTCGACCGGGCCGGGCGCCGGCGGCGCACGATCACGGGAGGGAGTCGGTCAGCAGAACGCTATCGGTCGATCGTCCAGCCGGCGACCGTTGGCACCGGGTGTCAGACACCGGGTGTCCACGCGACCGGTCGGATCACCTCGACGTGGGCAGGTCGTTGGTGTCGAGACGGGGGAGGCGCAGCGGGTCGTCGCGGTCGAGATCGGCCACGCGGACGTCGGTGGTGAACCCGAACTCGAAGCCGAGGCTCGACGCGACCTCGAGGGTGACGTCGTCGAAATCCCCGTGGGGGTAGCAGATCGTCAGCGGTGTCTCCGCTCCCTTCGCGATATCGCGGAGGAACTCGATCGAGTGCGTGAGATCGGCACGTTGGCCGTCGGCGTCGAGCGAAGTGAGCCAGGGATGGTCGTGGCCGTGGCTGCCGATGTGCATCCCCGCCGAGCACATCATCCGCAGTTGGTCGTCTGAGCAATAGAGCTCCTCGGCGAACGCCGTCTCGTCGACCGAGACGTACTCGTCGAACAGGTCCGCGACGAGTCGGGTGCGCATCGGTGCCGGCAGCGCCACCTGCAGCATGCGCTTCACGAAGATCACTTCGGCGGTGTCGAAGCGGTTCGGCTGGGCCGGCGACTCCCAGTGCTCGGTGGCCGTGATCGACCCGAACTCGGCGGTGATCTCGTCGGAGATGCGCTGCGCCAACCGCTCGGGCGGGACGCCGGACGCGAGGACGAAGTGGATGCGATGCACGTCGAGCAGGCGCCGCCGGAGGACCGCGCAGCTCGGCGGGTAGAACGCGCCGGTCAGCCCGCGGTCGACCAGGATCGGCGTGACGTACTGGAAGTGGTCGGAGAACCCGTCGTCGAAGGTCAGCAGTGCCGCCCGATCCGGGAGCGCCTCGCCGGACCGGATCGCGTCGACGACGTCGTCGACCGAGAGCAGCGTGTAGTTCGCCTCGAGGTGATCGAGTTGGCCGTTGAAGTCGTCGAGGTCACGGCCGCGGATCGCCGGGTACCGCGTCCGGCGCAACGGCCGCACGTAGTGGTACATCACCACGGTCAACGGACGCCCGGCGTGAGGGGTCACTGGTTGGGCCGATCCTGGTCGACGTCGGCGCGCAGCACCCGGTAGTCCCCGAGCAGCGGCCGACGCACCCAGACCGCAGCCCCGAGCGCCCCGTTCTCGCGCTCGAACGGCTCGAAGTGGTCGGGAAGGATCAGTCCGGGCACGGCGTCGGCCGACAGGAAGAGGTCGGGGTCGAGCCCCTGGTCGACGGCGGCGAACCACATGAGGTCCAGGTACTCGATGCCGTCGCCGTCGAGGAGCCGTTGCAGCGCGCCAGCACCGCGGTTGAGCAGGTCGAGCGGCCCGTAGGCGTCGACCACCCGGGTCGCCCGCAGCCCAGCGACCGTGACGTCACGGCACACCAGTGCGAGCCGGTCGGCGCCGCCACCGGCGGCCAGGACGAGCACGTGGTACCGGTAGTTCGGGTGTTCGACGAATCGGCGGGCGACGTAGGTGACCGACTTGCTCGGCCACGTCAACCGGTTGTGCCGCTCGATGATCGGGTCGAGACGGCGCAGCGCTTCCGGGAAGCCGAGCCGTTCGACCGTCACCAGGGGGTCGGGCGGCGGGGCCGGGATCGTCAGGTCGGCGGGGACGAGCGCGATGCCGTCACGGTCGATCCCCCGACCGAGCAGCACGACGTGCGACATCGTCCCCGTGTCGAGTCCCAGGCCGCGGTAGATCTCGTCGGCGACCGGGCTCGTGCCGACGGTGAAGTACGCGGCGGCGTCGTTCACGTCGACGAGCGAGCGGAACAGCCGGAGGCCGAGCCGTGGGAAGCGCCGCGTGTCACGAACGTGCCAGATCGCGCCGCCGACGACCGCGGCGGGCGCGCCGCCGGGCGAGCGCGCCTCGTGGGGGATGAAACCGAACAACCCCTCGAGTTGCCCGTCGGCCTCGGCGAGCAGGAACGACAGGTCGCCCTCGCCGAACGTGTGCTGCCACGCGAGCAGTTCGGGCCGGCGGACGAACACGTGGTCGCGCCGCCAGTGGTCGTCGAGGTAGTCGACGATCGCCGCGAGATCGGCCAGCCGGGCCGGCCGGATCACGGCATCGGTCACCCGGTCGGGCACCGCTACCGAGGCCCGCCGACCGTCACCCATCGCACCATCTCGTTCATCGCGACCACGCCGTCCCAGGGGGTGTCGAAGTGGGTCATCGACCCGATCTCCGGGCAGCGTTCCGCCCCGCGCCGGGTCGCCCGCTCGGCGAACGCCTGCCGGCGCCCGCCGCCCAGCGCGAGCCCGACGGTCTGGATCTCGGGCGACGCGAACTCGGCCGCCTCCAGCACGTCGTCGACCGGTCGCACGGTGATCACCCGCGAGTAGGTCGGCGTCGCCAGGCCGGAGCCCTCGTCGTACAGCACGGTCCATTCCGCTGTGTCGTCGCCCCAGACCGTGCCGACGAACTCGTGGACCGCCCGGGCGGCGTGGACCGCGTGCTCGGCCTCGGCGGACATCGGCGGAGCGGGCAGCCGCCGGGCGGCCTTGCGCATCTCCTCGGCGAGGAGTCCGGCGAACTCCTCGGGCTCCACATCGCCACCGCGCTCGACGAAGATCGTGTGCGGCGAGGCACACGCGGTCTGCTCGAAGACGCTGGCGTCGGTCGCCGCCCGGCGGGCCAGCTTCTTGACCGCCCGCGGCGTCGACAGCGCGTCGGCACCGATCGCCATGTACGACAGCTTCGGGCCGAAGACGAGATCGGTCGTCGCCGGCCGCCGTGGGAGGCCGACCACCGCCTCGACCGCCTCCGCGCCGCCCCAGGCGAGGCGGACGTCGGCAGCCTCGCTGAGCTGGGACGCGAGGTCGGTGCGGGTGCGATCGAAGGCGACGACGGCGACGGCATCGAGCAGCACGTTGCCCTCGATCGAGCGACCGCCCGGCGACGTGAACGCCAGCCCTTCGAACGCGTCGAGCAGCACCGGCACGGCCATCGGGACGTCGGACGACGCCTTGAGCAGGTTGGCGTTCTTGACCAGCAGGCTCTGGACGAGCGTCAGCATCCCGAGCACCGGCACGTTGCCCGACAACCAGTGGGCGACAAGCCCTCGCGGGTGGGCCCGCATCATCTGGCCCGGTACGTCCGGGATCGGCCGGAACCCGTCGAGATGTCCTCGCCGCCCGAACAGCGAGAAGTCGGCCAAGCGGCGGAGCCGGTTCGGTTCACACCACTCGACCAGGAACGCGAGCCCGGGCACCGGTGACGCCCCGGCCGCCGCCTGCCACCGCAGCCGCGCCGCCGAGATCAACCCGATGATGTCGTCGACGGAGTACTCCGCCAGACGCGCCTGGCCGCCCCGGACGCCATCGATCAGCGCGTCGAGCCGAACCCGGTCGGGTGCGTCCGGCGGCGGATCGATGCGGGAGCGCAGGACGGCGAACTCGCCGGTGTCGAGGCGGCGGGCCGTCCGGTCGACCACGGAGATCACCCTGGTCGCCATGACGTCGCCGCAACCGCGCACGTCGGCGGCCTGGACCCGCCCGACGATGCGGAAGCGACGGCCGAGGCGTCCGCACGGGCACGGTCGAGCGTCGACGACGCCCAGGTCGTCGGTGACGACCACGTTGCCCGGGTACGAGTGCGGGATGGGGGTGGCGAACGACATCAGCCCCGACGTGCCGTCGGCGAGCGGCGCCCGCGTGGCCGGATCGAGAACTTGCACCTCGGCGAACACCGGCACGTGCTTCCACCCCTCGGCACAGTCCGGGTAGTTGAGCCCCATCTGCTCGGTGAAGCCGTACACGTCGATCACCCGGTCGGCCGCCACGCCGAAGGCCGTGCCGATCACGTCGGCGAAGGCCGTTCGCGTCACCCGCTCGGATTCGAGCTGTTTCCAGCCGCCGATGTGCAGGACGGTCGAGCCTGCCGGCAGCGTCAGTTCCGCCCCGACCGAACGCAGCCGGCCGACCTCGGCGAACAGCACGTACGTGAACCCGAATGCCACCGCGGGCGAACCGGCGAGCGATCCGATCGCCTCGGCGAGACGCTCCTCGTTCAGCCGCAAGTTGCCGTCCCGATCGGCGTCGATCACGAAGTGCGCCGACGAGGAGAACCGGAGATACGCGAGCGTGGCGGCGCGTCGCGCCCCGATCGCCGCCCGGTGCGGCCCCGCCGGATCGACGTCGAAGACGACGAACGGCCGGCGGCACGTCCCGAGGTAGTCGGCCATCACCTTGGCCATCGCCACCGCCTGCCGCTTGGCCGTGACCTTGTCGACGAGGACGGTCGACGGGACCCCGCTCGTCGCCGAGGAGTGGAGGCGGAACCGAACGTCGCCGTCGGGTACCGACACGAGCGACGGACCGAGCAGCTTGAAGACGCTCACCGGGACCGCCGGCAGATCGGCGAGCCGGCCGGAGAAGTGCCCAGGGTCGAAGCGGCGGGCGTCGCACCACCGGCGGTAGGGCGCGCTGTGTTCGTAATGATGCCCGAGCTCGGTGAGGATCGCGTCGAGCAGCAGCGGTTGCTTCGCGTCGTCGGCGAGGCCGTAGGGCCCTGCGGCGAACAGCTCCTCGATCGACGTCATCGATGGACATCCAAGCAGGTGCGGACCACGCCGGTGAGGAACTGCGCGTCGGCGGCAACCGGATTGGTCCGTGCCGCCGGATCGGCGGCGGCCGCCTCGACCAGCCCGCCGACGCGGTCGGCGACCCCCGGGTCGAGACGGCGCGGCACCCCGGTCGCTGCGGCGATCTCATCGACCAGCGCCCCGATGCCATCGTGCCCACCGGGGATTCCCGCCGCCGATGCGAGCGCCGCGTACCGTGTCGCGACCGCCGGGCTGCGGGTCGAGTTGTGGCTGATCACGCCCGGGAGCAGGATGGCGTTCGCCTCGCCGTGGGGGTGGACGTCGCCGAGGTGGTGGGCGAGCGCGTGGCTGGCGCCGACCAGGCAGTGGTTCTGGATCCAACCGGCCTCCATCGCCGCATACTGCAGCCGTCGCAGCGACGGCGCCGCGCGCTGCTCGACCGCCGGCCGCCACTCGCTGGCGACGACGCGCAGCGCGCCTTCACCGAGCACGTCCATCAGCGGGTTGGAGACGGTCGACACGTAGCCCTCGACCACGTGGCTCAACGCGTCGAGCAGCGAGGCGCCGAACGCCCGGTCCGGGAGCCCGACCAGGAACTCGGGGACGAGCACGACGGCGTCGGGGATCAGCTCGTCGGACACGATCGGCAGCTTCGAGCCACCGGCCATCACCACCGCTGCCGACGACACCTCGGACCCGCTGCCGGCGGTCGTCGGCACGGCGACGAAACGCGCCCGGCCGCGCGGGCTCGACGACCACCGCACCGGTCCGCCGTCGGCCAGGTCGATGTCGGGGAGGGCGTAGCGCAGCCAGGCGAGCTTCGCCCCGTCGATCACCGCGCCGCCCCCGACCGCCACGATCACGTCCGGTGCAAGCCGTTCGAGATCGCCGACCGTCCCGACGAGCGCACCGAGCTCGGGCTCACCCGCCCAGGAGGGTTCGAGCACCTCGAACGCCGTGCCGCGCAGCCGCTCGACGATTCGGGCGGCGGGTGCACTGCCGACGACGCTCCGGCTCATGACCACGGCCACACGTGCCGCGGCGAGCGTCCGGAAGACGAGCGAGGCGTCGTCGCCGTGATAACACTCCGGCGGCGTCCGGAACGTGGCGATCGCCGGCCCTCGCGGGCGGAACAGCGCGCTCACCGCGGCACCGGCTGGTCGACCTGCCGGCGCTGGATCTTGCCCGACGACGTGCGCGGCACGCGCTCGATGAACTCCAGTCGCGTGGGGATCTTGTACGCCTCGACCAGGTTGCGCAGCACGTGGCGCACGCCCGCAAGGTCGACCGCCTCGGGATCGCCGACGACCCGGGCGAGGACGGTTGCCCCCGACGTCGGATCGGGTGCCTCGACACAGACGCAATCGACCACCCCGGGCACGTGCGACATCGCAGCCTCCACCTCGGCCGGCGCCACCATCTTGCCGCCGACGTTGATCAGCTCGGTCAGCCGGCCGACCAGGACGAGCGTGCCCGACTCGTCGAGCACGCCGAGGTCGCCGGTGCGGAACCACTCGCCGTGGAAGGCCCGCACGGTGGCGGCTGCGTCGTCCCAGTACCCGGCTGTCACCATGTCGCCGGCGACGCACACCTCGCCTTCCTCGCCCGCGGGCATGTCGTGGCCGCTGGCGTCTTTGACCGCGATCCGCACATGTGGGCCGGGCCGCCCGACGGCATCGAGCCGATCGGCGTCCTCGTGGAACTCCTGGAACGCGGCGCGCGAGGCTTCGGTGAGCCCGTAGTGCATGCAGATGCGCGTCGTCGGCAGGAGCTCGGCGAGCCGCCCCTTTTCCGCCGGTGACATCGGCGCGCTGCCGAGCTCGAGGTACCGGAGCTGGCCGGAGAAGGCACCGAGGCGGTCGCCGCTCAGCGAGCGCAGGAGCGCCCACGCCGCCGGAACGAGCGCGAGGCCGGTGACGCCGAGGTCGTCGATCGTGGCGAAAAGGCGCTTCGGACGACCGAAACCGTCGACGAGCGCGATGCGCGCCCCGGCCCACAGGGCACAGCGCAACCGGCCGAGGCCGAAGCTGTGCGACAGCGGCAGGGCGATCGCCTCGACATCGTCGGATCGGGTGCCGACGAAGGCGTTGATGTTGCGGACCGACGCGACGAGATTGCGATGGCTGAGAACCACCCCTTTGGGAACCCCGGTCGTCCCGGTGGTGAACAGGATGTCGGCCGGGGCATCGGGGGCCGGTGGTGCCGGGTCGACCGCTCGACCGCGGCGCGGGGCAGGCTGGTGCCCGTCGAGCGTCGCCACCGGCCCGACCAGCGACTCGATCAGGTCCCGGCGTGCACGCGGAAGGCCGGGATCGAGCGGGACGGCGATCGCGCCGATCGCGTGGGTCGCGAGGTAGCCGACGACGAAGCCGGGGTCGCTGCTCGCCCGCAACAGGACGCGATCGCCCGCCCCGACGCCGCGCCCGGCGAGCCCGGCCGCCACCCGGCGAACCTCGTCGACGACGGCGGCGTAGGTGAGCGACGAGCGGTCTGGCAGGTCGAGCGCCACCTGGTCGGGGTTCCGGCGGGCGTGGGCGTCGACGGCCTCCAGCAGCGTTGCGGGCGCCACGGGACCCTACGGTGACCCGAGCAGGTCGATGATGTCACCGACGCTCTCGAGCTCGAACGCCTCGTCGACGTCGATCGGCCGCCCGAACCGTCGCTCGAGCCCGGCGACCAGGGCCACCTGCGCCAGCGAGTCCCACTCGGGGAGATCGCCGACCCCGACCTCGTCGTCGAGCAGCTGCGGATCGACGCCGAGCGTTTCCGCGACGAACTGGCGAATGCTCACGTCGGTGGGCTGCACTGCTTCCATCTGCCTTGTCACACCAGGTTCGGGCAATGATCTGCCGGGAGGGCTCGCCGATCATACCCTGTGACGACGCGTCTCCGGTGGCTCTCGGGGCGTCGCGACGGCCGACGAGGACGCGGCGTCGTCGCGCCGCGTGCCGAAGCGACGGTGGGTGAGCGGACGCGCTCGTCGAGCGGGCGGCGGCGCGGGTGATCGTCGCATCGAGTTCGGGCGGGGAGGCGCTCGGCGCGCGCCGACCGGCAGCTCGGGTTGATCGCCGGCCGACGACGCGCAGGTCGGCGATCAACCCGACGAGGCAGCCCGCCAGAAGGCGCGGTAGCTCGGGTACTCGAGCTGCGGGGTCACCCAACCGGCGCGCACCAACTCGGCGTGGAAGCGGGGCAGGTTGCGCCACGGCACCCCCATGTCGACGTGGTGGGCGAGGTGCCAGCCGGTGTGGTACGGGACCATCCAGTAGCGGGCGAGCCAGCTCTGATGGATGACGTGGGTCGTCTGGCGCCGATCGCGCGATCGGATCATCCCGCCGTGCTCGGCGATCGCCCGCAGGCGGTTCGACACCCGCCACAGCGTCGACCACGAACCGATCCACACGACGTAGGCGAGCGGTCGCATGGTGACGATCGCTGCGCCGAGCATCACCGACTGGACGACGACGATCTGGAGCGCCTCCGCCTTGCGCAAGCGGACCTGATGCAGCAACGACCGGAACAGCTTGACCGCGCTGACGCCGAGCGCGTCTCGCTTGAGCTTGCGGTGCCAGGAGTCCTTGGGGATCGGGTAGCCGGCATACAGCGAGAGGTCGGGTTCGTCGGGTCCCATCTCGTCGCGGTGGTGGGCGAAATGGGCGCGGCGGTACGCGAGCATCGCCTGATACGTGGGGTAGCCCATCAACCACCGGCCGACGCCGTCGTTGAGCCGCTGGTTCGAGAACAGCAGGCGGTGGGCCGCTTCGTGGGCGAGGATGTTCAGACACACGTGCCCTCGCGCCATCAGCACGAAGGCCAGCACGTACGCCCACCAGGTGTTGATCCACGCCGCGGCGACGACGACCCCGAACGACTGCGCGAGCGTGCTGGCGACCGCCACCGCGTTGCGCAGGTCGGGGATCCGGCGCAGCTCGTCGCGCAGCTCGCGGGTCGCCTTGCCGCGGGCGTTGAGTCGCTCGGTGGGCAGGACGTCGGGGAGCACGCTCGGCGCCGGCACCATCGTCGGCGGCACGGTCGGCGGGATCCGGGTCGGGGCGGGATCGACGGTCGTCGTCACCCCACCGATGTTACACTTTCTGACCGTTGTGGACAACTCACGTAACACCGCGGGTCCGGCGGCCGGCTCGGTCGCTGTCCGAACTCGGGATCCGTCCGCTCAACGCTCGCTCGGTCGTCCTGTCCGCGTTGCTCGGAACGCATCCTCCTGAGCTCCCGGTCGCCGCGCTCGTCGCACTCGCGGCGGCGTTCGGCATGGCGCCGGGGACCCTGCGCACCGCGCTCTCGCGGATGGCGGCGAACGGTGAGGTCGCCTCGACCGAGGGCCGCTACCGGCTGGTCGGGCGAATGATCGAACGCCAGCGGGAGCAGGACGAAGGCCGATCGTCGGCGGGCGCCGCGTGGGACTGCACATGGTGGAGCGCGACCGTCGACGGAGGCCGACGACCGGCCACCGAGCGCCGCCGGCTCCGCTCGGCGATGCTCGGAGCCCGCCTGGGCGAGCTGCGGCCGGGTGTCTGGATGCGGCCGGCGAACATCGACGTGTGCGTCGAACGCGCCGACGCGGTCGTCGTCCGCGGGGAGTTGGCCGAGGGCGATCCCGAGCGACTCGCCGCCCGGCTGTGGGACCTCGACGCGAGCGAACGGCGGGCCGCGCAGCTGCGCGGCGCGCTCGACCGGTGGACCGCGGCGCTCGCCACCGGCGGCGACTCGGCGATCGCGCCGGCGTTCACCGCGTTCGCCGCCTGCCTGCAGTTTCTGCGGACCGAACCACAGCTCCCGATCGAGCTCGCCGCCTCGCCCGCCGCGTTGGCCCTCAGGGCGCGCTACGGACGCGCCGAGCCCGTCCTCCACGACCGCCTGCGCACGATCTACCGCCGACCGCCCGGCTCCTTCCCCACCTGACCGCCGCCGGCACCGCACCACCCGCTCCCCTGGTTGGGGTGACCGAAGGCCTCGGACGCCGCGATGTTCGGTTACACCGGTCGGGGCGGCTCGGGTCCGTGTGAGCGAACGGGCCGAGACCCGAGGCGTTCGGTCACGCAAACCGGTGCGCGACCGGTGGGCGGGGTCGACCGGGCCGTCGGACCTGGGTGACCGAACACGTCCGAATCAGCGATGTTCGGTCACGCAAACCCTGAGTGCGGGTGGCGACGGGCGGCGAGCGGGGGTGGGGCGGGCGGCGTCAGTAGAGCTGGGCGGTCAGACGCCGGCGGTACTCGGCGGTCCGCGGGTCGGTCGGCCCCATCAGCTCGAGCAGGTCGACGTACTTCTGCCGTGCGTCCTCGTCGGTCTTCACGACGGCGAGCAGGTCGTTGAGCTGCTCGTCGTAGTCGTCGTCGGGGGTCTGCCCGACGCGGGCCGCGGCGGCGACCTTGCGGGTGCGCTCCGACTCCGGGATCCGGGCGACCAGCGCCAGGGCCTCCTCGGATCGACCCTCGGCGACGAGCAACTCCCCGAGGCTGACGATGACGTCCTCGTTGGTCGGCTCGATGCCGAGGGCGATCCGCAGGCTTCCCTCGTCGCCGGCGGCCAACAGATCGGCCACCGCCTCCTGCTCGTCGGTCGGCAGGAGCGAGTCGACGAACTGCTGGACGACGCCCTCGGGATACGCACCGGTGAAACCGTCGACGACCTTGCCGTCTTTCAGGGCATACACGGCAGGGATCGACTGCACCTTGAACGCCTGGCCGATCGCCGGGTTCTCATCGACGTTGACCTTGGCGAGCACGACCTTGCCCTCGGTGCCGTCGATCACCTTCTCGATGATCGGACCGAGCGTCTTGCACGGACCGCACCACGGCGCCCAGAGATCGACGACGACCGCGACCTCCTTGGACTTCGCGATCACATCGTGCTCGAAGGTGGCATCGGTGACGTCAACAGCAGCCATGGAGACCAAGTTATCGGTGACTACCCTCGATGCTTGATGGACGATGTGCCCGGCGTCGAGGTCTCGGCGGTGACCGATTGGCTCGTGGCCAACGTCGAGGGTGCGGTCGCGCCGTTCACGTTCGAGTTGATCGCCGGTGGCCACTCGAACCTGACCGTCGCGATCACGGCGGCCAACGCTCGGCGATACGTACTGCGCCGCCCCCCACTCGGGCACGTGCTCGCCAGCGCCCACGACATGGCGCGCGAGCACCGGGTGATCTCCGGGCTCCAGGGATCCGCGGTCCCGGTGCCGCAGGTCCTCGGGTTCTGCGACGACCCGGCGGTCAACGGCGCCCCGTTCTACGTGATGGCCTTCGTCGACGGCGCCGTGCTCCGCGATCGCGCCGATGCCGAATCGGTCCTCGACGAGGCGGGCCGGGCACGAGCCAGCCGGTCCCTGGTCGACACGATGGCGGCGATCCACGCCGTCGACCTCGACGCGAGCGGGCTGGTCGACCTCGGGCGCCACGAGGGGTACGTCTCCCGCCAACTCACCCGCTGGTACGGGCAGTGGAACGACAGCAAGACGCGTGACCTGCCGGCGATCGACCGGGTGCACGCCGGGCTGCTCGAGCAGATCCCCGAGCAGGGACCGGCAACGATCGTGCACGGCGACTACCGGCTCGACAACTGCATGGTCGACGAACGGGGCGACGTGGTCGCCGTCCTCGATTGGGAGATCTGCACGCTCGGCGACCCACTCGCCGACGTCGGGCTGCTCCAGGTCTACTGGACCGGGCCGGGCGACCAGCGCTCGGCGTGGGCCGGCGCGGCGACGACCGCTCCCGGGTTCTGGGACCGACGGCGCCTCGCCGAGCGGTACGCCGAGGTGTCGGGCCGCTCGATCGAACACCTCGAGTTCTACGTCGCGTTCGCCTACTGGAAGCTGGCCTGCATCCTCGAAGGCGTGTACTCGCGCTACCTCGGCGGCGCGCTCGGCGCGCGCCGGGCATCCGAACTCGAGCCGTTCAAGCAACAGGTCGACGCTGCCGCCGCAGGCGCAGAGCGATACCTCGGAGCGCTGGCATGACCGCCGGTGACGAGGCGGTCGAGTGGCTGGTCGACGAGCCGATGCTGCACGAGCCGGTGATGGTCGTCATGCTCACCGGCTGGATCGATGCCGCCGGCGCGGCGGCCGGGGCGATGGACGCGCTCTCCAAGGAGTGCGAGGCGAGCCCGATCATCCGCTTCGACGACGACACGTTCATCGACTATCGGGCCCGCCGGCCGACGATGGAGCTGCGCGACGGCGTCAACACCAACCTGCGGTGGGCGACGATCGAGATGCGGGCGGGCACCGCACCGTCGGGACGCGACGTGCTGCTGCTCACCGGACCCGAGCCCGACGCGGCGTGGCGCCGGTTCGGGCGGGCGGTGACCGCGATCGCAGCACAGCTCGGCGTCACCCAGATGATCGGGTTCGGCGCTTACCCGTTCGCCGCCCCACACACGCGCCCCTCGCGGCTGTCGGCGTCGTCGCCGTCGCCCGACGTGCTCGGTGCCGTGCCGTTCGCCCGCAGCTCGATCGACGTTCCCGCAGGGGTCTCCGCGTCGCTCGAGCATGCGATGCACGCGGCGAAGATCCCCGCCCTCGGGATCTGGGCCCAGGTCCCACACTACGTCTCGGCGATGTCCTACCCGGCCGCCTCGGTCGCCCTGCTCGACGGGTTGCAGATCGCCACCGGGATCACGATCGAGGCGACCGAACTGCGCAGGGAGATGGCGATCCAGCGGGAGCGCATCGATCAGATGGTGGCCGCCAACCCCGAGCACGCGGCGATGCTCCGCCAGCTGGAGGACCTGCACGACGAGGCGCTCGACGAAGACTCGATCCCGTCGGAGTTGGAGTTGCGCTCCGGCGACGAGCTGGCCGCCGAGATCCAGCGCTTCCTGCGCGACCAGGACTGACCGCACCGACGGTTCGCTCGCCGCGGCCCGAGGCTCGGGCTCTCGCGGGGTTGCGTTCGATCGCATCGGGCGTGCACGGGTACCGTCCCGACATGAAGGTTGACGGCAACATCGGGTTCGATCTCACGACGGCGGCGGACACCGCCCGCGCCCTCGAAGCGACCGGGTATGCCGGCGCCTGGACCGCGGAGACGGCGCACGATCCGTTCCTGCCGCTCCTCCTCGCCGCCGAGCACACGACCGATCTGGAGTTGGGCACGTCGATCGCCGTCGCGTTCGCCCGCAACCCGATGACGACGGCGCACACCGCGTGGGACCTCCAGGCGTACTCCGGCGGGCGGTTCATCCTCGGGCTCGGCAGCCAGATCAAGCCGCACATCACCAAGCGCTTCTCGATGGAGTGGAGCCGGCCGGCGGCCCGGATGCGCGAGTTCGTGTTGGCGATGCGGGCGATCTGGCACACCTGGCAGACCGGCGAGCAGCTCGCGTTCCGCGGCGAGTTCTACTCCCATACCCTGATGACCCCGTTCTTCACCCCCGACGCCGCTGGCCTCGAGGGAGTCGGCCCTCCGAAGGTGTTCCTCGCCGGGGTCGGCGAACTGATGACCGAGGTGGCCGGCGAGGTCTGCGACGGGTTCATCTGCCACGGCTTCACGACCGAGAGGTACCTGCGCGAGGTGACGCTCCCCGCCCTCGTGCGGGGGCGCGCCAAGGCGGGCAGGACGATGGAGGGGTTCGAGATCGTCGGCCCGTCATTCGTCGTGACCGGTAACGACGCCGAGGAGCTCGCCGGCGCGGCCGCGGCCACCCGCCAACAGATCGCCTTCTACGGCTCGACGCCGGCCTACCAGGGCGTGCTCGACGTCCACGGTTGGGGCGACCTCCAGGTCCGACTGAACAACATGTCCAAGCTCGGCGAATGGGAGCGGATGGGCGAGTTGATCGACGACGAGATCCTGAACACGTTCGCCGTCGTCGGCGAACCGGAGGAGATCGCGCCGGAGCTGGCCAAGCGCTACGGCGACGTCGTCCAGCGGATCAGCTTCTACGCGCCCTACGAGAGCGACCCCGACCGCTGGGGCGCCGTGATGCACGCCCTCCAAGCCGCCGGGCGTGAACACCCGGTGTCTGACACCGGGTGTTGACGCTCAGGCGGGGGTGACGTTGATCTCGGTCGCCTTGATCGCTGCCCAGATCGGCGAACCGGGCTCGAGCCCGAGGTCGGCCGTCGCCGCCGGCGTGACCTCGACCGTCAGCGGCAGCGGCTCGCCGAGTTCGATGCGCGTCGTCTCCCCCATCTGCTCGATCGCCGCGACCACCGTCGGCCAGGAGTTGCGCGCGCTCCCGTCGGGCTCGCTGCGGTGCAGCGAGATCGCCCGCGGTGCCACGGTGATCAGCACCGCGCCGGTCGTGTGCGAATCGGCGGTGCGCAGCGTCCGGGCATGATCGTCGAGGAGGAGCTCACCGGCGTCGTTCACCCCGGTGAGGAAGTTCGTCCCCGCCAGTGCGGCCACGTACGGGGTCGCCGGGTGGCGCCGGATGTCGTCGGCCGACCCGCGCTGGGTGATCCGGCCGGCCTCGATCACGTGGATCTCGTCGGCGAGGAGGAACGCCTCGGCCGGATCGTGGGTGATCACGAGGCGCGGGGCGGGATGGTCGCGAAGCTGCTGGACGAGCTCCCGGCGCAGTTTCGTGCGGGCCTCGACGTCGAGCGCCGACAGCGGTTCGTCGAGCAGCACCAGCTCGGGTTCGCACGCAAGGGCGCGGGCGATGGCGACACGCTGCGCCTGCCCGCCCGACAGCTCGTCGGGCCGTCGCTGCTCCAAACCGTCGAGCTCGAACGCTTCGATCCACCGCCCGGCGGCCGAGCGGGCCGTGCGCCGCCGTTCGCCGCCGGCCCGTCGACCGAACGCGATGTTGTCGATCACGTCGAGGTGGGCGAACAGGCGCTGATCCTGGAAGACCACCCCGAGGCGCCGCCGCTCGGTCGGGACGAACACCCCCGACCCGGGATCGTCGAGCGTTCGCCCGCCGAGCCGGAGGTGGCCGCCGGCGAGCGGGAGCAGGCCGGCGAGGCAGTCGACCGTGGTCGACTTGCCCGCACCGTTCGGGCCGAGCAGCGCGATCGTTCGGCCCGGCTCGATGCGCAGCGCGACATCGATGTCGAAACCGCCGCGGCCGGCGACGAGGTGGGCGTCCAGACCGCTCATGCCCTCGACCACCAGCGGTCGCGCAGGACGACGAGCACCGCCAGCGACGCGGCGACCAGCACGAGGCTGATCGCGATCGCGGTGTCGCGGTCGCGCTCCAGTGCCACGAACACGGCCAGCGGCAGTGTCTGGGTCCGCCCCTGGAGATTGCCGGCGAAGGTGATCGTCGCACCGAACTCCCCGAGCGCCCTCGCCCACGCGAGGATCAGCCCGGCCCGCAGCGACGGAGCGATCATCGGCAGCGTGACCCGGCGGAACACCGCGAGGCGCGATGCGCCGAGCGACGCCGCGGCCGCCTCGTGCTTCCCGTCGAGGTTGTTCAGCGCCCCCTCGACCGTGATCACCAGGAACGGCATGGCGACGAACGTGTTCGCCACGACGACTCCCCAGATCGAGAACGGGAGCAGGAACCCGGTCGTGTCGTAGAGCGGCTCGCCGAGTGTTCCCCGCCGCCCGAGGGCGAACAGCAGCGCCGCGCCACCGACGACCGGCGGCAGCACCATCGGCAGCGTCACGATCGCCCTGACCAGCGACTTTCCGCGGAACTCGACGCGGCTCAGCGTCCAGGCCAGCGGGACGCCGAAGGCGAGCGAGAGCGCTGCCGCGAGCACCGACGAGATCAGCGAGATGCGCAGCGCATCGAGCACGATCTCACCGGTCACCAGGCCGAGGAGATCGCCCCACGGGGCGCGCGCCAGCAGCCCGACCAGGGGTACGACGAACAACGCTGCGCCGATGCCGCCGAGCACGAGTAGCACGGCCGGCGGGCGCTGCGGCACCCGGCGGGCACCGGCCGGCGAGCTCATGGCAGCCCGAATCCGTAGCGGGCGAGGATCCCCCGGCCCTCGGCCGAGCGGACGTAGTCGACGAACGGCGCGGCGTCGTCCGCAGCGCCGGCGAGCGCCGCGATCGTGTAGTTCGTAGTTGCGTCGACCTGCTCTGGAATCGGCAGCGCGGCCAGGTCGCCGGTCGGGATGTCGGTCGCGTACACGAGGCCGGCGTCGAGCTCACCGTCGGCGATCTTGGCGGCCAGTGCCCGCACGTTCGGCTCGTCGGTGTCGATCGACGCCGACACGCCGGCCCGAGCGAGCACGGTGCGGGCGAGGTCGCCGCACGGTACGCCGGCCGAACACAGCCCGACGAGCAGGTCGGGATCGGCGAAGTCGGCGAGCCCGCTCACCGCTGCCGGGTTGCCGGCTGGCACCGCGATGACGAGACGGTTCACGGCGAACACGACCGGCGCGCCCGCAACGCCCCCGGCATCGACCAGCGCCTCCATCGTCGACTCGTCGGCCGCGGCGAAGACGTCGGCGGGTGCCCCTTCGAGGATCTGCTCGCGCAGCGCCGAGCTGCCGGCGAGGTTGAGCCGGACCTCGACGCCGGGGTGGCCCGCCTCGTAGGCGGCGGCGATCTCGGTGAAGGCGTCGGCGAGCGACGACGCAGCGAAGACGTTCACCACCGGCGGTTCGGACCGGCCACCACAGGCCGCGAGGACGAGGGTCAGGAGCACGAGGGCGCGGGGCATCGTTCCGCCGAGACTACGAGACGGGCGCGCCGGCGGCGCCGATCAACCGACGCCGGTGCTGCTCACGCACCGCCTCGGGCCACGCAGATGTCCCGGCGGTGCTCCCGGCCCTCCCGGCCACACACCACGAGCCGTAGCGCACGTCGTCGAGCCGCGGCCGATGGTCGGCGTACCGCTCGCGCGCCCACTTCCCGGATCGGTGGTCGCCGCTTCGGGGATGTCGGCATCGATCGCATCGTCGTTGAGCTGCCCGACGACCCACGGGCGGCGCGGCGGCACGAACTCGCTGCAGCGACCGGTCAGCGTGCCGAACCGATCGAGGACGGCCCACCGGGCGCAGGTCGCCATGCGAACGACACTCGGCAGGCGCCGCCCGGGCAGCGTCCTGGCCCGCCTCGCCCGGGCGCGCACGCCGGCCGTGTTCGTCGCAGGCGACACCGGCGGCGATCAGTCGGCGAGGGTGGCGAGCACGTCGGTGATCTCGACGGGCTGGGCGAGCTGCTCGTCGGTGAGGTGACACTTGATCGAGTGCCCCGGCGCGAGCTCGCGCATCTCGGGCTCGGTCGTGTCGCACAACCCGGCGACGAAGCGGTGGCAGCGGGTGTGGAACACGCAGCCCGACGGCGGGTTGGCCGGCGACGGGATCTCACCCTTCAGCGGGATGCGGTCCTCGGCCTCACCGTCGACGCTCGGCACCGCCGAGAGCAGCGCTTCGGTGTACGGATGGTTGACCGACCTGAACAGCTGGTCGGTCGGACCCAGTTCCATGATCCGCCCGAGGTACATGACCGCGATGCGGTCGGCGAGGTAGCGGACCACGCCGATGTCGTGGGTGATGAACAGGTAGCTGGTGCGATCGTCGTTCTGCAGCGCGGCGAGCAGGTTGAGGATCGCCGCCTGGACCGACACGTCGAGCGCCGAGGTCGGCTCGTCGCAGACGACCACGTCGGGATCGCCGGCGAACGCGCGAGCGATGGCCACGCGCTGCTTCAGGCCACCGGAGAGCTGACGCGGCCGCATGTCGAGGTGGCGCGGCGACAGCCGCATCGCCTCGGCGATCTCCTGGACGCGCTGGTCGGCGGCACGGCCCCTGACGCCGGTCAGCTTGGTGACGGTGCGCTTGAGGATCCGGCGCACGGTCCATGTCCGGTTGAGCGCCGAGTCCGGGTTCTGGAAGACCATCTGGATCGCCTTCTTCGACTCGGCGATGCGATCGGTCGCCTTCGGCTTCATCTGCCTGCCGCGCAGCGTGATGTCGCCACCCTCGTCGGGGGCGTGGATCCCGAGCAGCGTCTTGGCCAGCGTGCTCTTGCCGGACCCCGACTCACCGACCAGGCCGAGCGTCTCGCCCTCGTGGAACCCGAGGTCGACGCTGACCAGCGCCGGCACGTCGTGGCCGCGCTGGCGGAACGTCTTGGAGACCGAGTTGAGCTGGATCAACTCGTCGTCGCCGATCGCGTACTCGGTCGTCTCCGGGTCGGGTTCGAGGATCTCGTCGATGCGATCGATGTGGTGGCAGCGACTCCAGTGCCCCTCGTTGAGGGCCACCACCGGCGGGACATCGGTGCGGCACTGCTCGTCGGCCAGCGGGCACCGGTCGACGTAGACGCACGTCGGCAGGCTGGCCCCGATCAGCGGGAGGTTGCCCGGGATCGTGAACAGCGCCCGCTCGGTCTTGCGCAGCCCCTTGCGCGGGATCGAGTTGAGCAGGCCCTTGGTGTACGGATGGTTGGGTTGCTCGAACACCTCCTGGGCGTTGCCCTCCTCGACGATCCGGCCGGCGTACATCACCGCGACGCGGTCGCACATCGACCGGATGACGCCGAGGTTGTGGGCGATCAGCAGGATCGCCGCGTTCGTCTCGGCGCGCAGGTCGCGCACGAGGTCGAGCACCTCGGCCTCGACGGTGGCGTCGAGGCCGGTCGTCGGCTCGTCGAGCACGAGCAGCTGTGGGTCGCCGACCAGTGCCATCGCGATCACGACGCGCTGCAGCATGCCGCCCGAGAGCTGGTGCGGGTAGCGGTCCATCACACGGGTCGGGTCGGCGATCTTCACCCGCCGAAGCGCCTCCTCGGCGTGCGTGTGGGCATCGGCCTTGCTCTCGCCGAGGATCCGGAAGCACTCCTCGACCTGGCGCCCGATCTTCAGCGCCGGGTTCATCGCCTGCACCGGGTCCTGGTACACCATCGAGGCCTGCGGTCGAGCGGAACTTGCGCAGCTCCGAGCCGGACATCTTCAGCACGTCCTTGCCGGCGGCCAGCACGCTGCCACCCTGGACGACGGCGTTGTCGGGCAGGTAGCG
This sequence comes from Ilumatobacteraceae bacterium, assembly GCA_963825565.1. GTDB lineage: Bacteria > Actinomycetota > Acidimicrobiia > Acidimicrobiales > Ilumatobacteraceae > JBFGCT01. Next base: position 99,830 of record CAWGTW010000012.1, read on the forward strand.
CAGGGCCGCGTAGGCGGTGGTCGACTTGCCGCAGCCCGACTCGCCGACCAGCCCGAAGGCTTCGCCGGGCCGGATCTGGAACGTCACATCTCGCAGGACCTCGCGGGGCACGCCCCGCACCTCGTAGGCCAGCTCGAGGTTCTGGACCGCGAGGGCGGCGGTCGCGGGATCGCCGCGGTCCGCGACCTCGTTGCTCTCGACGACCGTCATCGCACTCCCTTCGTCGACCGGCGAGCCGCAGCCGACCGTCGTGTCGCGTCGATCATGACTTGTAGACCCGATCGAGCGAGTCGGCGATCAGGTTGACGGCGATCACCAGCGAGGCGATCGCAAGCGCCGGGAAGATCGCCGCCCACCACTGGCCGGCCTGGATCGTGTCGTACTGCTTGCCGAGGTCGCGCCCCCAGTCGGCAGCGCTGGAGTCGCCGGCGTTCAGGCCGAGGAAGGCAAGGGTCGACACGGTGAAGATCGCGTACCCGATCCGCACGGTGAGCTCGACGACTGCGACGCCGGTGATGTTCGGCATGATCTCGCGGGTCATGACGAACGTCGACCCCTCGCCGCGCAGCTTCGCCGACGTCACGTAGTCGAGCTGCGCCTCGGCGAGGACCGCCGATCTGACCGTCCGGGTGACGACCGGGATGAACAGCATGGCGATCGTCAGGATGATGACCGTCGTCGACTTGCCGAAGACGGTCAGGACCATGATCGCCAGCAGGATCACCGGGATCGACAGCAGCGCCTCGATCACCCGGCTGATGATCTCGTCGATCCAGCCCCGGAAGTAGCCCATGATCAGGCCGAGCAACGTTCCCGCGACCACGGCGAGCACCGCTGCGGTCGTCGCGGTGATCAGCACCGGGCGGGCACCATAGATCACGCGGGCGAACACGTCGTTGCCGATCTTGTCGGTGCCGAACCAGGCGTCCATCCGCGGCCCGACGCGGGCGATCACCGTCCCGTCGACGCGCACGACCTCGTTGTCGCCGTACTTGGTCAGCAGGCCGGGGAAGATCGCGCAGAACACCCAGAAGCACAACACCCCGGCACCGAACAGGAAGCCGGGGCTGCGCAGCAGGAGCTGGCGCCGCTCCTTGCGCACCTGCTTGCGCTCGGCGGCCGCCGAGTGGGCGAGCGCCTCGTGATGACCGGCGTGGGCCGTCGCGGACGCCAGGTTGTCGCCGACGTTCGCGGTCGTGACCTCGACGTAGCCCTGGTCGTCGTCCTCCTCGATGTCCGGGTCACCTCTCCATTCGCTCATTGGCCCTCCAGCTGGAGTCGTGCGCGCGGGTTCATCCACGCGATCAGCAGGTCGGCGAGCAGCGTGCAGATCATGAAGATCACCGCGACGGTGATCACCCCGGCCTGGAGCAGCGGGAAGTCGGGGGCGGTCGCCGCCTTGAGGATCAGGTTGCCGAGACCGGGGTAGTTGAACACGACCTCGAGGCCGACCAGCCCGCCGAACAGGTAGCCGATCTGCGTGCCGGTCACCGCGACCGCCGGCTGGAGGCTGTTGCGCAGCACGTGCTTGCGCACGACCTCGCGGGTGGTCAGCCCCTTCATGAACGCGGTGCGCGTGTAGTCGGCATCGAGCGAGGTGATCGTGCCCGCCCGGGCGATGCGGGCGATGTAGCCGAAGTAGACGATCAGGATGGCGAGGGCCGGCAGCATCAGGTACCTGATCTGCGTGACGACGCTCGCCCCGTCCGGGATGTTGGTGACCGCCGGAAGCCACCCGAGTTTGACGCCGATGACGTACTGCAACAGCACGCCGGAGACGAACTCGGGGATCGACGAGCTGGCGAGCCCGAAGTTGACGATCCCCCGGTCGACCAGCGTGTCCTTCTTGCGAGCGGCGACCACGCCGCCGACGATCGCCAGCGGCAGCGTGAGGAACAGCGCCAGCCCGACGAGCTTGGCGGAGTTGATCAGCCGGGGCCAGATCAGGTCGATGGAGCGCTCGCCCGGCTGGGAGTACGACTCGCCGAAGTCGAGGGTCACCACGTCGCTGAGCAGGCGACCGAACTGTGTGGGCAATGGATCCTGGAGGCCGAGATCCTCGTTCAGCTGGTCGACACGCTCCTGGCTCCCGAACGGGCCGGCGAGCTGGCGGGCCGGATCGCTGGGGAAGACCCGCGTCAGCATGAAGATGACGAAGATCAAGATGATGAGTGTCACGATCGAGAGCGCCAGTCGGCGGATCACGAATCTGAGCATGGGACCTCCCGGAACCCGGCCGGCAGGGTCCCGCGCCTCGTTGCGGGACCCTGCCGACCGATGGTTAGTTCTTCGTGGCGGCGCTGAGGATGGTGTGGCCCAGTGCCGAGGTCTCGACGTTGGCCACGCTTGCGTCGTGGCCGGCGAGGAAGCTGTAGAAGTACGGGTACGACGCCGGGACGTCCTCCCAGACGATCTTTTGGATCTGGCCGATCGCCTCCTTCTGGGCATCGACGGTGGCAGCCTGGCGGTACTGCGACAGCAGCGCGTCGAACTCCGGGTTGGCGTAGTTCGACGAGTTCCACACACCGCCCGACGCGAGCGCCGAGCCGAGGTAGACGTCGGGCATCGGACGGTGGCCGTAGTCGACGATGCCGAACTCGGCCGAGCCGTCACACGGCAGGGTCGAGTCGGACTCGTTCGGCCCCGGGCACCAGGCGTCGCCGTAGAACGTCGAGTTCGACTGGACGTTGACCGTGAGGTCGATGCCGGCCTCCGCCGCGTTCTGCTTCATGATCTCGGCGAGCTGCGGGATCTCCTGGAGGTCGCCGCTCTGGATCGTGGCGGTCACGCTGTCGACGCCGGCCTCGGCGAGGAGCTGCTTGGCCATGTCGATGTTGCGCGAGCGCTGCTCGACCGCGGTCGGGTCGTAGAACGCCAGCGTGTCGAGGATCGGGTGGTCGTTGGCGATCCGGGCGCGGCCGTTGAACAGCGTCTGCACCATCTGGTCGCGGTCCCAGGTCCAGGCGAACGCCTGACGGACGAGCTTGGCCTCGTCCATGCCGGCGAACTGGCCCTGCTGCACGTTGAACCAGAGCTGGCGGTGGTTGGCCGCCGGCGGCTCGAGCACGACGAAGTTGGCGTCGTTGAGCAGACCCTCGCCACCGATGACGCTGAACTGCTGGACGCCATCGACCTCGCGGCTGGACATCGCGGTGACCGCCGTGCCGATGTCGGCGAAACCGCGCAGCTCGATCGAGTCGAGCGGTGTCGTGCCGCCCCACCAGTTCGGGTTGCGCACGTACTTGGCGGTGAACGTCGGGACGTCGAAGCTGTCGAGGATCCACGCACCGGTGCCGGCGGGGCGCTCGTTGAGCGTCGTGCCGTCGGAGTAGTCGGCAGGCGTGATCAGCGACTGGGCGTTGTAGATCGACACCAGGTACGGGAAGTTGCCGTTCGGCTCGATCAGGGTGAACACGGCGACCGCAGGATCGCTCGAGTCGACCGAGCCTTCGTCGATCACGCCGGTCAGGCCGGCGTTGCCTTTGAGGGCGAGGCGATCCATCGTGGCTGCCACGTCGGCCGACGTGAAATCGCTGCCGTCCTGCCACTTGACGCCCGGGCGAAGGTTGAACGTCCACACCGAGCCGTCCTCGTTCGGCGACCAGTCGGTCGCCAGTGCGGTCGCAGCGATGTCGCCGTTCGGCGCGAGGCCGACCAGGTACTCGAACGACTGCGACGTGACGTTGTAGGTGCCGAGGTCGAGCATGTTGACCGGGTCGAGGCCGGAGTTGGCGTCGCCCTGCTGGTTGGCCCAGATCACGCTGCCACCGCTGCCACCGCCGCCACCCGTGGTGCCGGCCGCGTCGGTCGCCGGCGTCTCACCACCGGCGGTCGTGTCGCCGCTGCTGCCCGAGTCCCCGTCGCTGCCGCAGGCGGCGATGATCGCCCCCATGAACGGCATCGACAGGCCGATGACCGTGCCGCGCTTCACGAAATCGCGGCGGCTCACCTTGCCCTGTGCGTAGTTCTCGATCAGGTCGAGCTCGAGCGGTCCGACCGACGAGCGCGCTTTGTCCAGACGCTTCCAATCCATTGTTACTCCCCCTTGGTAGAGCGGTGTTGACGCCGAGAGCGGATTGCCCGCGGCCCGCCGACGATAACCCCGTGGTCGGCACCGACCGGGTCACCAGGCGATGCATGCGCGCGTTCCGAACTCCGAATGCTCGGACCGTAGCACGCTCGCCGAAGGGGCTGGGACGGACGTCACACCTCGCCCGCGCCGGCGCGTAGGATCAGCCACCGAGCCCGAGCAGCCAGCGGCGCACGTTGTCGCCGATCGCACCGACGTCGTAGCCACCCTCCTGCACGACGACGGTCGGCAACCCGAGCTCAGCCACCATCGCACCCTGACGCTCGAAGCCGTCGGCGGTGACTGCGAGATCGCACATCGGGTCGGCATGGAACGTGTCGACGCCGAGCGACACGACCACCAGCTCGGAGCCGAAGGTGGCGATCGCCTCGCAGGCCGTCGCCAGGGCCGAACCGAACAGATCGTCGTCTGCGCCGACCGGCATCGGCAGGTTGAGCGTCGCGCCGGCGCCCGGCCCGGCGCCGCGCTCGTCGGCGAAGCCGGTGACGTAGGGGTAGGCGCGGGCCGGATCCCCGTGCAACGACACGTACTGCACGTCGTCGCGCCGATAGAAGATCTGCTGGGTGCCGTTGCCGTGGTGGTAGTCGACGTCGAGCACGGTCACGCGCGAACCGGTCGTCGCCGCGGCGTGGTGCGCGGCGATCGCCGCGTTGTTGAAGAAGCAGTACCCGCCGTACAGCCCGTGGGGCGCGTGATGCCCCGGCGGGCGGCACAACCCGTACGCGGCCGGCGCGCCGGCGAGCACCAGATCGGTGGCGGTGACTGCGATGTCGACCCCGCCGCGCGCCGCGTCGTAGGTCCCCTCGGTGATCGGCGTCGTCGTCTCGAAGCACCAGCGCCCGAGTTCGAGATCGATCGGCATCGCGCGGGGGAGGTCGCCGATGCCGTCGAGCAGGCCGGGCAGCGGGAACACGTCGGGGACGACATCGTGCGTGCCAGGGTGGGCGAGCTGGTAGTCGGCCCACGCCCGCTCGATGAAGGCGACGAGCCCGGGGTCGTGGACGGCGGCGATCGGTGTCGTGCCGGCCTCGACCGGCGTGGCGAGCTCGAAGCGGTCGTCGGCATCGAGCACGGCGCGGATGGCATCCGCCCTGCCCGGGTGCTCGAACGGGGCCTGCAGCCCGGACGACTCGATCTCGGCACGCGGAGCGTGCCGTCGATGGCGATCCGACGCGACGACGAGCATCAGCGACCTCCTGACCGGTCGGCCGCAGCGAGGACGCTCGCGGCACCGATGACGGTTCGAACGTCGGCGGTTCCTGCACGTGTGGCCCTCCGCGTCCGGTTCCGGCACGTGCTCGGCACGGCATCGTCGGTTTGACAGCGGGTCGCCACGGTGTTGATCTCTCCATCATGACGCGCCTCGGCTACCAGATCCCCAACTTCACCTATCCCGGCGTCGGACCGGACGCGCTGTTCGACCTCGTCGCGCAGCAGGCCCGTGAGGCCGACGCGTCCGGCTTCGACACCGTGCTGGTGATGGACCACTTCTTCCAGCTCCCGATGCTCGGCGAACCGGATCAGTTCATGCTCGAGTGCTATGCCCTGCTGTCCGCGCTGGCGCGGGAGACGAGCACGGTCCGCCTGTCAGCGCTGGTCACCGGCAACACGTACCGCAACCCGGCGGTGCTGGCCAAGACGGTGACGACGCTCGACATCGTGTCGGGCGGGCGGGCGCAGCTCGGCATCGGCGCCGGCTGGTTCGAATTGGAGCACGACGCGTTCGGCATCGAGTTCGGCACGTTCACCGACCGCTTCGAGAAGCTCGAGGAGGCGTTGCAGATCGTCATCCCGATGCTGCGCGGCGAGCGGCCCACGCTGGCCGGCAGGCACTATACGGTCGCCGACGCGATCAACGAGCCGCCGCCGATCTCCCGGATCCCGGTGATGATCGGCGGCGGCGGTGAGCGCAAGACGTTGCGCATGGTCGCCCAGTACGCCGACGAGTCGAACATCATCTGCGGCCCCGACGAGGTCGACCGCAAGCTCGACGCGCTCGCTGGACACTGCGCGGCGCTCGGCCGTGACCGGTCCGAGATCACGGTCTCGTGGCAGAAGACGGCGTGCATCGCACCGACCGCCGACGAAGCCAAGGCCGACCTGTTCGCCTACTTCCAGCGGCGCGGGCTCGACGTGGCATCGATGCCCGAGGACCAGCAGGCGGTGTGGATGTCCAACTTCGTGTGGGGCGATCCCGACACCGTGGCCGAGGCGTTCGCCGGGATGCTCCGCCCCGGCCTCGACGGCTTCACGATCAACATGCCGGCCAACGGCCACGTCCCGGGCCGCGTCGAGTTGCTCGGCACGGCACTCGCGCCCGTGATCAACCGCTGACCGGCGCGCCACGACGCGGAAGGCGACGCCGCGTTGCGCTCAGTGCTGGTCGTGTTCGCGGCGGCTGGGGCGGTCGGTGAACTCCTCGACGATCGCCGCGATCAGGGGTCCGGCGATGTCGGGCTGCTCTCCGGGCACCGTGCGGACGATCTGGCGCACGTCGGGCAGCGGCTCGAAGTCCGCCGCGCGAGTCCATTCGACGATCTCGTCGCCGAGGTACCAGGAGGCGAGCACGCCGACGCCGAGCCCGGCGGCGACGGCGGCGCGTACGCTGCTCGAGGTGGGCGCCGACACGGTGTACGTGTACCGGATGCCATGGCGTTCGAGGATCGGTTCGCTCACCGGCCGATAGAAGCCGTTCTCGCCGAACGTGATCAGGGGAACCACGCCCTCGTCGAAGGCCATGTCGCGATGGGTCACCCAGCGCAGCTCGTCGCTCCACAGCACGACGTCGCCGGGCCGGGCGTCGTCGGGCGTGACCTGGATGACGGCGACGTCGATCTCGCCCCGTTCGAGGAGCGGGACGAGCAATCGCGACTGGTTGACGACGAACTCGATCGTCGCGGTCGGGTGCATCCGCTTGAACCGACCGAGGATGCTGGCCATGCGCGGCGCTCCGACCTCCTCGTTCGAACCGACCTTGACCGTGCCGGTGAAGTCGGGGCTCTCCAACCGATGAACGGCTCGGTCGTGGGCGGCGACGATGGCGCGCGCCTCGCCGAGCAGGATGCGGCCGTCGCGGGTCGGGCGCAGCGTGTGGCCGTCGCGGATCAGCAGCGGCCGCCCGACCCGTTCCTCCAACCGCTTGATCTTCCAGCTCACGGCCGACTGCGTGAGGCCGATGTGCTCGGCGGCGCGCGTCATGCCGCCCCACTCGAGGACGGCGACGTAGGCCCGGAGCGACTCGACGTCGAGGTGCACCCCGCGATCATGACAGATCGTCATCAATCATTCAATCGATCGAATGTTGAGTCATGCCTCGATGCGGCCGATGATGGATCCATGAACGCGAACACCACCCCCCTCCCCACCGAATCGGCACCGTCGTCCGAACGCACCACCAAGCGGCACCGGTTCTTCCATCGCCACGACAACCCACCCGGGATCGACACGCACGCCCTGCCGAGCGAGATGGCACTGCGGCCGATCGAGCCCGTGCACACGATGCACCGCTGACGACCCGAGCGACGACACCCTGACCGGCCCGCAGACGGCCACCCGACGCGGCGTCTGATCGTCGATCAGGCCAGCGCGAGCTGTTCTTCGAGGTAGTCGTCCCGGCACTTGGCCCGCTGCAGCTTGCCGCTGCTCGTTTTCGGCAGCGTGCCCGGCGTGACGAGCATGATGTCGCGCGGCGGCAGGCCACACACCTCGAGCGTCCGGTGATGGATCGCGTGGCGGATCTCGTCGAGATCGCCCGACGTGTCGCTGACCCGCACCTCGGCGACGACGACCACGCTCTCCTTGCCCTTGTACCCCTCCATGCCGAAGGCGATCACATTGCCGGCGCGGACGCCGTCGAGGACGCCGACCGCCCGCTCGATGTCCTCCGGGAAGACGTTGCGTCCGCCGACGATGATCACGTCCTTGATCCGCCCGCACAGCACGAGCTCGCCGTCGAGCAGGTAGGCGAGGTCGCCAGTGCACAGCCACCCGTCGCGAAACGAGCGCGGCGGTCGCCTCGGGACGCTTGTAGTACCCGGGCGTGACCGACGTGCCACGCAGCAGCAGCTCGCCGACGTGGCGCTCGGGCAGCTCCTCGTAGCTGTCGGGGTCGACGACTCTCATCTCCAATCCCGGCACGGCCCTGCCCAGCAGCGGGAGTCGCCGCGCCCGGACCGCGAGGTCGTCGGGATCGTCGATCTCGATCGGCTTCGCGACCCGCGACGTTTCGAGCACGATGCGGTCGACGGTGTCGGTGACCAGGCCCCTCCCCCGCGGCGGGAACGATCCGCCGATCGCCACCTCGGCCATGCCGAACGCGGGGAAGAACCCGCCTGGATCGAAGCCGAACCGGCTCGCCTCGGCGACGAACGCATCGACCGCCTTCGGGTCGACCGGCTCGGCGCCCGACAGCGCGACCGACAGCGTCGACAGGTCGAGGCCCTCCATCCGCTTGAGCGCCCGTGTGGCCAGCACCCACGAGAAGTTCGGCCCGGCGGTGGCCGTACCCCGGTGATCGGAGATCCACTGCATCCAGTTCCCCGGATGACCGAGGAAGTCCTGGGGCGCGGCCTGCACGAGGTCGACGCCCTTCGTCATCGGCAGCGCGAGGAAGCCGACCAGCCCCATGTCGTGGTAGAGCGGCAGCCAGGAGACCATCGTGTCGCCCTCGGCCAGCTCGGCCGCTTCGGCGCACGCGTCGATGTTGGCAGTCAGCACCCGGTCGGGGATCATCACCCCCTTCGGCTCACTCGTCGAACCGCTGGTGTACTGCAGGATCACGAGGCGCTCGGGGTCCGGCGCCGGGGTCTCGAGCGCGTCGCCGGTCGGGACGTTCGGCGAGCCGGGCATGACCGAGCGCATCGGCAGGATCGGCGGGTCATCGTCGGCGGCGACGTAGAAGTCGGCGAGCAGGTCGTCGATCAGCACGAGCTTGGCGTCGCCGTGGCGGATCCGCGCCCGGGTGCTGTCGATGAACGTCTCGAGGCTGCCCATGCGCATCGGCAGGGGGAGCACCATCGAGGCGATGCCCGCCATCCAGCAGCCGCGGACGATCGTCATCAGGTCGCGGCTGGTCGGGCCGAGCACGGCGACGTGGTCGCCGGGGAGTAACCCCTTGGCCTGCAGCGCGGCGCCGACGGCGCGGGCCTGGTCGTGGATCTCGCGCCAGCTCACCTGCACCGGCCCGTCGGGACCCATCACGCTGTGGCCGACGAAGCGCACGCCGGTTTCGGAGTCGGCGGCGAGCTCGAGGCGTTCGAAGGTGGACGTCGGCGACGGCGTGGTCGTCATCCCCGAGACGCTACTTGGGCGCGACGCGATCGGCGTTCACCGTGCCGTCCCGCACCGCTGACATTCCCGCGACCCCCTCGCGTCCGGACTCACCGCAACCGCCGGCCCGGTCCCGCCGCGTCTGCGGGGATCACTGGCTGCCGTCGAGCCGATCGGGGAGATGGTGGGTGCGCCCGCCACGGATGCGGACGTCGGGTGGGTCGCAGGCGTGGCATCCGAACTCGATGTGGATGCCCTGGATCGACATCTGCGTCCCACGCGACTTCTCGACGATCAGCTGCGGCTTGTGATACAGGTCGTCGCCGCCGCAGTTCGCACAACGAGGGCGCGGATCGCGCGTCCACTGGACACGACAGACCTCGCAGGTGAGCTCGATCAGCCCGCCGTCGATCGGGGTCCCCCGCACGTCGTCGTCGGTCCCACACCGCGGGCACACGATCTCCAACGCCATCTCATCGACCCTACGCCAGCCCCACCACCGACCAGGTCTGTGTGACCGAACACCTCGGACCTCGACCTCTTCGGTCACACAAACCGGATAGGGCGCACACCGCCCGAATCTGTGTGACCGAACACCTCGGACCTCGACCTCTTCGGTCACACAAACCGGATAGGGCGCACACCGCCCGAATCTGTGTGACCGAACACCTCGGAAGTCGACGTCTTCGGTCACACAAACCTGGAGGGGCGGGTCACAGGCTGGCGCGGACGGCGGCGTTGAGGCTGATCGTGCGGGGGTCGCCGGCGATGTTGCCGCCCATCTGGTTCATCACGTAGCCGTAGCCGACCTTGGCCGCAGGGTCGGCGTACCCGAGCGACCCGCCGGCGCCGGCGTGGCCGAAGCAGCCTTCCGACAGCAGCTGGACGATCGGATCGTTCAGCATGAAGCCGTACCCGAAGCGGGTGCGGACGATCAGCGACTTGTCCGGCCCGTTGACCACCTCGGCGCTGGCGGCGCGCATCACGTCGTCGCCGATCAGTCGGACCCCGTCGACCTCGCCGACGGTGGCGGCGTACATCCGGGCGAGGCTGCGGGCGGTCGTGATGCCGTTGGCCGCCGGCATCTCGGTGGCGTGCACCGCCCGGGTGTTGAACGGGTTGTCGGTCGGGTCGAAGCCCATCAGCACGCCGTTCATGAACAGCGTCTTGAACCCGGTCGTGCCCGGCCCCATCACCGCCATCATCATCGCCAGGATCGCAGGATCGGTCGGCAGCGGCACCGCCTCGAGCCGGCTGACCCGCGGCTCCTCCGACTCGGGGAGCCCGATCCAGAACTCGAGCCCGAGGGGACCGGCGACCTCGTCGGCGAAGTACCGCCCGAGCGAGCGGCCGTCGACCCGCCGGACCAGCTCGCCGGCCAGCCAGCCGTACGTGAGGGCGTGGTACCCGTGACCGGTGCCGAGCTTCCAGACCGGCGCCTGGGCCTCGAGCGCGTGGACGACCGGCTCGACGGCCATGACCTCCTCGAACGTCAGCGGCGCGTCGACGTACGGCACCGCCGCCTGATGGCTCATCATCTGGCCGACGGTGATCGCCTCCTTCCCCGCCGCCCCGAACTCCGGCCAGTACGTCGCAACCGGCTCGTCGTAGGAGAGCTTGCCCGCCTCGACCAGGCGGGCGATGCAGATCGCGGCCGCCCCCTTCGTGGTCGAGAACACGAGCTGCAACGTGTCGGCAGCCCACGCCCGCCCGCTGGTGCGGTCCGCGGTGCCCGCCCAGATGTCGACCCTCGGCACCCCGTCGACGTACAGCGCGAACGCCGCCCCCAACTCGCCGTGCTCGTCGAAGTTCCGCCGGAACGCGTCCGCCACCTTGCCGAAGCCCTCATCGACCGTTCCTTCGATCTCGATCATCCGCCGAACGTACCGACCACCGCCCGGCCGGAACGAGCGGGGACCGGAGGCACCGCCGCCTGGCCGGGGCGCATCGAGGTCGTAGTCTCCATCCGGCATGGCACGAACGCTGCTCCGCCGGTGGTGGATCGCCTCCGGGCTGCTCGTCGCTGCGCTGCTGGCAAGCGAGCTCGGCCCGGCGTGGGCCTGGTTCGTGGTGATCGGGTACGCAGCGGCGAACCTGCTCGGCACGATGATGCTCCTCCGGGAACTGCGGGACCAGACGTCGGGTCCGGGCGGGTTCTCCGAACGGTGGCAGACGGTGATCAAGGTGGCGTTCGTCCTCCAACTCCCGGTCGGCCTGGTCGTCCTCGTCACCGGCGTCTGAGCGGGCGCAACCCACCCGGTGGCGATCGGTCGCCGGCCGTAGGCTTGGGCGCCGGTATGAGCGACACGACGAGCCCCGACGAGATGACCGACGAACCGACCGGCGACACGGTGGCCGACGACGTACCACCGCACCGGTACACCGCCGCGCTCGCCCAGGACATCGAGCTGCGCTGGCAGGACTACTGGGACTCCCACGACACGTTCGACACCCCCAACCCGTCCGGTCCGCTCGCTGATCCGGAGGCGACGGCGGCGCGCCGGCGAGAAGCTGTACGTGCTCGACATGTTCCCGTACCCGTCGGGCACAGGGCTGCACGTCGGCCACCCGCTCGGCTACATCGGCACCGACGTCTACTCCCGGTTCAAGCGGATGACCGGCCACAACGTGCTGTACACGATGGGCTTCGACGCGTTCGGCCTGCCCGCCGAGCAGTACGCGGTGCAGACCGGCACCCACCCGGCGGTCACCACCGCCGACAACGTCGCCACGTACCGCCGCCAGCTCGCCCGCCTCGGGCTCAGCCACGACAAGCGGCGCAGCGTGTCGACCACCGATCCGCAGTACTACCGCTGGACGCAGTGGATCTTCAGCCAGATCTTCAACGCCTGGTACGACGATCGACCCGAGCAGGACCGGGCGCGCCCGATCGCCGAGCTGATCGCCGAGTTCGACTCCGGCGACCGGGCGACCCCGGACGGCCGCCCGTGGACCGACCTGTCGCCGCACGACCGGGCCGAGATCATCGACGGTCACCGGCTGGCGTACGTCAGCGAGGCGCCGGTCAACTGGTGCCCCGGCCTCGGCACGGTCGTGGCCAACGAGGAGGTCACCGCCGACGGCCGCAGCGACCGCGGCAACTTCCCGGTGTTCAAGCGCAGCATGCACCAGTGGATGATGCGGATCACCGCCTACGCCGACCGCCTGATCGACGACCTCGACCTGCTCGACTGGACCGACGCGATCAAGACGATGCAGCGCAACTGGATCGGCCGCAGCCACGGCGCGACCGTGCACTTCCCCTCGCCGGCCGGCGACATCACCGTGTTCACCACGCGCCCCGACACGCTGTTCGGCGCGTCGTTCATGGTGCTCGCCCCCGAGCATCCCTTCGTCGACACGCTAACCACCCCCGAGCAGGCCGACACCGTCGCCGCCTACCGGCGCGCGGCAGCCGCCAAGAAGGACATCGACCGCCAGGACGAGACGCGCGAGAAGACGGGCGTGTCCACCGGCTCCCATGCGGTCAACCCCGTGAACGGCGAGCAGATACCGGTGTGGATCGCCGACTACGTGCTGATGGGCTACGGCACCGGCGCGATCATGGCCGTGCCGTGCGGCGACCAGCGCGACTTCGAGTTCGCCGGTCAGTTCGGCCTACCGATCCCGGCGATCCAGCGACCGCCCGACGTCTGGTTCGTCGAGCACGGCATCGAGCCGACGCTCGACACGTCGCGATGGCCGGTCGCCTTCGTCGGCGACGCGCCGTACGTGCAGTCGGCCAACGACACGCTCGACCTGAACGGCATCGACAACACGGCCGAGGGGATCGAGCTGACCAACAGCTGGTTGGAGGCCCACGGAGCCGGAAGTGCAACCGTCAACTACAAGTTGAGGGATTGGCTGTTCAGCCGCCAGCGTTACTGGGGTGAGCCGTTCCCGATCGTCTACGACGAGTCCGACCGCCCGCACAGCCTGCCCGACGACCTGCTGCCGGTCGTGCTGCCCGAGACCGACTCGTTCTCGCCGCGCACGTTCGACCCCGACGACGAGTTCTCCAACCCGGAGAGCCCGCTCGACCGGTTGCCGCAGTGGGTGAACGTCGTGCTCGACCTCGGCGACGGCCCGAAGGCCTACCGCCGCGACACCAACGTGATGCCGCAGTGGGCCGGCTCGTGCTGGTACGAGCTGCGCTACCTCGACCCGACCAACGAGCGCGCGTTCGTCGACCCGGTCGTCGAGCGGTACTGGATGGGGCCACGCACCGACGTGCGCCCCGACCACCCCGGCGGCGTCGATCTCTACGTCGGCGGCGTCGAACACGCGGTGCTGCACCTGCTCTACGCCCGGTTCTGGCACAAGGTGCTCTACGACCTGGGCCACGTCAGCTCGCTCGAGCCCTACGCCCGGCTGTTCAACCAGGGCTACATCATGGCCGCCGCCTACACCGACGAGCGGGGCATGTACGTCGAGGCCGCCGAGGTCGACGGCGACGAGCGGTCCGGCTACACGTTCCACGGCGAACCGGTCAGCCGCGAGTGGGGCAAGATGGGCAAGAGCCTGAAGAACGCCGTCTCCCCCGACGAGATGTACGAGGCCTACGGTGCCGACACGCTGCGGCTGCACGAGATGTCGATGGGTCCGCTCGACGCGTCGCGCCCGTGGGAGACCCGCGACGTCGTCGGCATGTACCGCTTCCTGCAGCGCCTGTGGCGCAACCTGGTCGACGAGGAGACCGGCGAGTGCACCGTCACCGACGACCCCGCCGACGACGAGACCCGCAAGCTGCTGCACCGCACGATCGACGTCGTGCGCACCGAGATGGACGCCCTGCGGTTCAACACCGCGATCGCCAAGCTGATCGAGCTCAACAACCACGTCACCAAGCTCGCCGCCACCCCCCGCGAGGTGGCCGAGCCGATGGTCGTGATGCTTGCTCCGCTCGTTCCCCACGTCGGCGAGGAACTGTGGGGCAGGCTCGGCCACGAGGGCACGATCACCTACGTCGAGTTCCCGGTCGCCGACCCGGCGCTGCTGTTCGACGACACGATCGAGGTCCCGGTACAGGTCAACGGCAAGGTCCGCGGCCGGATCGTCGTCGCGGCCGATGCCGACCCGGCGACGCTCGAAGCCGCTGCGCTCGCCGACGACAAGGTTGCCGCGGCGATCGACGGGGCCGCCCCGAAGAAGATCATCGTCGTCCCCGGCCGGATGGTCAACGTCGTCGTCTGACAAGCCAGTCCGATCGCGGACGATTGTGTACTGTCGAGGCTTGCGAGCACAGGCGCGGGCGGACAGACCGTTCACCCGACCGATATGGGAGGCAACGCGTGGGTACACGTACGGCGAGCTGGTCGATCAATCGAACGCGGGTGCTACTTGCCCTCTCGCTGCTCTCGCCCGTCGCCGTGGTGTCGGCGACGCAACAGCCGGTGTCGGCCGGAAACCCGACGGTGCTCGGGTTCGGCAAGGTGTTCGCCCCCGACACGATCGGCCCCGGCAGCACGTCGACGCTGACGTTCACGATCGACAACTCCGACAGTGCCTCCCTGGCGACCGACATCGCGTTCGACGACTTCCTTCCCGCCGGGATCGCCCTCGCCTCGCCGCCGCGCGCGGCGACCACCTGCACCGATGGTGTCGTCACGCTCGGCGACGATCCGGACAGCGTCAGCCTGGCCGCGGCGAAGCTGGGCGCGTTCGAGACCTGCACGGTCACCGTCGACGTGATCGGCACCGCCACGGCGACCAACGTCAGCGAGCCCCTGACCTACAACGGCAGCGGCCCCGAGCCACCTTCGGCGGTGGCCACCCTCACGGTCGACCCGGCGCGGCCCGGGTTCACCAAGAGCTTCTCGCCGGGAACGATCTCTCTCGGCCACACCAGCACCCTCACGTTCACGATCGACAACAGCGCCCAGGGATCGGTGGGCCACGCCCCCCTCCAATTCGTCGACGCGCTTCCCACCGGCATGGTCGTCGCCACCCCGGCGAACGCCTCGACGGACTGCGGCACCCCGGTGCTGCCTCCCACATTCGCCCCGGCGCCGGGCGCCAGCTCCATCTCGTTCTTCGCCAACGGGGTGCTGCCGAGCTTTCCGGCGATCGCGGCCGGCGCCACCTGCACGGTCAACGTCGACGTCACCACCGAGGACGCAGGCTCGTACACCAACGCATCCGGGGAGCTGACCAGCCCATCCTCGAGCGGCTTCGCCTCGGCTCGGCTCGACGTGCCGGTCGAGTTCCTGGTCAAGACGTACACCGACGACCCGGTAGCGCCCGGCGGATCGGTGACGCTGCAGTTCACGATCACCAACCTCGATCGCAACTTCCCGGCGACCGGCATCGCCTTCGACGACCCGATCGATGCCTCGCTCAGCGGGCTCGCCCCCGACGAGGTGCTGCCCAAGGCGGCCTGCGGTGGCACGCTCGACTTCGCCGCCGGCGTGCTCAGCCTGAGCGGTGCCAGCCTTCCCGAGGCCGGCGCGTGCACGTTCACGGTGTCGCTCGCCGTCCCAGCGGCCGTTGACGCCGGCAGCTACACCAACACGACCGGCGCGATCACCGCCACCGTCGACGGCGCCCCGGTCGAAGGCAACACCGCCTCCGACGACCTGATCGTGAGCACGGTGCCGTTGCTCACCAAGGAGTTCGTCGACGACCCCGCAGGGGCCGGCGGGTCGACCACCCTGCGGTTCACGATCACCAACATCGATCCGGACTCGACCCTGACCGACATCGCGTTCACCGACAACCTCGGCGCCGACCTCGGGCTCGGCAACGAGCCAGCCCTTCCCGGACTCGCCGCGAACCCGCCGCTCCCGGACACCTCGTCCTGCGGAGGGAGCTCCTCGCTGACGGGCACGACCAACCTCAGCTTCACCGACGGCAGCCTGGCCCCGGCCGGAGATGCCGGCGACTCGTGCTCGTTCGACGTGGTGCTGAGCATCCCCGCCGGCACACCGGACGGCGCCTACACCAACACCTCCAGCGTGCTCTCGGCGCTGGTTGGCGGTGAGGTGCCCGTCGAGGGGCCGGCGGCGAGCGACGATCTCGTCGTCGTCGGCGCGCCGAAGATCGTCAAGGAGTTCACCGACGACCCGGCGCTGCCGGGCGGCACGGCGACGCTCGAGTTCACGATCACCCACGGCGACTTCGCCCCCGGCGCGGCGACCGGTATCACGTTCACCGACGACCTCGATGGAGTGCTCGGCGGTCTCGCGGCGACCGGGCTCCCCGCCGACGACGTGTGCGGCGCCGGCTCGCAGCTCAGCGGCACCGAGGTCCTGACCCTCACCGGCGGCAACCTCGCCGTCGGCGAGTCGTGCACGTTCACGGTCACCCTCGACGTGCCCGCGCAGGCCAACGCCGGCAGCTACCCCAACGCGACCTCGAACATCTCCGCGACGGTCGACGGCGTCGGTGTCGTCGGCAACCCGGCCACCGACGACCTGCGCGTCGCCGGTGTCACCCTGACCAAGGAGTTCACCGACGACCCGGTGCTGCCGGGCCGCCGCGCCACCCTCCGGTTCACGCTCGACAACCTCAACCCGAACGACGACGCCGCCAACATCTTCTTCACCGACGACCTCGACGCCGCGCTCGACGGCCTCGTCGCCGAGGGACCGCTCCCCGACACGACGTCGTGCGGTGACAGCTCCGCGGTCTCCGGAACCTCGCTGCTCGTCTTCACCGAAGGCGTACTCGCCGCAGGTACGTCGTGCTTCTTCGACGTCACGGTCAGGGTGCCCGCCACGACGCCGTCCGGCGACTACATCAACACGACGTCGATCGTCAGCGCAACGATGAACGACGCGTCCTTCGTCGGCGACCCGGCGACCGACCGACTGACCGTCGAGACGCCGCTGCCGCCGCTGCTCACGAAGACGTTCACCGACGACCCGGTGGCACCTGGCGACCCCGTGACCCTGGAGTTCGAGATCACCAACCCCAACGGCAAGGACACGCTCTACTCGATCGGGTTCACCGACGAGCTGGCCGGCGTGCTCAGCGGGCTGACCGCCGCCGTCCCGCCAGTCCCCGACCCGCCGTGCGGTGACGGGTCCTCGGTCGCGCTGTCGGCCGGCGACACGCTCATCACGTTCGCCGACGGCGAGCTCGCGCCAGGCGAGTCGTGCAGGTTCAGCCTGACCCTCACCGTGCCTGGAACGGCCGGTGGAGGCTCCTACCCGAACACGACCAGCCCGATCTCCGCCGAGTACGACTCGTGCGGCGACGGCTGCCTCGACCCGGTCGACGGGGCCGCCGCCAGCGACTCGCTCGTCGTCACCGGCCTGCTGCCGACGTTCGGCAAGTCGTTCACCGACGACCCCGTGATCCCCGGTACGCCGGTCACGCTCGAGTTCACGATCGACAACAGCGGCTCGACCGACGACGCGATCGGCCTCGGCTTCACCGACGACCTCGACGCCGTGGTACCCGGCCTCGTCGCCAGCGGCCTCCCGGCGTCGGACGTCTGCGGCGCGGGGAGCACCCTCACCGGCACATCGGTCCTCACGCTGTCCGGCGGCAACCTCGACGCCGGCGAGACCTGCACGTTCTCCGTCACACTCGACGTCCCCACCAGCGCGTCCGCCGGCGCGTTCACCAACACGACCGGCGAGCTGTTCGACTCCGGCGTCCCGGTCGCCGCGTCGGCCTCCGACGACCTGGTGGTCGAGCTGCCGGACATCTCGGTGACCAAGGACGACGGCGTCACCGCAGCCGTGCCCGGGCAGGACACGATCACCTACACGATCGTCGTGACCAACAACGGGGGCGCGACCGTCGAGGGCGTCGACGTCGACGACACGTTCCCGACCGACCTGGACTGCACGTACTCGAGCGTCGCCGCCGGCGGCGCGACCGGGAACGACGACTCCGGGACGCTGGCGATCGACAACACGCTGTCGATGCCACCACGCTCCTCGGTCACCTACACCGTCACCTGTGCGATCGATCCGGCTGCCACCGGCACGCTGGCGAACACCGTGACCGCCATCCCGCCCGTGATGGACACCTCCCCCGGCGACAACACGGCGACCGACGACGACACCGAGCTCACGCCCGAAGCCGATCTCGCGATCACGAAGACCGACTCGGTCGACCCCGTGGTGGCAGGCCAGGACCTGGCGTACACGGTCACCGTCACCAACAACGGACCCTCCGACGCCGCCAACGTGGCCGTCACCGACACGCTCCCCGCCGGCACCACCATCGTCGCCACCAACGGCTGCGCCGAAGACCCGGGCGGCACACCCACCTGCACCCTCGGCACCATCCCCGCCGGCGGCAACGACTCCTACACCATCACCGTCACCACCGACGCCGACCTCGCCAACGGCACCACCCTCACCAACACCGCCACCGTCACCTCCGACACCACCCTCACCAACACCGAGGACGACACCGTCGAAGAAACCACCAGCGTCGTCACCGAAGCCGACCTGTCGATCACCAAGACCGACTCGGTCGACCCCGTCCTCGCCGGTGAGCCGCTCACCTACACGGTCACCGTCACCAACAACGGACCCTCCGACGCCGCCAACGTGGCCGTCACCGACACGCTCCCCGCCGGCACCACCATCGTCGCCACCAACGGCTGCGCCGAAGACCCGGGCGGCACACCCACCTGCACCCTCGGCACCATCCCCGCCGGCGGCAACGACTCCTACACCATCACCGTCACCACCGACGCCGACCTCGCCAACGGCACCACCCTCACCAACACCGCCACCGTCACCTCCGACACCACCCTCACCAACACCGAGGACGACACCGTCGAAGAAACCACCAGCGTCGTCACCGAAGCCGACCTGTCGATCACCAAGACCGATGCCGAGGACCCGGTCCCGCCGGGCGGGGCGATCCTCTACACGATCACGGTCGACAACGCCGGCCCCAATACGGCCCGCAACGTGGTCGTCGACGACACCCTGCCGGGCGGCGTGACGCTCGTCGAGACGGCGGGCTGCGCCGACGATCCGAGCGGCGTGCCGACGTGCTCGCTCGGCGACATCGCCGCCGGCGGCTCGGCCTCGTACACGATCGCGGTCACCGTCGACGCCGGCACGCCGACCGGGGTGCTGACCAATACAGCGACCGTGAGTTCGGACACCCCCGACCCGACCGATTGCCCGGTGGACCAGAACCCACTCGAGCTGTGCCCGCCCGACAACAACACGGCCACGGAGGACACGACCGTCGACACGCTCGTCGTCCGCCTCGAGAAGTCGACCAACGGCGTCGATGCCGATGCCGCCCCCGGACCCGACATCGACGTCGGCACGCCGGTCAACTGGAAGTACGTCGTCAGCAACATCGGCACCGAGGCGATCTTCGATCTCGCCGTCACCGACGACCAACTCGGCCCGATCGCCTGCCCCGCGACGCGGCTCGAGCCCGGCGGTTCGATCACGTGCTCGGCGACCGGTGACGCAACCGTCGGCCCCTACAGCAACCTGGGCACCGTCACCGCCCGCGCCGCCGACTTCGACACGACGAGCGACGACGATCCGAGCCACTACGTCGGCGTGTACCCCGCCTTCGGCGTCGACATCCAGAAGACCCCGGACCTCCAGGTGATCGACCCCGGCGAGACCGCCTCGTTCACGATCCGGGTGCAGAACACGAGCGCCGCGGCGACCGCCGACGTCCGCGTCGACGACCCGCTGGCCCCCGACTGCGATCTCGCCCCGCTGACGCTCGGGCCGACCGAGATCTTCGAGTACTCCTGCGAGCGCACCAACGTCACCAGCGGCTTCGTCAACGTCGCCACCGCGAGCGCCGACTTCGGCGACGGGATCGTTCTGACCGACGATGACACCGCCGCCGTCGGCGTGCAGAAGACGCTCGAGCTCTCCAAGACCCCGAGCACGCAGGCGGTGCCGCAGGGCGGGGTCGCCACCTGGACGATCCGGGTGACCAACAACGACACGGTGCCGATGACGGCAGTCGTCGTCGACGACCCGGCCGCGCCCGACTGCAACCGAGCGGTCGGGACCATCCCACCGCTCGGCTTCTTCAGCTACACCTGCACCAAGGCCGACATCGCGGCCGACTTCACCAACGTCGCCACCGCCACCGGCTCGGTCGGTGAAGATCTCTACGGCGACACGGCAACGGCCGACGTGGTGGTCGTCCCACCCGGCCTGACGATCTCCAAGACGCCAGACGAGCAGACGATCGATCCGGGTGACACCGCGTCCTGGACGATCACCGTGGGCAACGACGGAGCAGCGACGCTCAGCGACGTCACCGTCACCGACCCGCAGGCACCCGACTGCGACAACACGATCGGTGACCTCGCCCCCGGCGGCGAGGTGAGCTTCACCTGTGAGCGAACCGGAGTGAGCGGGTCGTTCACCAACATCGCGACGGTCACCGGCACCGATCCCGGGCTCCCCGACCCGCTGTCGGCGAGCGACACCGCGGACGTGATCGTCCGCCAACCCGTCGTCGACATCCAGAAGAACCCGTCGACGCAGGACGTCGCCCCCGGCGGCACCGCGACCTTCACCATCATCGTCACCAACACCGGCCGCGACCCGCTCACGGGCGTCGCCGTCACCGACCCGCTGACACCGGACTGCGACAACACGATCGGTGACCTCGCCCCGGGCGAGATCGAGACCTACACCTGCGAGCTGACCGGCGTCACCGACGACTTCACCAACACGGCCACCGCCACCGCCACCGCTGACGACGGCACACCCGAGCCGGTCACCGTTTCGGACACCGCCGACGTCAACGTCACCGGACCTTCCATCAGCATCGACAAGACACCGGACGCGCAGGTGATCGCCGCCGGGGGCTCGGCCACGTTCGTGATCACCGTCGAGAACACCGGTGACGAAGCGCTCACCGGCGTCGAGGTCACCGACCCGCTGGCGGCGAACTGCGACAACGTGCTCGGCAACCTTGCTGTCGAGCAGATCGTCAGCTACAGCTGCACGCTCGACGACGTCACGGCCAGCTTCACGAACACCGCCAACGTGTCCGGCTCGGCCGGCGACGGCACCGTGACCGACGACGACACCGCCGAGGTGATCGTCGGCACCTCCTCGATCGGGTTGTCCAAGACACCGGCGATCCAGTCGATTGCGACCGGGGGGACCGCTGAGTGGACGATCAGGGTGACCAACACCAGCCGGGTCGTGCTGACCGACGTCACCGTGAGCGATCCGCTCGCACCGGACTGCTCGCGCAACGTCGGTGACCTCGGCGCGCTGGCCTTCTTCAGCTACACCTGCACGCTGTCGGGCGTCACCACCGATCTCACGAACGTTGCCACGGTCACCGCATCCGACGGCATCGGCACCGTCGGCGCCACGGCCTCGGCCGACGTGGTCGTGGGCGCGGCCGGTCTGGAGATCTCCAAGACCCCCGACACGCAGACGATCGACTCCGGTGACGACGCCACCTTCACGATCACCGTCGCCAACACCGGCACCGTCGCCCTCACCGGCGTCACCGTCACCGACCCCCGGACACCCGACTGCGACAACACCATCGGTGACCTCGCTGCCGGCGACTCGGTCGACTACACCTGCGACGCCACCGACGTCACCGATGCCTTCACCAACATCGCCACCGTCACCGGCCTCGACCCGACCTCGGTCGAGTTGACCGACACCGACCAGGCCGACGTCATCGTCCGCCAGCCCGTCCTCGACATCCAGAAGCAACCGTCGAGGCAGGACGTCACCCCCGGCGGCACCGCCACGTTCACGATCATCGTGACCAACACCGGCCGTGATCCGGTGACCGCCATCGAGGTCACCGACCCGCTGACGCCGGATTGTGATGCGACCATCGGCACCCTGGCGGCCGGCTCAACCGAGACCTACACCTGCGAGCTGACCGGGGTCGACGACGACTTCGTCAACGTCGCCACCGTCACCGGCACCGATGCCGCGAGCCAGCCGGTCACCGCATCCGACGACGCCGAGGTCAACGTCACCGGCCCGGACATCAGCATCGTGAAGTCACCCGACTCGCAGACGATCGCCTACGGCGGGTCGGCGACCTTCACCATCACCGTGGAGAACAACGGCGACGAGGCACTCACCGGTGTCGAGGTGACCGACGCGTTGGCACCCGACTGCGACCGCTCGATCGGCGGGCTCGCCGTCGAGGCGATCGTCGAGTACAGCTGCACGCTGTCGGTCGTGACCGAGAGCTTCGTCAACATCGCATCGGTCAGCGCCACGGCGGGGACGGCGACGGTTGGCGATGAGAGCTCGGCGGAGGTCATCGTCGTCACCACGGCGTTCCTCACCGTGACCGGGCAACGGTTCGCCGACACCCGCGACCCCGGTGGGACGACCTTCGACGGCCAGTTCGCAGCCGACGGCCGCCTCAGCGCCGGCTCGACCTACGAGGTCACGATCGCCGGCCGCGGCGCGATCCCGGCGAACGCAGTCGGCGTGATCGCCAACATCGCCTCGGTCGACGCAAGCGACCCCGGCTTCTTCACGGTCCACCCGTGTGAGCCCTCGCTGCCGATCGCCTCGGCCCTCAACTACACGACCGGCATCGACGTCTCCAACGAGATCTTCGTCAAGCTGTCGCCGACCGGCTCGATGTGCGTCTACACCCACGCCGAGACCGATCTCCTGATCGACGTCGTCGGCTACGTCCTCCCCGACCACGCCACCAAGCTCGTCACTCCGGCCCGCGTGGCCGAGAGCCGGGAAGGTGCGACCACCGTCGACGGCCTGATGGAGGGTTTCGGCCGCCTCGCCGCCGGCTCGACGACGGCCGTGCAGATCACCGGTCGGGCCAACGTGCCCGACGGGACCACGACGGCGATCCTCAATGTCGGCGCGGTCGACCCGACCGCCGACAGCTTCCTCACCGTGTTCCCCTGCGATCCGGTCGTGCCGACCGCGTCGTCGTTGAACTGGGCGACCTCGGGAGTCAACCGGGCCAACGAGCTGATCGCCGGGCTCGACGCGGACGGACAGGTGTGCATCTACACCGACCAGGACATCGACCTGATCGTCGACGTCGTCGGCTACATCGAACCGGGCTCCAACCTGGTCAACAACGGACCCTCACGGTTCGTCGAAACCCGTGACGGGGCGACCACGATCGACGGGCTCTACGAGGGCGGCGGTCCGCTCGCCGCGGGCTCGACGACGACCGTCCAGATCGGCGGCCGCGACGGGATCGCAGCCGACGCCATCGCGGCGGTGGTCAACGTCGGCGCAGTCGATCCGCTGGCAGCCGGTTACCTGACGGTGACCGGCTGCGTATCGCCGCTCCCGAACGCCTCGTCCCTCAACTTCACGACCGGGGTCAACGGTGCGAACGAGATCGTCGTCGAGTTGAACGAGGACGGCGAGCTCTGCGTGTTCACCTCGGCGAGCACCGACCTCATCCTCGATGTCGTCGGCTACCTCAACCCGGTCCCACCCCTCTGATGTGACGACGCCGCGTCCTGCGGCTCGCCCATGTCCAGCTCGTAACCGAAGTCCATCGGCGGCCTCGACCGGGCCGACGAGCAGATCGCCGAGCTCTGCGCCGCCCCGTGAGCCGCGCAACTCGACCGACGTCGGCCTCGCGCGACCGACGTCGGCCGTCCCGCCGAGTGTCACCCCCGCCGGCAACGAGCTCGTCGCGCCCGAACGGGTGTACTCTCCGAACAGGTGTGATTGATGGCCCGTGGGCTGAGTGTCCCACGGCCCGCAGATCGGGAGGAACGACATGCGTACCGGTGCTCTTCACAGGCCCCTCGCGGGGGTGCGGATCCCGCTCGCCGCGGCGCTGCTGCTCACCGTGCTCGTGCTGGCCGGCCAATCGCCGTCCGCAGCGGGTGGCGAGCCGACGTCGGACGTCGGGTTCAGCAAGGCGTTCGCCCCCGACACGATCGGGCCCGGCAGCACGTCGAAGCTGACGTTCACGATCGACAACACCAAACAGGAAGTGCCGACGCTGGTCACCGACCTCGCGTTCACCGACGTGCTGCCCGCCGGTACCGCCCTCGCCGACCCGCCGAACGCAGCCACCGACTGCACCAACGGAGTGCTCACCACCGGCGACGCCCCCGACAGCATCAGCCTGGCCGGCGCCCGGCTCGGGGCGGGAGCGGCCTGCACGGTCACGGTCGACGTCGTCGGCACGTCGACCGGGGCCCACCTGAACGTCTCGGGCGACCTGACCTCGAGCGACGGCAACAGCGGCAACGCGACCGACACGCTGACCGTGACCGACTGGCTGCCCGGCGTGTCCAAGGCGTTCGATCCGCCGACGATCCCGGCCGGCGGCACCAGCACCCTGACGTTCACGATCGACAACGGAATCAACCAAGGCAGCCTGTACTTCCTCAGCCTGGCCGACGAGCTGCCTGCGGGTCTGGTCGTCGCCGCACCGCCGAACGCGACCACCGACTGCGGCGGCGGCTCGTCCTTCACCCTCACCGTCTTCGCTCCCGCCGCCGGGAGCACCACCGTCAATCTCCTGAGCCAGAGCTTCAGCGAGCAGACCCCCGTGCTCGGGGGCGGGCAGTCCTGCACCGCTTCGGTCGACGTCACGACCGACACCGCCGGGACCTACCTCAACAGGTCGTTCGAGCTGGAGAGCGCCAGCGCGGTGTTCGGCACGACGACCCCGAGCGGCTTCGCCACCGCAGCCCTCGAGGTGCCCGTCGAGTTCCTCGCCAAGGCGTTCACCGACGACCCGGTCGTCCCGGGCGGTCAAGTGACCCTCGAGTTCCGCATCCAGAACCCCAGCCGGGACTTCGCCGCGACGAGCATCGCGTTCACCGACACGATCGACCCGCTCGGGTCGCTGACCGGTCTCGCCCCCGGCGAGACGCTGCCCAAGGCGGCGTGCGGCGGCACCCTCGACTTCGCCGCCGGGGCGCTGAGCTTCAGCGGCGGCAGCCTGGCCGCCGGGGTGTCGTGCACGGCGACCGTGCTGCTCGACGTGCCCGGTGACGCGCCGACCGGCTCGTTCACCAACACGACGAGCGCGATCACCGCCGACATCGACGGCGCCGGCGTCGAGGCGTCCGGGGCTGCCGACGACCTCGCCGTCAGCGTCGCCCCGACCATCACCAAGGAGTTCGTCGACGACCCGGTCGCCGCCGGCGGGTCGGCCACGCTGCGGTTCACGATCACCAACAACAACCCGGACTCCTACCTCCCCGACCTTGAATTCACCGACGACCTGAACACCGCGATTCCGGGCCTGGCCGCCAACGGGCTGGTCTCGGCCGGCCTTCCCGACCCGGTCGCCGACGTCTGCGGCGGCGGGTCGGAACTCACCGTGTCCAGCCCGCCGGCCAACCCGACCATCCTGAACATGACCGGCGGGTTTCTCGCCGCAGCCGGCACGGCGGGAGACACCTGCACGTTCGACGTCGTCGTCGACGTGCCGGCGGGTACGCCTGCGGGCATCTACACCAACACGACGTCCCAGCTCGCAGGGAATTTCGACACCTGTGGCGATGGTTGCTTGGAGCCCACCACCGGGGAGCCGGCGAGTGGCGACCTGGTCGTCGTCGGCGCGCCGCGACTGACCAAGGAGTTCATCGACGACCCGGCCCAGCCGGGCGGCACGGTCACGCTGCGGTTCTCCCTCCTCCACAGCGCGTTCGCCGCGGGCGACGCCACCGCCGTCACGTTCACCGACGATCTGGCGGCGACCCTCACCGGGCTCACCGCCGCCTCGGGCGCGTCGGTCGCCGACCTGTGCGGCACCGGCAACGGCGCGCTGGCATGGTCGGCGGGCGACGCGCTGCTCACCGTGAGCGGCGTCACCCTGACGCCCGGCCAGCTCTGCACGTTCGACGTCACGCTGAACGTGCCGGGCGTCGCGCCCGGCAGCTACCCGAACACGACTTCGCCGGTGACCGCAACGGTCGCCGGCCTCGCCGGCCTCGCCGGCATCGTCGGCAACGCGGCCACAGACAGCTTGCGCGTCGCCGGCCTGATGCTGACCAAGGAGTTCACCGACGACCCGGTGATCGCCGGCGGCAACGTCACCTTGCGGTTCACGATCGACAACATCAACCCGACAGCGAACGCCACGGCGATCACGTTCGAGGACGTCCTCGACCCGGTGGTCCTCCCCGGCCTGACCGTCGCGGCACTTCCGGCGGGCGAGCCCTGCGGGACCGGGTCGTCGTTCGTCACGTTCGACCCGCCCGGTGCACCCGTCGAGGGACTCCGGCTGACCGGGGGCAGCCTGCTCGCCGGCGAGTCCTGCACGTCCGACGTCACCCTCGCGGTGCCGGCCGGGACGGTCGACAGCCAGTACCCCAACGCGACCCAGGGCTTCGAGGCGACGATCGACGGCGCGTCGCCGCCGACCGCGTTCGACAACGCCTCCGACAAGCTGGTCGTCGACTCGACGCTGATCGAGCTGACCAAGGAGTTCACCGACGACCCGGTCGCCCCGGGCGACGAGGTCACCCTCGAGTTCGAGATCATCAACGTCAGCCCGACCGAGACCGTCACCGACATCTCCTTCTCCGACGACCTCGACGCGACGCTGAGCGGGCTCACCGTGCTCAGTGCGGTCAAGACGTGCGCCGACGGCATGGCCTCGGGCATCGGGACCGGCCTGTTCGGCTTCGACGGCGCTTCACTCGCCCCCGGCGCGTCGTGCACGATCACCGCAACGCTCGACGTGCCCGGCCCGGCCGTCCCGGGACGGGTGTTCCCGAACACGACATCCGAGGTCACCGGCAAGGTCGACACCCTCGACGTGTTCGGCAACCCGGCGACCGACGACCTCGTCGTCCAGACCGTCACGTTCGACAAGTCCTTCGCCGGCCCGGTCCCCCCCGGCGGAACCGGCGTGCTCACGTTCACGATCGAGAACCTCGATTCCGTGAGCCCGTTGATCGATCTCGGCTTCACCGACGACCTCGATGCCGTCGTGTCCGGGCTCGAGGCCGTCGCCCCGCTCCCCGCGGCACCCTGCGGCCCCGGCTCCGCGCTGGCGGGCACGTCGTTGCTGAACCTGACCGGGGGCAACCTGCCCGCCGCTGGGACGTGCGCGTTCGACGTCACCGTCGCCGTCCCGGTCACCGCCGACTTCGGCAACTACGTCAACCTGACCAGCGCCCTGTCCAACTCCGGGCTCACGGTCGCCGAACCGGCGATCGACACGCTGACCGTCGTCCCGAACAACGCGTTCACGGCCACCGACGGGGCGCGGTTCGCCGACACCCGCAGCCCGTTCGGCACCACGTTCGACGGCCAGTTCGCAGCCGCCGGTCGCCGCAACGCCGGCTCGACCTACGAGGTCACGATCGCCGGTCGCGGCGCGGTCCCGGCGAACGCGGTCGGTGTGATCGCCAACGTCACCGCCGTCCAACCCAGCGACGACGCCTTCTTCACCGTCTTCCCCTGTGGGCCGCTGCCGATCGCCTCGGCGGTCAACTACGCGACCGGTGTCGACGTCGCCAACGAGGTCTTCGCCAAGCTCTCCCCCACCGGCTCGGTCTGCGTCTACACGTACGCCGAGACCGACCTGATCATCGACGTGGTCGGCTTCGTCGTCGCTGACGACGTCACCGAGTTGGTCACGCCCGCCCGCCTGGCCGAGAGCCGCGAGGGGGCGCCGACCGTCGACGGGCTGATGGAGGGCTTCGGCCGCACCGCCGACGGGTCGGTGACCACGGTGCAGATCACCGGCCGTGGAGGCGTGCCCGCCGGAACGCCGACGGCGATCCTCAACGTCGCCGCCGTCGACCCGACCGACACCAGCTTCCTGACCGTCTACCCGTGCCAGCCGACGGTACCGCTCGCGTCGTCGGTGAACTACACGACGGCCGGAGTCAACCGCGCGAACGAGTTGATCGCCGAGCTGAGCGACGACGGCGAGATCTGCATCTACACCGACAAGGGCATCGACCTGCTCGTCGACGTCACCGGGTACATCACACCGGGCTCCAACTATGTCGGCAACGGCCCGTCCCGGTTCGTCGACACCCGCGACGGGGCGACGACGATCGACGGCCAGAATCAGGGCGGGGGCAAGCTACTCCCGGGATCGACGACGACGGTCCAGATCACCGGGCGCGACGCCGTCCCCGCCAACGCGATCACCGCGGTGGTCAACGTCGCCGCCGTCGACCCGGACGCGGCTGGCTACTTCACCGTCACCGGCTGCGTCACCCCGCTGCCGCTCGCCTCGTCGCTCAACTACACCGCCGGCGTCAACGGTGCCAACGAGCTGGTCGTCGACCTGAACGGGGACGGCGAGTTGTGCGTGTACACCTCGGCGAGCACCCAGCTGCTCGTCGACGTCGTCGGCTACCAGTTCCCGATCGGCACGCCGGCGTAGGTGCCGTGTCAGAGAACCTTCGGTCCGTCGACCTCAGGTCAGGTTCGCTGCTCGCCCGGCGCAGCGACGCCGGCGTTGCGGTGCCCGACAGCGACGAGCCGCAACGCCGCGACCGGCGAATCTGGCCGGCGGGGAACACCGCACACGTTTGCTGACACGGCACGAGCCGACCGCTGAGCGTCGGCGCGCCCGGGGGCCTGCCCCGCCGACGCCGGCTTCAGGCGGGGACGAGCACGCCGTTGTCGAGGCGCAGGACCCGGTCGGCGACGGCCGCGACCCCGGGGTCGTGGGTGATGATGATCATCGCCGGCGGCTCGGAGAACGAGTGGAGGTTGTCGAGCAATGTCGACACCCCCTCGATGTCGAGGTGGGTGGATGGTTCGTCGAGGATGACCAGCCGCGGCCGCCCGAGCAGGGCGCGGGCGAGGGCGATCCGTTGGAGCTGACCGCCCGACAGGAGGGGGCCGCTCTCGTACGCCCGCGTATCGAGCCCAGACTCGAGCGACCGGATCAGCCCGGTGGCGCCGGCCAGGTCGATCGCCCTGCGCAGATCGTCCTCGGACACACTGCGGCCGTACACGATGTTCTCGCGGACGGTGCCCGGCACCATGACCGGATCTTGGGTCAGCACACCGAGCTGCCGGCGGAGGCCACCCATCTCGAGGTCGTCGTACCCCACGCCGTCCATCGACACCCAGCCCGAACTGGGGCGGTAGAACCCGACGATCAGGTTGAGCAGCGTGGTCTTGCCCGACCCGTTGGCGCCGACGAGCGCGACCACCTCGCCCGGGTCGACCCGAAGGGACACGTCGCGCAGGACGGGAGGGCCGTCGCCGTAGTCGAACCACACGCCGTCGACCGACAGCCGGCCGTCGATCACGAGCGGCCGGGTCCCCGTGTACGGCCGCGGGTCCTCGATGTCGAGCAGCTCGAAGACGCGCACCAGCGCCTCCTGACCCTCGACGATGCTGGCGATGGCGAAGATCAGCTGGTCGATCGGCCCGCGCATCAACGCGATCCCGGCGTAGAACGAGAACAGGTCGCCGACGGTGATGGTGCGGTCGATGACGCCCACACCGCCGACGAGCAGGATGACGACGACCCAGATGGCCACCGCGATGCGGTTGGCGTCGATGTGAGCCCGCCGCCGAACACCGTGGCGCCGCGCCGCGTCGGACGCGGCGACGAACACGTCGTCCTGCTCGGCCCGGGTCTCGGCCTCGGCACCGGCGATGCGGGTCTGGCGCATCGTCCGCAGAGCGACGAAGGCCGTCTCGCTGAACGCCTCGAAGGTGCTGTGCATCCGGCGTGCGGCGCGGCGCATCGCGTTCCGGCTGACACGGTTGATCAGGTACGCCAGCGGCACGAACGCGAGGGTGATCAAGAACATCACCCAGTTGATGACGGCGAGGATGCCCATGATCCCGACGATCAGCAGCATCGATGGGACGGCGATCGCATAGCCGGACCGGGTCATCTCGTCGACCCGCTCGGTCTCGTGGACGACGCGGTCGTGGATGTCGACCGCCTGGCTGTTGTCGTGGAAGCGGATCGACAGCGAGTAGAGCTTGTCGAACACCTGCCGGCGCAGCTTGACCGTGACCCCGGCACCGACCCGCAGGATCCAGCTGGTGGCGGTGAGCCCGAGCAGGCTGCTGATCAGTTGCAGCACGAAGATCATCAGCACCAACTCGAACAGCAGGCCGAGCCGGCGCTCCCCGAGAGCGGTGTCGAACACCTCCTTGACGAGGAAGGGAACGGGTGCGATGAACGCGAACTGCGCCAGCGCGACGACGACGAAGCCGATCAGCGGCCCGCGAAACCCGACGAACAGCCGTGCGTAGCGCCGGAGCGTCCCGGTCAGGCGCGGCGCGGGTGCGGGCGAACCACGGTCGACAGCGGTCACGGCGCGCGCCAACACCCGTGGACGTTCGGAGCCACCATGGTCACAATACTGCCAGCTTCCGCCAGC
Organism: Ilumatobacteraceae bacterium; assembly: GCA_963825565.1. GTDB lineage: Bacteria > Actinomycetota > Acidimicrobiia > Acidimicrobiales > Ilumatobacteraceae > JBFGCT01. The sequence continues at coordinate 130,423 of CAWGTW010000012.1, forward strand.
GTCGCCAACGTCTTCGCACGACCCCACGAACCGCCATCGCGCCGGCGACGAGACCGACGGCCAGTGAGAAGCGCCGGGTCGGAGGTGGCGATCGGCGGGGCTGGGCGATCGGCGCCCTGACATCGAGCGTCTGGGCGACGAGGTACCGCTGCTCGATGCGCTCGATCTCGTCGTGGTGGCGCGCCCGCATCAACCCTGCCGAGTGCTCGCTGAGCCCCAGCCGATCGAGCCCGGACCCGTCCCGCAGCCGGCGGTACGCGCCCGGGACCTCGTCCATGACCTTGACCGGCAGCCGCAGGCGGTTGAGGAAGCGCATGGCCTCCGACTCCTGGAGCGAGATGCTCGGGTTGACCGTCGCGATCGGACCCCGGATCTCGGCGGGGGTGAGCGGCGTTCGGAGATCGAGCTGGGCCAGGAAGTCGGCCACGAGATCCCCGTCGAGGAATTGGTCGGGATCGAAGACCCGGACGCGCAGTCGGTCGGCACCGAACACCGCCGAGTAGTCGTCGAGGACCCGCCCGATGTCGAGGTCGAGGTCGGCGATCGCCTCGTCGAGTGGTCGCGTCTCGCGATGGCGCTTCACGCGCTGGCTGTACTCCGACACGGCGAATGCCTCGGGCGAGCGCACGTAGGCGATGACCGTTACGCCGAAGCCTGCGACGGCGACGACTTCGCCGAGCCGGCGCAGGTTTTCCGGCCTGGCCCTCCAGAGGAACTCCGAGGAGTAGAGCACGCAGTCATAACGCGCCGGGAGCTCGGTGAGCAGGGAACGGAACTCGTCGAGCCAGTCGGCGCCGGCGACACGGTGCCGGAGATCGGGATTGAGGAACTTCGCGACCCCGAGCCCGTTGCCGGAGGTGACGAGACCCTCGGCCGCGCGTTCGACGTCGGGATTGGTCGGGTAGCAGCAACCGTGCGCCGCGAGCTCGGCACGATGGCGGGCGAGGAAGACCTGGATCGCGCTCGTGCCGGTCTTCGGGGACCCGATGTGGAGGATGACCCGGCGCGTCAACCCGCTCGCCGCCCGGACATCGAACGGGGAGCGGGCCGCAGCCCACTCCCCGTCGTCGATTGGTGAAGTTCGCCGGTGCCCGGCGAGGTGCTCAGGAGGGGGTCGGGCAGGGTCCGGTGGCCGTCGTCATCACCCCGTTGAGCACGGTGATGTGCGAGATGCCGGCCGCGTCGCTGTCCCGGAGTTGGAGGCAGGCACCGGAGTTCGATCCCCCGCGAAGCTCCATCTCCGAGTCGCCCGTGCCCTGTGCGCTGATCCGGAAGGCACCGAGGTCGGTGACGTCGAAGTTCCATTCGGTGGGGGCGTCGTCGTTGGTGAGCCGGATACGGGGCAGGCCGGCATCGCCTGCGCCCCCGTTCTTCATCGTGAGCAGCGCCGACGGGCTGGTGGTGCCGAGGCCGATGAGGCCGGCGTTGTCGATGTAGATGGAGTTCGTGCGAGCTCCCGGCTCGATGCGGAACGGCAGCTTCGAGCCGTTGGTCGCGTCGCGGATGAAGAAGTTGGCCTCGTTGCCTGCGACGTCCCAGGTCTGCGGGGTGAAGCCCGACGACCCGTTCTGCTCGAGCCGCAGCGTCGGCGTGTTGCCGCTGACCACGTGCAGGGTGGCGACCGGGTTGTTGGTGCCGATGCCGATGTCGGCCGCCGTCGTCGACGTACAGCGAGTTGGTCCGCGCGCCCGCCTCGATCGTGAACGGGGTCCTCCCGCCGTCGATGTCGTCGATGGCGAACTTGTTCGCCGCCGCCGTTGGTCGTGTCGTTGAACGTGATCTGCCAGTCCCTGCTGGGGAACGACGCCGTCGCGGACGTGTCGAAGGCCCTGATCCGCAGGTTGTTCTCCTTGAGCCGCAGGGTGTCGAATCCGAAGCTCTCGCCGTTGACACAGTCGAAGCCGATACAGGCACTGCCGTCGACGATCAGATCGTCGGCGATCACCTGGTCGGCTTCGACCCGCCACGGGATGAGTGCCATCGCGACCGTGGCTCCAGCCAGCACCGCAATCGTCCGCTTACGCAACATACCGAAATACCCCCTTGTGGAACGTTCGACGTACAGTACACCATCTCGACCGGGCGCGCGTCGAAATTTGCGTCCGGATCGTTGCTACCTTCACTCGCAGTGAATCGAACATCTGGATCTTGCACGTGAGCCGGCGTCCGAGCAACGCGCTCAGGTTGCACCGGGTGCTCTCCGTCGCCATGCTCGTCGCCCTCGCGGCGTGCGCCGGGCCGGGTGGCGGGGAAGCTGGCCCTCCCGATCCTTCCGACGCGGGTGATCCATCCGACGAGCCAACGGCGGCGACCGAAGCGCCGACGGTCACCGAGGTGACCCCGGACGACGCCAGCCACCTGCGCCGGAACAGCAAGCCGCGACCGGTCCCCGACCTCGGCGACCCGCCGGGCTGGACCGACCCGGCAGGTGCCACGGTGCGGTTCGTCGATGTCACCGAGGCGGCCGGCATCGACGTGACGTTCGATTCCGCGCTCGACGTGGCGATCGTCCGGGACACGGCGATCATGATGGGCGGCGTCGGCACGGGCGACTTCGACGGCGACGGCGACATCGACCTGTTCGTGCTCGGCGGTGGCAACGAGCGCGACTCGTTGCTGGTCAACGACGGCACGGGGGTGTTCACCGACGTCACCGAGGCGGCGGGGCTGGCCGAACCACACCTCGGGTCGAGCGTCGCGGTCGGCGACTACGACAGCGACGGCGACCTCGACCTGTACGTGGCCAGCCAGGGCACGCCCGAGACCGGCGCGGTCACCGGCGCCAACCGGCTGTACCGCAACAACGGCGACCTGACGTTCACCGACGTCGCCACCGAGGCCGGCGTGGCCACGACCAGCCTCGAGGTCCCCGACGGGTTCGGGGCGGCGTTCGGCGACATCGACCTCGACGGCGACCTCGACCTGTTCGTCGCCGGCTGGCAGCGCGACGCGCTCGGCAGCCGCATGTTCGAGAACGAGGGCGACGGCACGTTCACCGACGTCACCGAGGCGATCGGCTTCGTCGACGACGGGGTCCGCGGGTTCGCCCCGTGCCTGGTCGACATGACCGGCGACTTCCTGCCCGAGCTGCTGCTCGTCGCCGACTTCGGCACGAGCCAGTACTACGCCAACAACGGCCCGGACGGGTTCACCGAGCTCACCGAGCGAGCGGGGCTCGGCCTGGAGTGGAGCGGGATGGGGACCGCGATCGGCGACGTCGACAACAACGGCCTGCTCGACTGGTACGTCACCGCGATCGCCGACAAGGAGGCCTCGGGCCGGGGGACCGGCAACAAGCTCTACCTCAACCAGGGCGGCAACGAGTTCGACGAGGTCGCCGAGGCCGCCGGTGTCGACGACGGCGGGTGGGGCTGGGGGGCGGTCGCGGTCGACGTCAACCACGACGGCTGGCTCGACCTGATCGAGACCAACGGCTGGGATCTCCCCGCGTACGTCGGCAACCTGTCCAAGACCTGGATCAACGACGGCCGCGGCGGGTTCACCGACGTCGCCGCCGAGGCCGGGCCGCTGCACAACCGCCATGGTCTGGGCGTGGTCCAGTTCGATCTGGAGGGCGACGGCGACCAGGACCTCGCGATCACCGCCAGCAACGATCGCTTCGAGGTGTACCGCAACGAGCTGAGCGGCCCGGCGACGTCGTGGCTGCGGGTGTTCCTCGACACGAGCGCCGTTCCCGGGTTGGCCCCGAACGGCATCGGGGCGATGGTCCGGGCCACCGTCGGCGACCAGCGGTTCACCCGCACGATCGGCGGGTGCGCGAACTACAACTCGACCAGCGAGCTCTCGGCGCACTTCGGGCTGGGCGCCGCGACCGTCGTCGATCAGCTCGTCGTCGAGTGGCCGAACGGCGAGACGACCGTCCTCGACGACGTCCCCGTCGACCAGACCCTCACCATCACTGCCCCCTGACACGCCTCCCCGGCCCATCAGGTCCGTGTGACCGAACAGCGCAACGCTCGACGTTTTCGGTCACGCCAATCGCGGCCACACAAGTACGGGTGACCGAACAGCGCAACCGTCGACGTCTTCGGTCACACAACGCTCGACGGCACGCCTTCAGGTCGGTGTGACCGAACAGCGCAACCGTCGACGTCTTCGGTCACACACATCGCTGCCGCAGTGGGCGGGTGCGAGCGGGGAGATCAGGGCGTGTCGCGGTCGACCGGAGCTTCGGGGGCTGCCGGGACTGCGCGGGCGTCACCGGCATCGGCCGCAGCGGCCGACGAACCGGGCACGTCCTCGTCGATCGGCGCCGACCGAGCTTGCGCGTCGGCGGCGGAGGCGACCGCATCGGGAACCGGTGCGATACCGGAGTCGCTGTCGACCCCGGTCTCGGCGGGTGCCGGACGGGCCGCATCGGCGATGACCGGATTCGGGCCGGCGGCAGGATCGGGTCCGCCGCGGCCGTTGTCGACCGCCGAGGCCGCACTCGGCGCAGGCCGGGCCTGCGGAACACCCTGGACGGCCCCTCCGGCGCGGCCGTCCTCGACTGCGACGGGGGCGTCGGACTCGGTCGCAGCGCCGGGCACCGCATCCGGGCTCCGTCCGTCGCTGCTGTCTCCCTGCGCCGCGCCGATGCCGGCACCCACGGCGAGCACCGATCCGGTCAACGCGACAACGATCGCGCCCCGCCGCGCGGGGCGTGCAATCCGGCCCAGCTTGTGAGTCATCGACTTCCTCATTCCCTCGTGCCTCCCCATGACGGCAAACATCCTGCGTTCCGGATCGCCTCGGTCCGGTACTCCCGCAAACCATACACGACCTGCGACGGCCGTGCCTGACAAAATGGCCGGATCACGCCGATACCCCGTGTCGACCTACTCGCCGGACCCGTCGGTCGGGCTCGGCGCACCGGTGTCGCCAGGCTGTTCCGGCGGAGTGGGAACGGTCGACGCCACTCCCGATCCCGGCGTCTCCAGCGGCGCCCCCGCCCCGAGTTCGGCGGCGCCGGCGAGCAGGGTGAGACCGTCGAGCAGGCCGGCATTGGCAGCCCGGACGGCGAGATCGAAGCACTCCGGCCGGGCGTCCATCGCGAAGGTGATCGTCCGCTGCTCGACCACGAGGGCGGCGAACAAGTTGGCGCTCGGCTCGTTGGCGTCGGCGTTGATCTGGCTGAGGTTCGCACTCGCCCCGTCGACCACCGATTGGGCTTCGGCGCAGTCGACCTCCGAGACGGTCGGCGATGGCGACCCGGCCTCCGTCGAGTCGTCGACCTCCGTGATGGTCGTGGCAGGCGGTGAATCGGCCTCGTTCGAACCGTCGGCCGCCCGCCCCACGACCACGCCGACGACGATGCCGACCACCAGTACCCCGATCAGCGAGACGATCACCCGGCGGTCCATCGTCGGGCGAATGTAGCTGCAACGACGGGTCCAGCCCGCATCATCGACCCGTCGCCGCGCCCGATCGCGTGACCGCGGATCACCGACCCGCCCCGCCCGACCCGGCCGCACCCCGCCCCGCGATGCCGGCCGCGCCCCGCCCCGCCCGACCCGGCCGCGGTCGGCGGTCGGTTCGCCCGACCGACCGGGACCAAAGTCCCTCTTGAAATCCGCGGCCGACGGCGCGAGCATGCTTCTGGGTCCGTGAGATGTCCAACAGGGGTCCAGCGTCGAACGGCTTCCGGGCCGGCTCGGTCGACTGATCCAAGCCTCGCCCCGCAACGGGCGACATTCTCACGGACCCGAATCGCGCCCGCACACCGTTCACGGAGCGCCGCGGATCGAGCGTCGCACCAGCGGCCGCGGGCCGTACAGCAAGAGGACGTCGCCGTCGATGAGATCGATGTCGACCGGCGACGACCCGATGTAGCGATCGCCCTGCCTGACGCCGAGCACCACGCAGCCGGGAAACGCCTCGGCGAGGCCGTGCAGGCTGCGCGGGGCGTCATCGGGTCGACCGACCACGGGGAGCGCGCCGACGATGTAGTCGCCGCCGACCACCAGCAGTTCGTCGATGTCGTCGGCGATCACGGGCGCCAACCGTCGCTGCGCATAACGCCGACCGACGACCGCCAGCCGGCGCTGCACCGGCCGGTTGCTCACCGCCAGTACGAGGAGCAGGAGTCCGGACAAGGCGACGAGCGTGCGCTCGGTCGTCGAACCGGGACCCGGCGCGATCAGCCCCACGAGCACGGTGACGACGAGGGTCGGCGTGCCGAGGTTGCCGACGAACATCGTCGTGGCGATGATCCGCCGCCGCGCCGGGTGGTTGACCACGTTCTCCGCCTCCGTCGTGGTGAAACCGGCGCCACTGAACGCGGAGCGGGCCTGGAACCTGGCGATCTCAGGTGGGGTCCCCGTGGCGATCAGCGCGCCGGCGGCGAGTTGGGTGAACGCGAGCGTGATCGAGGCGACCACGAGAAACGTGGCGACGGCGTACATGGTCGCAGTTTCCCAGAACGGGCCAATCGTTCCCGTACCATCGGCCACGCCCGGCCACAACCGGCCACACGCGGTCATGCCCGGTCACCGTGGCCGACCACGACGGCCGCTTCGAAGGAGCCCCCATGGACACGAACCCGGTGATCGAGATGCTCGGACGGCGGTTGCGGCTCGCCGTGATCGGCGGCGGGCCTGGCAGCTTCATCGGCGCGATGCACCGCACCGCGGCGCGGCTCGACGATCGGTACGAACTGGTCGCCGGCGCACTGTCGTCCGACGAAGGACGGTCGCGGGCCGCGGCAACCGCGATCGGGATCGATCCCGCTCGGGCGTATCCGGACGCACTCGAGCTGATCGACGGCGAGTCCCGCCGGGACGACCCCGCCGACGTCGTGGCGATCATGACCCCGAACGACAGCCACCACCGGTACGTCCTCGCTGCGCTCGACCTGGGCTTCGACGTGATCTGCGACAAGCCGATCACCAACACCCTCGCCGAGGCGATCGAGGTCGTCGACCGTGTCGAATCGACCGGGCTCGTGTTCTGCCTGACCCACAACTACACCGGGTACCCGATGGTCCGCCAGGCCCGGGCGATGGTTGCCGACGGGCGGGTCGGCACGATCCGGCTGGTGCAGGTCGAGTACGTGCAGGGCGGCAAGGCCGACGAGATCGACCCGCCCGCCGATGGTGCACTCCCCTGGCGGTACGACCCCGTTCGCGGCGGGCCATCGCTCGTGATGGGCGACATCGGGACGCACGCCCACAACCTGGTGCGGTTCGTGAGCGGCCTGGAGGTCGACGAGGTCGCAGCCGAGGTCGGCCATGTCGTGCCAGGGCGCCTGGTCGACGACTACGCCGGAGCGATGCTGCGCTTCGACAACGGCGCCCGCGGCAGCTTCTGGGTCACCCAGGCCGCAGCCGGGGTGGAGAACTGCCTCCGGCTCCGGGTGTCGGGCACTCGCGGAAGCCTGGAGTGGGCGCAGGAGCAGCCGACCGCACTGGCCTTCAAGCCGCTCGACGGACCCGTCGAGCTGCGCACCCCGAACGGCCCCGGCACGCTGCCGCTCGCCGCACGCGCCAGCCGGATCGTCGCCGGCCACCCCGAGGGGTTCCACGAGGGCTTCGCCAACCTGTACTCCGACGCCGCGGAGGCGATTGCCGCCCGGCGCGCCGGGCGCACCGCCGATCCGATGGCGCTGCACTTCCCGACCGCGCGCGACGGTGCGATCGGCGTCGCGTTCGTCGAGGCTGCGGTGGCGTCGAGCCGGGCCGGCGGCGCGTGGACCGACGCGTTGGGACCGTGTCGGTCCCGCCCGGCCGTTCGACCTCCGCGGTAGCCCCACGCCGCACGATCACGTCTCGGCGTGATCGGCCCCGGCACCCGGGACCCACCACACCGAGACCGCGCGGGGCGCGACGCGGACCATCACCGGACGCAGCGCACGATCACGTCTCGGCGTGATCGGCCCCGGCACCCGGGACCCACGACACCGAGACCCGCGCCGGGCGAACGCGAGCGACGCGGCGGTGACACCCCTCCGAGCCGGCGATGACCTCTACGATCGCGGCCATCGCACGACCGACGACGAAATCCTGGTGGACCGCGCTCGGCGCCGTCCTCCTGCTGGCCACGACCGGCGCGCTCGCCGACGCCGCCGGGTCCGGCGGGCGGAGCGAGCCGGCGCAGGTGAGCGAGGGCGCCGGGCGGGCGGGTCCGCCCCGCTGGTTCACCGTCGTCGCCACCGGCGACACGCTGATCCAGTACCGGGTGCGGCAGGTAGCGGCAGCGGCCGGCGCGCGCAGCGGCGTGCGGTACGACTTCGGACCGATGTTCGCACCGATCGCGCCGGTCATCGCCGCGGCCGACCTCGCGATCTGCAACATGGAGACACCGATCAGCCGGCCGGGCGGGGCGGTCGGGGCGGTCGGCCAGTCGCCGTACGGCGGCAGCCTGCTCGTCGCCCCATACGAGGTCGCGGCCGGACTGCGCAGTGTCGGCTTCGATCGCTGCTCGACGGCGACGAACCACAGTTACGACCTCGGTGCCTCGGGGATCGCGACGACGATCGAGGCGCTCGCCGCCCACGGCATCACTGCGACCGGAACGGCCCGCACGTACGCCGAGTCGATCGACACCGTGTTCGACGTCAACGGCGTCACCGTCGCCCACCTCTCGTTCACCACCGATTCGAACACCTACCTGCCGTCCGAGCTCTGGCGGGTCAACCGCACGCGCGACCCACTGCTGATCGCCGGCCGTGTCGACGCCGCACGACAGGCGGGCGCCGAGGTTGTGCTGGTCAGCCTGCACTTGCTCAAAGAGCAGCTGGCCGGCCCGATCGGCTACGACCGCGACCTCGTGACCCGGATGACCGCGGCGGCCGACATCGACGCGGTGATCATGCACGGCCCGCACGTGGTGCAACCGTTCGAGTGGGTCAACGGGTCGGCGGTGTGGTGGAGCCTCGGCAACTTCGTCTCCGACATGGGTCCACCGTCGACCGGTCGCTACTCCAGCCCGTACACGAGCGACGGGCTCGTCGCCCACATCGGGTTCCGCGAGACGTCCCCGGGAGAATTCGAGGCCCGACCGATGTCGATCGCGCTGTGCAACGACTTCGCCGACCGCACCGTGCGAGCGTCCGTGCTCGGCCTCGCGCGCACCGACATCTCGACTCGCGTGCGCAACGAGCTGACCGACTGCCTGGCCCGCACGCGCACCCGCGTGCCGGCCGCCATCTAGTGCCCTGACCGCAAACGTTTGCGATGTTCCATCGGCTCCGCCGCTCGCGGCGTTGCGGCTCCTCACCGTAGGGCAGGGCGACGCAGTCGTCGCCACGCCTTGCGAGCGACGCACCCGACTCGGCGTCGACACCTCGAACTCACGACTCACGACACTAGGAGATCGCTGCGCGATGCTTGGCGAGGGTGCCTGGGTCGAGCGGCGGGATCGAGAGAACGGTGGGTGTGCACGGCTCATCGGACCCGGACCGGGAACTCCTCGACGCGCAGGCACCGGTCGGTCATCTGGTGCACGCCGGGAGGAACGTGCTGAGCGATGCGGTTGCCGAGATCGGCTAGCACGCGCGCCAGCCGCAGGGCCGCAGGATTCGCGACGACCCGTCCGCACTGGCGTGATCCGAGGACGCCGCGACGCTCGATGCCCGGCGGTCGAGATCGGTGACACGGCGTGCTCAGCGGGCTCCACATGACGCGGCAGCAACGGTGACGGACACGACAGGAGAGATCACAGATAGCCGGAGGTCCCGGGCTTGTGGGCAGCGTCGTGGTCGGCGGCGTGGATGTCGCTCTGGGTGTGGCCGCCGAACATCTGTTGCAGTCGCCCCGCCCATTCGCCTGCGGTCCGCGCGACGGTCGTGATCGTGAACTGCAGTTGCTCGGCGGTGAGCTGCTCGCCGAGCAACGACTCGTCGAACCAGATCGCCTCGTGCTGGGCATCGAGCGCAAAGCGTCCGAACACCAAGCCGAAGTTGAGCCGGGCGAGGAACAGGCCCAGCTCCGGCGACACGGTGATCCCGGCGTTGGTGATCGCGATGATCCGCACGACGGCGAACGCGCCTGGTACGACGCGCGGTGCGACGACCACGCGCACGTGGTCGGTGGCGTAGATGAAGTCCCCGTCGGTGTCCTGCTCGGGCCGATGCCCGATGAAGTCGGTGAGCAGCGCCCCGACGTGTCCGCGAAGCTCCTCGAGCTGGCGTGCCGCCTCGAACGCCGCCTGGTGGCTGCCGTGCACGAGGTTGATCGTGTCGCCCAGCTGCACGTCGAACACGGTCCGCAGCGTGTCGACGGCGATCCCGATCGCACGCTCGGGGTCGCTCGCTTCGATGACCCATGGCTCCATCGGCTGGGCCGGGTCGGCCGAGCGGAAACCGGCGTCGACCAGGCTCGTGCGCTTGGGGACCGGCAGCGGCGTCTGGGGCAGTCGGGGCGGGACGCGAACCTCGAGGACCCCGGACTCGGTGCGCCCCACCTCGAGTGCCGTGAACGGGGCGCTCGGGGACCCGACCGTCACGTACTCGAAACGCTCCAGGCGTCCGACCTGATCGAGGAGGAACTCCCGTAGGGCGGCACGCAGTCCGGGCGGGTTCGCGTCCGGCGTGATCGTGGTCATCGTTGGTTCTCCCGGCGGTCGATGGTCTGCAGGTGCTGCCCGATCCTGGCACTTCGGCGCGACGGTGACGCGCGCGGCCGACCGCGCGCAGCCGCCTCGCGCGCGGTCTCGGTGCGAACCGTCCCGGAAAGCGGTACCAACGACGCCGAGACCGCGAACGGGCGCACGCGAGGCGCACGCGCAGCCGCCTCGCGCACGCGGTCTCGGTGCGAACCGTCCCGGAAAGCGGAACCAACGACGCCGAGACAGGTCAGTCGACGATCGCGCTGTCGGGTCGGAAGGCCGACCACGCGAACCAGAACGTGTCGACGTGGTCGACCGCTTCGAGCATCGCTCCGGCGAGCGGACCGTCGGTCGCCTCACCGAGGAGGTTCCAGGTCGAGCCGGTCTCCGCATCGACGAACCCGTCGCCGGACGCGGCGAAGGTCAGCGACGCCCCGTCGACGACCGCGACGAACACGCCGGTCGAGCCGATGTCAGCGCCGGCGGCGATGTCGGCGGCGTCGAGCGCGGACGAGGTCCCCGCCTGCCAGAACGCGACGATCGGCATCCCGCCGACGTCGGCGGACACCACCCCTTCGCGCTGGAGGCCGACCAGCGGGACGCCGAGCGCGACGTCGTCGACCTCGATGCCGACGATGCGAGTCATCGCGGTGTAGCGGCCGTCGACCTCCCCCTCGAACAGGAACGGCGTGCCGTCGACGTCGTCGTACCCTGGGTACGGGTTCCGGCCGTACGAGCGGTCGAATCCGGTGTCGCGGCCGAGGACGAGCCCCTCCGGATGGGCGTCGCGCCAGACCCCCCACGGCACGGTGGCCACCGGGAACGTGTCGAGTTCGACGCCGGTCAGCTCGCCGACGATCCCCTCGCCGGTGAAGTGGCTCCACAAGGTCTCGGTCTGGCGGTCGTACATGACGAGTGACGAGTTCCACAGCAGCCCGGACGTGCCGAACTCGACCACCCGACCGTCGACCCGCCGGTCGTAGGAGATCGCCGAGTTGCACAGCGGGCAGTACGTGACCGCCACCGGCACGCCGCCGACCGTGTCGTTCACGATCTCGTGCCACGTGAGGATCTGTACCGGGTAGGCGCGGGCATCGCCGTCGACAACGAGAGCCAGGACCGGCTCGGTGTCGGCGAGGAAGTCGACCTCGCCCACGGTCAGGAAGGCCGGCTCGTCGATCGAGGGGATGCCGTCCGGTGGCGGCCCACCGCTGCGGATCTCGTCGAGGTCGACCAGCGGCTCCGGCGCTCCGTCGACCTGCTCCCCCTTGACGATCGCCAGCCCGGAGATCGTGACGTCGGGCGGCGAGGGCTCGATTCGCCCGGGTGCGGGGCCGTCGGTGTCGGCGGACGTCGCCGGAGTGGAACCGGCCGGCGCTGTCGGCGCGGGTTCCCGCTCGGATTCCGCGGTGTCCCCCGTACCGCAGGCGACCGCGCCGAGCCACAACGCCGAAAGGAGCAGCCGCCCCCTGGTCCCTCGGATCCCGGCCACGCCCTGACGACCCCGTGAGGCCCGATCCGACTCCCGAACGCCCGTCACCCACCACCCGATCGCCCGCAGGGACGCACGGTGCCCGCGGTTGGACCGCTGTCCGGCGCTGGTGGCGATCGGCGCCGCCTGTCCGCCCCGGACCCGTCCGGGGAGGCGCCGCTCGTTTCCGACCCCGGTCGATCACCGGCGGTCGCTCGGACCCGCGGACCCGGTCGCCCGCACGCGAGGTCGCCAGATCGCGACGTGACGCGCGGTCCACACCGTCCGCTCGTTCGCCAGGATCTGGACGTCGAGCTCGACGAAACGGTGGCCTCGACGTTCCCGTTCGTCGGCCACGACACCGCGCACCTCGACCACGTCGCCGTCGTGCACGAGGCCGTGGTGCACCGCCGACGTCTCGACGTGGATCCACGGGCCGAGCGCCACGTTGCGGGAGAGCACGCCGTTGGCCTGGCGGGCGAGCCAACCCGGATGGCCGACCGATCCGCCGTCGTAGAGATCGCTGGATTCGCGGACGTCGTCGAGGTACCGCCGAGCCAGCTCCCGCTGGTACACGAGGTCCAGCGTGCCGAGCACGGTGTCCGGCGCCAGGGCGTCCGGGGTGGCCGCGACGACCACGGCCGGGCGCACCCCGCGTTCGAGCGGCGGCGGCGCCGGCGAGCCGTCGGGTGATGCCCAGCCGGTCGCGCGGACGGCGCCGTCCGGACCGTGCAGCGTCAGCCGCCCGTCCGGTGAGAGCCGTGCGGTCACCCGCTCGCCGTCGTACACCGGCTGCTCGAAGCGGGCGCGCAGGGCGCCGTGAGCGAGGAACTCGATACCCGAGCGGTCGATGCACGGCCGGGTGAGGTAGGCAAACACGTCGACACCGGGGACGAGCCCACCGCCGAAACCGAAGGTCCGTGCAACCTCGTCGTCGTGCATCCGGTTCGCCGAGTCGATCGCGGTGTTGAACGCGACGACGGCATGTTCCCACTCCACGAGCGAACGGTACAACGCTTCCGGAACCGGGGGATCGGCGCGCCGGGGCCGGGGAGGATGCTCGGGACCGTGGCGATGTTGCCAGCCCGGCGCAGGCAGCGGTTGCCGGCGCCGGACTGGCGCGGGATGCTCCCGGGTCGTTGATCGGTGCAGCCCTCAAACGTGCGGTCGCACGTCCAACGGGGACGACGTTAGCGCCCGGTGCGACCCGGGTGCCAAGACGAACGGCGCAGATCTCGGGCCGCCGCGGGGTCCGCTCCCGCCGCCAGGACGATCGGCCCTACTTGCGCCGATCGCACGCGACGAACATCGGCAGTCAGGAGGACATCTGAGATGTCGAACGACGGAGCACCACCGATCGCCCAACCGCCACCACCACCGCCACCGCCTCCACCGCCCCCACCGCCCCCGTTCGGCGGACGGCCGATGACCGGTCCCGCCACGCCCTACCCAGCGCGGTTGGAGATCCGGTATCCCGACCGCCTCAACCGGGTCACGACGGCGTTCCGATTGATCCTCGTCATCCCGATCGCGATCCTGATCGGCCTCCTCGCCGGTGGCGGCATGCAGACGACGCAGACCGCCAGCGGGGAGTGGGTGACGACGACATCGGCCGGGGTCAGTGGCAGCCTGTTCGCCGCGACGCTGTTGATGATCCTGTTCCGGCGCCGCTACCCGCGTTGGTGGTTCGACTTCGCCCTCGAGTTCACCCGGTTCAGCATGCGCGTCGGGGCGTACTTCGTCCTCCTGACCGACCGCTATCCCTCGACGGTCGAGCACCAAGACGTCGAGCTCGACGTCGATTACCCCGATGTCGAGCGTGACCTCAAACGCGGGCTCCCGCTGGTCAAGTGGTTCCTCGCCATCCCGCACTACATCGTGCTGCTCTTCCTGGGGATCGGCGCGTTCTTCGCCGTGATCGTCGCCTGGTTCGCCATCCTGTTCACCGGCCGCTACCCGCGTGGGTTGTTCGACTACGTCGTCGGCGTCGGCCGGTGGGGTCTGCGGGTCAACGCCTACGCCTTCCTCCTCGTCACCGACCGCTACCCGCCGTTCTCGCTGCACTGATCCCGCCGCCAAACCACCACCGGTGAGAGTCGCCGCGGACACGCGCGGCCGAGCTCACCGGAGGGGACGTCAGTCGCAGTGGAGGTGGACGTTGGTGGCGATCCAGTCGGCCATCGCCACCGTCTCGGCGAAGTCGCGATGACGGACGACGATGATCCCGTCGGACAGCACGGTTGCCCGCCAGTCGCGACGGGGTCGTCCGATCGGGACCAGGTCGACGTTGACCACGTGCTCCCCCATCGTCGCCATCATGTGCGCCACGCCCTCGACCCTGGTGATCGTCCCCTTGCCCTGCGCCCGCTTGATCACCTGGGCGACGTTGTACCGGCGTTCGGTCGGCTGGCTGAAGGTGCCGTGGCACACCGCCTCGGCCCAGCCGGTGTAGAGGTCGGTATCGCAGGCGAAGTTCATCATGTCGGTCAGCCGGCCGCCGGGCGACCGGGCGCCGATCTCGCCGAACACGACCTCCCCCGACCCGGTCCGGTACCACTCCATGTGGGTGAACCCGCTCCGTAGCCCCATCGCAGCGATGACGGCACGACCGAGCGCCACGCCGCCGGCGATGAACGGATCGGCCAGGTCGCGCCAGGCGACCACCTGCGGGCTGATCCACTCGACCTGCTTGCCGATCAGCGGGTTCGGCCGGTACTCACACACGTTCTCGAAGGCGATCGAACCGCCGGCACAGACCGTGTCGTAGGTGAACTCGTCGCCGGAGATGAACTCCTCCACGCTGACCTCGGGCACGTGGCCGAGCCGTCCGAGCGCGTTCTCGAGATCGGCGTCGTGCTCGATCCGGAACGTGTCCATCGACCCGGCGCCGGCGATCGGCTTGACGATGATCGGGTAGCCGATGCGGGCCGCCGCCTCGCGGCAGGCGGCGCGCGTCGTCGCCCGGACCGACCGCGGCGTGCGCAATCCGGCCGCCTCGACGACCTGCTTCATCGCCCCCTTGTCGCGGAACGGCACCGTCTGGTCGACGGTCAACCCGGGCACCCCGATCGCTTCGCGCAGCCGCGCGGCCAGCAGCATCGTCGGCTCCCACAGCGTCTCGACCAGGTCGACGTTGCGGCCCGACAGCGCGCCGAGCACGGTGTGAACGGCCGCGTCCTCGTCGCCCCACGACCCGATCCGGACGTAGTCGGCGAGCGCCTGCCGGACCCGCCCGTCGAGCGAGTCGACCGGCTGATCGCCGACCCCGATCACGCGCGCCCCGACCGCGGCGAGCCCCGACACGAACAGCGGGATGTCGTCCGGGTACCCGGGCGACAGGAACACGACGTCGGTCACCGGAACCACACCCGATCCCAACCCACGAGAAGGGCGTCCCACGTCCTCGGCATGGTCAGCTCGTCTCGACCCTGATCGCCGAGACGATCTCGCCGAGGGCGCGGTCGACCTCGGCGGTGTCGTCGCTGCGGACGATCACGTACCCGTCGCCCTCGTAGGTGTCGGCGGCCGTTGTGCCTGGCTCGGGCAGGCGCGACTCGACGACGAGCGCGTGGGTCGCGGGGCTCACCCGGTCGATCCCGGTGACCGACGTGATGGTTCGACCGGCGCCCTGGGCGCGCAGGTAGGCGGCGCCGACCGCGTACCGGCGCGCCGGGGGCTCGAACTGCCCGTGCGCGGTGAGCCGGGCCCAGGCGGCGTACATGTCGGTGTCGTGGGCCCAGCTGATCAGCGACGCGATCTGCGCGCCGGGCGGCCGGGCACCCACCTCCGAGACCGCCACGGAGCCGTCGCTCCGGCGGAACCACTCGAGGTGCGACAGCCCGGTCGAGAGTCCGAGGGCACGGATCGCCCGCGGGCCGACGTCGCGGATCGCCGCGAACTCCTCGCCGCCGACCTCCCGGGGGAGGACCACGCACCACTGGATCCACGGGTTCTCGAGGACGGTCAGCGGCGTCGGGTCGTACCGTCCGATCGAGTACCAGACCGGCGCGCCATCGAGCAGCACGCTCTCGAACGAGAACTCCTCGCCGACGAGGAACTCCTCGAGCAGCACCGGCGCGCCCGGCGACGGCGGGCTCTGTGCCAACCACCGCTCGACCGACGCCCCGTCGTCGAGGCGGAACGTGTTGCGGGCGCCCATCCCGGCCAGCGGCTTGACGACGATCGGTGGTTCCCACGACCGCAGGATCGCCCGGACCTGATCGGCGGAGTCCGCCCGCGCGTTGCGGGCACAGGGAACTCCTGCGGCCTCGAAGGCGGCCTTCATCTGCGCCTTGTCGCGGAACCGCTCGGCCACCTCGACCCCCATCCCGGCGATCCCGAGCCGCTCGCGGACCTCGGCCACCGGAACCTGCAGGTTCTCCAGGATCGCCGTCAGCACGTCGACGCCTCCCGATCGGCCGGCGAGCGCGGCGACCGCCCCGGTCAACCGATCGACGTCCAGGCAGTCCTCGATCCGCCAGTGCGCGGCGAGGCCCCGCCGGACACGATCGGGAAAGCGCTCCAACGGGTCGCTGCTGACGACCGCGACCTCGGTGCCCGGCAGCTCGACCATCGCGGTCAGAAAGCGGGTCGTCGCCTCGCGCACGTACGGAGCGACGAACACGACCTGCACCACCCGGCGGACCGTACATCACCCCACCCGGGTCGCGGCGCAGGCCGGCGCCCCGATCCGTCCGGTACCGGGAGGGGGTCGCCACGGGCTACAACTGTGCCGGTGAACGTGATCCTCCTCGAACCGAGCTTCCCCGACAACCAGAAGCAGTTCGCACGCGCGCTGGCCGAGGCGGGGGCGACCGTGATCGGCGTCGGGGAACGCCCCGAGGCAGGGCTCGACGACGACGTCCGCGAGTGGCTCACCCATTACGAACAGGTCGGGTCGGTGGTCGACGACCACAGCGTGGAGCGCGCCGTCCGCTGGATCCAGGACAAGATCTGGGTCGACCGCCTGGAGGCGACCGTCGAGGCGCACATCATGACCGCCGCCCGAGTCCGCGAGGCGTGCGGCATTCCCGGTACGTCGGTGCGTACCGCCCACCTGTGCCGCGACAAGCCGGCGATGAAGGAGGTGCTGCGGGCCGCCGGCGTCCCGTGTGCCCGCTCGATCGGGGCCTCGACCGGCGACGCGGTCAGGGCGTTCGCCGACGCGGTCGGGTACCCGCTGATCGTCAAGCCCCCCGACGGGGCCGGTGCCTCGGGAACGCACCGGGTCGACGACGGCGCCGAGCTCGAGCAGGCGATCGCACTGAGCGGGTTGGCGCACGGTGCACCGGTCGCGGTCGAGGAGTTCGTCGAAGGCCACGAGGGCTTCTACGACACGATCAGCGTCGACGGCGCGGTCGTCCACGAGTTCGTCAGCCACTACTACCCCAACGTCCTCGAAGCGATGCGGAACCGCTGGATCTCGCCCCAGTTCGTCGCCACCAACCGAGTCGATTCCGCCCCCGGCTACGACGAGGTGAAGGCGATGGGCCGACGCGTGATCACCGCGCTCGGCATCGGCACGTCGGCAACTCACATGGAGTGGTTCGCCGGACCGAAGGGGCTGATGTTCTCCGAGATCGGTTGCCGGCCTCCTGGGGTCAGGGCGTGGGATCTCTACGCCGTCGGCAACGAGATCGACCTGTACCGGGAGTGGGCCGAGGCGATCGTCCACGGCCGCCGCGGCCGACCGGCGTCGCGCCGGTACGCGGCCGGGATCGTCGCGTTGCGCCCGGAGGGCGACGGCGTCATCGCCGGGTACTCGGGGATCGACGACATCGAGCAACGGTTCGGCGGGTTGATCATCGATGCCCACCTCCCGCCCGAGGGCACCCCGACCCAGCCGGTCGATGCCGGCTACATGGCCAACGCCTGGGTGCGCGCCCGCCACGAGGACTTCGACCACCTGCGTTGGGTGCTCGACGAGATCGGCCGCACCGTGACGGTGCACGTGCGATGACGACCCGGGCAACCGCCGGGACCACGCTGGCACCTCGGCTCGCGCGCGACCCGGCGCTGACCGCCGACGCCCTCGACGACCTGGTCTTCGACCGCGGCTTCCCGCTGTCGAGCGAAGCTGGGACGACGTTCGCCTATCGCGGCGACGCGGACTCGGTGCGGTTGGTCCACTTCGGGATCGGGCTCCCCGCCGACCTCGCGTTCGAACGGCTCGACGGGTCGGACTGGTGGCTGCTGACCCTCGGCCTCCCGGCCGGGACCCGCCTCGAGTACCAGCTCGAGATCATCGAGCACGGGAACCGGCGCACGATCGAGGACCCGCTCAACCCGTACGAGTCCCGCAACCCGTTCGGCCAGAACTCGGTGTGCCGATCGTTCGGCTACGCGGTCCCTCCCTGGGCGCTGCACGATCCGGCCGCCGAGGCGGGTTCGCACCGTTCGCTGACCATCCCCAGCGACGCGCTCGGGCGTGCGGTGCCGATCACCTTGTACCTCCCGGCGTCGTTCACCACCGACCCGCAGCACCGCTACGCCCTCGTCGTGCTCCACGACGGCACCGACTACCTCCATTACGCGGCGGCGAGCACGGTGCTCGACAACCTGATCCACCGGGGCCTCGTGCCGGAACTCGTCGTCGCGTTCTGCGACCCGCACGACCGCCTGAACGAGTACGCCGACGACGAGCGGCACGCCCGGTTCGTCGCCGACGAGCTGGTGCCCTACCTCGAAGCCCACCTGCCGCTCATCGCACGCCGCGAAGCACGCTGCCTCGGCGGTTCGAGCTTCGGGGCGGTGGCGACGCTGTCGACCGCCGTGCGGTACCCCGACACGTTCGGACGGCTGCTGCTGCAGTCGGGCTCCTTCGCCGGGGCAAGCGGCGAGTGCGTCGAGCCGATGGACGACCTGTGGACACCGGTCTACGAGTTCGTTCGACGGTACACCGCGGCACCGACCGCCGTCGCCGAACGGGTCTTCATGAGCTGTGGGTTGTTCGAACCGATGATCACCGAGAACCGTGCGATCCGGCCCGTCCTCAAGGAGACGGGCATGCAGGTCGTGATGGGCGAAGCGCTCGACGGCCACACCTGGGGCTGCTGGCGCGACCACCTCGGTATCGCCCTCCCGTGGCTGTTCGCCGACTCGTTCCGGCCCCGCGAGGTCCGACCCTTCGACCGTCCGGAGCACGCCGGCTGAGGCGATGACCGTGAAGATCGGCCACCGCAACATTGCGAACGTGCGCGGGCGAAGCACTAGCTTGCGGTCGATCGACTCGGGGGAGACAGATGGCTGAAACCGATGGCTGACGTCCGGCGCGTGATCGGGCTGTCGCTCGGCGCCGACCTGTGCTGGCCGATCTGTTACGAGCAGATCCTGCACCGCCTCGACCTGACCGTGGGGCTCGACGGCGACTCGATCCGCTTCGACGTCGACCGCGTGACGATCGAGCCGTTCTACCTCCGCCAGGGGGTCCGATACGACCTGGTGATCGATCGTCTCACGCACTGGTACGGAACGAGCCGCGAGTGGATCAAGAAGGCCGTCCTGATGAACGGTCTCTACGTGTTCAACAACCCGTGGTCGATCCAGTCGAACGAGAAGCACACGTCGTACTGCGCGATGATGCGCCTCGGCATGCCGATCCCGAGGACGTGGATGGTGCCACCCAAGAGCTACGCGCCGAGCGCCGATCTGGAGGTCACCCTCGAACGGTACGCCCAGATGTTCGACCTGGTCGAGCTCGGCGGCAAGGTCGGCTACCCGATGTACATCAAGCCCTACGACGGCGGCGGTTGGGCCGGTGTCAGCCGCATCGACAGCGCCGCCGACCTGCAACGCCTCTACGACGCGAGCGACACGTACCTGATGCACCTCCAGCAGGCGGTCGACCCGCACGACCTGTTCATCCGCTGCGTCGGGCTCGGCCCGCAGGTGCGGGTCGTGCGCTACGACCCCGGCGCCCCGCTCCACGACCGGTACACCTCCGATGACGGCGGACTGCCCGACGACCAGCGCCGGCACCTGATCGACACCACGCTCACGATCAATTCGTTCTTCGGGTGGGACTTCAACTCGTGCGAGGCGCTGCGCCAGGACGGGCACTGGTTCCCGATCGACTTCGCCAACCCGTGTCCCGACTCGCAGGTCACCTCCCTGCACTACCACTTCCCCTGGCTGATCGCCGCCAACCTGCGCTGGTCGCTGTTCTGCGCCGCGACCAGGCGACCGATGCGCCCGAACCTCAACTGGCAGCCGTACTTCGACATCGCCGACACCGACGCCCCGTACGAGGAGAAGCTGCAGGGGTATGCGGCGATCGCCCGCGAACGCTTGCAGGTCGCCGAGTTCGAGGCGTTCTGCGACGAATACCTCCCGCACCTCGACCAGGTCGTGTGGGACTTCTTCTGCACCGACACCGCGCACGATGCGGTACGGCTGAAGGTCGCCGCGATGTACCCGGAGCACGAGATCGAGCCGTTCACCGAGATGTTCTGGGAGCGCATCCAGCAGTGGCGTGACGACGTGGGCGACCCAGCCGACGACGCCGAGCAGGCAGGACGATGAACAAGCTCGTCGAGCGCTGGCACTCGACCCATCTCGATCGCGACGTGGAGGTCGCCCGCTGGGGCGACTACGGAAAGCCGGTCCTCGTGTTCCCGACCGCCGGCGGCGACGCCGAGGAGATCGAGCGCTTCGACGTCGTCGAGTCCTGCGGCGAACTGATCACCGCAGGACAGATCAAGGTGTACTCCTGCGACAGCATCAACGGGCGGGCGATGCTCACCCACGAGGGCGACAGCTTGCACCTGAGCTGGATCCTGCGCCGGTTCGTCGAGTTCATCGGCCACGAGCTCGTGCCGGCGATCCGCGCCGACTGCCGCAACGACGGCATCGAGATCATCGCCGCCGGCGCGTCGGTCGGGGCGTACAACGCGCTCGCCTCGCTGTGCCGGTACCCCGAGGTGTTCACCGACGCGATCTGCATGAGCGGGACCTACGACCTCACCCGGTTCGTCGGCGGCCCGACCGACGACAACTTCTGGTGGGCATCGCCGATCCACTACCTCGGTTCGCTCGACGACCACCACCTCGATCGCCTGCGGCAGCGGGCGGTGCTGCTGGCCTGCGGCGGGGGCGCCAACGAAGACGTCGGTGCGTCGTGGCAGGTCGCCAACATCCTCGGGGCGGCGGGCATCCCGAACCGGGTCGACGAGTGGGGTCCGGAGTGGCCGCACGACTGGCAGACGTGGCGGGCGATGCTGCCCCACTACCTCGCCCAGCTCTCCTGACGCCCGGCGAGCCGACGGGTGCGCGCGATCGGTCGGGCGTCACGTCGCCGTCGCGATGTCACGGCGATCGAACGAGATCGCCGCGAGACCGACGGCGACCGTGCCGTACGCGAGCAACGTCGCCGAGGCGACCAGCGGGCCGCGGCCCACATCGCTGCCTTCGAGCTGTGCCCAGGTCATGACGACGCCGAGGTTCTCGGCCCACAACCAGGCGGCGAGCGACGGCTTGAGCGCACGGATCAGGCCCTCGACCACCACCAGCCAGGCGAACATCGAGATGACCGCGAACGCCGTGTTGCGCCCGATGGTCGCCAGCGCGATCGCCAGCGCGGCGGAGGCTGCGGTGATCGCCGACGTTCGGATCATCACGACGACCAGCGCCGACCAGAACGCGCCGTCCGCACCGTCGGTCGTGCCGTTCAGGAACACCGCCGGCAGGAACGACGCGAGGAACAACGCCTGGAGTCCGAGCGAGATCGAGAACGCGAGGAGGGCCGAGCTCACCGTGCGCGCGCCGTGCAGCCGGAGCCGACGAGGCTCCCAGGTCAGCACGGTCGTGACCGTTCCGGCGCGCCACTCACCGCCGGCGACCGTCGCCCCACCGAAGAACGCACCGAGGAACAGGAAGAACATGGCGACGGCGAGGAATCCTTCGCCGGAGTCGGCAATCCACCAGTCGGTCATGATCGCCGGGCTGCCCTCGCCGTCGATGCGGAGCTCGAGCAGTGTCTTGCCGGCCGAGCTGAGATAGGCGATGACCCCGGCCGCCGCACACCCGAGCACGGCGATCGCGATCAGCGCGCGCACCGCCCGCCGCCGCAGTGCCCTCCGCATCTCCGTGCGCAGCAGGATCATGCGACCGCCCCGCCGACCTCGACCTGCCGACGAGCATCCGGTCCGTCGAACCCGACGTCGCCGGTGAGTTCGAGGAACACGTCCTCGAGGCTCGAGCGGACGGGCCGGAGCTCGGTGACCCACTGACCGGCACCGGCCAGCAACCGGGTGATCTCCCCCGCCGATTCGGGTGCGACGTCGATGCGCAGGTAGCCATCGACCCGTCGGACCCCGACGTGGGTGGCGCGCAGCGTCCGCTCCCCCGCCGACAGATCGTCGACCCGAGCCAGGATCGACGACGCGCGCCCGTGACGGGAGACCACGTCGTCGACGGTCCCGCTGGCGATGCATCGGCCCTTCGTCAAGATGGCGACGCGATCGCACGTCGACTCGATCTCGGCGAGGATGTGACTCGACACGAACACGGTGCGTCCGTCGTCGGCCAGGCGCCGCAGCAGGTGGCGGACCTCCCGCATCCCCGCCGGGTCGAGGCCGTTGGCCGGTTCGTCGAGGATCAGCAGCGCCGGGTCCTTGAGCAGCGCCGCCGCCAGCGCCAGCCGCTGCCGCATCCCGAGCGAGTAGCGCCTGACCACGTCATCGGCACGATCGGCGAGCCCGACGGTGCCGATGACGTCGGCGACGCGAGCCGGCCCGATCCCGTCGATCGCACCGAGCAGGCTGAGGTTCTCGCGGCCGCTCATCGTCGGGAACAGCGCCGGCGCCTCGACGATCGCACCGGTTCGCCGCACGGCGTCCCGAAGTCCGCCCGGAACCGCTCCGCCGAGCAGGCGCAGCACGCCGCTGGTCGGCCTGGCGAGCCCGAGCAGGCACCGGATCGTCGTCGTCTTCCCCGATCCGTTCGGTCCGAGGAAGCCGTAGACCCCACCCTCGGGTACCTCGAGGTCGAGCCGATCGACGGCGACCACCGTCCGCCCTCGCCGGCGGTACGCCTTGCTCAGTCCGTCGATCTCGATCACGTTGGTCACCGGCAACACCTCCTCCACCGACAGACGATCGACCCGGTGCCGCGGGTGACATCCGGCGAGCCGCAACCTCGGCGCGCTCCCGACCGATCGCGCCACCGCCGGTCGCGACGTGCCTCGTCACACCGCGAGGAAGTCGGCGATGCGTGCGGCGGACCGTTCGGGATCGTCGACGAACGGGGCGTGGCCGACGCCGGCCCAGAGCTCGAGCTCGGCACCGGGGATGCCGGACACGAATCGCCGGGCCGCCGCAGCTCCGCCCAGCGGATCGGCGTCGCCCCACACGAAGCGGACCGGGCAGCGCACGGCGGCGAGCAGGACGGGTGGCAACAACTCCGAGTGCGCCTCGCCCGGCGAGAGCAACTGCCGGGGGTACCTCGTCTCGTTGCGCAACGTCGGGGTGTCGCGCAGCAGCGACACGAACCAGTCGGAGAACTCCGCCGAGATTCGCCCGTCGCGCAGTGCGTCACGCAACCCGAGCTGGCGCAGGATCGCCCGCACCGCGAATCGGGTCGGCGGGATCGCCGTCATCAGACGGCGACTGCCGGGCCAGGTGGCGGCACGCATCGAGATCGGGACGTGCTCGATCGGCCCGCCGGGAACGAAGCCGAACTCGACGATGCGGTCGATCCGCTCGGGATGGGCGGCCGCAGCGCGCAGCGCGTGGAACCCGCCGAGCGACGTGGCAACGATCGGGGCGGAGCCGGTCCCGAGCGCGTCGAGCACGTCGGGCACCAGCGCGTCGGCCAGCCGAGCGAGCTGTCGGACATCGGACAGATCGGCGTCGAGCGCCGGGCTGAGACCACAGCCCGGCCGATCGAGCAGGATGCATCGGAACCCCGGAAGCAGGGCGGCGAGCGGCGCCCAGTTGGCCCCGCTGGCGCTGCCGCCGTGGACGAACACGACGCTCGGGCCATCGCCGACCTCCTGGACACGGACGCTCGAATCCAGCCGGTCGAGGTGCAGCTCACGTTCCGACGGGACCAGCCCGATCGACTCCCACAGCCGCCGCTCCGCCTCCCGGTACCTGGCCTCGTTCACCGTTGCCCCTTCTGCTCGCGGACGCCCTTCGTGCTCGCGTGCTCGACGTCGCCTCCGCCCACGATGTCACCCGCTCGCGCCACTCGACCGTCTGTCTGTCCGGACGCCCCACCGCGGGGCGAGAGAGGGACATCATGAACACCGAACTTCGATCGACCGTCGCCATCGTCGCCATCGTGGCCGGCGCATCGCTCGTCGCCGGGTGCGGCGCACAAGGCGCCGACCCGCTGAGCAAGCCGGAGTTCATCGACCGAGCGAACGCGATCTGCCAAGCGAGCAACGACGAGGCAGACCCGATCTTCGCGGAGGTCTGGGCGGCAACCGGCGACGGCGACCCAGCTGTCGACGAGCAGGTCTTCGCGTTGTTCGCCGAGGCGATCGACGAGGTCATGCCGATCTTCGAGCAGCAGCTCGACGACCTGCGCGCGCTCGAAGCGCCGACCGAGGACAAGGAGTTCATCGAGACGCTGCTCAGCGACCAGGAGGCGGCGCTCGCCGACTTCTCCCACCTGGTGACCGCAGCGGCCGGTGGCGACGACTCGGCGCGCGAGGCGATGGACGACGACGGTGGCCTGTTCGACGACATCGACCGCCGGGCCCGGGAGTACGGACTGACCAGCTGCGGCGGGGACTGAGCACGCGGTCACCGGAACCACACCCGCTCACAACACCGTGACGGTGCCACGCCCGCCGTCGATCTCGATCGTCTGCCCCTCGACCAGCCGTGTCGTCGCCCCGGAGACGCCGACGATCGCGGGGATGCCGAGCTCGCGCGCGACGATCGCCGCGTGGCTCTGCTGGGCGCCGACCTCGACGACGACCCCTGCGACCGCGAGGAACAGGGGTGTCCACGCCGGGTCGGTGATCGGCGCGACGAGGATGTCGTCGGGCTGCAATGCCCGGGGCTCGGTCGGATCGCGCACGATCCGCACGGTGCCGCGGGCGATCCCGGCGCACACCCCCTGTCCGCGCAACGCGGTGTCCGCCGCGCTGACCGCGGTCGCCGACCGCAGCCGCCATGTCGCCGGATCGGGGATCTCCCTGCTGAACACGAACGGAGGCTCACGCTCCTGGAGGTAGCCCCGCCGACGGCGGCGCAGCTCGATCAGGTCGGCGAACGACGGTGGGTCGGCGACGAAGTCGGGCAGCTCGTCGATCGTGATCAGGAAGACGTCCCGCCGCTCGGCCGGACCCCCTCGCGCACGGCAGCGGGCGGCGAGCTCGAACAGCGCCCGGCGGACCGGGTACACGTCGTCGATGAAGACCGCCTTGGCCCGCTCACGACCCTGCGCATACAGGTTCGCCGCCCGGCTCAGACGATCGAAGACCGGCCGAAGGGGAGCGGTGAGGGTCCGGCGGACCTCGGCGGTGAGCCGCGCCCGTTCGGTGGCCAGGCGGCGTCCGGCGCTGACCGGGTCGCGCTCGGCCGGCGCCTGACGCAGCCGTTCGATGGCGGCGCGGGCGATCTCGGGATTCGTTCCCCAGGTCGGCGACGCCAGCTCCCACTCGTCGGGTCCGCGGGCGCCGTGCCGGACGACGAAGTGTGCCCATCGATCGAGGAAGGCATCGACGTCGGGTTCCCCGGCGTGATCGGCTGGGTCCTCGCCGGCGTCGAAGAGCCCGGACAGCCGCGGCGAGTTGGCGACCCGACGGCCGAGCGCCCAGAGTCGCAGCGCTGGTGACGCCGAATCGATCGTGCCCAGCCCCGAGGTCAGCGCGACCGCCGAGCCGTCCGGGAGGCCGGCGTGCGCGGCCACCCGATCGATCATCGAGCTGCTCGCCGCAGCGAACCCCGAGTACCGGAGCAGGAGGCACATGTGATCGGCGAACCGCGGCGGGTAGGCGCGCGCGAACTCGATCAACTGCGCGTCGGAACGTTCGGCCGGCTCGGCCAGCGATGCGCACCATCGGTCGGTTGCGACTCGCGCCCGGTCGACCTCGGCGATCGACGGCCGCAGGACCCGGCCGCCGAGCACCCCGACCGACCGCAGCGTGGCCTCGATGCTGCGGTCGCCGCGCTGCGGGCGATGGGCCGGTGCGTCGGCGGAGAGCCCCGCCACCTGCCGGTCGGCGTCGAGCGCCGACATGCCGGGCACCCGCTCGCAGGCCACTCGCAGCAGCGACAGGTTGCCGTAGAGATACCCGCCGAACACCCCGGTGCCGGCAGTGCCGGGGTCGGCGAGATCGTGGCCGGTCAGCAGCCCGAGCGAGCGCATCGCCGCAAGCTGCCCGTCGCTCGCTGCGTCGCCGATCAGACTCCCGGTCAGCGGGGTCATCACGTTGGGGAACACCTCTCCCGAGTTGCCCCGCGTGTAGACCGGGAAGCGACGGCTCGGCTCCCGGTCGATCACCCAGTGCTTGGCCACCGTCAGCGCTCCCCGAGCAGTAGGCCGAGCAGTGCAGGCACCATCCAGACCGAAACGCCGAGGCCTGCGACGACGAGCAGGATCACCACCGAACGCGGCAGCGATCGACCGACGCGTGTCGAGTTGAACACCAGTGCGACCAGCGGCAGGGCCATGATCGTCACCGCGTGGAGCAGCCCCATGATGAGCAGGAGCCCGCCGATGCGCTGCAACGCCTGCTCGACCTGCTCGGCGACACCCACGACGGACGCGCCGAAGTCGAACTCCGACGACATCAGGATGTACCCGGCGAACACGAGCACGTACGCCACGTCGAGCAACCGCAGCAACACCGACGCCGTCGACGGCGTCGCCGGCCAGAGGTCGTGGGCGTACCCGCGACCGAAGCGGCGGATCGCAGGTCCGAGCACAGCGACGAGCGCGACCAGCGCGATCCATTCGAGCAACTCCATCAGGCGGAGATCGACCTGGCGCCCGGTGGAACGGTCGGCGAGCCCGAGCCAGCCGGCGGCGACCAGCGCCGAGATCGTCCCGACCGTGATCGAGATCGACAGCGCGATCCGCCTGCGATGGACCCGATCCTCCTCGATCGAGTGCAGGACGCGCGACCACAGGTCCGGACTCGGCTCGATGCGGTCCGCCGACCGCAGTGCGTCGATCAGCCGTTGCTCGACGTTCATGGCCGAACCTCCAGTCGGGCGTCGAGCGCGGCCAGTCCGCGCTTGCAGTGGGTCTTCACCGAGTTCTTCGAGATGCGCAAGGTGTCGGCGACCTCGGCGATCGTCATCTCCTCGTAGTAGTGCAGCACGAGGCAGGCGCGCTGCCGTTCGGGGAGGGTGGCCAGCGCGGCGAGCACTTCGTGGGCATCGTCGCCGGCCAACGCCAGGTCGTCCGGCTCGGGCGGGTCGGGGACCCGTTCGGCGGTGTTGCGATGGCGCAGCGACATCAACCCCCGCCGGTTGTGGTCGCGGGCGAGGTTGAGCACGATCGACCGAAGGAACGCCGGGGTTCGATCCCGGTCGCGGATCGAGGCGGCCGAGCGATGCAACCGGATGAACGCCTCCTGCACGAGATCCTCTGCGGCGTTCCGGTCGTCGCAGAACAGCCGAGCGAGCCTGACGAGCGAGGCACCCTCCGCCGAGAACATCTCGGCGACGAGTGCATCGGGATCGACCGCGCCCTGCGTCAGCGCCAACGCCTCCTCGGAACTCATGACGTGTCCACGCCGCTTCGGCCCCAGCGGTCGCCGACGCCGGCTCAGGCCGCCCGCGGGCCGGCAACCCCGTCGTCGAGCTGTCGGTTGAGCGTGAAGATGCGGCCGATCACCGGCAGCGAGAGGACGTTGAGCCCGTGGAGCAGACCCATCAGCAGCAGCAGGCCGCCGAGCCGGAAGACCGAGGCCTGGACCTGGTCGGAGTTGACCTGCTGCTCCCAGCCGTCGTCAGGTGCCCAACGGATGGCGAACAGGATGTAGGCCCCGAAGATCAGGTAGTAGGCGAAGTCCATGAGCACGAGGTAGCTCTTGCCCGTGCGCGGGTTGGCCCGGAAGACGTCGGCGGCGTACGACTTGCCGAACCGCTTGATCAGCGGCCCGAGCGTCACCACAACGGCGATCAGGATCACGGCGGTGATCGACTCCAGCACCCACCACTCCATGGCACCCTCCTCCGGTCGGCTTGCGGTCCCCTAGTACTACGGACGAACGACAGGGCGGCGCGGGTGACAGCCGGGCGAGATTCTCCGGCTCGGGTCCTCCGCTCGGATCAAACGTCGAGGCCGATCGCCGCGATCGGCGTGGTCACCGTCATCTGCGGCGGGGCCGCCATCAGCGGGCGGAACGCCGCCATCGCCGCCTGCATCGCGGCGCTCTGCCCGTGCCCTCGCATCGACGCCTCGTCGGACATCAGGGCGAAGAAGCGGAACGTACCGTCGTCGGCGCGGTGGTACGAGTAGACCTCGACGCCCGGCTCGTCGCGCGCCGCTTCGACCATCCGGGTCAGCACGGCCTCCATCTCCGGCCCCTTGCCGTCCTGGCAGGTGATCGTCCCGACCATCGAAACCTTGCTCATGGCGATGCCCCCTCGCACCCGGCGGCCGACCGACGCGACCGACCTCGTCCCGACATCACTACCACGAACCGCGAGCCGATCGTGACGGGCCGAGGCGGCCAGGGTCGATCAGACGGCGGCCGGGACCTCGCGGGTGGTGCGACCGCCGGCGACCAGGGCCCCTGCGCCCCACCCCGGGGCGCGGCCACCGGCCGGTGGATCGAGCGAATCGAGCGCGATGCCGCTGCTCGCCAACGTCCAGGAGACCACCGAGTTCGAGTTCCACATCTCCCCTGCGCCGACATCGTCGCGCCCCCACCGCAGCTGGGGTACCTCGGGCAGCACGTCGATGATGCGCCGAGCGACCGCTGCGTCACCGGTCACCCTGACCGGGCTGGCGACCGCCTCGCCGATGTCGGGGATCACCCCGTCGCGCCAGCACCGCACCTCGTACCGGAACCACCTGAACCGGCCGGCCACCCGCGACACGACCGGACCCTCGGCCACCACGCCGCGCTCCGTGCCGCGTCGATCGGGGACCGGGGCCTGCTCGATCGCGTACCGGCCTTCGGGGACTCGCACGACCAGCGCCGCGTGGTACAGCTCACCTCGGGGCCGGCGGTGGGCGGCCGCCGAGATCGCCTCGAAGGCGGTGCTGCACACCCGCACGACCCGTGCCCCCGCCCCGACCGGGATCCAATACAGGTCTGCTCCGCACGATCCGTCGGCGACGGCCTCGGCGCTGGCGGTGCTGCCGGATGTCATGGATCACATCGTCGTGGCGCCCGACCGGCGGCGACCAGGGCCGAAGGTCGACAGCGGCGGCCGGCTCGAGGGTTCAGTCGAGCAGCGCAGTGAGGTCGACGTCGTTGGAGGCCAGGACGAACGCGATCGGCGAGGGCGTGTCGACGGTGGACAGCAGCTTGTGCAGTCGCTCGGCGAAGTCGTCGGGATGGGCACAGGGGTCGGGCAGCCCGACCAACGTCAGATCGGTCGACGCCGACCGCTCGCCGATCACCGTCGTCACCGGCCGATCGTCGACGATCACGTCGACCTCGGCGACCAGCCGGGCCTGGGCGAACATCGAACGCAGGTTGGCGGCGACCTCGCGTGCCGCGTCGTCGTTGGTCACGACCATCCTGACCCGCAGCGTCGCCTTCCGCCACGAGCGCGATGCACGCATCGTGTTGGCGAGCGTGATCATCAGCGTCCCGTTGTCGCGCATCGAGCTGAGCCAGACGTCGATCCGCCGGCGGTCCCCGAAGGTCGTGTCGTCCGCGGCGCGCACGACGACGACGTTGCGGCCGGCGTCGTGGAGCCGCACGAGCATCGTCGCGTACTCCCCGGGATCCGAGGTCGTCTCGCCGTCGCCGAGCAGGACGGTGTTGGGCACCAGCCCACCGAGCCCGTACGCCTCGACGAGCACCGACGCACCGACGTACGACGACGGGGCCGAGACGACCCGGACCAGCGCGTCGACCTTGCGTTCGGCGAGGTGCTCCCGCACCGTTTCCGCCAGATGCCGCTTGCGCTCGGTCGGCGCCGACTCCGGCATGATCGTGGCGATCGTGAGCAAACCCCGGTTGTGCGACAGCGCGTTCGCGAGGTCGATCAGGTACCACCGTTTGGTCGGGCTGCCCGCCAGGACGAGAATGTTCGGCCGCCAACTCCGGGCGTGCGTCGAGGGCCGGATGTGGCCGGCTGCCCAGCGAACGAGGGTCAGCCAGAGCAACTGGCGAATGTCTCCCCACCGGGCGCGGGCGCGACGCCGGCTGAGCAGAACCCACAACACCACGATGGCGATCAGCGCGATCACCGTCGCCAGCGGGTTGATCAGGAGCATGACCGCGGCGCAGCCGAGCGCGCCGGCGAGCGAAACCGTCCAGTGGACGCGGAACGTCGGTCGGAACGACGGCGTGCGCAGGAAGCGCTCACCGGCCGACACGAAGTTGACGGCTGCGTACGACGCGAGGAAGAACATCGTCAGCACCGGGGCGACCGCGTTGAGGTCGCCGACCGAGACCACGACGATGACGAGGCCGAGCGACACGTAAGTACCGAGGCGCGGTTCGTCGTTGGTGCCCGCGCCGCGGCCCAGGATCCGCAGCGGGCGGGGCAGGATGTCGTCGCGGGCGAGCGCCTGGAGGATGCGCGGCGCGCCGAGGATGCTGCCGAGCGCACTCGACAGCGTCGCGCCCCAGACGCCGAGCAGGATCGCCGGACCCCACAGCGAGAGCGGGCGCATGATCAGTGGCTCGGTGACCAGCGCCGACGGTGCCGCGCGCCGGGCGAGGACGACCGGGATGGTCATGTAGGCCACGTAGCTCACCGCGATCGCGGCGATGGTCCCGCGGGGGATCGACCGCCGCGGCCGTGCCAGGTCGCCGCTCATGTTGACGCCGGCCATGATGCCGGTGACCGCGGGGAAGAAGACGGCGAACACCTGCCAGAACGGGACCGTCTCGAACCCACCGGGCGGTGGCGCGACCGGGCCGGCCGTGTTGCCCGTGCCGAGGAAGAACGACACGAGCGAGAGCGCGATGGCGGCCATGATGACGTACTGGGCGCGGATCGCCGTGCGCGCCGAGATGATCGCCAGCACCGCGACCGCCACCGTCGTCGCCAGCGCAAGCGGTTTGACCGGCACCGACGGCGCGACCGCGTTCACGCTCTCCGCGAACCCGAGCGTGTAGAGCGCAACCGACAGCGCCTGGGCGAGGTAGAGCGGGATCCCGATCGCCCCGCCGATCTCGGAGCCGAGCGATCGGCTGACCATGTAGTACGCGCCGCCGGCACGGACCTCCTGGTCGGTGGCGATCTGCGCGATCGACAGCCCGGTCAGCAGCGTGATCGTGGTCGCGATCGTGACGATGACCAACGTGCTGCGCAGGCCGACGTTGCCGACCACCCACCCGAAGCGCAGGTACATGATCACGCCGAGGATCGTGAGGATCGACGGCGTGAACACGCCACCGAACGTGCCCAGCTTCCGGCGGGTCGCGGCCTGCTTGCCGGCCGGGGCGGTCGCGGTCATCGGCCGGACGCGCGCGCCACACAAGGCCGCGCCAGACACGCGCCGAGACGGCGCGGTCTGCTCTGCTTGCTCGCTCGGCACCTCACCGCGTGCTCACCGCACAGTCATACACCGGAACCCGTGGCCGAGGCGAGGACCGTCGGCGGATCGTCAACGAACGACCGGCGCGAACGCGGTCGCTGACCGGAGGCGCCACCCAGTTCGACCGGCGAGTCGGTCGAGGGCAGGCGACCAGCGGCGCAGTAGGGTCAGGAGGGGCCGAGGAGGGCTGGATGCAGGCTGAGCCGTCGTTCACCATCGGGATCGAGGAGGAGTACCTCGTCGTCGACCGCGAGACCCGCGATCTGGTCAGGGAGTTGCCCGAGCCGCTTCTCGAACGAGGGGTGGCCGAGACCGGTGGCTTGATGACCCGGGAGTTCCTCCAGTCCCAACTCGAGGTCGGAACCTCGAAGTGCGCTTCGGTACCCGAGGCCGCAGACGAGATCCGCGCGCTGCGCGGTGTGCTCGCGGCGATAGCCGCCGAGTTCGGCTACGCGATCATCGCCGCGTCGACACACCCGTTCGCCGACTGGGCGACCCAGCGGTTCACTCCCCGCGACCGCTACGACAAGCTGGCCCGGGACCACGGCGTGGTCGCCCGCCGCATGCTGATCTGCGGGATGCACGTGCACGTCGGCATCGACGACGACGAGCTGCGGGTCGACCTGATGCAGCAGGCGACCTACTTCCTGCCGCACATCCTCGCCCTCTCGACCTCCTCGCCGTTCTGGCACGGGGAACCCACCGGTCTGCGCTGCTACCGGCTGTCGGTCTTCGACGGGATGCCGCGCACCGGGCTCCCCGAGGCGTTCGACTCGTGGGCCGAGTACCAGCGCCACGTCGCGGTGTTGGTCCACGCCGGCCAGATCGAGGACACGACGAAGATCTGGTGGGACCTGCGCCCGTCCGGCCGGTTCCCGACGCTCGAGATGCGCATCGCCGACGTCTGCACCACCGCCGCCCACGGGGCGTCGGTCGCCGCCGTGTTCCAATCGGTGCTGGCGATGCTGTACCACCTCAAGCGCAACAACCAGCGCTGGCGCACCTACTCGCGGATGCTCGTCCAGGAGAACCGGTGGCGAGCCCAGCGCTACGGCATCGACGAGGGCTTGATCGATTTCGGCCTCGGTGAGGTGGTGCCGTGTGCTGACCTGATCGAGGAGCTGCTGGAGATGCTGACCCCTGCCGGCACCCGCCTCGGCTGCCTCGACGAGCTGAACGGTGTCCGTTCGATCATGACCGGCGGGACCTCGGCCCATCGGCAGCTCGCGGTCTACGACGCGGCGCTGGCCGCCGGTGCCGAGCACCCCGAGGCCCTTCGCCAGGTCGTCGACTTCCTGATCGATGAGACCGTCCGATTCTGAACGGATCGTCCGCTCGCCGCGCCCGACCCTCCCACGGTTCGCGTGACCGGACATCGTGAGGTTCGGTCCGTTCGGTCACACAGATCTCGGGCCGGGCGGCTCGGGTGACCGAACATCGTGAGAGTCGCCCTCTTCGGTCACACGAACTCGGGAGGGTCGGGGGCATGCCGGCGGACCTCGGTCAGGAACCGAGGCCCATGATCTCCGACCACTGGTCGATCCAGCGAGCCCGGTTCTCCTCGATCAGGCCCGGGTCGAGGTCGTAGGCGGCGTCGGGACGGGTCGAGTAGTCGACGAATTCGGCGGGGAGCTCTGCACCTCGGTTGGCCGGATAGACGAACAGCGACAGCGGGAGCGCCGACTGGAACTCGATCGAGGTCAGGAAGTCGATCAGTTGCTCGGCCGCCTCGCGCTCCCCGGTCCCGCGGAGGATCCCTGCGTATTCGACCTGCCGGTAGCACGTCGCCTCGACGATCGCCGTCGGGGCCTCGGCGGGCCGGGGTTCACTGAACAGGACCTCGGCGGGCGGGCTCGTGCCGTAGCTGACCACCATCGGCTGGTCGCCCCCGTACCGCGAGAAGGCCTCGTAGTAGCTCTCGGTCCAGCCGTCGACGATGCGGACGTCGTTGGCACGGAGGCGGGTCCAGTAGTCCAGCCAACCGGGGTCGCCGTACTCGGCGATCGTCGCCAGCAGGAACGCCAGGCCGGGTGTGGACGTCGCTGCGTTCTGCGTGACGAGCATCCCTCGATAGAGCGGGTCGATCAGGTCGTCGAGCGACGACGGCGGGTCGACCGACACGGCGGCGAACTCGGCGAGGTCGACGTTGACGCAGACGTCGCCGAAGTCGACCGGTGTGACGGCCGGATCGGGGATGTCGGGCGCGAGCGCATCGCCGTTCGCGGACCGGTAGTCCTCGAACACGTCGCCGGCCAGTGCCCTCCCGAGCAGGCTGGAGTCGACGCCCCACAGCACGTCGCCCTCCGGGTTCCCGGCGGTCAACGTCGCCTTGGAGACCATCGCCCCGGCGTCGCCGGCGGTCAGCACCGTGACGTCGTAGCCGATCGAGTCGCCGAACTCGTCGAGCAGCCGGGTGATGTCGGAATCGCCGGTCGGGAACGAGTCGTACGCGACGAGTCGTAGCTCGGGCCGCTCACCGCCGCCGCAACCGGTGGCCAGCAGCCCGCATCCGAGGAACGCCATCATCCCCCGTGCAACTCGGCTGCCGATCCGACTGCGACGGTGTCGTTCCATTGCCCATTCCTCCGCCGGCATTAACCGGATCAGGTCGTCGGGTCGGCCGCTGCCCTCTCAGCCCCTCAGGGCTCCCCGTGGTCGACGGCATGGTACCGGTCCGACCCGCTCTTCGTCACGCCGTCGTCTCGATTGCCCGCCCAAGCGGTCGTCGAGCTTCGGGCCGCCCACCGCGTTTCGACGCCGACCCGTAGGGCTCGGCACCCCCGCCCGAGCGTCGGGTTCAGCTCGAGGCGGCGAGCGTTCGGCGCATCCGTCGGACCGTCGTGGTGCGCTTGGAGCCGCGCACGGTGCGGTCGGCGAGTTCCGGGCCGGGTTGGCGACCGTCGACGAGCATCCGCAGTAGCTCCCGGCGGTGCCGTTTGGACCGCAGCTTGGACAACACGATCGGCGCAGCACCCGCGGGTCGGGCCACGACGACCGGACCCTTGCAGATCCCGACACAGCTCAGCTCGACCACGTCGCACTGCGCGGCGAGCGCGGCGCGCATCTTCGGGAACTCGGCGCGCTTGCGGCAGTCCTTGCCGGCGCAGAGCGCGACGAGCGGTCGGTCCGCCTGCTGCATCTCAGCGCTCGCCGCTCTGGGCACGATGCGTCCGGATCGCTTCCATGTCAGCCGATCGTGTAGTCCCGGAGGAGCTTGTTCATCTCGATGACGTGCAACTCCTCCTCACCGATCTGCGTGCGGGCGTACTCCTCGAGGTAGACCGAGTTGCCCTCGGCGAGGCCGAGGAGCCGCCGGTACAGATCGAGCGAACGACGCTCGTGGCCGATCGACTCGCGCAGGATCGCCTCGATCGAGTGGTCGTTGGATTCCTCGATCGCGCCGATCCCTTGGGTCGGGTGCCCACCGAGGCCGGTCAGGATCTCGCCGGCCTGGCGGGCGTGCACCAGCGACTCGTCGGCCTGCATCTGCATGAACGCGACCAGCGGCAACCGGTTGGGTCCGGTGATGACGAGCGAGTAATGCGTGTAGCGCACCACGCCAGCCAGTTCGGCGAGCATGATGTCGTTGAGCACCGGGACGACGTGCTCGGTGTCGATGATCGATTGGTCCATGGGGACGGACGCTCCTGACGAGTGACGAGCTGCAGATGGTTTGCGACTGTTGCCGACGTAGCCGAAGGCAGGCGCCGGTTGACGGCGGGCTACGAGACCCGGAATGATAGGGAAGCCTAACATTCGTTGCCAGCCGTTCGAAACCGCCCGCCCCGCGATCTGCGCCGCACATCCCGAACTGGTGGAGAACGACCGATCGGGCGAACGTCCGCTGGACATCGCGTAAGGTGTCGCGGTCGGCGAGGAAACGGAGGCCGGATGGAACTCGGAGCGTTCTCGATCAGCCTGGCCGTCGCGGACATGGCGGCGTCGCGCGCGTTCTACGAGCGACTCGGGTTCTCGATGATCGCCGGCGACGGCGAATCGTGGACCATCGTCGCCAACGGCTCGGTGGCGATCGGGCTCTTCCAGGGCATGTTCGAAGGGAACATCCTCACGTTCAACCCGGGATGGTCCGGGCTCGGCCAGCCGGCCGAGGAGTTCACCGATGTCCGCGCGCTACGCGCCGAGCTCGTCGAAGCCGGCCTGCAGACGGGCGCGGACACCACGTCGGACTCACCGAGCGGCCCGGCGAGCTTCACGGTCACCGATCCCGACGGCAACGTCATCCTCATCGACCAGCACGTCTGAGTCGGCTCCGCCGCGCTGCGCCGGCAGGTCCGGGGAGGTCAGGTCCGGCATGGTCAGGTCCAGGGTGGTCAGGTCCAGGGTGGGGTCAGGTCCAGGGTGGTCAGGTCCGGCATGGTCGGTGGCCGTAGGTGGCGGTGGCCGTAGGTGGCGGTGGCCGTAGGTGGCGGTGGCCGTAGGGGGCGGTGGCCGCAGGGGGCGGTGGCGAGGCGGGTGGGGGTGGCGGGTTGAAGCACGACCAGCGGGTGTGTCGAGGCGTGCATCGAGGGGGATCCGGGGGCCGAGCGACGGTTCGCGCGCCGCGTCCGGTCAGGACAGCTCGTCGATCGGTGGGTCGAATTCGGGAGCGGACGCGTGGACGGCGCGAAAGAGCAGGTGCACCGCGAGCGGGAGCGTGAGCAGCAGCGCGACCACCGCGAGCAGGAGTCGGGCGGTCCCGGCCCAGCCGACATCGGGGGCGGCGGCGAGGGTGACGACGATGAACGCGACCGGGCTCGCCTTCCCTGCGGCGTGGATGCGGGCATACGGCGTGCGGAAGCGCAGCAGCCCGACTGCGGCGAGCACGATGATCGCCACGCCGCCCAGCGCGAGCATTGCGGAGAGCGTGCTCATCGGGCACCCCGGCGCTGCGCATCGCGCTCCATGAATCGAGAGGTCGCCACCGTGGCCGTGAACCCGATGATCGCGATCACGACGAGGAGGTTCAACCAGGTCGTGTCGCCGCGGTCCGCGGCATCGATGGCGATGCCCGACATCAGGCACACCAGTGCGAGGTCGAGGGCGATGATCCGGTCGGCGAGCGTCGGGCCGATCAACAGCCGGTACAGCGCGCACGCCGCGGCGACGACAAGCCCGGCAAGGGCGACGCCGACGATCATCGCGCGACCTCGACCGGCACCGATGGCTCGGGCAGCGCAGCGATCGCAAGGTGGGCGAGCCGGTGCACGTGGGCGACGACGTCGTCACGCCGGTCGCAGTGCAGCACGTGGAGGTACAGCACCGACCCGTCCGACTCCGCGGCGACGACGGCCGTCCCCGGCGTGACGGTGATGGCGACGTACAGCAGCAGGAGGTGCTGCCGGCACCCGGGCGGGAGCGGCACGGCGATGATGCCCTCCTCGGTGTGGTCGGTCGGTGTCAGCACCTCGCGCACGACGGTCGCCGTCGAGACGACCAGGTCGACGACGACGAGCCAGGCGAAGCGTGCGAGCGGCACGATGCGGACGCCGCCGCGCCCGCTCCCGACGACCCCGACAGCCAGCGCGACCGACGCGACCAACAACCCGGACAGCACGTTCGCCGGACTGAACGAGCCCCAGAGTGCGCACCACGCGACCACCAACCCGACGGCGGTGAACGTACGCCGCAGGCCGAGCGCACGAACCGGCCGACCCCACCGCCCGGTCATGGCGCCGTCACCTCGGCGACGTAGGCCCGGTTGTCGAGCAGCCCGTCAGCTGCCCGCTCGCTCATCGAGTACAGCGGCCCGGCGAGCACGGCGATCGCCAGCGTGATCGTTACCCCGACGCCGGTTGCGGTGACCATCGTGGCCCACGCACGAGCGGGGACGGCACCGTGCGCCGGCCCGACGGCACCGGGCTCGCAGCCGGCGGTATCCGGCCCCCAGAAGACCCCGGTCCAGATCTTCAGCATCGACAACAGCGTCAAGATGCTGACCACCAGCGCGACGACGACGATGGCGATCGAGAGCTGACCGATGCCGGCCTCGACCAGCGACAGCTTGGCGACGAAACCCGAGAACGGCGGGATGCCGGCAAGGCTCAAGGCCGGGATCGCGAACAGCGCGGCAACGACGGGTCGTCGGGAGATCAGTCCGCTGATCCGATCGAGGGCGGAGGTCCCCCGGTCGATCTCGATCAGCCCACCGGCGAGGAACAGCACCGTCTTGACCGGCATGTGGTGGACGAGGAAGAACACCGCGCCGGCGATGCCGGCCACCGAGAACAGGCCGAGTCCCATCAGCATGTAGCCGATCTGGCTGATGATGTGGAACGAGAGGATGCGCTTGACGTCGTCTTGCGCGAGTGCACCGAAGACGCCGACCGTCATCGTCAACCCGGCGAGGACGAGGATCGTCGGGCCGAGGTCGTCCATCTCGTTCAGCGTGTTGAAGCGGATCATCGTGTAGACGCCGATCTTGGTCAGCAGGCCGGCGAACACCGCGGTGATCGTCGTCGGCGCGGTCGGGTAGCTGTCGGGCAACCAGGAGAACAGCGGGAACATCGCCGTCTTCGTCCCGAACACGACCAGGAACCACAACCCGATCCCCCACCGGACGCCGCTGTCCAGCTCGGGGATCCGCTCGGCGAGCAACGCCATGTTGACCGTTCCGGTGGCGGCGTACACGTAGGCCACCCCGAACAGGAACAGCGTCGAGGCGAACAGGTTCATCACGACGTAGGTCATGCCCGACCGGACCTGGCCCCGCCGGCCCTGATGGGTGAGCATGACGTAGCTGGCGACGAGCATCAGCTCGAAGCCGACGAACAGGGTGAACAGATCGCCGGTGACGATCGACAGCGCGACGCCCCCGCTCATCACCAGCACCACCGGGCCGACGACGGTCGGGTCGGCGCCCGGAGGCCAGCCCACGCTGGCCGATCGCATAGAACTCGACCACCGTGATCGTCAGGAACGAGATCGTGAGGACGAGCGCGGCGAACAGGTCGACGACGAGCACGATCCCGACATCGGGTTCCCACCCGCCGACGCGCAGGACGACCGTCCCGTTCCGCTCGACGTCGACGAGCAGGGCGATCGCCATCGCGCTGGCGGTGACGAGCGTGCCGATCGTGATGGCGTCGCGCAGTCTCGCCCGCCGGCGAACTCCGAGCCCGACCATCGCTGCCAACAGCGGGAGGGCGACGACGAGCCCGGCGAGCGCGGTCATCGGCGATCCTCCGGCATCGGCCCGCGACGCTGCGCATCCGCCCGGTCGACCGTGCGATCGGTCGCCCGACCGATCCCGGTTTCGGTTTCGGTCTCGGTCCCCGCGTCGGCGTCGGTCCCGGCGTCGGTCCCGGCGTCGGTCTCGGCGTCGGCGTCGGCGTCGGCGAACGCTTGCAGCGCCTCGGCGATCCGCCGGTCCTCGATGTCGTCCTCGACGAAGTCGTGGCCGCTGAGCACCTGCCCCCGCCGGGCGAGCGCGAGGAGGAAGAGCGTGAGCCCGAACGAGATGACGATCGCCGTGAGCGACAACGCCTGCGGCAACGGGTTCGCCGCGTCCGCCGCGGTCGTCGTCCCGGCCAGCGGCGGATTGCCCGCCCCACCACCCGCGGCGAGCAGCGCCAGCACGGCCGCATGCCCGAGCAGCGCGAAGCCGAGCACGATGCGGCTGAGCACGCGCGAGGTGGCGAGGTACGTCCCGACCGCGGTCAGCGCCCCGACGAGGACGACCAGCGTCGCACTCACGGCGCACCCCGGTCGGCCGCCGGGTCCGCACCCAGGTCGGCCACGTCGAGCGCGTCCAGGATGGCGACGAGCAGCCCGACGACGATCAGGGTCACGCCGAGGTCGAACACGAGCGCGGTGCCCGACTTCACGGTCCCGAGCAACGGGACGTCGGCGTCGACGACGACCATGTCGAGCAGCGCGTCCCCGACGAACAGCGGGGCGATGGCGACGGCACCGGCGATGATGCCACCGGCGGCCAGCAGGCGGATCGGGTGCCGGGGCGTCGAGAGCCCGGCGACGGCACGCAGCGCGACGACCGCGCCGAACACCAGCCCGGCAGCGAACCCGCCGCCGGGCTGGTTGTGGCCGGCGAAGAACAGGTACGCGCCGACGACCACGGCGAGCGGGCTGGCGAGTTGGATCCCCGTCCGCACGACCAACGAGCGCGAGGCGATCATGCGACCGCCTCCGCCGGCTCCGAACCCGCACGATCGTCGCCGTCTTCGAGGTCGCCACCGCCGTCGCGCCGGCCGGCCCGGGCGAGGGAGACCACGCCGATCGCAACGACGACCAGCACGACGATCTCGCCGAACGTGTCGAGCGCCCGGATGTCGGTCAGGATCACGTTGACGACGTTCTTGCCGCCACCGGTCTGCTCGGCCTGCTCGGCGAGGTCGGCGAGCGGCGGTGCGCCGACCGGCCGGGACGCAGCCGCAGCGAGGCCGATTGCGACACCGGCGCCGAGCAGGCACGACACGACGATCCGAGCCTTGCGCCACAGCAAGCCGACCGTCGGGAAGTCGCGGCTGAGCCGGCCGAGGCCGACGACGAATCCGACGACGATCACCGTCTCGACCAGCAGCTGGGTCAGGGCGAGGTCCGGTGCGCCCTGGATGACGAACAGCCCGGCGACACCGAACCCGACCGCGCCGAGCCCCAGCGCGGCCCCGAGCCGGGTGGGCACGAACACGACACCGACCGCGGCCGCCAGGATCAGCACCGCCAGCGCGACCTGCAACGGGGTGTCGGCAACCTCCAACGCGGAGAGGTCGACGGAGGTGACGAACGGGACGGCCGCCACCACCGCGGCGGCGACGAAGGTGACCATGTACCGCGGGAGCGACCCGTGCTGGACGACCGCGGTGATCGACCGGGCCGACCGGAGCGTCAGCTCGATCAGCCCGTCGACCGCTTGCGCCCCGAGCGGGCGGGCGGCGGGCCGGATCCGGCGGGCCAGCACGACCCCGAGCACGAGGCCGGCGGCGACGATCGCCATCGAGATGACGAACGCGGCCTTCAGGCCGGGCCAGCGGACGAGGCCGTAGGCGATCGATCCTTCGTCGACCACGACCGAGGCGTCGCGGGCGGCCCGGCTCACCCGACCGAGGGCGACGAAGCCGGCCACGCTGAGCGCACCGAGCGACACGGTCACCACGGTCATCGGCCACCTCCTGGGGGCGGGGGCCACCCGGCCGTCGGCCGGCCCGCCGAACAGCCCGATCAGCAGGCGCACGGTATAGGCGACGGTGAGCACCGAACCGCCGACGATCACGCCGAGCACCGCCACGCGCTCCAGACCCGACAGACCGAGGGCGGCCTCGATCCCCGCCTCCTTCGCCGCGAAGCCGAGCAACGGCGGCACGCCGGCCATCGACGCCGCCGAGACGACGGCGACGGCGAACGCGATCGGCATCGATCGCCACAGGCCGTGCAGCTCGCGGATGTCACGGGTGCCGGTGCGCACGTCGATCTCGCCGACGACCATGAACAGCGCGGCCTTGAACGCAGCATGGGCGAGCAGGATCGACAGGGCGGCGAACGTCGCCTTCGGCGTGCCGACCGCGAGCAGGCTGATCATCAGCCCGAGTTGGGAGATCGTGCCCCAGGCGAGGATCAACTTCCCGTCGACCTGGCGCAACGCGCCGATCGCGCCCCACAGCATCGACGTGAGCCCGAGCGCCAGCGCGAGGGGGGTCCACGGTGCGGTGTCGACGAATGCCGGCTGGAGGACGGCGACGACGATCACCCCGATCTTGACCATCGTCGCCGAGTGCAGGTATGCGCTGACCGGCGTCGGCGCCGACATCGCGCCGGGCAGCCACATGTGGAACGGCACCTGCGCCGACTTCGTCGCCGCGGCAACCAACACGAGCACCGCGGCGATGCCGGCCGCGGTGCCGGTCACCGGCTCCAGGTCGCGCAGCCGCGTCGATCCGCTGACGTCGGCCAGGGTGACCAGACCGGCCAGCAGCACCAGGCCGCCGGCTGCGGTGATCAGCGCCGCCCGGCGGGCGGCCACGCCGCGCCACCTCGTCTGTGTGCCGGAACCCGATCAACAGGTACGACAGGATCGAGGTCAGTTCCCAGAACACGAACATGGTCCACGTCGAGTCGGCCCAGACGAACCCGAGCATCGCC
Organism: Ilumatobacteraceae bacterium; assembly: GCA_963825565.1. Classification (GTDB taxonomy): domain Bacteria; phylum Actinomycetota; class Acidimicrobiia; order Acidimicrobiales; family Ilumatobacteraceae; genus JBFGCT01. Next base: position 172,163 of record CAWGTW010000012.1, read on the forward strand.
GCCGAGAACGCCAACAGGGTCGCCGCGAAGCGGGCGAGGCCGGCGCTGGTGGCAGAGAAGTAGCCCGCCGAGTAGACGAAGACCGCCACGCCGATCCCCGAGACGACGAGCGTCAGCACCGCCGACAGCGCGTCGAACCGGAACGCGAGATCGAGGCCGAGCCCCTCGACCCAGGTGAACGCGACCGTCTCGGTGTTGCCGCTGCCGAGCCACCACAGCGCCCAGGTGACGGCGAGCGCCGGTGGCGCAGCGGCGTACGCGAAGACCGATCTCCCGACGCGCACTCCTGCCGCGGCGACCGCGATCAGCCCGACAAGCACCACGACGTGTGCCGCGAGCACGATCCAGATCACGGCCGGGAAGCGTCCGGAGTTCGCACGTTAAGCACGATCCGTGTGTATCATCACAATAGCTATTTTACAACGTACCTTTTATCGAGTTATTATTCCCGTCAGCTCCGGAACGGACCAGCCGCCCATGACGCCGACCAACGACCGACCGACCGATGATGCCGACACGGCCCCGATCGAGGCGCCGCCCATCCCCCCGTCGTGGACCTTCCTCACCAACCACACGCACGTGCTCGTCGCGATCAGCCGCGACCCGGAGATCCGCCAGCGCGACATCGCCCAGCTCGTCGGCATCACGCAGGGTGCGGTCACCCGCATCCTCCACGACCTCGAAGCCACCGGGTGCGTCACGCACGTGCGCGTCGGCCGCCGGAACCGGTACCGCATCCACCCCGAGGCCACGCTCCATCACCCGCTCGAGTCGACGGCGACGATCGGTGGCCTGATCTCCTCGCTCAACGGCTGAGGCCGGTTGCGGTTCACGACGAGCTCCGATCCGGCGGAGAGCGATTCGGTGGCGAACGTCGAACCGACCGCGAACCGGACGCGAGCCAGCCGCAGCACGCGGCGAGCGAGTCGTCGTGTCAGACGACGTCGACCTCGCGCACGTACCGCAGGCGAGGCGTCACCTGCGCGGCGTAGCGATCACCCTGACGAATCTGCTCGAAGACCTGGGGTCGCACCCGCCAGGCGGTGAGGACCGGATCATCGCCCGTGTCGAACGCGCAGAAGAAGCGCTCCCTCGCCCGATCGTCCGAACTCCTGACGCGCTCGGCGCTCAGCCCCACCCAGCCCGTCCGCACCCGCTTGCGGACCACTACTCCGGACTTGGTCTCGGTGGTGACGAGATCGATCAGCGCGAACACCAGCTTGGCCACGTTCCAGCAGAGCACGATGACGGCGACGGCCCCGATGACGATTGCCACGGTGTCGACCCAGCGCGTCGCGTCGGTTGGAACGTCGGCGAGGATGCCGACCTCGTCACGACGCACACGACCGCCGACCACGAGCGCGGCGACCGCCGCTGCGCCCGCGACGACGGCGCCGAGCAGCGCGAGCACCGGATGTTGGCCGTATCCAGGCCGCATCAACGGGTACCGCACCCGGATCTGACGCCAGCGACCCGAGGCTCGACTCCACGCGTGCCGGTGATCTTCGGCGCTGAGCGGCAACTGCGCGACGACGAGCGGCGCAAGGTCGAGCGCTACCGCATGGGCGAGATACCGATCCCACAGCGCGACCATCGCCGCGGGCTTGTCCTCGAAATCGCCGACCGTCGCCATGTACTCCCGCACGCCGACCCAGCGCGACGCCGCCGCGAGCCCCGCGTCGGTGTCGCGCTGTAGGTCGCGGCCAAGCAGCGTGGCGACCCAGATGCCGATGGCGGCGGTGGCGAACAGGGCGAGCGCCCACAGCACGCTGCCGCGGCTCGGTGATGCCGGATCGTCGCTCGCTCGACCGAGCTTGTCGGCCAGCCAGAGCAGCGCTCCCGAGGCGATGACCCCGCCCCAGACCGGGGCCAGGGTCGCCCTCGTCCATCGGTCGCGACTCAGCCCTCTGGCCTGGGCGTCGGCGATCACCTCGCGGCGGAACGACCGCCACCACCGCTTCGAGGCCGCCTCCGGACCCGTCGTCATCGCCGCGGCCGGGACGAGCCCGTCGATCGACAGATTCCGCACGTGCTCGAGCACCCGCCGCTCGTAGGGTGCGAGCGGTTCGTCGCGGTCACGGGCGCCGACGCGCAGGACGACGTTGCCGCCCGACACCTCCTCGATCGACAGCCACCGCCGTGCGGCGAGATCGACCAACGTCGCCGGCACCGATTCCGTCGTGACGGCGAAGTCGTCGGTGAGCAGATCGACGACCGCCGGCGGCTCCGAACCCAGGTCCATCGTCGCCGCTCCGACGGGCGGCCGACGCGGCCGGGTGCGGACTTGCAGGACGAACACCCACAACACGGTCGCAGCGATGACCGCCGCGGCGGCCAACGTCAACACGGTGTGAGGATCGCGGTCCAACTTGCCTCCTGGTTGCATCGACGGTACCCCGACCGATGTGCGCCGGGCGGCGCGCGGTATCGTCGCTCAAGGCGCCGCTCCTCGCTGCCGATGCCACCGTGTCGGCCACGTACACCGACGGACCTCACCCCGATGACCTCCCGCCACATCGCCGCCGCCGTGCTCGCCTCGGTGTCGCTCGTGCTCGGTTCGATCGGCTCGACCGAGGCCGCACCACGCCGACCGGTTCGATGTCCGCCGGGGCGGGCTACCTGGCGCTCGACCACAGGGGGCAGTGGAGCAAGCTGCCCAGCGACTACGTCACTCACCCGCGTTGCGCGACCGTCGCCCACGTGGGCGACTCGACCACGGTCGAAGCCAGGGACCTGCTGGTGGCTGCGTACGGCGCCCGCTTCGACGGCGTCGTCGTCGACGGCGGTGGCGGCCGAGCCGTGTTGCAGACCATCCCGTCGGACCCCTACACCGGGGTGGAGGCCGCCGAGGCGATCCGGGCGACCGGCTTCGACGGCTGCTGGGTCGTCGCGATGGGCACCAACGACGCCGCCAACATCGCCGCCGGCGCCAACTACAGCCGCGCCCGCGTGATCGACGCGATGATGAACGCCATCGATCCCACGGCGACGACGCCGGTGGCCTGGGTCGAGGTGTTCACCACCAAGGCCTCCGGCTACTGGAACAACACGAACATGTCGGCGTTCAACGACGCGCTCGGCGCGGCGACCGAGCGATGGCCGAACCTCCGAATCCTCCCCTGGGCCGCTCAGGCGGCGGTGAACAGCGGCTGGCTGTCCGACGGTGTCCATCACACGGCCGAGGGCCGGGTCGAGCGGACGAACTGGATCGCCGCCGCGGCGGACCACGCCTTGAACGGCTGAGCCCGATCGTCTGCCGCGGCCCGAACCGGTCGCGCTCGGTCTTCGACGTGACGGATTCGACGTGACGGATTCGACGTGGCGGATTCGACGTGACGGATTCGACGTGACGGATTCGACGTGACGGATTCGACGTGACGGATTCGACGTCGCGGGAGTCGTTCGCCGGCCCGGTCAGGTCCCGCCGGCATCGCCCGGGCGGGCGCGTCGATCGTCGGGGCGCGGGCGCGGCGGCCGATCCCGGTGGGGGCGGTCGCCACGGTCGTCATCCGGCCGGCCGCGTTCGGGTCCTCGCCCCGGCCGGTCGCCGGCTTCGGACGGCGTGGTGTCCTGCGCGTCGGCCGCGTCCGCCGAGACGGTCGCCGCCGGAGCGAGCAAGAAGACGTTCGCCGGCAGGTCATCCCGGTCGGCATCGGTGTTGGCAGCGATCACGTCGGCGAGCGATCGCCGGTACTCGATCCCGTAGGTCTCGGCGATCTCGTCGAGCACCGGATCGTTGCCGTAGAAGAACCGGTCGCCGTCTCGCAGGGCGGCGAACTGGCGCGTCCACATCGCCAGCTGTAGCTCGCCGAACTCCGCGCCGGCGACGTGCGGTTCCGCCACCATTCCGGTGAACGCGTCGACCGCGTCGACGTCGGTGAAGACCGCCCGCAGCCGGGCGGCCGTCGTCGTCCGCCGCACCGCGCTGACGACGCTCGTCGCAGCCAGGTCCGATCCCGGGTCGACCGGGTTGCCGTCGGCATCGAGGAGTGCGACGAAGTCGAGGACGTCCGGATCGTCGATCGGGTTCGACGCGTCGATCGCCGGATCGTCGGGGAATTCGTCGGTCGCCTCGCCGGTCAGCTCGGCGAACGAGGTGACGCGCTCCAGGCCGTAGGCGTCGCGCAGATCGTTGTACGTCGGCATCCCGTGGTCGTAGCCGCGCATGACGTCGATCGCCCCGAGGTCGTTGACCACGGTGAAGCAGCCGGCGATCTCGGTGCCGTCGAGGCAGTCGAGCGGGTTCTCCACCTCGGGGCCGGGCACCTGGAACAGGACACTGCGGAGCTGGTTGTCGATCTGTTCGTCGTTGGCGTACGCCGCCTCCGACGCGAGCCCGGCGAGCACGCTGCCGAGCCCGATCTCGGTCAACAGGCCGGGGTTGCCGAACGCCACCCCGAGCGGCACGGCCACCTCGGCGGTGTTTTCGTCGAGCGTCACCTCGACCCCCTGCGCCGCCAGGGCGTCGAGCGCCGCGTCGGTGATCGTCGAGCGGTCGATCTCCGCCTCGAACTCGCCGTGGATCTGGGAATGCGCGCGGTAGCCGACGGTCGCGAACTCGTTGGTGATCGACGGATCGACCGCCGGGTCGTAGCCCTCGTATGCGGGCAGTTCGACCCCCATCGCCGGGAGGAACTCGGTGTAGGTGATGTACTGCTGCAGCGCTCCGACCACCCGTCGGGCGACGGCGAACTTGGCCTCCTCGTCGAGGTCGGCTGGCAGCGACTCGACGATCCGGTTGTGCTCACGCAGGAACAGCGTCTGCACCGCGGTCAGCCCGATGTTCTCGTTCACGCGAACGTCGCCGGCGATCACCGCCGCCGACGGGTCGGCGAACAGCCGGCCCATCAGGTCGACACTCGGCGCCTCGACGCCGGGGCGGGCGGCGGCCGTCGGCAGGTAGCCATCGACATCGAGCAGCGTCGCTGAGTTGTTGCTCGGATCGCCGTCGACCTCGCCGTCGCGCAGCCAGTCGAGCCGCTCGGCCGAGCCGCCGTACACCGCCCACGCGTCGATGTAGGAGCTGAGCGTGTTGACCTGTTCGCGCGGCGCGCCGTCACCGGTCCCCGCGGCGACCGCCGAGCGGGTCATCGAGATCTCGCCGAGGTCGTTGGTGAAGGACTCGAGCGGGTCGTCGGCGTCGAAGCCGATCGGGAAGTCCTCGTCGCCGGTTTCGCGCAGCCCGATCGTGTGGTCGATGAACTGGCCCCAGACGAAGCTCCAGTGGGTGACGCCGTTCTCGGAGAACACGTTCTGGTTCGTGTCGTTGAAGATCCGGTTCGAGAGATAGCGCGCGTCCGGACCGTCGACGGGCTCGCCGACCCCGTCGGCATAGTTGGCCGCCGTCTCGCGGGGGTAGATCGACCCGGCCTGACCGAGCGCCGGATCGTCGAGGTTGTTGCCGCTGCCGTCGAGGCTTCGCCCATCGAGCAGTCGCTCGACCGACACCTGGGTGGGACGCCCCGCCCCGGACGACCCGGCTCGGGTCGCTTCGTCCGGCACGGCCGGGATGTCGGCGCTCAGCCCGGTCGTCGTACAGCCGAGGCCGGTGATCAGCGCGGGAACGGTCAGCGCCAGGGCGGCGCGGACGCGGATCGGCCACCGGGGGATGGTCCGTCGCGGAACGGGGAGTGACATGGCGTGCTCCTGGAGGGTGATGGAGGGTGATGGAGGGTGCTGGAGGGTGATGGAGGGTGATGCCACGACCATCTCGACCGCGGGTAAGCGCGCCGACGCCGAATCGCAAAGAACCACCAAAGATCGACCCCGCACGGATCTGCGTGACCGAACAGCGCGACATCCGACGTGTTCGGTCACGCAAACCGGTGGGGGTGGGACCTGGGATCGGGGGTCCGACTGCGGATCGCTCCCCGCCGCCGGGCAGACTCGGGGCATGCGTGACTACACCGAGATCTACATCGACGGGGCCTGGACGCCCTCCGACGGCACCGGCTCCATCGAGGTCATCGATGCCGCAACCGAGCAGGTGATGGGATCGATCCCGGACGGCACCGCCTCCGATGTGGACCGCGCGGTCGCCGCCGCGTTGCGCGCGTTCGAGACCTGGTCGCAGACCCCGGTCGAGGAGCGCCAGAAGTACCTCGTCCGGCTGAACGAGGCCCTACAGGCGCGCTCGGCCGAGATCGCGCAGACGATCAGCCACGAGGTCGGCATGCCGATCACCTGGTCGACGATGATCCAGGCCGGGCTCCCCGCCGGCAACATGCAGACGTTCGCCACCCTCCTCGACTCGTTCCAGTTCGAAGAGGAGATCGGCAACTCGCTCGTCGTCAAGGAGCCGGTCGGCGTGGTCGGCGCGATCACACCGTGGAACTACCCGCTCCACCAGGTCGTCTGCAAGGTCGGTGGCGCGCTCGCCGCCGGCTGCACGATCGTGCTCAAGCCGTCCGAGGTCGCCCCGCTCAGCGCGTTCATCCTCGCCGAGATCGTCGACGAGGTCGGCCTGCCCGCCGGCGTGTTCAACCTCGTCGCCGGCACCGGCCCGATCGTCGGCGAGGCGATCGCTGCCCACCCCGGCATCGACATGGTCAGCTTCACCGGCTCGGCGCGCGCCGGGAAGCGGGTAGCCGAGGTCGCCGCCGGCACGATCAAGCGCGTCGCCCTCGAGCTCGGCGGCAAGTCGGCCAACATCGTGCTCGACGACGCGGACTTCGGGAAGGTCATCCCGAAGGGGGTGTTCGCCTGCTACCTCAACTCCGGGCAGACCTGCACCGCCCACACGAGAATGCTCGTCCCGAACAGCCGTTACGACGAGGCGGTCGAGATCGCCAAGGCCGCAGCCGACGCAGTGCAGGTCGACGACCCCGCCAAGGAGGGCATGCACCTCGGTCCGCTGATCAGCCAGGCGCAATGGGAGCGGGTCCAGGGCTACATCCAGACCGGGATCGACGAGGGCGCGGTCGTCGTCTCCGGCGGCATCGGCAAGCCGGAGGGCAAGGAGGTCGGCTACTACGTCAAGCCGACCGTGTTCGCCAACGTCACCAACGACATGACGATCGCCCAGGAGGAGATCTTCGGGCCGGTGCTGTCGATCATCGGTTACGACGACGACGACGATGCCGTGCGGATCGCCAACGACAGCCCGTACGGGCTCTCCGGTGGGGTGTGGTCGGCCGACCAGGACCGGGCGATGGCCGTCGCCCGCCGGATGCGGACCGGGATGGTCGACGTCAACGGCGGCAGCTTCAACGTCGCCGCCCCGTTCGGCGGCTACAAGCAGTCGGGCTACGGCCGCGAGAACGGCCCGTACGGCATCGAGGAGTTCCTGCAGACCAAGTCGCTCCAGCGCTGAGCCCTCCGACCGCCTCGAACCGCGGTCGGGCGGAACGGCGTGCGGCATGCTCGCCATGGTCGGTTCGAACAAGGCCGTGCCGGTGGCGGCGCGTGCCGCGGCTCGGTCGGGCCGATCCGCCTCACACACCGATCGGTGGGTCGCCGGTGCCAGACTCGTCCGGTGGCAGGCTTTCGGCGTCTCGACGACTTCCGCCGACTGTCGATCATGCACGGGCTCAACGCCGCGGCCGATGCATTCGTCACCGTGTCGCTCGCCGGTTCGCTGTTCTTCAACGTCTCGGTGGGCGCCGCCCGCCCGCGGCTGCTCTTCTACCTCGCGATCACGATGGCACCGTTCGTCGTACTCGCGCCCCTGATCGGCCCGTTCGTCGATCGGGTCCGGGGCGGTCAGCGCACCGTGCTGGTCGCGGCATCGGTCGGGCGGGCGGCGCTGACACTGGCGCTGGTCGAGGACCTGCGGACCCTGCTGATGTTTCCCGAGGCCTTCGGGATCCTCGTCCTCGGGAAGGCGTACTCGATCGGGCGCAGCGCGACCGTTCCCCGCTTGGTGGCCGACGACGGGCAGCTGGTCGGCGCCAACGCCCACCTCGCCCGCGTCAGCCTCGTGTCCGGTGCGGCCGGTGGCGCCACCGCGACGCTGATCCTCACGACGCGTGACGCGGGGCTCGTCCTCGCCGGAGCAACGGTGCTCTTCCTCGCCGCCGGCTCGATGGCGCTGACGATCAGCGCACCCGCCGCCCGGCGAGCGCCACGGCTGACCCGCATCGAGTACCAGGAGCTCCATGCGGTGCGCCTCACGCGGGCGGTCCAGGCGATGGGCATGTTGCGCGCCGCGGTGGGCGGGCTGACGTTCCTGCTGGCGTTCGCGCTCAAACGCAGCGGCGCACCGGTCTGGAACTTCGGCGCGGTGCTCGTCGCCGGCGGCGTCGGGGCAATGGCAGCAACCGTCGTCAGCGCGCGCCTGCGCTCGCGCTTCACCGAGGAGAAGATCCTCGTGCTGGCGCTGGCGCTACCCGCTGCCGTGGCGATGATCGGCGTGGCCCAGTTCAGCCTTGTCACGGCCGTCCTCGTGTCGGCCGCCGTCGGCGCCGCCGCCGCGACCGGCAAGCACGTCTTCGACTCGTTCGCCCAGCACACCGCCCCGGACGCCGACATGGCCCGTGCGTTCGCCGGGTTCGAGACGAGGTTCCAGCTGTTCTGGATCAGCGGGGCAGCACTCGCCGTGCTCGCCCAGCCCGATCCCCGGCTCGGGCTGCTCGTGCTCGCCGTCGCACTGAGCGGCGCGGCGATCGCGACCGACGTGTCGCTCACCGCATCCGATCGACTCGAGGCGTCGCCGCCGGTCGTCGCAGCGATCACCCGGCTCGTGCTCGAGGACGCCCCCGAGCACGAGACCCCGCTGGCGATGCTCGACGCTGCCGACCTGCTCGTCAAGGGGGGGTCGCCCCGCGCGGCGATCCTCGTCACCGCGGCGGCGATCGAGGCCCACCGCGAACTCCTCCGCCGTTCGGACGGAACCGGCGCGTCCGCCTCGACCGACCTCGCGTGTACCCGGCTGGCCGCGATGCGCGAGGCCGTGGTCGCTGGGCGGCCGGTCACCGCCGACGACGCCGAGGCGGCGCTCGCCACGGCACGGGCCGAGTTCGCCGAGCCACCCGGCGAGCCGTCTCGGTGAGCCGCGGTGGGGAACCTGGCTCGGCAACGCCTGGTGGATCTTCTCGTCGGTGGAAGGACCGGGGACGAGCAGCCCGATTCATTCCAAACGGTCAAACCCTCCAAGACGAAGCGAGCGGCGCGACATCGAACGCGGCGCGCACCGCCACGAACGGCGGTCGCCTCAATCCTCGGCGGGCAGCGGGCGGACGTCGACCGCCTCGGGCTCGCCGATCACCCGCCAGACGTTGCCGCTCCGTTCGACGGTCACCTGCCAGGCCGCGACGTCGCCGGTGTCGCGGTAGCGGTCGGCGTAGACGTCGACCCGATCGCCCTCCGCGGGAACGGCCCCGAGCCCGACCAGCATGCCGTCCTCCCGCACGGCGCGCAGTTCGGTGCTGTCGTCGACCGCTTCGGTCCGATCGTCGATGAACCGCACGACGACGCGCTCGTCGAGCGCGTCGACCACGAGCACCTGGACGTCGACGCCGATCGGGCGTTCGTGGCGAGAGGCGACGAACATCGTCCACGGCGGCCGGCCGTCGTCACCGGCGAGCGGGGGATCGGCGTCGAGTATCCAACCGAGGATCGCCCCGTAGACCGCCGCCTCGCGGCCTTCACCCTCGGTCGGGTCGTCGGCGGCCGCCGAGCAGGCGAGCAGGCAGGTCGACGCCACCAACGCAGCAGCGGCCAGCCAGATCGCTCGGTGGGACCCCATCGGCGCGAGCGTAGGCGGTGCGAGGGAGGAGGCGGCGCCGGTCGCTCCGGCGCGCCGCTGACGATCGGGGTGGACGGCGCGGTGCCCCCGGTGCATCGGCCGGCCAGCCGCTGCGCCGCCTGGCGCCCGGTCCGGAGCAGGACGTTCAGCGGGACGCGTCGATCAGCACGAGGTCGTGCCACCACAGACGACGGAACAGACCGGCGGAGGCGCCATCGATCGCGCCGAGCGGCGTCTCACCGTCGACCGCTTCGACGATCCGCGCTGCCTGGTCGTCGAGGAAGAAGACGAGATCGCGGTCGACGTGGGCCTGATTGACCAGCACGGCGGCGACCTTCGGCGGCAGCCGATCGCGGATCGTCGCCACCGTCGTCGGGCGGACGGGGACCAAGGAGCGCCAGCCGTCACCGCCCCAGTCGATCGGCGGGTCGGGCAGCGGCGAGTCTCGACGATGGAGCACGGCGCTGTGGCGGCGCATCGTGCCGCGGAACAACTCGAGCGCGGCGAACTGGTCGCGCTCGGTCATCGCCGCGATCCGTTCGCCGTGTGGGACCTCGGTCAGCGCCCCGCACTGCGGCCGATACGGTGCCTGCCGAACCCAGCGGCCGAAGCGCAGGCCGACCGCGTCGATCAGCTCGAACAGCTCCGGCACCGAGTACGAGCGATCGCGAGGGTTGAGCAGCGCGTCGGCGAGCGCGTCGTCGTCGTGGAAGTCGGGGGTGTTGCGGAGTTGATCGCTGATCGGGTGCCCGGTCGGCAGCTCGCGCAGGGTCGCGATCAGGTCGGCGATCTCGCCCGGTGTCGGCGTCACGCCGAGGCGCCGGCAGTAGTCCTGCATCAGGTACACCCCGTACCGTCCGTAGCGCCCGTACACCAACAGCTGCAGCGCACCCTCGGGTGCAAGCACGTCGTGGAGCGCGCGGAGACCGACGGTCGGGTCGGCGAGGTGGTGCAGCACACCGGTGCAAACCACGTGGTCGAACGCCTGCCCCAGCTCGCCGGCGCCCTCGATCGGCAGCTCGCGGATCTCGACGTTGGTCAGCTCGTGCCGCTCGACCAGGCGGCGGGTGGCGGCAAGGCTCGCCCGACTGACGTCGATGCCGACGACACGGGCGCGCGGGTACCGAACGGCGTACCTCGCCGCCTGGGAGGTGCCGCAGCCGGCGACCAGGATCGAGTGGTCTTCGCGGTACGGCAGCGTCGGCCACAGCCGGGCGTGCTCGACCCGCCGCCGGCGACCGTCACGCCACGCCTCGACCTCGTCGTCCAGGTCGGCGACCGGAGGCGGGTACGGATGGCGGTCGTAGAACGTCGAGATCTCGTCGCCGGGGCTCACGACGGTACGAACACGGTCGCCCAGTCGTCGCCGACGCTGGCGACCGTCCAGCCGGACCGCGCCGCGGTGTCGAGGATCGACTCGTCGCTGGCGAACGTCGCCGCCTCGCTGGCGTAGGCGTACTCGCGGTCGGCGTCGTCGTGGGAGACGAGCAGGGCGAGCGACGGACCTGCGTACGAGCGGGCGTAGTCGAGCATCTCGGCGTCGCCCGCCGAGTTGCCCGCGGCCAGGACCGGGCGGCGGCCGAGGATCCGCTGGATGTTCCGCGGCTTCGCAGCGCCCTCGTTCGGCGGGCCGAGGAGCCGCTCGGTGCGAACGACTCGGACCGACCCGTCGGCGGCGCGGGCGACGTCGTAGTCGATCTGCGAGCCGACGACCCCCTCGGGGCTGACGGCGTAGAAGCCCGGCGCGATCGCCCGCACGAACTCGGTCCCGCCGCCGGTCGAGAGGTAGACGTCGAACGAGCGCGACCGCAGCTCGGCGATCAGCTCGAGCATCGGCTGGTAGCGCATCCGGCGGTACGGCACACCGCGCTCGGGATGCCGCGCCTCGGCGATGAACGCCGCGACACGGGCGTCGAACTCCTCCGGGGTCAACCCGGCCAGCAGCGCGACCAGCGCGCCGGCGATCCGCTCGATGCCGAGCGCGGCGAGCGCTTCGCGGTCGCGGTCGATCAGCGCCCGGAACTCCTCGCGCCCGGCGAGCGACGCATCGGCGGCGACCGCCCGCCGCAACTCGACGAGCATGAACTCCAACTGGACGTAGTTCGGCTTCTCGCAGAGCAGGGTGCCGTCGTTGTCGAACACGGCGACCCGTTCCGCGGGCGGGATCTCCTCGACCCGGCCGAGGAACTCGACGATCGCCGATCGCGCCGCCCCGTCGCGCCACGACGGCAGCAGCGGTTCAGTCGTCACGCGCGTCGTTCCGTCGGACGGTTCGGAATCCCTGGTGGCTCATCCCGGTGTCGATCATCTGAGGCCGCCGGGCGGCGGGTCGGTAGCGCTGACAGTAGTTGTCGGCGCAGAGGAACGACCCGCCCTTGACGACCTTGCGGGGGATCGTGAACTGCGGCTGCTGCGGGTCGTAGCTCGCCTCGATGCCCGGACCGCGCGGGTTGGTCGGCACGCAGCACGGCTTGTCGGCATCGGCCGGATGTTCATCGGCGTACCAGTCGTCGGTCCACTCCCACACGTTGCCCGCCATGTCGTACAGCCCGTAGTCGTTGGGCGGAAACGACCCGACCGGGGCGGTACCGGCGAAGCCGTCGGCCCTGCTGTTGTGGAACGGGAAGTTGCCCTGCCAGAAGTTGGCCAGGTACACGCCGTCGGGCACCGCCTCGTCACCCCAGACGAACGGCCGCCCCTCGTGCCCGCCGCGGGCGGCGTACTCCCACTCGGCCTCGGTCGGCAGCGACTCCCCCGCCCACTCGGCGAACGCCTCGGCGTCCTCGTGGGCGACGTGGACGACCGGGTGGTCGAGCCGGTCGTCGACCGTGCTGCCCGGCCCCTCGGGGTGGAGCCAGCACGCGCCGGGGGTCCAGGCCCACCACTGGCTGAGGTGGGTGAGGTCGACCGGGCCGGGCGTCATCGTGAACACGAGCGACCCGGGGACCAGGTTCTCCGGCGGCGCGCCGGGATAGTCGGCCGGGTCGAGCGGGCGCTCGGCGACGGAGACGTAACCGGTCGCGTCGACGAACTCGGCGAACTCCCGGTTGGTGACCGCGGTCGGGCGGATCCAGAACCCGCTGACGGTCACCGTGTGGACCGGCATCTCCTCGGGGTAGTGCGCGTCGGAGCCCATCCGAAACGTGCCGCCCGGTATCCGCACGAGCCGTTCGCGACGATCGTCGCCGCGGACGGCCCGGGGTACGGATTCGTTCACGAACTGGGCATGCCGGCCTGCAGCTTGGCGAGCACCTTGTCGAGGCTGAAGCTCGCCGGCTCCTGTCGTTGCGGGAACTCGACCAGCGTCTTGAGGTGCTCGGCGACGAACGCCTGTGCCGGCACGAGCATGAACGCGTGGTCGAGCATCCAGTCGTAGTACGTGTTCGAGGTGATGTCGGCCCGTTCGAAGGGGTCGATCCGCAGGTTGAAGATCTTGGGGAACCGGAGCTCGACGAACGGTTCAGACCACACCGCCAGCGTGCCCGCTCGCCGCTGCTCGAGGAACACGAACTTGAAGTGGTACAGCCGCAACGCGGTGAGGTCGCCTTCGTCGGTGGTGTAGAAGAAGTAGAAGCGGGGGCTCTCGGCGACCTCACCGGTCAGGTAGGGCAGTTGGTTGAAGCCGTCGAGATGCACCTTGTACTCGCGGCCGTCGAGCTCGTGACCGGCCTTGAGCTTCTCCGCGATGTCGGGGTCACCGGCAGCGGCGAGCAGGGTCACGAACCAGTCGGCGTGGCTGACCATCCCGTTGAGGACCTGGCCGGGCTCGATGTGACCGGGCCAGCGAACCATCGCCGGCACGCGGAAGGCTCCCTCCCATCCCGAGTTCTTCTCGTTGCGGAACGGGGTCATCGCACCGTCGGGCCAGGTGTTCATGTGCGGCCCGTTGTCGGTGCTGTAGACGACGATCGTGTCGTCGGCGATTCCGAGCTCGTCGAGGTGGTCGAGCATCTTCCCGATCCTCTTGTCGTGCTCGACCATGCCGTCGTGGTAGTCGGACTGCCAGCGTCCGGCCTGACCGCGGATCTCGTCGGCGATGTGGGTCCGGAAGTGCATCCCGGTGGTGTTGAACCACACGAAGAAGGGGGTGTCGCTCTCGACGGCGTCGCTGATGAACCGCTGAGCCTCGGGAAGGACCTCGTCGTCGATCGTCTCCATCCGCTTCTTGGTCAGCGGACCGGTGTCCTCGACGCGCCCGTCGGCCCAGCTGTGGATGACGCCGCGCGGCCCGAACCGCTCGCGGAAGTGGGGGAAGTCCTTGTCGGTCGGGTAGTCGGGGAGTTCGGGCTCCTCCTCGGCGTTGAGGTGGTAGAGATTGCCGAAGAACTCGTCGAAGCCGTGATTGGTCGGGAGGTACTTGTCGAGATCGCCGAGGTGGTTCTTGCCGAACTGGCCGGTCGCGTAGCCACGGTCCCTGAGCGCGGTCGCGATCGTCGGGTCGCCGTCTTGCAGCCCAACGTCGGCGCCCGGCATGCCGACCTTGGTCAGCCCGGTGCGGTACGGGTTCTGCCCGCAGATGAACGCGGCGCGGCCGGCCGTGCACGACTGCTCACCGTAGTAGTCGGTGAAGCGGATGCCCTCGGCGGCGAGGCGGTCGATGTTCGGCGTGCGGTAGCCCATCAGCCCATCGGAGTAGGCGCTGACGTTGGTGATCCCGATGTCGTCGCCCCACAGGACGAGGATGTTCGGCTTGCCGTTGGGCATGTCGGTGGCTCCTTGGGGTCGTGACTGCTCGGGAGATCGTAGGCAACGTGTCAGCCGGAGACCTCATCCAGTTGGGGCGAAACATCGATCGTTGGCGAGCGGAGCGAGCGGGCGACGTTCAGCCGCCGTCGGCGGGCAGATCGGTCGCCGGAGCGGTCATGTGGTTCGACGAGTAGTCGTTGCTCACCAGCACGGCGATCAGCACGAAGAGCAGGGCGACGACGACCGCATCGCGTCATCATGACCGCCCTGATCGCAACGGCCGTTGCCCGCCTCGTCGTTCGCAAGGGCTCGGTCAGCCCGGCCCGGCGCTCCGGCCGACCCGTCGGGACGAGGGTCACCGACTCGCGCGAGCGCGCTGGCCTAGCGTCGTCTTCGTGCCGACCCTTGCCGCCGCGATCACCCGTCAGGCCGTCCCGATCGCTGACAGTCTCGACATCACGAACAGCTTCGACGTCGAAGCGGTCAGCGCGTTCGACCTCCTCTTCGCCGGCGCCGCGCTCGTCGGCGGATTCATCCTGTCGCGCATGGCCAAACGAGCCTTGCTGCGCTTCTTCCGCAGCGTCGACGCGGTGCCCGACGACACGGGGCGGCTGGTCGCCAGGATCACCGGCTACCTCGTGTTCCTGATCGGGCTGTTCGTCGCGATCGAATCACTGGGCTTCTCGTGGGGTCCGCTCGGATCGCTGCTGCTCCTCGCGCTGATCGTCCTGTTCTTCACCGCCAGACCGTTGCTCGAGGACCTCGGCGCCGGCCTCCTACTCCAGATTCGCCAGCCGTTCACCCATGGCGATCTGGTCAACGTCGCGGGCGAACTCGGCGTCGTCGACAAGATCGACTCCCGGACGGTCGTGCTGCAGACGATCGACGGCCGCCGCGTCCACCTGCCGAGCCGCTCCGTGCTCAGCTCGGCGATCGTCAACCTGACCGTGGAGCGCGAGCGCCTGACCACCTTCGTCGCCGGCGTCGAGTACTCGACCGATCTCGATCGAGCCCGATCGATCGCGGTCGATGCGATGGCCGGCGCGCAGGGGGTTCGAGCCGACCCGCCGCCCGAGGCGCTCGTCGAGGAGTTCGCCGACTCGACGATCAACATCTCGTGCCGCTTCTGGCACGACCCCGACCTGATGTCCGAGCTCCGGGTCCGCGACGCAGCGATGCGTGCCGTGAAGCGGGCGTTCGACGCCAACGGCATCGTGATCGCGTTTCCCCAGCGTGTGCTGTGGCGCACCGGTGAGAACGCCTGACCGCCACGTGGCGCGCCGCTTCGTTCGCCCGGCGCCAACGTACGCTGGCCCGGTGTACAGCAGGCGGAACCGACGCGGCCTCCTCGTGCCCGTTGCCCTGACCGTCATGTCCGCCGCGTGCGGAGTGGCGAGCGCCGAATCGGCCCCAGGCGTGGTCGTCGACGTTGCCCGTCCGACGACCACCACGATGCCGCGGACCACGACCACCATGCCGCCGACCGCGACCGCCGCGCCGCCGACGACGCCGTCGGCCACCACGATGCCGGCCACCAGCACCACCGCGCCGTCGACGACCACGACCACCTCGACCACCACCACGACGACGACCACCACCGTGCCGGGACCGACGACGACGCTCGAACCGCTTCCCGATCCGACGCTCCCGGCGTCCAACAGCGCGTTCGACCGCCTCGCGGCGAACAACCCGTCGGCGTCGATGACCATCGTCCGAGACGGGGTCGTCGTGTTCTCCCGGGCGTCTGGCCAGACGATCGATGGGCAACCCGCTACCGCCGACGCCCCGATGGTGGTCGCCAGCGTGAGCAAGATCATCACCGCCGTCACCCTCTCCCGCCTCGCCCAGGAGGGGCTCGTCGACCCGACCGGGCCGATGCCGTGGGGCGACCTCGGGCTGAGCCCCCACCCCGGCTGGAACGACGTCACGATCCGCGAGCTCCTCGACCACCGCAGCGGCATGCCGACCGCGCGCTCGAGCTGGTTCGGGAAGCCCGGCGATTGCGCCTCGTATCTGCCGCAGTTGCTCGAGGCGCCGCCGACCGGCACCCGTGGCGAGTGGAAGTACTCGAACGGCAACTACTGCGCGCTCGGACTGCTGGTCGCGCAGCGCTCCGGTGCACCGCTCGACCAGGCAGCCCAGCGCCTCGTGTTCGACCCGATCAGCGTCGAGGGCGCGCACCTGACGACCGACGGGACGCGCCCGACCGACGTGCCGCACCGGCTTGACGTCGCCCGCCTGTCACGCCTCGGTGGGGCGGGGACGTTCATGGTCTCGACCGACGACGTCGCGCTGATGGCCGGAACGCTGACCGCCGCCGATCTCGCGCTGCTCACGTGGCCGGGCGTGTTCACCGACCAGTACGGGTGGGGCCACACCGGGACCGTCGACGGCGCCAAGGCGTGCCTCTGGCTGGTCGAGGGCGGGCGGACCGCGGTGGCCGCAACCGTCGCCGGCGACTGGCCGAGCAGCGGCGGCGGGGTCTGTGACATCGTCGTTCCGGCGATCGCCGGCGACCTCGGCGTCGGGGGCCTCGGCACACCGGACCGCACGCCCCCACCCTGACGCACACCCTCCCGAGCTCCCACCCTCCCCCAGTTTGCGCGACCGAACATCGCGACCGCCGACATCTTCGGTCACACAAACGCCGGCGGCCCGAATCTGCGTGACCGAATATCGCGAGCCCTGACGTCTTCGGTCACACAAACGCCGGCGGCCCGAATCTGCGTGACCGAATATCGCGAGCCCTGACGTCTTCGGTCACACAAACCGGCCCGAATCTGCGTGACCGAATATCGCGACCGCGGACATGTTCGGTCACACGAACGCCGGCGGGCGGCGAGCGATCAGGGCGCGGGGTGAGGCAACGGGACGACGACGACCGGGCACGACGCGTGCCGGGTGACGTGGTACGACGTACTTCCCAGCTCACGATCGATGTTCTCGCCGATGCCGCGGGCGCCGACGACGAGGAACGACGGGTCGACGGTCTCGGCGAGATGGACGAGCACCTCGGTCGGGTTCCCGTCGAGCAGCTCGACGCGGTAGTCAAGCTCGTCGTCGGCGAGGCCGGCGCACCACTCCTCACGCAGCAACCGATCGACCTCGTCCCGATGCTCGAACGACGGCACGTGCTCGCCGTCGATCACCGCCAGCAACCCGAGCGCATGGACCGCCAGGAGTTGCGTACCGGTCGATCGGGCGAGGTGCGTCGCAATCGCCAGCGCCCGCCGCGCGTCGCGGGACCCGTCGACGCCGACGACGACCGGACCGGCGGGGCCGGCGACGCTCATGTCAGCTCCCAGCGCTGTTTGGCGGCGATGATCGTCGGCCGACCGATCTCACCGGCCGACGGCGCCTCCGGGCGGTACGACTCCCCGATCAGGGCGGCGAGCGTCGCCCCGGTCGACGCGGCGAGGGCGTCGAAGTCGTAGCCACCCTCCAGCGCGACGACCGTCCGCCGGGCGGGCACCAGCGACTGCAGCCGAACGGCGAAGTCGGCGTAGTCGGCCGAGCTCAGCTCGAGGCCGGCCAGCGGGTCGTTGCGGTGCCCGTCGAACCCGGCGGAGATGAACAGCCACTCGGGTCGGAACGACTCGATGATCGGGGCGACCACCTCGTCGAACGCCTGCCGGTACACATCGCCGCGGGTGCCGGCGGGAAACGGCAGGTTGAGGTTCGAGCCCGGAGCTGCCGGCCCCCCGGTCTCGCTCGCCAGGCCGGTCCCCGGATACAGCGGCGCCTCGTGCAGCGAGACGTAGAGCACGCGCTCGTCGTCGTAGAAGATGTCCTGTGTGCCGTTGCCGTGGTGCACGTCCCAGTCGACGATCGCCACCCGCCGGCCCTCGGCGGCGAGCCGGGCCGCGGCGACCGCGACGTTGTTGAACAGGCAGAAGCCCATCGCCTGGTCGGCGACCGCGTGGTGCCCCGGCGGGCGCCCGGCGGCGAAGGCGAGCTCGCAGTCCCCCGCCTGCAGCGCGTCGACGGCGTCGAGCACCGCGCCAGCGGCCCGGCGGGCCGTCTCCCACGATCCAGGGGCGGCGAAGGTGTCGGGGTCGAGGTCGCCCCCACCGCTGCCGCAGAAGCGCTCGATCCCCGCCACGTACGACTCGGCGTGGGCCGACGCCAGCTCCTCGGGCGTCGCCAGCCGGGGTTCGCGGAACGACACCGCGTCGAGCAGCCCGGCGGCGGGGATGCCCGACAGCGCCGCATCGAGCCGGCCCGGCCGCTCTGGGTGCCACGGCGGCGTGGCATGCCGGTCGAGCTCGACCGACGCGAACACTGCGATGGGCACCGTCACGCCTCCCACCATACGGGGTGGACGTCACACCCGCAGATCTGCAGGCCGCGCCCCGGGAATGCCATGCTGGCGGGGTGGCCGACGACGAGAGCACCGAGTCGCGCTGGGCCGCAACGGTGGTGCTGGCCAGTGGCGACACCGCGTTCATCCGGCCCCTGACGACCGACGACCGGACCGCGCTGGCCGAGTTCCACCGCCGCCAGTCGGCGGACAGCATCTACAAGCGCTACTTCTCCCCCAAGCCCGAGCTGAGCGAGAGCGAACTCGACCACTTCACCGCGGTCGACATGGTCGACCGGGCGGCGCTCGTCGTCGAGCTGCACGACGAGTTCACCGCCTGGGCGAGCTACGAGCGGTGGCCCGGACGCAACGAGGCCGAAGCCGCGTTCCAGGTCGACGACGCCCATCACGGCCAGGGCATCGCCACGCTGCTGCTCGAACACCTCGCGGTGATCGCCCGCACCAACGGGATCGAGCACTTCACCGCCGAGGTGCTGGCCGACAACCGCCCGATGCTCGCCGTCTTCACCAAGGCCGGCTGGCCGCTGCAGCGCAGGTTCGAGTCGGGCGTGGTCGACCTCGACTGGGACCTGGCGACCACCGACGAGTTCCTCGACAGCGTCGAGCGGCGCGAGCAGCGCGCCGACTCGCGCGCGGTCGCC
Source organism: Ilumatobacteraceae bacterium (assembly GCA_963825565.1). Lineage (GTDB taxonomy): Bacteria > Actinomycetota > Acidimicrobiia > Acidimicrobiales > Ilumatobacteraceae > JBFGCT01. The sequence goes on from CAWGTW010000012.1 coordinate 191,496, forward strand.
CGCATCCTTCTGCCGCGGGCGATCGCGGTCATCGGTGCCTCCGACCGGCCGGGCTCGATCGGCGCCGAGCTGTGGAGCCACGTCGTCGACAGCGTGGACGTTCCCGCCTACCCGGTCAACCCGAACCGCGAGACGATCGACGGCCGGGTCTGCCTCCGCTCGATCGACCAGCTTCCCGACGAGGTGTCGCTGGCGATCATCGCCGTGCCGGCGAGCGCGCTCGTCGAGACGATCGACGGCTGCATCGCGAAGCGCATGCGGGGGGCGGTGATCGTGACCCGGATCGACGGTTCCGACGTTGACATCGAGGCGATCGTCACACGCTCGCGTCGCAACGGGCTCAGGCTGATCGGCCCGTCGAGCATGGGCGTGGCCTCCCCGTGGCCGGAGACCCTGCTCGAGGCCACACCGGTCGATGTGGACGTCCCGCCCGGCAACGTGGCGATCTCGATGCAGTCCGGGTCGCTCGGCGGATCCCTGCTGCGCCAGGCGCGCCGTCTCCAGCTCGGCCTGTCCTGGTTCGTCTCGCTGGGCGACAAGTCCGACGTGTCCGCCAACGACCTCCTGCAGTTCTGGGAGAACGACGACCGGACGTCGGTCGTCGCGATGTACACCGAGACGTTCGGCAACCCGCGCAAGTTTGCACGGATCGCCCGCCGGGTCTCGCGCCGGATGCCGATCGTCGCCGTCCGCACCGGTGCCGCGGCGAGCGGGATGATGGGCGGCGCCCTGTACCAGCAGGCCGGGTTGATCGAGGTGCCGACCGTGCACGCCCTCCTCGACACGGCGCGCGTGCTCGCCAGCCAGCCGGTGCTGCGCGGGCCGCGGGTCGCGGTCGTCACCAACTCCCGCAGCCCCGGGGTGCTCGCCCAGGCAGCGCTCGACGCGGCCGGGCTCGAACCGACCGTGATCGGCATCGATTGGCAGGCCGACGCCGGGGCGTTCCGAGACGCGCTGTCCGCCGCGCTGGCATCGGACTCGGTCGACGGCATCCTGGTGATCCACGCGCCGTCGGTGATCGCCGAGGTCGAGACGCCGGTCGAGGAGATCGTCGCCGCCGCGAGCGGCGCCACCAAGCCGATCGTCGCGGTGATGCTCGGCGGTCGAGACGGTCCGATCGCACCCGGGGCGGCGATCCCCGCGTTCACGTTCCCCGAGCAGGCGGCGGCGGTGTTCGGCCGGTCGTACTCCTACGCCCGCTGGCTGGCCAGCGAGGCCGCTGAGGACCCGGGGGTGATCCACCCGGTCGACCCGGCGAAGGCGCACGATCTGATCGACGAGGCGCTCGGCGACAGCACCGACGTGGTGACCGCAGACGTCACCCTCGAACGCCGGCTGCTCGCGGCCTACGCGATCGAGATGGCGACCGCTGTCGAGGCGACCCCGGCGACGGCGGTCGCCGCGGCGAACGCGGTCGGCTACCCGGTGGCGATCAAGGCGGCCCAGCGGCGGATCGGTCACTCGGTGCGGGCGGGAATCGCGCTCGACATCACGACCGACGAGGAGGTCGAGGAGGCGGCGGCGGCGATGGCCGACTCGCTCGGTACCGACGGCGAGCGCTTGATCGTCCAGCGGATGACCTCCCCCGGCCTCGACGTCCGCGTGCACTGCCAGCTCGACGACCGCCTGGGCGTGATCGTCAGCGTCGGCCTGGGGGGAGCACAGGCCGACGTGATCGACGACCGGACGAGTCGGCTCGCCCCGGTCTCGCCGGCGACGGCGCGGACGATGCTCGGCGAGACCCGGGTCGCCGCGGCCATCGAGGACGCAGGTCTCGACGACGGCGTGCTCGTCGATCTGATCGCCCAGACCGCCCAGCTCGCGTCCGATCATCCGGAGATCCTGGAGCTCGACCTCAACCCGATCCTCCTGTCGGACAGCGTGGCCGTCGTCACCGATGCGGTCGTGCGCCTCCAGCGACCCGCGGCCACCGACGGCCCGATCCGCCGTCTGTAGTGGTCACGCCGGGTCCGCGGCCGGTTCCGGGACCGGCGCGATGATGGACGGGCGTGCCGCTCGACATCCTGCTCCCGTTGATCCTCGTCCCGCTGGTGGCCCTCGGCGGGTTCGTCCTCTACCGCCGGATGCTGGGTCGGCTGGCGCCCGACTCGCACCGGCAGGTCGTCTCCGGCGTCCGGCTGACCAGCGAGCATCTGCGCCGGCTGCCCTCGCCGCCGTGGCGCGTCGTGTTCGAGATCGGCCCCGACCGGCTCGGTGACGTCGATCACGTCGTCATCGGCCCGCCGGGCGTCATCGCCATCACCACCGTCCTTGCCGAACGCCCCGCCGGCCCCCTGTCGACCGATCCGACCCTCCTCGCCGCCGGGGCGACCGCGCGCGGCGCGGTCGACGACCTGGTCGACCCGATCGGACTCTCCTGCGACGTGCTGGCCAAGGTGTTCTGGGGCTCTCCGCAGGACGACCAGCCGGCCTCGCGCGACCTGACCCGGGTCACGGTCGGCATCGTCGGCCAGCGCCTCGGCGACTGGCTCGGGTCGCTCCCCACCGGCGTGCTCACGCCCGGCCAGGTCGATCTCGCCTGGCAGGCGATCGTCACCGGCATCGGCCGCCCCGACCCCCTGAGCTGACACCGGGTCCACGCCGGATCGTCCGATGCGCCGACCCGGCCCATCGGTGATGAGATCGACCCGGTTCGCGCCTATGGTGACGGGCGCACGGCACTGCACGGCACCGCCCAGGCGATCGATCGTCGATTGGACGGTCTCTTCCGATCGATCGAACGAGGAGCCGGCATGTCGCCTGCACTGCACGACGGAACCGCCACGTCCCCCATGTTCGGCGGCCGACGATCGTGGCGACCGTTGGCCCTGATCGTGGCACTGGCCGTGGCTGCGGCATCGTGCTCGGGCGGCGGCGACCAGAGCGGACCATCCGAGGGGTCATCGGCTCCCGACAGCGCAAACCCGCCCGCTTCCACCAGCCCGCCCGGCACCGACGTCGCAACCGAGCCCGAGTACGACGTGCTCGCCGCCGACGTGCTGGCGATGCCGAGCGAGGAGCAGCAGCAGTACCTCACCGACCTGGCCGCATCCTTCGACCAACAGCTGGCGCTCGACTCGGGCCTGGAGGACATGCTCGGTGGGCCTGAGGCGACGTCGGCGGCGTTGCACGACGCCTGGGCCCCGCTGTTCGATCAGGTGCGCGCGACGCTCGGCCAGCCGATCCAGCTCGGCTTCCGCTCCGCTCCACAGAACGCTCCGAACATCGGCGAGAGCCTGTTCGGCATGATGATGACCGCCGGGCTCGGAGCCGAAGCGATCGTCTCGGTGTCCAACGACCTCCCTGCCGGCACGACCGAAACGGCCGAGCTCGGCCCGGGCATGAAGGTCAAGGCGTCCACTGCGAAGGCAGCCCTCGACGTCGACGTGTCGAACACGAGCAAGGAGGGTGTCACGACCAAGCTGAAGATGCATCTCGAGGTGGCACCCTGTCCGGGTCCCGACGGGCGGTTCACGGCGAAGGCCTCCGCCGACATGTCGGCGACCGCCGGCTCCGTCGGCGGGACCGGCTCGCTCGAGGTCAGCGTCGACGGCCAACTGGACGACGACGCGAGGCTGGCGTCCACGAACATCGACTTCCGGATGCAGATGGCCGACTTCGCCGGCGGCAAGGGCTCGTTCGGCGACGTGTCGGGTGGATACACCGGCGACACCTTCAACGGCCTCACGTTCAACCGAACCGGCGGAGACGTCGACGAGAAGTACCTCACCCAGGTGGGGGTCTCCGGGATCATGTTCGCGCTGGTCATCAGCCACTTCCTGACCGACGCCGCCCAGAAGGCGTGGGAGTCGGGCCGCTGCGTGCGGATCGACGCGTCGGCGTCGCCGGGTCCGAAGGGTCTGGACCCGGGTTCGAATTCGACCGTCAGCGCGGCGCCTCGGAGCAAGATCGACGGGGCACCGACCGGCGGCACCGTCACGGCGACGCTGTCGGCGGGCGGCGCCAACGTCGAGCCGTCCTCGACCCCCTTGCCCGCCGATGCCGAGTTCACCTATCTCGCGCCCGACGAGCGGAACAAGAGCGGCACCGTCAGCCTCGAGGCCAGGTCCAGGCGCGGAGTCGGCAAGGCCGCCATCGATCTCGACACCAGCCAGCCCTCCTACGCCGCCACGTACAGCGGTGGCGGCATCGGCATCACGGGCACCGTCGACGACCTGGGCCAGCCGTTCACGACCGACGGCAAGTTCACCGCTGGCACGGCCATGTTCGAGCACATCCCCGCCGACGACCGGAGCGGCTCGATCGTCGTGACCGGCGGAGGTCCCGGCGCGGTGCTCACCGGCAGCGGTACGTACACGATCGTCGACAACGGCGACGGGACGCTGACGATGAACGAGAGCATCTCGTCGTGCACCGCACCGGTCGGAGGCTGCCGCCAGACCGCCCACGCCGTGCTGTTGACGCCGATCTGAACGCCGGGCCGTATCCTCCCCACCCCAGCCGCATAGGGTACGGAGATGGCGACGCCGGAGGAGTTCGAGGGGCCGAGCACCGAGCTCCTGCAGACGCTGATCCGCAACGAGTGCGTCAACGACGGCACGCCCGATTCAGGTGGCGAGACCCGTACGTCCGACGTGCTGGTGCAGTACCTGGAGGGCGCCGGGCTCGACGTCGAACGCTTCACGCCCCGCGCCGGCCGCGATTCGATGGTCGCCCGCATCGAGGGTTCCGACCCCGACGCGCCGTCGCTGTGCCTGATGGGCCACACCGACGTCGTGCCGGTCAACCCGGCCGGGTGGGACCACGACCCGTTCGGGGGTGAGCTGATCGACGACGAGGTCTGGGGCCGCGGAGCGGTCGACATGCTCAACTTGACCTCGACGATGGCGGTCGCGTTCCGGCGGCTGGCCGACGAGGGGTTCCGACCGAAGGGTGACCTGATCTTCTTCGGCGTCGGCGACGAGGAGGCCGGCGGTGTGTACGGCGCGGAGTGGATGGCCGAGCACCACTGGGATGCGATCCGCGCCGACTTCGTACTGACCGAGCTCGGCGGCTGGTCGACGACGACCGCCGACGGGGGCCGCCACGTGACGATCAACGTCAACGAGAAGGGGATGTCGTGGCGACGCCTGCGGGTGCGCGGCACCCCCGGCCACGGCTCGATGCCCTTCGGAGCCGACAACGCGCTGGTCAAGGCGGCCGAGATCGTCCGCCGGCTGACGGCGTACCGTCCGGCGCCGCTGCTCGACGAGGTGTGGAAGGCCCAGGTCGCAGCGATGGAGCTGACGCCGGAGGTTCGGGACGGGTTGCTCGACCCCGCTCGCATCTGGGAGACGATCGAGACGCTGCCGACACCCGTCGCCAGGACGTGCCATGCCCAGACCCACACGACGTTCTCCCCGAACGTCTGCCACGGCGGCCAGAAGACCAACATCATCCCCGACACGATCGACATCGACGTCGACATCCGCACCGTGCCCGGCACGACGCAAGACGACGTCAGCCGGCATCTCCGTGAGGCACTCGGCGATCTCGGCGACCAGGTCGAGATCGGCGTCATCCAGAACTCGAACCCGACCGCCTCGCCCCACGGGGCCGGCGACCCGCTGTGGGACGCCGTCGCCCGCCACGTCCAGGTCGCTTACCCCGGCGCCGACCTCGTGCCGGGCCTGATCGTCGGCGGCACCGATGCGCGCTTCTACCGCGAGCGCGGCACGACCGCCTACGGCGCCGGGCTCTTCTCGCCCGAGATGGACTTCGCCACGTTCGGATCGCGGTTCCACGGCCACAACGAACGGATCGACGTCGTGTCGCTCGGGCTGTCCGGCAACTTCTGGTACGGGCTCGCACGCGACCTGGTCGGCTGAGGTAACAATGGTCGCCTCGTACCGGTCGTCGCGACCTCGAAGGAGCGCCCCATGATCATCGCCGCGGAGTTCGGGAGCGGCCAGGTCCTCTGGTCGATCCTGTGGTTCTTCATGCTCGTCCTGTGGGTCTGGCTGATCATCATGATCTTCACCGACATCCTGGAGGCCGACGACCTCTCCGGCTGGGGCAAGGCGTTGTGGGCGGTCGGCATCCTCGTCCTACCGTTCCTCGGGATCCTCCTCTACCTGGTCGTCCACGGCAGCAGCATGAACGCGCGCGCCCGGGCCGGCGTCGAGCCACCGGCGGCTCCGACTCCCGCCTCGACCACCGACGAGCTGACCGAGCTCGCCGTACTCCGCGACGCCGGCAAGCTCTCCGACACCGAGTACGAGCAGGCGAAGTCGAAGATCGTCAGCGGCTGACCCAGCGGGTACGCGTCAACGGAACAGATCGCGCTCGGAATCGCGGAGCACGGGGCCGATCGTCGCGGACTCGTCGGCCTCCCACTCGTAGCCGCGGATCACCGCGACGGGGACCCGGCTCGTGTTGCCCTTGACCAACTCGGCGGCGGCTGCCAGTTCGTCGGCGACGCAGATCTCCTGGACGCGGAACTCGTGCCCGTGCGGATCGTGTTGGCCGATGTAGCTGTGCAGCGGATCGATCCCGGCGACACCGATGGCGACATCGGTCTGGCCCTCACGCCACGGACGGCCGAACGTGTCGCTGAGGATCACCGCGACGTCGACCCCGGCGGTGCGGAACCCGTCACGCATCGCCCGGGCGGAGGCGTCGGGGTCCTTCGGCAGGACGAGCACCCGGTCGTGCGCCCCGCTCGACGACTGATCGACCCCGGAGTTCGCGCAGCACAGGCCGTGATGGGTCTCGGTGATCAACACCGGCCCGATCTGGCGGATCACCCGCTTCGACTCGCGCAGCACGACCTCGACGACCCGCGGGTCCTTGTCCCATCGCTCACCCCAGGAGCGTGCGAACTCGGACGGCTCGACGTCGGCCAGCTCGATCGAACAGCCCTCCGCCTTGGAGACGATCTTCGACGTCACGACCACGATGTCGCCGTCGACGAGCGGGTCGCCCTGGGCCGTCGCGGCCCCACCGATCATCGCCACGAGGTCGTCGCCGGCGGCGACCTCGGGCAGCCCCGCGACGCCGGTGATGCGCACTGAGGTCATCTCCCTGGAGCCGGACCGTCAGTCCGACGACCCGGCGAGGAAGCCGAGGGGGGCCGCCTCGATCGGCTCGGGGTCGGTGAACGCGCCCCGCTGCGAGACGAATCCACCCTGGCTCATCCCGCCGACGACCGCCCGCGGGGTGAACATCTCGTCGTCGATCGGGACGCCGTGGGCGAGCACGACCGCCGGCCCGCCGTCGCCGGTGTCCTCGAAGTGGCCCTGCTGTCCGTTCACGTCGGCGTGCGGCATGGGCGAACGGTACCCGATCGGCCAACATGGGTGGATGGCCAACGACGAGTCCCGTACCGTGTCGGAGATCTTCGACCCCCGGGAATGGGTCGAGGTACCCGACCAGGGTTTCACCGACATCACCTACCACCGGGCGGTCGGCGTCGGCGTCGTGCGCATCGCCTTCGACCGGCCCGACGTGCGCAACGCGTTCCGCCCGAACACGGTCGACGAGCTGTACCGGGCGCTCGACCACGCCCGCATGTCGACCGATGTCGGCTGCGTGCTGCTCACCGGCAACGGCCCGTCGCCGAAGGACGGCGGGTGGGCGTTCTGTTCCGGCGGCGACCAGCGCATCCGGGGCAAGGACGGCTACAAGTACACCCGACCCGACGAGGGCCAAGGCGGTGCGTTGGGCACCACGGCCGACACGATCGACGCCGGCCGGGCGGGGAGGCTGCACATCCTCGAGGTCCAGCGCCTGATCCGCTTCATGCCCAAGGTCGTGATCTGCGTCGTCCCGGGCTGGGCGGCGGGCGGCGGCCACTCGCTGCACGTCGTGTGCGACCTGACGCTCGCCAGCCGCGAGCACGCCCGGTTCAAGCAGACCGATGCCGATGTCGCCAGCTTCGACGGCGGGTTCGGATCGGCATACCTGGCGCGCCAGGTCGGGCAGAAGTTCGCCCGGGAGATCTTCTTCCTCGGCCGCGAGTACACCGCCGACGACGCGGTGCGGATGGGCATGGTCAACGCCTCGATCCCCCATGCCGAGCTCGAGCAGACCGCGCTCCGCTGGGGACGCGAGATCTGCGCCAAGAGCCCGACCGCCCAGCGCATGCTCAAGTTCGCGTTCAACATGATCGACGACGGGCTGGTCGGCCAACAGGTCTTCGCCGGCGAGGCGACCCGACTCGCCTACGGGACCGACGAGGCCGAGGAGGGCCGGGACAGCTTCCTCGACAAGCGCGACCCCGACTGGTCCGCGTTTCCCTATCACTTCTGAAGGTTCGCTCGCCGCGCCCGCCGGCTCGGCGACCGGTCGCCGGCAGCGGTGGGGTTCGTCGGCGCCTGCTGCACGACCTCTTCACGCACCCGGCGAGCGTCCGACACGTCCGATTTCCTCCTGCACGTGACGTTGTCGGCCGCCGCCACGGGGGGCATCCTCGCTGGGCGATGCCCCACCTGATCATCCTCGACGACCCCGACGACGAGCGGTTCCGCCAGTTCCGCCTCAACGAGCGCGGGCTCGCCAGCCGCCCCGACAAGCGCGACGACGCCGGCGCCGGCCTGTTCCTCGCCGAGGGCGACCTGGTCGTGCTGCGAGCGATCGAGGCCGGGTGCACGCCCGTCGCGGCGCTGGTCGACGTCGAACGGGTCCCGGCGGTCGCCGACCGGCTCGACTGCCCGGTCTACGGCGGCGGGCTCCGGGTGCGGCAGGTCGTGTCCCGGCTGGGGATGCCGCTGGCGGTGATCGCGCTGTTCGAGCGCCCGCCCCGACCGACGGTCGCGACGCTCGCGGCCACCTGCACCCGCCTCGTCGTCGTCGAAGGGGTGGACAACCCGGCGAACGTCGGCGCGATCGTGCGCAACGCCGCCGGCCTCGGCTGGGACGGGCTGCTCCTCGACCACACCAGCGCCGACCCGCTCGCCCGCCGCTCGCTGCGCGTGGCGATGGGGACCGCATTCGCGCTCCCCCACGCCCGCACGACCTCGCTGGCCGCCGACGTCGCGTCGCTCGATGGGTTCGAGCGCTACGCGCTGACGCCGCACCCCGACGCGATCGACCTCGACCAGGTCTCACCCGGCGAGCGGGTGGCGATCCTGATCGGGGCGGAACGCTCCGGGCTGAGCGACGAGTTGCTGGCGGCGGCGACGCCGGTGCGGATCCCGATGGCCGGCGGGGTCGACTCGCTCAACGCCGCAGCGGCGTCCGCGGTCGCGTGCTGGGCGTTGCGCCGGTCGGGCTGACCCGGCACGGCGAGCGAACCAGCGCGCCCCCGGGCCGCGGCCGCGGCCAACGATCGATCGTGGCGGTCAGGCCGCGACCGTCGAGCGTCGCGAACGCCTGCCACGCGGCGCGCTGCCGCTCGGCTCCCACGTGAAGTTGCGGACGGCGACGACGGCACCGAACACGCCCCACGCGGCGACCTGGGCCAGGTTGGCCCAGTTGAACGCGGGCGCATCGACGAACGGCGTGAAGCAGTCCTGGAACGCGTTGACGAACGGCTTGAGCGGGAAGAAGTCGGCGATCCACCCGAGCAGGCTCGGGGCGTCGTCGGACTGGACGAACACGTCGGAGATGAACGCCAGCGGGAGGATCGTCGCGTTTGCCGCAGCCGAGGCCGAGCTCGCCGACTTGACGACCGACGCGAGCGCCAGCCCGAGCGCGGCGAACGCCGACACACCGACGGCGAAGGTGACGATCGCCGCCGGCATCTTCGCCGGGTCGATCTCCAGGTCGTAGACCAGCACGCCGAGCGAGAGCATCAGGACGACGCCGAGGAACGCGATCACGACCGCCGACAGCACGAACCCGCCGATGTAGGTCCAGGTCGGCAGCGGGGTCCCCTTCCAGCGCTTGAGCACCCCCTCGTCGCGCCGGATCGGGACCATGTTGGCGAGGTTGGTGAACGTCGCTGAGACCGCGGTGTAGGCCGCGAGTCCGCCGGTGTAGAACTGGCGGACCGACCAGTTCCCGTCCGGCGTCTCGATCGTGCTGTCGCCGAACAAGGCGTTGAACAGCACGAGCATGATCAGCGGGAGGGCGAGCGTGAAGAAGAACGCGACCGGGATGCGGCGGAACGAGACGAGCTGGTAGCGCGTCTGGCGCACGAGCAGACCGAGTTCGTTCGGCAACCCGCTCACCGCCGGTCGTCCTCGGTGGAGAGCTCGCCGACCAGTGCGAGGTAGACGTCCTCCAGCGACGCCCGGTGGACGCTGAGCGACTCCAACTCGACGCCGCTCTCGATCGCCCAGCCGGTCAGGCGGTGGACGGCCGCGGTCGGGTGGTCGATCGTCGCCTCGATCACCCGACCGGCGACCCGCACCTCGGTGCCGAACAACGGTCCGAGCGTCGAGACCGCGTCGGCGATCGCCACCGACTCGGGCAACATGAAGCTGACGATCGTCCCGCTGACCTCGTTGATCAACTGCTCGGGTGTGCCCTCGGCGACCAGCCGTCCGTGCGCCAGGACGCCGACCCGGTCGGCGAGGTGTTCGGCCTCGTCGAGGTAGTGGGTGGTGAGCAGGATCGTCGCCCCGTCGCTCCCGAGCCGCTCGACGAGATCCCACGACTTGCGCCGCGCCGCAGGGTCGAACCCGGTGGTCGGTTCGTCGAGGAAGAGCACGTCCGGGTAGCCGACGATCCCGAGGGCGAGGTCGACCCGCCGCCGTTGCCCGCCCGACAGCGATCCGATGCGATCGTCGACCTTCTCCTCGAGCCCGACCATCCCCACCAGCTCGTCGACGCTTCTGTGCGCCGCGTAGCACCCGCCGTAGAGCTCGATGACCTCCCGCACGGTGAACTCGTCCTCGACGCCGGACGACTGAAGCACGATGCCGACACGGTCGCGGAACTGCCGGGTCGCGCCGGCCGGATCGACGCCGAGCACCCTGATGCTGCCGGCGGTCGCGGGTCGGTATCCCTCGAGCACCTCGACCGTGGTCGACTTGCCGGCACCGTTCTCTCCGAGCAGCGCGTAGACCTCGCCCTCCCGCACCTCGAACGACAGGCCGTCGACCGCGAGCAGATCGCCGTAGCGCTTGATCAGGTTCTCGACCTCGATGACCGGCACGGGGGCGAACGCTACTGCCGTGACGGGAACGTCGCCGAGGTGATCGGCAGTCCGGTGTCGTTGCGGAGGTGCTCCGCGGCCGGCACGAAGTACGCCAGCAGCTCCTCGGCGATACCCGGCGGCACCGTGTCGTCGGCGCACACCTGCTCGATCGCCGCGGCCATGTGGGCCAGCCAGCGGTCGCGCTCGACCGGGCCGACGTGGAACGGAAGGTGGCGCATCCGCAGGCGGGGGTGCCCACGCTCGTCGCTGTACGTCGCCGGGCCACCCCAGTACTGCACGAGGAACAGCGTCAGGCGACGCCGGGCGCCGGTCAGGTCCGGCTGCTCGGGGTACAGCGGCAGCAGAACCTCGTCGGTGGCGACCCCGGTGTAGAACGCATCGACCAGCCGCTCGAAGAACGGCTGGCCGCCGACCCGGAAATACAGCGAGGGCGCCGTGTCGGTCACGGCGCCCAAGCTAGGGAGTTCCCCGCGGAAGCGGCAAGGGGAGGAACCGCTTCGTGGGGACCCGGATTTTCGAGCTGATCGACGGGCGACCCCGTCACGACGTCCTCGCCAGCTCGAAGCTGTGTTGTCAGGAGGGTTGGATCAGGCGGCGAAGGCCTCGTCGACGTTGCCGGCATCGAACCTGCGGTACTCGAGCAGCTCGTCGCTCTTGACGACGAAGGGGGTGCTGTCGTCGCAGGGGTCGAGGACCACGAAGTCGTCGGTGGCGAGGAGCACGAGCACGGTCATGACGTCGTCGCCGGTGTCGACCTTCGTCTTCACCTCGATCACGTCGCCCGTGTTCAGCTTTTCCATCAGCATCGTTGTCATGGTCTTCTCCCTCAGATAGTCCGCCGCCGGCCCGGGATCGAACCTTCGCGTACGTGTTCAAGACATCGGTAAGAACCGAAGCAAGCTTGAGTTCATTCCGCAGAGTTCTTGCGGAACCGGAAACGTTCAGCGGAACGTCGGCTGCCGGTGGTCGGGGAACACGTCGGGAAGACCGTCGCTGACCCGTTCGGTGTACGTCGGCGTGCGCTTCTCGAGGAAGCTTTCGACGCCTTCGCGGGCGTCGGCGCTTGCCCCGCGCGACATGATCGCCCTCGAGTCGACCCGGTGCGCGTCCATCGGGTGATCGGCACCGAGCATCCGCCACAGCATCTGGCGCGTGAGCGCCACCGACACCGGGGCGGTCTGGGAAGCGATCTCGGTGGCGATCGCGCGGGCGGCGGGCAGCAACTCGGCAGGGCCGTGGACGCTGCGCACCAGCCGCCGCTCCAACGCCTCGGACGCCTCGAACACGCGGCCGGTGTAGCACCACTCGGCGGCGGTGCTGATGCCGACGACGCGCGGGAGGAACCAGGAGGAACAGGCTTCGGGGACGATCCCCCGCCGAGCGAACACGAAGCCGAACCGGGCGGTCTCGCTGGCGAGCCGGATGTCCATCGGCAGCGTCATGGTCACCCCCACGCCGACCGCCGCACCGTTGATCGCCCCGATCACCGGCTTGAGGCATTCGAAGATCCGCAGGGTCAGCATCCCACCGCCGTCGCGCACCACGCCGGCCTCGGTCTGCACGTCGCTGCCGCCCTTGGCGAACGTGTCCCCACCTGCGGCCAGGTCGGCACCGGCGCAGAACCCGCGCCCGGCGCCGGTGAGGATCACCGCCCGCACACCGTCGTCGGCGTCGACCCGATCGAACGCGTCGATGAGCTCGCGCATCATCGTGCCCGTGAACGCGTTGAGCCGGTCCGGACGATTCAGGGTGATCGTGGCCACCAGCTCGGACACGTCGTAGCTGATCTGCGAGTACTCCATGGCGGCCGACCGTAGAGGACCGACCCCCGACCTCGACGTGTCAGCCTGGCAGGGCGCGTGACGACGACGTTGACATCCGTCAACGAGGAGTCCACGCAACGCAGCCAGGGGACGAACCGGACCGACTGATCAGACGTCGAGGAATCGGGAGGCCGCAATCCCCGCACCGATCGCGCCGGCGAGGGCGCCGATCCCGAGCATGATCAACATCACGGTGAACTCGTACCCGTCGGTGACGACGAGCGCGGCGAAGCCGCTCTCGTCTGGAAAGCCCTGGACCCCTCTGGTCCACTGCGCGTTCCACAGGTACAGGCCGACGCTCGCCGCGCCGCCGCCGATGATCCCGTGCAGCAGCCCTTCGAGCATGAACGGCAATCGGATGAACCAGTCGGTCGCGCCGACGAGCTTCATCACCTCGATCTCACGACGGCGGGCGAAGATCGCGGTCCGCACCGTGTTCCAGATCAACAGGATCGCCGCAGCGAGCAGGAACACCGAGAGAAGCAGCAGCCGGAACCCGAAGAAGCTCTTGAGCCGTTCGATCAGGGTGATCTGGTCCTCCGCGAACTGCACGGTCACCACGCTCGGGAGCTGCTGGAACGCGCCGGAGAGCTGGCGCAGGAACTCGACGTCGACCCCCTCGGTCGGGACCACCTTGTACTGCGTCGGGATGTTGTCCACGGTCAGCAGGTTGAGCGTGCTCGGGTCGCCGGCGAGGATCCGTTGGGCCTCGTCGAGCGAGCACTGCGAGTCACAGTAGTTCCAGCTCTCGATGAACGTCCCCTGGTTCTCGGTGAGGTTGTCGGAGATCACCGCAAGCTGGTCATCGGTCGCCGAGGCGTTGACGAACACGATCATCTCGACCCCGCCCTCCCACTTGGAGAGCAGGTTGTCGAAGCCGCGCTGGCTGAGCAGGGTGAGCCCGACGCCCAGCAGCGAGATCGCCGCGGTGATGATCGCCGCCAGCGTCAGCGTCGCGTTGCGACGGAAGCTGTCGAAGGTCTCGCGAATGGTGTAGCGAAGTCGGGAAAGCACGTCAGATCCTGATCACTCGTAGACGCCGCGGGCCTGGTCACGGACGATGACGCCCCGGTCGAGCTGGATGACGCGTTTGCGCATCGTGTTGACGATGCGCTGGTCGTGCGTGGCCATCACGACGGTCGTGCCGGTCTTGTTGATCCGGTCGAGCAGCCGCATGATGCCCTCGCCGGTCGCCGGGTCGAGGTTGCCGGTCGGCTCGTCCGCGAGCAGGATCAGGGGCCGGTTGACGAAGGCTCGGGCCACCGAGACCCGCTGTTGCTCGCCGCCGGAGAGCTGGTTGGGCAGGCGCTCCTCTTTCCCGGCCAGCCCGACCAGTTCGAGGACCGCCGGAACCTGCTGCTTGATCACGTGCTTGGGGCGACCGATGACCTCCTGGGCGAAGGCGACGTTCTCGAACACGTTCTTCTCGAGCAGGAGCTTGTAGTCCTGGAACACGTTGCCGATGTTGCGCCGCAGGTGCGGGACGCGACCGGGCGGCATGTCGACGATGTTGCGGCCGGCCACCCAGACGGCCCCGCGCTCGGGCCGGTCCTGGCGATTGAGCAATCGCAGCAGCGTGCTCTTGCCCGAACCCGACGGGCCGACGAGGAAGACGAATTCCCCCTTGGCGACGTCGAAGCTCGCGTCGCGCAGCGCGACGACCTCTTCTGAGTAGCTCTTGGTGACGTTCTCGAGTCGAATCATGGAGTACCGCCGTTCTCGGGCCCAACGAGGCTACCGCTACGAACCGCCTCGGCGGTGGCGCCCGATCACGGTCGACGCGGCCCCCGGCATCGGTCGTGCTCGATCGCCGAACTCGCTGCGGTGAGGGTTGAGCGGGGTTCAGTTGGCGCCGGGGTCGCCCTGCGACCGTCGCAGCTGGAGCCAGCCCTCCATGAACATGTCGATGTCGCCGTCGAGAACTCCCTGGACGTTGGCCGTCTCCAACTCGGTCCGCAGGTCCTTGACCATCTGGTACGGCTGCATGACGTAGCTGCGGATCTGGCTCCCCCACCCGACCTGGGCCTGCTTGCCCGCGATCGCGTCGAGCTCGGCCGCCCGATCCTCCTCGACCTTCGCGGCGATCATCGCCGTCAGCCGGGCCATCGCCTTCTCCCGGTTCTGGAGCTGGCTGCGCTCCTCTTGGGAGGAGGCGACGAGACCGGTCGGTTCGTGGATCAGGCGAACCGCCGACGACGTCTTGTTGACGTGCTGCCCGCCGGCGCCCGAGGACCGGAAGACCTCCATCCGGATGTCGGACTCGTCGACATCGACGTCGACGTCGTCGAGCAACGGCCAGACCTGTACCGCGGCGAAGGAGGTCTGGCGCCGGCCCTGGTTGTCGAACGGGCTGATCCGCACCAACCGGTGCGTTCCGCGCTCGGAACTCATCAGCCCGTAGGCGTACCGCCCGGCGATCGTCACCTCGGCCGACATGATGCCGGCCTCCTGTCCCTCGGAGACACCGTTCAGGCTGATCGTGAATCCGCGCCGCTCACACCAGCGCTCGTACATCCGCAGCAGCATCTCGGAGAAGTCCTGTGCATCGACGCCGCCGTCCTTGGCGTTGATCTGGACGATGCAGTCGCAGCCGTCGTGCTCGCCGGTGAACAGGCTGCGCAGTTCGAGCCGGTCGAGCGTGGCCGCCGCCGCCGCGATCTGGGCCGCGATCTCGGGCTCCTGCGTGGCGTCGTCCTCGTCGCGGGCGAGCTCGTGGAGCGCCTCGATGTCGTCGATCTGGTCGGCCAGGCCGTCGAAGACCGCGAGGTCGTCTTTGATGTTGGCGTACTCGGCGTTCAGCTTCTTGGCCCGGTCCTGGTCGTCCCAGAGACCCGGCTCGGCGACCTCGGCCTCGAGCACCGCGAACCGCTCGCGGTTGTCGTCGACCGACAGGTAGGTCTCCGCCTCGCCCAGCCGGCGCCGGAGCTCTTTGAGATCAGGTGAGAAATCGCGCATACGAGTTGCAGACAACCTTCGTGGGAAAACCGGGTACGACGAACGACGGCAAGCCGCCCGCACCGACACCGACCGTCGCCGGGCATCGAGCCGACGGCGCCCGACCGCGGCTGCTGGCGACCACCGGTGCCGGACCCTCGACGACCGTCACGTCACGCAGCGCCGTGGCACTGCTTGAACTTCTTGCCCGAGCCGCACGGGCACGGGGCGTTGCGGGGCGTCTTGGAGAAGTCGTCCTTGACGACGGTCTGCTGCTTGGCCGTTGCCGCAGCCTGCGGGACCGGTTCGCCGGCGGCCACCGCGGCGGCGCCGGCCGCGGTCCGCACCGCGTCGAAACCGGTCGACTGGACGTCGTCGGACGAGCTGGTCTGCAGGTTCTTCACCGCAGGGGCGGACGGTGCCGGCGCCACCGCTGGCGCCGTGCTGTCGACGACCTGGACGTGCATCACGTACTTGACGAAGTCCTGGGCGATGCCGGTCATCATCGCGCCGAACATGTCGAAGCCCTCGCGCTGCCACTCGGTGAGCGGGTCCTTCTGACCCATCGCCCGCAGGTTGATCCCGCCCTGGAGGTAGTCCATCTCCTCGAGGTGCTCGCGCCAGCGCTGGTCGATGATCCGCAGCATCACCTGCCGCTCGACCTGGCGCATCACGCCCTCACCGAGCTCCTGCTCGCGCTTTTCGTAGTGCGCGGTCGCGTCCGTCATCACCATGTCGTAGATCTCGTCGGTGCCGCCGGCGGCCCTCAGCCGGCCCTCGTCGATCGAGTTCGGCCAGAACGTCGTCAGCTCCTTGGCCAGGCCCTCGAGGTCCCACTCGTCGTCGGCGACCGATGCGCAGTGGGTGCTGATCAGTGCGTCGACAGCATCGGACAGGTACTCCATGGCCGCGGCCCGCAGGTCCTCGCCGTCGAGAATCTGATCGCGGCGCCGGTAGATCACCTTGCGCTGCTCGTTCATCACCTCGTCGTACTTGAGGACGTTCTTGCGGATCTCGGCGTTCTTGGTCTCGACGGTCGTCTGGGCCCGCTCGATCGCCTTGGTGACCATCTTGGCCTCGATCGCCTCGTCGTCGGGCAGCGCCCGGCCCATCACGTAGTTCAGCGCCCCGGTGGCGAACAGGCGCATCAGGTCGTCGTCGAGGCTGAGGAAGAACCGGCTCTCCCCGGGGTCGCCCTGGCGGCCGGAGCGGCCGCGCAGCTGGTTGTCGATCCGGCGGCTGTCGTGGCGCTCGGACCCGATCACGTACAGCCCGCCGAGGCCCCGGATGACGTCACCCTCCGCCTGGCAGTCGGCCACGTGCTCGGCGAGGAGCTCCTCGTACCGGGCCAGGGCCTTCTTGCGCTCCTCCTGGAAGTCGTCGGGCATCTGCTCGAGCGGCACCGGCAGCTCGTAGTCGTTCACCAACACCTCGGGCCGGAACCCCTCCTTGAGCACATCGGTGCGTGCCAGGCCCTCGGGATCGCCGCCGAGCTTGATGTCGACCCCGCGGCCGGCCATGTTGGTGGCGACGGTGACCCGATTGAGCCGCCCGGCCTGCGTGACGATCTCGGCCTCGCGCGTGTGCTGCTTGGCGTTGAGGACCTCGTGGGCGATGCCGCGCTGCTGGAGCAGGCGGGCGAGCTGCTCGCTGCGCGCGACGCTCGCCGTTCCGACCAGGATCGGCTGCCCCTGTGCATGGCGGGGCTCGATGTCGTCGATGATCGCGGCGAACTTCGCGTCTTCGGACTTGTAGATCAGGTCGGCGGCGTCGAGCCGCTGGACCGGCCGGTTGGTCGGGATCGGCACCACGCCGAGGCCGTAGGTGTTCATCAGCTCGGCGGCCTCGGTCGCCGCCGTACCGGTCATACCGGCGAGCTTGTCGTACATGCGGAAGTAGTTCTGGAGCGTGATCGTCGCCAGGGTCTGGTTCTCCTCCTTGATCTTCACGCCCTCCTTGGCCTCGACCGCTTGGTGGATGCCCTCCGACCACCGCCGACCCTCGAGGATGCGGCCGGTGAACTCGTCGACGATCTTCACCTCCCCGCCCTGGATGATGTAATCCTTGTCGCGCTGGTACAGCTCCTTGGCCTTGAGCGCCACGGTGAACTGGTGCACCAGGTTGGCCTCGACCGCGTCGTAGAGGTTGTCGATGCCGAGCGCCGCCTCGACCTTCTCGATGCCCTCCTCGGTCGGGACGACGACCCGCTTGTCCTCTTCGAACTCGTAGTCGACGTCGCGCTTGAGCGCCCGGACGATCGAGGCGAAGCGGTAGTAGAGCTTGGCCGCGTCGGCCACCCGGCCCGAGATGATCAACGGGGTGCGGGCTTCGTCGATCAGGATCGAGTCGACCTCGTCGACGATGCAGTAGTGGTGCCCGCGCTGCACCTTGTCGTCCTTGCGCTGAGCCATGTTGTCGCGCAGGTAGTCGAAGCCCATCTCGTTGTTCGTGCCGTAGGTGACGTCGGCGCCGTAGCTGGCCCGCTTCTCGGCCGCCGTGTTCTTGAAGCCGGGGATGATCAGCCCGACGTCGAGGCCGAGCCAGCGATGGATCGCGCCCATCCACTCGGCGTCGCGCCGGGCGAGGTAATCGTTGACCGTCACGAGGTGCACGCCCTTGCCGGTCAACCCGTTGAGGTACACCGGAAGCGTGGAGACGAGCGTCTTGCCCTCGCCGGTCTTCATCTCCGCGACCCAGCCGAAGTGCAGCGCGGCACCGCCCATCAGCTGCACGTCGTAGTGGCGCTGGCCGATGACCCGTCGCGCCGCCTCGCGGTTGACGGCGAACGCCTCGAGCAGGAGGTCGTCGACGTCGGCACCGTTGGCGATCCGCTCGCGGAACTCGGGCGTCTTGGCCTTGAGTTGCTCGTCGGTCAGCTTCTCGATCTCGGGTTCGAGGGCGTTGATGTCGGGCACCATGCCCTGGAGCGCCTTGAGCTTCTTGCCTTCACCGGCGCGGAGGATGCGATCGAGGATCTTCATGCCCGGACGATCTTACCGGCCACCCAGGGTGGGTCCCGTGCGATCGACGCCGGCACCGCAGACGGCACCACCGCCCGCCCGCGACGTCGGAGGGTCGCCGCGGCGGACGGCGGTGAATCGGGTCGGGCGGGCGTGATCAGGCCGCCGTCGACGCCGTCGGACGGTGCAGCGCCACGACGTCGGCCCCGGAGCCGGCCGGGGTCGCCGCGACCGCCGCCAGCACGACGCCGGCGGCGCCCCGCTCGACCAGGGCCGATCTGGCCGCGTGGAGGGTCGCCCCGGTCGTCACGACGTCGTCGACGACCAGCACGCGGGGAGCCGACCGGACGGGCCTGGCCCGGAACGCCGGCCCGTGCAGGCGCTCGGCACGACCGCGGCCGGTCTGCGGTGCGGCGCCACCGGTCCGTTCGAGCAGGCGCCGGCAGGGCAGGCCGAGCTGGCGGGCGACCGTGCGGGCGATCACCTCGCCCTGGTCGAACCCGCGCGCCCGGCGGCGGGTTTCGGTGGTCGGCGCCCACGTGACCACGTCGACGGCGAGGTGGACACGCTCGTCGAGCAGCCGGTTGACCAGCAACCCGGCGAGGTGGCGGGCGACCCGGCGCCGGTTGCGGTACTTGAGGCCGAGCACGATCTGGCGCGCCCTGCCCCGGAAGGGCAGCGCGGCGATCACCCCGTGCTCGGCGACCTGGGGAGGAGTCGTGAGGAGGGCGAACCGGCAGGTCGTGCACACCGGCGCACCCGGCTGGTCACAACCGGCACAACGCGTCTGGAACATCATGGTGTCCAGTCTGACGAGGGGGTGCCACAGTCGATCCGAGCCCGGCCCAGCGTCAACGCCGGGGGTCTGACACCCGGTGTTGACGCTGACGGTCAGGCGACCGCGACGGGATCGACCGGCTCGGGGTCGGCGGGCCGCCGTGCCTCGGGGCCGTCGAGGCTCACCGTGGGGGCGGGCGACCACCCGATGACCAGGGCGCCGAGGGCGGCCATGTAGAGCGCCAAGCCGATCATCACCGTCCGGTCGAAGCCGAACGTCATCGAGGCCACGGTCGTGACCGACGCCCCGATCACCGAGAAGAACGCGTTCACGGCCCAGCACCAGGCGACGAACCGGCCCTCGTCGCTCCCCACGACCGCACCGGTGAGCGAGGTCGCCCGATCGATGCCGGCGGGGAGGAACACCCCGAGCGCGATCCCGACCGGGAGCAGCATGACGAAGACGAGGGCGATGCGCATCGGCTGGCTCCACGCCAGTGCGACGTCGGTGACCGCATCGCTGATGAGCAGGTACACGGTCGTGACTGCGAACAGCGCCCCGAGCGCGATCGGCAACCCGACGCGAGGGCGGGCCCCGACGCGGGCGGAGTAGCGCGCCCCGATCGCCGTCGCCAGGAGCAGCGTGAACAGCGAGACCGACAGCGAGAGCGTCGGGTAGCCGAGCAGGAGCGAGAAGCGCTGGATCATCGAGATCTCGACGAACATGAACCCCAACCCGATCGACGCGAAGTACACCAGCATCCTGCCGCGGCCCGGGATCGGCTGTGGGCGGGCCGCGCCCCGCCGCCGGGTGAGCGCGAACGGCAGCCAGAGAAACAGCGCGGCGACGAACACCGCGATCATGATCAGGACGACGAGCAGTCGCTCGCCGATCGCGATCTCGGTGTCCTCGTAGGTGCGCGTCCAGTCGGTCAGCACGTCGCCGAACCGCGAGAAGTGCCAGAAGAACGGGCGGTTGTCGTCGATCGAGGAGATGTCGTACCCGTACGCACCGACGATCGCCGCCACCTCCGCGTCGGAGCCGGTGATCAGCTCGGTGGTCAGGCGTGCGCCCGGCGACGAATCGGCCGGCGCGTCCTCGACCGAGCCGTCGGGGAGGTGCAGCGGATCGGCCTGCGTGACCTGGATCAACGCCTCACGCATCCGGTCGGACGCAGCATCGGCGGGGGGCGTCTTGAACAGCAGCATCGTGCTGAACCGGGCGAACTCGACCTCGCTGCGGTTGACGAACAGGGCGGTCTGGGCGGCGAAGTCGTCCTGCTCGCCAGCCAGCGCCTCGCGGGCGGTGACGAGGTAGCGCGCCGTTCGAGTCGGTCGCGTCTCGAAGTCGAAGTCGCCGAACTGCGTCACCACCATGCCGTCTGGGGCCAAGTGATCGTAGGCCTCGGCGATCATCTCCTCGGTGTAGAGGTAGCTCTCCGAGAGCACGAACGCCCCCGACGTCGCCGAGTTCGCTGCGGCGTACGAGTCGGGGGCGACGAACCAGATCAGGTCGTACTCGTTGTCGGTGCGGGCGAGGAAGGTGCGGCCGTCCCCCTGGATGTAGTCGACGTCGTCGCGCGTGGTCAGGTTGCCCGAGTAGTCGGCGAACTCGCCCTCGAGCAGGCCGACCGTCACCGGGTTGAGCTCGACCGCGTCGACGTGGCCGACGCCGAAGGTGAGCGCGGCCTGGATCTCGTTGCCGCCCGCCGCCCCGATGATCAGGATCCGGTCGGGCTCCCGGCCGAGCGCGGCGAACGGGAGCTGGCGGCTGTCGGTGTCGAACCGGGCCGTCGTGCCGCGCGTGCCGTCGTAGCGCCAGATCGCCGAGCCGATCAACCCGTCGTGTTGCAGGACGACCAGATCGTCGAGCGGAACCGCATCGACGCGGAACACGGCACCCCAGTCGCCACCGACGACCTCGTCGCCGTCGCGCAAGGTCTTGCTGCCGTCGGTGCGCACGTCGAACGTGCTGGCGAAGACCGTCGCCACCAGCGCCACCGCAGTGATCCCGAGGATCGACGGCCCGATGCGGGGGCCGAGCCGGGCGGCGATGAACAACCCGAGGGCGACGAGCACGACGTTGGCGAACAGGATCATCGCCGGCGGGCCGATCGTCATCTGGAGCGGCACGGCGGTCAGGCAGCCGAGCGCGGCCCCGAAGAGGTCCCAGAAGTACAGGCGGCGGACCTCGTGGGCCTCGGCGACGACGAGCCGCGCCAGGATCACCCCCACGCCGAGGAACACCAGGGACAGCGAGATCGAGATCGCCAGCAGGCGGGCGACCTGCTCGGCGGCCTGGGCGGTCGTGCCGGTCCAGATCAGGTTGGCATCGGTGGCCACCCGGGCGATCACGACGTAGGCGAGCGCCCCGACCAGGCCGGCCAGCGGGGCGACCCTGCGTACCAGGTCGAGGGCGTCCATGCGCCGCAGCCGGGACGACAGTGCGATCAGCGAGCTGCCGGCACCGAGGCCGAGCAGCGCGAGCCCGATCACGAAGTACGTGTAGTAGTAGAAGATCTTGAACGAGATCACCCGCGTGTAGGCGATCTCGAGCGACAGGCCGACGAAGCCGACGACGAACGCCGCCGCCAGCCGGACACCGAGGTGCCGCCGATCGCCGCCGCGACCTCCCGGCTCGGCGTCGACGCCGGGGCCGGAGTCGGTCTCGGTGTCGGTGTCGGTGTCCATCGGGCCGGGAGCCTACCGTCGAGCTTCCGGGCCGATCGGCGCGGCGGGCGCCGTCCGGCGGAGCCGACCGCGGCGCGGCGACCACCTCGCCGGCGATTCGGGACCACGCAGCGACGGGTCGGGGATAGCGTCCCGGCGTGCACCGCTTCGTCCCGACCGATCGTGCGGCCGAGCGGGTCGCCCGCTGCGTGCTCGGCCTGGCGTTGTTCGGCATCGGGATCGCGCTGATCATCGATGCCGACCTCGGCGCGGCGCCGTGGGACGTCTTCCACACCGGCATCGCCGAGCTGACCGGCATCCCGGTCGGCACCGTGATCATGCTGACCGGAGCCCTGCTGTTGCTGCTCTGGATCCCCCTCAGCGAGCAACCGGGACTCGGCACGATCCTCAACGCGGTCGAGATCGGGCTCGTCGTCGATGTCGTCCTGCCGCTGCTGCCCGGACCCGAGCCGCTCGCCGTGCGGCTGGCGATGATGCTCACCGGGGTCGCCATCATCGCCGTCGGGTCGGGCTTCTACATCGGTGCCGGACTCGGACCGGGTCCGCGCGACGGCCTGATGACCGGCCTGGCTCGACGGGGCATCACGATCCGCGCCGCGCGCACCGGCATCGAGCTCACCGTGCTCGTGATCGGCGCCGCGCTCGGCGGCTCAGTCGGGCTCGGCACCGCGGTGTTCGCCCTCGCGATCGGGCCGCTCGTGCACGTGTTGCTGCCCTGGCTCACCGTCGGCCCGCCGGTGCCGGCACCGGCGGGCGCCTGACGCGACCGCCGATCGAATCGGGACCCGGGCCGACACCCGCACCGCGCGCCGGCCCAGCGGACGCTCAGTAGCGGTAGTACTCGGGCTTGAAGGGGCCTTCGGGGGCGACGTCGAGGTACTCGGCCTGCTCGTCGCTGAGCTGGGTCAGCTTGACGCCGAGCGCGTCGAGGTGCAGGCGGGCGACCTTCTCGTCGAGCCGCTTGGGCAGGACGTACACCCCGAGCGGGTAGTCGGCGGTCCTGCTGAACAGCTCGATCTGGGCCAGCACCTGGTTGGTGAACGAGCACGACATCACGAAGCTCGGGTGGCCCGTGGCGCACCCCAGGTTGACCAGCCGCCCCTCGGCGAGGATGATCACCTGCTTGCCGCCCTCGAAGCGCCACACGTCGGTGCCGGGCTTGAGCTCGTCGCGCACCGCGCCCGAGCGGGCGAGGCCGGCCATGTCGATCTCGTTGTCGAAGTGGCCGATGTTGCACACGATCGCGTTGTGCTTCATCCGCAGCATGTCGTCGATCGTGATGATGTCCTTGTTGCCGGTCGCCGAGACGAAGATGTCGGCGGACTCGACGACGTCGTCGAGCGGGACGACCTGGAGGCCCTCCATCGCCGCCTGGAGGGCGTTGATCGGGTCGATCTCGGTCACGATCACCCGCGCGCCCTGGCCCTGCAGCGACTGCACGCATCCCTTGCCGACGTCGCCGTAGCCGCACACGACGGCGGTCTTGCCACCGATCATCACGTCGGTCGCCCGGGAGATCGAGTCGACCAGGCTGTGCCGGCACCCGTACAGGTTGTCGAACTTCGACTTGGTGACCGAGTCGTTGACGTTGATCGCCGGGAACAGCAGCTCGCCCTCCTCCATCATCTTGTAGAGGCGGTGGACGCCGGTCGTCGTCTCCTCGGTGACCCCCTTGATGCCCGCGGCCATCCGGGTCCACTTGCCGGGATCGGTCTTGAGGGAGCGCTGGAGCAGCCCGAGGACGATCGCCAGCTCGGGGTTGGAGGCCCCGGTCGGGTCGGGGACCTCGCCCGCCCGCTCGTACTCGACGCCCTTGTGCAGCAGCATCGTCGCGTCGCCGCCGTCGTCGAGGATCATGTTCGGCCCGTCGTGGACGACGCCACCGACCGTCTCGGGCCAGGTCATCATCTGGTCGGTGCACCACCAGTACTCCTCGAGCGTCTCGCCCTTCCAGGCGAACACCGGGACGCCCTGGGGGTCGTCGGGCGTGCCGTGGGGTCCGACGACGACCGCTGCTGCGGCGTGGTCCTGGGTGGAGAAGATGTTGCAGCTCGCCCAGCGCACCTCGGCGCCGAGCTCGGTCAGCGTCTCGATCAGGACCGCGGTCTGGATCGTCATGTGCAGCGAGCCGGAGATGCGGGCGCCGGCGAGCGGCTTGGACTCGCCGTACTCCTTGCGCAGCGCGAGCAGGCCCGGCATCTCGTGCTCGGCGAGCAGCATCTCCTTGCGCCCGAACGGGGCGAGGCTGAGGTCGGCGACGCGGTAGTCCTTGGTCGCGGACAGCCGGGACGTGGCGATGTCGGTCATGGGGGAATCTCCTGATGGGTGGATGGCGGTGGTTCGTTGGCGGCGAACCGGGCCGGGGCCATCAGGCGCCGATCGAATCAGCCCGGCGATTCGGTGGAGTCGAGGCTACCGGCAGCCGGGCGTCAGGCGGTCCCGCAGTAGCCGACCGGCGGCACCGACGGGTCGCCGTCGTCGAGGACGACGGCGAACACGTCGAGGAGGTAGTGCAGGCTGCCGTTCTGGTTGTAGGCCCGGACCTGGTACGGGTCGACCACGTTGGCGAAGTCGGGCAACGGCTCGGAGTTGCCGTATGTCAGCATCGCCATGTTCGGCACGTCGAGGTTCTCGAACACGTTGATGTTCGAGGTGTTCGGTTGCGGCCCCCGCGGGTACACGGTCAGGAACGTGTCCTTGGGCAGGTACGACGCGAGCGGGTCGAAGCCCGTTCCGGTGACGTTGCCGAGCAGCGCCAACTGCTTGCCGACCGGCTCGCCGCCGACGTTGACCGAGTTGGCGAGGCACCAGAAGCTCCAGTCCTCCAGGCTGCCGAAGCCGAGCGGGATGTTGCCGTTGATGTCGAGCCGGGTGTCGAGGGCGCGGTACGGGCTCTGCAGGGGGACGATCCGCCCACGGTAGGTCGTGGCATCCTGGCCGGACTGCAGGTACCCGAACACGTCACCGAGGATGTACGACGACCCGGCGCTGTTGTAGAAGCGGATCTTGCCGTCGGCGCCGACGGGCACGATCGCCAGGTTGGCCTTGATCAGCCCCCTGGGGACGTTGGCCGTCGAGGTCGACGGCACGGTGTTGGGGGCGGGCGCTTCGGCCAGCGCGGACACGAACGTGTTCTGGCTCGCCGGCAGCCGGTTGTCGACCGTGACGTTGACGACGACCGCGGTGACGCTCGGGTCGTTGGGGATGCCGCCGCTGCCGCGGACGTTCATCTCGACGGTCTGCCCGCCGTTGACGGCGTTGGGCCGGAACTCGGCGAAGCGCAGCGGGCTGGCGAGGGGGATCAGCCGCGCGCCGGTGCCGGCATCGTCGACGTAGGCGGACTTGGAGACCCAGCCGAACACGTCGACCAGGACGTGCACCGTGCCAGGCCCCTCCTGCGACTGGGGCAGGATCGTGATCGAGCCGTCGCTGCCGACCCCGAGGATCACCATGTTGGCGACGTCGGCGCCGGCCTGGTAGTTGACCAGCGAGGTCGGCGGGTTGGGGCGGGACCCCTTCGGGTACACCTCGGCATACCCGCGGACCGTCGGTTGGGTGATCGTGACCGTCGCAGCGACCGCCAGCACCTCGCTCGCATCGCTGGGTACGCCGGCCTTGCCGAGCACGGGCACGTGGACGGCGGACCCGGTCGGCTTGGGACCGGGGCTCGGGTCGTTGATGCCGAGGTTGCGGGTGTCGAAGATGCGCGTCGAGGCCGTCGTGTGGTACTCGCCGCCCGACCCGAGGTTCTCGCCGACGGCGCTCGCGCTCGGGGCGCCGGGGAGGGACGGCGGGACGGCGGCGACCGCGGCGACGCCGAGCACGGCGAGAGCGGCGGTCCGGCGGATCCAGCGTGTCGATGTCATCGCCCGGGATCGTAACAAGTTCGTCATGTTGAAGGGGTGCACCTCGTGGCGGACGACGTCGTGCACGAGTTCGCGCACGAGTTCGATGGCGGTTGATGACGCGTGACGCCCATGAATCTACATCGGAACCGGGGCGACGTCACTTGAGAGCGACCAGGCCGGCAGCCACCTGCTCCCGTCATGGCGTGAACGTCGGTGGGACGGCGCGGTCGGCGACCAGCGCGCTCAGCCGCGCGAACTCGGCGTCGTCGAGGGCGTTCGCCTCGTCGATCAACATCACCGGGATGTCGTCACGGATCGAGTACGTGCGCCGCAGGCGCGGGTTGAACAGCACCTGTTCGTCCTCCAGGTAGTACAGCGGACCCTTGTCCTGCGGGCAGGCCAGGATCTCGAGCAGTTCCGGGGCGAGTGTCATCGGGCTCCTGTCGGGTCGGGGGAGGGCACGTGGTGGTCGGCTGCCGGGCGATCGGGGTCAACTGGTGATCAGCGCGAGCACGTCGGCGACGCGGTCGTCGCACGCCGCGCGATCGGCGGCTTCGAGGTTGAGGCGCAGCAGCGGCTCGGAGTTGGACGGGCGCAGGTTGAACCACCAGGAGCCGCACTCGACCGTCAGCCCGTCGAGACGATCCTGGGTCTGGCCGGCATACGCCCTGCTGACGCGCGCCAGTACCTCGTCGGCATCGTCGACCTGGGTGTTGATCTCGCCGCTCGCGGAGTACCGCTCGAGCGGCTTGCGCACCACCGACAGCGCCTGCGCGGCCCGGCCCGATTCCTCCATCACCATCAGCGTGGCGATCAGGCCGCTGTCGGCGTTGAAGTTGTCGGCGAAGTAGTAGTGCGCCGAGTGCTCGCCGCCGAACACCGCTCCGGTGCGGGCCATCGCCTCCTTGACGTAGGAGTGCCCGACCCGCGTGCGGATCGGGACACCGCCGTATTCGATCACGACCTCGGGGACGGCGCGCGAGCAGATCAGGTTGTGCAGGATCGTCGCCCCCGGCCGCCGGCGCAGGGCCGCGGTGGCGAGCAGGGCCGTCGTCGTCGATCCGCTCAGGCCCTCGCCGGCCTCGTCGACGACGAACACGCGGTCGGCGTCGCCGTCGAACGCCAGCCCGAGGTCGAACCCGCCGGCGACGACCCGCGAGCGCAGGTCGCGCTGGTTGGACGGCTGCATCGGATCGGGCTGGTGGTTCGGGAACGTGCCGTCGAGCTCGCCGTACATCACCTCGAGCTCGATCTGATCGAGCCGATCCATCACCGCCGGGAGCACCATCCCACCCATGCCGTTGGCGGTGTCGGCGATCACCTTCATCGGCCCGATCATCGAACGGTCGACGAACCCGAGCACGTGCTCGACGAAGTCATCGAGCAGGTCGAGCTCGGTGCGCCGCCCGGCGCGCGCCGCAGGCGGCGGCAGATGCCCGTCGAGGACCCGGCGGGCCGTCTCCTGGACCACCCGCAACCCGCTGCCACGGCCGACCGGACGGGCGCCGGCCTGGCACAGCTTGATGCCGTTGTGGCCGGTGGGGTTGTGCGAGGCGGTGAACATCGCGCCGGGAGCGTCGAGGGTCCCCGACGCGTAGTACAGCAGGTCGGTCGAGGCGAGGCCGAGATCGACGACGTCGACGCCCTGCTCCATCAGGCCCCGGCAGAACGCGTCGAGGAGGGCCGGCCCCGACGGTCGCATGTCTTTGGCCACGACGACACGATCACCGCTGACGAACGAGGCGAACCCGACCCCGAGGGCGTGCGCGGTCTCGGCGTCGAACTGGTCGGGCACGGTGCCGCGGATGTCGTACGCCTTGACGATCTGATCGAGGGCACCCATGGCGGGGACGAGGCTACCGGCGCGCGGGCGGGCCGGACCCGGATTCGAGCGACTCGGCGACATCGTCACCGCCGCTGTCACTACGTCGGCGGTGGTCGTTCGGGGCGGAACGGGCCGTCGAGATCGATCGGTGTCGGGTCGTCGAACTGTGTCGGCGCCGCGTCGCCGAGTCCCGCCGGCGCGCCGCCGAGACCCGCCGGCAGGCGTTCGCCGGTTGCCGGCCCATCGAAGCCCGCAGCGAGGTCGCCGCCCTCGCCGACGAGACCGACACCGCCGAGGTCGTCACCTGCATCGGTACGGGCGGGCGGGCCGGCGAACAGCGGACGCTCGGAGCCGTAGTGCACGTCACCCCGCCGCCGGAGCACGACGCACAGCCCGATGCCGACCGCGGTCAGGGCGTAGAAGAACCAGTCGAGCGTCGAGCGACCGTAGGTCAGTTCCACCGTCTCGGCGGTCGGGATCACCACCATGTGATTGGGCGACACGCGATACGGACCCTCGGCGCCCTCGACGCTCCAGTTGGGGAAGTAGCTCACCCTCACCAGCACCGGCACGCCGACCCGATCGACGTCGAAGCTGATCGACTGCTGGCGGATCTCGACATCGGTCACCTCGAGCGCAGGGAGCTCCACCACCTCGATCGGCTCGGCCGGCAGCACGTAATCGACGTTGCGGCTGCGATCGCCGGGCTCCCCGATGCGGGCGTCCATGTCGATCTCGACCGAGATCCGCTGCCACTGGTCGGGGCCGTCGTCGGCAGGCATCGCCGGCCAGTCCTCGCGGCGCTGGAACCAGCTGGTCCCGAGCTCGAGGTTGCGCTCGCGCTGGTCGCCCCCGCGGTCGGCGACCACGACCGGCTGGACGGTCAGCGGCTCGATGATGTTCGCGTTGCGCAATTCGTAGACATCCCACGGACCCGACGTCGTCACGTACTCGAGGCGCTCCTGCGCCGCGGCCTCACGCTTGGCCGCGTCGGTGCGCACCATCAGGTAGCGCACGCCCAGGTCGCTCATGTGCTCGACGCCGACCGCTGCGTCGTTGTTGGTGTAGCGCAACTGGCGAACGGGGTTGGACGAGCTCTCCGACATCGCCGCCGCGGTGAGGAAGTGGTACGGCGTCGTGCCCGACGCCTCGAAGAACAACCCCTCCATCGACGAGATGCACCCGTCGGTCCAGTGCGGGAGCAGCATCAGCGCCATCGTCGTGCCGTACTGGCTGTTGTCGCTGTTGTTCTCCCACAGCGCCCGCCCGCACCCGCGTCGTCTGGCCGATCTCGTCCATCGTGCTGACGACGGCTTCGTACTCGGGGTACGCCGAACGGCCCTCGTAGCCCTGCCAGTTGTACCTCGTCCACCCGTCGGCGACCGCCCGCCCCGACTCGGGGCCCTTGCGGAACGGACCCCAGGCGTAGACCGTGCTGTCGCCGGAGGCCACGCGGCCGTCGAACGGCAACGTCTCGTACATCCAACCGAACACGAGCAGCAGCGACACCGCGATCGCCCCGGCCGCAACCGCTCCCTCGGTGGCGTTCAGCTCGGCGGTCGCCAGACGGTTGCGAGCGACGTTGACCAGCCAGGTCAGCACCTCGAGGATGCCGATCACCATCAGCAGGTAGCGGGTGAGGTAGACGAACGGCAGCAGGCGCGGGTTCCACAGCAGGCCGATCCCGGGGAGGCTGTCGCGGGTGATGTACACCAGGCCGACGAAGGCCAGGCACGTCAGCCCGATCGCGATCCCGGTCAGGTGGCGCCGAAGGATCAACGCGCCGAACCCGACGACGGCGAACGCGGTGACGAGGAAGTCGAGCGGCGCGGCGAGCGGGAAGAACATGTCGTAGAACGAGTCGCTCGCGCCCTCGGGGCGGAACCCGTACTTCATGTCGGTCATGTACTCGTGGCTGAACAGGAACGGACCGACCCACCACGCGGACAGCAACAGCGTCGCCGCCCCGGTCGTCAGCGCATAGACCAGCCGGAGGCGGCTGATCCACACGATGCACAGGATCACCGCGGTGACGGCAACGAAGATCAGCACGATGCCGTGCGACACCGCGGCCAACGAGAGCACGACCGCGGTCGAGATCCGATGGCGGCCGGTGCGCAGCCCGTTGGCCAGCAGGCCGAGGCCGAGCACGCCGAGCGTGAGGGCGATCGAGAACGAGAACTCGCCCGCCATGGTCGACTTCACGTTGCCGCCGTAGATCTGGAAGCTCTCGTCGAGCAGGAACGTCAGCCCGGCGAACGCGAACAACTCCGGGATCGGGTGACGGAACGCCGCCAGGCGCCCGAACGCCCAGCAGGCGATCGGGAACGTGACCAGCCCCGACATCGCGATCAGCTTGAACGCGACGCCGTAGGGCAGGACCACGTCGAGCGCGACGATCGCCAGCGCCGGGATCACCATGTAGAAGCGGTACAGCGGCAGGCCGCCGTACCAATCCATGCTCCACCCGGAGAGCTGGAGGTTGGGCAGGAGGTGGTCGCGGAGGAACGCCGGCGCCCAGACGTGGGCCCCCATGTCGCCGCCGGTCGGGGTCGTGTCGTCGAAGATCAGGTCGCTGCTCGACGACAGCGGGTTGAAGTGGACGACGAACATGATGATCACCGTCGTCGTCATCAGCGCGGCGGACGTGACGACGACCTGCGTCACGCGGGCGTTGGTCCAGGGCCGTTGCCACCACCGCAGCGGGCGGCGCAGCACGCGAGCGACGACGCGCTCGCCGAACGACGGCGCCGTCCCGTCGTGGCCGGCGCGCGTCGCCTCCGCGCCGTCGGGCTGGGCGCCGGAGGGGACGGCGACCGCGACCGTACCGCCGTCGTTCGACCCGCGCTCGGTGGTCGAGGGCGCGCCCTGCGCGTGCCGACCGCACGGGAGCTTGCGGTGGCCGAGCCGGCGGCAGGGTCGTCCGGCGGCGGATCGTCGATCCGGTCGCCGCCGTCGCCGTCGCCGTCGGCAGGGCCGAACTCGCGGTCGAACCAATCGCCGAAACCGTCGGGGGCGGAGGAATCGGATCGTCTCACGTCGTCAGTCATGCGGCCTCCGCCGAAGGGAGACCACCATCATGTCAAACGCCGGCCGGGAGCGGCCGTCACCCGGCGACGGCGCGGCGCGCCCGAGACCCACGACGTTCATCGCCAGGCCAGGACCAGCCCGGTCGCGTTGAACGCCACGTGGGCGAGGATCGGCATGCCGAGGCGGCCGGTACGCACCGCGCACACGCCGAGGACCAGCCCGAACGCGAACAGGCCCGGGAACTCGACCGGGCGCAGGTGGACCAGGGCGAACACCGCGGCAACACCGATGACGGTGAGCGTCTCGTCGAACCGGGTGACCAGCGAGCGCTGGAGCAGGCCACGGTAGAACAGTTCCTCGATCAGCGGCGCACCGACGACCACGATCAGCACGAGCAGCACAGCTGACCCACCACTGGCCCGGTCGACCAGATCCCTGGCGTTCTCCTGCAGCCGATCGTCGGAGAACGTGTCGGGCCACACCCGGCCGAGCGGGAGATAGACCAGCGTGACCACGACGAGTTGTGACAGCACGCCGATCCCGAGACCGAGGAGATCGATCG
This sequence comes from Ilumatobacteraceae bacterium, assembly GCA_963825565.1. GTDB lineage: Bacteria > Actinomycetota > Acidimicrobiia > Acidimicrobiales > Ilumatobacteraceae > JBFGCT01. The sequence continues at coordinate 222,990 of CAWGTW010000012.1, forward strand.
GGGCGAACGACAGGCCGTAGTCGGCGATCGGGTCGCGGGTGCCGGCGCGCTGCGATGCGATCCACATCCCGGCGAGCATCACGGCCCAGGCCGCGCCCAGCGCGACCGCCAACGTGCCGATCGGCGCGTCGGAGGCGGCCTCCCCGCTCCCCATCGCCACGAGCACGATCGAGGAGACGATCTGGGCGACGATCCACGCGCCGACGAAGGTGAACACCGCGGTGCCTGCGTCGATCGTCACCGGAGACGCCGAGGGGCGAATGGCGCTGCGGATCGCCGGGGACGGGCGCGGCGGCACCGGATCGGGCACGATGATCGAGGCTACCCCTACCGACCGACGTCCCGGCGGTGGCGAGCGTTCAGACCGTGGTCTGATCGATACCCAATGGCGATCAGACGGCGATCAGGGTGGCGCGCCGGTGGCGCCGGTCGTCGAGGTGCCAGCCGAAGGGCACCGACAGCCGCGCCGCATGGCGCCCGCAGATGTCGTAGGCATGCGGCTCACGCTCGACGCTGAGGTCGTCGATCCACACCTGCGACTGCCCGTAGTGATAGGTGAGGGTCGCCTCCGCCACCTCGGCGCACCCGGTGCGCGAGCACTGGCGGTCGGCGAGCAGCAGCCGGGGCAGCCCGGTCAGTCCGACCGGTGCGGGCCACGAGCCCGACGGATCGGCGGCTGACTCGGCCGCGGTACGGCGGACGGACGGGTGGTCGCGTTCGGGCCCAACTCCCATAGCGGTGGGAGATTACGCGGACCGCGCGAGGCGGTGGTGGATGCCCGCGCAACCGACCCGCCCCCGCCGGCGCCCGACGCATCCCGACCGCGCCGACCAGCCGTCGGCGAGCGCGAACAGTTTCGAAACGGGCTCATCGAACGACCAGGCAACCTCGAATCAGCGCCCGTAGCATGGTCCCATGAGCAATCTGCCGCCTCCCCCTCCACCGCCCCCGCCGGGTCGGGGGCGCGGGCAGCAACCCCGCCGCTCCGATCACGCCGGACCCGGCACCAGCCGAGACAACTTCGGTGACGACGGCAGCGAGACCGCCAAGCCCGGCCGCTGGCCCCGCTGGACGGTCTGGGTGCTGGTCGGCGTCCTCGCTGCGGCGTTCCTCGTCCCGAGCCTCTGGCCGAGCAACGACGGCGAGTCGTTGACCTACACCGAGTGGATCAGCCAGGTCGAAGAGGGCAACGTCAGCACCGCGGTCATCAACACCGGTTCGGGCAAGATCACCGGTGAGTTCACCAACGAGGACCCCTACACGACCAACGGCGGCGGTCCCCGCGGCGTCTCCGAGGCCGACGAGCAGTTGCTGGTCGAGCAGAACGTCGACTACGAGTTCAAGGCGCCGAGCAACAACTGGTTCCTCAGCGTGTTCGGGCTGATGCTGCCGGTGCTGTTGATCATCGGCTTCTTCGTGTGGATGCAGCGGCGGGCCCAGGGCCAGATGGGCAACGTGATGTCGATCGGCCGGAGCAAGGCCAAGGCGTACACGACCGACAAGCCGTCGACCACGTTCGACGACATCGCCGGCTACGACGGCGTCAAGCAGGAGATCACCGAGGTGGTCGACTTCCTGCGGATGCCCGATCGGTTCCGCGAGATCGGGGCGCGGGTGCCCAAGGGCATCCTGCTGGTCGGCCCTCCGGGGACGGGCAAGACGCTGTTCGCCCGGGCGGTGGCGGGCGAGGCCGGTGTCGGCTTCTTGTCGGTCACCGGGTCGGACTTCATGGAGATGTTCGTCGGCGTCGGTGCCAGCCGTGTCCGCGACCTGTTCCAGCAGGCCCGACGCATGGGGCGGGCGATCATCTTCATCGACGAGATCGATTCGATCGGCCGCAAGCGTGGGGCCGGCCTCGGTGGTGGTCACGACGAGCGCGAGCAGACCCTCAACCAGATGCTCGCCGAGATGGACGGTTTCGAGACCTCCGAGGGCATCGTCATCATGGCCGCCACCAACCGGCCCGACATCCTCGACCCCGCGCTCCTGCGCCCCGGCCGTTTCGACCGCCAGATCGTCGTGCCGTTGCCGGAGTTCGAGGAGCGCAAGGCGATTCTCGAGGTCCACTCCCGCGACAAGCGGATGGGCGCGGACGTCGACCTCGACACGATGGCCAAGGCGACGCCGGGCATGGCCGGCGCCGACCTCGCCAACCTGGTCAACGAGGCGGCGCTCGTCGCTGTGCGCAGGGGCTCGACCGAGATCGAGCGGATCGACTTCGAGAACGCCCGCGACCGGGTGGTGCTCGGCGCATCACGCGACTCGATGGTCCTCAACGCCGAGGAGAAGAAGGCGACGGCATACCACGAGGGTGGGCACGCGCTGCTGGCGACGGTGCTGCCGCACGGCGATCCGCTGCACAAGGTGACGATCCTCCCCCGCGGGATGGCGCTCGGCGTCACCTGGTCGCTCCCCCAGGAGCGTCACACGTACTCCAAGGAGTACTTCGAGGACACGATCTGCAAGGCGATGGGCGGCCGCGTCGCCGAGATGATCGTCTTCGGGCACCTCAACTCCGGGGCGGCCAACGACCTCGAGCAGGCGACCGGCATCGCCCGCCGCATGGTCAGGGAGTGGGGCATGTCCGACCGCGTCGGGCCGATGGCGTGGAGCAGCCAGCAGCAGGTGTTCCTCGGCGAGGACCTGATGTCCAACGCCCGCGAGTACTCCGACGACACCGCCAAGTTGCTCGACGAGGAGATCGCCCGCATCCTGACCGATCAGGAGCAACGCGCCCGCGACATCCTCTCCCAGCACCGGCGGGGGTTGGAGTTGATCGCCGACTCGCTCCTCGAGCACGAGACGATCGACGGCCCGACCGTCGCCCGCCTGATCCAGCAGGGCATGATCGAGAGCGGCCAGCAGGCCGACTCGATCGAGGACATCATCGCCCGGTAGGCCGACGCCCCGCCGGACGGCGACGACCGGCGATCCCGGCTGAGATCGGGCGCGACCCGCCTGCGCCGGAAGTCACCGAGGGGTGGGATCAGGTCGGCGGGGGGTGGCGGTGTTCGGCGGCGCCAGGGGTCGAGCCCGGTTCGCGGGCTTCGGCGACGGCGGCCCAGAGGTCGGTGGCGTTGACCGGGCCGACGAAGTTGGCCCGGGTGACACCCGCTGCGTCGCAGACGACCAGCGTCGGCACGGCGTCGATCCCGTACTTGGAGTGAAGCGCACGATCGGCGGTGAACTCGATCTCGGTCACGGCGACTTGACTCGAATCGAGCACGCGGGCACGATCGATCACGCTGCGGCACAGATCGCACGACGCCGACGTGAACACTGCGACCAACCACGGCGCGTCGGGACGGACGAAGTCGCTGCGATCGAGTTGCTCGGGCACCGTGTACCGCCGTTGGGTCGGCGCGTCGGCGGTGCGGCGGCGACGGACGACGGCGGCCACCGCGGCGACGGCGACCACGATCAGGGCCGTGACGACGATGCGCTCCATCACGCCCACCCCGCCGCGCCCGCCAGGTCTCGCTCCAGCGGGTCGTGCCCCATCGGGTTGCGCATCGTCGATCGATCTCCCTCAGAAATCGAACGGCAGCGCCCACGAGCCCGACCGACCGGCGAGGCCGCCGCCGCGGGGCAGCAGCCGTTCGACGAACACGCGGTTGGTCGCGGTGATGATCAGTTCCTGGTCGAGCACGGCGTCGGCCTCCAGGTCGACCAGCACGACGGCGCCGGGCGGGATCGGGATGTCGGTCAGGCTGGGCACCGCCGACGGACCCGCGGGACCGACCGCCTCGACGGTCAGGGTGCCCGCGGCATTGTCGATGTTGTAGACGACCAGCGCCTCGGGGGTCGGCGTCGACGGACCGACGCCGATGTGCCACTGCGACGCGACGTACCCGTCCGGACGGCCCGTCGCGCCGAGCACCACCGTGGTGTACTTGCGGTCGTCGGGCGCCAGCGACGGATCGTCGATCGGTCGCGTCAGGACCCGTTCGACGACGATCGACGGCTCGGCGAGCGTCGAGAACACCACCGAGTGACGGCCCTGCGGGATCGCCTCGATCTCGCTCGGATCGACGACGACCACCTCCCCGGCCGGCACGGTGATCGGCTCGTCGTAGCCGAAGTTGGCGTCGGCCGGCAACCCGAGGAAGATGACGTCGACGTCGACCGCCGACGACGTCGGGTTGTAGATCGAGAACCGCTCGGAGATCCCGTCACCGACCTCGCCATCGGCGAACCACCACTGGTCGCGCAGCGCCGGAGCGGCCAGCGTCACGGCGTATCCGTTGCGTTCCCCGCCGAGGTACTGCTGGGCGCGCCCGAGGACCAGCCGCCCGCTCGAGGTGACCACGCTGACGGCGATCACCGGCTCGTCCCTTGCGCCGAGCTCGGCGATGCGGATCGTCTTCACCGAGCGCGGCGGGATCGGGAAGCTCTGGAACGCGTTCGGCTCCGACGGACCGGCCTCGGTCGCGAACACCAGGTCGGCGACCGCCGTGTCGTCGTACGGGTTGGTCAGGATCAGCGTGTCGACACTCCCGCCGACCGTGTAGCCATCGGCGAGGTACCACTCGCTCGAGGTCTGGTCGGAGCACGGGCTGACCGAGCGCCCGTCGGGATGGATCGCCACCTGCTCGACCACCCCGGCACCGCCGATGATCTCGACCACGACGCTGGCGAAGTCGGCGGTGACGAACGCATCGACGTCGATCGAGCGTCGGGACCACGCCTCGACGGTGAAGTCCTGCTCGACGCCGGGTCCGTCGGCGGTCAGGATCGCAAACCGGCCGACGAGCTGCTCGTCGGCGCGGTTCGCCACGACGACCTCTCCGCCGATCCCCTCCTCGCCGCTCGCCGGAACTCCCGGACAGAACCACGTGCCGGTCAGCACCTCGGCGTCGGACACCGACGGCATCCAGGGGATCGACGGCGGCGCGAAGACCGCTTCGGTCGTCGGCGGCTCCTGGCGGCCGACGAAGAACACGGCCGAGAGCCCGACGAGCACGACGAGCAGCGCGGGGATGGCGCGGCGGTTCATGTCGGCTCGTCCTCACCGTCGGGGAGCAGCTCGAGGTGCTCCCCGGCGATCGGCTCCGTGTCGGACCGAGGGTCGCTCCCGGTGCCCGGCCCGTCGTCGTGCCCGGTGATCTCGCCCGGACGGTCGGCTGACGCCACCGACGCCTCCACGGCGTCGACGACGGCCGCACCGACCCCATCGGGCTCGACCGCAGCCGGCACCTCCGACCGAGCGACGCCTGGGCCGACCGGGTCTGCCGCGTCGTCGGCCGGGCCGTCGTCGGCCGCCGCGTCGTCGGCCGGTCCGTCCTCGTCGTCGCTCATCGCGGTACGCGCGATCTCACCGGTCATGTCCAACCCGGGGTCGAACCCGGGCGCGAGCGTTTCTCCGGACGGCGGCGGGATCACGAAGCCGTCGAAATCGTCGCCCAGCACGCCGAGGTCCTGGAACCCATCGTCGCCGAGATCGATCAGCGTCTCGTCGCTGACCAGGGGGCGTCGCCGGCGGGCCATCGGAACACTCACGCGCGTCGCCGAGAACAGGACCGCCAGCCACAGCAGCGTGACCACGACGAGGACGAACGGGCGGCTGGCGGGCGTCGAGTAGGTCAGCTCCCCCGGCCCGGACCGGTCGACGTCGAACGCCGTCGTCACGCCGAACGCCCGGCGGGCGGGAACCGCCGACCCGTTCGACGTCAGCTTCCAGTTCTCGTCGAACGGCACCGCGACGTGGACGGCACCGGGCTCCAACTCGGCGTCGTACGTGCCGAACTCGTCGGCTCCGTCGAAGATCGGGGTGGTGATCGACAGGTCGGCGGCGATCAGCGCCTCCGCTCCCGCCGCCTCGCTCGCGGCGGCGGTCGCTCCGGCCAGTTGTCCGAACCGCGGCAGCCACGAACGGTTCTCGAACACCTCGAGCGTCGGCAGCGAGTTGACCGAGACGAGGTCGAGTTGGTTCTCCAGCGCGGTGACCAGCCCTGCGGGCAGCGGCACGGGGTCGTCGGTCGTCGAGATCACCCCGTCGAACTCGGGCACGATGATCCTTCGGATACCGAGCGGTGCGAGCAGGTTCCCGGTCCTCAACGTCGATCCGCTCGACATCTGGTCGAGGGCGAACGTGATCGCGTCGTCGGCGGCGGTCTGCGGCGGCGCCCACCGGTCGCGCAGGTCGAGCGAGTTGGCATCGATGACGGCGAAGGAGATCCCGTCGCGGTACTCCGTCGCGGGAACGGGCAGGATCCGCGAATCACCGATCAGGAGGACGTTGTAGTCGCCCGCCGCGCTCGGCGCGGGCAGCGACGCTTCGATCAGCTCCGCCAGCGGCGTCGACGGGGTCTTCCACGCCCCGTCCATGGTCGCCGCGACGCCGGGGATGAGACCGATGACGATCGCGATGCTGGCGAGGATGCCGAGGGGCTGCCGCCACCCGAAGGTACCGCCGCGCACGTCGAGGTCGAACGCGGCGACCGCCGAGGCCGCGGCGATCGCCACGCCAGCGGCGACCGGTGCGAGCAGCACGCCGGCCTCCGGACCCTGGAAGGGGAGGCCGGACCGGTCGGCGAGGACCGCCAGCGAGCCGAACGCGACGACGATCACGCCGGCCCTGACCGCCCACGTGAGCCGCCACGCGCGGGCGAGGGCGATCGCGACCAGGACCGGCACGTACAGCGCCAACGCCAGCCCGGCGAGATCGGTGGTCCCGATCTCGAACGAGGCGACCGAGAGCAACCCCCGCCCCGGATTGCCGATCGGCGGGGCGCCGACCATCGACTCCCATGACCACGTCGTGATCCACGGGAGGTTGAGCACCGCCGCTCCGGCCGTCGCGACGACACCGACCGCGGCGTAGCGCAGTGCGGTCTGCCACGCCCCGATCGCGAGCAGCGTGCCCACGGCGAGCAGCAGGGCGAGCGCCAGGGCGATCGGGAGCATCACCGGCACGAACGCGGTGGCGAGGGCGACGACGATGATGACGGCAGCCGTCCGCCGCCACAGTTCGGGCCACGCCAGCGCGGCGACCCCGTCGGCGAGGTCCGCGCCGGCACTGCGCGGGTCGGCCGTCTCGACCCCGGCGGCGCGCCGGAGCGTCTGGATGATCCAGGGCGTCGAGGCGTAGGCGACCAGGACCGAGAGCCGACCGGTCGACATCGCCCCGCTGACCAGCGGGCTCGCGGCGAAGACGAGCAGCGCCGCGATGCGGGCACGGGTCGATGGGAACACGGTGGCGAGCTTCCACATGCCGATCGCCCCGACGACGAGCAGCCCGACGACGAGCAGCGTGTGCAGCAGGCCCATGCGGAACAGCGTGAACACCGACAGGCCGGCCACCGTCGCCCAGCCGGTGGGGTTGGCCGAAGTCGCCCCCGGCCCGGTCGGGTTCCAGCCGGAGGCGAACGAATCGAGCAGGTCGCGGCGGGCTGGACAACAGCGGGAGGAACTCCCCGACCGGCGGCACCCCGTTGGCGAGGAACGAGCGGCTTCCGACGATGATCCCGGCCAGCACGGCGAGCCACGCGTAGATCGGCGCCGCGGTGCTCTGTCGCCAGCGCCGCACGCTCGATTCCTGCCCGACGTAGGTCGCGGTCTCGCGGCTGCGCACGTACGAACTGAGGCGCGCGCTCCCGCGCACCTGGAGGCCACTGACCTCACGTTCGGGCACGCGCCGGAGTGGTTTGACCGCACGACGCCGGGCGATCAGCGCCGGGGTCCGGGGCACGAGGCCGACCAGCGCGCGCAGCGAGGCGGCCGCCTGACCGAACGTGCCGGTGAAGACGCCGATCACCAACTCGAAGAGCGTGAGCAGCACCAGTTCGATCGATCGGCCGGGCAGCCGCCCGGCTCCGGTCAGCGTGGCGACCGTCCGCATGCGATGGCGGGCCGCCCGCGACCGCAACCGCAGGTCGGGGCGCCGCGCCTCCAACTCGCCGCGGTGACGGACCCGAGCCGACGGTGCGACCACGACGCGGGCGCCGGTGAAGTGGATCCGCCAGCACAGCTCGACGTCGTCGCCACAGAAGTCGATCACCGGGTCGAAACCGCCGACCTCGCGGAACAGATCGGCGCGGATCAACATGCACGCCGACGGGACGACGAAGACGTCGCGCACCCCGTCCTGCTGCTCCTGATCGACCTCGCCCGGTTCGATGACCTGGTCGACCTCACCGAACCGGTCGACGCCGAGGCCGACCGCTTGCAGCACGCCAGGATCGTCCCACTCGACGAGCTTCGGGCCAACCACCCCGGCGTTGGACCGGAACATCTCCTCGACCATGAGGCGCACCGCCGACGGATCGATGGCGATGTCGTCGTGGCAGAAGAGGAACGAACCGTTGTCGCCCTCGACGAGCCGCAGGACCTCGTTGGCCGCCGGCCCGAAGCCGGGGTTGGCATCGAGCGACCGCACGAACGCGTTGGGCAACCGGACCTTGATCCTCGACTCGACGCCGATCTCTCCCGCTGCGCCGTCGGTCGCCAGGAAGAGGAACCGGAGGTTGGGGTAATCCTGTTCGGCGAGGGAGTCGAGCGTCTTCTCGAACCACTCACCCGGTTCGTGGACGACGACCACCGCCACGACTGGCGGTGCTTGTAGGGACTCCGATGCCACGATTGATCGAGGCTAGCGGTGGCGTCCGGCAGCGCACCGTCATCCGCCATCCGTCACCGTCGGTGACCATGCGCCACCGTCGGCGGCGACGCGCGCCGGCGGCCCGACTCGCTCTGGCGGGGATGCACGGTTAGCCTGCACGCGGTGGGCGCATTTCCCTCGGTCGACCTAACCGACCTCGATCTCGTACCGGTGGTGAGGACGGCGCGCCGTATGACCGAGACGATCGCCGGCAAGTCGGTGGAGTTGGCGCGAGATGCGACGTTCACCGCGGTCGGGCTCGGGCTCCTGACGTTCCAGCGCGCACAGGTCCGGCGCCGCGAGCTCGAGCGGTCGCTGCGGTCCTGAATCCGCCTGCGCCGCTGGCGGTGTCGGTCGACCTGCCATCGCTAGCATCGTGAGTCCCGTGTCCACCCACTCCGTCTCCGTGCGTCTTCGCACGTCTCTCCCCGAGGGCACGTTCCCGGTCGGGATCGCACTGCTGATCGCCGGCGTCGCCACCTACGCCTTCTTCCGGGTCGGGAGCGTGGCGGTCGGCGGCGACAAGGCGTTCGAGCCGATCGCCGCGCTGTGGTTCGCGACGTTCGCCCTCGCTCCGGGGTTCTTCCTTCCGCTGGAACAGGAGCTCGGGCGAGCACTCGCCCACCGCCGGGGCCTCGGCGAGGGGGCCGAACCGGTCGTCCGCAAGGTGGTGCTCCTCGGCGCGCTGATCGGCGGTCTGGTGATCCTGGCGATCATCCTCGCCAGCCCGATCATCGCCGGCTCGTATTTCGACGGCGACTGGTGGATGGTCGTCGCGCTGGTCGCCGCGTTCGCCTGCTACGCCCCCGCACACCTCGCCCGGGGGATCTGCTCGGGCAGCGGTCGGTTCCGGAGCTACGCGGTCATCATGGGCTCCGACGGCGTCGTGCGGATCGTGCTCTGCATCATGCTCGCCGCCGTCGGCATCGAGGCGGCCGGCGCCTACGGCATGGCGATCGCGATCTCGCCGCTGTTCGCCGTCGCCTACGTCGCCCGCCGCGGACGGTTGCGCACCGAGCCCGGCCCGCCGGCCGACTGGAACGAGGTCACGGTCAACCTCGGATGGTTGCTCCTCGGATCGGTCTTCGCCGCGTCGCTGCTCAACGCCGGCCCGATCGCCGCGACGCTGCTCTCCAGCGACGACCAGGACGCGATCGTCTCCCAGTTCTCCAAGGCCGTGCTGCTCGCCCGCATCCCGCTGTTCCTCTTCCAGGCCGTACAGGCCGCACTGCTCCCGCGGCTCAGCCGGCTGGCCGCACGGGGCGAACTGAGCGAGTTCCGCGGCAGGGCTCTCCCGGCTGATGGTCGTCGTGCTCGTCGTCGGCGTCGTCGGGACGGCGGGTGCGTTCGTCCTCGGGCCGTGGGCGCTCGACGTCGTGTTCGACGCCGACCTGAGCGGGCGGACGATGGCGATCCTCGCCCTCGGGAGCGCGTTCTACATGATGGCGCTCGCCAGCGCGCAGGCGGTGATCGCCCTGCGCGGCCACGCGCTCGTGGCGGTCGGGTGGGGCGTCGGCCTGCTGACGTTCGTGCTGACGCTCTGGCTGTCGAGCGATGACGTGTTCCGCCGGGTCGAGTTCGCGCTTCTCGCGTCCTCGATCGCCGCGCTGGTCGGGTTCTCGCTCGCCCTCCAGTACAAGCTGCGCTCGGGCGCCAAGCCCGACCGGGGCTCGATGATGGATGCGATCACCGACATGCCCTTCGAGATGTAGGAGGTGATCAGCGTGCAGCCCGTCTCCAGCCGGGCTCCTTCGAGCAGCACTACCATCGCCTCCGACATGGTGCGCGTGGCGATCGACGTCGGACCGTTGCACGGCCACCGCACCGGGATCGGCAACGCGGTCGCCTGGGTCCTCGACGAGCTCGAGGACCGCCCCGAGCTGACGCTGCTGCCGTACGTGACCAGCACCCGGGCACGACTCGCACCCCCCCAGCGCCGCCTGCCGGTACCTGCCGCGCTGGCCCAACGCGCGTGGTCCCGCTCACGGCGCCCGGCGATGGACCGGTGGCTCGGCCACCCCGACGTCGTGCACGGCACGAACTACGTCGTCCCCCCGACCCGCTGCCCCGACGTCGTGTCGGTGTACGACTGCTGGTTCCTCGAGCACCCCGAGTTGGCGAGCGCAACGGTGCGCCGCGCGGCCGCGGTGCTCCGGCGGGCGGTCGACGGCGGCGCCCACGTCCTGACGAGCTCGGAGGCGACCGCCGCACGGGCGCGCGAGCTGCTCGGCACGACGCGCGTGCGGTCCGTGCACCTCGGGCCGCCTCCACCCGCAACCTGCTCGCCGCCGGCCACGTCGACGGGTCGCGCCCTCGTCGAACGGCTGACCGGGTGGCGCTTCGTGCTCGCCCTCGGCACGGTCGAGCGACGCAAGAACCTGCCGACGCTCGTCTCGGCCTTCGAGCGCCTCGCCGAGGACGTCCCCGACGTCGTCCTGGTGATCGCCGGGCGCAGCGGTGATTCCGGCGACGAGCTGACCCGCCGCGTCGGCCGTCTCGCACCGGCGAACGCGCGGCGCGTGATCCGCGCCGAAGACGTCGACCACGGGTCGAAGAGCTGGCTGCTGCGCCACGCCGCGGCGCTCGCCTATCCGTCGCTCGACGAGGGGTTCGGCTTCCCGATTCTCGAAGCCCAGCAGGCGGGCACCCCCGTCGTCGCCTCGAACGCCGGCTCGATCCCCGAGGTCGCGGGGGCGGGCGCGCTGCTCGGCCGCGCCGGCGACGCCGAGACCCTGGCCGCCAACCTCCACGCGGTGCTCACCGACGGGGCCGCCTGCGCCGCGCTCGTCGACCGCGGCCGGTCGAACGTGGCCCGCTTCGACTGGCGGGTGACCGGCGACGAGTACGTGGCGCTCTACCGCGAGCTGGAGAGGGCGCGGCGATGACCGACCGGATCATCGTGCTCTCGGGCGGGGTCGGTGCGGCGCGCTTCCTCCTCGGCCTGATCGACGTGGTCGACCCGACGGAGGTGACCGCGATCGTCAACACCGGCGACGACACCACGCTGCACGGGCTGTCGATTTCGCCCGACCTCGACACGATCACGTACACCCTGGCCGGTGCGATCGACCCGGACCGCGGCTGGGGCCTGGCCGAGGAGACCTGGCGCACGATGGCGGCCCTCGAACGCTACGAAGCGGTCCGCCCGGCCGGGTCGTCGGCTGCCCCCCGGTGGTTCAACCTCGGTGATCTCGATCTCGCCACCCACTTCTACCGGACCGCTCGGCTCGCCGAAGGCGCCCCGCTGACCGAGGTGACCGACGAGATCCGCAGGGCCTGGGACATCCCGATCCGCCTCCTCCCGATGACCGACGACCGCTGCGCGACGGTCATCGCCACCGTCGACCACGGCGAGGTCCCGTTCCAGGAGTACTTCGTCCGCCTCCGGCACGCCGTGCCGGTCACCGGTGTGCGCTTCGACGGCGTCGCGTCGGCCTCGCCGGGCACCCTCGCCGCGCTGACCGACGCCGAGGCAATCGTGATCGCTCCCTCCAACCCGTTGGTCTCGATCGCTCCGATCCGCTCGCTGCCGGGCGTGGACGCACTGCTGGCGCGCCGTCGCGACCGTGTGGCGGCGGTGTCCCCGATCGTCGGTGGCGCAGCGATCAAAGGCCCCGCCGACCGGATGCTCGTCGAGCTCGGCCACGAGTCGACGGTGGTCGGCGTTGCCCGGTTGTACGCCCCGATCGCGTCCGTACTGGTCATCGACCCGGTCGATGCACCCCATGCGGACGCGATCGAGGCGCTCGGGATGCGGTGCGCCGTCGTCCCCTCGATCATGTCGTCGCCGACCATCGCCCGCAGGCTGGCCGCCGCCACGCTCGAGGCGATCGCACCCACCGCGGGCCGGACCCGGCCGTGACCGCTCGGCCCGCCGGGACGGCGCCACCGACGCTGATCAGGCGGCGGAGCGAGCCGTGACCGCGTCGTCGAGCGTGCGCATTGCCAAGGTCGCTCCGACCGCGGCGACGATCGCCGCGAGGAAGACCAGCCCGGTCCCCAGCGCCTGAGCCGACAGCGCGTCGATGTACGGGTCGGGGTCGGCGGCGTCGGGCGTCTCGAGGGAAACCCCGACGAACCCGCCGACCACCATCAACCCCCATCCGACCTGCCACAGCGTGACCCTCGAGGTACGCGCGCCGAGCGCGGCGGTCGCCCGGCGAAGCTGGATGAACGGGACGAAGACGTTGCCGAGCGGGATGTACCACCCGCCGCACGCCAGCCCCGGGCGCAGGTTCTGCGTGCCGAGCCGCTGGGCGTTGCCGACCGAGCGCAGCGTCCAGATCGACAGGACGATCAGACAGGCGAGGGCGGCGAGCCCGTAGAGGACCGCCGCACCGCCGGCGGCGTTGGCGGCGTCGACCCGCTCGATGCGCGACGAGCTGGGGTCGTTCCACACCGAGCGTTGGTTGACGATGCCGAGGAACTGGAAGCCGGTTCCGGCGGTCGCCGCCCAGATCAGCACGATCGTGGCGATGCGCAGCCCGCGGGTCGCTCGGAGCGTGGCGCGCACGTACGTCGGCGTCCCGTACGCGACGTAGCCGGGCGGGGGCTGGGCGCCCGGTTGGTATGCACTCGGGGGTGGGGGTGGAGGCGGGGGTGGACCACCGGGCGCCGAGCCCGGCACCGGCTCCCAGCCCGGAGGGGGTGGAGGCGTGGACATCTGATCCAGTGTGACAGACGCGCTCGCCGATCGACGGTCAAACTTCCGCTCGGAGGTGGCGCAGCCCCTCGTCCAGCCCGGTCCACGGCGACCATCCGAGATGGATGCGAGCCCTGACCGGCGACACGGCGAAGCGGGCGAGATCGTCGGGCCGCGGGCGGACCCGGACCGGCTCGACCCCCTGGCCCCCGCTCACCAGCTGCCACAGGTCGCGGATCGACGTCTGCGCTCCCGTACCGACGTTGATCACCAGACCGCTGCCCCGGTCCGCGGCCCTGACGAGGGCGTCGACGACGTCGTCGATGTAGACGAAGTCGCGCGTCTGGCGACCGTCACCTTCCAGCGTCGGTGCCGCGCCGGACACGCTGGCCGCGTGGAACGCGGCGACGACACCGCCGTCGGCGCGCTGGCGCGGCCCGTAGACCGACGCCAGCGCGAGCGCGGAGAACTCGATCATGTCGTGCTCGCGGTGGGTGACCAGCAGGTCGACGATCGCCCGGGCGACGACGCCGCGCACGCCGCGCGGGGTCAGCTCGCCCTCCTTGGCCGGGAGCGACGACACGGCGGGCTGCCCGTACAGCGCGGAGGCCGGCAGCGCGACGACGACCTTGTCGATCCCGTGGCGGCGGGCGGAGTCGAGCAGGACGAGCGCCGACGTGAACCCACGGCCCTGGGCGACCGCGCTGCGGTCGTTGCGCGGCAGCAGCGAGAGCTGGTAGACGAGATCGGGCCGGCGCATCCCGAGCAGCGAGTCGGCGTCCGCCGACGCCGCGTCGAGATGGTGGATCTTCAGCTCCCCGCCTGCCGCTCGAGCATCGGCCAGGTTCCCGAGCGTGCCCGTCGACAAGTCGTCGATCACGTCGACTGCGTGACCCTCGGCGAGCAGGCGATCGACCAGGTGCGACCCGATGAAGCCGGCACCGCCCATGACGACCACGTTCATGGGGCGACGTTATTCATTCGAACGGTTCGGGCATCACTCGCGACGCGGCGTCAGACCGGTGCTGGCAGCGAGCGGCGCTCGAGCACGGCACCAGCGGCGACCCGCCCGTCGGCACCGATCACGGCGTCGACCAGCGTGGCGCCTGCGCCGACCTGGCCCATCACGACCGACGTGGTCACCGTCGCGCCCGGACCGACGGCGGCGCCGGGGAGCAGGACGCTGTCGATCACGTGGGCCCGCTGCCCGACGACCGCCCCGGCGCCGATGATGCTGTTGACGACGACCGCGTCGCGCTCGACGACTGCGTCGGGTGCGATCGCCGGGCACCGGTCGTGGGTGCGGCGGTCGGACAGCAGATCGAGGTTGGCCTGGCGGTACAGCTCGGGTCGGCCGGCATCGATCCAGTAGTCGTCGGTGGCGAACCCGTAGAGCCCGCCGGCGGCGACCAGCTCGGGGAACGTCTCGCGCTCGATCGAGACGGGCCTGCCGGGCGGGATCCGGTCGAGGACCGACGGCTCGAACACGTAGGTGCCGGCGTTGATCAGCGTGCTCGGCTCGGTCCCGGGGGCCGGCTTCTCGACGAACCGCCGGATGCGCCCGTCGTCGGCGAGGTCGGCGACGCCGAATGCGGACGGGTCGTCGACGGCCATCAGGTGGATCGTCGCCTCGGCCTCCTGGCGGCGATGCCAGGCGACGAGGGCGCCGACGTCGAGATCGGTCATCACGTCGCCGTTGGCGACGACGAACGTGTCGTCGATGTCGGCCTCGGCGGCCGCGAACCGGATCGCTCCGCCGGTGTCGAGCGGTTCGGGCTCGACTGCGTACGACAGGGCGACGCCGTCGCAGTAGCCGTCGGGGAATGCCTCGACGAACGGCTCGGGCCGGAAGCCCAGCGCCAGCACGACCTCGGTGACGCCGCCCCGTGCGAGGCAGTCGATCAGAAGGGCGATCATCGGCCGGTGGCCGACCGGCAGCATCGGTTTCGGGATCGACGCGGTGAGCGGGCGGAGCCGGGTGCCGAAGCCGCCGACGAGGACGACGGCCCGCATCAGCCGGTCGTCACGGGCGCGTCGGTCGTGCCCTCGGGCGGCGTCGTCGAGCCCGCCGGCAGGTCCTCGGGGCGGACCTGGTTGGTGTCGTTGGCGGCGAGCTCGAGCAGGTTCGCTGCCGACGGCGGCAACCCGACGTCGGTGTTGTCGGGCACGAACGCGATCGCAATCGCCATCCCGTCGCGGTCGAGCCGGATGTTGTCGAAGTCGGCGACGAACGTCGTCCCCGGGCCGGTGTCGGTGAAGTTGTCCCACCGGATGACCTTGAGGCTGCCGTCCCGCTCCTCACCGTCGATGACGCACTTGGTCGTCCCCTCCTCGAACACGCCGGTCTCCTGCTCGAACGGCAGCAGGGCGCGCTGGTCCTCGGGGAACGACAGCTCCGTGTTGGTCAGCTCGACGCCGTAGGTGTCGAGGAACACACTGAGCGTCGCGTTGCGCCCGACGGCGGCCGAGGTGAACGCGTGCCAGTGGATCAAGCCGTCGTCGTGGCTGTGGATGCCCGAGCGGCGGAACGCGTCGTTGACGAGCTGCCCGGTCGACGTCTGCTCCTCGGCGTTCCCCGACAGCAGGAACCATTGGTCGCACAGGAAGAAGCCGTAGCTGTGGTGCCAGTGGTCGTTGATCTGGGGGGCGGACGCGCCGGCTTCCGGGCGGCTGTCACGGGCGTAGAACACCAGCGCGCTCCCGAGCACGACGATCAGCGCGACGACCAGCGGGAAAAGGGTGCCGCCCTGGAAGCGGATCTTCTGCCCCTTGCCCTTCTGAGCCAGCCGGGCGGCCTTCTTGGTGGATGACGAGGAGGGTGCCACGAGGAGGAAAGGCTATCGGCGGAGGGCCACGATCGGGGTTCAGCCCCGCCCTCGCAGCCCCGCGATCAGCCGGTCGTACGCCACACCGACCGCCGCCGGCGACGCCTCGCGCTCCACCCAGGCCCTCCCACCGGCGCCCATCGCACGGGCGGTCGCCGGGTCGTCGATCAGCGTGCCGATCGCGCCGACGAACGCGTCGACGTCACCGGGAGGGACCGAGATGCCGGCCGCGGCCTCGGCGAGGATCCGCGGGATCGCCGTCTCCAGATCGATCGAGGCGACGACCGGGCGGGCGGCGGCCATGATCGAGTAGGTCTTCGACGGCACGCTCACCCGCCCGAGCCCCGCCTTGAGGGGCACGACGTGGATGTCGCCGGTGGCGAGCAGTTCGGACAACCGCTCGGGTTCGACGAACCCGGCGAAGGCCACGTTGGGCAGGTCGGCCGCCGCGGCTCGGAGCGCTCCGAGCGCGGCGCCGTCGCCGTTGACGAGAAACGTCACGTCGGGTCGCGCCCCGGCCGCGGCGAGCACCAGGTCGAGCGACTGGGAGAACCCGACGTTGCCGGCGTACAGCACGACCGGGCCGTCGCCGAGACCGAGCTCGGCGCGGTACGCCGTCAGCCGGTCGGACGGGACGATCGCCCCGGTGTCGACGAAGTTCGGGATGACGTGCACCTTGGCCGCCATCGACGGTGGCAGCTTGCCGACGACGTTGTCGCGCAAGTCATCGGACAGCACGGTCACCGCATCGGCGACGCGGTAGGTCAGGCGCTCGAGCCAGGCTGCCGCGCCGATGACCGTCGGGTTGGTGATCGCGCCGGTCTCGACCGCTGCGTCCGGGAAGACGTCTTGGATGTTGAACACCAGCCGGCCACGCCGGAGACGACTGAGCACGAATCCGGTCAGGCCGAGGGTCAGCGGGGGCGACATCGCGATCACGGCGTCGACCCGTCGCAGCCATCCCCCGGCCCGGAGGCCGGCGATCCCGGCGAGCATCGAGTACGCGGCGAACCCGATCGCCCGCCGGAGGAGCCGTGAGCGGTCGCCGCCGGGAAACGGGTGCAGCCGGGTGATCGAGCCCCACTCGGTGCGCTCGCGGCGCACGAGGCGACCACCCCACCCGGCCTCGATCCGGTGCGACCGGTACCACGGGAGCGCGGTCACGACGTGCACCTCGTGGCCGTGCCCGGCGAGCTCGCGGACGATCCGGGTCATCACGGTCCCGGTCGGGGCGGTGTCCGGTTCGAAGTGGGGACACACGACGAGCAACCGGCGGCCGCGACTCGCGGTCACCGGCCCCGCCCGTAGGCCTTCCGGTAGGCGACGGCCAGCTCCGCGCCCGACCGGGCGGCGGTGAAGCGCTCCGCCCGGCGGCGACCGGCGCTGACCAGCGCCCGGCGATCGGACGCGACGCGGTCGAGCGCATCGGCCCACGCGTCGATCTCGAGCGGCAGGACGAGCCCGGCGTCGCCGACGACCTCGGCCAGCGCTGGCTGGTCGGAGCACACCACCGGCGTGCCGAGCGCCATCGCCTCGACGACCGGGGCGCCGAACCCCTCGTACTCACTCGGGAACACGAGCGCCTCGGCGAGCGCGATCAGCCCGTCCCGATCGGCGTCGCTCACGCGTCCGGGCCGGACGACGCGCTGGCCGAGACCGAGCCGCTCGATGCGCGCCGCGACCTCGCCGTCCGCCGAGCCCGCCCCGCCGAGGAGCACCAACCGGAGGTCGGGATCGCGCCAGTGCGCAGCCATCACGTCGAGCAGGAACAGGTGCCCCTTGTGCGGGTGGGTGATCGCCGGTAGCACGATCACCGGCCCGGGTCCCAGGCCGAAGTCCCGCCGCAGCTCGAAGCCGGATCGGGCTCCCGACCCGATGCTCGTCTCCAACCCGTGGGGCACGACCACCACCCGCTCCGGATCGATGTCGAAGGCGTCGATCACCGTTCCCCGGACGTACTGGGACGGCGTCGCGATCACCGACGCCCGAGCGACCGAGCGGGGCACTGCGGCGGTCAGGTAGCGCAGCTTGGTGCGGCTGAAGTACTGGGGATGGGTCAGGTACTGCAGATCGTGGATCGTCAGCAGGATGGGGCGGTCGCCGATCATCGGCGCCGTTCCCCCGGCATGGTGCACGACGTCGGCGCCCCGGGTCCGGCGGGCGAGCCACGTGTGTTCGGTCAGCACCCGCCTGGCCCGGCGCTCGCCGCTGATACCCGCGCTGTCGACCGTGTAGCGCCGGGCCAGCTCGGGATGGGCGTCGACGAACGCCGGCAGGCAGAACAGCCGGGGGACGAACTGGGCCGGCTGGTCGGCGAGGCCGGCGAGTTGGCGGACCAGGTACTGCTCGGAGCCGCCGACGCGGCCCGGTACGCACCACAACAGGTTGACGGCGACGTCGATCGGCGACAGCCGCTCGATCGGTAGGTCGGCGGTCCGCCCGCTCGGTTCGATCAACACGCCACTTCACGGTAGACCGCGAGCGTCGCCGCCGCCGACCGTTTCCACGACAACGCTGCCGCGCGGGTCCGCCCGAGCTGTGCCAGCTCCCCGGCGCGGGCGACCGCTTCGTCGAGGCCGCGGGCGATGTCGTCGACGGCGAGCGGGTCGACCAGCACCGCGGCGCCCCCCGCCACCTCCTCGGTCGAGGTCATCGCGCTCGTGACGACCGGCGTGCCCTGGGCCATCGCCTCGGCGATCGGCAGCCCGAACCCCTCGCGCTCGCTCGGGTAGGCGAACACGGACGCGGCGGCGTACAGCGGGGCGAGGTCCTCCTGGGGAACGAACCCGATGAACTGCACGTCCGGGCGCCCGAGCGGAGCCTGATCGCCCCAGCCTGCCGCCCCTGCCACGACGAGGTGGCGCCCCGCCGCGGCGACCGCGGCGGCGAGGCGGCCGAGGTTCTTGCGCGGCTCGAGCGTCCCGACGAACAGGACGAAGTCGTCGGGCAGCAGGTACCGCCGGCGCACGCGCCGGACGTCGGCCTCGCCGACCGCGACGATGTCGACGCCGAGCGGCACGATCCGCAGCCGGTCGGCGGCGATCCCGACCTCGACGCAGTCGTCGAAGCTCGCCTGGCTGGAGCAGATCACGCGGGCGGCACGGCGACGGATGCCGGCGACGGCCCGCCGCATGATCCGCACCCCGTGGCGGGAGAACTTTGCCGGGTCGTGGAGGAAGGCGAGATCGTGGACCGTGACGACCAGCGGCGCGTCGGTGGCGCACGGGATCAGCCCGGTCGCGTGCGCGAGGTCGACCTCCCCGGTGACCGCCTCGACCTTGGGCCAGCCGAGCCGGGTCCAGGCCTCGTACAGCAGCGGCCGGGCGAGGGGCAGCATCGCGACCGCGCCGACCGGCCGGAACTCCGGCGGCGGAACCAGCGCGTGGCGGCCGGCGACCTGCGCCAGCTCGACGTCGTCGGGCATCGCCGCAAGCTCGCGGGCGATCCGCAGTGCCGCGACGGCGGTGCCGCCCGGGGCCGGGTGCCAGCACTGTTCGAGCGTGTAGGCGACCCGGATCGGCACCGCCGACGGCGGTGCCTCGGCGTGCCCGTGCCGGCCCGCTCGATCGTCTCCCGCCGGCGCGATCACGACACGAGCGCCTCGGGCGGCACGATCCCGGCGGCGATCGCGGGTGCGCGGTAGGCGGCGGCGAGCGTCTCGGTCGTCTCGTGGGCGTTGAGCCCGCTCGGGTTCGGCACGACCCACAACCTGGCGCCCTCGAGGCCCGACGGCTGCTCCCCTATCGTCGCCCGCCGATCGACGAAGGCGGTGCGGTACGCAGTGATGCCGGCCACGGCCACGACGGCCGGGCGGCGGCAGGCGACCAGCGCCCGCAGCTCGACCGCGCCGGCGATCAGTTCGTCGCGCCGAAGCTCCGACGCCTTCGCCGTCGCCCGCCGCACGATGTTGGTGATCCCGATCCCCCGATCGAGGAGGTGGAGACGGTCGCCGTCGCCCATGCCCGCGCCCCGGTCGATCGGGCGTTCGATGATCCCGGCTCGGAGCAGCGCCGGGTAGAACCGGTTCCCGGGGTGGGCGAAGTGGGTACCGGTCGCCGCGGTCCACAGACCCGGGTTGATGCCGACGAACAGCAGCCGGAGCCGCTCGCCGACCAGGTCGGGCACGGTCGCCCCGGCGAAAGAAGCGAGCTCCGCGCGGGTGAACCCGGTCATCGCGGCCCCGGCCGGGTGACCGCCGCAGCACCCTCACCGATCGCCTGCCAGGTCGCCACCCCGGCGACGCTACCCGGAGCCCGAGAACACGATTGGGGCGGCACGGCCGGCGCGCCAAGATGGTCCTCGTGCCGCATCCCTACTGGCCGCTGTTCGACCTCGAGGTCCGCACGCCGCGGCTCACGCTGCGGGTGGTCGATGACGACCTCGCGGTCGAGCTCGCAGCGCTCGCGGCGAAGGGCGTCCACGATCCGGCGACGACGCCGTTCTCCACCCCGTGGACCGACCTCGAGCCGCCGGAACTCGAACGTGGCGTGCTGCGCTGGCACTGGCGGTCGCGCGCCGAGACCGAACCGGCGAGCTGGCGAATCCCCTTCGCCACGATCGTCGACGGGGTGGTCGTCGGGACGACCGAGCTCGCGGCCGTCGACTTCCCCGTGTTGCGCAGCTTCGAGACCGGGTCCTGGCTCGGCCGCGAGTACCAGGGTCGGGGCATCGGCAAGGAGATGCGCCTGGCCGCTTTGACCGTCGGCTTCGACGGGCTCGACGCGGCCGAGGCGACAACGGGCGCGTGGGCCGACAACGCGGCGTCGCTCGGCGTGACCGCCGCGCTGGGCTACGAGTTCGCAGGCATCCGGCGGGCGCGGCGACGGGACGACGCCGACGAGCTCCACGGATTTCGCATGACCCGCCGGCACTTCGCGACGATCCATCGCGCCGACATCGTCGTCGACGGGATCGATCCGGTGCGCGAGCTGCTCGGGATCGAGGCGCGCCCCGGCTGACCGCCTGCCCGGTTCGGTGCCTGACCCCGTACCGGGCAGGCGCGCCGCAGGCGTCACCGCAGTCGGGCGACCAGCTCGTCGAGCGGGGCGCGGAAGTCGCGCAGCAACGGCAGGCCGGCCGCCCGCCACACCGCGTTGTCGAGCACGCTGTTCGCCGGGCGGGGCGCCGGCCGCGGCGGGTCGAGGTCGGCGGTGGCGATCGGCCGGACGATCGCCGGGTCGTGGCCCGCCGATTCGACGATCTCGCGCACGAACTCGTACCACGACACCGCCCGCTGATTGGTCAAGTGGTGGATACCCGTCCGGCGGTCGGCAGCGACCCGGCGGAGCGCGGGAGCGAGGTCGGCGGTGAACGTCGGGCAGCCGCGCTGGTCGTCGACGAAGGCCAGCTCGGGTACCTTCCCGAGCAGGCCGAGCACGAGCTTCACCATGTTGTGGCCGTGCTCGCCGCAGACCCACGACGTCCGCACGATCGCTGCGTCCGCGCCGGCGGCCAGCTCGCCGGCGAGCTTGGAGCGGCCGTAGACCGACATCGGGTGTGGGGGGTCGTCCTCGCGGTAGGGCCGGTCGAGCGCCCCGTCGAACACGTAGTCGGTGCTGACCTGGACCAGATGGGCGCCGACGTCTTGCGCCGCTGCGGCCAGGTGGCCGACGGCAGTCCCGTTGACCGCGTGCGCGAGGTCGACGTTCGCCTCGCAGGCATCGACCGCGGTGTAGGCCGAGCAGTTGACGATCGCATCGGGAACCGCCGCCCGCGCCGCGGCGGCGACGGCCGACCGATCGGTGATGTCGAGCGCCGACCGGTCGGCGGCGATCACGTCGTCGCCCGCGGCGCGACACGCACTCACGACGTCACGGCCCAGTTGCCCAGCGGCGCCGGTGACGAGGACCCTCACGGCTCCAGGATCACAGCCCGGCCCGCTGTTTCAACGGTTCCCACCAGTCGCGGTGGTCCCGGTACCACTCGACCGTGGCGGCGAGCGACTCGTCGAAGCTCCGGCTGAGCGACCACCCGAGCGCGGTCAGCTTGCCGGTGTCGACCGAGTACCTGCGGTCGTGGCCCTTGCGGTCGGCGACCGGTTCGACGAAGGACTCGTCGCGACCGGTCAGGGCGAGCAGGCGGTGGGTCAGCTCGATGTTGGTCACCTCGTTGCCGGCGCCGATGTTGTAGATCTCGCCCGGCTCGCCCTGCTCGAGCACGAGGTGGGCGGCGATGTTGTGATCGTCGACGTGAATCCAGTCGCGCACGTTGAGGCCGTCGCCGTAGAGCGGGACCTTCCGACCGTCGAGCAGGTTGGTCGTGAACAGTGGGATGACCTTCTCGGGGAACTGGTACGGGCCGTAGTTGTTCGAGCAGCGCGTGACCACGACCGGCAGCCCGTACGTCGCGTGATACGAGAGCGCGATCAGGTCCGAGCCGGCCTTGGCCGCCGAGTAGGGCGAGCGGGGCGCGAGCGTGTCGTCCTCGGTCGACGAACCCTCCTCGACCGAGCCGTACACCTCGTCGGTGGAGATGTGCAGGAACGTGCCGACACCGACGGTCCGGGCGACGTCGCAGAGCACGTTCGTCCCCACGCAGTTGGTCTGCACGAACGTCGATCCGTCGATGATCGATCGGTCGACGTGGCTCTCGGCGGCGAAGTGCACCACGGCGTCGTGCCCGGACATCGCCCGGGCCACGGCGTCGGCGTCGCAGATGTCGGCGTGCACGAACTCGCACCGCCGGTCGTCGAGCACGTCGCGGATGCTGGCGAGGTTGCCGGCGTAGGTCAGGGCGTCGTAGATCGTGACCCGGTCGTCGGTCGTGGCGAGGACGTGGCGTACGTAGTTCGAGCCGATGAACCCGGCCGCACCGGTGACGAAGAGCCGCACCTCAGGTCCTCATCGGCCAGTACGGCCGGCGGTTGGCGGGCAGATCGGCGCGCATCGGGTTGTGGCGGTCGCGGTCGGACAGCGTCGGTTCGGTCACACCCCAATCGGCGCCGATCGTCGGGTCGTCCCACGCGACGCCGAGCTCGTCGGCGGGGTTGTAGTAGCCGTCGACCAGGTAGGTGATCACCATGTCGGTCAGCGCGCCGAACCCGTGGGCCACACCGGGCGGGATGTACACCCCCAGGTGGTTGTCACCGGAGAGCTCCAGAGCGTGGGTCGCGCCGTCGGTTGGGCCCCCCTCGCGCAGGTCGTGGAGCACGACCCGCGCCGTGCCGAACGGGACGTACCAGTAGTCGCTCTGGTGAAGGTGGTAGTGCAGGCCGACGATCGCCCCGGAGCGCCGGTCGGCGCGATTGGACTGGATCATCTCCCGGGCGCCGGGGATCCACGCGCGGCGATAGGTCTCGACGAACCGTCCCCGCTCGTCGCCGTGCACCGCGGGGGTGACCACGTAGACCCCTGCGATCACTTCGGACTCACGTACGTCGACCATCTGGTTCTCCGTTCACTCGACGTCGATCAGGCAGTGGTCGCCGACCATCAGTCGGACGGCGCGCGGCTTGCGCTTCGAGCGCGAGACGACCGCGTCGCTGCCGATCAGGCTGTCTTCCAGACGAGGGATGTCGAGCACGCGGCTGCCGTTCATGATCACCGAGTGCTCGATCTCGGAGTGCTCGACGTGGCAGTCGGCGCCGACCGCGCTGAACGGTCCGATGAAGCTGTCGATGATTCGCGTGTTCGCGCCGATCGCCACCGGCCCGCGAATCGTCGAGTTGCGGATCTCGGCCCCGGCCTCGACCACGACCCGACCGTCGAGCACCGAGGCCTCGTCGACCGTGCCGTCGATGCGGGTGGTGATCGTCTCCAGGATCAGCCGGTTGGCCTCGAGCAGCGGGGTCAGCTTGCCGGTGTCGATCCACCAGCCGGTGAGGATCTCGGTACGGACGCGATGACCGTTGTCGATCAGCCACTGGATCGCGTCGGTGATCTCCAGCTCGCCGCGCGCCGACGGCTCGATCGCGGCCACCGCCTCGTGGATGTGCTCGTCGAACAGGTACACCCCGACGAGCGCCAGGTTCGACGGCGGATCGTCGGGCTTCTCGACCAGGTGCACGACGTGGTCCGCGTCGTCGAGCTCGGCGATGCCGAAGCGCTGCGGATCGGGGACCTGCTTGAGCAGGATCTGCGCCGACGGCGGCCGGTCTCCGCCCCGCGCCCGCCTGAACGCCTCGACGAACGCCGCCAGATCCTGCTCGAGCAGGTTGTCGCCGAGGTACATGACGAACTCGTCGTCGGCCAGGAACTCGCGGGCGATCAGCACGCAGTGCGCCAGGCCCAGCGGCTCGTCCTGTGGCAGGTAGGTGACGCGAGCGCCGAAGCGGGAGCCGTCGCCGAGGGCCTCCCGGATCTCGGCCTGCGTGTCGCCGACGATCACCCCGAGCTCGGTGATGCCGGCGGCGACGATCGACTCGATCCCGTAGAACAGGATCGGCATGTTGGCGACCGGCACGAGTTGTTTGGCGCGCGTGTGGGTGATCGGACGCAGGCGCGTCCCCGCACCGCCAGCCAGAATCAGCGCCTTCATCGCCGGGCAGCCTAGGGCCGCGACCGCAGACGCGTACCGCTACCCGGGCGGCGGCAGCGGGCCGAGGCCGCGGAAGTAATTCAGGATGGGCTCCGAACCCGGCTCGAGGATCAACACCGACTTGCCGTCGATCGTCGTGCCCGACACGTCGAGCTGGTACGTGAAGAAGCCGCTGCTGAACGCCTTGCGGAGCGTGCCGGCCGCGCCGATCGGGTCGAGGCCCGGATCGAGCCGCACCGATTGGGTGACCGCGGAGATCAGGTCCGAGGCGATGAACGGGTCGGACCGCAAGCGCTGCAGGGTGGCGTCAACCGTTGTCGCGATGAAGTTCTGCTGCCGGGCGATCCGCCCCAGGTCGGCGGTCGGGTCCTTGCGCCACTCGCCGTCGCGGAACTCCTCGTAGTTGCGGCTCCGGGCATAGGCCAGCGCCTGGACCCCGTCGAGCTTGTTGCAGCCGGGCTGCTGCTCGAGGCCCGAGTTCGCGTCTCGGGTCGCGTACTCGAAGCAGACGACGGTCCCGCCGGCTGCGTCGACCAGGTTCTTGAACCCGAGGAAGTCGACGTCGACGACGTGGTGGATCGGGATGCCGAGCTCCTGGCCGATCGTCTCGGCGAGCACGCCGGGGCCGTCGTTGTAGGCCGAGTTGATGCGGTTCTTCGACCCGGTGCCGGCGATGGTGACCCAGAGATCGCGGGGCAGGCTGACCAGTGCTGCGCCGTTGCCGTCTTTCTCCTGGCGGAGGATCATGATCGTGTCGCTGCGCCGGCCCTGCACGACGCTCGTGTCGCCGACCGAGCCGAAGTCGGCGTCGCTCCCGCTGACGCCTTCGCGCGAGTCGGAGCCGATCAGCAGGTAGTTGACCGCCGGCCCGTCCTGGGCGACGAGGATGTCCTCGAGCCCCTCGATGCGCTCGACGTCGCTCGTGCGGGCATCGGCGGCCCGGATCACCCCGACCGCGCCGACGGCGCCGACGACGACCGCGAACAGCAGCCCGAGTGGTGCGGAGCTGCGCATCCCGCGCCGCGGGTTCCGATGGGCCGTCGTCTGCATCCCCGCCACGCTAACGGTGCTGGCCGCCTCGTCGACGGCAGTCAGACCGCGTCCGGGCGGACGTGAACGATGTCACCGACATCGAGCACGTGGACCACTCCTGCGTCGTCGACGACGATCAACCTGCCGTCGCCGTCGACGTCCTCGGCCAGGCCGACGAGGTCCTCCCCCGTCGGCATCTGGACCCTGACCCGTTGCCCGAGCGTGGCCAGCCGCTCCCGATGGCGCCGACGGACCCCGTCCGGGGAGCGCTCGACCTGATCGAGTTGGCCGAGCAACGCGGTGAGCAGCGCGACGGGGGGCACCCGCCCGCCGAGATCGGCCGCACCGTCGGGCGACCAACCGACGTTGAACCCGAGCCCGACCACCGCCCGCCGGCCCGCGCCCTGGGTGAGGATCCCGGCGACCTTGCGGCCCTCGATCAGCAGGTCGTTCGGCCACTTCAGATCGACGCGCAGTCCGGGTACGAGCGACTCGGCTGCGGCACACGCGGCGAGCGCGACCCGCCGGGGTGCGATGGTGAGCGGCTCGGGGGCCGGATCGAACAAGATCGACACGAGCAGGTTGGCGCCCGGCGGAGCGTCCCAGCGCCGATCGAGACGCCCGCGCCCTGCTCGTTGGTGGTCGGCGTACAGCACGGTGTGATCGCCGACCAACCCGCGCCCGGCCGCGCCGAGAAGGTCGTCGTTGGTGCTTCCCGTGGCGGTGACGTGGTACACGTCCCAGCCCGGCGGCCAGGGTCCGGCGGCGCACCGGCCGCGCACCCAGATGTCGTCCCCCGAGGTCACGCCACGTACATTGTCAGCCGTGCTGCAGAAGATCCTGATCGCCAACCGTGGTGAGATCGCCGTCCGCGTGATCCGCGCCGCCCGGGAGATGGGCATCGCCACCGTCGCGGTGTACTCCGAACTCGACCGCGAGTCGCTCCACGTACGCCTCGCCGACGAGGCCTACGCCCTCGGCGGGCGGACGGCGGCCGAGAGCTACATCAACTCCGAGGCGATGCTCGACGCGATCCGCACGAGCGGCGCCGACGCCGTCCACCCCGGGTACGGGTTCTTCGCCGAGAACGCCGACTTCGCCCGCGCCGTCGCCGCACTCGGGGTCGAGTTCATCGGCCCGCCGCCCGAGGCGATGGACGAGATGTCGGACAAGGTGTCGAGCCGCAAGGCGGCGATCCGCGGCGGCGCGCCGATCGTGCCGGGGACGACCGAGTTCGCGCAGGGCGCGGCCGAGATCCGCGAGTTCGGCGAACAGCACGGGTGGCCGCTGTGCATCAAGGCCGCGTTCGGCGGCGGCGGCCGGGGGATGAAGGTCGTCCAATCCGCCGACGAGGTCGACGAGGCGATGGCCAGTGCCCAGCGCGAGGCGCTGGCGTTCTTCGGGCGCGACGAGGTCTACGTCGAGCGGTACCTGGTCTGGCCGCGCCACATCGAGGTCCAGCTCGTCGGCGACAAGCACGGCGACGTCGTGTGGATCTCGACGCGGGACTGCTCCGCTCAACGCCGGCACCAGAAGCTGATCGAGGAGGCGCCGGCCCCCGGCCTTCCCGACGGCGTCGAGGACGCGATGGGCGCGGCCGCGGTGAAGGCGGCCAAGGCGGTCGGGTACTACGGCGCCGGGACCGTCGAGTTCATCTACGAGGACGGCGAGTTCTTCTTCCTCGAGATGAACACCCGGCTCCAGGTGGAGCATCCCGTCAGCGAGATGATCACCGACATCGATCTCGTCGAATGGCAGATCCGGGTGGCCGCGGGTGAGCGGCTGCCGATGACGCAGGACGAGGTCAACGCCCGTCGCCGAGGCCACTCGATCGAGGTGCGGATCAACGCCGAGGACCCCGCCGAGGGGAAGTTCCTGCCGTCGCCGGGGCCGATCACCAAACTGACGCCGCCCGACGGGTTCGGCATCCGGTTCGACTCCGGCTACCACTCCGGCGACGAGATCAGCCAGTACTACGACAACCTCGTCGGCAAGCTGATCGTCTGGGGCCGCGATCGCGAGGTGGCGATCGCCCGGACGATCACTGCGCTGGAGGAGCTGGAGGTCGCCGGCGTGGCGACCACGATCCCGGCCGACCTGGCGATCCTGCGCCACCCCGACTTCGCCGCGGTGCGGCACTCGACCAAGTGGGTCGAGGGGCAGCTCGACCTGACCGGGGTGACCGCACAGGTCGCGGCGGCGCCTCCCGCTGCCGACGGCGACGAGCCACTGGTACGCAGGGCGACGACGGTCGAGGTGAACGGCAAGCGTTTCGACGTGACGATGTGGGTGCCCGAGACGGCACCGGTCGCGGCGACCGCGACTCCGGCGGGCCGGCCGCGGGCGGCGCGCCAACCACGGGCTGGGGGCGGTGCAACCGCCAGCACCGGACAGATCGCCGCCCCGATGCAGGGGACGATCGTCAAGGTCCTGGTCGAGGCCGGTCAGACCGTCGAGGTCGGCACCGACCTCATCGTCCTCGAGGCGATGAAGATGGAGAACCGGATCACCGCCGACACGGCAGGGACGATCACCGACGTCAGGGTCGCCGCCGGCGACACGGTCGGCAGCGGCGACGTGCTGGTCGTCATCGGCTGATCGCCGTCGTCACGCGACGCTCATCGTGCCCACAATCGTCTGGGCACGTCGTGGAACACCGGCCGTTCCGGCCGGGTGCGCACGGTTTGGAGGCGGGCGGCGATCAGTAGCCGCGGGCGCGCGACATCTCGGCGCGGGCGGTGTCGAGCTCGCGCTTGGCCTCGACGAGCGAGCGGGCGTCGGCGTGCTCGGCACGCAGGTCCTCGCGCCGTTTCCACGCCGCCACGAGGCGTTCGAATGCTGAGTTGAACTGGGCGGTCATGGAGATCATGATAGGGCCGACCGCGCAATATTACACTTACGTTACGATGATTCTCAGCCCGAAACGGTCGGATTATCCGTTGTTTCGAAGGTAGAAATGACGCTTTACCTTCGAGAACATGGAGTACACCCCGATGTACGAACTCGACGACGTCAACCGCGACCTCCTCGACCAGTTGCAGGTCGACGGTCGACGCTCCTATCGCGAGCTCGGTGAGCGGGTCGGGCTGAGTGCGCCGGCCGTCGCCGAGCGGGTCCGAAAGCTCGAAGAGGCCGGGGTGATCACCGGGTACCACGCCGAGGTCGACTACGAGCTCCTCGGCTTCCCGATCCTCTGCGTCATCCGGCTGAACACGCCGCGCATGGCGAGCGGCGTCGACGAGAAGCTCCAGGCGCTGCCCGAGGTGATCGAGGCCAACCGGGTCACCGGGTCCGAATCGCACGTGATCCGGGCGCGGGTCCGCAGCACCAGACACCTCGAGGCGCTCCTGCACCAGCTCTGGGAGGACGGCGACTCGACGACCAACATCGTCACCAGCTCGCCGGTGCCGCGACGCCCGATGAACCTGGAGGCGACCGGGGCCGGGCGATCGGCCGACTGACGCCCGCCGGATGACGGCGCGCTACTCGGCGGCCTCGGCGAGCGCTTCGGCGAGCGCAGGGTGGACGAGGATGCTCTCGACCAGGTCGGTGACCGTCAGATGGGCGGTGACCGCGACGGCGATCACCGAGATCAGCTCGGCGGCGTGCCGGCCGACGATCGATCCGCCGAGGACGACGCCGGTGTTGGGGTCGGAGATGATCTTCACGAACCCGCGCGTGTCGTTGTTGATCATCGCCTTCGCCGTCGCCGAGAACGGCACCTTGGTGACCCGGATCTTGCGACCGGAGCTGAACGCCTCGGCCTCGGCGAGGCCGACGTCGGCGATCTCGGGCTCGGTGAAGATCGCCGAAGCGGCCTTGTCGTAGTCGAGGTGGCGGTGCTCACGGGTGTGCAGCCCCATCACATGCTCGGCGATCTTGCGGCCCTGCACCGACGCGACCGACGAGAGCGGCAGCTTGCCCGACACGTCGCCGGCGGCGTAGATGTGGCGGACGTTGGTGACGCAGTGGTGGTTGATCGGGATGTAGCCACCCGCATCGACCTCGACGCCGGCGGCGTCGAGCCCGATGCCCGCGGTGTTCGGGACCGAACCGATCGCCAGCACGGCGTGGGTCGAGCGGACGCGCCGGCCGTCGTCGCAGTCGACGACGACCTCCTCACCGTCGTCGGAGCGTTCGATCGCCTCGGCGCGAGCGCCCATCAGCAGCTTGACGCCGCGCCGCATGAACTCCTGCTCGAGAACCGCCGCGACCTCGGGGTCCTTGCCGGGCAGGACCTGCTGGCGGCTGACGACGAGGGTCACCTTGGAACCGAACGACGAGAACATGTGGACGAACTCGACGCCGGTCACGCCCGAACCGACGACCGTGACGCTCTCGGGGAACGTCTTCGGCGGGTAGCAGTCGCGCGTGGTCAGGATCCGATCGCCGTCGGGGTGGCACCACTCCGGGACCCGCGGCCGCGACCCGGTCGACACGAGCGCCATGTCGAATTCGATCGTCTCCTTGCCGTCGACGCCGTCGACCTCGAGCGTGAAGGGTCCGCTGAAGCGGCCGGTCCCTCGGACGATGCGCACCCGCTGGCTCTCGAGGATCGCCGTCGTGTTGGAGCTCATCTTGGACTTGATGTCCTCGATCCGCTCGGTCAGCAGCCCCACGTCGACCGAGGCGACGGCGTGCGACAGCCCCATCCCGGGCAGCCGGTCGGCGAAGCTCATCGCTCCACCGGTGGCGATCATCGTCTTCGACGGGATGCAGTCCCACAGGTGGGCGGCGCCGCCGACCAGGTCCCGCTCGACCATCACGACCTCCGCTCCGAGCCGCGCGGCGTAGGTGGCGGCGGTGTTGCCGGCCGGGCCGGCGCCGAGGATCAGGAAACGTGTCGTCACGGTGCCAGGTTACGCCCGTCGCCGAGGTCAGTCCTGGTGATCGTCATCGGAGTCGAGCCCGTCGTGGGCGAACAGGGTCGGACGGGCGGTCTCGGCGACCGGCAGCTGATCGCCCGCAGGCCGGCCCGACGATCCGCCGTCGGGGCTGTTCGGGCAGTAGCGGGACGGGTAGGGCAACTGGTCGCGCGGCTCGCCCACCCACTCGAAGTGCATCCCGTCGGGCGTCAGGAAGTTGCCGCCCCACGCGAACCCGTGTTTGCGGAAGATGCGGATCGTGTCGCAGTCGCCGTTGGTGACGAAATCGGGCGGTGCACATCCCTGGCACGACCCGAGCGTGTTGGTGTCGACCGCCATCCCCCAGGTGTGACGGGAGATGGAGCCGAGGGCGCTGTTGGTCGCCGACCGGTTGAACCGCGGGTTGTAGCAGCCGCCCGCCGTGTTGGCGTGGTAGTAGTTGATCGATCCCGCGTTGCCGGTGGCGATCAGCTCGTCCATCGCCGCTTGGAGCGAGATGCGCACCCGGTCGTGGCAGCCGGTCGGCAGGCTGAGCCGGTACGGGCTCTGGCCGATCGCCCCATAGGTGATGTGCTCGGAGCGCCAGTCGGCGTCGATCGACAGCGAACCGTTGGCGTTGACGCGATAGGCGAACTCTCCGAGCTCGGCCTTGGTCTGCGCCATGCCCAGCGTGAAGTCCGGGTCGAACGGGTCCCAGCTGCGGCGGACCCTGATCCGCGTGCTGATCAGCCCACGGGCGACGAGTGCGTCGTCGATCGCCGCACGCGAGTCGAACCCCCAGATCAGAACCCGGCTCGGCCGGTTGATCCCGAGACGATCGGCGGCATCGGGCGACATCAGCAGCTCGGTGCCGCCGGTGATCTCGTCGGCGACCACGGCACCGATCGTGAACGGCACGACCGCGCCGGAGGCGCCGATCAACTCGACGACGTCGCCGGCCTGCGCGCCGCGCAGCCCCGCGGTCAGCTCGCCCATGACGATCGTGTCGGCGGCGAGGACGGCGGCGACATCACGGCCCATCACCCGACCGACGGCGAGGTTGGGGAGCACGGTCGTCCCCATCGGGAACGCGTATCCGGGCGGGGCCTGCTGCACGGCGGAGCCATCGCGGGTCAGCCGCGGCATGCCGAGGCTCGCGGAGCGACCGATCACCGCCGTTCCGCCGGCGTCGCGTGCCGCCGCCAGCGCGGCGACCTCGGTCGCCTGGTCGAGGGCGCCGGAGTCGTACACCGTGACGACGTCCGTCGCCGGCGGCGTGACCGGCACCGCGCGCTCGAGCGCGTTCAGGCCGGAATCGATCGACACCGGGCCGGCGGCGACGACGGGGGCGGCCAGGGCGGCGGCGATCGCGAAACCACACCACGGGAGGATCCGGCGCAACATCATCGTGATGTTACGAAATGATGACGGGCAAATCGCGGCACCCTTCGTCATCGACCGCTCACGCAGCGACCTGAACACCCGGATTCGATCGGGGCGCGGCCCGTCCGGGACCGCCGAGGCGGGACAGTCGGCCGCGTCGTGCGCCGCCGGGTCCTGCGGCCTGGTGGCGTCCCCCGCACGGCACCCTCCGGGAAACGCCGAGTGGTCAGACGCTGCAGGGGTCGCCGACGTTGGGTACCGTCAAGGAACCGTGAGCGCTGATACTTCGAGAAGGACGGGCTGACATGGCACGGATGGCATGGGGCGCCGGCCTCGCGACGGTGGCGGCGGACGGATCGACGCTCGACACGTGGTACCGCTGGCTCGGCTGGGGCGAGTACGGCGGCGACGACTGCCCGACCGAGGAGATCGAGTCGCAACTCGGCCTGCGCGACCGGCGTGACGACGTGCGCGGCGTCACGGTCCGCCCGGTGCGGATCTCCGTCGACGTCGACCAGCCGCCGGCCTCGCCCGAGGACGCGTACCTGCGGCTGCACCTGCTCTCCCACCGGCTCGCACGGCCCCGGTCGATCAACATGGACGGCACGTTCGGTGTCCTCAACAACGTCGCGTGGACGAACTTGGGCCCGGTCGCCGTCGCCGAGCTCGACGCCGTGCGACTGCGGGTGCGGCTCGGAGCCGTCGAGGGCTGCCGCGTCCTGAGCGTCCACGGGCTCGACAAGTTCCCGCGGATGACCGACTACGTCGTGCCGTCGGGCGTGCGGATCGCCGACGCCGACCGGGTGCGGCTCGGGGCGCACCTCGCCGAAGGGACGACCGTGATGCACGAGGGCTTCTGCAACTTCAACGCCGGCACCCTCGGGACTTCGATGGTCGAGGGGCGTATCTCCAACGGCGTCGTCGTCGGCGACGGCTCCGACATCGGCGGCGGCGCGTCGATCATGGGCACGCTCTCCGGCGGCGGCCAGGAGGTGATCACGATCGGCGAGCGCTGCCTGCTCGGGGCCAACTCGGGCATCGGGATCAGCCTCGGCGACGACTGCGTGGTCGAGGCGGGGCTGTACGTCACGGCGGCGACGCCGGTGATGACGCCCGACGGCGTGGTCAGGGCGCGCGAGCTGTCGGGGATCGGCGGCGTCATGTTCATCCGCGACGGCCAGACCGGCCAGGTGATCGCCCGCCCGCGCACGAGGGCGTGGGGCGATCTGAACGACGAACTGCACGCCGGCCAGTAGCTGTCGTGCCCGGCGCCTGACCCCGGAGGTCACGTCTCGGTGTCGTCGAGGGTGCCAGACACCGGAGGTAACGTTCTGGCGCGATGGCCAAGGCCGACGAGTTCGGGGAACCGGTCGAGATCGACGCCGGCACGCGGACGGTCGCCATCACCAACCCCGACAAGGTGATGTTCCCGTCGGTCGGGCCGGACAAGCAGCCGCGGACCAAGCTCGACCTGGCCCGCTACTACGTCGCCGTCGGCGATGCGATCCTGCCGACGCTGTACGACCGGCCGGTCCTGCTCGAGCGCTATCCGAACGGTGTGCGCGGGACGTCGTTCTTCCAGAAGCGGATCCCCGACTCCGCCCCCGGATGGCTGCACACGACGACGGTGATGACGATCAACGGCACGCCGTCGCGAGCGCTGGTCATCGCCGACCTCGCCCACGTGCTCTGGGCGGCGAACCTGGGGGTGCTCGGCTTGCACGTCTGGCAGTACCGGGCATCGAATCCCGACGAGGCCGACGAGCTGCGGATCGACCTCGACCCTGCCAACGGCGCGACGTTCGAGATGGTGCGCGAGTCGGCGGCGATCGTCCGCGACTACCTGGCCGAGCTCGGCATGGTCGGCTTCCCGAAGACGACCGGCTCGAAGGGGATCCACGTCTTCGTCCGCGTCGAGCCGGGGTGGGACTCGTTCGCGATCCGCGGGGCGTGCGTGGCGCTGGCGCGGGAGTTGGCAGCCCGCCACCCCGACCTGATCACCGACCGGTGGTGGAAGGAGGAACGGGGCCGGCGGGTGTTCGTCGACTACAACCAGAACGCGCCCCACAAGAACCTGTTCGGCGCCTGGGGCGTGCGCCCGCGGGTCGGTGCCCAGGTGTCGATGCCGTTCGGTTGGAACGACCTCGAAACGATCGATCCCGACAGGTGGACGATCGACACCGCGCCGGGGCGCTTGGAGGCGCTCGGCGACCCGTGGGAGCTGATCGACGACGCCGCGTGCTCGATCGCCCCGCTGGTCGAGCGCTTCGCCGCCGACCTCGCCGACGGCGTGCCCGATGCCCCGTGGCCACCGGTGTACCCGAAGATGCCCAACGAGGCGCCCCGGGTCCAGCCGAGCCGCGCCCGCAAGCGGGACTGACCCCGGTCAGTTGCCGACGTGATACTTCGCGATCTGGACGTCGCCGATCTGCGAGAACTCGATGACGTTGACGTTGGTCCGTCCCTGCCAGCTGTCGAAGAACACCGCCCGATAGTCGTCGATCACCATCGGCTCGAGGACATCGATCTGGCGCGCGCCGTTCGACCGCAGGTAGTCCTCCAGCGTTCCGTCCGAGGCCAGGTAGGTCTCGGAGAACAGGGTCCACTCCCCGTTGCTCTGGAACATCGCCAGGATCGCCGCGTCGTCATCGACGGCCATCGCAGCCAGGTAGTCGTCGACCATCCCGACCATCTCGTCCTGGCGGTCCGTGAGCTCTCCGCCGCCGGCGACGCCCACTCGCTCGCCGCTTGGCCGGTTGCTGCCGAGGGCGTACCCGGCGAGCGCTCCGAGCGCCAGGGCAAGCACGGCGAGCAGCACGAAGAACAGTGGGCGGCGATCCTTCCGGTCGGTCGGTGCGGCCGCGACATCGGTCGGCCGTTGCGCGGTCTCGGTTGCGCTCATGGCCCCCTCCTTCCCTCCAGGTTGATCCTCGACCGCATCGGTCGGCGCGTGCCAGAGGCATTGGTCAAGAGCGTCCGGATCAGGCGGGCGGGAATATCGTTGCGTACGCAACTGTTTCTCACGGTATGACCATCGACATCCGCCGGGCCGACGATCGTTTCGTGACCAAGATCGGTTGGCTCGACTCCAAGCACTCGTTCTCGTTCGGCCACCACCGCGACCGGACCAACACCAACCACGGACTGCTGCTCGTCAACAACGACGACGTCGTGCGCGGCGGGTCGGGTTTCGACACCCACCCGCACCGCGACATGGAGATCGTCACCTGGGTGTTGTCGGGCGAGCTGGAGCACAAGGACTCCGAACGCAACCGCGGCGTGCTCTACCCCGGCTTGGCCCAGCGCATGTCCGCCGGCACGGGCATCTGGCACTCGGAGATGAACAACTCCGGCACCGACGACGTCCACTTCGTGCAGATGTGGGTGCTTCCCGACACCGAGTCGGTCACCCCCGGGTACGAGCAGCTCGACATCAACGGCGAGCTCGACCGGGGCGGGCTGGTGCCGATCGCGTCGGGCAAGGGCCACGACGCGGCGATCTCGATCCGTCAGCGCGACGCCGTGCTCTGGGGTGGACGCCTCGGCGCCGGTGAGACGGTCACCGTGCCCGAGGACCGGCACGTTCACGTGTTCGTGCCGCGCGGCGCGGCCGACCTCGCCGGAGCCGGGCGGCTCGGCCAGGGTGACGCCGCCCGACTGACCGACACCGGCGGCCTCGACCTCACCGCCGCCGACGACGGTGCCGAGCTGCTGATCTGGGCGACCGCCTGACCCCGATCGACCGATAGAACAAACCCATGGCCGACGCGTTCGGGTTCACCGAAGACGGGGACGCGACCTACGAGCGGTTCGCGTCGCTCGTCCAGGCCCGGCGCACGTCGATGCTCGTCGACCGATCCCGGCCGGTGCCCGCCGAGCTCGTCGCCGAGCTGTGCGGGTTGGCGACGTGGGCGCCGAACCACAAACGGACGTGGCCGTGGCGCTTCGCGCTGTTCACCGGTGAGGGGCGCTCCCGGCTCGGAGCGACGATGGTCGCCGACATGGTCGACGTCGGGTTCGGCGACGAGGTCAAGCGGACCAAGACGGCGACGAAGTACCTGCGCACCCCCGCGACGCTCGTCGTCGGGTGCGCTCCCCACGACAACGACCTCCTCCACCAGGAGAACCGCGACGCGGTCGCCGCCGGGATCCAGAACATCCTGCTCGGCGCGACGGCCAAGGGGCTGGCGAGCTTCTGGTCGTCGCCGGCGCTGACCTCCCCTCCCGCCGTGCTCGACCTGTGCGGGTTCGGGCGCGACGATCGGGTCGTCGGCATCGTGTACCTCGGCTGGGCCCTCGACGACTGCCCCGCACCCGAACGCCCACCGCTGCCGATCACCCTCGTCGACAGCTGACCGTCGCTCAGCCCTCCCGCCCCAGCGAACCGCGTCTCGGCGCCAACGGTCCCGGAACCTGGGAGCGTCGGCGCCGAGAGGTGCCGAGCGCGCGCGGTAGGCCACAATGGCGGGCGTGCCAACCGACCATCGCCAGACGATCGTGACACTCGACCTGGAGGGGGTACTGATCCCCGAGGTCTGGATCGCCGTCGCCGAGCGGACCGGGATCGCCGGGTTGACGCGCACGACGCGCGACGAGCCGGACTACGACCTCCTGATGAAGTACCGCCTGGAGCTGCTCGCCGAGCACGGCCTGACGCTGTCGCTGATCGAGGACGTGATCGCCGGGCTCGCTCCGCTCGACGGCGCTCGAGAGTTCCTCGACGAGCTGCGGTCGCGGACGCAGGTGATCATCCTGTCCGACACGTTCGAGCAGTTCGCCCACCCGTTCATGCGCCAGCTCGGTTGGCCGACCGTGTTCTGCCACCGGCTGGTCGTCGAGCACGACCGCATCGTCGACTACCGCCTCCGCCAGCCCGACCAGAAGCGGCGTTCGGTCGAGGCGCTGCACGGGCTCAACTACCGCGTGATCGCCGCCGGCGACAGCTACAACGACACCACGATGCTCGCCGAAGCCGACGTCGGGTTCTTGTTCCGGGCGCCGACGGCGGTGATCACCGAGTTCGCGCACTTCCGGGCGCTCACCGAGTACGCCGACCTCCTGGCGGCGATCACCGACGCGGTCTGACACGATGCCTCGCTCCTCGCGCCCTGCGGCTCGCTCGTCCCCGGCTCGTCGCCGGCGCTTGCCTCGCCGGCTGGGAACGAGTCGAAGCGGCGCCGTCGCGGTCGAAGCGTACGCGCTCGACGCCGAGCTGACGTCGAGCGCGTCCCACACCGGGTATGTCTCGACGTTCGAGCGGCCGGGTTCACCACCGCCGCCCGGCACGTTCGCAGCCGGCCGATCATGCGGTACGAGCTCGACGACGAGCGGTGACCGCCGGGTTGTGTCGACGCGGGCGGGAACCCGACGGAGCGCGCGAGCGTCGAACATCCATGCGTGCCCCTGCTTGCGCAACGCTGCTCCTGTCGCTCGCGATGCTCGCCGCATGCGGGTCGGGCGTCGAGCCGGTGACCGAGCGTCCCTTCCCGCCCACCGATCCCGGCGACGAAGGTGGCTTCGGCCCGCAGGCCGCGGCGGCCGGTGAGTTCGACCTCGAATGGGCGACCGTCATGGTCGGCTCCCTCGAACAGGACGAGCGCGGCTGCTGGTCGCTCGCCCAGCGCGGCGAGCAGATGTTCGTCGTCCTGCCGGTCGGGTTCGCGGACGATCCGTCGGGGATCGCGGTCACCGCCCCGGACGGCGGGGTCATCGGCACGGGCACGCCGGTCGACGTCATCGGCGCCCCCGTCGGCGTCGACGCCCTCCCGGGGGGAACCGACGGACGGTGGGGCAGCGCGCTGGCGTTCTGCGCGCCCGACGCAGCCAGCGTCGTCGTCGCTTCGTCGTTGACCGCCGACGAGTTCGATCCGACCGCGCTCGACGGCGACGCACTCGCCGCTCTGGTCGCGCAGGCGAAGTTCGACGACGACTGGGCGTGCGGCTTCGGGTTCGCGACCGGCACGACCGACCAGCGAGTTGGCCTGTACGTCGAGCCGACCGAGTCCGGGACACCGGCCGCCGGTCCGGTCACGCTCCCCGACCAGCGGTTCGACGTGGCCGTCGTCGTCGGCGAGCACCTGTTCGCCAACCACTGCGACGACGTGGCCGAGTGGTTCGAACCCGACCGCGTCGCCGCCGCGACCTACCCGGTCACCGCGGGGACCTTCGACTACCGACCGCCTGCCGACGCCGACGGTTGCGTGACCTCCGAGCCGGTGACGATCACCCTCGAAGGTGCGGTCGTCACCACTCCAGCCGGTGAGATCGCGCTGCCGACGATCACGATCGACAACGACGCGTACGGTTGCTTCGCCGGCTGAACGCAACGCCGTGCGGCGACATCGCGTGCCGACCCGGCGCCGGATCGACGACGACGCGCACACCTGCATGGCCGGCCGAACACGACACGGCGCAGCGACGATGTGTGCCAACCTGGCGGGAGGAGGTCGAGTGTGGTCGAGCGAGCTGACGGGCGAACCGGCATCGAGCATGCCGTCGTCGGGCCGGCCGTGGTCGAACGTGTGGCGATGGTGACCGGCGGTGCGAGTGGCATCGGCCGCGAGGTGTGCCGGGCGCTGGCGGCCGATCATCGGCGGATCGCGGTCGCCGACGTCGACGTGGCCGGCGCGGAGCGGACCGCGGCGCTGATCGCCGCGACGGGCGGCACGGCCGTGGCGATCGGGATGGACGTCACCAGCGCCGAGTCGGTCGCGGACGGCTGCGGGCGCGTCGTCGACGGGTGGGGTGCGATCGAGATCCTGGTCAACTGCGCCGGCTGGGACGAACTGCGCCCGTTCGTCGAGACCGACGAGGAGTTCTGGCACCGCGTGATCGATGTGAACTACACCGGCGTGCTGCGCACGACACGGTCCTGTCTGCCGGCGATGGTCGAAGCCGGGTGGGGGCGGGTGGTCAACATCAGCTCCGATGCGGCCCGCGTCGGCTCGTCGCTCGAAGCGGTGTACTCGGGCGCGAAGGGAGCGGTGATCTCGTTCACCAAGACGATCGCCAGGGAGGTCGCCCGCCATGGCGTGACCGCCAACGTGGTGTGCCCCGGCCCGACGGCCACCGCCCTGCTCGACGGGATCGCCGCCGCGAGCGACGGCGGCGAGCAGGTGATCGCAGCGATGGCCCGAGCGGTCCCGATGAAGCGGATCGGCCAACCGGTCGACGTGGCGGCAGCCGTCGCCTACTTCGCGTCGGAGGCATCCGGCTTCGTCACCGGCCAGACCCTCTCGGTCTCCGGCGGCCTGACGATGGCCTGAACCGCCCGGCCGACACGCATCCCTCACCAGCTCTCGGCGCCACCCGTCCCACCGACCGCCACCGACGACACCGAGACACCGACGACACCGAGACACCGACGACACCGAGACGGCCCGACCCGAGACAGCCCGACCCGACACGGCCCCCACACCAACTCTCGGCGCCACCCGTCCCGCAGTCCGCTACCGACGACACCGAGACACCGACGACCCCGAGACACCCAGGACACCGAGACGGCCCGACCCGAGACAGCCCGACCCGACACGGCCCCCACACCAACTCTCGGCGCCACCCGTCCCGCAGTCCGCTACCGACGACACCGAGACACCGACGACCCCGAGACACCGACGACCCCGAGACACCCAGGACACCGAGACGGCCAGTACACCGAGACGGCCCGGACACCGGTGGAGTCAGCGCGCGTGGTCAGGGGGTGTAGACGCCGAACACGTCGCGCAGGGCGTCGCTGATCTCGCCGAGCGTGCAGTCGGCGCGCAGCGCGTCCTTCATCGGGTACAGCACGTTGTCGCTCGTCGCCGCCGTCGCCTTCACCGCGGCCAATGCCGAGGCGACCGCTTCGGGGTCGCGGTTCGCCTTGTAGTGCGCGAGCCGGTCCTTCTGGCCCCGCTCGAGCTCGGGGTCGACCGGGAGCAGCTTCGGCTCGGGCTCGTCGTCGATCGTGAACCGGTTGACCCCGACGACGACCCGCTCGTCGTCGTCGATCGCCTTGGTGTACTCGTAGGCGGCCTGCTCGATCTCGTCCATCTGGAAGCCGGCCTCGATCGCCGCGACCGCTCCGCCCATCTCGTCGATCCGCTCGATGTACTCCCAGGCGAGCCGCTCGACCTCGTCGGTCAGCGACTCGACCAGGTACGAGCCGGCCAGCGGGTCGGCCGTGTCGACCACGCCGGACTCGTAGCCGATGATCTGCTGAGTGCGCAGCGCGGTGCGCGCCGCCTCCTCGGTCGGAAGGCTCAACGCCTCGTCGTAGCCGTTGGTGTGCAGCGACTGCGTCCCACCGAGCACTGCGGCCAGCGCCTGCAGGGCGGTGCGGGCCACGTTGTTCAGCGGCTGCTGGGCGGTCAGCGTCGAGCCGCCGGTCTGGGTGTGGAACCGCAGCATCGCCGACTTCGGGTCCTGCGCGCCGAAGCGCTCGGTCATGATCCGGTGCCACATCCGGCGGCTCGCCCGGAACTTGGCGACCTCCTCGAAGAAGTTGTTGTGCCCGTTCCAGAAGAAGGAGATGCGCGGCGCGAAGTCGTCGACGTCGAGCCCGGCGTCGATCGCGGCCTGCACGTACGCGATCGCGTTGGCCAGCGTGAAGGCGATCTCCTGCACCGCGGTCGAGCCCGCCTCGCGGATGTGATAGCCGGAGATCGAGATCGTGTTCCAGTTCGGGACGTGCTCGGCGCAGTACCCGAAGATGTCGGTGATCAGCCGCATCGACGGCCGTGGAGGGTAGACGTACGTGCCGCGGGCGATGTACTCCTTGAGCAGGTCGTTCTGGATCGTACCGCCCATGTCGGCGCTCGAAACGCCCTGCTCCTCGGCGACCAGCTCGTACATCAGCAGCAGGATTGCCGCGGTCGAGTTGATCGTCATCGACGTCGTCACCTTGTCGAGCGGGATGCCGGCGAGCAGCAACCGCATGTCGGCCATCGAGTCGATCGCCACACCGACCTTGCCGACTTCACCCTCCGCCCGTGGATGGTCGGAGTCGTAGCCCATCTGCGTCGGCAGGTCGAACGCGCACGAGAGCCCGGTCTGGCCGGCTTCGAGCAGGAATTTGAAGCGCTCGTTGGTGTCCTCGGCGTTGCCGAAGCCGGAGTACTGGCGCATCGTCCACAGCCGCCCGGTGTACATCGAGCGGTACACCCCTCGGGTGTACGGCGGCGCGCCGGGCTCGCCGAGCTGCGTCGCCGCGTCCCACCCGGCGAGGTCTGCCTCGGTGTACATCGGGCGGATCGGGATCCCCGAGTCGGTGTGCGGGAGTTCGGACGGCGCGGCCATGACCTCGATCGTATTCCGCGGCGCCCGGACCCGCCGCAGGCGCACCCTGCCGCGCCGGTCACGTCGGCCTGGACGACTACCGCACGGCGTGCCGAGTCAGCCCCGGTCGGCGAGGGAAGCGCCGGCGACGGGCCGGACGAGCACGGGCACGCGCCTGGCCGGCGAATCGTCGCGACGGCTCAGCGGGCGGCGACGACGGCGATCTCGACCTTCCACTCGGGGCGGGCGAGCGCGGGAACGGTGACCAGCGTCGACGCCGCGCGGTGGCCGCCAAGCGCCTGATCGCGAGCGGCCATCACAGCGGCCAGGGGCTCGCCGGCGACGACGTACGTCGTGACCGACACGATGTCGGCCGGTTCCATCCCTGCGTCCTCGATCATCGCCGCGAGGTTCGCCCAGACGACCGACGCCTGGTCGCCGACATCGTGGGGCACGACGCCGTCCGGTGCGACCGGCACGACGCCGCTCGTGTGCAGCCATGCCGTGGGCGACTCGGTGCGGACCGCGTGGGCGTAGTTGGCCGCGGGCGGGGCGATCGCGGCGGGGTCGACCTCCCGGTTGGTCATCGCGAGGGCACGCTCGTGGGACCGGGTCGAACCTCGGCACCGACGCAGTGAGCGTCCAGTCGGCGGTGAACCCGCCGTCGGCGACGTCGGTGACGGGTGGCGGTGGGTCGGTCGCATCGGGTTCGGCAGGCACGTCGGTCGGCGCCGGACCCGGCTCGGCCACCGCAAGCTCGGCGCCCCCGCCCGTCGTGTCGACACCGCGCCTCTCGGCGCCACCGCCCACCCCCGGAGCAGGCCGCCGCAGCGGCGAGCACCAGCCCAGTCACACAGATCGCCAACGACCGCCTCGGCCGGCTGCTCGACGCCATCAGGGCCTCCTTCGGCGTGCGAACCTACTCCGCGCCACCGCGCCGCGCCCCGCATTGCCACCACCGCAGCGCGGGCTCGCCCGGCTCCCGGCCCCGACCGCCCGCAGCACGATCCAGTAGCGTTGCGAGATGGCCGTCACCGACGATGCACCGACCACCTTCCCCACGATCGACGGGATCGAGCTGACCCCCAAGGACGTCAGCCTCAACGGTCCACCGGAGTTCGACTCGGTCGAGCAGGAGCGCCACTACCGCAAGACCCACCTCGCCGGCGCGCTGCGGATGTTCGGGCGGCTCGGGTTCAGCGAGGGCGTCGCCGGCCACATCACGGTGCGCGACCCCGAGTTCCCCGACCACTTCTGGGTCAACCCGTTCCGCATGAGCTTCCGCCACGTGCGCCAGAGCGACCTGATCCTCGTCAACCACGCCGGCGACGTCGTCTACGGCGAGTACCCGGTCAACCGGGCGGCGTTCGTCATCCACGCCGCGATCCACTCCGCCCGGCCCGACGTCGTCGCCGCCGCGCACGCCCACTCGCCGTACGGCAAGTCGTTCAGCTCGCTCGGCATCCCGCTCGCCCCGCTCACCCAGGACGCCTGCATCTTCTACCAGGACCACCGGGTGATCTCCGAGCAGGGCGGCGCCGTCGTGTTCGAGCTGGAGGCCGGTCGAGAGCTCGCCGCGGCGTTCCCCGACGGCAAGGCGGCCATCCACCAGAACCACGGCCTGTTCACCGTCGGGCAGACGGTCGACGAAGCGGCGTTCTGGTTCATCTCGATGGAGCGCTCCTGCCAGGCCCAGCTCCTGGCGATGGCGGCCGGCACGCCGATCGAGATCAACGACGAGTACGCCAGCTACACCGCGCAGCAGACCGGTTTCCCGATGGCCGGCTGGTTCAGCTTCCAGCCGATGTGGGAGGAGATCTCGCGCACCGAGCCCGAGCTGTTCGAGTAGCCGCCACGAGCGTCCGGCCGCGGCGCCGATGACCACCTCTGCGCCCGTCGCCGCACCGACCGCCGCCTCGTCACCGCGACGCCCCCTGACATGACGACGCCCCATCATCGGCCCGGACCGGTCGTCCGATGGCTCGACACCACGCAGCCCGAAGCGCTGTTCGTGCTCGCCGCTGTCGCCCAGTACATCGGCGCAGCGATCGCGGTCGTGTTGTTCGACGAGGTCGAACCGCAGACCGTCGCCTGGTTCCGGGTGATCGGCGCCACGCTCGCCGTGCTCCTGGTGTCCCGCCGCTGGTGGCGCGGTTGGTCTCGCGATCAGCTGCTCGCTGCCGCGCTGTTCGGTGTGGCGACCTCGTTGATGAACACGTTCTTCTACCTCGGGCTCGATTCGACCGACCTGGCCAAGAGCGTGACGATCGAGTTCATCGGCCCGATCACCGTCGCCGCGGTCGCCACGCGGTCGGCGCGCAACGCGGTCGCACTCCTGCTCGCCACCGCCGGCGTGATCGTGCTCGGCGGGGGCGAGATCGGCGACAACGCTGCCGGCATCGCGTTCCTGCTCGCAGCGTCGGCGATGTGGGCGGTGTACATCGTCGTCGGGGCGCGGGTCGCTCGCCTCGACCGGGGCGTGTCCGGGCTCGGCGTCGGCCTGGCGATCGGGGCCGTCGCCATCACCCCGCTCGGGGCACCCGGGAGTGGGGTCGTCTGGTCGTCGTGGCGGCTGCTCGCGCTGTGCCTGCTCGTCGGCGTGTTCTCCAACGCGATCGCCTACGGCATCGACCAGTTCACGCTGCGCCGGATCCCGATCCGCCGCTTCTCCGTGCTGCTCGCCCTGCTTCCCGTCACCGCGACAGCGATCGGCGTGATCGCCCTCGACCAGCGGCCATCAGCGGTCGAGTTGGCGGGGATCACGCTCGTCGTCGCCGGTGTGTTCGTCCAGGAACGCGAGGAGCTGGCGCGCGTCGAGCGGACGGTTCGGGCCGAGCCCACCTGAGCCCTCGTGCTCCACCAACCGGCGCGGCACACCGGGCGGTCGACCGGGGACCGCGCCGCCGACCGTCCGGCGATCGGGCGTGCCCGCGATCGGCCGGGCCGCGATCGCCGGCGACGGCGTTCAGGCGTCGTGCAGGCCCGGCGCGCAGAGCCCCTCGAGCTCCTGGACGACGATGCGGTCGCGGTTGGCGTACGTGACCCGGTTCGCTGGATCGGGCTTCAGGTTGAAGACCCGGAACTCCATCTCGGTCGTGTCGACGGTGAGGATCCGGCCGATCAGCCCTTCGCCGAGGCCGAGGAGCAACTTGATCGTCTCCAGCGCCTGGATCGACCCGATGATGCCGGGCAGCACGCCGAGCACGCCGGCCTCGGCGCAGCTCGGGGCGAGCTCGGCCGGAGGCGGCTCGGGCACCATGTCGCGATAGGTCGGACCCTCGAGCGGGTGGAACACGCTGACCATTCCCTCGAACCGGAAGATCGAGCCGTGCACCAC
Source organism: Ilumatobacteraceae bacterium (assembly GCA_963825565.1). Taxonomy (GTDB): domain Bacteria; phylum Actinomycetota; class Acidimicrobiia; order Acidimicrobiales; family Ilumatobacteraceae; genus JBFGCT01. The sequence continues at coordinate 267,382 of CAWGTW010000012.1, forward strand.
GGGGATGCCGAGCTTGACGCTGGCGTCGTTGAGCAGGTAGCGGCTCGGGAAGTTGTCGGCGCCGTCGACGATCACGTCGTAGCCGGAGATGATGTCGACGATGTTGGACGCGTCGAGCCGGGTGTCGTAGGTGACGACGTCGACGTCTGGGTTGAGCATCGTCAGCGTCTTCTTGGCCGAATCGACCTTGCGGTCGCCGATGCGATCGACGTTGTGCAGGATCTGGCGCTGGAGGTTCGACGAGTCGACCTCGTCCATGTCGACGATGCCGATCGTCCCGACGCCGGCGGCAGCGAGGTACAGCGCGGCCGGCGACCCCAGCCCGCCTGCGCCGAGCAGCAGCACCTTGGAGTCGAGCAGCTTCGCCTGGCCCTCGACGCCGACCTCGGGGAGCAGGAGGTGGCGCTTGTACCGGTTCGTCTGCTCGGGTGTGAGCGACACCGGGAGCTTCCATGCCCGCCCCTCGTCCTTCCACCGGCCGAACCCACCCTCCATCGACGCCGCACCGGTGTAGCCGAGCTCGCGCATCGTCTTGACGGCGAACGCGGAGCGGACGCCCGCCGCGCAGTACACGACGACCGGTGCGTCCTTGTCGATGATCCGTGCCTCGATCTGGGCTTCGAGGTGGCCGCGAGGGATGTGGATCGCCCCGTGGATCGCACCCTCGCGGTACTCGTCGGGTTCGCGCACGTCGAGGGCCAGCGCTCCGTCGCGGAGGCGGGCCGCAGCGGTCTCGGGATCGATCTCGGCGATCTCTGCTTTCGCAGCGGTGAGGAGGTCGCGGAACGTTGCCATGGGTCGAAATCCTAGCGCTATTGTCGAGTGGGTAGGTCGGGAATCGGTGCAACCGTTCGCCGCCATCGGGAATTCCCGGTCGGCGCGTCCGACGGCGGCTCGGATTCGACGTCCGTTTCCCGCCTGCGGCCCTCGGCCGGGATCGGTACGGTGCTCGCGTGACCGAGGCCGCGTCCACCGAGCAGCGCAAGCTGTTCACGGCCGCCAACGCCGAGAACGAGGGGCGGTTCGCGGCCGTCGACTGGGCGCTGTTCCTCGCCGTCGCCGGCATCTGGGGATCGTCGTTCCTGTTCATCGACATCGGCCTCGACGCCCTCCCGCCGGGGTTGATCACGCTCGTGCGCGTCGGGCTCGGAGCCGGGGCACTCGCCGTGCTGCCGCGCCGGCGGGTGACGCTCGAGCGCGACGACCGCGTCCGGCTGATCGTGCTGTCGGTGATCTGGGTCGCGATCCCGTTCACGCTGTTCCCGATCGCCGAGCAGCACGTCAACTCGTCGGTGACCGGGTTGCTCAACGGCGGCACGCCGATCTTTGCCGCACTCGTGGCGACCGTGTTGTTCCGGCAACGGCCGCGTGGGCCATTGCTCGCCGGGATCGGCATCGGGTTCGCCGGGGTGGTGCTGATCAGCCTGCCGTCGCTCGACGACGGCGCGAGCGAGGCGCTCGGGGTCGGCCTCGTCGTCGCTGCGACCGTGTGCTACGGGTTCGCGCTCAACCTCGCACCCCCGCTCCAGCAGCGGTACGGGTCGGTCAACCTGATGGCCAAGATGCTGGCGCTGGCCACGCTGTGGACGACGCCGTACGGGCTGTGGCAGCTCGACGAAGCCGAATGGGACCCGGGGCCGCTGGCCGCGGTCGTAACGCTCGGCGTCGTCGGGACCGGTCTTGCGTTCGCGCTGATGGCAACGCTCGTCGGGCGGGTCGGCTCGACCAGGGCATCGTTCATCACCTACGTGATCCCGGTGGTCGCGCTCGCCCTCGGCGTCGTCGTCCGCAACGACGAGGTCGCCCCGCCGGCCCTCGCCGGCGTGGTGCTCGTCATCGCCGGCGCCTTCCTCGCCAGCCGCCGCACGAAGCGGTGACGCGGACATCAGCGAGCAGCACGACGCGGCCAGCACATCGACGTCGCGGCGGGTGTACCGACTTCACACCAGCGCGGGCAGGATGTCGCTGATGCCCCCGACGAGGAGATGGTCGGCGTAGCGGTCCATCGCCGTCTCGGCGCCGTTGACGATGACGACGGCCGCACCGGCGGCCTTGGCCCGGGGCACGCAGTTCGCGGCGGGGAAGACGCTCAACGTCGAACCGACGGCGAGCAGGACGTCGGCCTCCTCGCTGACCCGCAGCGCCCGCTCGATCACCTCGGGGACCAGCGCCTGACCGAAGCTGATCGTGTCGCTCTTCAGGATCCCTCCGCAGACGAGGCACGGCGGGTCGTCCTCGCCGGAGCGGACGCGGTCGAGCGCCTCGGCCATCGGGCGCCGATCGGTGCACTCCCAGCAGCGGGTCCACCACACCGTCCCGTGGACCTCGATCACGCGGTCCTCGGCGTTGCCGGCCTGCTGGTGCAGGCCGTCGATGTTCTGCGTGACGATTGCGTGGAGCCGGTCGCGGCGTTCGAGCTCGACGATCGCCCGGTGGCCGACGTTGGGCCGCGCCGTCCAGGCCGGCGTCGTCAGCCGGTTCTGCCACGCCGCTCGTCGGACGTCGGGATCGGCGAGGTAGTACCCGATGTTGGACGCCTTCTCGGCCGCCGGGTTCTTCGTCCACAACCCGTTCGGACCGCGGAAGTCGGGGATCCCCGAGTCGGTGGAGATCCCCGCCCCCGTCAGCACGACGATGCGGCCCGCGCCGGCGAGGAGCTCGCGGGCCGCGGTGATGCCCGGCGGGAGCATTGGATCGGGGTCGTGCACGGCCCTCCACTGTGGCCGATCGCACCGCCGCAGCCAACCCGGCACGCCCGGAGGCACCGGACACCAGTGGGTTCGGCGTGGGCTGTCGTGACCCGACGGGTGGTGCGCGACGACGGTTCACGTGTTCGGCCGCGATCGGCCGCTGGTGCCGCCCGACCCGATGAAGCTGGTCCCGGACTCGATCGGCCCGGACACCATCGGGTTCTGGACACGATCGGGTTCCGGGCACGATCGGGTCCCGAACCCCATCGGTGTCGGGAACCGGGGGCTGCGGTGGTCGCCGGCGGGGCGTGCTGCCAGACTCGTGGCGTGCGCCACGTCCGACTGCTCGCTGCGGCGGTGGCCGCCTCGTCGCTCGTCGCGGGCGTTGCGATCGCCGGGCCGCCGACCGGGATCGACGATGGCGGCACTGCGCTGCATCCGGCCGGGCGCGACGTGCAATGGCTGGCCGACGGCGCGTGCGACCTCGACACCGCTCAGGCCCTCGGCGCCCGGCACCCCGCCGTGCGCCAGTTGGTCGTGCTCGCCACCGACGGCGTTGCCGACACGTCCGGTTCGGCGTTCGTCGCCGTGCGGACGAGCGGCGGCGGATGGGAATGCCAGAGCGCCACGTTCGGCGCCCGCTTCGGGCGTGCCGGCACGCGCCCGCTGCTCGATCGACGATCGGGAGACGGCACGACCCCGGCGGGGGTGTTCCCGCTCGGCGAGGTCACCGCCTGGGACGGCCAGACGTTCAACGTGTTCGGCAACCGTCCCGACCCCGGGGTACGCACCGGTATCGGCTATCGCGACGTGCACCAGAGCGACTGCTGGGGCGCCACACCGAACGACCCGACCTACCAGCACCTCGTCGACCGGTACGGATGCCCGGGACCGCACGACGAGTGGCTCCCCAGGTTCGGCGACGTGTACTCCCACGCTGCGGTGATCGGCGCCAATCTCGACCCGATCTCGGGCGACGCACCCGGCGAGACACCGTACGCCGCCGCGATCTTCCTCCACCGCCACAGCTACACCGCGACCGGTGGCACACGGCCGACGAGCGGCTGCGTCTCGCTCGCCTACGACGATCTGGTGGCCACGATCCGGCTGCTCGACCCGGACCTGTCCCCGCACTTCGCGATCGGCCCGACCGACTGGCTCCGCTCGACCGCCTGATCCCCCATCCCGTCCGGACCCATCCCATCTCATCGCGATCGCGTCGCGATGGTGAGCGAGTGGTCGACCAGAACCGCGACACCGACGGATGGGGGGAGTCACAGCGGTAGCGTCGGAACGATGTCGGAGCAGGTGATCGAGGAAGCGGCGCGCCGCCGGACGTTCGCGATCATCTCCCATCCCGACGCCGGCAAGACCACGCTGACCGAGAAGTTCCTGCTCTATGCGGGTGCGATCCAGTCCGGCGGCGCGGTCAAGGCCCACGAGGGGCGACGCGCCGCCACCTCGGACTGGATGGACATGGAGCAAAAGCGCGGGATCTCGATCACCTCGACCGCGCTCAACTTCCCGTATCGGGACCACGAGCTCAACCTGCTCGACACCCCTGGTCACCGCGACTTCTCCGAGGACACGTACCGCGTCCTGTCGGCGGTCGATGCGGTGGTGATGGTCCTCGACTCGGCCAAGGGCATCGAGCCGCAGACCCTCAAGCTGTTCGAGGTGTGCCGCTCCCGGAGCCTGCCGGTGCTGACGTTCCTCAACAAGCTCGATCGGCCGGGCCTGGAGCCGATCGAGTTGCTCGACCAGATCGAGGAGCAGATCGGCTTGCGGCCGACCCCGGCCACCTGGCCGGTCGGTTCCCACGGTGACCTCCGGGGCGTGATCGACCGCCGGACCGACGTGTTCACCCGCTTCACGCGCACCGCCCGCGGCTCGCAGATCGCGCCGGAGGAGGACGTGCCCGCAGATCGCGCCGCCGACGAGGAGGGTGCCGCTTGGACCAAGGCGAGCGACGAGTCCGAGCTGCTCGATGCGATCGGCGCCGACGTCGACCTGCCGTCGTTCCTCGCCGGGGAGTCGACCCCGGTGTTCGCCGGGTCGGCGCTGACCAACTTCGGCGTGCGGCACCTGCTCGACGCAATCGTCGATCTCGCTCCGGCGCCGCCACCGCGTGGCGACATCGACGACAAGCCGCGCCACCTCGACGAGCCGTGCTCGGCGTTCGTGTTCAAGGTGCAGGCCAACATGGACCGACACCACCGTGACCGGATCGCGTTCGCCCGCATCTGCTCGGGCAGGTTCGATCGAGGGATGGTGCTGATCTGCCAGCGAACCGGCAAGCCGTTCGCGACGAAGTACGCGTCGACCGTGTTCGGCGCCGAGCGCACGACGGTCGACGAGGCGTTCCCCGGCGACGTCGTCGGGTTGGTCAACGCGACCGGGCTGAACATCGGCGACACGCTGTACGACGAGGCCGGTGCAGCCGTCGAGTTCCCCCGGCTGCCACAGTTCGCCCCCGAGGTCTTCGCCACCGCGCGGCCGACCGACACCGGCAAGACGAAGCAGTTCCGCAAGGGCCTCGACCAGCTCGGCGAGGAAGGCGTCGTCCAGGTGTTGCGGGACCCCGACTGGGGCGACGCCTCACCGGTGCTCGCCGCGGTCGGCCAGCTCCAGTTCGACGTGTTCGCCAACCGGCTCGACGTCGAGTTCAACGCCCCGATCGAGCTGTCGTCGGCCCCGTATCAGGCGATCCGGCTGACCGACCGTGAGTCGGCCGCGGTGCTGCGGGAGAAGACCGGCGTGCGCATCCTCGCCCGCGCCGACGGGCGGATCGTCGCGTTGTTCGAGAACAAGTACGCGCTGGCGCGCATCGAGCAGAACGAACCCGAGCTGACCCTCGACCACCTCATCGCCGGCTGACCGTCAACACCCGGTGTCTCACACCGGGTGTCAACGATTACCAGGAGCCGGAGCTGCCGCCGCCTCCGCCGCCGCCGACGCCTCCCCCGCCGAACCCTCCACCTCCACCTCCACCCGAACTGGAGGGTGTCGTGTGCGCGGAGTGGAACGCCGATGCGCTGGTGTGGACCAGCAACGGCCCACGCAGTGCCAGATCGGGGTCGGGGATGTTGCTCGCCCGAACGGCGCGGTCCCAGGCCTCGGCCTCGCCGAGGGCGACCGCCCAGGCGCTGTACTCCCGCAGCAGGCCGTTGTCCCAGGCCCACTCGACGTGGCGGCCCTCGCTCGCGTGCAGGAAGCGGCGGAACGACTCGGTCCGCAGGGCCAGCGCCGACCCGGTGGCGGTCCTCGCCGGGAGCAACGTCCGGTACAGGACGGCTGCCACGATCACGACGACGAGCGTGGTCGCAGCGACCGCCGCCCACGGTGCGGCGAGGACGCCGACGGCACCGGCATCGAGCACCCCCCGCCCGAGCCCGATGACGAGGAGCAACGGGAGCAGGACGAACCCGAGGGCGGACACCTTGAACCGGCCGCCACCGGGCGCGCTGCGCTTCCACCAGCCGCAGTGCTCGACGAAGCGTTGCTGTTCCTTGCGGATGTTCCGCCAGGTCGCGGTGAACTTCGCGTCGTAGGTGCCGAGCTCGATCGACGTCGTCGAACCGAAAAGCTCCGACAGGTGGGCGTTGTCGACGGCGCTGAGCCGGGGGGACACCACACCTCGCCGCAGGTGGAGGCCGCCGTCTCCCTCGTCGACCACGATCGCCTCCTGGGCGATCATCTCGGAGAACCACGCGGCGACCGTGTCGTCGTCGATCCGCTCGCGGAGCAGGGTGGCGCCCTGCCATGGCTCGAGGCCGCGCGGCGGCACGAACTCGATCGTCGCCAGTTCGGCCAGGCGCGAGTCGGGGACACGGTACGTCGGGACGTCGGCGACGCGATCGCCGGCGCGCGGTGCCGGGAGCGCCCCGAACGCGGCATCGGCCGCACCGCCGGCACCGGCGACCTCGTTGCTGCCGTACCACCGGAACGTCACGAAGACGGCGCCCGAGGTGAGCACGCCGAGTGCGGCCACGATCAGACCGAGCGGGCTGAACCCGGTGGCGGCGGGGTCGGGTGGCGGCGGCGGAGCGGGGAGGTCGGGCGTCGACAAGGACTCGATCGTCCCGCCGACCGTGATCCCGTCGCCGGGCTCGAGCGGCTCGATCACCGCGACGTACCGCCCGTCGTCGCCGCGCGTGAGCGAGCACCCGCCGAACGTCCCGTACGACCCCGTGTCACAGCTCGTGTCGGTCAGGTCGAAGCCGGTCAGCACGACCTCGAAGCGATCGGTCCGGAACGTCTCGCTGGTGCCGATGATGTCGAGGGCCAGGTCGCCCGTCGACAGCCGGGCGTCGGGGAGGACGTACTCGAGCACGTAGCGGTGTTGCCCGGTGAACGTGATGTTCGGGTCGCCGACGCGGATCCGCGTCTCGCTGCCGACGTCGATCGCGTTGACGTCGGCGTTGGCGGTCGGCGCCGAGGCGGTGATCTCGGTCGGCTGACCGAAGTCGTTGGGCACGATCCGCTGGTAGCCGCGCCGCTGGTTCACCCCGAAGTCGATGTCCACCACCTCGCGGATCCGCACCCCGTCGGCGCCGTCGGGCCAGACGGTCACCTGCTTGGCGTCGAAGTGCTCGGGCCGAAACACCGCGTCGTCGCCGCCGCCGATCACCCGGAACCCGGTGAGCAGCGACATCACGACGATCGTGATGCCGACGAGGACGTGACGCCAGGGAGCGACTCTGCGCAGCATGGACGCGAGTCTGGCCGAGAACGTGACGCCGCCCGCATTCCGTTCGGCTATGGTCCGCCGTTGGCGGCCGGACCGGCCCCACCGGGGAGGATCGACCATGTTTCGAGCGCCACACCACCGCAGCGGGACGTCACGGCCGGCGTTCGGACGCCGTCCCGCAGTGGGACCTGCGCTCGTGCTGGCGCTCGGCGCGGCGACGCTGACCTTCGGCGCGTCGGGCACGGTCGGCGCGCAGCCGGTCGACGAGCCGGTCGAGACGGCCGAGACGCCGCCCGCGGATGCGCTGCCGGTCGACGTGTCGGGGACGGTCACCCTGGTCAAGCCGGCGTTGACCCCGGTCGCCGACGCCCGCTACGCCGACACGCGGGCGACCGGGGTCACGATCGACGGGCAGTACGAGGCCGACGGGCCGGTTGCCGCCGGCGCAGAGTACGAGGTCACGATCGCCGGCCGCGGCGCGGTCCCACCGTCGGCGGTCGGCGTGATCGCCAACGTCACCGCGGTCGGCCCGGCCGCGGCGGGCTACTTCACCGTGTACGACTGCGACCCGCCGCTGCCCAACGCCTCGGCGCTCAACTACACGACCGGTGTGGACGTGGCCAACGAGATCGTCATCGCGCTGTCGGCCGCCGGATCGATGTGCGTCTACTCCTCCGCCGCCTCCGACCTGCTGATCGACGTCGTCGGCTACGTCTCGGCCACCGACAGCATCAAGACCGCCACCCCGGCACGGTTCGGCGAGACCCGCGTCGGCGCCACCACGTTCGACGGACTGTACGAGGGCCTCGGCCGCACGTCGCCGGGTTCGACCACCAAGATCGGCGTCGAGGGGCGCGGCATCGTCCCACCGAGCGTGAACGCCGTGATCGTCAACGTCGGCGTCGTCGACCCCGACACCGACAGCTTCGTCACCGTCTACTCCTGCTTCCCGGCCGTTCCGCTGGCCTCGTCGATCAACCACACGGCAGGGGTCGATCGCGCCAACGAGCTGATCGTCAAGCCCGACGCCAACGGTGACATCTGCATCTACACCGACCAGGCGGTCGACCTGATCGTCGACGTCGTCGGCTACGTCGAGACCGGCTCCGACCTCGTCAGCATCGCCAACCGGCGCTTCGTCGAGACCCGCGACGGCGCGACCACGTTCGACGGCGTCAACCAGGGCGGCGGCAAGCTCGCCGACGGCTCGACCACCACGGTCCAGATCGCAGGCCGCGGGACGGTTCCCCCCGACGCGGTCGCAGCGATCGTCAACGTCGCCGCCGTCGACCCCGACGCGCCCGGCTTCTTCACCGTCGACTCGTGCAACACGCCGCGCCCCAACGCCTCCTCGCTCAACTACACGACCGGCGTCAACGGCGCGAACGAGCTGATCGCCTCCCTCGACGCCACGGGGAAGCTCTGCATCTACACCTCGGCCAGCACCCATGTGCTCGTCGACGTCGTCGGCTACCTGCAACCGAACGCCGACCTGTCGATCACCAAGTCCGACGACATCGACCCGATCGCCGCCGGCACCGACCTGACGTACACGGTCGAGGTCACCAACGACGGTCCGGACCCGGCGACCGATGTCGTCGTGACCGACACGCTCCCCGCCGGGGTGACGCTCGTATCGACCTCCGGCTGCGCTGAGGACCCCGCCGGTACTCCGACCTGCACGCTCGGCGACCTCGCGCCCGGCGCGACCGCCTCGTACACGGCGACCGTCACCGTCGACCTGACCACCGCCGGCACGATCACCAACACCGCCACCGTGACCTCGGCCACCGGCGACCCTGACCCCTCGGACAACTCCGCCGCCGAGGACACCGACGTCTTCCAGGTCGGCACGATCGAGATCGTCAAGGCGACCGACCCGGCAGGGGGCACCGGCTTCGGCTTCACCGGCGACATCGGCATGGCCAACGTGTTCACCCTCGACGACGGCGAGACCAAGACGTTCGCGTCGGTCGAGGTCGGCACGTACAGCGTCACCGAGGACGACCCGACCGGCGCTGGGTACAACCTCTCCGCGCTCGACTGCGTCGACACCGATGCCGGAGGGACGGCGTCGACCGGCGACATCCCGACTCGCACGGCGACGATCGTGCTCGATCCCAACGAGACGGTCACCTGCACGTTCACCAACACCAACCGCGGCGCGATCATCGTCGAAAAGCAGACGCTGCCCGACGGCGACCCGCAGACGTTCGGCTTCACCGGCGACGCAGCCGGCACGATCGGCGACGGCGGCACGCTCACGGTCGCCGATCTGGTGCCCGGCACGTACACGTCGACCGAGACCCTGCCCGCCGGTTGGGACCTGACCGACATCACGTGCGACGACACCGACTCCAGCGGCGATACCGGCACCGCGACCGCGACGTTCGAGGTGGCCGCCGGCGAGGTCGTGCGATGCACGTTCACCAACACCAAGCGCGGCACGGTCACCATCGTCAAGGACGCCGACCCCGACAGCGCGCAGGACTTCTCCTTCACCGCGGTCGGCGGGCTGGTCCCGGCGAGCTTCGACCTCGACGACGACGCCGACGCCACCCTGTCGAACACCCAGACGTTCACCGACGTGCCACCAGGCCCGTACAGCGTGACCGAGGCCGACCCGACCCCGGGCTTCGACCTCACCGGCCTCACCTGCGTCGATTCCGACGCCGGCGGGCTGGCATCGACGACGGGCCTCGTGTCGCGCACGGCGACGATCAACCTCGACCCCGGCGAGACCGTCACCTGCACCTACACCAACACCGAGCGCGGCACGATCACCATCGTCAAGGACGCCGACCCCAACGGGCCGACCGACTTCGCCTTCACCGACGACATCGCCGCCCCGAACGCGTTCACGCTCGACGACGACGCCGACGCGACGCTGTCGAACACCGAGACGTTCACCGACGTCGTCCCGGGCTCGTACACCGTCGCCGAGACCGACCCGACCCCGGGCTTCGACCTCACGTCGCTGGTCTGCGTCGACTCCGACGCCGGCGGCACCGCCTCCACCGGCAGCACCGCCACGCGCACCGCCACCATCAACGTCGACCCCGGCGAGACCGTCACCTGCACGTTCGGCAACACTCGACGCGGCACGATCAGCATCGTCAAGTCGACCGACCCCACCGGCGGCACCGGGTTCGGCTTCACCGACGACATCCCCGGCTCGGGTAGCTTCACCCTCGACGACGCCCAGACCGAGACGATTCTCGACGTCCCCGCCGGCTCGTACACCGTCACCGAGGACGACCCTGCCCCCGGCTACGTGCTCACCGGGCTGACCTGCGTCGACACCGACGCCGGCGGCACCGCCTCCACCGGCAACAGCATCACCCGCGCCGCCACGATCAACCTCGACCCCGGCGAGACCGTCACCTGCACCTACACCAACTCCCAGAGCGGCACGATCACCATCGTCAAGGACGCCGACCCCAACGGGCCGACCGACTTCGCCTTCACCGACGACATCGCCGCCCCGAACGCGTTCACCCTCGACGACGACGCCGACGCCACGTACTCCAACACCACGACGTTCACCGCCGTCAACCCCGGCACGTACACCGTCACCGAGGACGACCCGACACCGGGCTTCGACCTCACCGGGCTGGTCTGCGTCGACTCCGACGCCGGCGGCACCGCCTCCACCGGCAGCACCGTCACCCGCGCCGCCACGATCAACCTCGACCCCGGCGAAACCGTCACCTGCACCTACACCAACACCGAACGCGGCACGATCACCATCATCAAGGACGCCGACCCCAACGGGCCGACCGACTTCGCCTTCACCGACGACATCGCCTCGCCCAACGCGTTCAGCCTCGACGACGACGCCGACGGGACCCTCTCGAACACCGAGACGTTCACCGACGTGCTCCCCGGCAGCTACACCGTCACCGAAGCCGACCCGACACCGGGCTTCGACCTCACCGGGCTGGTCTGCGTCGACTCCGACGCCGGCGGCACCGCCTCCACCGGCAGCACCGTCACCCGCGCCGCCACGATCAACCTCGACCCCGGCGAAACCGTCACCTGCACCTACACCAACACCGAACGCGGCACGATCAACATCACCAAGGCCACCGACCCGGCCGGCGCGACCGGGTTCGGGTTCACCGACGACATCCCCGGCTCGGCCAGCTTCACCCTCGACGACACCCAGACCGAGACGATCGCCAACGTGGTGCCGGGCAGCTACACCGTCACCGAGGACGACCCGACACCGGGCTTCGACCTCACCGGGCTGGTCTGCGTCGACTCCGACGCCGGCGGCACCGCCTCCACCGGCAGCACCGTCACCCGCGCCGCCACGATCAACCTCGACCCCGGCGAAACCGTCACCTGCACCTACACCAACACCGAACGCGGCACGATCACCATCATCAAGGACGCCGACCCCAACGGGCCGACCGACTTCGCCTTCACCGACGACATCGCCTCGCCCAACGCGTTCAGCCTCGACGACGACGCCGACGGGACCCTCTCGAACACCGAGACGTTCACCGACGTGCTCCCCGGCAGCTACACCGTCACCGAAGCCGACCCGACACCGGGCTTCGACCTCACCGGGCTGGTCTGCGTCGACTCCGACGCCGGCGGCACCGCCTCCACCGGCAGCACCGTCACCCGCGCCGCCACGATCAACCTCGACCCCGGCGAAACCGTCACCTGCACCTACACCAACACCGAACGCGGCACGATCAACATCACCAAGGCCACCGACCCGGCCGGCGCGACCGGGTTCGGGTTCACCGACGACATCCCCGGCTCGGCCAGCTTCACCCTCGACGACACCCAGACCGAGACGATCGCCAACGTGGTGCCGGGCAGCTACACCGTCACCGAGGACGACCCGACACCGGGCTTCGACCTCACCGGGCTGGTCTGCGTCGACTCCGACGCCGGCGGCACCGCCTCCACCGGCAGCACCGTCACCCGCGCCGCCACGATCAACCTCGACCCCGGCGAAACCGTCACCTGCACCTACACCAACACCGAACGCGGCACGATCACCATCATCAAGGAGATCGACCCGGACGACCCGCAGGACTTCTCGTTCACCACGACCGGCGGCCTCAGCCCCGCCACGTTCGATCTCGACGACGACAGCGACCCGACGCTGCCCAAGTCGACGACCTATGCCAACGTCGTCCCCGGCACGTACACCGTCACCGAGGCCGACCCGATCCCGGCGATCCTGATCGACCTCGTGTGCGTCGACACCGACACCGGCGGTACCGATTCGACCGTCGACGTGCCGACACGCGTGGCGACGATCCAGCTCGACCCGGGTGAGACCGTCACCTGCACCTACACCAACTCCTTCAACACGCCGCCCGTGCTGGCCGACGTCGAGGGCGCTGCGCTCGCCTACACCGAGGACGACCCCGCTGCGCAGATCACCGGCACGATCACCGTCGCCGACGTGACCGACACGAACCTCCAGTCGGCCGTCGTCCAGATCACCGGCAACTACCAGAACGGCCAGGACGTCCTCGCCGCCACCGGCCTCCCCGCCGGCATCACCGCCGGAGCGTTCGACACCGCACTCGGCTCGATCACGCTCACCGGCTCCGCCACCCTCGCCGACTACCAGACCGCACTGCGCGCCGTCACCTACCGCAACACCAGCAACGACCCGAGCACGAGCACGCGCACCGTCACGTTCACCGCCAACGACGGCATCGCCGACAGCAACACCCAGACCCGCGACATCACCGTCACCCCGGTCAACGACGCGCCGACGGCGACCAACCTGACCCAGACCAAGACCTACACCGAGGGCGACACGACCGTCGCCCTCGACGACATCGTCGTCAGCGACATCGACACCAGCCCGGCCCAGACGATCACCGCCACGCTCACCCTCGCCAACACCGCGACCGGCGTCCTCACCGCCGCCAGCGGCAACGGCGAGACCTACACCGCCGGCACCGGCGTCTGGACCGTCACCGGCACGATCACCGCGGTCAACTCCGCCCTCGCCGCCACCTCCTTCACCCCCGCCACCAACAACGACGTCGACACCACCATCACCACCCACGTCGAAGACCAGGACTCCGCCGGCCCCGCCGACGGCACGATCACCCTCGACGTCACCCCCGTCAACGACGCGCCGACGGCGACCAACCTGACCCAGACCAAGACCTACACCGAGGGCGACGCGACCGTCGCCCTCGACGACATCGTCGTCAGCGACATCGACACCAGCCCGGCCCAGACGATCACCGCCACGCTCACCCTCGCCAACACCGCGACCGGCGTCCTCACCGCCGCCAGCGGCAACGGCGAGACCTACACCGCCGGCACCGGCGTCTGGACCGTCACCGGCACGATCACCGCGGTCAACTCCGCCCTCGCCGCCACCTCCTTCACCCCCGCCACCAACAACGACGTCGACACCACCATCACCACCCACGTCGAAGACCAGGACTCCGCCGGCCCCGCCGACGGCACGATCACCCTCGACGTCACCCCCGTCAACGACCCACCGGTGATCGTCGCCGACAGCTACACCACGATCGGCAACGTCCAGCTGCGGGTCGACGCCAACCCCGGCGGGGCGGTCACGACTCCGGGCACGCCGTACATCGAGGCGGTCCCCAACCAGCCGCTGGCCAACGACAGCGACATCGACTCCACCCTGACCGCCGGCACGGTGACCGTCGCCCCGACCAAGGGCGCAGTCGCCCTCAACTCCGACGGCACGTTCCTGTACACGCCCAACGCCGGCGCGACCGGCGCCGACTCGTTCACGTTCAAGGTGCTCGAGGACGCCGTCGACAACGGAGCGACCGAGACGGTCAACATCACGATCGGCGGCGCGGTGTGGTTCGTGAAGAACAACCAGGCCGCCGGGGGCCTCGGACGCTCCAACGACCCGTTCGACACGCTGGCCGAAGCTCAGACGGCGTCAAGCGCCGGCCATACGATCTTCGTGTACGCGGGCACCGGGACGACGACCGGCCAGACGGCCGGAATCGCCCTCAAGGACAACCAGCAACTGATCGGCGAGTCCGCAGGGCTGACCGTCGTCGATCCGAACAACGCCGGCCAGTCGCTGGTCATCCCAGCCGTCCCGGCGTCGCGGCCGAAGATCGCCAACACCGTCGCCGCCAGCAACGGAATCGACCTGGCGGCAAACAACCTCGTGCGCGGGCTCGACATCATCAGCGCCACCGAGACCGGCATCTCGATGGTCCGTACCGGCGGAACGACGACGGCGAAGATCATCGATGTCGGCGTCTCCAACACGGTGGAGGAGGGCATCCTGTTCGACCTCAGTGGCACCGCGACCGTCACCGCGCTCGTCCAGGGCGACGCGACCGGCACGACGAAGTGCCGCTTCGACACGATCGGCAGCCAGGGCGTCGACGGGGTCGCGGTCGGGTCGTCAAGTCTCAACCTGACCATCGACGGGTGCGTCTTCACCGACACCGATGCCGCCGACGGCGCGATCAAGGTCAACCCCGACGGCACCGCCAACGCCAACGCGACGATCAAGAACAACGTCTTCGGCCCCGTCGCACCGGCGGGACCGGAGGTCTTCCTCAAGAACGACTCACAGGGCATCCTCGACGTCACGGTCGACAACAACACCGCCGTGCTCGCCCACGTCGGTCGCAAGATCGAGGTCATCCACGACGACGACGGTTCCGGACCCGGCGGCATCGCCAACGGGACGACTCGACTCGACATCAAGAACAACAACCTCGGCGGCGGGGGGTCGGCATTCGAAGCGATCTTCGTCGACGCCAGGGAAACGACTGGCGTCAACACCGACATCGATGTGTCAGCGACGATCACGAACAACTCCGTCGCCGCCCCGACCGGCGGGTTCGGCGACTTCTTCGGCAGCAACGCGATCTTCCTCGACTCCCGTGCTTTCTCGACGACCTGCGCCGACATCACCTCGAACACCGCGACCGGCGGCCCGTTCGGCGCCGCAGCGATCGCCGTCGAGCAACTCAACTCGGCGGTGATGCAACTCGAGGGGCTGAGCGGCGGGGCCGCGGCCTTCCTCGCCGCCCAGAACCCGGCCAGTACTGTGCCGATCGGTGCGACCGGCGGCGCGATCACGGCCTCGGTGGGGGCGTGTCCGGCGCCGGCGGCAACCCCGCTGCCGTGACCCGTGAGCACGGTTCGCGGATGTCGACTAGTGTCCACTCATCGTGACCGCGGAAACGCTCACGAGCGCAACGAAGAACCACGCCAGGGAGGCTCGATGAGGACATCACGAAGTGCGGTCGTGCGAGAGGGAGCAGCGATCGATGGCTGAGCCATTCCTTGCCGACATCAGGATCTTCGGTTTCAACTTCGCGCCCCGCGGCTGGGCACAGTGCGACGGCCAGCTCCTCCCGATCAACCAGAACCAGTCGTTGTACTCGCTGCTGGGAACGACCTACGGCGGCGACGGGCAGACCACGTTCGGGCTTCCCGACCTGCGCGGCCGGGTCCCGATCCACAGGGGCAACAGCAACACCGCCGGCGGCACGGATCACCAGCTCGGTCAGAAGGGCGGCGAGCCGACGGTCACATTGACCAACGCAACCATCCCGGCGCACCAGCACGCGCTGCAGGCGAACCCCGCCGCGGCCACGACCAACACACCCACGGCCGGCGCCAACCTGCTCGGCAACGCGAACATCGACCTGTACCGCACGCCCGACAACATGACGGGGTTGAACCCGGCGACGATCAGCAGCTCTGGCAACGACGCCCACCAGAACCAGCAGCCCTACCAGGTCGTCAACATCTGCATCGCCCTTCAGGGCGTGTTCCCGTCGAGGAACTGAGGAGATCGTCATGTCAGATCCATTCGTCGGTGAGATCCGCATGTTCGCCGGCAACTTCGCGCCAGCCGGCTGGGCCCTGTGCGACGGCCAGTTGCTGGCGATCAGTCAGTACGACGCCCTGTTCAGCCTGTTCGGCACGCTCTACGGTGGCGACGGGGTCACCACGTTCGGGCTTCCCGACTTCCGGGGGCGGGCGCCGGTCCACATGAACCAGGCGGGGGGCTACCCGATCGGGCAGAAGGCCGGCGGCGAGACCGTCACGCTGACCAATGCCCAGCTCGCCGGCCACACGCACAGCTGGCAGGCTTCGACGTCGGCCGGAACCGACCAGAGCGCGGTCGCCGAGGGACTCGCACAGTCGTCGGTCGACGCCTACCGGGACAACCCGCCGGCGCCCTCGTACGCGGCGCTCGCCAACGACGCGGTCCAACCGCTCGGCGGAAGCGCCGCACACAACAACATGATGCCGTACCAAGCCGTGTCGTTCATCGTGAGCCTCGTTGGCATCTACCCGTCACGGACCTAAGGAGCCATCGCATCATGAGTGAACCATTCATCGCAGAAATCAAGATGATCGGCGAGAACTTCGCACCGCGCGGCTGGGCGTACTGCGACGGCCAGCTGCTCCCGATCGCCCAGAACACCGCACTGTTCTCGCTCGTCGGAACGATCTACGGCGGCGACGGCCAGACCACGCTCGGGCTGCCGAACCTGCAGGGCCGCACCCCGATCGGCTGGGGGAACGGACCCGGCCTCACGACGCGCCAGATCGGTCAGAAGGGTGGCGAGGAGACGCACACCCTGACCGTGAACGAGATGGCCAACCACTCACACACCGCGAACGCGTCGCAGGTACCCGCGAACTCAGACGGCCCGAACAACGCGGCGTTCCTCGCCACGCCGTCGGCGGCACTGGTCTACGCACCCGACGCCGGCCCGCAGGCGATGAACGCCGCCTCGCTCACCAGCACCGGCAGCGGCGGCGCGCACGACAACATGCAGCCGTACCAGGCCGTCAGCTTCGTGATCGCGCTCGTCGGCGTGTACCCACCGCGCAGTTGAGCGCGGCTGGCGGCCGCGCCGGGCGGGTGACATCGTGAGCGGACCGGTCACCCTGCGCGCCGTGACCGCGGACGACGAGGCGTTGTTGTTCGAGCTCTACGCCAGCACCCGAGCCGACGAGATGGCGCTCGTCGGGTGGGACGACGAGCAGCAGCACGACTTCCTGCAGATGCAGTTCCACGCGCAGTCGACCGACTACTCGAACCGCTTCCCCGACGTGGAGCACTCGATCATCCGCTTCGGCGCGACCGATGCCGGGCGGATCTGGATCGACCGCCGCGCCGACGAGATCCGGTTGCTCGACATCATCGTCCATCCCGTCCACCGGGACGCAGGGATCGGCACCGTCCTGCTCCGGCGGCTCCAGGACGAGGCGACCGCCGCCGCGCTCCCGCTGCGCCACTCGGTCGACAAGTCGAACCCCGACGCGCTGCGCCTCTACGAGCGGCTCGGATTCCGCGTCGTCGAGGACTATGGCCTGTACGACCTGATGGAGTGGATTCCGCCGGGCACCGGGTAGACGGCCGAGGGCTTGCGCTCAGTCGACGACTCGGGTGAAGACCGCTTCGTAGAACCGACCCTCGGAGTTCTCGGCGACGACCGTCATGAAGATGCCCTGCTCGCCGATCGCCTCGTGGCGCAGCGGCACCATGCCCTGCCCGAAGGTGCGATCGGTCGGCCCCCTGAACACGAGCGAGAAGGCGACCTCGCCGGGATGGCCGGTCGGTTTGTCGACGGCCTCCGTCAGCACGAGATCGATCGTGCCCTGCTCGCCGAAATCGCCGACGAAGGTCTGATCGAGCAACGGTACGAAGTGCTCGAGTTGCAGGTCTGCCAGCTCCACGGCCGAGCTCCGCCTACTCCGCGTCGTCGGCGCTCGGCGGATCGACGTGCTCCGCGGAGAAGTGATCGGACGCAAGGCCGACCACCGACTCGGCAGTGACGCCCTCGTGCTTCTCGACCTCGGCGTCGTCCTTGTGCAAGCTGAGCACGAACGTCTCGTCCTCCGATGAGTCGTCGACGTGGACGGTGACGCCCTCGGACGGCGTGATCGCGAATGCCTTCGGACGGTCGCTCATGACGATGCTTCCCCTCGAGAGTTGCTGGTCGCACGACAGTACCCGCTGCTGGCCCGGCCCGCCTCTCGGCGTCAGCCGGCGCGCGCCAGCTCGACGAACGTTCGCCCGACCTGCAGCGGGATGCGGGTCCCGTCGGCCGCGGTGAACGCGAACGGGTCCAGAGCGGACGCCCGCGACCACGTGCCCGCGATCGCCACGCCGTCGCGGTGCACGACCGCCGCGCCCGAGCCGACGGTGATCGCTTCGGGCGACCGGGCGTCGACCGCCGAGGCGACGTGCGTGGCGTACACGACGACGACGTTGGCGGCGGTGATGCGCGTCCCGGTTGCCGCGACGTGCGGGACGCCGTTCTGGCTGCGGAGGTAGGTGCCGGTCGCCGGGTCCCAGGTCCAGCCGGCGCGCAGGTTGTCCATCCGCACCTCGAAGCCGCCGTCCGCGGACGTCGGAGTCGACGGCGTCCACGCCGCGTCGATCGCCCACAGCGCCCGCGCCGGCCCGGCGGCTGCGCCCCGGCCGAGCACGCACGATGTCGACGCGACCAGGTTGTGCGGCGACCTGCGGCTCGACTCACGCCGATAGCAGTTCGATCGCACTGCGGCGACGTCGATCAGGAGCCCTGCCTCGGCGGCGGACCGGATCCAGGCGGTCACGCCGGGGTTCCCGCCCGACCAGGCGAGCACCGGCCGGTTCATCCCCGACAGCAGATCGATGTCGGTCGTTCGCGCCGATCGCACCGGCCCGACCTCGGCCGGCACATCGGAGTGGAACAGCGCCATGAACCGCGTCGCTCCCTCGACGTTCTCCTCGACGACGACGTCGGCCCGGTCGAGCGCCCACTGCGGGCGGGCGCTGCCGACGTTGTCGACCTTGACCACCAGGACCGGGGCCGAAGCGATCGAGGCCGGCGCCGGCAACCCGGTCAGCGCGGCGACGCCGGTGAGGCCAGGAAGGACCGTGTACGGCGAGAACGCCGGGACCTGCTGCGCGCCGCCGGCCGAGCCCGGTCCGGGTCCGGCCACCGGTCCGGGAGCGGTCGGTGCGGCAACCGTGACCGGTGGTGCGGTCATCGCCGGCACGGTCGCCGCGGGCGGATCGGTCCGGGCGACGACCGGGCGCGACGGGGCGACCGTCGTCGCCGGCACGGTCGAGCGATCCGGTTCCCCGCCGGCGCCCGGGGTCGACGTCGTCGGCGTCGCCGTTGCCGACAGGTGGCGACCCCACGCCGATGTGGTCGTCGCCGGCGCCGGCGCCTCGGCCGCGAGCCCACCGCGGTCGTCACCCGCCACCCCGCCCCCGCACGCGGTGGCGAGCGAGCCGAGGGCGACGAGGACCGCGACCGTGGTCGTCGTGTGCCGGGGCCGCATCGAGTCGACGATATCCGTCCCGGCCCGGCGGCGTTCGGCACGCGCATCGGTATCGGCACCACGTCGAGCAGACCCACGGCTCGGGCCGCCGCCACGCGACCGTCGTGGCGGCGGCTCGTCCGTCGATCGTCTCGTCTCGTCGCGGGTCGTCTGGCTGTCCGACGATGCCACCCGGCTCGATCGTCCCCGTCCGTCGCCGGGCGGATGGGACACGACGCGCCGTCGTCGGACGATCCGCGCCACGTCGCGCTCCCCGGAAGGCGAGATCCGACGTTCCGTCGCTGCGCACTCGCCACCCACCGTCGTGTGACCGACCCCCGCCCGACCGTCGTCCCGTAGGGGGTCACCGTGTCCGAAGTCCTCACCACTCCGGTCGTCGTCATCCGTCCCTGGATCGACCCGGTCGTCGATGACGACGGGCACGACCCGCGCTCGCGCTACGTCGAGACGTTCTGGCTCGGTGTGCTCGGCCCGACCGCGACCTGGCTGGTCCGCCGCCTTGCCGCGGGGCTCGACCGCTCGCCCGACGGGTACGAGCTCGACCTGGTGTCGACGGCGAAGGCGATGGGCTTGAGCTTCACCCAGGGCCGGTCCTCGCCGTTCAGCAAGGCCCTGGAGCGGTGCGTGATGTTCGGGCTGGCGCATCCGATCCCGAGCGGGCTGGCGGTCCGCCGGCGGATCCCGACCGTCGCGCACCGACACCTGCGGCGGCTCCCCGACGATGTCCGGGCGGCGCACGACGACTGGCAGCGCGCAACGATCTCGGTCGACGACCTCACGCGGGCGCACCAGATCGGCATGGCGATGGTCGACGCCGGCGACGACGTCCAGGTCGTCGAGCACCAGCTCGTCGCCCTCGGGGTGGGCGACGCCGTCGCCGCCGAGGTCGCCGACAACCTCGCCCGCCTCGCAACCCGGTGATCTGCCCTGTTCAGCGGGGGTCGACGGCGAGGGCGGTGCGGTACCGGCCTGCGGTGCGGACGTGGGTGACGTCACCGGACTGGCTGGCGTGCATCTGGTACCCGTCGGCCAGCGCCATCGCCACGTGGCCGCGCCGCCAGAGGATGTCGCCGGGCAGCGGCTCGTCGACGACGCGCGCCCACGACGCGTTGCGCATCACCGACGACGACGGCTCCCAGTCCGAGTCCGACAGCGGGCGGCCCGCCTCGCGGTAGGCGCGCCCGACGAAGCTCGAGCAGTCGTCGTAGCCGTCGCTCCCCCGACGGCTGCGCGAGTAGGGCAAACCGAGCAGGCCGAAGCCCTCGACGATCGCCTCCGCCGACGTGTCGGTGCGAGCCTGCATCACGCTACGCACGCACAGTCCGTGCCCGTCGGGTGCCGAGCCGCCGCGCAGCAACTTCTGGTCGGTGATCTCCGGACAGCGGGCGGCGATCTGCTCCCGGGTCGACAGCACGGGCTCCGCGCCCAACTCGGCGAGCGACAACACCTCGAGGCCGGACTCGGCGAGCATCACCGCCGGAGCGGGCGCCGGCGTCGGTCGTCCGGTCGTCCCGACTCCCCTCGGCGCCGGCGCCGTGGCGGCGGCCAAGGTCGCGCCGAACGCCCCGGCGAGCGAGGGGTCCCACCGCAGCATCGACGGGGGTGGTTCGGGCAACGGTCGGGCCTGGACGGCGCTCGACACAGGCACGACGGCGCCGATCGCGAGGGTCAGGCCGAGCGCCAGGGCGCGACGGCAGACGACGAAGGGGTGCACAGGCATCCCGCGAGGCTGGCGGGAGAATCCTCAAACGTGACGGATTGGTGACGTATGTTACAGAACGATGACACTCGGCGTGAGGTAAGGCCACTGCATGTGGTCAATCCGCCGCCATCAGCGACATCAACGCCCGCTCGGCGCCCGGGTGCGGCGCGTCACCGACCGACGCCTGGAGCCGTCCGAGCTCGATGTGGAGCCCGCGCAGGACCTCGCGGTACGCCGGATCGGCGATCACGTTGTGGAGTTCGGCCGGGTCGGCCGCCAGATCGTACAGCTCCCACTCCGGCGGGTCGCCGGTGTCGGACGCACCGGGTTGATCGAGCGCGTCGTTGTAGTAGCCGATCAGCTTGTGCGTCCGAGTGCGCACGCCGTAGTGGGCGGGGACGCGGTGGATCGCGTCGCCGTGCATCCAGTAGCGGTAGTACATCGACTGCTGCCAGCCGGTCGGCGTCTCGCCGTGCAGCAGCGGCACGACGCTGGTCCCCTGCATCTCGTCGGGGACCTCGACGCCGGCCAGTTCGAGGAACGTCGGCGCGAAGTCGACGTTGAGGGTGATCTCCGCGGTCGACGTACCCGGCTCGATCAGCCGGGGGAAGCGGATCAGCAACGGCATCGCCAGCGACTCCTCGTACATCATCCGCTTGTCGAACCAGCCGTGATCGCCGAGGAAGAAGCCCTGATCGGAGGTGTAGACGACGATCGTGTCATCGGCCAACCCGTTGGCGTCGAGCCAGTCGAGCGTGCGGCCGACGCCCTCGTCGATCGCCGCGATCGTCCGCAGGTAGTCCTTGATGTAGCGCTGGTAGCGCCAGCCGATCTCCTCGTCCTCGGTCAGCCCCGGCGGGACGGTCGCCTTCAGGTCGACCACCGGCGACAGGTCCATCATCGACATCCGCATCGCCTTGACCACCTCGGCCCGGCCGGCGTGGTCGTCCCGCAACGTCGCCGGCTCGGGGAGATCGACGTCGTCGTACAGATCGAAGTGGCGAGGGCTCGGCTCCCAGCTGCGGTGTGGCGCTTTGTGGTGGACCATCAGGGCGAACGGCCGGGCGGGATCGCGCCGGTCGAGCCAGCGCAGGCTGTCGTCGGTGATCAGGTCGGTGACGTACCCGCCACGCTCGACGAACTCGTGGCCACGGCCGTCGGCGCGGGGCTCGATCATCATCGGGTTGTGGTAGTGGCCCTGGCCCGGCAGCACCCGCCATCGATCGAATCCGGTCGGGTCGTGCTCGGGACCGTGCCCGAGATGCCACTTGCCGAAGATCGCCGTCTGGTAACCGGCCGCCTGCAGCCGCTTCGGGTAGGTGTCGAGGCGGTTGTCCATCGGTGTGACCAGGGTGGTGACGCCGTTGACGTGATTGTAGGTGCCGGTGAGGATCGACGCCCGCGACGGCGTGCAGATCGAATTGGTGCAGAAGCACGAATCGAAGCGCATCCCGCCCGTCGCGATGCGGTCGATGTTGGGCGTTTCGTTGATCCGCGACCCGTAGGCGGAGATCGCATGGGCGGCGTGGTCGTCGCTCATCACGAAGATCAGGTTCGGCCGGGCGTCGGTCACCACCCGATCCTGCCACGGACCCCGACCACGTAGCCCGACCACGGACCCCGACCACGGACCCCGACCACTCGTGATCATCGTGCGCAGCAGGTGCGCAACCTGATCACGCGATGCCGAGGGAGGGCGGCCGCGGGGAGGTCAGGGGTGCGACGGTGGGTCGAAGTTGCAGGCGAGGTCGATCAACAGACGGGTACCGAAACCGGTCGCCCCCTTGGCGTAGATCCCCTCGTCTGCGTCGACGTCCATCGGACCGGCGATGTCGAGGTGCGCCCACGGAACGTCGCCGACGAACTCGCTCAGGAAGATCGCCGCGGTGATCGCCCCGCCGTACGGCCCGGCGACGTTCTTCATGTCGGCGACGACCGAGTCGAGCAGCTTGCGGTACTTCTTGGTCTCGAGCGGAAGCGGCCAGGCCGGCTCGTCGACCGCCGCTGACCGCTCCCGCACCACGTCGACGAACGCCGCGTCGTTGCCGAGCAAGGCGGCGTACCGCTTACCCAGCGCAGCCAGCGCCGACCCGGTCAAGGTTGCGATGTCGACGATGGCATCGGGCTCCTCCTCGACCGCGAGCGACAGCCCGTCGGCCAGTACCAGCCGGCCCTCGGCATCGGTGTTGTGGATCTCGACCGTCTTGCCGTTGCGCATCGTCAGGACGTCGCCGAGCTTCAGCGCCGAGCCCGACGGCATGTTGTCGGTGCACATCAAGAACGCGGTCACCTTCGACCGGCAGCGCAGCTCCTTCAGCGCCGACATCGTGGACAGCACGGCTGCCGCACCCGACATGTCCATCTTCATCACCGCGTGCATCGCGTTGGTCGGCTTGAGGCTGATGCCCCCCGAGTCGTACATCACGCCCTTGCCGACCAGGACCAGATGCCCCCGCGGGTTGCGCGGCGTGTAGGTGAGCTTGACCATGCGCGGCGGTTCGGTCGAACCGCGGTTGACGCCGACCATGCCGCCGCATCCCATCGCTGCCAACTGGTCCCGGTTGAACACCTCGACCGCCAGGCCCCGATCGGCGGCGAGCGCTGTCGCTCGCTTCGCGAGATCCTTTGCGTTGAGGTGGGTCGGCGGCGTGTTGGCGAGTTCACGGGCGAGGGCGGCGGCAGCGGCGATCACCTTGCCCGTCGAGGCGCCGGAGTCGACGGCCTTGGCCCGGCTCGCTCCGGCGACCAGCGTCAGCTCGGCGAGCTTCGAGCCGCTGTCGACGTCGTTCTTCAGCCCGACGTAGCGGTACGAGGCGAGCAGCACGCCCTCGGTCACCGCCTGCCCGGCGGTCTCGGCATCGATTCCGTCCACGTCGGTCAGGTTGGTCGAGAGGTGCGCGTGCCGGGCGGCCGCCCGGGCGAAGGCTGCCGCTGCGGCGCGCAACCCGTTGGCGTCGATCTCGCCCGGCTCGCCGATCCCGATCGCGACGACCGCGCCATGCGAGGTCGGCACGACGAGCGTCTGGCCCACGCCGCCCGAGAAGCCGCTCGTCTCGAGCGCTGAACGCGTCAGCCCGAGCTGGCGCGGCACCGCACCCTTGGCTGCGACCGCCAGGCCGATCGCGCCGGGGGACCCGGGCAGACGACGAGCGGTCGAGACGGTCACGGACGAGACGGCAGCACTGGCATCGGTCATGGCGGCACAGTCTTGCCGATCCCACCGCACGACCTCCCAGGCGAGCCACGGCCCGGCCCTGTCTGCCGCCGAACCGAACCAGCCGCGGCCGAGGCCGACCGGATCCCCGCCCGCCCGGCCGGACGTGACGTGCACAGCCGGGAACGCCGGGGAAACCGTGGGGAAACGCAGGCTGGACGACCCGCTGTTCGGGTGGCCGGCGACGCTCTGTTACGGTGCCAGGGCGGTTCGTGTGCAAGTCAGCGCGCGAATCATCAACGACGAGCGCGCGGCGCCACTGCCGGCCTCAAGGAGGAGACACATGTTTTTCAGGGGGAAGGCTTCAGGCTGGAAGCAGGCGGCCGGTGTGCTGATGGCACTCGGGCTCGTCGCCGGCGCATGTTCGAGCGACAGCGGCGGCAGCTCCGACGGCACGACCGCCGACACCGGTGGTGACACCGGCGAGCAGCCGGTCGACACCGGTGGCGACGCGCCGGCCGACACGACCGGTGACGCGCCGGCCGACACGGTCGACGTCGTGCAGAGCGAGGGTGGCCGGCTGGCTGCCGTTCAGGAACGCGGCACCGTGATCTGCGGTGGCAACGACACGCTGCCCGGCTTCGGCATCGTCGACGAGTCCGGCAACTACTCGGGCTTCGACGTCGACTTCTGCAGCGTCGTGGCCGCGGGTGTGCTCGGTGACGCGAGTGCGTTCGAGATCGTGCCGCTCACGGCCGAGGCTCGCTTCACCGCGCTGCAGTCCGGTGAGGTCGACGTGCTGATCCGCAACACGACCTGGACCGCGACCCGCGACGGCAACGAGGGCGCCAACTTCTTGTTCACCACGTTCTACGACGGCCAGGGCATCATGGTGCCGGAGTCGACCGGCTTCACGTCGATCGACGACCTCACCGACGCCAGCATCTGCGTGCTCTCGGGCACGACGACCGAGCTCAACCTCACGTCGGTGTTCAACGCCCGCGGCATCCCGTTCAACCCGGTCGTGTTCGAGGACAACACCCAGCTCCGCCCGGCCTACGAGCAGGGCCAGTGCGAGGCGTGGACCTCCGACGCAAGCCAGCTCGCGGCGTTCAAGTCGTCGATCGAGAGCGAGGGCGGCGAGACCCAGGTCATCTTCCCCGAGGTCATCTCCAAGGAGCCGCTCGGCCCGGTGGTCGCCGACGGCGACACCGAGTGGGCACAAGCGGTCAACTGGGCGGTCATGGCACCGGTCCAGGCGTGGGAGTTCGGTCTCGACTCGAGCACCATCGGCAGCTACGCCGGCGACGACCCGAACATCCAGCGCTTCCTCGGCCAGACCGCCGACTTCGACCCCGGCCTCGGGCTCCCGTCGGACTTCGCGGTGAAGATCGTCGAGGGCGTCGGCAACTACGAGGAGATCTACAACCGCAACATCGTGCCCATCGGGCTGTCGCTGGAAGGGTCACCCAACGACCTGTGGACCAACGGTGGCCTGATGTACGTGCCGCCGTTCCGCTGATCGGCTGAACATCCCGTAATCGATCCACATCGGTTGGGTCCGGCCGGGGGGCCGGACCCAACCGGGATCGCTCGCTCCACACACTCTGGGGGATCTCCGCGTGGCGGACACCATCAACGCACCGGCGCCGACGCCGGCACCGGCGACAGCGGTTGCGACCCGGCCGCCCTTCTGGCGCAACATCCGGGTCCTGCGCATCGTCGCCCAGATCGTCGCCGTCGTCGTCGTCGTGGCCACGTTGCGGTGGCTGTTGAACAACCTGAAGTCAGGGTTGGAAGAGCAGAACATCTCGACCGACTTCGACTTCCTCGATGGGCCGGCCGGGTTCCAGGTGCGCGACTCGCCGTTCGACCCGCAGTCGTCGATCAAGTCGCTGATCTGGGTCGGCATCCGCAACACCGCCGCGGTCGCGATCGTCGCCGTCGTCATCGCCCTCGTCGTCGGCACGCTCATCGGTGTCGGCCGGCTGTCGAGCAACTGGCTCGTCCGCAAGTTGTCGACGATCTACGTCGAGTTGTTCCGCAACATCCCGGTGCTGGTCATCATCGTCTTCTTCGGGTTCGCCCTGTTCTTCTTCGGGCCGCTCCCCCAGTTCAATCCGGCCAACCCTCCCGACGTGTACGCGTTCCCCGGCACCGACGCCAACTTCATGATCCTGTCGAAGAGCCGGCTTGGGTTCCTGTCGTTCGTCAACCAGGACAACTCCGGGTTCTTCTGGTTCATCATGCTCCTCACGCTGATCCTCGTGATCGGAATCTGGATCTGGCGGACGCGGGTCAATGTCCGCACCGGCGAACCGCACCACCGTGTGCTGTGGTCGTTCGGGATCTTCTTCGGCGTCGGGGCCGCGATGTGGGTGATCCTCGGCGGCCCGGTGCACGTCTCCTCGCCGACCGTCTCCGAGAGCGGCCGCCTGATCGAGGGCGGCATCGCCACCAACGACGCCTACATCGCCCTGACGCTGGCGCTCGGCGTATATACCGCGAGCCACATCGCCGAGATCATCCGCGGCTCGATCCTCGCCGTGCCAAAGGGCCAGAACGAGGCGGCCAACGCCCTCGCCCTCTCCGGGTTCCAGCGCTACCGCTTCGTCGTGCTCCCCCAGGCGATGCGCATCGCCCTGCCTCCGATCATCAACCAGTTCCTCAACCTGGTCAAGAACTCGTCGTTGGCGACCGTGCTCGGCTATCCCGAGATCACGGCGTTGACCAAGACGGCGATCGGCAACGGCAACCCGGCCCCGCAGCTCATCTTGGTCCTGATGCTCGCCTACCTGTCGTTCTCGTTGTTCATCTCGCTGATCCTGAACATCATCAACCGACGATCGCAACTGGTGGGGAGGTGAACCATGTCGATTGACTGGGGATACACCGTGCCACCGTCCGAGGGCGGCGGCGACATCGCCCACACGCTCGCCGAGGCCAACGCGCCGCGGCACGGCGACCGGACGCCGGGCCAGTGGATCAAGTCGAACCTGTTCAACAATTGGTACAACACCGTCATCACGATCGTCGTCGGCTTCCTCGTGGCGTGGATCGGCTTCAAGACGTTCAAGTTCGTGTTCTTCACCGCTCGCTGGGAACCGGTCGAGAAGAACCTCGAGCTGTTCATGGTCGGGCTGTTCCCCCGCGGCGAGCGCACCCGGATCATCGTCCAGCTGCTGATGATGAGCGGCTCGATCGGGATGCTGATCGGGTGGCTGAAGGACCGCGCCGTCCGGCAGGCCGAGCTGGCCGGCACCGAGGTCGTCCGCACGTCCTGGCGCGACCTGGTTTCGAGCTACAGCGCGCTGGTGGTGTTCCTTCTCGCCTGCCTGGCGATCGGCGCCCGCACCATCAACCCGTACCTCGTCGTGCTCGGGTGCGTCATCGCCGCGTTCGCCGGGTTCCTCGCGACGCGCGAGCTGGCCAACCCGCTCTCCAAGATCGTGCTGTTCGCTCCGCTGCTGATCGTCGGCGGGGTCCTGTCGCGGGTCTCTGACCTCAACAACCAGGCGGCGTACCTGATCGCGGCCGGTTGCATCGTGCTCCTCTTCCTCGTCAACCTCAGCCAGGACCTCGCCGTCACGCTGTCGATCGGCCTGGTCTTCGGCGTCCTCGGGTTCCAGACGCTCAGCGGCACGTACGGCCTGTCGTGGGTGTTCCTGACGCTGGCGCTGATCCCGCTGACGCTCGACCTGACCGACCGCCTCCGCAGCCGACTGCCCGACAGCGCCGGTTGGGTCGGTGTCGGCCTGTTGGCCGTAGCGCTCGTCTGGCGGCTCGCGATCGACGGCATCGCCGCGGTCCCGATCGTGCTGGCGGCGATGCTCGTGGCGGCGATCCTCGACATGACCAAGGGCGACCCCGGGTCGGCGATCCGGTACGCCGGCGTCACCGTCGTCGGCACGCTGGTCTGGGTCGCCTGCGAGCAGGTCGGCCTCGGCGGCGTCCCCTGGAGCGAATGGAGTGGGCTGCACCTCAGCATCACCGTCGCCACCGCGTCGATCGTGCTCGCCTTCCCGGTCGGCCTGCTGCTGGCGCTGGCCCGCCGCTCGAGCCTGCCCGTCCTGCGCTGGATGGCCACGGCGTACATCGAACTGATCCGCGGCGTGCCGCTGATCTCGCTGCTCCTGATGGGCCAGTTCTTCATCGGGTTCTTCCTCAACACGAGCAGCCCGCTCTCCAACGTCACCCGCGCCACGGCGGCGATCACGATGTTCTCCGCGGCCTACATCGCCGAGATCGTCCGCGGCGGGTTGCAGTCGGTGGCCAAGGGTCAGACCGAAGCCGGGCAGGCGCTCGGTCTCAGTGCGGCCAAGATCACCCGCCTGCTGATCCTGCCGCAGGCGCTGCGCAACGTGATCCCGGCGATGGTCGGCCAGTTCATCTCCCTGTTCAAGGACACCTCGCTCCTCTCGATCATCGCGATCACCGAGTTCCTCGGGATCCGCGAGATCGTCCACGGCCAGGAAGCGTTCCGCGGCTTCGGCATCGCCGAGACGCTCGTGTTCGTCGGGTTCGGCTTCTGGGCCGTCTCGTTCACCATGTCCCGCGAGAGCCAGCGGCTCGAACGCCGCCTGGGGGTCGGCCAGCGATGAGCACCACACCGAAAGGAACCACCCGTCATGAGTGACGACGACATCATGTCGCAACCGCCGGCACCGCCCTCAGAACCTGCGGCGCCCGGCGCGGTCTTCGCCGACGCCACCCAGATGATGGGGGCGTCGGGCGAGGTGATGATCGACGTCGTCCACGTCGACAAGTACTTCGGCGACTTCCAGGCACTGACCGACATCAACATGAAGGTCGGCAAGCAGGAGGTCGTCGTCGTCATCGGACCGTCGGGCTCGGGGAAGTCGACGCTGATCCGCTGCATCAACCGGCTCGAGGAGCACGACCGCGGCCAGATCGTCGTCGACGGCGTCGAGCTGTCCGACGACATCCGCAACATCCAGGAGATCCGTCGCGAGACCGGGATGGTGTTCCAGAGCTTCAACCTGTTCCCCCACCTCACGGTGCTCGACAACATCACGCTCGCACCTCGCCAGGTCCGCAAGGTCCCCAAGGCCGAGGCGGAGGCGGCGGGGATGGAACTGCTCACGCGGGTGAAGATCCCCGAGCAGGCCCACAAGTTCCCCGGCCAGCTCTCCGGTGGCCAGCAGCAGCGGGTGGCGATCGCCCGGTCGCTGGCGATGAAGCCGAAGGTGATGCTGTTCGACGAGCCGACCTCCGCGCTCGACCCCGAGATGATCAAGGAAGTGCTCGACACGATGAAGGAGCTCGCCGACTCGGGGATGACGATGATCTGCGTCACGCACGAGATGGGCTTCGCCCGCGAGGTCGCCGACCGCGTCGTCTTCATGGCCGACGGCCAGGTGGTCGAGGTCGGCACACCGGAGCACTTCTTCGACAACCCCCAGGAAGACCGCACCAAGCTGTTCCTGTCGCAGATCCTGTAGGCGAGGTTCTCATCGAGTTCTCACCCGATCGGTGAACCATTCCGGGTTCGGCGCCGTAGAACTTGCGACGACCCCCTCCAGGAAGGCACCGAAGTGAGCGAGACGCCAGCAACCGCAGCCGACGACACTCCCGATTCGAATGCCACGTCCCCGTGGCGCTGGGCGAAATGGGCGGTGATCGGGGTGCTCGCAGTGGTCGCGGTGGCCGGCGGGCTGATCGCGTGGCGCGTCATCACGACGGACTCGCCCGACAAGCTCGACGCGACCGACCTCAGCGAACGGGTTGCCGGCACCACCACCGATGACGGAGGTGCCGACGCGACCGCCGCCGACGGCAACGGCGAGGTGGCGGGCACGATGCCGGCGGCGACCGATCCTGTGCCCGCGACCGACACCTCGCCGGTCGACGCGTCCGCCGGGTTCGACGGTGACTGGGTCCCGACCACGGCGTCGGAGTTCGGCTACCGGATCGACGAGGTGCTCGCCGGCGTCAACGTCACCGCGGTCGGCCGGGGCAACGACATCACCGGCGTGCTGACGATCGACGGGACGACAGCGACGGCGATCGACGTCGAGATCCAGGTCGCCACGATCGAGAGCGACGATGGACGGCGCGACGGGCAGTTCCGGGGCCGGATCATGGAGACCGATCAGTTTCCGACCGCGACGTTCTCGCTCACGTCCCCGATCGACTTCGGTGAGATCCCCGACGAGGGCGAGCAGATCACGGTGGCCGCGACCGGCGACCTCACCCTGCACGGCGTCACCCGCGAGGTCACCTTCGAGCTGACCGCCGAGGCGACCGCCGGGCGGATCGGGGTGCTCGGCAGCATCCCCGTGCTCTTCTCCGACTACGACATCGCCAACCCGTCGTTCGGCGCGGTCACGACCGAGGACAATGGCCTCCTCGAGTTCGTCCTCGTCTTCGAGCGCCCCTGACACGTCGGTTGCGCCCAAGCGCTACCCCTCGCACCCGGCTCACCGCAGCCCGGGAGCAGGCGGGTCATGAGAGCAGGTCGGCGACGCGCTGTTTCGGTCGTCCGATGATCGCCTTCTCGGCGGTCACCACGACGGGGCGTTGGAGGAGTTGTTTGTGGGCGACGAGCACATCGACGATCTGGTCGACGGTCTCGACGTCGGCGTCGGTCAGGCCCAGCTTCTTCCACAGGCTGTCGCGGCGGACGAGGTCGGTGGGCGGGTCCTCGAGCTTGGCGATGATCGCGCGGAGGGTCTCGGCATCGGGAGGATCGCTGATGTAGTTGACGATCTCGACGTCGGCCCCGAGGTCCTCGGCAATGCGCACGGCATTGGTGGAGGAGTTTCAATGACGGTTGTGGTAGATCGTGACGGCGGCCATGCCGCCCAGGATACGGTCCGGCCCGGCGCGGGGGATCGATCGGTCCGCAGGACCCGCCGACCGGTGGCCGACGCCTCAGGTCGAAGCCGGCACCGGGAGCAAGCGGCCGGTCGTCACCTCGTACACGAACCCGCTGATGTGGTCTTTGTGCTGCACGAACGGTGAGAGGTGGAGCCGCTGGATCGACTGCAGGACGTCGGCGAACGGGTCGGAGAACGACTCGACGGCCCATTCCGGCTTGACCCCGAGCTCGGCTTCGAGCTCGGCCTTGAACGCCTCTTCGGAGACCCGCTGCAGCCCGCAGTCGGTGTGGTGCAACAACACGATCTCCCGCGTGCCGAGCAGGCGCTGCGACAGGCATAGCGAGCGGATGACGTCGTCGGTGATCACGCCGCCGGCGTTGCGGATGATGTGGGCCTCGCCGTTGCCCAGCCCGAGGATGGCGAAGATGTCCATCCGCGAGTCCATGCAGGCGACGACCGCGAGGCGGCGCATCGGACTGACCTGTAGATCACGGTCGTGGAACCGGGAGGCGTAGCGGGCGTTGTCCTCAACCAGGTCGTTCGCCGAGGGGATGAAGTCGTCGTCGGTCACGTCGCGAACCTACGCGCTCGGCAGCGGCCGATGCTCGACGTACGACGAAATTCGCGCCGAGCGACCGCGGCGGACGACGGCTCGCGTGACCGCCGTCCGCCGGTGCTCGGGTCGTGGCCCGGACCGGTGACGGGTCGGCGCACGTGTGCGACGATCCCGCCGGCGCGCGGCGCGCGACATGAGCGGTCCGGTCGATGTGGCACCCCATCGCTACCGTGAGGCACACCGACGCTCCCCTGGCATGAAGCATCACCGCTGTTCCCGAGGAGAAGTCCCATGTCCAAGTCCTGTGCGGCCCACCGCTTGCCCCGCGCCCGGATCGACCCGATCGATTCCGAACCGGTCGCGCTCTCCATGATCGCCCACATGATGGCCCGGCCCGCCGAACCCGAAACGATCGCCCTCCTCCTCGACGATCAGCGCCGCGGGCTGACCGTGCTCGTCGTCAGCGGCACCGAGCGGCCGGACGCGATGTTCGACGTCATCGACCTGATCGCCGACGCATACGCGCGCGACGACGAGGTCGGTGCGGTGGTCCTCGCATCGGTGCGACCGGGCGGAGCGATCGACGACGCCGACATCGACCGCTGGCTCGAGGCGAGCGACGTGCTCGCCGATCGTGGCGTCGAGCTCGTCGAGTGGTTCGTCATCGGTGCCGACGTCGGCTGCCCCCGCGACCGACTCGCCGAACCGCCACGGTGGAGCTCGTGAGGATCATCGGTCCGCGCCGAGTCGAGCTCTGCGCTCGGCCGGCGAGAGCCGCAGGCCGGCCCCGCGCAGGCGTCGCACCAGCTCACGGCTCTCGACCTCGATCGCCCCCGCGTCGACCAATCCCGCCCGGTACTCCTCGGGCACGTCGTAATGATCGCCCTGGAACCCCCGGCGAGGGATGCCGACGGCATCGGCGAAGTCGTGCAACTCCTCGTACGACTCGTCGCTGACGAGATGGCACCACCTGCGCTCGCGCCACCACCAGCGCGCTTCGTCGATGAGGATCGTCACGGCCGACAGCGTGGCACACTGGCTTCGTGCACGTTCGCTCGGGCCGCCGTCTCCTGCAGGGCAGGCGATGACCGAGCACGCGATCGAGTTGCTCGTCGCGTGGCAACGCCACGTGTCCGCCGACACCGCGCTGCTCGATCGGCTCGTCGCCCGACACCGAGAGCGCCACCGGCGCTATCACGGTGTCGCCCATCTCGTCTCGGTGCTGCGCGACGCCCTCGAGCTGGCCGGCGACGAGCACCCGGACGACACCGGCGCCGTCATCGCTGCGGCGTTCTACCACGACGCGATCTACGAGCCGACCGCGCCGGCCAACGAGCGTGCGTCGGCGCGGCTGGCCACTCGCGACCTGACCGCGCTGCACTGGGCCGGCGCCCGCGTCGCCCGCGTCGCGGCGATGATCGAGGCGACCGGCACCTACCTCGACGACGCGGCCCCGGACTCGCTCGACGTCGACACGGCGGTACTGCTCGACGCCGACCTGGCGATCCTGGCCGCCGAGCCCGCCGCCTACGAGCAGTACGTGCAGGCGGTTCGCGCCGAGTACCGACACCTCGACGACGACGAGTGGCGTGCGGGCCGGACACGGGTCGTGCAGACGCTCGCGGGCCGCGCCCCGCTCTACCGGACCGGGTCGGCACAACGCCGTTGGGAGCACCACGCCCGCGCCAACCTCGCGGCGGAGCTCGCAACGCTCACCGGTTGAGGGACCCGTCCGGATCGCCACCGCCCGGCCGATCGCCCGACGAATCCTCCCCGATCTGCAGGGCGACGATGGTGGCCGTCGTCGCCCCGGCCGACGGTCGGCGCTGCGACCTCAGGAGCCGGCCACCGGCGACGGCGCAGGTGCCGCACCGTCGTAGCTCGTCGGCAGGACGACCGCGTCCACCGCCTCCCGAGGGGCCGCCGATGTCGAGCGTTCGAGCACGGCGTAAGCAGTGATCGCCGCGGTGGCGACGACACCCATCAGCACGATCGCCTGGTGCAGGCCGATGACCTCGGCGAGCAGCCCGAGCGGGGCGGCAGCGATGCCGAACCCGGCGAAGCTGAGCATCGTCAACGACTGCACCCGGCCCTGGTGGCTGTCCTCGGTCATGCCGAGCGCCATCGTGCTGGACAGCGACTGGAAGCCGGTCGTCCCGCCGCCGACGACGGCGACGGCCAGGAAGGCGATCCCGAAGCTGGGCGCGAGGCCGAACGCGATCACCCCACCACCGAACACGAGGCCCGACACGACCATCAGCCTCCACGCAGCCGGGCCGTCCGCCCGGCTGGCGACGCCGAGGGCGACCACCACGGCGCCGATCGAACTGGCGGTGTACAGCAGGCCGACGTACCCGTCGGTCAAGCCGAACGTGCCCTTGACGAGCGCAGGGACGAACGCGACGTAATTGAACCCGAACATGATCGCGATCGCCGAGAACACGACCAGCCGGCGCAGCGGGGGTCGAGCCCGGACGTAGCGCACGCCATCGGCGATCTCGGCGAGTGGGCGCGCCGGGGGGAGCCCGCTCGGGACGGCGCGTTCCGGGCACCGGAGCAGCGATGCGAGCGCCAGTGCCGACAGCGCGGCCGAGACGAGGTAGGCGCCGCCGATTCCGAAGAACGCGAGGCCGGCCAGCGCGCCGGCGAGCGACGGCGCGAACACCCGCGTGCCGTTCATGCTGACCATCGACAACGTGATCGCGTTGCCGAGTTGCTCCCGGCCGACGATCTCGGAGGTGAAGGCCATGCGCGCCGGCCCGTAGAACCCGAACGCGGTTCCCTGGATCAGCGACGCGACGAGCAGCATCCACAGCTCGACGACATCGGTCAGCACGGCCAGCCCCATCCCCGCCGCCCCGACGAGCAGCGCGGTCTGGCTGACGAGCATCACCCGTCGCTTGGGCAGGCGGTCGGCGGCGACGCCGCCGAGCGGGGTGGCCACCAGCATCGCCAGGCCGAAGCAGAGGTAGACCAGCCCGAGCGCACCCTCGCGCCCGGTGAGGTCCCATGCCAGCACGCCACGCAGGAGAAACTGCATCTGGACCGCCATGAACGAGAACGTCCCGGCCCACCACAGCCGGCGGTAGTCGACGATCGCCAGCGACGAAAACGCACTGCTGGTCCGTCCGGGCGATCGAGGCACCCTCACACTCTGCCGTATCGTTGCGCGATCAAGTAACTCTGCTGGTGTGGCATGTGTCGGTCGCCGGCGGGAATAGCCGATGTCGCAGCGGGGTTCCGGGCATGGCTCAGCCGACCGGGCGGCGGCGGCGGACGCGCAGCGGCGTCATCGCCGGGCGCAGTGGCCGTGCGGCGCGCACCATCCCGACTCCGCCGAGGATCGCAAGGGCGGTGAGCGCGGTGAGGAGCACGCCCGCACCGTATCGCATCGCCGACGGCTTGGCGTGTCAAGATTGGGTATGTCCGATCTGGTCACGACCCCAATCGCCGACGTCGATCTGGACACCGACGAGGAAACGCAGACCGGCGAGCCGACCGCCGCCCACATCGTCAAGGTCAAGCGCGGGGAGAGCGCGGCGGCGGTCGTGCTCGAAGCGCGCATCAACGGCACGCCGGTCGAGGCACTGTGCGGGTTCGTGTGGGTGCCATCACGCGACCCCAGGCAACTGCCCGTGTGCGAGCAGTGCAAAGGCATCTACGAGATGTACCGGGCGGTCAACGGCGGCCTGCGCGACACGCCGTACGACTGAACGATGCCCGAACTGCGCATCCGTCGGGCGGTACGTGCGGTGTTGTTGACCCCGCGCTCGGACGTGCTGCTCGTGCGCTTCGAATTCCCCACCCGCACCGTGTGGGCACTGCCCGGCGGCGGGCTCGAGCCCGACGAGGACCACGTGCGTGCCCTGCACCGCGAACTCGACGAGGAGGTCGGCATCACCGACGCGGTGATCGGACCCCATGTCTGGAACCGCGAGCACATCATCCCCCATGAAGACGGGCGCTGGGACGGGCAGCGGGACCGCTACTACCTGGTGCCGGTCGCCGAACGCTTCGAGCCGCGCCCGTCGCTCACCTGGGAACAACTCCGCGCCGAGCGGATGCACGAGATCCGCTGGTGGTCCCTGGAGGAGGTCGAGGCGCGCACGGCGACGCACTTCGCGCCCGGCCGCCTCCCCGGACTGCTTCGCGCCCTCGTCACCGACGGCCCGCCCGCCTCGCCGATCGACACCGGGGTGTGACGCCAGTGGAACCACGCCGACGGTCCGCTCGTGTCGTCCTGCGGTTCGCCCGGCGGCGGTTCGACCGGCCCGAGGTTCGAAATCGGTCACGACGAAACGTGGAAGGGTAGGAGACATGCGGATCACCGGCTGCACCACGTTCGTGATCGGGAACCCTCCACCCCACTTCGGCGGGCGGTACTTCATCGTCGTCAAGCTCACGACCGACACCGGCATCGTCGGGTACGGGGAGATCTACGCGGCGACGGTCGGACCGCACACGATCGCAACGATGGTCGACGACATCGCCGGGCGCTGGGTGATCGATCACGACCCGAACCGGATCGAACTGCTGTGGCGGCGGATCTACTCGAGCGGCTACTCGCTTCGGCCCGACCCGACGCTCGTCGGCATCCTGAGCGGCGTCGAGATCGCCTGCTGGGACATCGTCGGCAAGGACGCCGGCAAGCCGATCGCCGACCTGCTCGGCGGCCGCGTCCACGACCGGTTGCGCACCTACACGTACCTGTACCCGACCGACGATCGGCCCGACGTCTACATCGAGCCCGATCAGGCAGCAGCGCAGGCGGCGTTCGAGGTCGAGCGGGGGTTCACCGCGGTCAAGTTCGACCCGGCCGGCCCGTACACCGCGTTCGACGGGCACCAGCCGAGCCTCGACGACATCGGGCGGTCGGTGGCGCTGACCGCGGCGGTGCGCGAGGCGGTCGGGACGCGGGCCGATCTGCTGTTCGGCACCCACGGCCAGTTCACTGCGGCGGGGGCGATCCGCCTCGCCCGTCACCTCGAGCCGTTCGACCCGCTGTGGTTCGAGGAACCGACGCCGCCCGATCAGCCGGCGGAGATGGCCCGGGTCGCCCGCCAGACGACGATCCCGATCGCCACGGGGGAACGGCTGACGACCATCACCGAGTTCGCCGCCCTCGCCCGCCATCAGGCAGCGGCGATCTGGCAGCCGAACCTCGGGCGGTGCGGTGGGATCCTGGCAGCGAAGAAGATCGCGGCGATCGCCGAGGCGGCGGGCTGCCAGGTCGCGCCGCACCTCTACTCCGGCCCGATCCTCGGGGCGGCCAACATCGCGCTCGCCGCCACATTGCCGAACCTGCTGATCATCGAGGGGATCCAGAACTGGTCGGGCTTCCACGCCGACCTGCTGACCACGCCGGTGCGGTGGGAGGCCGGGTACGTGATCCCGTCTCGCGAGCCGGGCCTCGGCACCGAGCTCAACGAAGAGGTCGCCCGCGCCCACCCCTACACCGGCCCCGACCTCCACCTGTCGATGCACCCCGATCCGATCTACTGACGCCCACCCGAACTCGCGCCGCGCAATGGGCCGAGCGCAACGTGCCGCGGACGATTCGCGATCGGGGCCGGGCGTGCTGGGGTACTGGGGATGCTGGGCCATGGGGTCAGCGGAAGTCGCGAGACGTCGGGTTGCCGGGGACGGGGAGGGGCGCGAGGTGCTCGGCGACGACGTTGACCACACCCTCGCTCCGTTCGAGACGGCCCCGGATCAACATCGCCGCCGCCTCGCGAGCGACCCGGCGGAACCGAGCCCAGCAGCCCTTGGAAACGACCACGTTGATCAACCCGGTCTCGTCCTCCAGGCTGAGGAACGTCGTCCCCCCGGCGGTCATCGGCCGCTGGCGGTGGGTCACCACGCCGGCGACGTGGACGATCGAGCCCGGCTCGGGGTCCCACAGCTCGAGCGCGGTGAGCACCCCGAGCTCGGTGAGCCGGTCGCGGACGAAGATCGTCGGATGGCCTTCCGGCGACACCCCGGTCGCCCACAGGTCGGCGACCGCCTCCTCGACCGGGCTCATCCCCGGCAACCGCGGCGCATCGGCCCCGGTGACCACTCCCGCCAGCCGGCCGGGACGGGACTGGGCGGTGGCACCGACGGTCCACAGCGCCATCCGTCGGTCGAGCCCGAAGCACTCGCCGAACAGCCCGGCGGTCGCCATCGCCTCGAGCTGGACGAGCGTGAGCGACGGCACCCGGCGCACCAGTTCCTCGGTGTCGGTGTACCGGCCACCGGCGACCCTGACCGCCTCGATCTCGTCGGCCAGATCGGCTCCGACGCCGCGCACCGACGAGAGCCCGAGCCGGACCGCCATCCCACCGTCGGACTCCGGACACGGCTCCAGCGTCGCCCCCGACCGCGAGGCGTTGAGGTCGGGGGTCTTGACGACGACCCCGTGGCGGCGGGCGTCCTGGACCAGCGTGTGCGGCGACCAGAACCCCATCGGCTGGGCGTTGATCAGCGCCGCGCAGAACGCCGCCGGTTCGTAGTGCTTGATCCACGACGACGCGTACACCAGGTAGGCAAAACTCACCGAGTGCGACTCCGGGAATCCGTAGTTGGCGAACGCCTTCATCTTCGTGTACAGCTCGTCGGCCACCGCGCCGACGATCCCCCGCTCGGCCATCCCGGCGTACAGCCGCTCCTTGAGCCGCTCCATCCGCCGCGCCGAGCGCTTCGACCCCATCGCCTGGCGCAGCTCGTCCGACTCGGCGGCGCTGAACCCGGCGACGTCGATCGCCATCTGCATCAGCTGCTCCTGGAACAGCGGCACGCCGAGCGTCTTGGCCAGCGAGTTCTCGAGCAGCGGGTGGAGGTAGGTGACCGGCTCAAGCCCGTTGCGCCGCCGGATGTACGGGTGGACCGACCCGCCCTGGATCGGGCCGGGCCGGATCAGCGCGACCTCGACGACCAGATCGTAGAACTTGCGGGGCTTGAGGCGGGGCAGGGTCGCCATCTGGGCTCGTGACTCGATCTGGAAGACGCCGACCGTGTCGGCCCGGCACAACATTGCGTAGACCTCGTCGTCCTGGGGGATCGTCGCCAGGTTGACCTCGTAGCCGCGGTGCTCGCGGATCAGGTCGACCGCGTAGTGCAGCGCGGACAGCATCCCGAGTCCGAGCAGGTCGAACTTGACGAGGCCGGTCGCCGCGCAGTCGTCCTTGTCCCACTGGAGCACCGAGCGCCGGTCCATCCGACCCCACTCGACCGGGCACACCTCGATCACCGGCCGGTCGCAGATCACCATGCCGCCGGAGTGGATGCCCAGATGGCGCGGCGAGTCCTCGACCTGGCGCGCGAGCTCGAGCACGGCGGCCGGGATCGAACAGTCGCCCCCCGACGCGGCCGGCGAAGCGCCCGGAGGCGCCACCGTGCCGGACCCGTACGTCCCCGCACGCCCCGGCCCGGTCTGCTCGGCGATCGTGTCGGCGATCGTGCCCCAGGCATCGACCTGCTTGGACCAGGCATCCTGCTGACCGACCTCGTAGCCCAGCGCCTTGGCCATGTCGCGAACCGCCGACCGCGAGCGGTACGTGATCACGTTGGCGACCTGGGCGGTGTGGTGACGCCCGTAGCGCTCGTACACGTACTGGATCACCTCCTCGCGCCGGTCGCTCTCGATGTCGATGTCGATGTCGGGCGGGCCGTCGCGCTCGGGCGACAGGAACCGCTCGAACAGCAGACCGAGCGAGACCGCGTCGGCAGCGGTGATCCCGAGGGCGTAGCAGACCGCCGAGTTCGCCGCGCTCCCCCGCCCCTGGCAGAAGATGTTCGCCCGGCGGCAGAACTCGACCAGGTCCCAGACGATCAGGAAGTACCCGGCGAACCCGAGCTGCTCGATCAGCGCCAGCTCGTGGTCGATCGTCTGCCACGCCCGCGCCCGCAGCGAGAGGTCCTCCACCACACCGGCGGCCTCGGAGGCGGAGCGGGGACGATCCCCGTACCGGCGGCGGGCGCCCTCGGCGGTCAGGTGGCGGAGGTACCCCATCTCGTCCATCGCCGACCCGTCCGATCCGGTCGGGCACGGGAACGGCGGCAGGTTCGGCGCGACCAGTGCGAGATCGAACGCCGCAGCCCGACCGACCTCAGCGGCCCGCTCGACCACCCCCGGATAGCGGGCGAACCGCCGAGCCTGCTCGGCACCCGATCGGAGATGGGCACCCGACGCCGCCGGGAGCCACGGGTCGATCTCGTCGAGGCTGCGCCGGGCACGCACCGCAGCCACGGCGGTCGCCAGGTTGCGTTGGGCGGGTGTGGCGTAGTGCACGTTGTTGGTGGCGACGCAGCCGACCCCTTCCCGCGCGGCCAGTTCGGCGAGGGCGTCGTTGCGCGCCGAGTCGAGCGGATCGCCGTGGTCCCACAACTCGACCAGCACCCGATCACGACCGAACGCGGCGACCAGCCGGCAGAGCTCGCGCCGCGCCCGGGCGACGTCGCCGACGGCGAGCGCGGCCGGGACCGCCCCCTTCCGGCAACCGGTCAGCACCCACCCGTGGCCGGCCACCACCTCGGCCACGTCGTCGAAGGCGAACTGCGGCGCCCCCTTCTCGCCGGCGAGATGACCGAGGCTCAACGCCCGGGCGAGGCGGGCATACCCGTCGGGTCCGTCGGCGAGCACCAGCAGGTGGGTACCGGACGGATCGGGTGCGTGGGAGTCGGGGACGCGACCGGTGGCGACCTGGGCCTGCGTGTCGGCCTCGGTCAGCGCGACCCGCCCGAGCGGCAGGCGGTCGTCACCCGTCCGCTCGTCGCACCGGTCGTCCAGCAGCGTGACCTCGGTGCCGAACACGGTGGGGAGGCCGACCGCCCGCGCCGCCTCGGCGAAGCGGACGATCCCGTAGAACCCGTTGTGGTCGGTGATCGCCAACGCCTCGAGCCCGAGGCGGGCGGCTTCGGTCGCCAGCTCCTCGGGATGCGATGCGCCATCGAGGAACGAGAAGTTCGAATGGCAGTGGAGCTCGGCGTAGGGCACGGTCCCCGTACCGGCCCTGACACCGTCTGGCGCCTCGTACGGCTGGCGCTTGCGCCCCCACGCCGGACCATCACCACCGGCGTTCCACGACGGGCTCCCCGGCGCGCGCCCATCGCGGCCCGTGCGGCCCGACAGCGCCGCCTCCAGTTCGCTCCACGACCACGACGGGTTGTTGAACCCCATCGCGTCCATTGTCGAACATGTGTGCTATGAATGCAAATCGGTGCGAACGCCTGGTCTCAGCGCCAGCAGGATCCCCTGCAGGCCGGCATCGGCGATCGCCACCGCCTCGTCCCAGCCGAACCAGTGCACCTCCTGGCTCTCGCCGGGGGGTGGGTCGGGGTCGCCGTCGGACTCGAACAGGTAGCGCAGATCGAGGTGTGTGTGGCCACGGCCCCCGGCGTGCACGTCGACGTGCAGCAGTTCGGGTTCGCCGTCGGCGGTCAACGGGCCGGCGAAGTCGACGGCGATGCCCGTCTCCTCGATCGTCTCGCGCCGCGCTGCGTTCCACGGGGTCTCCCCGGGATCGATGTGCCCGCCCGGCTGCAGCCAGAGGCCGAGCCGCCGGTGCTTCAGCAGCAGGATCCCGCGCCGGCCGACCACCATCCCGGAGCCGGTGACGTGGACCGGATCGGCGTCCCGGGAGAACGGGTGGTCGAGGCCGTCGAAGAGGTCGAGGAACGCCCGGATCGAGTCCTCCTCGCGCCGATCGACCGGGGTGCGCGCAGCGACCGCGGCCCGGACCCGATCACGCAACGCAGTCGTCGAACGCGGCACGAACTCTGTGTAGCAGGGACGACACGAATGACAACCATGTGATTTCAGATGATTTCTCCTTGAGTTCTGCACCGTGTTGCCGATACCAACCAGGAAGCAACACTCACCCGGTCTTGGCGGAACTGGCGGATCTCTCAATGGAACTCGAAACGAACCTCTCTCCTCGCATCCTCATCGCAGTCGATGACCCCGACCTGCGTCGGGCGAGCGTTGCGGGCCTGCGCGCAGCGGGCTTCTGCGTCAGCGCACCGACCGATGGGGACGCGGCGATCATGCTCGCAGAGTCGTTCTCACCCGACGTCCTCGTCGTCGGCTCGGACCTCGCGGCCCCCGACGGCCGCCCGTTGCACGAGCACCTCCGCGACTCCGGCGAGCAGTACCTCCTGTGCATCGCCGCCGATGGTCGCCCCGGCGCCCGCACCGCGGCACTCCACGCCGGCGCCGACGACGCGATCTCCACGCCGATCCACTCCGAGGAGCTCGCCGCGCGCTGCTCCGCACTGCTCCGTCGCCCCCGCCAGCTCCGCCAGGCGACCGAGGGGCCGAGCATGTCGACGATGCGGCTCGGACCGCTGCTGATCGACCTCGGACGGCGCGAGGTACGCGTCGACGACGAGGAGGTCCAGACCACGCGCATCGAGTTCTCGTTGCTCGAACAGCTCTGCCGGCGCCCGACCGAGGTCTGCACCCGCGAGGACCTTCTCGACGCCGTGTGGGGTCCGCGATGGGTCGGCGACAGCCACGTCGTCGACGTCCACCTGTCGAACCTGCGCCGCAAGCTCGACAAGGCCGCACCGGGCGTGAAGGTGATCCACACCGTCCGCGGCGTCGGCTTCCGCCTGGCCAACGACGTGACCGACGCCCTCGAGCTGTCGCCCGCGTTCGGCATCAGCGCCTAGGCGCGACACCGGCGGCCGCCCCCGACGAACCGTCTCGCGCCGTCGTCGCCGCGCCACCACGTCTCGGCGCCTTCGATCCCGCGAACCGGAACTCACGGCACCGAGACGATGCGCCCACCACCCCCGACGCCCCAACGCGACGGGTGAGCGGCGACTCGCCTCAGTCGTAGCGGGCGGCGATCCACCAGCGGCGGTGCTCGGCGACGGCGAGGTAGCCCTGCTCGTCGACGGTCACGAGCTGGAAGCGGGCCAGACGGCGGTGGCGGTCGGGCTCCCACCACTGCTCCTCGACCGGCCAGGGGCCGGCCCATGCCCTGATCGCCTGCTGTCGCCCCCGGCGCCAGCCCGACGCCTCGTCGCCCGCCAGCAGCCGGAACGACGCCGGCGGCGCCGAGACCGTGCCCCGCCCACCGACGCGCACCGGCCGGCCCTCGGCGTCGAGCACCTCGGCCGACAGGGCGTCGGCGTACACCGTCGCCGGCGACGGCGGCGGCAGCGACCCGGGCCACGGCCCGGTCGGCCCGCTGGCGGTCGCCGACCGGGAGACCGCACGGGTCCGCTGGTCGAGATCGACCGCGGCAGCCGGCACCCAGCGGTACCGGTCGGCGGGGAGCCGCCCGCCGTGCCACACCGGCACGGTCACCGCGGTCTGCGTCGTCAGCGTCGTCAGCCGAGCGATCGCCCGCCCCGCTCGGCGGTCGGCATCGGACTGCCCGCCCCACAGACCGAGCTGGC
This sequence comes from Ilumatobacteraceae bacterium, assembly GCA_963825565.1. Classification (GTDB taxonomy): domain Bacteria; phylum Actinomycetota; class Acidimicrobiia; order Acidimicrobiales; family Ilumatobacteraceae; genus JBFGCT01. Next base: position 310,707 of record CAWGTW010000012.1, read on the forward strand.
TGCCGATATCGGCACACACCTCGTCGGGGGTCAGCCGGATCAGCACCACCCCACCGGTGATCTGCTGCGCGCTCCCCTGCGGCAGGTTGATCCACCCGTCGAGCTGCCAGCGCACCCGCTCGACCATCGCCGCCGCGGTCATCCCCGTCGAGCGGAACCACGAGCGTTCCGACCGCTCCCCGTGCTCGGTCTCGAGCAGGACGACCAGCCGGGTGCACACCCGCCCGTCGGCGGCCAGGGCACCAGCGAGGGCGTCGGCCAGTTGCTTGGCGACGAACACCACCGCCGCCGCCTGCCCCGCCGGATCGTCGAGGACCCGGTCGAGGCGGCGTTCGGGGGCCGGATCGGTGGTGCTCGGCGGGCGGATGTCGAGGCCGGACGCGAGTTGGTGGGCGTGCACACCGAGGCGGCCGAACCGGCCGAGCACGTCGGCCGCGGGCAGCGCGGCGAGGTCGCCGAGCCGGCGGAGGCCGAGCCGGACGAAGAGGTCGACCAGGTCGGGTTCGGATTCACCGAGGGTCTGCAGCCACCCGATCGGCAGCGGCGCGCAGAACGCCGGTGAGCCACCGGGTTCGACCACCACCGGCTCCCGCCGCCGGGCGGCGATCCGGGCAGCGATGCCCGAGGCGAACCGCCCGTCGGCCACCCCGACACCGGCCACCACACCAGCCGCACCGTTCCTCAAGGCACCGCCATCCGCCCCGATGCCCCCTGCGGCACCGACGCCGCTACCACTCGCACCAGCCCCCTCAGCGCTCGTGCCGACGACCGCCGCAGCGCCCGCACCGGTCCCCGACCGCCCGGCGCCGGCCGCACCGACCACGGACGCGAGCCGTTCGATCAGCGCCCGATCGCCGCCGAAGTACCGCGACGGCCCCCGGGCGGCGAGGCTGATCCAGCCCGGCTCGACCACGTCGAGGCGCGGCGCCAGTTCGGCGACCGCGCGCACGACCGGCTCGAACTCGCGGGCGTCGCGCGCGGGGTCGTGATCGGTCAGTTCGATCTCCGGACAACGCCGCTGCACCTGACGGCGGCGCTGGCCGATCACCACCCCGTCCGCGGCCGCGGCCGGGGTCCGTGCGATCACCCGGTTGGCGTGCATCACCGCTGCGGGCCGGTCGGCCTCGAACCCGGCCGCGGTGGCCGGCCAGTCGGGGAACCACACCGTGACGATGCGGGCCGGGTACTCGGCTGTGGCGCGATCGGCTGTGGCGCGATCGGCTGTGGCGCGATCGGCTGTGGCGCGATCGGCTGTGGCGCGATCGGCCGGGGTGCTCATCAGACCGCCAGATCGAGCCCGCCGACCGGGGCCACCGGGTCGACGTCGACCGCCGGAACCCCGCGCTCGGCCGGACCGGGCAGGCAGACCGTGCAGCGACGGGTGCCCGGCAGGCGGCGGCCACGCGCGTCGACGAGCACGGTCCGATGGCGCAGGCGCCCGAACCCGTCGCCGAGGCCCTCCCAGCGGCGATCGGTCGACTCGACCACGCCGTCGCACGGGAGCGGCCCCGGATCGCCGAGGACGACGACGACCGCCCCGCGCTGCTGCACCCGGGTGGCGACCGACCGAGCCGCCGACGGCCGAACTCCCACCGGCACACGGGTGAGCAGCAACTCGAAGCCGTCGGCGGCCGCCGCGACGACATCGGGCCACACCTCCTCGGGTCGCTCACCGAGGTCGATGCCGACAACCCGTTCGAGCGGGATCCCCGACTCGCTCGCCGCGTCGAGCCCGATCGTCGGCACGTCGATCACGGCCAGCCATCCACCCGCCTGGACCGCCGGTGACACCAGGGCCAACGCCAGCGAGGTGGAAGCGGTACCGGTACAGGACAGCACCCGCCCCCTGACCATCGCCCCGTCGACGAACAGCCCGGCCAACCCCGCCGGCACCGGCAGCGTGCGCTCGTGGGCCATCGAGACCGGGGCCACCCGCTCCCCGAGCGCGTCGAGCACGTCGGCTCGCAGCACCTCCCGTCGCTGCTCGCCTCGTCGTTCGACAACTGTTCCCATTCACCCGAGTGTACCGAACATGTGTTCTCGCCGGCAAGCGCCGGTTCACCCTTCGGCAGCGAATGGATCGGCCGGTCGACCCAGTCCGGTGAGCCGCACGGCGAGCAGCTCGTCGAACGCCGGTCCGCCGCCGGCGAACGCGTCGGCCCCCAGCGATCGGGCGTGCTCGTCGCCCTCGACCGCCCGCCCTCCGGCGACGACCAACACCTCGGGGGCTGCCGCCCTGACGGTCGCACACGCCGCCCGCAACGACTCGAGGTTCTCCTCGGCGGTCACCGACAGCCCGACGGCGAAGATGTCGGGGGACTCGCGCAGCGCGTAGACCAGTGACTCGCTCGGGACGTCGGCGCCGAGATCGGACACCTCCCATCCCCTGAGCCGCAACAGATCCCCGAGGATCGCCACCGGCAACGAGTGGTACTCCCCCGCCGGTGCGCCGACGATCACACCGCCGCGCGTCCGGCCCCGGCGGACGAACCGGTGGCCGAGCCGGCCGACGATCCGCATCGCGATGCCACTCGCCCGATGCTCGACCGCGACGTCGATCTCGCCGCGCGACCACCGGTCGCCGATGCTGATCATCGCCGGCGACAACACGTCGATGTACAGCTCGTCGATCTCGGTACCGGCGGTCATCGCCGCCTCGACGACGCCCCAGGCACCGCGCGCGTCACCCGCCACGAGCCGGGCCTCGAGACGTCCGGACCACGGCGCACGGTGACCAGGCTCGACCGGGCCGGTGTCGCCGCCACGGCGCAAGCGGTCGAGCGCATCGCTCGACACCCGCCAGGTGCCACCCTCCTTTGCCGCCTCCAGCATCCCGGTGCGCACGTACCGGTACGCGGTCATGTAGTGGACACCCAACCGCCTGGCGGCTTCCTGGAGGCTCAGGTACTCGGTCATCCCATGCCGCCGTGCGGCCTGGTCAAGCTACGACGGGACCGACCTGCGATGGCAAGCCAAGCCGGGAGAAATCGAGCCGGGAGAAATCGAGCCGGGAGCGATCAACCGGCGGACTTGGCCGCCCAGCGCTCCCGCGCCTGCCGGCTGCGCTCGAGCAGGTGGGCCGGTACCCGCTTGGCGGCCTCGGACAACGCCACGTCACCGCCACCGTCGACCGCGCCACCTGCTGCCGGCGCCGGCTCGTCGGCCGCCACGTCCTCGAACGTCGGCGGCTCGACCCCCGGCTTCCAATACTGGTACATGTCGCGCACCACCTCGGACAGCCCGGCCGAGTCGTGGCCCTTCTGCAGGTCGACCGTGATGATGTTGGAGTAGATGTGCACCCCGGCGACCCGGCCGGTGGCGAACAAGCGGCGGGCCAACTCGTCCGACGGCGTCGCCCCGTACGCGTCGTCGGGTGTGCCGAACCGCTCGTGGCCCTGCCCGGAGAGGGTTCGATTGAGCTCGAACCGCACGACGCCAGGTGTCGTACTCGGCTTCTCGGTGACGGCGACCAACTGACCCATGACGCTCAGACGCTAGTGCCCCGACCGTCGACGTTCGCAATGTTCCGCCGTCCGGGGCGGTGACGACGACCCGCCGTCCCCGGCGCAGCTTCGGGCCGCCGGCCGCGCCCCGGCCCGGCCGGTCACGCCGCCTGTTGGGCGAAGATCGCCACCTGGCCGGCGACCTGGCGGGCGTTGCCGATACCGGTGACCGCGACGACGACGCCCCGCTCACCACCCTCCAGCGCGATCGTGTACCCGGGACCCACCGGTGAGCCGGGGGCGAGGAACGACCCGAACCCGACCGCATCGGCGCCGACCTCGCCGACCGGTTCGATCCCGTCGCGCAGGTACCAATCGTCGCGGACCTCGGCGATCGACACGAAGTGCACCTCGGCGACGAAGGACCCCGCCGTGTAGCGGCAGACCTTGTCGGCGACGAGCACGCCGGTCGCCGTGACGCCCGCCGAGCCGGCGATGACCCCCGCGACATCGTACGCTTCGAGCCGGGCGCAGGCATCGGGGTCGCCGACCGCCGTGGTCGGCGGCGGCGGCGCCGGGGCGGTGGTCGCCGGGCTCTGCTGCGGGTCGCCGACGAGATCGGTGGTCGGGGCGACGACCGACGTCGTGGGCGCGTCGGGGTCGACCGGCGCCGGAGCGATCGTCGGCACGGCGTCGACGCTCCCTTCGACGGCGGTCTCCCCCTCGACGGTCGACGGGGGGACGGTCGGGACCGGACGCATCTCGCCGGCAGCGGTCGACGCGGTGACCGGTGCGTCCCCCGTGCCCTCCTGCACCGTCGGCCCGCTGTCGTCTCCACTGCACGCGATCAGCACCAGAGGCACGGCGAGCAACCATGCCGCTCGCGCCGCCCGCCGCCCGCCGACCTCGATCACACCGCCCATCCTCGTCACGGTATCCCGCCCACCGGCCCGTCCGACGGCAGCCGCGACGGCGGTGCCGCCGAGGGTCCGAGACCCTCAGGCCAGCGCGTCCGCGAGCACCCCGGGGAAGTCGTCCGGCGTGGTCGCCATCACCGTCGCACCGAGCGCCCTCAGCGCTGCTGCGCGCTCGGCGTGATCGTGGGCCGGCGTCCCCTCGTCGCTCAGCGCGAGCAGCACGATCACCGTGCACGCCCGATCCGACGAGCTCGGCGACGCGACGGCGCATCAGCTCGGCGTTGCCACCCTCGAACAGGTCGGATGACGAGGAACAGTACCGTGTCGCGTCGGCCGCTCGATCCGCCGCCGACAGAAGGCGAGGGCGTGGGCGATGTCGGTGCCGCCACCGAGCTGCACACCGAACAGCACCTCGACCGGATCGTGGAGGTACGCGGTGAGGTCGGCGACCGCGGTGTCGAACGCGATGAACCTCGTCCGCAGCGCTGGGAGCTGGGCGAGCACGCCGGCGAACAGGGATGCGTAGACGACGCTGTCGGCCATCGAGCCGGACTGGTCGACGGCGATGATCACGTCACGCGCCAGGCTGCGTTGTCGCCGGCCGTGCCCGACCAGCCGCTCGGGGACGAGCGTGGCGCGTTCGGGGATCCAGTGGCGCAGGTTCGCGGCGATCGTGTGCGGCCAGTCGATGTCGGCCGGGCCGCGGCCGACCGGGTCCGCGCCGAACGGGCGAGCGCGCCGCGCACCGCCTGGCGGGTGTGGTCGGTCAGGCGGCGCTCGAGGTCGGCGAGCACCGACGCGATCACCTGCCGGGCCGTCGCCCGCGTCTCGTCGGGCAGGACCCGGTTGAGCTCGACCAGCAGCGTGACCAGATGCAGATCGGGCTCGACGCTCTGCAGCAGTTCCGGTTCGAGGAGCAGCTCCCTCAGGTCGAGACGCTCGATCGCGTCGCGCTGCAACACGCGCACGACCGGGGTCGGGAAGTAGCGGCGGATGTCGCCGAGCCAGCGCACGACCCCCGGCCGGGAGCGCCCCAACCCGCCGGACCGGCGCCCGGCGCGGCCTCGCTCGCCCGCCGCCGGCCGGTCGTACAGCGCCGCGAGCGCCACATCGATCGCGGCGGTCGTCGGCGGTGAGGAGGTGCTGCGCCGGGCCGTCGGCGTCGGCGGTCGGGAGCTCGCCGTCCACCTCGCCCGCGCCCGGCCCGCCGGCACCGGGCGCGCCGGGCGCGCCCTCGCCGGTCGGCACGTCGTCGGCGGCGCCACCGAGCACCAGACGCCACCGCCGGTGGCGTTCGGCATCGGACACCCTGGGCAGCGGGTCGCCGGTCATCGGCGACCACCGGGACGCGGTGGCGGGTCGACCCGCCGGCCGGCCGCCGCAGGGTCGGGGACGGGCAGGCCGAGCAGCGTGGCGAACGGTCGTCAGGACCCGCGCCGCCCGGGCGTCGTCGACCCCGGGTCCGAACCCGTTGCGGTGCTCGACGGCGACCCCGTCGAGCAGTGCCATGATCTGACGTCGCTCGGCGGGCTCGAAACCGCCGAACGTTCGCCGCAGGAGCGCGAACACGGCGTCGAACGAGTCGGCCGGCAGCGCCGACAACCAGCGGTCGATCACTTCGAGCAGCTCGCGGTCGTGCACGAGGACCGTGCCCGCACCGGCGAGGAAGCCCTCGACGAACTGCGCGCCCACCGCCGGCGGGGTGCCCGCCGACAGCGCCCGGGAAAGCCGGTGCTCGACGTCGGCGCTCGCCCAGTGCCCGGCATCGTGGAGCAGCCGCGTCGCCCGGCCTTGGACGAGCCCGTGGCCGCGACGCTGGTCGGTCAGCCGCCGGAGCACGTCGGGGAACGAGTGCGTGCCGCGCCGGATGGTCGAGCGTCGCCAGCGCAGCCTGGACGCCGGCGAGACGCTCGACCATCGCCGCCGCGGCCTCGTCGTCGAGCCCTGCGCAGATCGGGACCACACCGGCCACGATCCGCAGGACGACGCCGTCGAAGACGGTACTCAGCGCCGAAGCGTCGGTCCCCCGGACGTTGCCGTAGCGCAGCGCCCCGGCGAGCGGCACGACCACGTCCATCAGGTGCCCGATGTCCGGGTCGGTCGCCGCGCGCTCGGCCAATCGCCGGACGCTCGGCTCGACCGCCGCCTGCAGGTCGGCGAGCAGCGCCTGTTCGATCACCCCGACCAGTTCGGCGATGCCGGTCGACTCGACCGATCGCTCGACCAGGCGGGCGGTCGCCGCCGACTCGACGGTCGTGCCGTAGGCCGAGCACTCGACGATGCGCACCGCGAGCTCGGGCTCCCATACGACCCGCCACGTCTCGCGGAACGTCCCCGACGACCCGCGCCCGTCCTCGGGCACGCCCCACGGCACGCCGAGGGCGAGCAGCCGGTGGAGCAGGTGCGAACGGACGCCGCCCGGTCGGCGTCCGCAGATCGAGCTCGACCGTGCGCGCGGCCGCCTCGGGCTTGAGCCGGGCCGACCGCTGGGCGCGTGCCAGGTCTCGGGCCAGCGGGACCTGGGGGGCCGCGGCCGGGACGGCGCCGAGCGCGTCGCCGATGATCAACTCGTCGCGGCAGCAGGTCGAGACCGCCCATCACCGCGTCGGCCGCGTCGAGTACCTCGGCGAGGCCAGGGCGGGGCCGGCCACGGATCGCCGCCAGCGTGGCCGCCAGCCGGGACCCGGCGATGAGATGGTCCGGCGAGGCGGCCAGTCCGTCGCGCCCGCAGGACGTGGGCGCCCTCGACGAAGAACCGCGCCACGCCGTCGCTCCCGGGGTGCTCGAACACGTGGGCGTACCAGCCGGGGCTGTCGACGCCGGCGCCGTAACCCGACGCGCTCGCCAGCCGGCGGTGGGTCCAGGGGACCCATGCCAGCCCGACCTTGACCCTCGGCAGGCCGCGCAACACCCTGGCGTCGTCGGCCGCGCGGTACGCGTCGACATCGAGCGCGGGAACGTGCCACGCGCCGCAGACGAGTGCGATCTTGGCGTACCCGTCCGTGCGGGCGGCGCGCACCGCCCGCCGCATGTGGGCCTCGCGCCGGGTCTCGCGCTGCGTCGGCACGTGCCCGGCACGCGCCGCGTGCATCGCGTCGGCGACGGCGGCGAAGGCCGGTTCGCCGTCGCCGCGGTGCTCGATGACGTCCTCCCACCACCGCTCGGGGTCGGGGTCGCCCGCCGCATCGGCCAGCGCCCGCAGCGGATCGGGGGGTGGGGCTGCGGCGAGCAACTCGTCGTCGTCTCGCTCGAACGCCATCGTCGTCGCCAGCGGGAGGTCGATCGGGCGGACCTCGACGCCGTGGCGGCCAGCCCACCGGATCGCCTGCCACTCGGGACTGAACGAGGCGAAGGGGGCGAAGGCGGCCCGCGACGGATCGGCGACGACCCAACCGAGCATCGCCACCGGTGGGCGCAGGTCGCCCGAGCCGATCCAGCCGACCAGCGGTCCGGCGTCGGCCGGCGCCTCGACCAGCACGATGTCGGGTCCGAGCGCGTCGAGCGCGCGCACGACCGAGCGCGCCGAACCCGGCCCGTGGTGTCGGATGCCGAGCAGGTGGACGCTCACCGCGCCGTCACCGCTGGGCGGCGTACGGTCGACATCGGGCGCGACACGCCCGGCCGGGTGCACCGCTTCACCCGTCGTCGAGCGTGCGGCACGCCTCGTAGAACGGTTCCCAACCGGCTCGTTCGCGCACCACCCCCTCGAGGTACTCGCGCCAGGCGACGGCGTCGTGGATCGGGTCGCCGACGACGGCACCTCGAATCCCCCCGGCGATGTCGGTCGGGCCGAGCGAACCGTCGCCGAAGTGCGCGGCGAGCGCCAGACCGTTGGTGACCACCGAGATCGCCTCGGCGGTCGAGAGCGTGCCGGTCGGGACCTTGAGGCTCGTCCGCTCGTCCTCGGTGACGCCGCTGCGCAGCTCGCGGAAGATCGTCACGACGCGCCGGATCTCCTCCGCGGCGGCGGGGACCGCCGGCAGGGCGAGGGCGACGCCGAGCTCGTCGACCCGTCGGCTGACGATGTCGATCTCCTCGGCGGCGGTCGCCGGCAACGGCAGCACGACCGTGTTGAAGCGGCGCCGCAGCGCGCTCGACAGGTCGTTGACGCCGCGATCGCGGTCGTTGGCGGTGGCGACGAGGTTGAACCCGCGGACGGCGGCGACCTCGGTGTCGAGCTCGGGGATCGGCAGCACCTTCTCCGACAGCACCGTGACCAGCGCGTCCTGCACCTCGGGCGGCATGCGGGTCAGCTCCTCGACCCGGACGAGCGCGCCCCGTTCCATGCCCCGGTACACCGGCCCGGGTACGAGCGCGTCGACGCTCGGACCCTCGGCGAGCAAGCGGGCGTAGTTCCATCCGTAGCGCAGCATCTCCTCGGTCGTGCCGGCGGTGCCCTGCACGAGCAGCGTCGAATCACCGCTGATCGCCGCCGCGAGGTGCTCGCTCACCCAGGTCTTCGCCGTGCCGGGGACACCGAGGAGCAGCAGCGCCCGGTCGGTCGCCAGCGTGGCGACCGCGATCTCGATCAGCCGCCGCCGGCCGATGTACTTCGGCGAAACGACCGTGCCGTCGGGCAGCGAGCCGCCGATCAGGTAGGTGACGACCGCCCATGGCGACAGGCGCCACCCCGGCGGGCGCTCGCGCTCGTCGCTCGCAGCCAGCGCGGCGAGCTCGTGCGCGTACTGCTGCTCGGCGTGCGGGCGGAGGACGTCGAGCGCCGCGTCGGTCATCGCCGTGGACGTTACCGAACGGGTGTCGCGGTCGGTACCGCTGCGGGATCTGCGTGACCGAACACCGCGACATCAGACATGTGCGGTCACACGAACCGGGGTGGGGTGAGCTCGTCGAGCATGCGGTGGCGGGTGACGGCGAGGTCGGCGAGCGTCGACGCCAGTCCGTAACCGGGCGACATCGGGTCGAGCGTGCCGAGCCGCTCGGCCAGTTCGGCGAGCGAGTCGGACCGGACCCGTGCCACGAGGTTGACCAGCACCGCCCGGTGGGCCTGGCCGAGCACACCCGACCCGAGCGCCGCGGCCAACTCGCTCCCCGAGCGGGCGCCCGGTGCGCCGATGAGAGGCGCCAGGTCCGGGGGGATCGGGAGCGTGGGAAGTTCCGCCAGCGCCTCGGGCGACACCGCTCCCGCCGGGTGCGCCCCGGCGAGGCCGGCGACGTGCTCGACCAGCCACGCCGCGATCGGGCCGGCGGCGACGACGGCACGCGCCCGGCGGACCGGGTCGCGCCGGTGGCGACGGAGCATCGCCGGGACGAGCTCGGGGGCGGCCCGCCAGCCGTTGGTGATCAGCGTGAGGACCCACTCGTCCTCGAGCACCGGCCACGACGCGGTGATGTGCACCCATCGCTCGGCAGCGGCCGGCACGCACACCGGGCGGTCGTCGTCGGGCGGTGGAACGAGCGGCGAGCCCACCGGCCCGGGCATGAAGCCGGCGCGGCGGACCGCGACGCAGGCGGCGACCTGGGCCAGCATCCGTTCAGACGGTGCGCTTCGGGCGGTGTCCGCGACCAGCTCGGCGATCGGACCGTCGGCGGCGGGCGGATCGCGACGATCGGTGCCCAGCAACGCCACGGTGACCAGGTCGTTCCAGTGTTCCTCGACGGCCGACGACACCGTCGACGACACGCTCGACGACACCGTCGAGCGTGTCGTCGACGATCGATCTGATTCGGTGCCCGCCGATCCGGCCGCGCCCGACGCCGAGCGATCGGCGGGGCCGGCCGCGTCGCCCGTCGACGGCAGGTCACCGCTCATCGTCCGCCCACGAACGAGGCGTTGGCGCGCGGGCCGATGTCGACGGCCCGATCGCTTCGGTGGACCGTCAGCGGAACGACCCCGTGCGGCGTCCACTCGATCGTCACGACGACCTGCCGGCCTGCCGACACGGCGAGCAGCACACCGAGCGCCTCCTCGGTGACCGTGGCCAGCAACGGCAGGCTCCCGGTGTCGTCGCTCAGCGACCACCGACGGCCGTCGAAGGCGGGGGTGGCGCACACCGTCGCCGGGAGGCGATCGAGCCAGGGCACCTCGGCGACCACACGACCGATCTCGTCGCACGCCTCGGCGATCGTCGACGCGGGTGGCTGCCCGGGCTCGATCGGGTCGCCGTGCCGCCGTCCGACCAGCGCCCGCAGCGCATGCCCGGGATAGCGATGCAGGTCGGCCGGGAGCGACGAACCGACGGCGAGCGAGTCGTCGAGGCTCTGCCGGTAGGCGGCGAAGGACAGCACGAGCGCCCATCGCCCGGACGCCTCGCCGCGCAGCCACTGGCGACGGACCTCGATCCGATCCTCGCGGGTGTCGCTCCGGCCGGCGACGACCCACCGGTCGGTGTCGGGAACGCCGCCGAGCACATCGGCCTGCTTCACCTGCCATCCGATCGCCGTCGCCACCTCGTCGCCGAGAGGGTCGGGCAGCGACGGCAGGCGTCGACCCGCCTGCGTCAACAGGTGGAGGAGCCCGAGCTCGGCGAGCACGTCGGCGTGCCAGTCGGGCGACGCGCCGACCAGGCCGGCCAGACGCCGGACCCGGTTGGCGAGGCTCCCCGCCTGCGCATCGACGAGCCGCGCGGCGAGCGCGTCCCACGTGGAGTAGCGGGCGAGCGCCGGGTCGGCCAGCCCGGTCCGGATCCGGTCGTCGAGCCAGCGGTCGAGCTCGGTCAGGCCCGCCAGCATCCGGGCGACGCGCTCGTCACGGGCGGCGTCGCGCTCGCCGCCGGCCGGGGGGCCGGGCGCGGGTGCGTCGTCGCGGTCGGCCGGGTCGCGATCGGCCGGGTCGCGATCGGCCGGGGCGGGCGGATCGTCGACATCGGCCCGGCCGTCGCCCGACGTGCCGGGGCGCTCGGCCCGTGCGGTCGCCCGTGCCCGACGCCGTCCCACCCAGGAGTCGACCGCCGCCGGGGGCGCGCCGGCCGGGACCTGTCCGCGCACCCACAGCAGCAGCAACGCGATCGCGTGCTTGCACGGGACGCGCCGGCTCGGGCAGGAACACCTGAACGCGACGTCGACATGGTCGACGGCGGTGTCGTACGGCTCCGCGCCGCTCCCCCGGCACGCTCCCCACACCGCGCGATCGTCGGCACCGGTCGACCCCCAGTCGGCCGGTGACGCGATCGCCTGGGCGGCGGTCACCGCAGCCGGTGAGGGCGCCACCGCCTCGACCTGCTCGACCGACCATCTCACGCGATCCGAGCGTACCGACGGGGTGCGACGCGGGTTCGGTGGGTCCGGGTGGCGGGGCCGCGGCGGCGATCGGGCATCATGGCCGGCGATGTCGCTCCGCGTGATGACCTGGAATCTGTGGTGGCGGTTCGGTCCCTGGGAGCGGCGGCGGCCGGCGATCGTCGAGGTCATCCGCGCCGTCGACCCCGACATCGTGTGCCTGCAGGAGGTTTGGTCCGACGCGCACGACGACGACGCCGAGCGCATCGGCGAGGCGACCGGGCTCCATGCGTTGCGCACCGGCCCGATCCTCTACGACGGCGAGTCGTTCGGCAACGCCGTGCTCGCCCGGTGGCCGCTCGAGCTGATCGCCGACGACCCCCTCCCCGGTGCCGACGGCCACCCCGGCCATCGCCGGGTCGTCGCTGCTGCGGTGGCGACGCCGTGGGGTCGCTGGCCGGTCGCGTCGACGCACCTCGACCACCGCTTCGACGCCTCGGCGACGCGCCAGCTGCAGGTCCGGTACCTGCTCGACCGATCCTGCGAGTGGCGAGGCGCGCCCGACCGGGACCCTCCGCTGGTCGTCGGCGCCGACCTCAACGCGGTCGCCGACAGCGAGGAGGTGCGGATGCTGACCGGGCGCCGGCCCGGCGTCGACGGCATCGTGTTCTCCGACGTGTGGGACCAGGCCGGCACCGGACCGGGGCGGACCTGGTCGCGCGACAACCCGTACACCGCCGACAGCGCCTGGCCCGATCGCCGCCTCGACTACGTGCTCGTGTCATGGCCGCGGCCGAAGCCGACCGGCAACCCGCAGCGGGCGTGGATCGTCGGCGACGGCCCGTCGATGGTCGAGGGCGAGGCGATCTGGCCGAGCGACCACGCCGCGGTCGTCGCCGATCTCGTCACGCCGACCTGACCGGCACACGGCCCGTCCACCGCACGATCGTGTGCCCGACGATTCAGCGTGTCACCGCGACCGGCACCGGTTCGGCAGGTTCGGCCCGTTCGGCCGGTTCGGCCGGTTCGGCAGGGTCGACCGCGGCCGCCGCCGCCTTGGCGTGGTAACTCGACCGAGTCAGCGGGCCGGCCTCGACGTGGCCGATCCCGAACCCCTCGCCGATCGCCTTCCACCGCTCGAACTCGGCGGGCTCGGCGTAGCGGGCGATCGGGAGGTGCGTCGACGTCGGGCGAAGGTACTGGCCGATCGTCACGATGTCGACGCCGACGTCGGCGAGGTCGGCCAGGCAGCCGACGACCTCGTCGTCGGTCTCCCCGAGCCCGACCATGAACCCGGTCTTGATCGTCAGACCGGCGGCGCCGGCCCGGGCGAGGACCGACAGCGATCGGGCGTAGCCGGCCGAAGGGCGCACCGCCCGTTGGAGCCGGGCGACGGTCTCGATGTTGTGGTTCAACACGTCGGGTCGCGACACGAACAGCAGGTCGAGCGCGGCCTCGTCTCCCTTGGCGTCGGAGATCAACGTCTCGATCCTGGTCGCCGGACGGAGGGTCCGGATCGCCGCGACGCACGCTGCGACATGGGCCATGCCGCCGTCGGGCAGGTCGTCGCGGGCGACCATCGTCAGCACTGCGTGGTCGAGGCCCATCCGCTCGATCGCCGCCGCGACGCGCGAGGGCTCGTCGGCCACGGGCGCGACCGGGTGGCGGGTGTCGACCAGGCAGAACCCGCACGCCCTCGTGCACCGGTCGCCGAGCACCATGAACGTCGCCGTCCCGTCGGACCAGCACTCCGACAGGTTCGGGCACCCGGCGTCCTCGCACACGGTCACCAGATCGAGCGACCGGATCGTGCGCCGCAGCGCCATCGCCTCGGAGCCGAGCCGCACCTTCGGGGGTATCGGCCAGGCGTCGAAACCGGCCTCGAATCGCGGCAGTGGCGTCCGGGGTTCGGTGCCGTCTGCAGCGCCCTGTTCGAACAGGATCCTGATGCGGGGGTCGGCCTCGAAGGTCGCCAGCGCCTCGTCGTAGGGCAGGCCGGCGAGCCGGTCGAGGTCGGGTACCGCGACGCTGACGCCGTAGAGGCCCGGGGTCAGCACCGGACCGATCAACGCTGCCGCGGTGAGATCGGGGGTCTCGCGGTCGACGTAGAGCTCGAGGAACTCGAGGTAGCGGACCATGATCGCCGGCGACACCGACTCGGTGTGGGCACCGTTGACCATCGTGGCGTAGAGCTCGGGTACGTTCGTGAGATCGTCCAGGAGCTCGGGGAAGTGTCCGCCGGTCTGTTCGTCCTGCCACGCGCCGGCCAGAAAGACCGGCACTTCGATGCGATCGGCCAGCACCACCGGGGAGATCTCGTCGACCAGTTCGGGCACGTAGAACGTCGTGTCCTCGATGAGGGCCCGGGCGTCGGTGTTCTGGAGCCGCAACGCCTGGTTGGCTTCGCAGATGGTGTCGCCGGCGTCGACGAGTACCTGCTCCCAGCCCTGCCCATAGGGCTCGCTGTCGCGTTCGCGCTCGTCGGACCATGCCACCGCGAAGCCGGTGTTCAGGATCCCGCCGGGCGAGAGCGTCGATCGGGCGGCGTCATCGAGGACCGACAGCGGGGTGATCGCGGCGAGGCTCGGGGGCTGCGCAGCGGCGACGAACAGCTGGGAGATACCCGGGTACGAGATGCCGACCATGCCCACCTCGTTGTGTTTCACCCAGTCCTGGGCGGCGACGGTCTCGATCACGTCGTATCCGTCGGTCAGCTGGACCGGCTCGAAGAACTGGAACGACCCGCCGCTGCATCCCGTGCCGCGCATGTTCACGCCGACCCAGGCGTACCCGAGCGGCCCGAAGATGTCCTGCAACCCGGACGCGTCGGGGTTCGACGGTCCGTAGCCCGAGTACTCCACGACGGTGGGGTAGGGGCCCTCCTCGGCGGGGCCGGGCAGCACGACGTTGGCGCTGAGCGTCGTGCCGTCTCGCGTGGTGATGTAGGCGAAGCCGTCGGCGAGGGTCTGGCCGGTGTAGAGCGCCGGGTCGGGCGGATCGTCGATCGCAGCCACGACGGCGGGCTCGGACTCCTCGACGGCGGCACCGGCACCGGTCTCGCCGGCGCCCGTGCCGTGGTCCGCACCACGTAGCTGCCAGGCTCGATGTCGCGCCACAGCAGCGACCCGAACTCGTCGGCCACGCCGGTGGCGACGACGGTGCCGTCGTCGTGCACCAGTTCGAGCGACGTGCCCTCGGCGGCGTCGAGGACGGCGAGCTGTTCGAGGCTCGGCTGGACGGTGAAGCCGGCAGGGACCGTCGCGATCGCCGATGCCTCGGCATCGTCGGACGCATCGGTGCCGTTGTCGCCGCTCGTCGGCAGTCGGGGTGACGACTTCGCCGAGTACCTCGGCCGCGGCCGGATCGGCGACGATGTCGTCGTCGTCGCTGCTGCAGCCCGCGGCGATGAGCGCTGCGACGACGAGCACTGCAGCGACGACGTGCGGCGCGTCCCCCTGGTGGACCGATGGCTCTGGGTCCAGCGATGCATACCGGCATCGTCGCGCAACCGGCGGTCCCGCGGCGATGCGATTGACGGAGATCGTGGGGCACCCAGCCCAGGCGCGTCCGTCGGGGTGAGCGCAGCGTGGTCGCCGTACCATGGAGCGTCCGTCGCGGCACGTCGCCCGACGACAACCCCGACCCGCCGTGCCGCACCCCCATTGCCTGGATGTGTTCGATGAGCAGCTCCGAGATCGTCACCGAAGCGGCCCGCCGCCGAACGTTCGCGATCATCTCGCACCCCGACGCGGGGAAGACGACCCTCACCGAGAAGTTCCTCCTCTACTCCGGCGCGGTCGCGCAGGCCGGCGCGGTGAAGGCTCGTTCGGGGCGCCGGTCGGCCCGGTCGGACTGGATGGCGATGGAGCAGGACCGAGGCATCTCCATCGCCTCGACGGTGCTGCAGTTCCCGTACCGCGACCACGTCGTCAACCTGCTCGACACCCCGGTCACCGTCGACTTCTCCGAGGACACCTATCGGGTGCTCGCCGCCGTCGATGCCGCGGTCATGGTGCTCGATGCGGCCAAGGGCATCGAGGCCCAGACCCTCAAGCTCTTCGAGGTCTGCAAGGCGCGCGACATGCCGATCCTGACCTTCGTGAACAAGTGGGACCGACCCGGACGCGAGCCGCTCGAGCTGATGGACCAGATCAGCGAACTCATCGGTCTCGAGACCACCCCGGTCACCTGGCCGGTGGGGCAGGCCGGCGACTTCCGCGGGGTCATCGATCGCCGCACCGGTGACTTCGTGCGGTTCGCCCGCAGCAGCCGCGGTGCCACCGAGGCCGGCGAGGAGGTCGTCGGCGCAGCCGAGGCCGAGGCCGCCGAGGGCGACGCCTGGATCAACGCCGCCGAAGAGGTCGCGCTGCTCGACGAGATCGGCGCCACCCACGATCCCAAGACGTTCATGGCCGGCGAGACCAGCCCGCTGTTCGTCGGGTCGGCGCTCACCAACTTCGGGGTGCGTCATCTCCTCGATGCGGTCATCGACCTGGCGCCGTCACCGATGCCGCGCGAGGACGCTGCGGGCGAGCCCCGCAGCCTGGAGGCCCCGTTCTCGGCATTCGTGTTCAAGGTGCAGGCCAACATGGATCCGTCGCATCGCGATCGCATGGCGTTCATGCGCATCAACTCGGGACGGTTCGAACGCGGGATGCAGGTCACCCACGAGCGGCTGGGCAAGCCGTTCGGCGCGAAGTTCGCGACCACCGTCTTCGGTGCCGATCGCGACACCGTCGAGGAGGGCTTCCCCGGCGACGTCATCGGGTTGGTCAACGCGTCGGACCTGCGGATCGGCGACACGCTCTACGACGGCCCGAAGGTCGCGTTTCCGCCGATTCCCCGTTTCGAGCCGGAGCTCTTCTGGAGCGCCCGTCCCGTCGACGTGTCGAAGTCGAAGCAGTTCCGCAAGGGCCTCGACCAACTCGACGAGGAAGGCGTGGTGCAGGTGCTGCGCGACCTCGACGCGCCGACGGCTGCGCCGGTGCTCGGCGCCGTCGGCCAGATGCAGTTCGAGGTGTTCTCCCACCGGCTGCAGTTCGAGTTCGGCGCCGAGGTCGACATGTCGCCGACGTCGTGGGCCGTGGCCCGCCGCACCGACGCCGAGACCGCCGAAAAGGTGCGCCAACTGCGTGGCACTCGCGTGCTGGGCTCGCTCGACGGCACCCTCTTCGCACTGTTCGACTCGACCGGTCGGCTGGCCCGCACCGTCGCCGACAACCCGGACTGGGTGCTCGAGCGCGTCGTCGAGACCGCCGGGTAGCGCTCGGGGGCGGTAGCGCTGGGGTCAGACCCCGCTTTCCCGCTTCCCCCTCATGCTGTGGCCTGGTCCTCGGTGCTCCGAGAAAGCGGGGAAGCGCGATCTGACCCCGAACCGACGCAGGTGAACGTCATGACGCCGTCGTCGACGGGGCCCTTGCCCAGCAGCTTGCGGTCCTCGTCGTAGTCCTGGGTGTTGCGCCACGGGTCGCGGTCGCCCTGGCGGGGCATCGCGTGCATCATGCGCTGCATGTAGCCGGCCGAGAAGTCGTCGATCCACGGGCGAGTCGGCATCGTGCGGTCGGACAGCCGGAGTCGTGGCGTGGCGATGTCGGTGCCGGTCTCGGCCATGTGGTTCAGCAGGCGGCACACGTAGGCGCAGGTGAGGTCGGACCGCAGTGTCCAGGAGGCGTTGATGTACCCGAACGACGAGGCCAGGTTCGGGACGTCGGAGTAGGCGAGGCCCTTGTAGGTGAAGGTCCGTGAGAAGTCGACCTGGTCGCCGTCGACGAAGAAGTCCATCTCGCCCAGGGTCACCAGCTGGAGCCCGGTGGCGGTGATGATGATGTCGGCGTCGAGGTGCTCGCCCGATGTCAGCGCTATGCCGGTCTCGGTGAAGGTCTCGATGGTGTCGGTGACGACCGAGGCCTTGCCGGTGCGGATTGCCTCGAAGAAGTCGCCGTTGGGCACGAGGCACAGGCGTTGGTCCCACGGGTCGTACCGGGGGGTGAAGTGGGTGTCGACGTCGTAGTCGTCGCCGAGCTCCTTGCGGATCCCGCCGAGCAGCAGGTCGCGGACCTCGTCGGGCTCGGTGCGCGTCTTGTTGTAGAAGAGCTGGCCGAGGCGGATGTTCTTGAAGCGGGTGGCGGCGTATGCCGCCTTCTCGGGCAGGAACCGACGCAGCTTGTCCCCGATGGGGTCGGTGTCGGGGCGATTGACCATGTAGGTGGGCGACCGTTGCAGCATCGTGATGTGCGCGGTGTCGTCGGCCATCGCAGGGATGATCGTGACCACGGTGGCGCCCGAGCCGATGACCACGACGCGCTTGTCGGTGTAGCCGAGATCGTCGGGCCACTGCTGGGGTGGACGATGGTGCCGCCGAAGCGTTCCCTGCCGGGGAACTCCGGGGTGTAGCCCGCTCTGTAGGAGTAGTAGCCCGAGCACATGAACAGGAACCGGCAGCGGTGGCGGACCTCTGCGGCCTCACCGGTCTCGGGATCGACACGGGTCGCGGTGACCGTCCAGCGGGCGTCGTCGCTCGACCAGTCGGCGCGGCTGACCCACTGGCGATAGTGGATGTGGCGATCGATCCCGTACTCGGCTGCGGTCTCGCGCAGGTACGCCAGGATCGACGGGCCGTCGGCGATGGACTTCGCCTCCGTCCAGGGCTTGAACCGGTAGCCGAGGGTGTGCATGTCGCTGTCGGATCGGATGCCCGGGTAGCGGAACAGGTCCCACGTGCCGCCGAGGTCGTCGCGTCCCTCGAGGATCGCGTAGGTGCGGTCGGGACACATCGTCTGCAGGTGCCAGCCGGCACCGATCCGGAGATCCCGGCTCCGACCACCAGGACGTCGACGTCGAGCTCGATCATGGCGATCTAGCGTAGTGCTGGGGTCAAGTCTTGCTTTCGACCAACTCTGTGTCGGCTCGCAGGGGGCGCCGCGTGGTGAGTTGGTTGAAGGCAAGACTTGACCCAGCGTTCAACCGCGATGAGGTCGCCGAGGGTGACGAGCTGTTCCTCGCTGTTGCCGAGGGTGAGTTCGAGCTGGCGGGCCATCAGGTAGTAGCGGTGGAGGGGATAGTCGCGATCGACACCCACGCCGCCGTGGAGGTGCGTGGCCGCGTGCACCACCCGGAAGCCCGCCTCGCTCGACCACCAGCGGGCGATGGCGACCTCGCGTGCGGCGGGTCGGCCGTCGGCAATGCGCCAGGCGGCCTGGCGTGCGGTGAGGTTGACACCCTCGGTGTCGATGTAGGCGTCACCGGCGCGCTGGCTGACGGCCTGGAACGTGGCGATCGGACGGTCGAACTGGTGGCGGATCTCGGCGTACTCGGCGGCCAGGTCGGTGGCGGCCTTGCAGGCACCGGCCAGCGTCGAGCAGATCGCCGATCGACCCGGAGGCGCAGCCACGTCAGGATCTCGTCGGTGGAGGCGGTGCCGAGTCGGGTGCACGGTGTGGCGTCGAGGGTCAGCAACGCCTGGGGATGGTCGGTGGTCGTGCGCTGCGCAACGCGGGTGAGACCCGATGCGTCGGCGTCCACGAGGACCACCCCGTCGTCGGTCGGCACCAGGAACAGGTCGGCGTCGAGGCCCATCGGCACGCACGGTGCCGAGCCGGAGACCGTGTCGCCCGCCCGGGTGAAGCCGTCGCCGGCCACCAGCGCAGCGGTTGCGACGAGCTCGCCCGAGGCGATCCGGGGCAACACGTCGGCCCTCTGTGCGTCGGTGCCGAACTCGGCGATCGGCAGGCCCACCATCACGACGGTCTCGAGCATCGGCACCGTGGCGGCGTGGCGGCCGACGAGCTCGCACACGGCGCTGACCGCCATGAAGCCCAGACCGGAGCCGCCATGGGCCTCGGGCAGGGCTGCGCCGACGATGCCCGCTTCGGCGAGGGTCAGCCATGTGGTTCGGTCGAGGTGCACGTCGGCTGCGGCGAGCTCGCGCAGGTGCTCGTCGGTGACCTTGTCGCCGAGGATCTGCGCTGTGAGGTCGTAGATCGCCTGGTCTTCTTCGGAGAAATCGAAATCCATGTCGGTGGGTCCTGTTCGTGCGTTCCGGTCGGGGTCAGACCCCGCTTTCTTCGTTTGGTCGTGGCCGGGTGGTCGAGGTCAGGAAAGCGGGAAAGCGGGATCTGACCCATGGAGAAGGCCCTACCGGTCGGCTCGGGGGAAGCCCATGCCGAACATGGTGATGAGGTCGCGCTGCATCTCGTTGGTGCCGCCGCCGAAGGTGAGGATGACCATCGAGCGGTACATCATCTCGAGCGAGCTGCCGAGGCCCGGATCCTCCTGCTTCAGGTAGCCGAGCTCGTTGTAGACCTGCATGAGACGCCGGAACGCCCGGTGTAGAACTCGGTGCCGTACACCTTGACCGACGACGAGTCGGCGACGTCGAGGTGCTTGGTGGCCACCTGCCATGCGACCTTCCAGTTCAGCAGGCGCAGGTACTCGAGCTCGGCGGTGACCTCGGCCAGGTTGCGACGCACCCATGGGATGTCGATGACCCGGGTGCCGTCCGCGCGGGTGGTCTCCTTCGCCCAGGCGACCGTGTTCTCGACGGCACGCTCGACGGTGGCAGACGAGCACGGGTGACGCGCTCGCGGTTGAGCTGGCTGGTGATGAGGCGCCAGCCCTGGTTCTCCTCGCCGATGATCGAGCTCGCCGGCACCCGCACATCGTCGAAGAACGTGTGGTTGATGTTGTGGCTCGACAGCAGGTTGAGTGGCTCGAGGGTGATGCCCGGCGTGTCGATGGGGATCACGAACGGCGAGATGCCCTTGTGCTTCGACACGTTGGGGTCGGTGCGGGCGGCGAGCCAGATGTAGTCGCAGCCGAGCGCCAGGCTCGTCCAGGTCTTCTGACCGTTGATGATGTACTCGTCGCCGTCGCGGACCGCCCGGGTGGTCAGCGACGCCAGGTCGGTGCCGGCATCGGGTTCGCTGTAGCCGATGCGAGAAGTGCAGCCGACCGGCGGCGATCTCGGGAAGGAACTGCTCCTTCTGCTCGGGGTGCCGTCATCCATGATCGTCGGACCCACCGTGTTGATCGTGAGCATCGGTGCCGGTGAGCCCGCTCGCATCGACTCGTCGTAGAGGTGAACTGCTCGACGGCGCTGCGACCCTGGCCGCCGTACTCGGTGGGCCAGCCCATGGCGATCCAGCCGTCGGTGCCGAGTTGCTCGACGATCTTGCGCCGTAGCGGCCCCGTGCCCTCCTCGTGCTCCATCTCGCGACGCAGCTCGGGCGTGATCAGGTCCTTGTCGTACTGGCGGAGCTCGTCGCGCAGTGCGGCCTGCTCGTCAGTGAGATCGATGAACACCGGTGCTACCCCGTGGACATCCGAACCGACAGTCTGACGCATCGTCAGATCCGGCGCACGCCGGAGCGGAACCACGGCGGGAGCGGTGGTGCGGGGTCGAGTCATGCTTCTCCTTCTCGGTGGCAGGGACGGCACCGGTCGGCCGCTCGGAGAAGGAAGAAAGCATGACTTGACCCCATTTGCCGGGC
>CAWGTW010000013.1:0-256020 GCA_963825565.1 Ilumatobacteraceae bacterium
CCCTCGGTGAAGGCTCCGGCGACACACGGCGACGGGTACTGTTGTCCGAGCTCACGGCGATCGGCGACGCCGGCCCCTACGCCCGGAACATCACCGACACCTTCGCACGCCATCGGCTTCTCGGTTTCGATCGCGACCCGGTGACCCACGGACCCACCGTCGAGATCACGCGCACGAGGCGCTCCTCAATGCGTGGCCGAGGCTGCAGCGATGGATCGAGGACACGCGCTGGACGTCCACGCCGAACGTCGTCTGGCCGAAACGGCTCACGAATGGGTTCAGAACGATCGTGATCCGGCATTCGTACTCACCGGCGGCCAGCTCGCCAAGTACGAGGGCTGGGTCGAGTCTCCACCGATCGGACTCACCGGCGACGAGCGCCAGTTTCTGGACACGAGCGAGCTGGCAGAGGCACAACGACGTCTTGTGCGAGCGAACGAGGAGCGGCGTGAGACGACGCTTCGACGGCGATCCCGGATCCTCGTCGCCATGGCCGTCACGATCGTCGCAGTACTCGGACTGAGTGCGTTTGCCTTCGTCCAGCAGCGTCGAGCTTCGGACCTTGCGACCGAGATCAGCCGATCGGCAGCGGCTCACGACGTAGCGGCAACTGCTCAGCTCAAGATGAAGTCAGATCCCGATCTGGCGAACATGTTGGCGATCCATGCGGCCAGCGTGGCCTCTCCGCAGGGCGAGTTGCCCCCCGAGGTCATGGACACGCTCCACGCAGGCGTGCAGGCCACCAGAACGCAGTACCCCGTCTCGTCGGGACCCAGCGCACTCAGAGCGGGTGCGGGAGGAGGTGTCTTCCTGCTCCCGCCCGACGAGCTGATCCAACTCGCTCAAGGCCCGGTGGCGCGGGGCTTCACCCACGAGGAGTGCCGAGGGGCCGGGCTCACCACATGTCCCGATCCGAGAGACCCTGTTGCGTCAGGTCTGAGGATCGCCGGCGGCGACGACGCCTACGCCGGTAGGCCGAGCACCCAGCCGCTGGCCGGTGCACGAGTTCGGCTGGTTGCCGCAAGTGTGGATGCGATCCCCGCGATGCAGGCCAACTTCGAATCGTTCACGAGGCAAACGGGAATCGACGTCGACATCACGTCTCAACGTCTTGGTTTCGAGAACTATCGAAGCGCCCTCGACTCCGACGACGCCGACATCCTCAACATCCCGCAACCGGGCGCGATCGCCACGATCGCGCCGGACGCAGTGATGGACCTCACACGCTATCTCGACCGCGATGGGCTCGAGATCAGCCAGAGCCCCTATCTGACCAGCCTGCTCTCGGTCGGCGACGACGGATCGTGGCCCTCGTCGTCCGGCCCTGTGTACGGAGTGTGGTCCAAGCTCGATGTGAAGTCACTGATCTGGTACAACGTCGCAGCTTTCGACCGGTTCGGTGAGCGCGGCACCAGAGACGTGGGACGAGCTGGTGCAAATGAGCGATCAGATCGTTGCGAACGGCGACACGCCGTGGTGCATCTTCATCGAGTCCGGGACCACGAGCGGCTGGTCGGCCACCGATATCGTTGAGTCCGTCCTGCTCCGATCCGAAGGACCGACGTTCTACGACGAATGGGCGTTCCACGAGATCGCGTTCGACCACCCGTCGGTCGTCGCCGCAGCGCGACGCGCCGGCGAGCTGGTGTTCACACCCGACTACCTCAATCGCAGCCCGGCCGCAGCTGCTCGACCGCGATGCGGGAGGGCCCGCTCTCGCTGGCGATGGAACCTCCTGGCTGTGCGTTCGTGCCGTTGGGGTCCTTCGCTCCCGCAGTCGTCGGGAGCGAAGCGGGAGAGGTCATCGACGCCTTCGATTTCCCGACGATCGAGCCGGAGTACTCCGAGACGATGGTCGGTGGAGGCAATTACGTGGTCGCGGTGACCGATCGACCGGAGGTGCGCGAAGTGATCGAGTTCATTGCGTCGCCCGACTACGGACACGCCAGCGTCGACGCCGGTATCGGCCACATCCCCGCCAACACACACTTCGACCTCGACACGATCCCCAACGAGACGGAGCGGCGAGTCGCCGAGCTCACCCACATCGCCCTCGTCAACGACGGGTTCCGGTTCGACACGTCCGACATGATGCCCGTCGAGGTCGGCGCGGGCACCTTCTGGGCAGGAATGACCGACTGGTTCGTCGACGGTCCGGAAGCCCTCGACGACATCATGGCCGACATCGAGGCGGGCTGGCCCGACAACGAGCCCGCGAGTTGATTGCTGGCCGCTCAGCTCGGTGGAAATCGCCTCGGCGGGCCGGGTCTGCTTCGTCCGGTCTTTCGCGATCACGATCCGCTGGATCTGCCAGTGCCTCGCGCATCTAGCCGTCCTCAGAGTCGTCCTAGTCCATCTCCGAGTCATGGTGTGACCAGCCCATTCATGAGAGATCGGAGCCGGTCGAGGGCTATGGATCGGATGTGCGATCCGCAGGCGAGCATCTCGATCTCGCTGCCGAATAGTTGGAGTAGCCCCACGCACTCGACAGTCCGGCACGGACGAGACCAATGGACTTCCAGCCGAGGCAAGCGCTCGCCATCGTCGGCGCTGGCTTGGCCTCCCACCCACCCGAGAACCGGCATTCTGCTCATCGGGGTCAGCGCATGAACGCGCGCCCGATAATCCGCCCATCGACGGGATCGTCGCGCCGCATCACGGCCCAAGTCACGCGTCACGTAATCGCGCCGTCTGAATCTGCATCCGGGAGGGGTGCTCCACATGGGAGACTGGCGTGGTGTTCCTGTGGCCATTGGGGCGGTCCGAGCTTGGTCCATCCCGCCTTGCAGTTCGGACGGCAGGATGACGGCCGAAGGACAGAGAGGGTCGGGGAGGGTCCCGGCCGGTTGGTACAAGGATCCGTTCGGCCTGCACGATGCTCGATGGTTCACCGATGGTCGTCCAACTGCGCTGGTATGCGACGGCGATGAGGTACTCCGGGACCGGCCGCCTCCCGAAGGCGATTACTGCGGGAAACTCGAACCGTACGAGGCGAGCATCACCGCAGCGGCGGCCCTGCCGTCCGATCCAGAGCGCTGGATAGCTGAGAACTTCCCCGAGCGCGTGTACCGCCCGTTCTTGCCGGTGAAGTTCCTGTTCGGGTGGCTTCCGGACTGGTTCTACCCGTGGCGGAAGGTTGACCACCTCAACACCGCGGCAGTCCCGAGTCCGGCGAGATGGGCAGCACGGGAAGTAGCAGGTCTGCTGCAGTCGTGTTCGTGTGATGGTGGCTCGCCGGTCTTCCTGTCTGTGGTCTTGCCCGGCGTGGCCACTCGCCGGGCACCGCTTCGCCATGGGTAATGCCGTGGCGGCCGAACTCTGTACCCAGTGTCGGGTGACTGGTGATCGGGTAGCGATGAGAGGCGCCCGGTTCGCAGAGGATTCTTGCGCCTCCCGTCGCAGGGTGACGACCTGCGTAGCATTCCCTTGTGCCGGCGAACTCCCCGCCCGAACCAACACCGGGCGAGCGTCTTCACGAGCTCGGACCGATGTTGGCCGAGCCGATCAGGCTCGACCGTCGCTACAAGCCTCTTGCGGCGTCCTCTACTGCATGGGCGTTCTTCCTCGGAAGCCTCGCCGCCATCTTCCCCCCGCTGGCTTTGCTGGGGATCTGGCGCGCAGTCGAAGCACGACGGAACGGATCACGAATCTGGTGGGTCGTCGCGGTGATTTGGTGTATCGCTGCCCCCGTTCTCGGAGTCTGGCTCGTCACGACGTACGGCAACGGCCGCACGATCGTCTGGCCTTCATGACTCCGTCGATCGGCACCGTGTGGCCAACATCCCGTTCGTCGTCACTCGACAACACGCGCTCCGTAACCCGATAGTGCTATGCCGGCGCGCGCCGCATCGCGGCCCAAGTAGCGCACCCGATAATCCCGACCGCTGGTTGAGCGGCCACCCGAGTTCGAGTGGCTGGGGAGGGGTGTCGCTGTAGCCGCCGTCAGCCTCGCCGGCGGCTGCGATGTCCGGGCACTCATGGGGTGCATATGTGCCAACTGAAAGAAATCGGATCTGATCGCGTCACAGAATCGCTCTTCCACAGGCATGTGTACATGTGGAGGCAGTCTGGAAGCTCCGGGTGGGTGCCGAGGCGTACTACTTGTCGCAAGTGGCGAGCGGGCTCGACGAGTACTACACGGGTGCGGGCGAGGCGCCGGGTGTCTGGGTCGGCAACGGCGTCGAGTCACTCGGGCTGGTCGGCGAGGTCGAACCGGCCGACCTTCGTGCGGTGCTTGCCGGGCTGGCACCGGGGACGGGGTTGACGCCGAACGGGACGACGCTGCGTGCGCATCCTCGCCGGGTGCCGGGGTTCGATCTGACGTTCTCGGTGCCGAAGTCGGTGTCGGTCGCCTACGCGCTCGCTGACCGTCGGGTGCAGCATCTGATCGTCACCGCGTGCGAGGCAGCACTCGGCGAGACGTTGGGCTGGTTGGAGCGTGAGGCGTGCTTCGTGCGGCGCGGGACGAACAAGGCCGAGAACCGGGAGGCGTGGGGCGAGGCGTGGGGCACGCGACGGATGGTGGCGCGTGGGTTCGTCGGTGCCGCGTATCGGCATCGGACCTCGCGGGCTGGGGATCCGCATCTGCATTGGCATGTGCTCGTCGCCAACCTCGCTCAGGGGATCGACGGGCGGTGGTCGGCACTCGACGGGCGGGCGATCTACGACACCGCCCGTACCGGGGGCGCGGTGTTCCAGGCGGCGATACGACGCGAGCTCACCGCTGCGCTCGGGGTCGAGTGGGGACCGGTGCACGAGGACGCGGCCGAGATCGCCGGCATCCCGCACGCGGTGTTGCGCGAGTTCTCGCAGCGACATGAACAGATCGCCGAGTGGCTCGAGGCTGCCGGCGAGGCCGGGCCCGCTGCGGCGGCCACCGCCCAACGCGCGACCCGCACCCGCAAGCAGACGCCTGCGGACTTCGCTGCGGTCGAGGCCGATTGGCACGCCCGAGCCGAAGCGGCCGGTTGGGGGCCAGTCCAGCTCGAGCAGATCCTCGCCTCAGCAACTCCTTCCGCGGTGCGCGGCGGCTTCGTGATCGAGGACGAGTCGTGGAGACACGGTGTCCGGTCGGTGACGACACGGGTGGTCGGGTTGGACGAGTGGCTCGACTGGCTGCTCGATCACCGAGTCACGGCCCACGACGGGGCGTTCACCCGACACGATCTGACCCGTGCGGTCGCATCGGCGCTACCGGCGTCGACATCGGTGGATGGCGTCGAAGCCACCGTGCAGCGTGCGCTGGGGTCACCGGCGGTGGTGCCAGTTGGTGATCACTCACCCCAGTTGCTGCTCGACGCTTCCGATTGCCAGGTGATCGCCGACGATCGCGGGCGGACCTACACCTCGCGGTCACTGCTCGCACTCGAGGCGCGACTGGTCGAGCAGCTCGTCCGCGGTGTCGATGCCGGCGTCGGCGTCCTGGAACACGGTCGTGTCGACGCCGCAGCCGCTGCGTCGACGCTGGGCGAGGATCAAGCAGCGGCGGTGACGTCGCTGCTCTTGTCGGGTGATCGGATGGCGGTCCTCGTCGGTCGGGCGGGCACGGGCAAGACCCACACCCTCGGCGTCGTCCGAAGGTTGTACGAGGACGCCGGGTTCACCGTCGTCGGCCTGGCACCGTCGGCACGCGCGGCCCGCGAGCTGGAAACCGGCGCCGGGATCGACTCGACCACGCTGGCCCGCCACCTCGTCGAGCACCGCGACATCGACGCTCACACGGTGGTCGTGGTCGACGAGGCCGGCATGGCCGCGGTGCGCGATCTCGCCCGTGTCGTGGATCAGGTGACACGAGTCGGCGCCAAGCTGATCCTCGTCGGCGATCACCACCAGCTCCCCGAAGTCGCCGCCGGCGGAGGCTTCCGGGCTGCGCTCGACGTGCTCGGTGACCGGGTCGTGGAGCTCACCGTCAACCGGCGTCAACAAGCCGGGTGGGAACAGGCGGCCCTCGATCAGCTCCGCCACGGCGACATCGCTACAGCGTTCGCCGCCTACCAGTCGCACGGTCGGGTCGTGCTCGACGACGACCGTCTCGCACTCCGCCAGCGGGCGATCGCCGACTGGAACATGCTGCGCACCGACGGCGCCACGCTGATGCTCGCCGGCACCCGCGCCGAAGCCCTCCAGCTCAACCTCCTCGCCCGGCAAGTCCTCGCCGACGCCGGCGAGTTCGACATTGAACGAGCCGTCACGATCGGAGGACGATCGTACGCACCCGGCGAGCACGTCAACTTGCGACGCAATCACCGAGGCCAACAGCTGGCGGATGGGACCGAGTTCGCAGTCGACAACGGGATGCGCGGCCACCTCACCCACATCGACGCCGCAGGCGCGCACATCACGCTGACCACCGGAGAAGAGATCGTGCTCGACCGCGACTACCTCACTGCGGGTTGGCTCGACTACGGCTACGCATCCACCGTCCACACAGCCCAGGGCGTCACTTGTGATCACGTCCTCGTCGTCGGCCCGGCCGGGCTGTACCGGGAGGCGGTCTACGTGGCCATGTCAAGAGCCCGGCTGTCCGCGTGGATCTACGGCACCACCGCAGAAGCGATCGACATCGCCGAACGGCACACCGCCGGCATCCCACTCCCCGGCGAACACGTCCCCGACCCCGAGCACGAACTCATCGAGCGCACCCACGCCTCGAACGCGAAACAGCTCGTCTCGACTCAGGACGCCGAGGCGGCACGCATCAGTGACCTTGCCACCGCAGTTCCGGTCGCCACGCTGCTCAACCGAGCAGAGCAGGCGCGCTACGCCGAGCGGGTCGCCGAGAACGAGGGTCATACCAACGCGACCGACCTGCACGCTGACCTCGCGCGGACAGAAGCGTTCCGGTCGCACGCTGAGGTCGGCCGCCGCGTGCGTGCTCTGGATCGAGACAACGTCGGTCACGTCATTGCGCTCGACGACACCCACGGCACCTGCGACGTCCTGTTCGTCAACGATCGAGGTCGGTCGGCAACCCGAACGATGGCATGGAGCGAGCTCGTGGTCATCGATCAGCCCGAACCCACCGCACTCACCGTGGAGGCCGTGGCGACACTCCGGCGGATCACCGACGATGTCGAGCGGGCTTCACGTGAATGGGCAGCGGCGCTCGCTTCCCGCGGTATCGAGCCTGGCGACGCCGATCGCTTCCGGCGCGCGGCGAACGTCGCGTGCGAGCGTGCGACTCACCGATTGCGGGCTGACGCTCCGGAGTGGCTCACGAACTGGCTCGGCAACCGGCCGACCAACGGCCCCGCAGCCGCCGTGTGGGACGACTCCGTCGCTCGGATCGCACATCACCGAGCCGTCCACGAAATCGACGCCGCAATACCGGGACTCGGGCCACAGCCTGTGCACCCGCGAGCAGCCGAGGGTTGGCAGGAGCTGATGCTGCGGACGCTGCGAGATCGGACCTGGCTGACCGACCGCCGGCACGAACCACAAGCCACCCGCACGTGCCTGTCGGCAACCGAGATGCACGATCGACGCGCCGAACTCCAGGCACTGATGAGCACCGCACCTGCCGACCACCGCGAACTCATCGAACATCTCACCGCCGGCAAGGTCGGCTCTGTAGAAGTCCACGAGCATCTCGTCGCGGCGACCACCGCTCAACAAGATCGACGGGACTGGATCGTTGCCAACTGGCCGTACGTCGTCGAACTGGAACAAGTCAACGCTCTGATCAACGCCCAACCTGCCTTCGCCCACTGGCCCACGGCAACCCCTCTCCCAGTTCAGGCCGTGCTCGACGCCGTGGCGAGCTGCGCAAGTCCTCCGCGGGCACGTGAGCAGCGCACGCTGGCGACACTTGACCAGCAGGCCGCGGCCAACGACCCCGTCAGGCAGGCCGAGGCCAAGTTCCGCGACCTCGACCGACTCGCCCCACGTGCCTCGACGAGCGCTGAGCGGGCTGCGGTCGAGGAAGCGCTGCGGGCGGCGCGGCTCGAACTCCGTCAGGCTCGCCGAGAACAACACATCGACAACGTCTTCGCCCGATACGGCGGCAGCGCTCAGGACGACGCCATCGAACGGCGACGGCTCACCGTTGGCTACGACGTGCTGACCGACCCGCCCGACTGGGTCGTCGAACAGGTGCGACGACTGCACGACGACGGCCGCCTCGGCACTACCCGCGTCAGCGATCTGGCTACCCGGATCGTCGCTGCGGCGGTGCACCTCGACCGGCACGGGTGCCTTCCCGACGGCTGGGCCGAGTTCGGCCTGCGTCCAGCTACCCGCCCGGTACCCGTCGTGGAGATCGAGGTACCCGGACTGTGATCCGGGTAGCGAGTCGGGCGGTGATCCGTGACGTCCCGGTCGGACGATTGCCGACATGCACGAACCCACGGACAACACCTCACACACCAACACACCGAGGCCACCGCTGCTCGTCACGATCCCGCAAGCAGCCGAGCTCCTCGCCGTCGGTCGATCGACCATCTACCAACTCATCTGGGACGACGAACTCGCACCAATCCGCATCGGCCGCAGCGTCCGCCTCACCATCGACGATCTCCAGGACTACGTCCAACGCAAGCGCGCGGCGTGAGCCCAGTCGTTGCGCACACCGACCGCCGGCGCGTTCGACGACATGCGAGTTCGGCGATCAAGCGGCGGGGGTGAAGCGGATCCTCAGACCGAGCGCGCGTGCGACCTTCACGATGGTCGCGAAGCTCGGGTTGCCGTCAGCCGACAGCGCCTTGTACAGCCCCTCGCGGCTCATCCCCGTGCGTCGCGCCAGCTCGCTCACGTTGCCGGAGCGAGCAATCGTCCCCAGCGCCTGGGCGACGAAGGCGGGATCGTCACCGGCCTCCTCGAGTGCTGCTTCGAGATACGCCGCGGCAGCATCGATGTCGTCGAGATAGTCGGCGGTGTCGAACGGTGCGAAGGTTTCAGGTGTTGTGCTCATCGTGTGGCTGGCTCCTCCAGTCGGCTGCGATGCGGTGCGCGCGGTCGATGTCGTCGGCTTGGCTCGATTTGTCGCCACCGCACAGCAACACGATCAGCTCGCTTCCTCGTTGCAGGTAGTAGACCCGGTAGCCGGGCCCGTAGTCGATTCTCAGTTCGGACACGCCGTGGCCGACCGGCTTGACGTCACCCGGGTTGCCCGCTGCCAGCCGCTCGATCCGGACCAGCACCCTGGCGGCTGCTCGCCGATCGTTGAGCTTGCGGAGCCACCGATCGAAAGTTGCGCTCCGGACCACCCTCACGACCTGTTAACCATAGTTGACAGTCATCCGGGGTGTCAAGAGCACCATGGTGCGCTCCCGACGGCCCCCACTCCCGCGTCCGTTACTCCCGCGGTTACTCCCGCGAGACGGTTCGAAACTCCGGTTCGAAGCTCTGAGCAGGTCTGACGCGTCACTCATCGACACAGGTGCGGAATCCCTCCCGTTCCGCTGAGGTCGAGCGCTGTGAGCAGGGAACACGCGGATTGTTTGGCGGGCTGAATGGCACTACCTGGCACTACGGATCAGCTCCGCGGTCGTCAGAAATCGATCCAGAGAATTTCTTGCGGCGGCGGATGGATCCAGTCAGCGGCGTGCGATCACCTTCGGCTCGGTCCCAACACGGGTGAACCGCCCGACAGGACTGGCCCACGTCCAGGCAGGCCTCGCTCGCCACGCGAGCAACACGGGTGTCGCCGACGGCAATCCTCGCGAAGGCAGGCGCCGCATCGGGTTGGAGACGGCGAAGTCAAAGCTGACGCTGCGCCGAGCCGGGTCTGCGCATGGCCCGTTACACCCACCTCGACGCCGTTCCGGCCACGAGTTCGGTGTAACGAATAGCGCCCCCTCAGCGAGAATCAATTCGGACCACCTATGTGAGACGGACCAGCTCAGGCCACGTGACGCGAGTGACGCCATCGCGGCGCGCCCGATGAGCGTTCCTCGATCGGACGTCGGGATCGGCGAGATCGATTCTGGGTGCCCTCCAACGGCATACCTGTGGAGGGATACCCGTCGTTGCCGCTATCGCGAGCGTTGGGGCGGGCCGACGACCCTTGGTGCCGCCACAGTACGCCGGAACTGCGGTGCGGATTCGAGCCTTCCTGAGCGCGGTTCCTGAGCGGGTGTCGAACACCGTCGCCGATGTCGTTTGGCCCTGCAGCTGGGTGCGTGGTTGCCATATCGTCACGGAGTAGGTATCGGTTGACGCTTGTTGGAAGGAACGCCGTCATGGAGCAGCTTGGATCCGGGGCCCCGCCAATCGACCCGGCCACGGCGCGTGCGCTTGCGCAGGATGCGTTCATCTTCGGAGCACCGCTGGTGTTGGTGTCGATCCAGGCCGACTATCTGTCGGCCGTGACCGAGCCGGTCGGTCTTCGCGCACCTGTCGGTCGGTTTGCGCATGCTCGTGCGTTCGTTGACGCGTCGAATCGGTCGGTCGTCGGCTTCAACGTCGACAACCTGTATTCATTCGCGGTGCTCGATCTCGGCGACGAACCGACGGTGATGTCGGTGCCGGACATGGGCGAGCGGTACTGGATCATGCAGGTCATCGACGCCTGGAACGGCATTCCCGGCGCTCCGGGTTCCCGCACGCGAGGCGGCCAGGGCGGCGACTTCCTGATCGCAGGGCCGACCTCGGACGGCGACGTCCCCGACGGGATGGAACTGATCGCGTGTCCGACACGGATCGCGATGATCGGTGGACGAACCTATTGCACCGGCCCCGACGACTACGCGACCGTGAACGAGTTGCAGGACCAGTACCGGCTGTGTCCGCTGTCGAAGTGGGGAACCGGCTACGAACCGCCGGCGCACACGCCCCTCAAGGAAGGCGTGGACGCCGACACACTCGTCAACGCGCAGTTCCTCGGGCTCGGCGCCCAAGCGTTCTTCCAGCGGCTCAACGCGCTGCTGGTCGACAACCCCGCCTACCCCGCCGACGCCGACGCGCTCGCCGCGCTCGAACCACTCGGGATCGGAGCCGGGCAACCGTTCGACCTGGCCCAGTGGCCACCCGATGCCGCCGAAGCGATCACGGCCGGGCACCACGACGGCGTCCAACAGATGATGGCGACCGCGCAACAGCTCGGCGAGATGGTCAACGGCTGGTCGCTCGCCTACGACATGGGCCGCTACGCCACACACCCGGTCAGGGCCGCATGGTCGCTGGTCGGTGTCGGCGGCAACCTCGTCGAGGACGCGTTCTACCCCACGACCGTGGTCGACGGCGACGGCAACACACTGACAGGGTCCCAGCGCTACACACTCACCTTTCCCGCGGACGAGATCCCACCCGCGCACGCCTTCTGGTCGCTCACCATGTACGACGCCGAGTCCTATCTCGTCGCGAACGAACTCGACCGGTACGCGCTCGGCGACCGCGACGAACTCGTGCACGGTCCGGACGGATCGCTCACGATCTACCTCCAGCAGGAGCGGCCCGCCCCCGACGAAGAACCCAACTGGCTACCCGCACCAGAAGGACCGTTCCGACTCGCGCTCCGCCTCTACGTACCCGACCAAACGGTCCTCGACCACATCTGGGTGCCGCCACCCGTTCGCAAACGATCCACCTAGCTCCCCGATCCCTCCACGGCGTTCGTGCCACAGGCGCGGCGAGGTCTCCTCGGTGAGCTGTTGCGCGTCGAACTCAGCAGGGCGAGGAGACCGGCGATCCACGAGGCACTGCCATCCGGTGGCGTGGGTCCGGTGAGCATCCTGCGCCACACTTCGGCACGCAGAATCCCCCCATGCGACCGTTCAGCGGACCAGCACGACCGAACACGGAGCCCGGCGAGCGACCTTGGTCGAGGTCGATCCGAGCAGGCCGTCGAAGCGGCCGAGGCCATGAGTCCCGATCAGGATGACGTCGACCGGCTCGTCGGCGATCCACTCGAGCAGCGAGCGGGCGGCGTTCTCGCCTTCGAGGTCGACGACCTCGTGCTTGACGCCTCGGTCATCGAGCGCAGCGACGAGGTCGACGGTCCGTTTGCGCACCTGATCGCGGACGTAGCGCTCGACGACCGCGTCGTCGCCGATCCAGTGGGCCGGTTGGCTGTCCGTGGCCTGTGTCGAGCGGAACTCGACGTCTCGTCTGAGATCATCGCCGTCCAGAACGGCGCGACGCATGTCGTCGAGTAGCGCCCGCGGAACCTCGACGACGCTCACCACGGTGACCCGCCCGTCCCCGCCCGCGAGTCGTGCTGCGATCGCCGCCGTCCGGATCGGTTCGAGATTTCCGTCGGTGGCGATCATCACGTGCATGAGTCGAGAACCTAATGCCCTCATCGAAGCGCATCGTCAAGACCAGTTCCGCGGGTGCATCGGTGGCGGTTCGAAGACCCGACTTCTCTGACGGGCCGCCCGTGAACTGAACCGTCTCGTTTGACGATCGTCATGCTGACGCGGACCGGTTGAGTCCTTCCTCCGAGCGCTCTAAGGTCCCGATGGCACCACGCGCGACCAAAGGGGAGAATCAGGGATGCGACAGATGCTGTGTATTGCGATGGCAGTCGGAATTGTGATGAACATGGGTACGCGAGCGTCAGCGGCTCCCCCGGTCGTCGTAGACGAGGCCGTCTACGACGACACCCTCGTGATCCCTGCCGGCGTGGGATTCTGTGATTTCGATGTGCAACGACGCGATACCGGTTCCTACATCGTCAAGGTCTTCTTCAACAAGGACGGAAACGTGGTGCGCGTGACGTACCACGAGCGAGGTACGACGTATTACGCGCTCCCCGGTGACGACGTCGTGGCCATCGACCGGTTCAGCGAGTACCAGGTGATCCGAGTGGACCCCGAGACTGACATGGTCGTCAGCAACTCGCTCCTTGGCAACAAGT
The DNA here is from genome assembly GCA_963825565.1 of Ilumatobacteraceae bacterium. Classification (GTDB taxonomy): domain Bacteria; phylum Actinomycetota; class Acidimicrobiia; order Acidimicrobiales; family Ilumatobacteraceae; genus JBFGCT01. The sequence goes on from CAWGTW010000013.1 coordinate 12,797, forward strand.
GGAACGTCCATGCAGGCTCGGGTGGGGTGCTGGTGAACGAGAGCGGTCGGATTGTGTTTGATGGCGACGGTACGCCGATTATCACCAACGGTCCGAAAGAGGCTTTCAGGGGTGAGTTCGGCGACCTCTGCGCGGCTCTCGTCCCCTGAGGTCGGAGGCCCGTGCGAGCAGCTACCTCACGGCTTGACCGGCGTTCGATAAGAGGAACGGCGTTCGGACGGTCTCGCGTGGTGTGTCCGGCGATGTGATGTGCGGTGGGCCCGTCTCACTTGTCGGGCGCTCTTCGTACGGTGATCCATGGATGGAACACTCATTGGATGCGCACGATGCTCAACCGACGAACAAGACCTCACGGCCCAACGTCAGGCACTCCGGGCGCTCGGGGTCGAAGCAGATCGCATCTACATCGACCACGGCATGACCGGCACGAAGCGCGCCCGCCCGGGCCTGGACCAGGCGCTCGCCGGCGTGCGAGCCGGCGACACACGCGTGGTGCCGAAGCTCGATCGACTGGCCCGATCAGTTCCAGATGCTCGAGACATCGGCGACACCCTCGCCCGACGAGGCGTGGTGCTCTCGCTTGGCGGCCGCATCTACGATCCCGATGACCCGATGGGGAAGATGTTCTTCAACATCCTCGCCACGTTCGACGAGTTCGAGGTCGACCTGATCCGAATGCGCACCCGCGAAGGTATGGCCGTCGCCCGCGCCCAGGGCAAGTTGAAGGGACGTCAACCGAAGCTGTCGCCCAAGCAGCAACGAGAGCTGCGCCGGATGCACCAGACCGGCGAGTACCCCATCACCGACCTCGGCGAGCTGTTCTCGGTCTCGCGTCCGACCGTCTACCGGACGATCAACCGAGCGGACGCCGAGTAGACGCGGTCAAGCGCCGAACCGGAAGCTGCACGCGTCCGAAGGGCGATCGTCAAATTGGACGTCAGCCCGGGCTCGCCAGTGGCCTGCCGGGCTTCTCGTTCCTTCGAGGTGCCATCCATCGTAGAACGAATGCCAGCCGAAGCCGTGATGCCGTGCGTCCGATCGACACCAGCGGAGGGCCGGGTAATGGGTTCTCCAGGAGAAGCGGCAGGCGGGTTATCGTCGTGACGGAGGTCGAGTCGTGCAATGGGGAACGGTTGGCGAATGGGTCAGCGGTATCGGGGCGTTGCTTGCTGTGGTGGCTGCTGTCGGAATCGCCTTGTTTGAACACCGCCAGGCGAGGCAGTCAAGACAGCTCGCCGAAGCCCGAAACCTCCGGATCGAGGCTGTCGGTGATCCGCACTACGAGGACGGTCACGTCACGTTTAGCTTGAAATTGAAGACGTATCGTAGCACCTTCACCGATGTCGAAATTGTGGCCCTCGGCCCCGAAGACGACGTCGCGCGGTGCTTCTTAGAACGGTTGCGCACCGGTAACAGTGGTGGACGCGAGGTGATGCTTCGGCTGAAGGATCATCCGGCTTTGCAGGATGACCCAGAGTTTCACGTCTGCTACACGGACCAAGACGGTAATCGCTGGCGGCTGGCGGACGATGGACGTCTAGACCGAGTCTGACGACTGTGGTGAGATCGACCGATGGCATGATCACGGTCTCAGAAACGGATCGCTATCTGAAACGCCGTGTGTCGGTTAGTTGAGGCCCAGCACTGTCACGAGTGCGTCGTCGACGGACCACATCTCGTCGGCCGTCAGATCGCCAACTCGATCGCCGAGGCGTTGTGCATCTACCGCACCAATCTGTTCGACGAGCACCCGCGTCGTGTCGTCTGCAATCGTGACCTCTGGTCGAAACGATGCGGGTCTCGCACTTCGAGATGTTGGAGCGACGATCACGACGGAGCGGGGCAGAAGTTCGTCGGCTTGCACCACGACGCCGAAGCGCGAGCCGTACTGCTCGTGGCCAACGCCTTTCGGGACTCGTAATCGGTAGACGTCACCCCGACGCACGTAGCGACTCCATCAACTCCGCGACGGCGAACATCTCGGCACGGTCGGCTTCGTCTGCCTCAAGCGCGGCTGCCTCGGCGGCGAGGTCGTGTCCGTGGCGAAGTCGGGCCGCTGATGCGAGCAGCGACGACCGGATCGCCTCTGAGCGAGTCATGCCGGTCGACTCGAGCGTGTTGAGTGCGCGCTCGGCCTCATCGTCGAGTCGCACCGAGATTGCCTTCGCCATGTGATCAGTATGACGAATCGTGATACAAGCTGCAACCCTGGCGGTTGATGCGCCATCACCGGCGAGTGTCCGTTCGACGATCCCCATGCACAATGCAGCAGTCCCAGGCCGACGCCGTCGCGCGGCGTATCCGTGACCGATCGCTCGATCGAGTCAGCTGAACGTGCTCGTTGTCGACAGTGGCGGACTCTCGCTGCTCGCGGCGCGCACGCAGACCTCCGGCTCGCTCATCCGCGCATTGACGACACAGGAGTTGTGGCCACCGCTCGTGCCGACGATGGTCCTCGTCGAGTCGCTGCACGGCGACGCGGGTCGCGATGCCAACACCGACCGCTTCCTTGAAGACGTGCATCCTCGAATCGACCGTCCGCGTGAACGTTGCCCGCCGAGCAGCCGAACTCCGCCGACATGCCCGCGCCGGCTCAGCCGTCGATGCGTTCGTGGTCGCCATCGCCGAGCCAGGCGGCACGGTCCTCACCGGCGACCGAGCAGACATCGAAACTCTTGCAGCTCACGCTGATCGCGTCAGCGTCGACGTCATTTGACACCGCTCCGCGCCTGCCCCGAGCGGAACACGAACACATCGGCCCCGGGTCCCCGGGCAGGCCGGCGCATCGGCCGACGATCGCGATGACGTGTGGGGTGCGCGAGGTCCAAGGCCGGTGCAGTGCGCCAGTAGTGCCACGCGACGGCGAGGCGTGTCGGCTGGCATATCGATCGATTCTGGGTGTCTCCGAGCACAGGTCCGGGGCCACCCAGTTCGAACGGACGCGAGGAGCCTCGATCGGCGGCAGGGCCGACATTGACCGACGGTTGCGAGGAGCGCTTGGTCAACCGGTTGCCTGAGCGTGGAAGTCGAGATGCGGGCGAGGACTGCGACTCAGGGGAGTGAGCCGTCCGTGTCCGGTGCCGGTGTGGATCGGGCGAGCGTGTTGATGACGAGGACGGGACAGGGCGCTCCTCGCACGATGTCTGCGGCGGTGCTTCCGAGGGTGTACCGCGCCATGCCGGATCGGCCGTGAGTCGCGAGGGCGATGAACGCAGCGTGGCTGGTTCGAGCGTGGTGTTGGATGGCGCGAGGGGCGTCTCCGTGAAGGACGATTGCGATGGTGTCGACGCCGTCGGCTAGCAGCCGGTCACAGCAGCGGGCGCAGTCCGACTCGGCGTGCGCCAGCCGTGGGCGTGGCGGAGGTCCGAGGTCGAGGGCGACGTCCTCGTCGGGGCCGACGACGTTAACGACGCTGCAGCTCAGGGCGAGGTCGTGGGCGAACGAAGCGGCAACCGTGACGATCTTGTCCGATATCTCCGAGCAGTCGGTGCAGACGATCATGTGAGCGTGTTCGTCGCGCAGCGGCATTGCCGCACCGTGTGGGCCGACGAGGAGGATTGGCGTGGTGGAGCGGCGGACGACCTCTTCAGCCACGCTGCCGAGGACGAGTCGGCCTATTCCGCCGCGGCCGTGGGTGGCCATGCAGATGAGCGAGTCGTCGGTCGGAACGGAGTGGAGGATCGCATCGGCAGGGGTCCCGGTCGCAACTCGGATACTGGTGGCCGCGACATCGCCGAAACGTGCGACAGCGCCTTCGAGGTAGGCATGACAGTCTTCGGTGTCACTTCTCACCTGCACCCTGATCACCGTGACGCCGGCACCGGAACGTTCGGCGACTGCGAACGCCGCCCGAAGGGCTTGTTCGGCATGCGTTGATCCGTCGAGCGGGACGATGATGTCGCGCATCATGGGCCTTTCGTCTGGGGTCATCATCGACACGGTCGATCGAGCGATACCAGGGCCGAATGCCCGTCGCGCCTGGGCGTGATCGCGATGTCTCTCGTCGAACAGCCACCTGATCAGCGCGCTATCGCGTCCTGCAGAGCGATCCTCATCAGGAGTTCCCTTCTTGGGCGAAGTGCCGTGGCTGCCCAGCCACGTCCCAGTGTGGGTGGTGCTTGTCCGCCGCTACAGATTTCCGATCGCAAGGCGAAGCCCGGGTTCTCGAAAGGTGAGATCAGTACGCCAGAAGCCCACGGCGGAACCCGTTCGGTCTCGGTTGGCTTCCTCAGATGCGGATCAGGTCGGCGAGATCGGCGTGCTCGAAGATCATCTCCTGCTGAACGGCGAGGGTCGTCCCGGCGCCGGCCTCCTTGGCGCGGCGGAACATCGCGAAGGCGATCGCCACGTCGACGTACGCCAGGCCGACCGCGTTGAAGTACACCCGCTCGTCAGACGACTGCCGACCCGGCTTCTCGCCGGCAACGACCTCGACCAGATCGGCGCTGACGTCGTCGTCGGTGAGTTCGCCGTCCTGGTACATACGGCTCAGGGTCTGGGTGCGGTGCTTCACCGTCTCCCAGTCGTCGCAGACGATCGTGTCGCACTGAGCGGCGACCGCGTACTCGTCCTCCCACCCACCGATGTGGCTGTAGAAGGCGCCGGGTTTCATCCAGTCCGCCTTGAGGAGCGGCGCTTGCGCGCTCGTGGCGGTGACCAGGATGTCGGCGCCACGCATCGCCACCTCGCTGTCGCCGCCGGCCTGCACGAACGTCACGTCGGGGAACAGCGAACCCATCTGCTCGGCGAACAGTTGCTCCTCGCTCTCGTACTTGTCGGAGACCCGGCACTCCCGGAGCGACGGTACGACCGTCTTCATCGCGATCAGGTGCATCTTCGCCTGCTCACCGCCTCCGATGAAGCCGATGCTCTCCGAGTCGGGCCGGGCGAAGTGTTTGGCGGCGACACCGCCCATCGCTCCGACCCGGACGTTCGAGCACAACGTGCCGTCCATGAAGGCGATCGGGAAGCCCCGTTCGATCTCGGACAACACGATCACCGCCGACAGGTTCTGCGCGCCGTACTGGACCGGATTCCGCGGGAACACCGACACCCACTTCACCCCGCAGATCTTCTCGGTGAGCAGTGTTGCCGGCAGGCAGTTGATCCGCTCCTGGGTCGACTCGTCGAAGATCTGGACGATCTTGTCGGGGAACATGATCGAGCCGTTGCGGAAGGAGAGCATCGCCTCCTCGGCAGCCGACATCGCCAGGTCGAGATCGAGGCAGCCTGCCTGGAGCAGGTCCTCCTGGGAGAGGTACAGGCACTCGATTCGGTGGTTGTCCGACATGACTGGGTCCTTCCTGGGGGTGTGATGCTGTCGCCGCTGGTCGCACCGGGCACCCGTGTCGGAATGTACCGACAGGGTGGCCAAGATCGTAGGCCCTGCGCTGTGAGCGGCTCTCGATTTCGGCGAGCGTTCACTCTCGTGGCCAACTTGGGCACCTCGCAACGGGCCTGCGCACACCGCACGCCGTCCACCGATCAGCGATGTCACAGTGTCGGCGCGGAGCTGTTACAGACGCGTCAACAACGGCCGTCAAGATCGTCGGACTCGAGGAGGACCCACTATGAACGGAACCTGGACGAGCCCGCCCGGACGTCCGGCATCAGATGAACGTCTTGCACGGGACGAACCTCGCGTCACCATCGAGATGGGTGGACCCAACGTTGTCATCCGATCGACCCCAGCGATCGATCAGGCGTACACGACTGCGCTGGCACATGCCGTCGACGCTGCCGCCGACGCCGAGACCGTCGTCGTGATCGACCCTGAACCGATCCGGTGCGACGACGCGTTCGCAACGCACGCCCGCCTCAACTCGGAGACGAAGTGCGCCCGACACAACAACTGTCGACCCGCCGCTGTCGAAATCGTCGAATCCGGCATCATTCGGATCGCAGCCGAACGAACATCGTGGAACATCGATGTCGGCACCGGGCGGTTCTGCCAAACCGAAACCGCGCTTGACATCCGGTTCCTCGGCCCCGAGGCCTGGACGAGCGTGATTGCGATCTGCGTCACCCCGACCAAACTCAGCGCACTCACAGTCGACGGCACGGTGATCACCAGTACCCGCGCCCATGACAGTGACCAGATCGGCATGGCCACCTGACGCGCACCGAAATCGACCACGTCCCGTGACGGGATCAGCGACCCGTGGCCCGGACGGTCCAATGATCGAACTCACACCGGACCGCTGCGGACGAATCAGGGTCTCGTGAGGGTTTTCAGGCCTCGCTACTGACACACGACGGACGGAGTCCGCCAGAGACGATCGTCATGGCCCGATCTGAGCCGGCCGGCGCAGCCAACAGCGCCCGCCTGCCATCAGCCCGTCCCCGGGGTTCGGTTCGGTCGCCGGTGCAACGTTGCGAACAGTGCTGAGCGAGCGTTGATCGACCGTCGCGATCTCGATGTCGTAGCGATCGACGATGACGTGTTCACCAGCATCGGGGAGATGGCCGAGGTGTTCGAGGACGAGACCGGCGACGGTGACGGACTGGCCGGCGGGCAGGCTGATCCCGATGTCGTCGAGGTCGTGAATCGGAAACGATCCCGGCACGACGAGCGCCCCAGTGGTGTCTTGCACGACCGCGAGTACATCGCGGTCGACCTCGTCCCGGTCAGGTCTTCTCGACCGAGTGCCGAGCCGACAACACGGCGCCGATGATCGACGCGGCGAGCGCCGCCGCGATCATCGCGTATGCGCTGACGTCGAGGGGTTCCAGTCCGAGAAGGGTCCGAAGCGCCGGGATGCTGACCGTTGCGATCTGTAGCGCAACAGTGACACCGACGATCCAGTTGAGGATGCGATTCTTGGCCGGCCGAGCGGTGATCAGGCGGGCCGGGTACACGAACGCCAGTTGAGCCAGCGACTCGTAGAGGAAGACCGCCGTGCGTGTCTCGGTTCCGGTGTAGCCGAACTCGGGAAGCCCGAAGAACAGCCCGAGCCCGAGCGCGGCCTTGACGACGCCGGTGATGAGGATGAACCGCAACCCGGCGTGCGTGAGCAGCGGCGCGGTGGGCGACCGTGGTCGCCGACCCATCACTCCCGGGTTCCGGTCCACGCCGAGCGCGAGCGCCGGTGGTCCGTCCGCGATCACGTTGATCCACAGCAACTGGGCCGCGGTCAGCGGAACGAGGAGGTCACCGGCATCGTCGCGGAGATCACCCGTCGCGGCGCCGACGACACCGATCGCGACGAGCAGCACGAGGGCGACGTTGGTCGAGAACAGGAAGCGGAGGAATTTCTGGATGTTGTCGTAGATGCCCCGTCCCTCTTCGACTGCCGCGGTGATCGTCGCGAAGTTGTCGTCGAGCAGGACGAGATCGGCGACCTCCCGCGAGACGTCGCTGCCACGTTGACCCATCGCAACGCCGACGTCGGCGCGCTTGAGTGCAGGGGCGTCGTTGACGCCGTCGCCGGTCATCGCAACGACGTCACCGTGAGCCTTCAGCGCCTCGACGAGGGCCAGCTTGTGCTCGGGGTTGACCCGTGCGAAGACGTTGACACCGTTCACGACCTCGATGAGCTCGTCGGGCTCGAGCGAATCCAGGTCGGCGCCGGTCAGTGTCCGGTCGGCTGGGATTCCGAGCTCAGCGGCGACGGCCCGAGCCGTGGCCGGGTGGTCACCGGTGATCATGAGCACCCTGATGCCAGCGGCCTGTGCCGACGCGATCGCGTCGTGGACCTCTGGGCGGGGCGGGTCCCACAATGACACCGAACCGAGCCATGTGACGTCGTTCTCGTCGTTGTCGGGAGACCAGGCCAGACCGAGGACTCGGTAGCCGTCCGCGGCGGCCACTTCGACGCGATCGCTCCACTCCCGCTGCGCGGTGGCGTCCAGCCGGCTTCGGGCCAGCAGCACCTCGGCCGCCCCTTTGAGGTATGCGACGGTTCGTCCGTCCTCGACGACGCTGACCCGCATGAACTTCCACGCCGAGTCGAACGGTCGGACCGATTGGCGAGGATGATCCATGCGGGTGGTCACGGGGTCGACGCCCTGCGAGTGCGCATACTCGTACAGGCCGAGCTCGAGCGGGTCACCGCTGCCGCCGTCGGGCTCGGCGTCGGCCGCGAGGACCATCGCCAGCAAAGCCCGCTGGGGATCGGGGGAATCGAGACCGCCCACGGTCATGGTGTTCTCGGTCAACGTGCCGGTCTTGTCGGTGGCGATCACCGTGACCGACCCCAACGCTTCGACCGCGGACAGCTTCCGCACGACCGCCTGCCGCTTGCTCATCCGTTCGGTGCCGAGCGCGAGCGTCAAGGTCAACACCGCTGGGAGCCCCTCGGGAACGGCCGCGACGGCGACCGCGACCGCGAAGAGCAGCGCTTCGTCGAACCGGTCGATGCCCTCGACGCCCACGCCGGCGACGGCGAGAACCACCGCCAGCGCGGCGATCCAACGTGCAATCCGATGCCCGAAGCTCTCCAGCCGACGCTCCAGCGGCGTGCGCTCGGCCTCGACGGCGCCGAGCATCGCTGCGATCCGACCCATCGCCGACTCCAGGCCTGTCCTGGTGACCTCAAGCCACGCCAAGCCTCGCACAGCCAGGGTGCCGGAGAACGCCTCATCGCCGGGCGCACGGTCCACCGGCACCGACTCACCGGTCAGCATCGACTCGTCTATCTGGATCGCCTGTTCGCCGGCGAGCGTGCCGTCGGCTGGTATGCGGTCACCGGCCTCCACGCGAACGAGATCCCCAGGGACGAGCAGCGCCGCCTCGACATGAGCGAGGTTGCCGTCACGCAGCACCCACACCTGCGGCGCCGCGAGCTCGCGCAGTTTCGCCAGCGCGTCCTCAGCTCGGTACTCCTGCCACACCCCCATACCCGTGTTGAACAGCAGGATCGTGGCGATCGCGATCGACTCGAACGGCCACCCGTCTGCGCCCTCGGACACCCAGACGATCACGTCGAACGCCAACGCGAACAACAAGATGTAGATGATCGAGCTCCGCAGCTGGCGCACGACGCGCACCCACCACCGGGTCGGCGGCGCCTCGGGCAACGCGTTCGGACCGAAGACCTCCAAGAGCGCAACCGCCTCTGCGGTGCTCAGACCTCGAGGCTCGGCGCTCGCGGCGGGCGATGAACTCACGGCAGCTCACCCACGATGACCAGACTGCGCGAGGGCGACGCATCGGCCCAGAGCCGATGGTCCATACGGCCCTCGCAGAAGGAATCGCATCATGTCGCCGTGGCCGGCGGCCTGCCTTGCGGCGCGGGCGGGCGCTCTCGGTGGCCCTCGGTGTTGTCCCGGTTCGTTCGTCGTCGTGACGGCTTGTGGGGCCGGGTTCGTGGGGGGGCTCGTCCGACGCATGTCAGGGTTCTGGTTCGTGGTACGGCTGGTGCCTGGTGCCGAGCGGGTTCCCGATTGACCGCGACGGCCATGGCGAGCTCCGACAGGCTCGCGGGGAGCAACGCATCGCCCGCCCGGTACCCGTCGTCGAGATCGACGTACCCGGATTGTGACCCGGGTAGCGAGTCGGGCGGTGATCCGTGACGTCCCTGTCGGACGATCGCCGACATGAACGAACATCCCGACAACACCCCACACACCCACACACCGAGGCCTCCGCTGCTCGTCACCATCCCGCAAGCAGCGGAACTCCTCGCCGTCGGCCGATCGACCGTCTACCAACTGATCTGGGACCACGAGCTCGAACCCATCCGCATCGGCCGCAGCGTCCGCCTCACCATCGACGACCTCGAGGACTACGTCCAACGCAAGCGCGCGGCGTGAGCCCAATCGCCGCGCACACCGATCGCCGGCGCATCACGACGACAGGCGGGTTGGGCGATCAAGCGGCGGGGGTGAAGCGGATCCTCAGACCGAGCGCGCGTGCGACCTTCACGATGGTCGCGAAGCTCGGATTGCCGTCGGCCGACAGCGCCTTGTACAGCCCTTCTCGACTCATCCCAGTTCGTCGAGCGAGCTCGCTCACGTTGCCGGAGCGAGCGATCGTCCCCAGCGCCTGGGCCACGAAGGCGGGATCGTCACCGGCCTCCTCGAGTGCTGCTTCGAGATACGCCGCGGCAGCATCGATGTCGTCGAGGTAGTCGGCGCTGTCGAACGGTGCGAAGGTTTCAGGTGTTGTGCTCATCGTGTGTCTGGCTCCTCCAGTCGGCTGCGATGCGTTGCGCGCGTTCGATGTCGTCGGCCTGGCTCGACTCGTCGCCACCGCACAGCAGCACGATCAGCTCGCTTCCTCGTTGCAGGTAGTAGACCCGCTAGCCGGGCCCGTGGTCGATTCTCAATTCGGACACGCCGTGACCGACCGGCTTGACGTCGCCCGGGTTGCCCGCTGCCAGCCGCTCGATCCGAACCAACACCTTGGCGGCTGCTCTCCGATCGTTGAGCTGGCGGAGCCAGCGATCGAACGTTGCGCTCCGGACGACCTTCACGACCTGTTAACCATAGTTGACATCTATCCATCTCGACAAGAGGACGACAGTTCGGCCCCGGCGGCGCAGCACCCGTGCCCGTTACTCCCGCGCAACTCCGAGTGGGCCACCTCCGATCGTTTCGTCCACCCGCCCCTGCTGCGAGCTCATGCGCCTGGTTCGCTGATCGGCCCGCCGACTGGGTTGGACAGATCCGTTGGGCGACATCGGATCTGTAGGGCCCGCATCGGGCCGTGTTCGACACGATGCTCCCGCACGCCACCCAGATCGCCGATCCGTTCCACGTCATCAAGCTCGCCAACTTCGGAGATCTACCGAGTCGTCGTCAGTCGGCAGCCGACCCGAAACTCGAGCGGGCTGTCGATTCTGCTGCGTTGGCGACCACCTCGTGCGCGGCGTCGGCCAATCGATCGAGATCCTGATCGCCGAGTCGGCGGCACAGCAGGGGCAGGGTAATCGTGTCGTCGGAGTCGACGAGAGCGACGAGGTCGTTGGTGAGTGTGCGAACGGCATCGGAGTCGAGAGCATCGGACGATCGCAGTCGGTCCAGGATGTCGAGCGCCGACTCGGCGTTTCGCTCCGCGATCCACGCCAGATCATCGGCACCTCCCTCTGCGACCCGATCGAGCTCGGGATACACGACCGTTCCGACGAGATTGACGTACCGCCCGAGCTCGTGTCCGAGCGACTCGACAGCCGCGCCCTGATCCGCGGCAGACGCCGTGCGTAGCGATAGGAGCCCGTCCAGCAGCCGCTGGTGAGCGGCGACGATCGGCGCTGTGAACCGTTGAGCAGCTGCACTCGGGCCGCCGTCGTCGGCCTCGTCGACCGTGCTGACATCGACGCCGGCTCCTGCATCGGCACCGTGGGTCCGAGTCGCCCGCACCCGGACCGCAACAGAGGCGTCACCGTAGAGCTCCGCCGGCACGGAGCCGGAATCCAGCCCACCGTCGGACCAATCGGGCAGCTTGTCGCTGTGAGCGGTGTCGACGATTGCCCGGCCGTGTACGAGATCGACGATCGGCGCGATCAGGAATCGGCCCGCGTCGTCGACGGCGCGGGTGAGGTGATGGTCGACCGACTCTCGGCCGAGTTCGATCAGGCTCGCCACGGCGGTGCGCTGTTGGCCAGCGAGGGCGCACCGGGCCCCCTCGTCGACCCTCGCGAACCGTCGCTCCAGCTCGGCGAGCGTGTCCGCAGTGGCAGTGGACGTTCTCACGGTGTCGAGCAGCTGTGCGATGGCCAGGCCGTCGGACTTGCATGGCGTGCATTGCCCGCACGACTCGATCGACAAGAACCGCGCAACACCCTGCGCAACCGCGACGAGGTCGGTGTGATCGTCGAACACGATGAAGCCGCCCGTGCCCAGACCGGACCCGATCCCCTGGAGTCCTTCATACGACAGCGGGGTGTCGAACTGGGCTGCTTCGAGCACCGAGTTGGCGGTACCGGAGATCGCTGCGACGAGTGTCCGGTCCGGGCGGGGTCCTCCGCCGAGCGCGTTGATCACGTCCCACAGCGGCGTCCCCATCGGGAACTCCCCGACGGCGTGTCGCTCGGTGTCGCCGGTGATCGTGCAGACGATCGTGCCGGGAGACTCGGGCGTGCCGACCCCGCGAAACCAGTCCGGCCCGTTGAGGACAATGCCTGGGATGTTCGCCATCGTCTCGACGTTGTCGATCAACGCGGGCGCCTCGCGCGTCCCACCCTCGCCCGCCAGGTCAACCCACGCCGACGAGTTGCCCGACGACACATCCGGATCGTCGAGACCCCTCCGATACGGAGGCGTCACCCGCGGGAACGGATAGCGCCCAGCGACGACTTCGAGGAGTGCCGACTCCTCACCGAACAGATAGTCGCCCGGACCTTCGACGATGCGCATCTCGATGTCGTAGAGACCCTCTGCCGCAAACTCTGCTATCGCCGCGCGCAGCCGCCGGATCTCCGGCCGGAACGACGCCTTGGTGGCCACGATGACCTCGGGCGCACCAACTGCCCGCGCTGCGATGAGCGCGCCCTCGAGCACTCGATACGGATTACGCCGGATGATCGCTCGGTCCTTGAACGTGCCAGGCTCACCCTCGGCCGCGTTCACGACCACCGCCGTCGGCTCGACCGTACCCCGGCTGTCTGCCACCGTCCGCCACTTGATTCCGGTAGGGAACCCGGCGCCACCACGCCCTCGCAATCCGGCATCGGCGATCATGTCGATCAGGTCGTCCGGTTCGGCTGCCGCTGCGACGGCCAACCCCCGCCCACCCCCAGCATCGAGGTAGGAAGCGAGGTCGGCGACGGGCGCGGCATCGAGCACACGGTGAACAACGGTCATACCACCGGTCTACACCACCTGTTGCCACACGATTCATCGTCGCAGGGTCTCCGCATCAAAGGACGGCGATCCCGGCCGGTAGACCGCGCTCACCGGCTGACGCGGACGCGAAGAGGTCCGCTCGAGGGGGTCGGTCCGTTGCACGTTGACGTGGTTCCGCGGTCTTGGCTCAACGTCACCGGGTGCAACCGATCTCGCGGATCTGCGGCTGACCCCTCGCTTGGCTGGTTGGCGCGCTGTCACCAGGAGATGCCGCCGCCCCCGAGCCGGCCACCGCCGACCCCACGGAACCCGAACCTGCCGCGACTGCGCGGGGCGGTGGTGGTGGCGGACACGGCGGCCCGCGCGGCGCGCGTGGCGAGGCGGACGAACGCGACCTCGCCCCCCTGCGTGCCGATCATCGAGACTGGCGCGCTGGCGGCTTCCTCGACGGCCTGCTCCCAGTGGTCGACCTCCCCCAAGCTCACCGCCCAGGCGGTGTACTCGCGCAGCAGGCCCATCCGGGCGGCGGCCGCGGCGTGTCGCGCCTCGGACGCCGCGAGGAAGCGCCGGAACGACTCCACCTGGAGCCACAGCGCGGAGCCCGCCGGGGTGCGACTGCGCAGCTCCCACGAACCGAGGAGGAGTGCGAGGCCGACGCCTGCGATGACCGCGCCGCTCACGGCGACCAGGAGCCATGGGCTGCCCCAACGGCTCGCGCCGGCAGCACCTCCGGCGGCGGCGACGACCCCAGCAGCCGCGAGAACGATCCCGACGATCTCGGCGGCCACGCGTCTCGCTCCGCCGCGGGGATCCCAGAGGCCACTCTGGCGCCGCCAGTCCTCGAGACGAGCCTCGATCAGCTTCCAGGCCGATTCGAAGCCAGCGTCGTGAGTCCCCAAGCTGAGCGATCGCCGTCGACCGAACATCGCGGCGAGGATCGGAGCCACGTCGGGCTGCGGCAGTCGGGCGGAGCGGGCGAGCGACAACGTGAGGTGAGTGTCGTCGAAGACGAGCTCGCCGGCGGCGACGCGTTCGAGCAGCCACGCCGTCTTGTGCCGCTCTCGGACCTCCTCGTCGTACACGACCCCGCCCTGGGCTGCGGTGAGGCCCTTGGGGGCCGCGAACTCGATCGTGGCCAGCTCGTCGAGGTCGCCCTGGTCGAGCAGCCCGAAGGCGCGCTCGTCGGGGCTGCCGGGTCCGAACGCGGCCGGTACCGGGCTCGTGGCCCACACCCGCTCGCGCCCCAGCCGGCGCAGTCCCCACGCGGTGGCGAGTCCCGCCGGCAGGGCTGCCGCTGCCACCACGAACCCGACGAGCAGCCAGCCAAATCCGGGATCGCCGATGGCGCCGACCGGCTCGGCGGGGCGACGGGGCGGAATCCCGAGCGCGTCCCCCACCCTCGCCGACACGGTCACGCCCTCGAAGGCCGACAGCCCCAACGCAGTCACGACGACGTGGCCCGGAGCGACCTGAGCGGCGCGACATCCGCCGCGCTCGGCCGTTCCCCCCATGTCACACGACAGGTCCGTGAGGTCGTTGGCAGCGGTGAGGTGGATCTCGATCCGGCCGATCGATATCGGCCACGCCGTGCCGATCGCGTTCCAGGAGACGCTCTCGCCGTCGACCAAGGCATCGGCCCCGTACTCGATGCGGTAACGGTGGCGGTCCACCACGGTGATCGACGGGTCGCCGATTCGCAACCGGACCCCGGTCACGGAACGGGGAGCTCCATCGGAGTGCTCGCCGAACAGCTCTTCGAGATCGGGCGGCAAGTACAGCTCGGAGAGCGCGCTGTCGGGGTCCGGTCGGTCGGTTGGGAACACGTGGGGTGTCACCTCGAGCCGGTCAGGGGCGGTCGGTGAGTTGACCTCGATCGGCGTCGTCGTGCCCACAAACGGGATGTCGCGGAGGATCCCGTGCCGGCGGTGCGGGCCGAAGTCGTAGTCGATCACCTCGACGACTTGAGCCCCACCCCGCTCGTCGAGCGACGCCCAGGTCCAATACGACGCGATCCGCTCTTCGTCGCCGCTGCGTGCCGTCAACGAAGCAGCGGCGCCAAGTGCAAGTGCGCCGGCGACACCGAACGCCAGCGCCCACCATCGTTGAATCCGCCATCCCGAACCCGGGAGGCGCTCCCGCAAGCGGCGCAGGCCAAGCATCCCAGCCCTCCGACCCTCATCGTCGACGTCGGCGTCGTCGCTGTCCAGGGTCGTTCGTCGATCGTTGCCCGCGTCGAGAGGTGCATTGCGCCCGGCCGAGCGTGTCATTTCGTCTCGGGATCGCCATACGGACGGGCGCCGGCGCAAACGCGCTGGATACATCCGACTGTGATGGCTCTAGTCGCGCCGACCCTCGGCACGGTGGGATTCCGGCGTGAGAGCGGTCGTTGACGACCGCTACGGCCCGCCAGACGTACTCCGCGTCGAGGAGTCCCGACGCAGCGCCGGGGAGGCGGGTGCTGATCAACGGGGCCGGCGGCGGTTCGGGCTCGTTCGCAATCCAGGTGAAGTTTCAGGACGGGCACAGACAGACCGATGACATCGATCCGAGCCAGGTGACCGCGTTCTCGTCGTTGTCGGGAGACCAGGCCAGACCGAGGACTCGGTAGACGTCCGCGGCGGCTGCTTCGATGCGGTCGGGCCACTCCTGCTTCGCAGTGGCAGCGCGAGCGTCAAGGTGGGTGTGCCCGAGGTGTTGTTCCGGTTCGTTCGTCGTCATGACGACTTGCGGGGCCGGGCTCGTGGGGGCTCGTCCGAGACATGTCAGGGTTCTGGTTCGTGGTACGGCTGGTGCCTGGTGCCGAGGGGGTTCCCGATCGACCGCGACGGCCATGGTGACCGACCGCGCTCGCCGCCGTGCTGTTGCCCGCGTGCGCTGTCGTCGGTTCGCGGCCGTTGTGCCCTTCGACGAGTCAGTGGGTCGACGGCTCGGGCCACGAGTGGGCCGCCGATGGCGAGTATGAGGACGTACGCGGCCGCGATCGGTCCGAGCGCGGAGTCGTCTCCCTGTGCGATCGCGATGCCGGCGATGATGATGGAGAACTCGCCGCGGGCGATCAGCACCGCGCCGGCGCGCATCCGGCCGGCTGGGCCGATGCCGGCAGCGCGCACGGCCCACCAGCCGGTCGCGTACTTGGTCGCCGCCGTCAACACGGCCAGACCGGCCGCCGGCGCCAGCGCGCGGGGCAACTCGGCGGGGTCGATCTGGAGGCCGAAGAACGCGAAAAACATCGCCGCGAACAGATCCCGCAGCGGCGTCAGCACCTCGCGTGCTCCTCGCTCCGCGGGTCCGCTCAACGCGATCCCGACCAGGAACGCGCCGACGGCCGCTGAGGCCTGGAGTTGCTCGGCGATCCCGGCCACCAGCAACGCGACACCGAGCAGACCCAGCAGAAGCAGCTCCTCGGACTGGCTGAACAACACGGCGCTGATCCGCGGTCCGAACCGAACCGCCACGAAGAGCGCAGTGACCACAGCCGCGATCGCGATCGCGACCTCCACCCCGATCTCGAAGGGGTTGCCGCCGATCAGCAGCCCCGCCATGAGCGGCAGGTAGAAGGCCATGACGAGGTCCTCGATGACGAGAATCGACAGCACCACCGGCGTCTCCCGGTTGCCGGTGTTGCCGAGGTCGTCCAACACCTTGGCGATGATCCCCGACGACGAGATGTAGGTGATCCCACCCAACAACAACCCACCGTTCAACCCCCAACCGACCGCCAGCCCGACGGCCAGGCCGGGTGTGAAGTTCAAGACGAGGTCGACGGCGCCGGCGCGGTGGTTGTGGCGGAGCGCGGCGATCAGCTCCGAACCGGAGTACTCCAACCCGAGCAGCAACAGCAGCAGGATCACGCCGATCTCGGCGCCGGCCCCGATGAAGTCCCGAGCGGTGAGCAACTCGGCAATGCCTCCCTCGCCCACCATCAGCCCGGCGATCAGGTACAACGGAATGGCCGGCACGCTGAATCGGGCGGCCAACCGCCCGAGCAGCGCGAGGCCGACCAGGATCGCGCCGAGCTCCACCAGCAGCGCGCCGGTCCCGGGAGACGCAGCGAGGATCACGGACCCGACTCGGCCAAGATGCGGGCCGCCGCATCGATCCCCTCGGCAAGCCCCACGACGACCACCGTGTCCCCACCCACCAAGACGACCTCCGGGCCGGGGGCGGGGATCGCACTGGAACCGCGGATCACCGCGATGATCGACACCCCGGTCCGCGTGCGCATCTGGGTCGCGCCCAACTCCGCGCCGGCGAACCGGCTCTGCTCCGGCACCGGCAGCCAATCGAGCGACAACCCGGCGATGTGCTGACGAAGATCGTCGAACCGCTCGACCAAGGTTGCCCCGCCCAACAGATCGGCGAGCGCACTCGCCTCGTCCGGTGTCATCGACACGGACTCGCTGACGTAGTCCGGATCATCGTCCGCGAACACCAACAGCTCCCGACGACCCGAATGGCGGGTGATCAAACCAACCCGATCCCCACTCGCACAGGCGAACTCGTGACGAAGCCCAACTCCGGGCAGATTGGTCTCAGTGATATCCGGCATGTGACCATCCTCGCGATCTCGGTCGCAGTGCGACAGCTCGAGCGAACCACTCGCGACGCGATCGTCCCCACCGGACAGCGGCGGCGTGCCCCGGCGTCAGCGACATGATCCTCTCGTCAACTCAACCAGCAGCGCGGTCCGACCCGGAAGGGGCCAAGGTCAGTAGACGCCATCCGGTGCAGTGCCCGGCGACCGCGTGATCGAGCCGCGAATCGGCGGTCGGACCACTCGGCCCCGGCCCGGACGGCGATCCTCGCCGGGTCTGGATCCGCCGACACACGCCGAAGGCAGGCTCGGGCATCTCAGTCGACGATCCTCCATCGGACGGGGCGCGTCGTGTTCGACAGCGGTTCTTCGTCGACCGGCATGTAGAGCACCCGTACGGATGAGAGCGCAACCCGTCCAAGATCATGGCATCACATCAATCGGAGCGTTCTCGATGCCGAACCGCTCGAGAACGCGCGGTCTTCATCTCCGTCGATGTGTGGGGTTGGACGGCGATGATCTCCGCGGCCGATCTGCGGGCCGAGCCGGTGTGCTCGACGTGCCACCGGTGACGGATCGCTACTCGACGATGCGTTGGGTCGACCTGTTCGGCACGAACCCTCACTTGGTCGGTTTCCGCTTGTCGGCGTTTCTCCCACTGCGAGCGGCACGGCGTCGAATGCAGCCGTGCCGCTCCTCAGTCGGCCCGGTCGAGTGTCAGATCGGCCAGGAGGCGTCGATGTCGTCGAGCACCTGGGGGATGGTCTTGATGCCGGCGACCAGCTCGGTGACCCCGGTCCAGAACGTCCCGGCACCGACGACCGGTGGCATCAGGTCGGAGGCGTCGAAGCGGAACTGGTCGGCGACCAACGCGGCCTGCACCGTCTCGGCGAAGGAACGGGTGAACTCGTCGGTATACCTGGTCGTGTCGAACCGTACGTTCGGCAGGATCCAGCCGGTGCCACCCTCGGCGAGGGCGGCTCGGCCGAACCGCTGGCTGACCATGAAGCGGGCGAGCTGGCGGACCTCGTTGGAGTCGTTCGTCGCCGCAACGTATAGGCCGGCGCCGACGGCGGCGTCGGCGGCCGCCGGATCGACGTACGGGAACTCGAAGGTGGCGAAGTCACCGATGTCGTAGCCGAAGAAGCTCAGCGCACCGAGGAAGAACGAGGCCTGCCGGTGCATCAGGCAGTCCTCGTTGCCGAGCGGGATCGCGTTCTCGAAGAACGAGATGTTCAACATGTTGCCGCGGTCGAAGACGTAGCCGGCGGTGTCGATCATCTGCCGGTAGCGCTCGAACGCCAACTCGATGCGGGCGTCGTTGAACCCGACGGTGTGGTCGACCCACTGGTCGTACACCGTGGGACCTTCGGCGCCGAGCACGAAGTCCTCGATCCAGTCGGTGCCCACCCATCCGGTCGCAGGGCCGGCCCACATGTAGTTGCACCACGGCGTGTCGCCGTTGGCCACTATCTGGTCGCTCAGTGCCACCAGCTCGTCGAACGTGGTGGGGACGGTGTAGCCACCGGCTGCGAACACGTCGGGCTTGTACCACACGAGGCTCTTCAGATCGGCCTTGATCGGCGCGGCCAACACGGTGTCGTCGACCGTCACCAGGTCGATCAGGTAGCTGCCGAAGTCGCGCTCGAGCGAGCTCGGGTTGACGAACTCACCGAAGTCGGCGAGGTACGGCGCCAACGCGGTGACCGTGCCCGGTTGCGGCGACATGATCAGGTCGGGCGGGTTCGGCCCCGTGACCCGGTCGAAGAGTTCGGCGACGCTGCCATACGGCTCGTAGACCACCTCGACGCGATGGTCCGTCGTGAACGCTGCGAGCTCCGTTTCGAGGAGCGCAACGTCGGGCGCATCCGCGATGAACGGGCCGACGACCGTGATCGTGACCGGCGTCGGTTCGGCCGAAGCCGACGGAGCACCCAACGCGCTTCAGCGCGAGCCCGAACGCCGCAAGTGCCAGTACAACCTTCTTCATGATTCTTCTCCCTCCCATGAGGCTGCGAGCACCGGCTTGACGAACTCGAAGCCCGATTGGAAAGAGGACAACGGCAGGATGTCCACGAGCGACAACCGGTCAGACCACTCGATCCTGCGCACCCCACGAGCCCGAGCTGCGAAGCGACATTGGCCTCGATGTCGCGACCGGAGGAAGGATTCGGTGCTGGGTGCCCGTCGCTGGCCACGCATATCGCTCCGGCCGTCGGGCCGAACAACCCGTCCGGGTTCGGCACGGTTGCGCGCGGCCACGTGCGCGGAAACGCACCTGGTGTGGGCGTGGGTCTCGTCGGTCAGCGGCGGCCGTCGGCGAGCAGTTCGGCGACCCGCTCGTCGTTGTAGCCGGCTTTGGCCTTCGGTCCGATTCTCAGCCGTTCGAACACTGCGGTGATCTCGTCGATCATCCCCCGGAACGGGTCGAGTGCGCTTCGGTACACCGGTCCTGGCTCGAACTCGCGGCCCGGCACAGGCCATTCGAGCGACGCGACAAACTCGGCGATGTCGAAGTAGCGATGGCTGCCAAGGAACGCTCGCTCGACGTCGCTCAGCTCGAACGCGTCGTCGAGGAAGAGGCCGAAATCGGCGAAGAGGATGCGCTCGCCATCGGTCACGATGTTCGATGGGTTCGCATCGAAGTGGCCGACGTTGCGGTCGCGCAAGAAGTCGGTGACGTGCAGGGCCTGGTTGATCACCGAACCGATCGCGTCTTGGTGGTCGGGAAGCCAGTTCATCAGCACGTGCGGAACGTGTTCGATCAGCAACACGATCGCATGATCAGATGCCTGTCGCTCTTCGATGAACCGGCGGATCGCCGTGTTGTTGTCCCAGTAGCTCGCATAGCGGTCAAGCTGGGCGCGGTCGCGTTGGCGTGTCTGGCCGGCCAGCGGAACCAGCCGATGGTGATACAGGAGCGGGAAGTTCTCGATGTGGCTGTCAAGCACCCATCGGGTGGTGGTCTGGTGGGCGGCGAGCTCGCGGCCCGCTCCGAACCCCGCCGAGCCGACGCCATATTGGTAGGTCGCCGGCAAGTCAAACAGATTCGCCGTCGACGGGAACTCCTCGACCTCGACAGCGGTGAGGGGCAGTGTCTTCACGAACACTGAATGGCCGGCGATCTCAACCGTCCGTGAGACACCCCACCCGACGCGAGGTTCGCCGTCAGCGATCATCGCAAGCAACTGAGCGTCGGACATCGAACCGCATCGCGTCGACAACGCAGCATGCACTGCCATCCGATCCGTCACCGCAACGACGGTACCTTCGCAGCCCCATGCCGGTCTGTGCACGCCTGACCGGCACCCAGATCGACAGGCTCTCGCGCTTCATCAGACCGCCCGTCACGGCACGTATTTGCTCGGCTACCCGCTCCAGATTGTGCACTCGATGAGTGACCTCGTGGATTCGATCTCCACTGCCGGTTCTTTCGCTGGGCGGATTGCCCGGCTGCTGTCGATATCGCTCGGGTCAGGACTCGCCCGGATTGTTTGACGATCGTTTGCCATGGTGATCGCTTGGATGCCAGCGGCACGGCGAGACCGAGCAGCCGCCCGCGGAGTCCTCCTTTCGCTTCGGCCATCGCTGCGCCAGCGGCCTTGAAGAGGTCCGTCGGAGCCGTGGGGTGATGCCGTTCAGCTCGGCCAGCGGTGAGGTCCCACGCGTGCAGGTGCCATTCGGTCGCGGCGATTCCGACATGGAGTCCAACGGTGATGGTCCCGGCCGGGAAGCCGTAGGCAACATCCCACGCTTCGGATGCTCGATCGAGGTACGTTGCGGCACGCTCGCCGAATCGGGCCGTTGCTGTTGGACCGTCGAGTTCTTGGAGCGCCGCCACGGTGGCGGCGTTTCGTTCGTCGAACTCGTGCTCATGGAACGGCGGGGTCGCGTCACCGTTGAGCGCTCGATCGAGCCACTCGTGATACCAGTCGGTCACACCGACCAGGTGTCGAACGGTGTCGGCCGCAGCCCACTCACCACACGCTGGAGCAAGCCAGTCCTCGGTGTTGAACGATGAGGTGATCGCCTCGATCGCTGCAGCACCCTCCCGGTACAGGGCTTCGACGTCAGATTGATTCGGGCTGCTCATGTGTCTCCATCTAGAGATATCTCGCTACTTAACTAGAGAGTAGTCTCTGCTTGATGGTTGCCGCAACGAAGTACACCGAGGATGCAATCCTCGACGCAGCAGCAGCAGAGATCGCCTCCGCGGGATTCGACCGCGCATCCGTTGCCTCGATCGCGCGGGCGCTCGGCGCACCAAGCGGATCGCTGTACCACCGGTTCCCGTCGAAGAAGCACCTCATCGGCGCTCTGTGGACCAGAACTGCACGTCGCTACGCGGCCTCGCTGAACAACGCCCTCCAGACAACGCAGCCGGAGGACCTCCCGCTGCGGATTGTCGATCACACCTTCGACTGGGTTGCGAGCCATCCCCTCGAAGCGGATCTTCTGATGCAATTCCGGACCGAGGACTTCACCGCCGGCGACTGGCCACCCGAAGTCATCGCCGCCATCGAGGAAACCAACAACCAACTCGCCCAGCAAATCGTCAGCACCGCAGAACTTCACCACGTCGACCCGATCGACATGACCCTGGCCACCATCGACATCCCCGCAGCGGCAGCCCGCCGAGCCATCCTCACGAACGCCGGATCAGCAGTCGAGGAACACATCCGCCGCCGCGCAACCGAACTCGTTTCCCACCTCATCCACAGCGATTGAGCACCGGCGAAGGTCGGACCGTCGCGAGGAGTCGGTCATTGCGAGCGGAGCCCGCCCGTGACGTCGAACACTGTGCCGGTGGTGAAGTTCGATCTCGCAGACAAGAGGTACGCAATGGCAGACGCGACCTCCGAGGCCGTACCTGCCCGTCCGAGCGGGAAGCATCTGGTGCTCCCGGATCCACAGCCCGTGAGGCGTGCGGTATCGACCGACGTGAGTACCCATCCGAGTACGGCACATCGGATCGACGGAAGCCGATCAGATCGTGCGGGACCGGCGGCAACGGTGGAGGCTCTCACCGCTGCCGGCTGTGCGATGTCGGTCGGGCCACCGGCCCGGCATGTTCTGGTCGGCTCTGCGATGCTGAGGCGATGGCGTTCGAGGCTCAACGGGTCGTGTCGGCCAGCCGACGTATGAACGCTGATCGCGATGTGGTTTTCGAACTCGTTGCTGAACCCTCGCAGCACGCCAGATGGGACGGGAATGAGAACCTTGCAGGTGCGTCGGCCGGTCAGCGTGTGACGGGTGTGGGCGACGTGTTTGTCGTGACACTGACTGCGGGTTCGGTTCGGGAGAATCACGTTGTCGAGTTCGAGGAGGGCCACTGCATTGCTTGGATGCCCGCCGAGCCGGGCGGTTTGCCGATCGGTCATGTCTGGCGTTGGCAGATCGACGACGTCGGCTCGGGTGACGTGATGGTGACCCATACGTACGACTGGTCAGACCTGCACGATGAGGAGCGACTTGAACGTGCTCGGTGGACGACGAGCGAGAGGTTGGCTGCATCGATCGATCGTCTCAGCCGACTCGCCGAAAGTCGCTGACCGCGGACCCGGGACGTCAGGTCAACGGCTGAGTGAACGCAGGGTTACTCGACGAGGATGTCGCGTAGTGCGCCCTCCAGCGTTGGGTGGGCGAACTCGTAGCCGTCGGCTTGCAGCGCTGCTGGCAGCACCCGCTGGCCGGTGAAGAGCAAGCTGTCGGCGAGTTCGGCGCCGAGCAACAGTTTCGGCCCGAGATTGGGGATTGGCAGTGAGCTGGGTCGCTTCATCACATCACCGATTGTTGTGTTGAGTTCGCTGTAGGTCACCGGGTTCGGTGCTGTCAGGTTGACGGGACCCGAAACCTGGCTCATGAGCAGGTGCACGATTGCTCCGACTTCGTCGTCGATGTGGATCCAGCTGACCCACTGGTCGCCGCTTCCCACATTGCCGCCGAGGCGGAACCTGTAGACCGGCGTCAGCTTCTTGAGAACGCCGCCTTGGTCGGACAGGACAATCCCGGTGCGGATCACCGCGACGCGAGTCGCATGCGCTTCGGCCGCTGTTGCTGCTGATTCCCACGCTTGGCAGACTTCGCTGAGGAATCCGGTCCCCGCGGTGTCGTTCTCGGTGAACGTGTCATCCAGGCTGGCCCCGTAGAAGCCGACGGCTGAGCCTGACACCAAGACCTCGGGCGGGTTCTTGGCCTCGGCGATCGCCTGTGCAACGAGCCCGGTACCGATCGTACGACTGCTGAGAATCTTGCGCTTGTACTTGTCGGTCCATCGCCAGCTGCCGATGCCGGCACCGGCGAGATGGATCACTGCGTCGATGCCGTCGAACGCACCGTCGTCGATGCGCTGCTCCTCGATCGACCAGCCGATCTCATCGTCCGCGGGTGTATGACGGACCACGGGGATCACCTCGTGGCCATCCGTCCGCAACCGCCTCTGGAGGGCAGATCCAACCAGTCCGCTCGCACCGGTGATCGCAATGCGCATGACCTGGGGAGGACGTGAATCCATAGTCGACGTCGCCTAGAGGTGGCGCTGCGGCACTGGTCGGAAGGCGGCGATCAGGACGACCGCAGCCGTTGCCGAGACTGCGATTGCGGCTTCGAGCGTGGTGATGATGTCGCTCGAGCCGCCTCCGCCTTCGGATGATGTCCATGTCACGGGGTCTTGGTGAAACACGAGGATGGCCAGCGCCCCCACGAGAACAAAGGCGAAGACCATTGGCATCGCAAGATCTCGTGGGTCGAGCCGGGCCGGTGTCGAGTGAACGATCAGCAACACGGCCGGGATGAGCAGCGGCAACAGCACAAACGACAGAATGCTCATCGGAATCAGCGCCACGCCGGCGGCCAGCATGAGAGCTCGCCGGCCGCGGAACGATCCGACCAGGGCAAGCAGACCCACACCGATGAACGGTGAAGCGAAACCGGCAGCTGCAAACCGTCCCTCTGGGGAACCGGGTGATCCTCCGTAGTAGTGAATGAACGCGAGGGCAACGCCGCCGAGAACGACGGCGACAGAAGCAACGATGTCGACCCGACGGGCTCCCATGGCTCTATCATACGTATGTATGACTTCAGGTCAAGAACAGCGTCGCGCGAAAGGGACGGTCGAGGGTTCCGGCGTCCGAGCCCGGTTGCTCGACGCAACAATCCGCCTGCTCGACACTGCAGGGCCCGAGGCGGCGACATCGCGGGCCATCGCAGACGCAGCGGGCCAAAATCTCGCGTCGATCACCTACTACTTCGGTTCAAAGCGCGACCTTGTCGACGAAGCAATGGTCACCGCCGCTCGCCGTCTGATCCAGCCGGTCGTTGCTGAGTTCGCAGACGACGGCCGAGACGGCATCACCAAACTGTTGGGTGCCGTCCAGCAGCTCTACCGCATCCTCGACGAACATGCGAGTCTCCTCGGTCCGTACATCCACTCCCTTGCTGCGGCCGCAACCAACGAGGCAATCGCCACCGAGGTGCGATCACTGCACCGCGAACTCTCATCGGTTCTCGCTGCGGAAATCGTCGCTCAACAACAGCACGGACTGTTGCCCGACTGGGTGCAAGCAGACTCGATGGCGCAACTCATCGTTTCACTCGTCAACGGCGTCGCTGTCAGCATCGCGATCGATCCCGACGGAACCCAGCCCACAGCGGTCGGCTCGCAGTTCACACAGCTTCTCCTCGCCGTCCGAGCGCCGACGCCATAGCCGGGCGATCGCAGGCCACACCGCCCAGAATGCCGGTCGACGAGTCCCACCATCACCGCTCTTGATCGGAAGGTGCGCGAGAACGCTCGTCTCCTCTTGCCGATGGCTGGGAATCGGCTTCAGGTGAAGGGTGGCGGTTGACCGTACGTGACAACGGGCCGCCGAGATCCGCCATCACCGCGGCGCCGGCATTCATCCGAGCGAAATCGTCGCCATCGGACCAACGCCAGGGCCGCAAACGCAGCCGCTGCGACTCGAGCTCGAAGTCATCAAAGTTCACTCCGCTGATCTTGCCACCAACACCGGACCGCGTCGCCAAACCACCCATATCAACGGCGACTGAACTCCACGTCTGCCGCCCAGCACGGCACGTGTGAGCGCTAGGGACCATCCCATAGTGCGCGTCCCCGAATGCCGAAGCCGAGTGTCACCCAACGCCTACTCGATGGCGCGGGCTACGCCTTCCTTCCGCTCGGCGTGGCTGTCGGACGCGCGTATCCGAGCGTGTCATCGCCGTCGGGCGCGGGCGCGTGCTCGATCTGCCCGCCGAGCCCCGCGGCCTCGATGGCTGCTGCGGGAGAGGTGCCGAGACCCGATGGTTTCGGTACCGAACGACGGGTCGAACGGGTGGGGAGCGAGCAGTCGGTCAAGAATGCGGTGGGGCACGTGAGATCACCTCAATCGGGGAATTCGTCAGCAGGAACCGTCCGACATCGGCGTTGGTTGTCGAGCACGCTCCACGATCAGCAGCCGACTCCCGGCACCCTCGTCGTCGAGATGCGATTCGTGCTGCCGAACCACCGCTACCTCGGCGGTTCGATGGGCTCGAAGGGCTCGTCGAGGCCACGTCGGGCGAGGTTGGGCAGCAGCGAGTCTTCCAGCGTATCGACGGCGACGGCATCCAATCGATCGCTGTCTCATCGGGCCAGGATCTTGGTGCGCAAGCCGACGGATCTGGCGCCGTGGTCGAACTGGTTCCTCGACGCTCGCGGCGACCGACGACGCCCGGTGGGTGAGCCTTAGCGATCGAGCAGCTTCGCCCGTACCAGGTCGGCCTCGGGGGAGCTGAGCGGGCGGTTGGCCTTGACCCGAACGGTCACCGTGTCGGCTTCGGGTTCGTCGGCGACCGTATGTGTTTCGATGTCGCGCATGAACACGACGCCGGTGAGGCCGACGTCATTCGACGACGCTGCGAGACGCTCCGCGGCGGCCGCTTCGTCGGCCTGCGCCCACTCGCCGAGCGGCACTGCAATGTCACTGATCGAGGGGAGCTGGGAGAGATTGGTCACGGACTCGATCGTGTGGTGGGCCGCGTGCCAGGTCGCGCCTTCAAGGGTGCGGAGCCGGATCGAGGCAGTTCCGATGAGATCAACGGTGCCGCGCACCTCGTTTCCTCCGACCTGCAGGACGACGTCGTCACCCACCGCGTAGCGGTCCTCGAGCAGGACACGGGTGCCCGCGAGGAAGTCCTTGATGAGGTCCTGTCCGCTCAACGCGATCGCGAATCCGATGAATCCGGCGCTCGAGATGGCGAACACGAGGTCGACACCGAGCAGGTCGAGCGCAACCAGTGAGCCGAGCGCGAAGATCGCGACGGTGACGACGTGACCCAGGATGCGGGCCACCGCATCGGCGCGCTGCCGCTTCCTGACGTCGGCCTGGCCGTCGTCGCCCAACCGGTCGAGTCGCACTCTCCAGGACCCGTTGGACCGCTGGGCGCGGCGGGCGGCGCGGCGGGTGAGCGTACGGATGGTGTTGCGCGCCAGCCATGAAGCGACGAACGCCAGCGGCAGGAGCAGCAGCCCCTCGGCGGCGGCGGTGAACCAAGAAATCATGATCGATCAGCCTCTCGGCGCCGAATTGTCCTCGTCGCCAAATATTGCGGTTGTGTTACGGGCAGGCAGCATGCCAGGAGACGAGGCGGTCACCACGTCGCGCCGATCCGGCTCGCGGTGTGACTTCGCGCACACGATCGACGACCGCGGCGTTCGGACCGCAGACCTCGTCGCGGCGCGGGTGCGGCGAGGCGGTGCTCAGCGCTGTGTGTGGCTCGACTACTGAGCTCGTCGCGATCTCATCCGGCCGTCACTGAGCGACTCCGCCCGGCTCAATCAGGCACGCTCGAGCGGGTGAGGCCATCCCACAACACCGTGCGGACCTCGGGCGGGAAGCGTCTCCTCACGCCTACCCGATGACGCGCTCGACTTGTTGCTGACGCAGCCCCAAGCGCGTACGGATGGGCATCGTCATCCGCGCAGGCGCCGGTGCCGGCGACGAGCGGTACCCGCCCGGCGAATAGCCTCGGCATCCATGACAGAGGGCGAAGACGCCGGCGGAACCGCCGACGCAGGCGACGCAACGCTGGCCGGCTACGGCGACTTCCCGCTGAAGCGCTATCTCGGCATGACGTTGAGCGACGCGGGACCCGGCGTCGGTCACGCCCAGATCGACGTCGGACCCGAGCACCTCAACCCGAACGGTGTTGTCCACGGTGCGGTGCTGTTCGCGTTGGTCGACACCGCGATGGGCAAGTCGACGATGAGTGTGATCGACGAACCGGGTGGCTTCTGCGCGAGCGTCGAGGTGTCGCTGCGGTTCATTCGGCCGGCAGCGGCCGGGCGGCTGACCGCTACCGCCACCGTGATCAAGCGCGGCCGGAACCTGGTGCATCTGGAGGCGCAGATCCACGGCGACGACCGACGACTCGTCGCAACGGCGGCGGGTACGTTCGCCATCCTCGGCAAGTGACCGCTGGCGAGCGTGCCAACGGACCGACATCGAGCGCCCGTCGGTCGACCCCGTGATCGCGACGCCTCGCGAGCGCACACCTCTCGCGACTCGGACACACGGCCGGTGGGCGCCGATCACCGAGCCTCCTCGGTGGGGCTCGGGACGGGCGACCGTTGGTATGCCAACCTCGGCTGAGTCGGTCGTCTCGGCGTCACCCCGTCGAGGCACGATCGTCGGCTCCTGGACACCTCACGTCTGCATCGTCCCCACCCAGCACCGACGGCGTCGCCGTCTTCGATCCGCCGCCGCGCCGGCGTCCGCTTTCGCCGGGCGATGTCGTCCGCTCGCTCGTGCCGTCAGATCCACGACGCGTTGCCGGCGACGCGGCGACATGGAGCCGTCGGCGATGGTTGATCTTGGATGAACGCGTCATCCGGTCAGCGCGCGGCGCCGTATTGAGTACTGAATTATCAGCTACCAGAACGGAGCACTCCATGAAGCGCAAGATCCTGGCCGCCTCGGCCGCAGCAGCGATGACCTTCGGTATCGGCGCGTCCGCCGTCGATGCTGGCGGCCCACCCGCCGGTGCTGGTGAGGGCGGCAAGCCCGTCGGCGTCGAATGCATGCAGCACGGCCTCGGGCTACTGCGGTCCTTGGGGGCCCCGGCTCAGGTGTCGCGCGACGTCATCGGACTGCCGCTGAACGTCGTGCTCGACCTGCACCGGACCAACCCCCAGGCAGCTGCCGGCGTACTCGAGTCCTTTGGCCTCCCGGCCGGACCCTGCGACATCGGCGAGTAGACAACCCGTTTGGGGTCGTGACCCCAATTACCGAATCCTGAACGCAAGTGGCCCCACCTCTCCGGGTGGGGCCACTTGCGAGCAGACCGCCGGCGGCGTCCCGGTGGGGGCGTCGCTTCGGCAAGACTGGCGCCATGACGGTGACGAGCCTCGATGGCGACAAGGCGACCGACAGCCGTGCGGCGTCTGAGCCCAGCCTCGTCGGACGCCTCGTCGGCGCGGTCGACCTGATCGGATTTGTCGCGCTGCACGCCGTTGCGGTCATCGGTGTCGTGGTCGTCGGTGCGAGCTGGGCAGCGCTCGGGCTCCTTGTCGCCACGTACACCGTTCGCAGCTGGGCGGTGTCGGCAGGGTTTCACCGCTACTTCTCCCATCACTCGTTCGCGACGTCGCGACCGATGCAGTTCGCGATCGCGCTCGTCGGAACCACGTCGATGCAGAAGGGGGCGTTGTGGTGGGCGAGCACACACCGTCGGCACCATCGGCACTCCGACACACCGCTCGATCCCCACTCGCCGCACCACCGGAGCTTTCTCTACAGCCACTGCGGATGGGTGTTCGACCCGGCGCACCAGGGCTATGACCGCCGGATCGTGTCCGACCTCGTCGCCTACCGCGAACTCGTCTGGCTCGAACGTCTGAAGATGCTGCCGGTGGTAGCGCTCGCGGCCGGGCTCTGGTTGGCTGCCGGTCCGCGGGGATTCGTGTTGGGATTCTGCGTCAGCACCGTACTGCTCTGGCACACGACGCTGTCGACCGGTTCCTTCTCCCACCGCATCGGTGGATACCGGAACTTCGAGACCCCCGAGGACAGCCGCAACAACAAGTTGATCGCGCTGCTGCTGATCGGTGAGGGGTGGCACAACAACCATCACCGGTCGCCGAACAGCGCACGTCAGAGCACCGGCCGCCACGAGCCGGACCCGATCTTTGCCAGCATCCGCCTCCTCGCCAAGCTCGGCTTGGTGTGGTCGGTTCGAGACACCTTGCCCGCCCCGGGTCACTGACGCTCCCGCTCGCGCCGGACCGCGTTGCTGCCGAGCACCGCTACCGAACGATGGCGGAAACCCATCCGTCTCCCATCCCCGACGGTCCTCGGAGGCGCGGGCGGTCGGTCGGCGGGGAGTCGAATCCTGCCGTCGTCCTCCCGGGGGCTCGACGCAGGGACTCAGGGCGCGAGCTTGAGCATGCCCGTGTCGTGATCGTCTTCACGCGAGCAGCAGGTCGTCGTTGTCGGACATCTGTGTCACGAGCCAAACGACGGCGCCGAGGACGATCGCGCCGCCGACGAGCGTGCCGACGCGTGGCGTCTCGCCAGGCCAGACCCAAACCCACAGTGGAGCCAGGATGATCTCGGTCATCAACAGCAGTGACACCCGCGCCGCGGCGACCGATCGATGCCCGAGGTTGAACATGGGCAGGCCGATCCCGAGCACGACGCCGCCGGTGATGCAGGCCAATCCGGCATCGCGCCAACTGACGGTCAGCCCGGTGTCGGCCAATGCGACCAGCGCCGCACCGACAGCGAGACACGATCCGCCGATCAGTGCCGGCAGCACCGGATCGGCGGTCATCTCCGAGCGCAACAGCACGTTGTACAGCCCGACGAGAACCGGGATCGATGCGGCGAACACGACGCCGATCCCCGATCCGGCGTCGAGACCGGCGCCGACCATGATCGCGACGCCGACTGCCGTCACACCGCTGGCGACGATCGTGGACCAGTGCACACGTTCACGAAGCAGCGCCCAGCCGAAGACCGCAGCGAAGACCGGTGCTGCGGCGAGCAAGAACAACGTCGTCGCCGCGGACGTGCGGGACAACGCCAAGATGTAGAGCATCGACGTGACCGCGAGCACGAAGCCGGCCAGCACCGTCTTCCAGGTGATGCCGCGGAATCGAACCGGTCGCGACCCTCTCCTCAGCGCCACCAACGCCAGCATCGCCAACGTCGTCGAGGCACCCCGATAGGCGAGGAACTGCCAATCGGTCGCCTTGTCGACCCCTCGGTACGCGACGGCCGTGAAGCTGAAGACCACCCCGGCCGCAGCCACCAGCGCGGCCCCTTGACGCTCCGTCAATACGACGTCACCGACAAACGCCCGCGCAACCGTCCTCAGCACCGACGAAGACTACGCCAGTGCTCGGCGGACCCGTCCTCGTCGGCACTCGAGCCGACTAGCGACGCGCCGGCCCGGGATGGGGGCGTCCTCCACCGCAGGTTGGCCGCCGGACCCGGCGTCAGCCCGCAGCGTTCGGCGGGTGGGCCGAAGCTGATCGGGCCGTGACCTCGACGCGTTCGACGTAGGCAGCCCACCAGTCGGCGTCGACGTCGGGCAGGTTGTCGACGCCGGACCGATGCCCGACCTCGCCATCGATCTGCTCGCGGACGATGTCCGCATGGCCGAGGTGGCGGTTGGTCTCTGCGATCATGTGGACGAGGATCCAGTGCAGCGTGACGGGATTGACGTCGTCGGGCCACCACGGCACGGTGCCGGTGTCATCGAGTGACAGCGCGCCGATGGTCGCGTCGGCGTGCGCGTTCGCACGCTGATACAGGGCGATGATGTCGTCGCGCGCCTCATCGGCCGTGGCGAACATGTCCTCGTTCGGCTCCTCGTCGCGCTCGTCCCACGGGAAGCGCTCGCCGTGCGGGCGTGCGAACGTCGGACCGAAATAGCCGAGTTCGACGACGGCGAGGTGCTTCACCAGCCCGAGCAGGTTCGTGCCGGTCCCCGTCAGTGGCCGCCGCACGTCGTACTCCGACAGGCCGTCGAGCTTCCACAGCAGCGAATCGCGCGCCATCTGGAGGTAGCGATGCAGGATGTCCTTCGCGTCGACCCCTTCCACCAACACATCCTGCCACCTCGGCATGGGGCGCAGGAACCGACCGCCGAGCTCGCCGCAGGCCGCTCGGTCGACGCCGACCGCGTCACCCGGCGTCGAAGCTGAGACACTGAACCGATGTCCGAACAGGCTGGGCGCGACGGTGCCGAACACCACCACGAGCATCGAGGTCACCGGGCCCACGGGCACGCCAACGATCGAGGGGTCCGCGGCGCGCTGCGCTACCTCCGCTGGCTCCCCCAGATGTGGCGATCGGAGATCAACGACGCCGTCGTCGACCTGGTCGACCCGCAGCCGGGGGAACGTGCGGTCGACATCGGTGCGGGGATGGGTGCCGGTGCGATCCGCGCCGCGGCGACCGGGGCTCGTGTGACCGCAGTGGAGCCGACGCCGTTCCTCCGTCGGGTGTTGAGGGCGCGCTGCACGCTCAGCCGACGCCGCGCCAACATCGAGGTCGCCGACGGTGCGGCGGAGCGGATCCCGGCCGACGACCGGAGCATCGACGCGATCTGGGCGGTGAACACGATGCACCACTGGGTCGACCTCGAGCGCGGTGCGGCCGAGATCGCCCGCGTGCTGCGACCGGACGGCCGGCTCTCGCTTGTCGACGAGGACTTCAGCGATCCGTCGCACCCCGACCACGAGCGGTTCGGCGGCGATCACGACGACGAGCACCACGGCTTCACGATGGTCGACGCGGCGACGATGGGCGACCTACTTCGGGCGGCCGGACTCACCGACGTCGACACCTCGAACCGGCACCTTGCCGGACGACCGGTCGTCAGCGTCGCTGCTCGTGGGGCGTCCCTGTGACGGATGGAGGTCTGGGCGAGGATCACCAACGGGAGGTGGGCGAGGTACAGGAAGTACGCCGAGTCGGACAGGTACCGCATGCCGCGCCGCTCGGTCGCTCCAGTCGGTGCCGGTCTTGCGCGGGTCGTCGGCACCGGCCGAGACCAGCAGGTCGGCGACGTGGGCGTTCCCGACGTAGACGGCGTAGTCGATCGGCCGCCCCCCGCCGGCGACGAAGTTCGAGTCGGTGCCCCGGGGGCGAGCAGCAGTTCGGCCATCTCCACATCGCCGGTGAAGGCGGCAATGTGTAGGGGGGTATCGCCACCCTCGGCGACGTTCTGCGCATTGACGTCGACCCCGCGGGCGAGCAGTAGGCGAGAGACGAAGGACCAGAAGACATCGGTCGCCTCAGGCCCTCGGCCGCGCAGGTGCCTTCGCGATCACGCGGTCGTGAGGTGCGCGGTCGCCGTGAAGGCCGTTGGTGATCCGGGCGCGAGCGCCAGGACGGCGCCCACGTGCCGCGCGACGGCCCCGGTTGGCGGGGCGGATCGGGCGAACTCGTACACGAACGACACCCCGAGGCCGGACGTCATCACCCAGTCGGTCGCGGTGCCGGGCCGGGGCGAGAACGCCGACCGGGCGCCGACCGCGCCGGCGTAGTCCGCGCAGGTCGGCCCGACTCTCAGCTCGTCGCAGTCCACCCGATTCCAGGGCGAGTGGTACCAGATCGTGACGTCGGGCTCGACCGACCCGAGGAACTCCATCATCGCTCGTGTCTCGGGCTCGGACGCGGGTGAGGGGCCGGAGTCGTACCTCCCCGAGCTGAAGTACGTGCCGGTCTCCCAGTTCGCCGGCCAGTTGCGGTTGAGGTCGACGCCGCGCCCGTTCTTCCGTTCGCCGCGCGCCTCTCCGTCGGGATTGACCGTCGGCACGATCCAGAGGTCGAGGTCGGCGGGGAGCGGCACGGTCATCAACCGGTCGGTCACGAGGCGCCCGTGTCGTTCGTCCCCGTGGATCACGCCGACCGCGACGACGGTGCGATGCGCCGCCAACGAGCCTCGACGGTTGACCGCCACGATCGGTCGCCCGCCGACCGATTCGCCGACCTGTACCTCGTGCGGACCGGGGAACGCCGGGTGCCAGACCTGCGTCATCGTGCCGCGCCGGGCGGTCGCCGCCGCCGAGGCGCCCTGGTCGACCGGCGGAGCGGCAGCGACGAGCGGGACGAACGCAGCGAGCGCGACCCCGACGGTCAGGACGGCGACCGGAACCAGGGCGGCGCTGTCTACTCGCAACGGACGCCGACCTCGATCACGACCTTGCCGAGCGCGCGCCCCTCGCCCACGTAGCGCAACGCGTCGGGTACCTCGTCGAGCCGGAAGGTGCGATCGACGTGCACCTCGACGTGACCTGCGACGCAGAGATCGGCCAGCGGCTCGAAGGACGACGGCCCCTGGCGAACCGCCAGCACCCCCAAGCGGCGGCCGGTGAGCCGGCCTGCGAGCGAACCGACGGTGAGGACCCGGAGCATCGTCGGAACCGACCCGCCGACACAGCGGTAGCGGCCGCCTCGGGCCAGCGCCCGGCGGTAGGCGAACACCGATCGACGCGCGACGAGATCGAGGACGAGGTCGAACGGCTCGGCACCACGGGTGAAGTCCGTCTCGCGGTAGTCGACCACCGCGTCGGCCCCCACCGACCGCATGAAATCGAGCTTGCCGGCGTTGTCGACGCCGGTCACGTGGGCGCCGGCACGCTTGGCGAGTTGGATCGCGAACGAGCCGGAGCCACCGCCCGCCCCGTTGATCAACAAGCGCTGCCCCGACCCGACGCCGGCGGTTCCCTGCAGGGCGATCGCTCCCGCCTGCGGGATCGTCGACGCCGCGCCGAACGTGAGCGGCTCCGGCTTGTGGGCGAGCGCCGACTCGGGGGCCACCGCGTACTCGGCGAACCCACCCTTCAGCCCGAGGTTGTCGCCGTACACCTCGTCGCCGGGCCGGAACCGGGTGACGCCACGGCCGACGGCTGCGACACACCCCGCGATGTCCGACCCGAGGGTGTGGCGAGCCGGGGAGCGAAGCCCGCCGATCCGCGCGTACAACGGGGTGCCGCGCAGGCACTCCCAGTCGGTCAGGTTGACCGAGGTCGAAGCGACCCTGACCAGCACCTGGCCGGCGTCTGGCGACGGCGTCGGCACCTCCTCGACCCGCAGCATCTCGGGTGAGCCGTAGCGGTCGTAGACGACCGCCCTCACACCGACATCCCGGCACATCCGCCGTCGATGCGATCGACCATCGGTCCGAGGGTAACCCGCCGTGCGAACGGCCACCGCGAAGCGCCGACCGCACTGCGCAGGATCCGGTCGAGTGCGCACACGTCGGTGTGGACCCCGCGCCTCGGGGGTGTCCGATCCGACGGTGTACGCGCCGGCTCCCGGAGGATCGCCCCGAAGACCACCGTAGGGTGCAGTCACGCGCGTCACGATGGCGCGTCGAAGCGAAAGCGAACCGATGCAAGGCACTGTCAAATTTTTCAACAGCGAGAAGGGCTTCGGCTTCATCTCACGCGAGGGCGGGGAGGACGTGTTCGTCCACCACTCCAACATCGCAGGAGAGGGCTACAAGTCGCTCGACGAGGGCCAGAACGTCGAATTCGACGTTGGTCCGGGCCGCAAGGGCGACGAAGCCCGGAACGTCCGCGCCGTCTGATCGAAGTACTCCACCGGACGCCGCCGACCTGACCGGGTCGGCGGCGTTCGGCGTTTTCCGACGCGATCGTCACCGGGGCCGGCAGACGGCGATCAACTCGGCGACCCGGGCGCAGTCCCGTTCCAGGCGTTCGACGGCGGCGGCGAAGGCGCGGCGGGGGGTCCCGGTCGGATCGACGATCTCCGCGATGTGTTCGCCGAGGTAGGCGGAGGCGGTCCGGTCCTCGGTCAGCTGGGCGATCCACCGGCCAAGGTCCTCGCCGGCCAGGGGCGGGTGGCCGTCGGCACGGGCGAGGAACTCGGGCAGGGTCATCGTCGACGGGAACGCCGCGTACGACATCATCGCGATCTGCACCACGTGGTCGCGCTCGGCGGTGAGAACCAGGTCGGAGTCCGCGAGCAGCGCGTCGGTGACCGGCCGGCTTCGGTGGGCGGACACGTCGAGCCCGCGCGCCGCCATCGCCGCCACCGCGTCGGGAATCGCCGGCAGGCCGGGCCGGCCGAACCCCGCCGACTCGACGATCGCACCGCCCTCACCCACTCGCTGGTCGAGCATCGGCTGGAGCATCGCCGCGATCATCACCGACCTCGTCCGGTTGTGACTGCAGACCGTGAGTACCCGCACGGTCGGGGCGTCGACGGTCATTCGGTGCGGATGTCGACGCCGAAGATCTCGCGGAACCGCTCCGCGTACTCCTGGTCGTCGGCGATCGCTCCCAACCCGATCCAGTCGACGTCGGCGACTCGGTCGTGCGCTGCGCAGAGCTCGGGTCCGCCCCAGCTCACCGGGTACCGCAGCTGCGGCTCGTCGGTGGTGATCGCGTGGTGGACGACACGCCCGACCTCGAACGGATCGGTCGCCGCGGCCATCCCCGCGGCATAGAACTGGAACATGCGCGCGTAGTGGCGAGCGTAGGCGCCCGTCGAGTTCGGGGCGTCGACGTTCTTGGCGAAGATCGCCGACTTCGTCACGCCCGGCTCGACGATCGCAACCCGAATCCCGAACGGCGCGAGCTCCTGGGCCAGCCCCTCGCTGACCCCCTCGAGCGCCCACTTCGAGGCGACGTACGGCGACTGGGCGAGCGCGGCGAGGCGACCCGCGACCGACGTGATGTTGACGATCGTGCCCGAACCCCGCTCGCGCATCTGGGGGAGCACGGCCTGGATACAGCGCACGGTGCCGCAGAGGTTGACGTTCATCACGTCGAGGTAGAGCGCCGGCGGGCACTCTTCGGTGACCGCGTTGCCGCCGATCCCTGCGCAGTTGACCAGGTGATCGACCGGACCGATCAGATGACGGATCTCGTCGAACCCCTCGCGCACCGACCGGTCGTCGGCGACGTCGAGCTCGACCAGCTCGACCTCGACGCCGGCGTCGGACGCCATCGCCAGGAGCTTGTCCGCCTTGGCCCTCGCCCGAACGGACCCGACCACGCGGTGGCCCTGGGCGGCCAGATGGATCGCGGTCGCCCGGCCGATCCCGGAGTTGGCGCCGGTCACGACCGAGACGGGCGCACGGTCGGCGGCGGAGCTGTCGGTCATCTCGCCGACTGTACCGAACCGTCGACCGGCGCCGGTCGGTCAGGTACCGATCTGCCTGCGGATACCGGCCACCCAGTCGTCGGCCTGCCGCCACCTGGCGTCGGCGTGCTCTCGGGCCGACACCGCGTGCGCACCGGCCGCCGGGTACGACCCCATGAACTTCACGCCACCCTGCTTGGCGTGGAGGGCGCGCATCGTGTCGGCGAGCAACTCGTCGCCGACGTGGCCTTCGGCATACACGATGAAGCAGTAGTCGCCGAGCCCGCCGGCCTTGGTCGGCCGGCTGAAGAGGTTGGAGAGGTTGATCCGCCGGGCGGCGAACTCCTGGAGGATCGAGATCAGGCTGCCCGGCTCGTCGGCCCGCTGGTACACGACGAGCGCCGTCTTGTCGTGGCCGGTCGGCGCCGGAACCCCCTCGCGGGCGACCAGGACGAAGCGGGTCTGGTTGTCGTCGTGGTCGGCGACATCGGCGGCGAGCACGGCCAGCCCGTAGATGTCCGCAGCGACGCGCGGTGCCAGCGCAGCCCGGCCGGGACCGTCATCGGCGGCGACGAGCCGTGCGGCCTCGGCCGTGCTGTTGGCGGCGCGGATCTCGGCGTCGGGGAGGTGCTCACGCAGGTACCGATGGCACTGGGCGGTCGCCACCGGGATCGACAGCACCTCGCGCACGTCGGCCAGGGCGGTGCCCGCACGGGCGAGCAGGCAGTGCTCGATGTCGAGGACGACCTCGCCGACGATGAGCAGCTCGTGATCGAACGCAAGCGCGTCCTGGGTGAAGTTGACCATGCCCTCGATCGAGTTCTCGATCGGAACGAAGCCGAACCCGACCGCGCCGCTGTCGACCGCATCGAGCACGTCCGGCACCGTGCGGAACGGAACGTGCTCGGCGTCGGCGAAGTCGGTCAGGGTGCGCAGGGCCTGCTCGGTGAAGGTCCCGAACGGCCCGAAGAACCCGACACGCGTCGACATCACCGCCAGCGTAAGGCGACCCTTCCCGTCGCGACGCGATCCCCTCGACCAGCTCCCACCCTCACCCGACGATCGCGGCCGCCGCGCGCCAGGCGCGACGATCCGCTGTCAGAAGTGGGTGGGGCCGGGCACGGTCAGGAGGATGCGCCGGCGAGGCTTGCGTCGAGCCAGGCCTTGATCACGTCGGCGGGGCGATTGCCGGCCTCGCGGGCGATCACGTTGCCGTCGGCGCCGACCAGCACGGTGTAGGGGAAGCCGCTCCCTCCCGCGGTGATGAACGCCGTCGACGCGTCGTCGTCGGCCATGACCGGCCACTGCCACCCCTTGTCGACGACCCACTCCGACGGCGGGTAGTTGGGGCGATCCGAGAACACCGCGGTGCTGACGCCGACGACATCGAGGCCTTCGGGGATGTCCCCTCCGTTCTGGAGGGCCAGCAGCTCGGGGATCTCGTCGTTGCAGTGCGGGCACCAGTGGGCGAGGAACACGTACATCGTCGGACCCTCGGTCGTGCCGCCGATCGTGATCGGCGAGCCGTCGAAGCTCTCCCCGGCGATGACCGGCATGGCCAGACCGACCGCCGGGTCGTCGCTCGGGTCGACGAGCGTCGGCAGCACCGTGCCGCTGATCTCGATCGCGGCCGTCTCCTGGACGGCGACTGCGGAGGTCGACCCGTCGCCGGACTGAGACGACGACGATCCGCTCGCCGAGTCGGAGTTGTCGTCACCGCCACTGAGGAAGAACGCCGCAGCGGCGGCGATCAGCACGACGCCGATCGCCCCGAACACGATCATCAAGGTCCGATTCCTCGGGTTCACAGTGCAACCTCCTGCTTCGCCGGCGCGGTGGGGGGCGATGCGCCGTCGCCGTCCAGTCTGGCCGGGAATCGGACGAAGAGCAGCGCGAGGATCGTGAGAAAACCGACAAGCGCCATGAAGGCCAACGTGATGAACCCGAACTCGCGGAACCAGAACGCGGTGCACGACGGACCGGAGAGCTCGCAGGTCCCGGTGTCGAGCTCCGGCCGCCACTCGATCAGGTAGTGGTAGCCGGAGATCACCGCACCGATCGCGGCGATCGGCCCGGCGTACCAGCGCACGTTGCGGTCGTGGCGGATCGCCCCGACCAGAAGGATCGGGGTCAGCGGGTACATCGCGATCCGCTGGAACCAGCACAGCCGGCATGGGATGAAGTCGGCGACCTCGGAGAAGTAGAGGCTTCCCATCGTCGCCGTCAGCGCGACGAGGAAGGCGAGCCAGACGCCGGCCTCGCCGATCGCAGCACCGAGACGGGCCGCGCCCTCGTTCCCGCCGGCGGCGACGAGACGGAGCACGACCAACCCGACCGTTCCGGCCGCGGCGGCGAGTGCGAGCAGGGAGAAGAAGACCTGGGCGGTCTCGGTCGACACGCCCACCAGTATGGACGTGTCGTTCCGCTTCGGCGTGGGACCTGCGACCCTTTGCCGCCGGACAACAGCAGGCTGACGCGCCGGTGAACCGGCGCGTTAGCGTGCGCCGGACCATGCCGTCACGCGACCGGACCACACTGCGCGACCTCCGCCGTACCCGTCAGCGACGGCGGCTGGGCGAGGTCGAGTGGTTCGACGTCGCCTACCGCGTCTACTTGGTGGGGTTCGCCGGACTGATCGCCGTCGTCGTCGTCTCCGACGCGGTCCAGGGCCTGCTCGGCGAGGACGTCACGACCGAGTCCTGGGTCGTGCGCGGACCGTCGATCCTCGGGATCGTCGTCGCCACGTCGTTCGCCCTCGGCCTGCGCAGCGGCGCCGACGGCGGGCCGGTGGCGATCGAGAGCGCCGACGTGCGCCACGTGCTGCTCGCGCCGATCGACCGGCGCATGGTGATGGCCCGCCCGATCAGCCAGCGGCTGAGGACGATCGCGTTCGGGGCTGCCGTGGTCGGCGGCGTCCTCGCCCAGCTCATCGCGAGGGAGTTCGACGAGCCGCGCGGCGGATGGGCGGGGGCCGGCGCCCTGTTCGGCGCCGTGGTCGGCGCCCTGTTCGTCACGTCGGCAGTGATCGCCCACACGCTGCGCGTACCCCGTTGGCTGGCATCGCTGGTGGGGATCGCGGGGATCGCCTGGCAGTCGGCGGCGGCGTGGGCGACCTGGTCGGGCTCGGCCAGCGGAGTGGCCCGAATCGGACCCGCCAACCTCGACGGCAGCCTCGCCCTGTGGGGGGTGCGCCAACGCGGGATCGACATCGTGCCGATCGTGCTCACCCTCCTGATGGTCGCCGCCGCCTTCGCGCTCGGCGGCCGGCTGCGAATCGAGCCACTCGTGCGCCGGGGCCAGCTCGTCTCGCAACTGCGCTTCGCGGCGACCGCCCAGGATCTGCGCACCGTGGTCCTGCTGCGACGCCAACTGCGGGCCGAGGCGCTGCGGTCGACCCCGTGGGGTGAGCGGCACCGGCCGACGCGCCCGCTGCCCATCACGCCTGGTCGCCCGGCGGCGAGCGCGACCAGCACCGCGACCGGTCCCTCGGGGCGGGCGGTGTGGCGGCGAGGCGTCGCCTCGCTGCGCCGCCTGCCGCTGCCGCGGCTCGCTCGCATCGCGACGCTCGCCGTCGCAGCTGGAGCGTTCGCTTCGCTGACCGTGTCCTCGTCCCCCCTGTTCGGTCTCGGACTGCTGGCCACCCTGTTCCTCGTGGGCCTCGAGGTGATCGAGCCGCTCGCCCAGGAGGTCGACCGACCGAACCTGACCGAGCGGCTCCCGGTCGAGCGCGGTTGGTTGTTCAGCCGTCACCTGATGGCGCCGGCGGTGCTGCTGGCGATCGTTGCCATGTTCGGCGTCGTCGGCGCCGCGCTGTTCGACCCTGGCCATGCGGCGGCGGCGGTGGCGCTGGCCGTGCCGGTCGCGTTCGCTGGGGCGGCCGGGCCGATCGTCGCCGCCGTCCGCGACGCTCCCGCACCGATCGGCGCCCAGAGCACGACGTTGCTCGGCGGGCCGCGCGGCAGCGACAGCCCGTTCGTCCCGCCCGAGTTCGCCGGGGCCAGCACCGTCTTCAGCGCTGCGCTGCCGATCGCCCTGAGCGCCGCCGGCACGTTGCCGGTCTTCGCCATGCGCGTGTCGGCGACTCCGGGCACGGTCGTCCGTAGCGCCATCGGGGTCACGCTGTTCGTCACGATGGTCGTGCTGTGGATCCAACGGCGCGATGCGTGGGGAGCGAAGGTCAGAGCGTTCATCGCCGAAGGACAGGCGGCCGCGAGATGACACCGCAGGCGGCGACCACCCTGGCGGTCGAGGCGACCGGTCTCGGAAAGCAGTACCTCGACCACCACGCGCTCGATCCGCTCGATCTCGCGGTGGCGCTCGGCGAGCGGATCACGCTGGTCGGGCACAACGGGAGCGGCAAGACGACGATGATCAAGCTGCTCGCCGGGACGCTCGAACCGTCCGAGGGGTCGGCAAGCGTGATGGGCCACGCCGTCGGGTCGATCGGCGCCCGGGCGGCGGTCGCCTACCTTCCCGACCAGCCGGTGTTCTATGACGACCTGTCGGTGTGGGAGCACCTCGAGTTCACCGCCCGCCTGCACTCGACCGACGAGTGGGAGCAGCGAGCGGTCGACCTGCTCGACGCACTCGGGCTCCTCCCCGCGCCGACGACCTGCCGTCGACGTTCAGCCGTGGCCTCCAGCAGAAGTCGGCGATCGCGTTGGCGTTCGTCCGCCCGTTCGAGCTGCTCCTCGTCGACGAGCCGTTCGTCGGGCTGGATCAGGTCGGCCGAGCGGCGCTGCTCCAACTGCTGCGGGATGCGCACGAGGATGGTGCGGCGATGCTCGTCGCCACCCACGAACTGTCGACGGCGCGCGACGGCGACCGTGTGATCGCCCTCGCCGCAGGGCAGCTGATCTACGACGGTCCGCCCGCCGGGGCCGATCTCGACGCGCTCACCGAGGGAATCGTGCCGCCGGACACCAACGGGTGACAGACACGGCGCACACGGTGGTCTAACGTTGCGTCCCATGCAGCAGTTCGGAATGGTCTCCGCCTCGTCGTACGACCCCGAGGCACTCGTCTCGCTTCTCGACGCCAGAGCGGCCGAAGGGTGGGAGGTGGTGTCGATCGTCGCGGCCGGCACCAACATCGTTGCCTACCTCTCTCGGGACGCGGTCGCCGCCGACGCGGTCGCCGCCGAGGTGGCAGACGAGGTGGCAGACGAGGTCGCAGACGAAGTAGCGGACGAGGTCGCCGAGGAGGCGGTGGCAGGCGCGGTCGCCGCCGAGTTCGCCGCCGATGCGGTCGCCGCCGACGTGGCAGACGAAGTGGCAGACGAGGTCGCCGCTGAGGTGGCAGACGAGGCCGTCGCCGAGTTCGCCGCCGGGGACGAGGGCGGAGATGCCGCGGTCGCTGCCCTGGCCGCCGAGGTCGCCGCTGCGGACGCGGCGGTCGCCGCCGAAGCGACACCTGCGTTCACGCCGACCATCCCCGAGCCGGCGGCAACACCGGAGGCCGAACCTGCCGGCTGGGCGGTCGCGCCGGAAGCCGACGCACAGGCAGCCGCCGCAGCCGAGGCAGCAGCCGCCGAGGCAGCAGCCGCCGAGGCAGCAGCAGCCGAGGCAGCAGCCGCAGAGGCAGCAGCAGCCGAAGCCGCCGCAGCCGAGGCAGCAGCCGCAGAAGCCGCCGCCGCAGCGTCGACCGGTACGGCCACGGCCGAGGCGGCGTCCACCGTGCCCGCCGGGTGGTATGCCGATCCGTCGGGACGCTACGAGCTGCGGTACTGGGACGGAACGGCTTGGACCGAGCACGTCTCACGCGCCGGCCAGCAGTACACCGATCCGCCGGTCGCCTGACACCGAGCCGTTCGTTTCCTCGCCGCGTCCTGCGTCGCGCCGTGGGCGTCTCGCGGTCGGCGCGCCCCTCGCCCGCTGACAGCGGATCCCGACACCTCCGGGGGCGACCACCTCCTCGCCGCTGCCGAACAACGGGACGGGGCGACCAAGGCGTGGGTGACAGCCCGCCGTCGCCGTACCCTGACCAACCATGCGTGCGACCTCGATCGGCCATGCGGGAATGCTCATCGAGACCGACGGCGGCTCGATCCTGTGCGACCCGTGGTTCGTCCCCGCGTTCTTCGGGTCCTGGTTCCCGTTCCCGCGAAACGATCGACTCGACGACGACCTGCTCGCCCGCATCGAGTCGGCGGACTTCCTGTACGTCTCCCACCTCCACGGCGACCACCACGACGAGCCGTGGCTGCGCTCCCATCTGCGTCGCGACATCCCGATCCTCTTGCCGGGGTTCCCGACCCGCGAGCAGCAGCGCACGCTCGCCGCGCTCGGGTTCACCGACTTCATCCGCACGGTCGACACCGTCGAGCACGAGATCGCCCCTGGGCTGAAGGTCGCGATCCACGTCGAGACATCGATCACCGACGGCCCGGGCGGCGACTCCGCGCTGGTCGTGTCCGACGGCGAGTCGATCCTGGTCAACCAGAACGACTGCCGCACGACCGATCTCGGCCAGCTGCGCTCCCACGGGCCGGTCGACCTGCACTGGCTCCAGTTCTCGGGGGCGATCTGGTACCCGATGGTGTACGAAATGCCCGACACCGACAAGCGGCGGCTGTGCACGGCCAAGGTCGAGGCCCAGTTCGCCAGGGCGATGCGCTACGTGGAGAAGATCGACGCCCGGGCGATCGTCCCCAGCGCCGGTCCGCCGTGCTTCCTCGATGACGACCTGTTCGCGTTGAACATGATCGACGGCGACGAGTTGAGCATCTTCCCCGACCAGACCGTCTTCCTCGATCGGCTCGCCGCCGCCGGGCGCACCGGCGTCCTCAACATCCCGGGCACGACGATCGACGTCGCACCCGGTCGGCTCGACGTGACGCACCCGCTGCCCGACGACGAGGTGGCTGCGATCTTCACCGACAAGCGCGACTACCTTCGCACGTACCAGGCCGACTGGGCGCCGTGGCTCGCCGACCTCAAGGCGTCGTGGACCCCGCCGACGACCGACCTCCTGGCGACACTGCGGTCGTGGTGGGAGCCACTGCTGGAGATGGCGCCGACGTTGCGGGCGCAGGTCGGCGCCAACGTGCTGCTGCGGGCCGGCGACCTCGGCGTGCTGATCGACTTCCCCGCTGGTCAGGTGCGGGCCGACGCGGGCGAGCCGTACTCGTTCCGCTTCGACATCCCGCGCGAGCTGGTCGAGACGGTCGCCGCCGAGCGGGCGGTCGACTGGAGCAACTCGCTGCTGCTGTCGTGCCGGTTCACCGCCTGGCGCGACGGCGACTTCAACGAGTACGTCTACAACTTCTTCAAGTCCCTCTCGCGCGAGCGGATGAAGCGCGCCGAGGCCGAGGTCGTGCGCAAGCTCAGCCCGCCCGACGCCGAGACGATGGCCAGGGAGCCCGACATCCGGATCGGCGACTTCGTCGTCCAGCGCCGCTGCCCCCACCGCAACGCCGATCTCGAAGCCTTCGGCGAGGTCGACGGGTGCGAGTTCGTCTGCACGCTCCACGGCTGGCGCTTCGACGTCGACACCGGCCGCTGCCTGACCAGCGCCGACCACGACCTCCGCATCCGCCGCGCCTGACCCCCACCCGTTCGCGTCGCGATTTCGGTCGGACAGGTCGCCGCCAACGCGACACAAACGCAACGAGGACGTCACAGGCCGGGCATAGAGTGATGCTCAGTGTTGGATCTCGGCATCGATCTGCAGCTCTGGCCCTGGATCTGGCTGGGCATCGGGGTCTTCTTCGCCATCATCGAGCTGACCGTCCTGGCCGGTTCGTTCGTGCTGCTGCCGTTCGCCGTGTCGGCGTTCGCCGCCGCGCTGCTCGCGTTCTACGACGTGGCGATCGAGATCCAGTGGGGAGTGTTCATCTTCGGCGGCGCGATCCTGTGGATCCTGGCGTACCGGTGGGCGAGGAAGTTCGTCAACGACAACGCGATGGAACCGGGCGTCGGCGCCGAACGGCTCGTCGGGCTCGTCGGTATCGTCACGACACCGATCCAGCCCAACGACTCGGCCCGCAAGGGCCGTGTCACCGTCGACGGCGAGGTGTGGGGCGCGGTGACCAAGCATGACCACCCGCTCCCCGAGGGTGCGCG
This sequence comes from Ilumatobacteraceae bacterium, assembly GCA_963825565.1. Taxonomy (GTDB): domain Bacteria; phylum Actinomycetota; class Acidimicrobiia; order Acidimicrobiales; family Ilumatobacteraceae; genus JBFGCT01. The sequence continues at coordinate 57,223 of CAWGTW010000013.1, forward strand.
GGTTCTGATCACTCGGGTCATCGGCACCAAGGTCGTCGTCGAGCCGGCGGCACCGGGTACGTCGAGCAGCAACTCGGTGATCCCACCCAGCCCCCCGTCCGGACCACCGTCGGAACCACCTCGATGACGGCCCACGAGCTCTCCGTCCCCAGACCTGAGGAGGTCGCATGAATCCCATCGCTATCGTCGTCGGCGTCATCGCGCTGATCGGCATCCTCGTGCTGGTCGGGGCGGTGAAGATCGTCCGGCCGTACCAGCGCGGCCTCGTCGAGCGTCTCGGCAAGTACAAGACCACCCGCCAGCCCGGGCTCAGCCTGATCCTGCCGTTCATCGAGACGATGCAGTTGATCGACATGCGCGAGCAGGTGGTCGATGTGCCCCCGCAGGAGGTCATCACCGAGGACAACGTGGTCGTCTCGGTCGACGCCGTCGTCTACTACGAGGCGACCGACCCGCAGCGCCTCGTGTACAACGTCGCCGACTTCTTCACGGCGATCACCAAGCTCGCCCAGACCAACCTCCGCAACCTGATCGGCGACATGGAGCTCGACAAGGCGCTGACATCGCGCGACACGATCAACACCCAGCTTCGCGAGGTGCTCGACGACGCGACCGACAAGTGGGGCGTTCGCGTCGTGCGCGTCGAGATCCAGCGGATCGATCCGCCGCCGGACATCGTGTCGGCCATGCACGCCCAGATGCGCGCCGAGCGCGACCGCCGGGCGACCGTCACCGAGGCCAAGGGCTACCAGGAGGCGGCGATCGCCCGCGCCGACGGCGAGCAGCAGGCCGCGGTACTCACCGCCGAGGGCCGCCGGGCTGCGGCGATCCTCGACGCCGAGGGCGAGGCCCAGGCGATCGAGCTGCGCGCACAGGCCAACCGGCTCCGCCTCGAGCTCGTCGGCGAGGGCGAAGGCGCCGCCGCCAAGGCCCGGCTCACCGGGATCAAGGAAGCGCACGCCGACAACACGGTGCTGACGATCGAGTACCTGCAGGCGCTCGAGACGATCGGCGACGGCCGAGCGACCAAGCTGGTCATCCCCGCCGAGTTCTCGGGCCTGCTCGGCACGGTCGCCGCGTTCGCCGCAGCGGCCCGCGACGACGACACCGAGGACGAGGTCCGCCCGAAGGGTGGCCTCCCGATCCCCGACGACGACGAGCGCGTCGAACTGCCCGAGCCCAACCGCGCCGAGCACCGGGGCGGCGGCTGAGCGGCGATGCGTGCCGTCGACGCACCCGATGCCGGGTGGTACCCGGACCCGGAGAACCGGTCGCGCCTGCGCTGGTGGGACGGCCTCGACTGGACCGACATCCGGCGCGCCGTGCCGAGCGACGCCGAGCTGGTCCGGGCCGAGCAGCTCCACGAGCCGACCCATGCGGCGATCGTCCAGCACGACTACCTCCAGCAGCAGGCGGTGAGCCGGGCCGACTCCCAGCAGATCATCAACGACGTTCGCACCGCAACCCGCGAGGAGCTCAACCGCGCTGCCGACGAGTTCACCCGCCGTGCCCAGCGCACCGTCCAGGGCATCCAGCCGCTGATCTCGACCTACACCAACCGGATCATCTACTGGATCAAGTTCGCGGCGATCGTCGCCACGATCCTGCTCGTGCTGTGGTTCGTGTTCCAGGTGATCTTCCAGGCGAGCCTGTTCGAGTGGATCGGTGACCGCATCGACAACCTGACCAACAGCAGCGACGGCGGGTAGCCACCGATCGCCGATGGGGGTCCGTGTCGAGCAGTCGGACGCGTCGATCCGCGTCGCGCTGACCGGCATCGACCGGCTGCTGTATTGGCGGGCGGCGGTCGAGTTCCCGATCGGCGCCGTCACGGCCGTCAGCGTCGCGCCCCGCTCGTCGCTCGAGACACGGATCGACAGCCGGCTCCTCGGGCGGGGCGCGAGCAACGGTGCCCGACGACCGGGCGGCAACCGGATCGGGTCGATGCTCGGCCGTGAGGTCGCCGGCAAACAGTGCTGGGCAGTCCCCGCAGGCGACGCGGACCAACCTCTGCTCGTGCTCGACCTCGCCGACCACGAGTTCGCCCGGGCCGTGCTGGCGATCGCCGAGCCCGACGCCGTCGCCGCCCGACTGACGGCGGGCATCGACCGGCCCTGAGGGTCCGCGCCCGCGGCTCGACCGGGTCGCACATACGACGGCCGTTCCGTTTCAGCCGGCTGATCACCCACTGAGGGGTCGATGAGAATCTCGCGCCGCGCGGTCGTGCACCACTCTGAGCGTGCAGGGTCACGGAAAGTGCTACCGTGGCCGCGCAGAACGTGGGGAAATCGGGTGGAGATCACGACGACGCTTCAAGACGGCCATCGGCGCGACGCCTCGACGGCGGCTGCGAGGCCCGGTGCGCGCGGCGTCCGACCGCGCCGGTCGGCCTGGCCGTCGTGGTCGACGTGGCCGTCGCGGTCGATTTGGTCGTCGACGAGCGCCACCTGGAGGATCTGGTCCGCGGCCGTGGTCGCCATCTCGCTGGGTGCCGCAGTCGCCGGGGCGGCGCCGATCGCCAGCGCGGGCGCGGTCGTCGCGGTCGTCCCCGCGGCACTCGTCGACGTTCGCTCCCGCCGGCTCCCCGATCGCCTGCTCGCAACCGCCGCCGCCGTGCTGCTCGCCGGAGCGGCGGTCGAGGGGCGGCTCCTCGGTGGCGTCGACCTCGCCGGGCTCGCGATCGGCGCCGGCGTGATGGCCGCTCCGCTGTTCGCGCTCCACCTGCTCTCGCCGGCGTCGATGGGCTTCGGTGACGTCAAGGCTGCGATCGTGCTCGGCGGGGCAGTCGGAGCCGTGCACTGGCAGCTCGTCTTGTCCGCCCTGGCGCTGGCTGCAGGGTGCGCAGCGACCGCGGCGGTGATCGCTCGGGTGCGGACGATCCCGTTCGGGCCGGGCCTGGTCAGCGGCGCGGCGATCGCCCTCGCCGCCAGCACGGTCTTCCTGCCACCGGCGGAACGCCCCCATACAGCCGACCTCCACCGCACCGTCACCGCACCGTCGCAGGAAGGCGCTCCTCGACCATGACCGGCACGCTGCGCTCCCGGGCGCGTCGGACCGACGTGGCCGCGTCGCACCACGGCGGCGACCGGCCGACACCCGGACCCACCGGCTTCCGGCCGACCCCTCGCCGGCGCAACCGGATCGCCGCCGGCGTGGCGCTCGGTGCCGTGGCGATCGGCGGCAACATGGCGGTCTACTCGGGCCTGGACAACAGCGAGCCGGTCGTCCAGGTGGTGCGCGACGTTCCCGCCGGCGCGCAGCTCCGGGCCGACATGCTGCGCACCGTCGATGCCGACGTCGACGACACGGTCAACGTCGTCCCTGGCGACCGGTTGACGGCACTGATCGGCCAGTACGCGCGGGTCCGCCTCGTCTCGGGCTCGCTGGTCACCGCAGAGGCGCTGCAGCCGGACCCCCTCGTCGCACCGGGCAGCGCCGTCGTCGCAATCCTCGTCCCGGAGGGCTCCCTCCCGGTCGGCCTGCGCGAGCGCGTCGCCGTGCAACTCGTCCTCCCCGCCGGCGACGGCGCCGGCCCGCCGGTCACGATCGGCGGCGAGGTCGTCGCGCTGCCCTCACAGCCCGACTCGGTGCTCGGCACCCTGTCGCTGTCGATCGAGCTCGCCGCGGCCGACGCGGCGGTCGTCGCCGCGGCCGACGACGTGCGCGTCGTCCTCCTCGCTCCCGACCTCGACGGGGACACCTAGGACCAGCGGCCATGACCTTCACCGCGCTCGTCGGCGATTGCACGACCACGACCACCCTGGCGCTGGCTGCGGCGCTCCCACCCGACACCCTCGTCGTCGAGGCCGACCGCACCGGCGGCTCGATCGCAGCCTGGCTCGACGTGCCGAACTCGCCGTCGCTGTCCGCGGTGGTTGCCAACCTGCGCGCCACGACCGACGACGTCGCGATGCAGTGGGCAACGATCGAGAACCTGATCCGCACGTCGCGATCGGGCGTCCGGTTCATCCCCGCTCCGGTGCTCTCGACCGAGGCCGCCCGAGCGATCGACGAGGCGGAACGCGCCGTGTTCCCGACGATTGCACAGCGTGTGCTCGCCCTGGCCGACGCCGGTCGGCGCTCGGCTGCCGCGGGCATCTCGGCGACGATCCGGCTCGCCGACATCGTCATCGTGTGCCACCGCCAGGCGACCGCGTCGGCGTCGGCCGCCTCGGTCCGGATCGAGCGGACCGCGGAGCTGCTCGAACTGCTCGCGGGCCGGCCAGGGCGCATCATCGTCGCCGTGATCGGCGACCAGCCGTTCGACCGCGGTGAGATCCACGACTTCCTGGCCGACCATGCGTCGACGATCCGCACCCACCTGCTCGCCGACGATCCCCTCGCCGCTGCGGCGATCGCCGGCCGCCAGGGGGTCTCCACGAGCAAGTTCGCCCGCCTGCCGCTCATCCGGAGCTGCCGGGACCTCGCCGCGCTGCTCACCGACGAACCGCTCGGAGACGAAGGGGCGTGAACGTCGCCCGCCGCCGCGTCACGCCGCTCGACAGCGGTGCCGACGGGGCGGTGGCGATCGTCGCTGATCGGGTCGCGCAGCGGTTGATCGACGCGATCGAGCAGGACGAGGCCGAGCGCCCCGCCGGCGAGCGGTTGGCGAGCAACGAGCGACGCCAGCAACTGCTGGTCGGCGGCTGGATCAACGACGCGCTCGCCATCGTCAACGAGGGCCGCCTGGCGCGCGGGTTGCCGCCACTCGACGACGTCACCGAGCAGACGGTACGGGCGCGCGTCGTCGCCGACCTCACCGGCGCCGGCCCCCTCGAGCAGTATCTCAACGATCCGCGCGTCGAGGAGATCGACGTCAACGGTCCCGCCTCCACGTGGGTCACCTACATCGACGGCCGAAAGGTCGACGTCGGCCGGCTGTGGGCGTCGGCGGCCGAGCTCACCGCGTTCCAGAAGCGGCTGGCGATCCGGATGACCGGCACCGGCGAGGGCCGGCTCGACACGTCGGCACCGATGCTGACGCTCCAGTCCAGCGACGGGTCACGGGTCGTGATGGTGCTCGGCGGCCGCGACGAGCACGGCATCTCGACCCACCCGCGTATCGCCATCCGGCGATTCGTGGTCCGCCAGGTCGGCCTCGACGGGCTGTCCGACCTCGGCCTGTTCCCGCGCGCCGTCGCGGAGCAACTGCGGGCGCTCGTGCGGTGCGGGTTCACGATGCTCGTCTCGGGACCTCCCGGCGCCGGAAAGACGACGCTGCTGACCGAGCTGCTCGGCGAGGTGTCGCCGTTCGAGCGGATCATCACGGTCGAGAAGAACCTGCTCGAGCTCCGGCTCGAGGACGACCCCCGCCACCCGGACGCACCGGCGCTGTTCACCCGGCACGCCAACTCCGAGGGCGAGGGGACGATCACGACCCGCCAGCTCGTCGAGCTCACGCGCCGCCTGAACCCCGACCGTGTGGTCGTCGGCGAGCTGGTCGAGGACGAGGCGCTGGACATGCTCGACGTCGCGTCGATGTGTAAGCGGGGATCGCTCGCCACGATTCACGCCCACACCGCCGACATCGTGCTGCAGCGGCTGGCCTACTACGTCTCGAAGTCCAACACGAACCTGCCCGAGTTCGCGGTGTGGAGCCTGATCGCGCAGACCATCGACTTCGTCGTCCACATCGACCTCGTCCGCAACGCCAGAGCCGACGAGCCTCCCGTTCGACGCGTCACCTCGATCATCGAAGTGGGCGGTCTCGGTGAGGCGGGCGGGGTGTCGAGCACGGAGATCTGGGGACTGGACGGCGACGGACGGCTCGGCCAGTTCGCCCCGCTGTCGCGGCGACACCTGTCCCGGCTGCGGCTCGCCGGCTACTCGCCCGATGCCTTCGGTCCGACCGGGGTGCCGGCGTGAGCGTCGACGTCGTCGTTCTCGTCGTGTCGACCGCCGCCGCGCTCGCCGCCGTCGTCGTGCTCACGGCGCGGGACGGCGGGCCTCGGCCCGATCGGCGCGCCTCGTTCGCCGGCGGAGCGGGTCCGGTCGCACCGGCCGCTGCCGCCGGCCTGCTCGTACTCGGGTTCACCGGTTGGGTCGTGCCCTCGCTGGTCGTCGCGGTGGCAGCCGGCGCAGCGGCCCGCCGCTGGCAACACCGCAACCGACGACGGACCGACGACGTCACCCGAACCGAGGCGCTGGCTTCGTGGATCGAGCACCTGCGCGACGTCCTGATCGCCGGGGACCAACCGATCGGCGCGATCACCGCCACCGTCTCGACATGCCCCGCCGCGATCCGACCCGAGGTCCGACGGCTGGCCGCCGGCCTCGGGCGCCAACCGGCCGACGTCGTCCTGCGGCGATTCGCCGACGAGGTCGACGACCCGTTGGGCGACCTGGTCGCAGCCGGACTCTTGATCGCCATCGAGCGAGGGGCGCGCACGGTCGCGGTGCTGACCTCGCTCGCCGAGCAGGCCCGACTGCAGGCCGACCGCCGACGGTTGGTCGAGGCCGAACGGGCGCCGGTCCAGCGCGAGGTCGTGATGCTCACCGTCATCATGGGGTCGCTCGTCGCCGCCCTGTTCGTCTTCGCCCGGGCCGAGTACCTCGCGCCGTACGACACCCCAACCGGCCAACTGTTCCTCGGCGCCGTGCTGGCGATCTACCTCGTGCTCCTCGCCCGCGTTCAGCGACTCGCCCACTATCCCCGGCCGGGGCGGTTCCTCGTCACCGGCCCGGCCGACGCCGGTCGTGGGGCCGCCCAGCAAACCCCGATGTGGGGTTCGGACGCTGACGATCCGACCGTGAGGACACGATCGTGAGGCCGACCGGCTGGCTGCTGCTGATCGGCTCGATGCTCACTGCGTCGGGCTGGCTGATCGTGACCGGATGGCGGCAACCCCGCCCAGCGCTGGCGGCGGCGGTCGCCCGGCTCCGTCGACCAGCGGATGCGGACGGCCTCGACAGCCGGGCGCCGGCAACCGCGTGGCGACGGTGGGCACACGGCGACCCTCGGATGCGACGAGCCGTCGAACGCTGGACACCCTCGCTGCGGCTGATCGGCCGCACGCCCGACGCCCATCTCGGGCTGCTCGGCACCGCCGCGCTGGTCGGGCTGGTCGCTCCGGCGGCGACAGCGGTACTGCTCCGGACGCTCGGGGTCGTGTCGCTGTCGTTCGCCGTGCCGGCCGTGCTGGCGATCGCCGGTGCGGTGATCGGACCGGCGGTCGTCCAGGCCGATGCGATGGCCCGCGCCGACGACGTCCGCATCGACGTCCGCTACCAGCTCTCCGCGTACCTCGACATGGTGATCATGCTGGTCGCCGGCAACACCGGCCACGAGGGCGCGCTCCAGCAGGCGGCACAGGCCGGGGACGGCCTGCTGTTCCGTCAGCTCCGGCGGCGGATGCGGGAGGTCGGCACGACCGGGAACAGCCTGGTCAGGGCGCTGTCGCTCGTCGCTTCCGACTACGACCTGGTCGAGCTCGAACAGGTCGCAGCGACGACGGCGCTGTCCGCAGCCCAGGGGGCGCCGGTGGCGCGGACCCTCGCCGCGAAGTGCGCCACCCTGCGGAGCACGATCGCAGCCGAGCAGGAGGCTGCGGCGCGGGTGCGCACCGACAAGGTCGCCCCACCGCTCGTGGGGATGGCCCTGCTCTTCATGGCCCTGATCATCTATCCAGCCCTCAACCTCAATTGACCACGACCAGGACGGAGGATTCCACATGCACGACCAGCTCTCGACGATGACGATGATCATCCACCTGATCGAAGGCACGCTCCGCGCTCGGGGGGTGATCGGCACCGCCGGCACCGACGACGATCGCGGAGCCGTCTCGATCGAGCAGGTGCTGTGGTACGCGGCCGCCGCGGTCAGCGTCGCCGTCGTCGCAGCAATCATCTGGAGTCAGATCCGGTCGACCGCGAGCACGCCGGTCCAGCAGCCGTCGGCGCCGTAGTCCCACCCGCACCCGACCCCATGGCAACGAACCACGAGGTGCGCCGGCGGTTGAGCGGCGATCGCGGCGCCGCGACCTCCCTGTCGGTCGCGCTGCTCACACCCGTCCTCGTCGTGTTGGCGTTTGCCGCCGTGCAGGCCGCCCTGTGGAGCCACGCCCGCACCGAAGCCCGAGTCGTCGCCCGCGACACTGCGGCGCTCGTCGCGCGATCGGGAGCGGCGCCCGGCGATGCCGGCGCCTCGGCCACCGCCGCGCTCGACGGCGAGGCGTCGCTCTCCGATGTCACCGTCACGGTGACGCAGGCGGGCGGGGTCGTGATCGTGACGATCCGAGCCAGCGCGCCGGGAATCATCCGAGGGACGTCGGCGCCGGTGTCGGTCACCGCGGCGATCCCGTTCGAGGAGGCGACGCCGCGGTGAGGCCGACGACGGCGCGACCCCGATGGCGCGGCGAGTCCGGTTCGAGCGATGCGCTCGGCCTTGCGCTGATCGCACCGGCAGCGTTGGGACTGGCGCTGGTGATCCTCTTCCTCGGGCGGGGGGTCGACAGCCGGGCAACGGTCCAGAGCGCGGCGGAATCGGCGGCGCAGGCAGCCGCCCAGGAGCGGACCCCGGCCGCGGCGGCTGCCGCCGCGCGTGGAGATCGCCGATGCCATGCTCATCGACGACTCGACGTGCGCCGCGCCGACCATCTCGCTCGACACCTCGGGGTTCCGGCCGGGCGGCCAGGTCGCGGTCACCGTGTCGTGCTCGGTCTCGACCACCGGCCTCGAGCTGATCGACCCACCGAGCGTCGGGCCGTTCTCGGCCACCGCCTTCGCCACCATCGATCCGCTCCGAGCCGCGGGGGGTGCACCGTGACCGGCACGGGGTGCGGCGGTGGCTCGCGACGCATCGACGGCGACCGGGGGTCGGGAACGGTCGCCGCGATCACGCTGATCTTCGCGTTCACGTTCCTCGGTCTGGTCTGGCTGGCGCGCGACGTCGACCGCAGCATCTCCAACCGTTCGGCGGCGCAGTCGATCGCGTTCCAGGCCGCCCGTTCCGGCGCGCAGGCGGCCGACGCCACTGCACTGCGCGCCGGGTCGACGGCGGCGATCGCCCCCGTCAACGCGACCGCCGCCGCACGGCGCACGGCGGCCGGCCTGTTCGCCAGCTACGGCGTCTCGGGCACGATCACCGAGATCCGGGTCGACGGCGACCGGGTGACGGTGACGGTCACGATCACCGACGCCGGCCGGACGGTGACCGGATCGGGCACGGTCCGAGTGGAGCGGACGCCGTGACCGGTCATTGCGCCGGCGATGAACGGTTGCCGAGGAGGTCCAGATGACCGTCGTCACGCGGCGCACCGAGCGTGCGCTCGGTGCGCTGGTGGCCATCGTGCTCACGTTCGGGGCAGTGCCGGCGGTCCTGCTCGCGGTGTCCCGCTCGCGGTTCGGGTCGGGCTGGCCGTTGGCGGGCGTGCCGGCGGTGTGGCGATGGGATCGCGCGGCGATCGGCCGGGCCGCCTCGGAACCCCTGTCCGACGGCATCGTCACCGATCTGCTCGTCCGATCGTGCCTCGTCCTGGCCTGGGTCGCGGTGGGCGTGATCCTGTTGACCACCGTCGCCGAAACCGGCCACATGGTGCGGTACCGGGGCATCGGGCTGCCGAGCATGCGCGGGCTCGGATGGGCGCAGGGGGTCGCCCGGGTCATCGCCACCGGGCTGATCGCGCTCGCTCCACTGCACGCGCCCCGGGTGTCGATCGCCTCGGTCATCGGCGAGACGGGCCGCTACGAGCTGGACCTGCCCGTCGACGCGGCGCCCGTGGTCGGGGCGACCGAGTCCGGTCCGCGAGCGCCGCCACCGGCCGACAGCGGGCCGGTCGCCCACGACACGGTGCACGTCGTCGGCCGAGGGGAATCGGTGTACTCGATCGCAAGCAGCCTCGCCGGCGGCGACCCGGCCGAGACCGTTGCGATCGCCGAGGCGATCCTCGACGCCAATCTCGGCCGCACGATGCCCGGCGGCGGCCGGTTCACCAATCCGGCCTACATCGAGATCGGTTGGCAGCTGACGATTCCCGGCGATGTCGTGGCGACGGCCGACGGTCCCGACGGCGCGCGGTCACACGTCGTCGTCCCCGGAGACACGTTGTCGAGCATTGCGCGCAACCGGCTCGGCGACGCCGATGCCTGGCCGGTGATCTGGGAGGCGAACGCCGGCGACGACATGGGCGGCGGGCGGACGTTCGACGACCCCGACCTGATCCTGCCCGGATGGGAGCTCGACGTCCCACCCGACAACGGGTCCGACGACGATCCACGCCGGCCGGCGGGGACCGACGCACCCGATCACGTCAGCGCGCCCCCGGCGGTGACCGATCCGACGCGCACGACCGTCGACGGGGCGGGGCCGGCATCGTCGACGAACGGCGGCGCCGGGACCTCGGGGGCGAGCGGAACGAGCAGCGCGACGGCGGACCCGACCACGACCTCCGACCCGTCGGACGTTCCCAAGAACACGGCCGACGTTCCCGGCGACACGTCCGACGCACCCGGCGACGCGACCCGCTCACCGAACCACGGACCCGACGAGCGGGTCGCGTCCACCTCGACGGCAAGCGCCCAGGGTTCGCAGTTCCAGGCGGTCCCGGTACCGGCGCAGGAGGTCGGTGTACCGCCGCCGACGGGGACGACGACGACGGTGGCCACCCTCGATGCGGGCGGACCCGACAACGACGCCGGCATCGGCACCGGTCCGTCGGCGCCGAGCCCGATCCGGATCGAGCATGCGGCGATGCTCGCCGGGGGCGTCCTGGCGATCGTCGCCGTCCGTCGCCGTCAGCGGTTGCGCGCTGCACGCCCCCGGTCGCGCGTGCCCGAGCCCCGCTCGTCGGCCTCTGCCATGGAGCGGCGGCTGCGACTCGTCGACCCGGGCGAGCGCGCCCAGCGGGTCGACGTCGCCCTGCGGGCCGCTGCCTCGAAGCTGGCCGGGGTCGGCTGCCAGGTCGGTCTGGTCACGGTCGCACCCGATGGCGCGGTCGCGATCAGGTTGACCGGTGACGCGACCCTCCCGTCGCCGTGGACCGGTCAGGGGGCGTCCTGGGAGCTGCCGGCGTCGACGCCGATCGAACTGGTCAGCGATGCGGCCCGCCTCGTCGGCGCACCGTGTGTCGCGCTGGCCCAACTCGGGGTGACGCCCGACGGGCGCGATGTGCTCGTCGACCTCGAAGCCTGCCCGACGCTGCGGGTCGAGGGAGCGCACAACGCCACCGACGACATCGTCACAGGGATGTCCACGGCGCTCGCCGCGTCCCCGTACGCGGAGGTTGCGCACCTGATCGCCGTGTCGGTACCGGACTCGGCGTTCCTCGGGCACCGCAACGCCCACCGGGCCGAGTCGGCCGACGCTGCGATCGAACTTGCCACCGCCCTGGTCGGCGCCGGCCGGGCCGATCTCGAACCGTCGTTCGCGCTGCGCTCGATGCGCACCGGCGGCGAGGTCTGGGAACCGGCGGTCGTTCTCCTCCGTGCGGCCGATGTCGGCGCGGCGGTCGCCCGTGAGGTTCCCGGTCTTGCCACGGGCGGCGGTATCGCGATCGTCGCCGCCGGCGAGGACGGCTCCGCTGCTCCGGGCGCATGCCGGCTCCGCAACACCGACGACGGGTGGACGTTCGACGGATTCGGGACGACGCTGGCGCTCGCCCCCGTCGGCATCTCGGCCGACGAGCTCGGCGAGATCGACCAGCTGCTCGGGGACGCGTCGGCCCCCCTCCTCGAGCCGGACGGAGATCCGCCTCCCGGCCGCAACGACGAGCATGGGCCGGCGCCCGAGCCCGACCCGTTCGTGGCGATGCCCCACGCGATCGTCGTCGGCCTGCTCGGTGAGGTCCGGGTCGCCGACGTGGAGGGTCGGTCGGGGGCCTTCGAGCGGTCGAAGACCGTCGAGCTGATCGCCTGGCTGACGACCCACCGCGACCGTTCGACCCGGACCGCGGCGAGGACTGCGCTGTGGGAGCTCGACGTCCGCGACGCCACGTTCGCCAACGTCGTGTCCGAAGCCCGCCGGGCGCTCGCCCGTCTGGTCACGCCACCCGACGGCGAGGAATGGCTCGAACGGACCCTGACCGAGCAACTCCCGCTCCACGAGCTGGTCGTCACCGACGCCCAACTGATCGAGCAGCGCCTGGCCGCCGCCCGGCTCCAGCCGCCTGATCAGGCGATCGAGACGCTGCGCCCGGCGGTCGAGTCGATACGCGGAATGCCCTTCGCCGGTACGAGCTACCTCTGGCCCGACGCCGAGGGCCTGACGTCGTCGCTCGTGCTCCTGGCGATCGGCGCCTCCGCCGAGTTGGCGGGTCACGCGCTGTCGGTCGGCGACATCGACACCGTGTTCTGGGCGACCGGTCGCGGGCTGACGGTGCTACCCGGCCACGAGGAGCTGATCGCCCTGCGGATGCGGGCGAGGGCGCGGGCCGGCGACCTCGCCGGCGTCCGCCAGGAATGGGAGTCGTACGAGCGGGTGATCGTGGCCGACGCCTGGTCCGACGGCGAGCCGGCACCGCAACTCCTCGAGCTGCGCCGTGAGCTGTTGTCCTGATCCCCTCCAACCCTGCGTTTGCGTCGCGATGTCCGGGCGGTGGGCGTCAACGGTCGCTACGAAAACGGTGAGCGGGGCGAACGCGGCGTGGCAACATGGCGTCCATGACCATGCTGTACCGCACGATCGTCGTCGGGACCGACGGGTCCAAGTCGGCCGAGCAGGCGCTGCGCCACGCCGGCGAATCGGCCAAGGCGTTCGGCACCGAGAAGATCCACGTCGTGATGGGCGTCCGGCGCATCGAGCGGGCCGAGGTCGTCCAGGAACTCGAACAGCTCCCCGAGGACTGGCACGCCCATCCCGACTTCCACGCCGGCGACAAGCAGGTGCTCGCCGACGCGGCGGCGCTGCTCGAACCGTACGGCGTCCCGGTCGAGACCCACCTGATCGCCGACGCCCCCGCCGATGCGATCGTCGAGTTCGCCGAGCAGGTCGGTGCCGACCTGATCGTCGTCGGCAACCGCGGCCACGGCGCGGGTAAGCGGCTGTTCCTCGGCAGTGTGTCGACCAAGGTCGTCCAGCACGCGCACGACATCTGCGCCGTCCTCGTCGTACGCACCGACGACGACTGACCCGACCCCACGCGGCCGCACGCACGACGACCCCACCGCATCGCGTGATCGTCTCGCGTGCTCCGGCGAGATCACCACGCGGTCGACTCATGCGGCCGCATGCAGGCGGCTCAGCAACGCTCGAGGTGGTCGGTCAGTGCTTCGACGCTCGGCACGATCACCCGCCGACGGCCGGTGGTGACCAGTCCATCCCGCCGAAGGCGGGCGAGCGCCCGGGCCGTCGCCTCCCGCGTCACACCGATCCACTCGGCGATCTCGTTCTGCGAGATCGAGAGCTCGACCGGACCGGACGGATCGTCGCCGGCTTGCAGCAGGGACAGCTCGATCAGCATGTGACCGGCACGGACGAGCGCGGTGTCACCCGTGCGCGCCCGAAGGCGAGCGTTGGCGCGACGCAATTGCGTCGCCAGGCTGCGCAATACCGCCGCGGCGACCTTCGGCTCCTGTTCGATGTCGGACAGGAACCGCTCGGCGGACAGATGCGCGACGAGGCTCGCCTCGGTGGCGACCGCGCTCGCCGCCCGTGGCCGACGATCGATCGCCGACAGCTCGCCGAACACTTCGCCCGGTCCCATCCTCCCGATCACGAGCTCGCGGCCCGACGGAAGCGTCACGAATAGCCGAATCCCGCCCTCGACGCATGAGTAGACGCTGCTCGAACGATCACCCTCGAAGAACAGCGTCCCTCCCGCGGGAAGCTCGATCACGTGACCACGCGCGGCCACGAACGCGCCAACAGTGGCCGTTTGTGCCGTGTTCATCGCCCCTCCCGCACTTCTGTCCGAACTCGTGACCGTTGTGTGATCAAAGTCATAGACGCGAGCCGCCCGCGGGCGCAAGGTCAATCCGACGCCTCGCGTCATCACACCCGTTCAGAAAGCAGGAGACACATCGATGTACATCTTCAATCGCACCCGCACGGTCAAGCCCGGCAAGGTCATGGAAGCAGGGCCGGCCGCGGTCGCCATCGCCGGGTCGGTGAAGAAGCTGACAGGACTGGACGTCTACGTCTGGAACACGGTCTTCGGCGCTCCGGCCGGCACCATGTCGTGGAGCGTCCGTCTCGACTCGCAGGCACAGCTCATGGAAGCGACCGAGAAGATGGTGGCCGATCAGGGCTACTTGGAAGAGGTACTGGCCCTCAACGACCTCTTCCACGGCGACACCACCGACAACATGGTGCGGGTGATCTCGGGGACCCCGGCGGAAACGCCCGGCAAGTACGTCGCCATCACGCAGGCGACCATGGCCAACGGGATGTACGACCAGGCGATCGCCTGGGGGATGGAGATGCAGGCGTTCGTCGCCGCCGAAACCGGGCTCGGGTCGATGTTCGGCATGGCGATGTACGCCGGCTTCGCCGATCTCGGGTGGCTGCTCTCGGCGGCGTCCGCAGCCGAGCTGGACAAGTTCGACGACTGGCGCATGACCAGTGCCGACTACCAGAAGCGGATCCACGACGCAGCCGGGCTGTTCATCGAGGGCTCCGGAAGCAACAGCCTGATCCAGCGCGTCGGCTGAACGATCCGAGACGGGGACCGATCGATCGGGGCGGGGAGCGGGCGAGCACCGTGGCTCGGCCCGGCCCCCGGTCGATCGGAGTCGCTCGTCCGGCCGGGGAACACAAGGCGGCGCGCTCTATGGTCCGACCATGGAGCTGAACAACAGGGTCGTCATCGTCACCGGCGCCGCATCGGGCATCGGGGAGGCGATCGCGAAGGCCGCCCACGCGGCCGGTGCGCGCCACGTGGTCGTCGCCGACCTCGACACTGCGGGGACCGAGCGGGTGGCGAGCGAGATCGGTGGCACCCCGGCGACGCTCGACGTTCGCGACGAGGCAGCGATCAAGCGGCTGGTCGAGGCCACCGAGGATGCCCACGGGCCGATCGGGCTGTTCGTCTCCAACGCCGGCTTCGTGACCGCGGCGGGCCTCGAAGACTCCAACGAGGCGATCCAGAAGATGTGGGAGGTCCACTGCCTGTCGCACATCTACGCCGCCCGCGCCGTCCTGCCCTCGATGATCGCCAACGGGGAGGGCTACCTGCTCAACACGGCGTCGGCGGCCGGTCTGCTGACCCAGATCGGTTCGATGGCCTACTCGATCACCAAGGCCGCCGCGGTGTCGCTCGCCGAGTGGCTGGCGATCACCCACTACCACCAGGGCATTCGGGTGTCGGTGCTGTGCCCGCAGGCCGTGCGCACCAACATCATCGCCAACAGCCCCGACAACCTGGGCGGCGACGACGACTTCGAGGGCGGCGTCGCCAGCGGCGACGGCGTGCTCGAACCCGACGAGGTGGCGGCGCTGTGCCTCGAGGCGATCGCCGACGAGCGGTTCCTCGTCCTCCCCCACCCCGAGGTGGCGACCTACGAGGAGCGCAAGGCGACCGACCGAGACCGCTGGCTGGCGGGGATGCGCCGATTCCAGGCCGCCCTGTTCCCCGACGGCCCGCTCCCCGGCGACGCGATCGCACCGCGCTGAAGCACGACCGCCTTGGAGCCGAACGACGCCGGGGCAGAGTCAGCCGTTCAGTACAGCCCGATCATCCGCCCGGAGAGGGCGACGACCGAAGCGGCGAGCACCGGCTTGATCACCCGCTCGCCGCCCTCGACGGCGATGTGCGCGCCGACGTAGCCACCGATCCCGGATCCCGCCGACAGCACCAGGGCCGGCGCCCACTCGACCTGGCCCTGCACGATGAAGATGGTGCAGGCGATCAGCGAGACGCCGATCACGACGTAGCTCTTGATCAGGTTGGCGGTGACGAGGTCGTGGCCGGCCCTGGCGAGCACCATCAGCAGGATCAGCCCGACCCCGGCCTGGATCGCCCCCGCGTAGACGCCGACGCCGAAGAAGACGGCGATCGACAGCCACCGCGGCCACGGCTCGTCGGTTTCCTTGGCCTTCGGCTTGACGAGCACGAGCACGAGCATCGGGATCATCAGGAATCCGAAGATCCGCTCGAACAGCTCGTCGTTGATCTGTGACACCACCGATGCGCCGACCAGGCCCCCGACCAGTGTCGCCGGGAGCACGCGGCGGGTCGCCTGCCACCCCTCGACGCGGCGCTTGACGTAGCTGCGGGCCGACGAGCCGGTCTGGATCAGCACCGCGATGCGGTTCGTCCCGTTGGCGAGGAGGCCTTCGACGCCGGCGAGCGAGAGCAGCGGGACGGTCAGCAGCGACCCCCCACCGGCCATCGCGTTGACCGTGCCGGCGAACATCCCCCCGAAGAAGATGAGCAGCGCGGCGCCGACGGACATCGCCGCACACTACGACGACCGAATGGTCACGACACGCCCCTGCGGGCGGGGCCGCCCGACCTCGTCGCGCTGGGGTCGCGCCAGAACGTTGCGCCAGGCGCGACGGTCCGCGGGCGTTGCGGGTGGGAGCGGTCAGCCGCCGGGGGCGAGGAGCTGTGAGCGCGATGGGTCGCAGCGGTGCTCGCCGATGGCGGGGGACTCGAGCACTGTGCGGATCTCGCTCGCGTCGACGACGAACGTGGCGTCGGAGCGGGCCGACGGGAACGCGAACACGACGCCCGCGAGCCGGCCGTCACCGTCGAACACGCCGGCCCCGCTGTCGCCACCGGCGATGGCCGCGTCGAGTTCGTATCCCGTGCGGGTACTGCGCGACGTGCTGCGGACGTCGTCGACGTCCATCACCAGCCGCCGCACGACCGAGGCGTCGACCGTCCCCGATGTCGCCCCGCCGACGACCCGGACCGCGTCGCCGGCCTCGACGTCGGTCAGCTCGACCGGCGGCGCATCGACGGACGGCGCCTTGATCAGCGCGAGGTCGCGCGTCCGATCGAGCAGGAACACCGTCGCAGGCTCCCCGTCGACGAACACGTCGGTGGCGCCCACGACCACATGCGCGGCGGTGAGCACGACCGCCTGCCCGACGACCACACCGGTACCGACCGTGCCCGACGCATCGCCGCACGCCGTCGTGCGCAGCGTGACCGCCCGCTCGTCGGCGCCGACGATGCCACGAACCGACACCTCGGCCGGCGTCGTGCCGGCGTCGCCACGATCAGGGGCACCGGCCCCTCCGCCGCACGATGCGGCCGGTACGACGAGGATCGACGCCAGCGCCGCCACCGCGCAGCTCGACCGGCGGACCCGTCCGCTCACGGCGGATGGCGGGCGGCGATCGCCGCCATCGTCGACTCGTAGCGGCGGAGCACGGAGAACCGCTCGGGACCCACACGCCACTCGCTGATCACCAGATTGTTCGCAACCCGTTCGACCGTCGTCGAGGCGGGCAGCCGGGCGATCAACGAAGTCGCCACCTGACGCACGCGACCGGCCTTCATCAACACGAGGCCGTCGTCGGTCGCGGCGAGGACCCGGTAGTCGGTCACCGCCGACGCGGCCACGGCGACCGCCGCCAGCGCCACCGCGACGATCGAGGCGGCCGACGTGAACCCGGCGAGCACCGCTCCGCCGCCGCCGATGGCCGCCGCAGCGACGGCAAACGGGACGAACAGCCGGTGCCGCCGAAACAGATACGCGACGTCGAGCACCTCCTCGTCGGTGCCGAGCACTCGTCGCACCGACCGCCACAGCACCTCGCGCCGCATCACCGCTCCCAACGGTGGGTGCCACCGTCTCGTGGCACCCACCGACGGGAGGAGTCCATCGCTGTGGTCGACCCTGCAGTGAGACGCTCATCTGCCACCAGCGGGGCCGCCACCATGTCGCATCGCCGCTCGCCCCCAACCGGCGAGCCGATCATCGGGTCAGATCTCCGTCTGTTGATCCAGGTACGACTTCTCGGCGAGGCCGTGCCATTCGGCGATGCTCTCACGGAAGGCCCGCCAGGGCTCGAGGATCGCCTTGAAGTCGGCGTTGCTGTTGGCGATGCCGTCGAGGACGTTCTCGGTCTCCTCCTTGAACGCGGCCATGATCTCCGGGCTGAACTCCCGGAGCTCGGCGAACTCCTTGATCTTCTGGAGGTCGACCGGGTTGAGCACGTCGTACTTGGCCATCGTGAGCATGTTGGCGTGCGCCGCAGCGCTCTCGATCGCCGCCTGGTACTCGGCGGGCAGGTCGTTCCACAGGTCGAGCGGGAACTCCACCTCGACCGCGGTGCCCGGCTCCCACCACCCCGGGTAGTAGTAGAAGAGCTGGCCCTGGAACCCGTCGAGACCGAGGATCAGGTCGTCGGTCGGCCCGACGAACTCCGCGGCGTCGATCGCGCCGGTCTCGATCGCCGGCAGGATCTCGCCACCGGCGATCGAGATCTGCTCACCGCCGAGGTTGGTCAGCACGGTGCCGGCGATGCCGGGGATGCGCATCTTCAGGCCCTGGATGTCCGCGACGGTGTTGATCTCCTTGGAGAACCACCCGCCCATCTGGCAGCCGGTGCCGCCGCAGGGGAACGCGATGATCCCGTTCTGCTCGGCGTTGTACTCGTTGAGCAACTCGATCCCGCCACCCTCGTACAGCCACGCGTTCTGCTGCCGCTGCGTCAGGCCGAACGGCACCGCGGTGCCGAACTGCTGAATCGGGTTGATCCCCGTGTAGTAGTACGACGCGGTGTGGCCCGACTGCACGCCCTGGCTGGCGACGGCCGGCAGCACCTCGAGCCCGCCGACGATCTCGCCCGCCGGCCGCGGCGTGATCCTGAACTTGCCGCCGGTCAGCGCACTGAGCTTCTCGGCGAAGGTCTGCGCCGAGCCGAACAGCGTGACGAGCGAGGTCGGCCAACTCGTGGCCATGTCCCATTCGATCTCGGGCAGGTCTTGGCTGAGCGTGATCTCCTCGGCGGTCGTACCGGCGGTCGTGCCGCCGGTCGTCCCCTCGGGTGTGGTCTCGCCGGCACCGCCGGTCGTTCCCTCGCTTCCGCCGCCGTCGTCGCTACTGCACGCAGCGAGGATCGCCGTCGTCGCCGCGAACCCGGCCACGCCGAGGCCCGCCTTGCCGAGGAAGCTGCGCCGGTCGTAGCCGGGCACCTGCTCCTCGTTGTCGTCGATGGTCATGTGTCCTCCTCCTCTGTTGGTCTCGCACCGGTGATGCGATCTTGTTGCTCGACGGAGCCGGCGACGGGGAGCGTCGTCAACTGAACGTGTCGAGCGAGAACTGGACGATGCCGGGGACGAACCCGAGGATCACGAGCGCGACCCCCTGCAACGCCATGAACGGAAGCGCGCCCTTGTGGATGTCGGCGGTCTTCACCTCGGGAGGCGCGACGCTCTGGAGGTAGAAGAGCGAGAACCCGACCGGCGGCGAGATGAACGCCATGTTGAGGTTGACCGCCATCAGCACGGCGAACCAGATCTTCTCGTCGCTGGTGAACCCGAGCGCTTCGAGCGCGGGCACGAAGATCGGCACGACGATGAACGTGATCTCGAGGAACTCGAGGTTGATCCCGAGCAGGAACACGGCGACCATCGCGATGAGGACGAAGCCAAGCTTCCCGCCGCCGATCGACGCCAGCCACTCCGAGGTCTGGTCGGACCCCCCGAGCTGGAAGAACATCAGCGAGAAGAACGTCGAGCAGAACAGCAGGGTCATCACGAGGATCGTGATGTTCGCCGTCGACTCGCCGGCCTGCTTGATCTCGGTCCACCGCAACCGCCACTTCGGTTCGACGTGTTCGGCGCCCTCCTTCTGCAGGATGCGGTCGAACAGCCAGTTCATGCAAGCGAGGAGCAGGGCACCGAACACGCCGACCGCCCCCGATTCCGATGGCGTCGCCACCCCCTGGAAGATCGAGACGAGCACGCCGGCGATCAGCACGAGGATCGGCACGATCGAGATCAGCACCTCGGTGGCCAGCATCTTGGTGACGAGCAGGATGGCGAAGAAGACGAGGAACGAGATCCCGAAGCCCATCATCGACACCCGTACGCTTGCGAGCAGTAGGACGAGCCCGACCATGAACGCGAGGCAGAGCGCGAACAGCGCCTTGGAGGCGACCGACGGGTTGCCCCGGAGCGTGCGCTGGTCCTTCGGCATCGCCGGGCCGACCTCGGGCTTGAGCCAGGAGATACCGAGGACGTAGATCACGTACAGCCCGCTGAGCATCAGCCCGGGCACGAGCGCGCCGGCGAACAGGCCGAGGATGCCGACGCCGAACTGCTGGGCCAGCAGAATCAGCACGATGCTCGGCGGCAGGAGCTGGGCCAGCGTGCCCGACGCGACGATCGCCCCGGTTGCCAGCTTGTGGTCGTAGCCGAGCTTGACCATCGCCGGCAGCGAGAGCAACCCCATCACGATGACGGTCGCGGCGACGACGCCGGTCGCGGCGGCGAGGAGCGTGCCGACGATCACGACCGTCGCCGCGACACCGCCGCGGACCACGCCCATCAACATCCCGACCGCGGTCAGCAGCCGTTCGGCCAGACCGGATCGCTCGAGGATCGCGCCCATCAACACGAACAGCGGGACAGCGAGCAGCTGCGGGTCGCTGACCGCGGTGAACCACCGCGACGGGAGCGTGTTGAGCGTGTTGACGTTGAACGTGTCGGTGACGTCACCGATGAACGCGAACAGCAACGCGGTGCTGGCGAACGAGAACGCGACGTTGTACCCGGTGAGGATCATCGCCATGAAGACGACGAACATGAACAGGGCGAGGAACACCCCGAGTTCGAGTCCGAGTATCGCCAGCATGTCACTCGATCCGCTGGGGAGCGTCCTGCTTTCGGATCGTGCCGTAGCGCGGGCGGTTGGCGATGACGAACCCGGTCTTGATCAGTTCGCTGACGACCGCGATCCCCATCAGCACGAACCCGATCAGGATCAGCGCCTTGACGTACCCGACCGGGAGTTGGTCGGCGTCAGGTGACTGCTCCCACGTCTCCCACACGCGGTACCCGCTCGGCCAGCTGCCGTCGCGTGCCCGACCGAGCGCGAGCGCAGCGTTGGGCTGGTTGATACGGATCGCCATGTAGATGAACGGCAGGAACAGCGTCGAGTGGAGGATGAAGTCGATCCACGCCTTGCGCTTGTCGGAGAAGTTGGCCCACCAGAAATCGATCCGCGGGTTGACCCCGTCGCGGATGCCGTAGTTCGCGCCGAGCAGGAACAGTGCCGCGAACGACTGCCACGCCAGGCTCGACGCCTGACCGATCAGGATGTCCTGATCGACGTAGCGCGTGCCGTAGCGGGTGACGACGTTGAAGAACTGCACGAAGAACACGAACCAGGCGAGGAACATCGAGATCCGCTTGGTCACCGAGGCGATGGCATCGAGCCCGATCCGCAACCCGTTGAGGCCGCTCGCCCAGAACGACATCGCCAGGGCGCCGACGACCGCCACCCACTCCCAGGGCTCGAAGTGGCCGATCTGGTACTTCGTGTCGAGCACCGTGTGATAGAGCGCGGCGACGACGAGGGTCCCGGCGGCGACCAGACCGATCGGATGGATGCGCCACGGTGCTCCCGGCGCACCGACCGGTTGACCGGGGTCGGCGGGATCACCGTGACCGGTGACCGGCTGCCCGTCCCCGGCCTCGGGTTCGCGGTCGGGGTCGTCGGTGATCACGCCCGGTTCGACTCCGGCTGCGGGCACCTCGTCGACCTCGCCGTCGGGCCGGCCGGCGATCGGAGCGCGGGCGAACGCAGTCGCCCGCGGCGACTCGTTGTACCCCCAGCCGCGAGTGGCGGCGCGCATTGAGATCACCTACTACCCCCCTGAGCAGATGGACAGAGTGAAGTGCACGCGGCACCGCCCGGTCAAGCCCATTCGGGACAAGGCGCCGGACCGCACCCCGTTCGCGGCCGCTCAGCTGCGGGTGGGCAGGTCGTGTCGGACGTCGACCGGCGTCGGCGCGGCCGTCGCCCGGGTTGCTGACGGTCGCGGCGAACCGGCACTGAACGCGTCGTCGGCCGGCCGTCGTGTCACAGCGCGAGGAGCACGACCGGCAGCGTCGCCGCCGACGCCAGCGTGCCGACGACCACGCCCGCCGTCACTCGTTCGGGCGCCATGTCGTACTGGATGGCGACCACCGCGCAGAAGACGGCGGGCGGCATCGCGGACTGGATGACCACGGCGTCGAGTGCGTCCCCGTCGAGCCCGAGCCACACCGCGACCAGCCCGGCAACGGCCGGCGCGAGCGCGAGCTTGCACGCCAGCATCAGCCCGAGGTCGCCGGAGAGGCGGGGCGGTCCCGTCTTGGTCAACTGGAGACCGAGGGTGAACAGCATGATCGGGATGAGTGCGTCGGCGAGGAGTCCGACCGAGCGGTCGAGCACGATCGGCAGGTCGATGTTGCCGACGTTGGCGACCAGCGCCAGACCTCCGGCGATCGCCATCGGCGCGGTGACGGCGCGGCCGACGGCCAGCAGCGGCGACCGCGTGCGCGCCTCGGCCAACCCGACGCTGAGCACCAGACCCGCGATGTTGATCGTGAGCATCAGCACCCCGGCGATCGGCAGGGCGTCCTCGCCCAGCGCGAACCCGACGATCGCGAGACCGGCATTGCCCACGTTGCCGTAGGCGCTCGTCATCGCCGTCGCCGCGCTGACCTCGTAGGTGGCCTGCGTGGCGCGCGCCCACACGGCCACGACGAGCACCGCTGCGCCCATCCCCGCCAACCCGGCGAGCACGAGACGGGCGACGACGCTGCCGTCGAGCTCCGCGTCGGCGAGCACGGCGAACACGAACGCCGGCCCGAGGACGTAGAACGACAGGCGAGACAGGCTGCCCACGTCGATCTCGAGCCGTGACCCGGCGAGCGCCCCGAGCACGACGAGCAGCGCCACCGGCGCCAGGACGTCGAACAACACGTTGGCCACCGACATTCGGGCGACCCTACGCGTCGACGCACCACCCGGTTGGCGTCGCGATGATGGTCGGGCGGCCCATCACGATCGCGACGCGGACGGCGGGATCTTCACTCGCGCCAGTCGAGTGTGGCCCGCATCGTCTGCTCGAACTCCTCGAAGGACATCGACGCCTTGACGCCGCTGATCAGCTGCGCGTCGGCGCCGACGAACGTGCGGAACGGTGTCGCCGGATCGGTCGCCGCAGCGACGATCGCGTCGGCGACGTCCTGCGGGTCGGGGTCGGGTCCGTCGCCGTCGAGCGCGGTCAGCGCCTCGCGGAATCGCTCCGAGCGATCGTGGTAGAACGACTCCTCCCAACCCGGTGCCGGGACGACGTTGCTCGAGAACGCTGTCTCGAACCGGCCCGGCTCGATCAGCCGGACGCGGATCCCGAGTTGGCTGGTCTCGAAGTGCAGCGCCTCGCTGAGCGCTTCGAGGGCGTGCTTCGAGGCGGCGTACACCCCGCCGTAGGGGGCGCCGACGACGCCGGCGACGCTCGATACGTTGACGATCGTGCCGTGGCCGCGGTCGCGCCACACGGGGAGCACGGTCCGGATCAGCCGCATCGGGCCGAGCACGTTGGTGTCGAACTGTGCCCGCATCAGGTCGTCGCCGACGAGTTCGACCGCGCCCTGCACCTCGAAGCCGGCGTTGTTGACGACGACGTCGATCGTCGGTGCATCGTGGAGCGCGGCCGCCACCGAACTCGGGTCGCAGACATCGAGCGACCGGACCTCGATCGTGAGGCGCTCCGCCTCTGCAGCGGCGGACAGATCGGCGCCCTTGGCCAGGTTGCGCATCGTGGCGATCACGTCATGGCCGGCGCGAGCGAGCGACAGCGCGGCCAGCATGCCGAACCCGCTGTTGCTTCCGGTGATCAGGATTCGTGACACGGTCTTCCCCTTCGGATCGACGACGCGACCGGCGCTGGCGCCGAGCAGATCATGCCCGGTTCGGTGCCTGGCGCCAAACAGCCGCCCCACGCGTGCTGCCGTGTTCGATGCCCGGCGGCGACAGATCACGACGCCGGCCGTGGGTGCCGACGCCCGACGCGCGGTGTTAGCGTCGTTGCGATGCGCATCGTCGAGGCCGAGGAGTTCGGCCACGTCCGCTCCGGGCTGATCCCTCGGCACGTGTCGTGCATCATGGACGGCAACGGTCGGTGGGCCCAGATGCGCGACCTCTCCCGGTCCGACGGGCATGCCGCGGCCGAAGATGCGGTCGATGCGGCGGTCGACGCCTGCATCGAACTCGGAGTGCAATGGCTGTCGGTCTACGCGTTCTCCACCGAGAACTGGCAGCGTGAGCCGGCCGAGGTCCAGTTCCTGATGAGCCTGCAGGAGTGGTTGCTGCGAGAGGAGAAGCGTCAACGGTTCAAGGAGATCGGCGTGCGGATGCGTTTCGTGGGCGATCTCGACGATCCGCGGGTTCCCGACGCTTGCCGCGATTGGCTCCGCGAGTGCGAGAAGATGACCCAGGACAACGAGACGCTCGAGTTCGCCATCGCCTTCAACTACGGCGGCCAAGCCGAGATGTTGCGGGCGGTCAGGTCGATCGTCGAGTCCGGGGCGGATGTCGCCGACCTGGACGAGACGGCGTTTCGCAAGCACTTGTACTGTCCGGAGATGCCCGATATCGACCTGCTGATCCGGACCTCCGCCGAACAGCGCGTCTCGAACTACTTCCCGTGGCACACGGCGTACTCCGAGTTCGTGTTCACCGACACGCTGTGGCCCGATTTCCGCACCGGCCACCTCTACTCGGCAGTCGCCGAGTACCAGTCTCGCAGCCGCCGCAAGGGTGGGATGGCGGTCAACCCATCATGAATGCTTCGGAATTCGCAGAGCTCCTCGACATCCCCAGCCTGGAAGGCGCACTCGACGACGTCGCCCTGGCGATGACCGAGGCGCTCCAGGGGTCCCCCGAGCTCGTCGTCCCTGCGACGCGCATGCTCAACGGGGGCGGCAAGCGCCTCCGCCCGCTGCTGACGATCGCCTGCGCCAGAGCCGCCGACCCGAGTACGACGATCGATCCGCTCGATCGCGACGTGCGAGCCGGCGCGGCGTCGGTCGAGCTCGTGCACGTCGGCTCGCTGGTCCACGACGACATCATCGACGAGGCCGACTCCCGGCGCGGGGTGATCACGGTCAACGCCCAGGAGGGCGCCAGCCAGGCCGTGCTCGTCGGCGACTTCCTCCTCGCTCGCGCCGGCGTCGAGGCGGCCCGGGTGTCCAAGGACGTGGCGATGAGTCTGGCGATCACGATCTCGGACCTGTGCGACGGCCAGAGCCTCGAGGGACTGAAGGAGCACGACCTCGACCGCACCGTCGAGGACGCGATCCGCTCGATCGCCGGCAAGACCGGTGCGCTGATGCGGGCGAGCTGTGACATCGCGGCGTACGCGGTCGGCGCCGACCACCTCGCCACACCGCTCGCCAGTTTCGGGATGAACTTCGGGATCGCGTTCCAGCTCGTCGACGACGTGCTCGACCTGCTGTCGAGCGACGAGTTGATGGGCAAGCCGGTCAACAACGACGTGAAGTGCGGCGTGTACTCGGTGCCGGCGCTGCTCGCGCTCGAGCTGGCCGACAACCCGAGCGACCTGCGCGACATGATGAAGGCCGCCGGTGAGAGCGACGCCGCCGCGGCCGGATTCCGCGAGACGGTGCTCGCCTGCGGGGCGATCGACCGCACGGTGGCGATGATCCACGACTACAACCGCCGCGCCGCCGAGGACCTGGTCGCCCTGCCCGACAGCGCCACACGTGACGGCCTGGCGCAGCTCCCCGAGCGCTACCTCAACGGAATCCTCGCCGAGAAGACCGCCACCGCTCTGCTCGCCTGACCCCGAGCGCCTCGGTCGGTGTGACCGAACACGTCGGGGGTCGCGATCTTCGGTCACACGAGAGTTGGACCCGGGGCGGACGGGGCTACATCGAATGGGCGGCGTTGTCGAAGCGGGTGTACTGACCGAGGAAGACGAGGCGTTTGGTACCGATCGGGCCGGAGCGGTGCTTGGACACGATCACCTCGGCGGAACCCTTGTCCGGCGACTCCTCGTTGTACACCTCGTCGCGGTAGAGGAACATCACGACGTCGGAGTCCTGTTCGAGCGAGCCCGACTCGCGCAGGTCGGACAGCATCGGCCGCTTGTCGGCGCGCGCTTCGAGGTTGCGGCTGAGCTGGCTCAGCGCGACGATCGGCACCTCGAGCTCGCGGGCGAGGATCTTCAGGTTGCGGCTGATCTCGCTGACTTCGAGCTGGCGGTTCTCCGACTGGCCGCTGCCGCTCATCAGCTGGAGGTAGTCGATCAGGATCATCGCCAGCCCGCCGTGCTGGGCCTTGATCCGCCGGGCCTTGGCACGGATCTCCATCACGGTCACCCGCGGGTTGTCGTCGAGGAACAGCGGCACCTCGAGCCGGCCGACCGCGAGGCCGATCTTCGACCAGTCGCCCTCGCTCAGGTTGCCGGTGCGCAGTTTGGTCGAGTCGACCTTGGCCTCACTGGACAGGATCCGCTGTGTCAGCTCGGCATGGCCCATCTCCAGCGAGAAGACGAGCACCGGCTTGCCGTTGGTCTTGGCGGCGTGCACGGCGATCCCGAGCCCGAAGCTGGTCTTGCCCATCGCCGGCCTCGCCCCGACGATGTTCAGCGTGCTCGGTTGGAGGCCCGAGAGCAACTCGTCGAGGTCGTCGAAGCCGGTTGCCAGCCCGGTGATCGTGTCGCCCCGCTCGAAGTTCTCCTCGAGCTGGTTCATCGCCAGGTTCAGCAGTTCCTGGATCGGGCGCGTCGAGTCGACCACCCGGTCTTCGGCGACCTCGAACATCTTCGACTCGGCGAGATCGACCGCCTTGATCACGTCGTCGGGCTCACCGAACGCGAGGTCGGTGATCTCGCCCGCGGTCTGGATCAGCCGCCGCAGCAGAGCGGTGTCCATCACGATCTTGGCGTAGTGCTCGGCGCCCGACACCGACGGGGTGGCGTTCTGCAGGTCGTTCAACCGCTCGATGCCGCCGACCTCGTCGAGCAGCCCGTTGCGCCTCAGTTCGTCGGCGACGGTGACCACGTCGACCGGACGCGACGAGGCGTACAGCGCGCGGATGGCGTCGAACATCTGTTGATGGGCGGGGCTGTAGAAGTCCCGGACGGTCAGCCCCGCTTCACCCACCGTTCCGATCGCCTCGCGCGACAGCAACAACGCTCCGATCACCGACTCCTCGGCCTGGAGATTGTGGGGAGGAACACGCCCGGCGCCCCCGCTCGGCCGCCCCGCTGGTGTTCCCCGATGTGTTGCGTACCCGATCTCAACCGCCATGAAATGCCCACTCTGCCAGGTCATTCCTGTGGATCGTAAGGGGGTGTAGCCTGTAGATGGCCCTGGGGACAACCCCTCGGACATGTGGACATCCCACCTGTGGACAACCATGTGGACGAGCACGCGTGGTCGGGCTGGCGCCGAGGGTGACGGAAAGGACCGCATTGCCCATGCGCCCAGTGTGACGCAGCGGTGTTGCACCGCGCAGGGATGGGCGACGTACGAACGCCGGGTGGTACGACGCCAGGCGCCGCGACGGCGGCGTGCTACTCGGCGGCGACGACGTCGACGGTGATCGGGAACGACACGTCGTGGTGCAGCGAGGCGGTGACGACGTGCTGGCCGAGCGTCTTGATCGTGTCGAACTCGAGCTGCTTGCGATCGAGCTCGATGTCGGTCTGGGCCTTGACCGCTTCGACGACGTCCGCCGCGGTGACCGAGCCGAACAGCTTGCCCTCGGCACCGGCCTTGGACTCGATCACGATCACCTTGGGCACGAGTGCGCTGGCGATCGCGGTCGCAGACTCGCGCGCTGAGTTGTCGCGCTGGTCGCGGGCCTGGCGCATCCGACCGGCTTGATCGATCGCGCCGTCGGACGCCGTGATCGCATGGCCCTTCGGCAACAGGAAGTTGCGCGCGTGCCCGTCGGCGACCTCGACGATGTCGCCGCGCTTGCCGAGCCCGTCGAGATCGGAACGGAGGATCACCTTCATGCTCATGCCTCGACCGTCTCGATCGTCTCGACCGTCTCGACCGTCTCGACCGTCTCGACCGACTCGACCGCGTCTGCGGCGTCGGCGGTGTCGCCGGCGGCGGCTGCCAGCGTCGTGTCGTCCGAGTTGGCATCGTCACGGTACTGACGGTCGCCGCGCTCACCGCGACCCTCGCCGCGCCGACCGCCGGTGCGGGTCGAGGCAACGCGCTTGGCGTACGGGAGCAGGGCCATCTCGCGGGCGATCTTGACCGCGTTGGCGATCTCGCGCTGCTGCTGCAGCGTGTTGCCGGCGACCCGCCGGTTGCGGATCTTGGCGCGGTCGCTCATAAAGCGCTGGAGGAGATCGACGTCTTTGTAGTCGATGAACTCGACCTTGTCGGTCACCAGCACGCTGGTCTTCTTCTTGAACTTGCGGGGATTGGCCTCCCGCGCGTTGCGTGCCTTGTTCTTCTTACTGGCCATCGTGGGTTCCTTCGGAGATCGGGCTGATCGAGTGGGGGGTGCGAGACGGAGAGCGCATCGGTCAGAACGGCTCTTCGTCGCCGTAGACCTCGTCGGACGCCGAGCGCGGTGCGGAGCCGCCGCCACCACCGCCACCACCACCCGCCGCAGCGTCGCGGCTGATGCGCTCGACCTGGGCCTGCGCCCAGCGGAGGCTGGGTCCGAGGTCGTCGGCGATCACCTCGGTGACGTTGCGCTTCTCGCCGTCGCGCGTCTCGTAGGAGCGCTGTTCGAGGCGGCCGGTCACGACGATGCGGTTGCCCTTGTTCAGGCTGGCGGCGGCGTTCTCGCCGAGGTCGCCCCAGGCGACGACGTTGAAGAACGACACCTGCTCCTGCCATTCGTTGTTGACCTGGTACCGCCGGTTGACGGCGAGGCCGAAGCTGGCCACGCCCCGACCGCCGGTGGTGTACCGGAGTTCGGGATCGCGGGTGAGGTTCCCGACGAGGGTGACCGTGTTGTCAGATGCCATGTTGATTCCCCTTTGGAGGCAGCTGCGACTCAGGCAGCGGTGACTGCCATACCGCGGCGCTCGGCCTCGGCCTCGGGCAGACGGATCAGCTTGTGGCGGACGACGTCGTCCGCGAGACGGAGCACGCGCTCGAGCTCGTCGAGCGATCCGGGGGGTGCGACGATCTCGGCGACCATGTAGTACCCGGACGGCTTCTTGTTGATCGGGTAGGCGTACTGCCGTTTGCCCCACCAGTCGATCTTGCCGTGCAGCGAGCCACCGGCGTCGGCGACGCCTTCGGTCACGGTCTTCATCCAGGCCTGAGCCTTGGGGTCGTCGACGTCGCCGTCGATGATGACCATCAATTCGTACGCACGCATCATGCGTGTTGCCTCCCTCCGGATCCCGAGCCGGCAGGGCCGGCGGCGGGAGCCCCTTGCGGGGCAGGGCCAATGGAACCGGGATACCTTATCGGGCCGCGGCCGGATCACACGTTGGAGCGGCACGCCCTCGATGATGATCCGGGGCTGTGACAACGGCGGTATACGCCGCCACACGGGACTCGCCGGCTCCGTCGAGTGAGGCTGCCCGGCGGCGCGGTATCGGGTCGCCGCTCAGCCGCCCGCCAGCAACGCGCAGGTCGGCGACTCCGATCCAGTGAGCACCTCGGCCGTGGTTCCCGGGCCGATCGCGAGATCGACCAGCCCGCCCCGGAACACCTCGATCGCCAGCTGGTACGCACCAGTGGCCCGGTAGCGCGGGCACTCGCCGCCCTCGGAGCTCGTGCAGGGTTCCATGTCGGTCGCCGACACGAACTCACCGTCGGGACCGAACCAGGCGATCGACAACGGTGTCGGGGTCCCGAACATGTAGAACGCCCCCTCGATCGGTTCGGGGAACACGAACGCCATGCCGACCGGCTCGCCGAGGTCGGTCACCCCCATCAGCCCGCGACCCCGCTCGTCTCCGTCGTCGGCGAGCCACAGGCACACCTCGCACACCTCCCCGCCGGCGGTCGTGAGACGCACGGTCGCGGTCGTGAACCCCTCCGGTCGCCGCGCCGGCGCGCCGACGGTCGTCGGCACGGTCGGATCGGTCGCCACCGGATCGGTGCCCGCCGGATCGGTGCCCGCCGAGCCGCTCGCCGCCGGCGCGGTGCCGGCGACCGTCGCCCGGACCGCAGTCCCGCTCGCCGCCCCACCGTCGCCATCGCCCGCACACGCCGCCAGGAGCACGGCCAGCCCGATCGGGACGACGGGTCGACCCAAACCGCGCACGACGTGGCCGACCCAGCGCATCACGCAGACCGGTCAGGTGCGTCCGCCGACGGGGAGCACCCGCAGCAGATGGTGCCAACGGCACTCGACGCATGCCTCGACCACGTACGCGTTGAGCTCAGCGGCGCGCCGCTCGAGCGCCTGCATCTCCTTGGCGGTCGACACGCACTTGCCCTGCGGTGACAGGCCTGCGCCGAACACGTAGGTGACCAGCCGGAGCTCGCTCTGCTCGCAGATCGGGCAGATGGTCGTCGTCTGCGTCCCGACGTTGCTCGCCGCCCGGATCAGCTCGGGGTGGGCGTCGCAGACCTGGTCGAGCGGAATGCGCCCACGCCGCACCTGGCTGATCAGCATCCGCCGTGCCAACCGGTGGTCGACGATGCCGCGTGCGCCCCCCGAGCTGCGCAGCGCTCCGACCGAGAACGTCATGCCGGTCAGAGTAGTGGCCCCGGCCCCCGATGCG
Source organism: Ilumatobacteraceae bacterium (assembly GCA_963825565.1). Classification (GTDB taxonomy): domain Bacteria; phylum Actinomycetota; class Acidimicrobiia; order Acidimicrobiales; family Ilumatobacteraceae; genus JBFGCT01. The sequence continues at coordinate 87,788 of CAWGTW010000013.1, forward strand.
CCGCCCGGTGCCGGGGGCTCGCTCGGTGGCGGTCCACGCCGACCGCCGCCCGAGCGGGCACACTGGACGGGTGGTCGCCAACATCTCCTACGGAACCGGGATCCCCGGAGACGCCGAGCTCCGGCTCTGCGGGGACATCAGCGACGGTCGCCGCGCCGTCGAGCTCGGCGTGTCCGACTGGTTCAACTCGCTGACGTTCGCCGCCCACGGTGCGAAGGCGATCGCCGTCGACCCCGATCCGGAGCGGATCGGCGAGCTGCGCCGCCGGGCCGACGACGCCGGCGTCACCGTGCAGTGCCTGCTGGCCGATCTCGCCGACCTCGGCGACATCACGTCGGGCACCTGCGATCTCGTCCTCGCCGCGCAGACGATCGACCACGTCGACGACCTCGGCCGGCTGCTACGCCAGGTGCACCGCATCCTGATCCCGAGCATGCCGTTCGTCGTCTCGCTGCCGCACCCCTTCGAGCCGGTCGACGACGACCGTCCGTACGGCAGCAGCGGGCGCACGATCGGCGACTGGTTCACCGCGCTCGGCCGGGCGAACTTCCGCGTCGACCAACTGCGCGAACTCGGCGTCGGCCCGGGCCGGGCCAGGCCGTCGACGCTGCTCCTGCGCGCCCGCAAGGAGGGAAGCTGACCGCAGGTCAGTTGTGCCACCCTCAGGCGTCGGCGGGCTCGCTCCGGGTGATCTGGGCCGTGATCCGTGCCGTGCGCGCCCGGCCGAACAGGTACCCCTGCGCTCGGTCGCACCCGAGCCGGCGGAGCTGCGCGAGCTGGAGTGGCGTCTCGACCCCCTCGGCCACCACCGACAACCCGAGCGAGTGCCCGAGGCCGACCACCGCCTCGACGATCGAGGTGTCCGCCGCTTCGAGGCCGAGCCCGGTGACGAACGACCGATCGATCTTGATCGCCTCGACCGGGAACTGCTTGAGGTAGGTGAGCGACGAGTAGCCGGTTCCGAAATCGTCGACGGCGAGGTGCAGGCCGAGTCCCCGCAGCCCGCGCAGCGCCTGGGCCGCGACCTTGCTGTCGTGCATCAAGGCGGTCTCGGTGATCTCGAGCCAGAGCGAGTCGGCGTCGATACCGGTCTCCGCGAGCGCCTCGGCGACGACGGTGAGGAACGCATCGTCGATCAGCTGGCGAGTGCTGACGTTGACCGAGACCGAGCAATCGGCGAACGGCAATCCCTGCGCCCGCCACCGTGCGAGCTGGGACAGGGCGTCGCGCACGATCCTCCCGCCGAACTCGACCATCTGCCCTGACGCCTCGACGGCCTCCATGAACTGGCCGGGCATGAGCAGCCCCCGATCGGGGTGCAGCCACCGGGCGAGCACCTCGAAGCCGACGATGTGACCGCTCGCCAGGTCGACGATCGGCTGGAAGTACGGCACGATCTCGCCCCGCTCGAGGCCGTGACGGAGATCGGTGCTCGTCTCGAGCGCCTCGACCGAGGCGGTCCTGGTCGCCGCGGTGAACGCCTCGACCCGGTCACGTCCGGCCGACTTCGCGCGGTACATCGCAGCGTCGGCGTCGCGCAGCAGGTCGTCGGCGGTGAGACCGGCGGTCGAGTTGACCGCGAACCCGATGCTCGCCGTCACCACGACGTCGCGATCGTCGAGGCGCACGGGGATCTGTGCTGCGGCCCGCAGCCGATCGGCGACGACCGTCGGATCGACGACCGCCCCGTCGGCACCGTTGACGAAGACCACGAACTCGTCGCCGCCGAAGCGGGCGAGCGTGTCGTGCTCGCGCGTCACGTCGCGGAAGCGCTGGGCGACCTCGCGCAGCAGCTGGTCGCCGGCGCGGTGGCCCAGGCCGTCGTTGACGACCTTGAAGTTGTCGAGATCGATGAACAGCACGGCGACCTCACCGAGCGCCGCGTCGTCGAGGACACGATCGAGCCGGGACACGAGCGCCGACCGGTTCGGGAGCTCGGTCAGCTCATCGTGCGTCGCCGCATAGCTCAGCTGCTCGGCGACGCGGCGCTGCTCGGTGACGTCCTCGATGTGGGTGATCGCCAGCGAGACCCCCTCGTCTTCGGTGAGCGACACCCGGGTCTTCGCCCAGACGTACTCGCCGTCGCTGCGGCGGTAGCGCTGCTCGAGGTGGAGGGTCTCGGTGATCCCGAGCTCGAAGCGGGCGCGCTCGGCGGCGGTCGCCCGAACGTCGTCGGGATGGGTCAGGCGACGGATGCTGCGGCCGATCATCGACCCGACCGGCCGGGCGAGCATCGCCGCCAGCGATTCGTTGGCATCGACGATGCGGCCGTCGTCGGTCCGCACGAGCGCCATCCCGGTCGGCGCCGAGTGGAACGCCTGCTGGAACCGTCGCCGAGCCTGCTCGAGGGCGATCGAGCTGCGCTCGCGGTCGGTCACGTCGCGCAGCAGGACGACGCCACCGTCGTTCGCCGCCGGCCGGTGGAGGGACGCTTCGACCAGGTGGGGCGACCCCACCTTGTCGACCAGTTCGAACACGGCGACGCTGCCACGCTCGGAGGCCAGCTCGTCGTGGGGGTTGAAGCGGCGCCAGCTCTCCTCGATCGTGTCCTGGTCGTCGGCCGCCACCATGCCGAGGAACGTGCGACCGACGAGGTCGCCGACGTCGCGCCCCGTGAGGTCGGCCGCCCTGCGGTTCGCCGAGACGATGACGCCGGCGGCGTCGAGGCCCATCACCGCGTCGGGGAGGTCGTCGAGCAGACCGCGCACGCTCGCCTGCGCCGCCGACGCCCGCTCGACCGCCTGCTGCAGCTCGGCGCCGATCGATCGAGCGCGCACCCAGAGCAGCACCACCACGCCGGCAGATGCGACGGCCAGCGACGACACCGAGATCACTGCGACCGCGGTCGCATCGGCGGGCGGGGCCGCCACCGAGCCGGCGAGCGCGATCACAGCCGCGACGACGAGCAGGCACAGCGGCGCGACGAGCCAACGGGCTCCGATCGGCCGGGGCACCAACATGGGATCGGGGACCATTGCGGCCGGAGAACTCACGCCTCGACGCTATGACGCTCGCCGTTCCCGACCGGGGATGGTCCGACCCGGCGCGGCCGGCTGGACGCGGTGAGCGAACGGAGCGGACGGGGTGGACGGGGGTGGACGCCACCCGCACGCCGATGTTCGATCCGGTCGGCGAGGCACGCGCCGGCGCCGAGCCGCACACGGACACGAGCGAGCCACAGGAGGCGGCAGCGAATCCTCAGCCCGGCGGCCGCGCCTCCCACCAGGCGTCGAGGCGCTTGCGGGCCTCCTCGTCGCCGATCAGGCCCTCCTCGAGCCTGATCTCCATCAGGTACTTCATCGCCTGGCCGACGACGGGGCCGGGGGCGATCCCGAGCTGCTCGATGACCTGGTTGCCGTCCAGCTCGGGGCGCAGCGCAGCCATCTCCTCGGCCGCGGCCAGCTCGTCGATCCGGGCCTCGAGCTCGTCCATGCGCCGGGCGAGCGTGGCGGCCTTCTTGGCGTTGCGGGTCGTGCAATCGCAGCGGGTGAGCACGTTGAGCTCCGGGAGTAGATCGCCGGCATCGCGCACGTACCTGCGCACCGCCGAGTCCGTCCACCCCATCGAGTAGGTGTGAAACCGCAGGTGAAGGGCAACCAGGTCCGTGATCGCGTCACGGTCGCCGTTCGAGTAGCGCAGCGCGGTCAGCCGCTTGCGCGTCATCCGCGCACCGACCGCGTCGTGATGGTGGAACGTCGTGCCCTTCCCCGCCTGGTAGCCGCGGGTGCGCGGCTTGCCGACATCGTGGAACAGCGCGGCCAACCGGGTCAGTCGGAAGTCGTACGGCGGCCGCTCGCCGCTGGCGACGCGCGGGTCGTCGCCCGGCGGCCGGACGTTGTCGACGACGGCCAGCGTGTGGCTGAGGACGTCCTTGTGACGGTGGATCGGGTCGTGCTCCAGCCGCAGCGCCGGCAGCTCGGGCAGGAAGTGGTCGGCCAGCCCGGTGTCGATCAGGAACCACAGCCCGGCGGCGGGGTGATCGACGACGATCAGCTTGTCGAGCTCGTCGCGGATCCGCTCGGCCGACACGATCTCCAGCCGAGGGGCGAGCTCGGTCACCGCGCTGACGACCGCATCGGTCGGCTCGAGCTGGAGACCGGCGATGAACCGGGCCGCCCGCAGCATGCGCAGCGGGTCGTCGCTGAAGCTGATGTCGGGGCCGATCGGCGTGCGCAACGTCCGCGTGGCGAGGTCGGCAGCCCCGTCGAACGGGTCGACCAGTTCGGCGGTGCCGTGACCGGTCAGTTCGAGCGCCATCGCGTTGATCGTGAAATCGCGGCGCGACAGGTCGGCCTCGATCTCGTCGGCGAACACGACGTGAGGCTTGCGGGAATCGTCGGCGTAGGCCTCGGCGCGGAACGTCGTGATCTCGTAGGGCCGCACCCGCCCGGTCAGCGGGTCCAACTTCTGCGCCCCGATCGTTCCGAACTTCTCCCCTTGGTTCCAGGTCGCGTCGGCCCACCCGGCAAGGCATTCCTTGATCTCCGGGGGTCGGGCGTCGGTGGTGAGGTCGAGGTCGCCGGTGAACGGACCCGTGGCCACCAGCAGATCGCGCACCGTTCCACCGACGACGTAGAGCCGGTGCCCGGCCGCGCGGAAGCGTTCGGTGAGCGGCGCCAGCTCGCGCAGGACCGGATCGAATCGTTCGGGGACCACCCGACCAGGCTACGACGGAGCAGCCCGACAACGCCGACGGGACTCCGACCCTGCACGGCCCGAACCTCGCAGTACACCTTCTGCGGCGCGGCACTAGCGTGCCGAGCGTGAACGACGCCACCGTCGAGCGGATCGTGCGCGCCCGGCTCGGTGCCCGGCCGGGCAGCTCGACGGCCGCGCAGTTGGTGCTGCTCGATCACCACATGGTCCCCGGCCCAGCGGACGTCGCAGGCTGGATCGCCGAGGCGCGGAGCCAGGGATTCCGCACGGTGCGGACCAGCGCGCTGTTCCCCGAGTCGCAGCGATCGTTCCTCGACGCCGGGTTCGGTCCGATCGACCGGCTGGCGCTCCTCGAGCGGGTCCTGACCGGCGGCGACGGCCGGCGTCGAGCCAGGCCGAGGACCCGGCGCATGCGCGGTCGCGACCTCCCAGCGGCAGCCGCGGTCGACCAGCGCGCGTTCGGCCCGGACTGGGGCAACGACGAAGCGTCGCTCGCCGAGATCGGCAGGGCGACACCGCACCACCGCTCGCGGGTGATCGGGGCGTCGACGGTCACCGCGTTCGCCATCAGCGGTCGGGCCGGCCGCACCGGATACCTCCAGCGGCTCGCGGTGCACCCCGCCGAGCAGGGCGGCGGCCTCGGTCGCGCACTGGTCGACGATGCGCTCTGGTGGATGGTCCGCCACGGGGTCGCGACAGCGCTGGTCAACACCGGAGTCGACAACGAGCGGGCCCTCGCGCTCTACCTGTCGATGGGCTTCCGGATGCGCCCCGACGAACTCGTCGTCCTCGAGCGGTCACTCGACTGATGGTGTCGCCGGCTACGCCGTGGCGGTCGATCACTGCCGGCCTGCTGGGCCTGATCGCGACCGGCGGCGCCGTTGGAGCGGTGCCCGGCCCGGTCACAGCCGCCGAAGGACCCGCCCCGCCGCCCGCCCGGCGGTTGATCGTCGACCTCGCCGGGCAGGACATCGCCGTCGAGCCCGACGGTGACCTCCGCATCGTCCTGCGCCTCAGCGGTGACCTCACCGACCTGCTCCCCCCGGCGATCACCGACCCCGAGGCCCCCGGTCCCGAGGCATCCGGCCCCGTCCCGGCACCGCCATCGACGACGGCACCGGACGCCCCGGCGGCCGGTGCGGACCTACCGAGCGTCGACGAGTTGAACCTGGTCGTCGTGAACTACGAGCCGCTGTCCGCAGTCGACGATCCGGCGACCTACATCGGGAGCGGCGTCCGGACCGATGCCCTCAGCGAAGCGATCGACGGCGTCGCCGTGCCCGACGTCCGCAACCTGGTGACCGTTGCCGACGACGGAACGGTCGCGCTCGACCTGACGATCGGCACCGACAGCGGCGAGAGCGGCCCCGAACGTATCCAGTTCGACGACCCGGGCGTGTACCCCGTCGTCGTCTCGCTGATCCGCGGGAGCATCGTGGACGGGGAGGTGATCGCCCGCTACGGAACGATCGTCGAGCGCCTGCCCGGCGCGGGCGAGGCTCGTGCGTCACAGCCGCCGATCGACCTCGCGCTCGTCACCCGCGTCGGGGAGGTCGGTCCCGAGCCGACCGACGCAGAGCTGGCGGCCGCACGCCGCGAGCTGGACGACATCGTGGCGTTCGCCACCGCGATCGAAAGCCCGGTGACCCATGCGATCCCACCGTTCGTGCTCGCCTCGGCGGCCGGAGAGGCCGGCGTCGAGCAGGCATTGGCGGGCGACGGGCTCGTCTCCCTGCCCGCCACCCCGATGGACGTGTCGTCGGCGGCCGAGGCGGGCAGGAGCGACCTCTTCGCCCGCGATCTCGTCGCAGGCGAGGACCTGTTGGCGGCTGCGATCCCGACCAACCTGGCCCGCCGCGACGTGTGGATCGCCACCGAACCGCTCAGCGCGCCTGGCGCACAGGTCGTCCGCGACCTCGGCTACCGCTACGTCGTCATGACGCCGGCGCTCTACGCCGAGACGATCGACGGGCCGCCGCCGGAGACCGACCGGTTCGTCGAGATCGCGCTGCCCGACGGCGGCACGCTGCCGCTGATCGTCGTCGATCCGCTCGGCGCTGCGCTGACGACGGCGGCGACCGAGCGGACACTCGACCGGGTGACCGCGGTCGAATGGGCGGTGGCGACCATCGGTGAGCTGCTCCTCGACCACCAGCGCGACGACGACCCGGCCAACCGCAGCCGGATCCTGGCGACGCCCGATCTCAGCGCTCCCGACCCCCGGTTGGTCGCCGCGCTCGAAACGCTCGCCCCGACCACGCCGAGCCTGCGCTTCTCGGCCGCGGGAACGCTGACCGGCGTGACCGACGTCCAGCAGGTCGACGGCGAGGACGCCGTCGCGCTGCTCCCCGATCGGGCGGGTCCCGATCTGTCCGGACGCCTCGCCGACCTCGAAGCGGCCACCCTGGCGATGCTCAGCGCCGGGTCGATGCTCCCCGACGACGACCCTCGGGTCAGGGAGTGGACCGACCGGCTGTCCGCCCTCGTCTCGACCGGCTACACCGACGCCGAGGTCGCGTCCGAGGTCGATCGGCTGCTGGCCGAGGCCGATCGATTGAAGGCCGGCGTGGTCCCACCCGAGCCGTTCACGTTCACGCTGACCGGTCGTTCGGGCGACATCGAGATCCGGCTGGCGAACACAGCGGACGAACCCCTGACCGTTCGGCTGCGGTTGTCCTCGCCCAAGCTCTCGTTCCCCGACAGCGAGCAACTGATCGAGCTCCGGCCGCGCGACCAGACGACGGTCAACGTCCCGGTCCGGGCACAGACGAACGGGACGTCCTCGGTCAGCATCGAGGTGCTCACGCCGGCGGGCGAGCAACTGCACGATCCGATCGTGCTGACGTCGCACGTGACCGCCCTGACCGGGCTGGGCCAGGTCCTGACCGGTGGCCTCATCCTCGTGCTGCTCACCTGGTGGTTCGGCCACTGGCGGGCACGGCGGCGCGAGACGGCCGCGGCCAACGCCGGCGAGGTGATGACCAGACATCCGAGCAACGCCAAGTAGGCTCGCCTTGCCGTGGCCGACTCGACTCAGACCGTACGCATCGTCACCGATAGCTCCTGCGACCTCCCGGCCTCGATCGCCGACGAGCTCGGCATCGTGATCGTCCCGCTGACCATCCGGTTCGGCGACGAGGAGTTCGTCGATCGCGAGGAGCTGACGACCGCGGAGTTCTGGACCCGCTGTGTCAACTCGCCCACGCTGCCCGAGACGGCAGCGCCCGCGCCCGGGCAGTTCGAGACCGCCTACCGGCAGCTCCAGGCCGACGGCGCGACCGGCATCGTGGTGCTCTGCCTCTCGGGCGCGCTCTCCGCAACCATTCAGAGCGCCGACCTGGCGGCCCGGTCGCTGGCCGATGACCTCGACGTGCGGGTGATCGACAGCCGGACGCTGACGATGGGGCTGGGGACGATCGTGCTCGCCTGTGCCCGGGCCGCGCGCGAGGGCGCGAGCATCGACGACGTCGATGCGCTGGGCAGGGACCTCGCGGCGCGCACCCGGGTGTTCGGCGCGCTCGACACCCTCGAGAACCTGAAGAAGGGTGGTCGGGTCGGCAACGCCAAGGCGCTGCTCGCCACCGCGCTCTCGATCAAGCCGATCATCGAGGTCACCGGCGGCGAGGTGGAAGAAGCCGGCAAGCAGCGCACCCGATCCAAGGCCCTGGCGTTTCTCGTCGAGAAGGTGAAGAGCTACGACGGGCGGATCGAGAACCTCGCCGTCCTGCACGCCGACTGCAGCGACGTCGACATGTTCGTCGACATGCTCCACCCGCACTACGACGGCGAGATCGTCGTCGGTGAGATCGGCCCGGTCATCGGTACGCACGGCGGTCGCGGCACGATCGGTGTCGCCTTCCACGAAATCGTCTGAGTCGAACCACCGGTTCGCCCGCCGGGCCGCACACGACGCATCGACGTCATTGCCCGATCTGGCGATCCGACCGCAAGTAGCGTCTCGTTACGACCATGTCCGCCGCAGCTCCGCCCCCTGCTTCGACGCCCTCGGCCTCGACGGTGATCGCCGGACGCTACGAGCTGCAGCGCCGGCTCGCGCAGGGCGGGATGGCCGAGGTGTGGTTGGCCGTCGACATGACCCTCGACCGCCGGGTCGCGGTGAAGTGGCTCAAACCGATGCTCGCATCCGACGAGGTCGTCGCCGAGCGGTTCCGCCGCGAGGCGATCGCCGCGGCGAGCCTGAGCCACCCGAACATCGTCGCGGTGCACGACGTGTTCGAGCAGGAGGGCCGCCAGGCGGTCGTCATGCAGCTGGTCGACGGCAAGAGCCTGCGCCAACTCCTCGACACCCAGAAGCGGCTCAGCCCCGAACTGACCTGCCACATCGGGTCGTGCGTCGCCGACGCGCTCGACCACGCCCACCACTCCGGCTTCGTCCACCGCGACGTCAAGCCGGGCAACATCATGATCACTCCCGACGGCCGGGTGCTGCTGACCGACTTCGGGATCGCCAAGGGGCTGCACGGCGCCGACGACGACCTGACGAGCGACAACATCATGATGGGCACCGCCAAGTACCTGTCGCCCGAGCAGGTCCGCGGCAAGAAGCTCGACGGTCGTGCCGATCTGTACTCGCTCGGGCTCGTCCTCTACGAGTGCCTGGCCGGTCGGGTGCCGTTCCTCGGCGAGACCGATGCCGACACCGCCCTCGCCCGGCTCCAGCGCGATCCGACCGATCTGGCACGGCTGCGGGCCACGCTGCCGACCGGCCTCGTGCTCGTGATCCATCAACTCCTGGCGCGCAACCCGGCCCACCGCCCGGCGACCGGATCGGAACTGGCCGTCGCCCTGCGCCGTGCGGCGAACGAGGAGCCGCCGCACGTCGACGCCACGCCCTACGAACGCTCACCGGTCGCCCCGTTCTCGGCCGGCCGGCTGCGGCGGGCACCGTCGGACTACCGGGGCCGCGCCACCGACCGTCACCGCGCGACCCGGCCGGCGACCGACCCCGAGCGGACGGCGGTCGAGGCATTGCACCCGTCGAGCTCGCCACCGCGGGGGATCCCGGGCGAACCGCCGATCACCGGTCCGACCACGACCGTTCCCGGCGCCACGTCGACGGCCGGGCCGGAGACGACCGTTCCAGGCGAGTCGACCCTCCGCAGCCCCGATGCCGACCGCCCGACCGCACCGCCACGGGATCCGACGCCGAACGGGCTCGTCGTCAGGGGTGCACCGGCCCGGGGACTGGACCAGAACGTCCGCGCCTCGGCGATCGTGATCGGGTTGCTGCTGGTCGTCGGGCTGGCGGTGGCCGCGATCCTCTGGCTGACGATCGAGTTCGGCGGCGGCGACGCGACGACGACGGTCACCGTGCTGCCCGGCGCGCCCGCCGGCGACGGTGCGGTCCCGGCCCCCGCCGAACAGAGCGCCACCCCAGCGCCCGCGCCCGGGGCCGAACCGCAGGCGCCCGCCGCCGCGCCCGCCGGGGGGTCGTCGATCGTGTCGATCGTCGCGTACGATCCCGATGGCGACTCGATCGAGAACGACGAGCTGGCGAGCCTCGCTCTCGCCGACGGCGACGAGACGACCAACTGGCGAACCCTCTGCTACTCCTCGCAGTACATGGGCGCGAAGCGCGGGGTCGGGCTGGTCGTCACCCTCGACACGCCGGCGCTCACGCAGCTGTCCGTCGACGTCGCCCACGCGCCGTACCAGGTGCAGTTCTTCGCCAGCGCCGACGACGCCGCGCCGGCGACGATCGAAGGATGGGGCGCACCGCTGGGCGACACCGCCTACGCCGACCGGCCGGGGACCGTCCTGTCCGGGACCCCACCGGCCGCCGCCCGCCACTTCCTCGTCCTCATCGCCGAGCTCGGCCCCGACGGCGCCTGCACCGAGGCCAACCCGTTCCGCGGGACGATCGGCGAGATCCGTCTCGCCGGGTGACGACCGCCCGCATCACGCCGGCCGCGGTCCCACCGACCGCCCCCGGGATCATCCGTATCCGCCGATCGGTGAATCGTTACGCTCGCGGGCATCGCCACACGACTCGATGACGCTGACCTGGTCGCGGCCGCCCAGGGCGGCGACCGTGCCGCGCTCGACCAGCTCCTGCGGCGGCACTACGACCGGATCCACGCCGTCTGCCGCCGTATCGCGGGCGGAACGCGCGACGCCGACGACGCCTGCCAGGAGGCGTTGATCAAGATCGTCCGCAACCTCCCCCGCTTCGACGGGCGGTCGTCGTTCGGGACCTGGGCGTACCGCATCGCGACCAACGCCTCGCTCGACGAGCTGCGCAAGCGCAACCGCCGGCCGTCGCTCGCCGCCGTCGACGAGGACGGTGCACGGGTCGAGCCGGTCGACCCGCTCGCCGAGCGGAAGATCGCGTCGCTCGACGATCGCCTGGCGATCGACGAGGCGCTCGCCGAGCTGCCGGACGACTTCCGGGCGGCGGTCGTGCTTCGCGACGTGATCGACCTCGACTACGCAGAGATCGCCGAGGTCCTGGAGGTCCCGGTCGGGACGGTCAAGTCGCGCATCGCGCGCGGGCGGGCGATGCTGGCCAAGCGACTCCGGCTCGACGAGCTGCCCGAACTCCCCGACAATCCCGACGACTTCGGGAACCGCGGGCCCGGCCCCGAACGTCCAAACGAACTGACATGAACGATGACGACATCCTCCTGGCGAGCGCGTACCTCGACGGCGACGTGACGCCCGTCGAGCGCGCCCGCGTGGAGGCGGACGGCGAACTGCTCGCCGTGGTCGAGCGTCTACGGATGGCCCGCGCGCTGCTCCGCGACGCCGAACCGGCACCGATCTCGATGCGCGAGCGCCACCTCGCAGGTGCGCTCGACGTCTGGGATCGCCTGCCCGATGTCGAGCGCGTCGCTGCCATCCGCGACCAGACACCGGCCGGCGTGAGCGCCGCCGCCGCCGCCGGGGCATCGAGCGTCTCGGTGTCGCGGCCCTCCTCGCTCGCAGCTCGGCGGGCGTCGCGCAACCGGGGCTGGATGCTGGCGGCTGCAGCGGGACTGGTCGTCGTCCTCGGAGCAGGGGTCGTCCTCAACGCGCTCGACCGGGGCGGCAGCGGTGGCGGGGACAGCAACGCCAGCAGCGCTCCGGTCGAAGCGCCGGCTGCCACCGACAGACGCGGCGGTCGAGGAGCTCGCCCCTGCCGCTGACGACTTCGCGCTCGAGCTCGCGGAGGAAGCCCGCGCCGGCGAGGTCCTCGCGAGCGAGGCCGACGCCCCCGACTCGCCCGGCGGAGCAGAGGCACCGCCGCCCGAGGAGGAAGTCGTCGAGCTGACGTCGCCGGCGCAGCTCGCCGACTACGCGAGCACCGCACTCGAGGCGACCACCTCACCGACGCCGATCGGCGAGCAGTCCGCCGACACCGAGGCCGACGGCATCGGGTTCGACGTGCGTCAGTGCCCCGGCATCGAGATCGTCGTCGGGCCGGCGAGCTACAACGGCGTGCGCGTCGTGGTCGGCATCGACCTCGACCGCGGCGAGGCGGTCGCCAACCGGTTCGACGACTGTGTCGAGATCGCCCGCGGTCGTCTGCCCTGACAGCGCGATTCGCTCACCGCGTCCGGCGACCGGTCCCGACCGGTCGCCGGCGGGCGCCTCATCGACGTTCGCGCCGCCAGACCACCCGCAGCCCGCTCCATGTCTCGTCGATCGCGCACACCTTGTTGTCGACCAGCCCGAGCGGCAGCGCGACGGCCCGCACGACGTCCTCGGTCATGTCGGTCGGCACGCCCGACGACCGTTTGGGCCATGCGATCCACAGCCCTCCGGCGGGATGGATCGCGCGCGTCCCGCCGAGGCGATCCTGCGCTGTAACGACCGGCGCGACCCGGCGAACAACACGACGACGTCGGCGGTCCCCCGCAGCGTCGTACGGAACTCGACCCCGGGAGGAACCGGTGCGAGCAACTCCCGGAACCCGGCGGGCTCGTCGATCACGACGACGCGCGCGCCGGGCCGGATCCCGAGCTTGCGGGCCAGCGGCGTTCCCGAGTAGCCGGCTGTGGGCATCGCACCATCGTGCACCGCCGAGCACGGCTACGTTGGCATCGTGGCCCTCGACCTCGACTTCGTGCGCTCCCACTTCCCGGCATTCGAGTCGCCGCTCAACGCGGGCCAGTCGTTCTTCGAGAACGCCGGCGGCTCGTTCGCTTGCCGCCAGACGATCGACGGCCTGCACGACTTCTACACGAACACCAAGGTCCAGCCCTACGCCGGCTACGAGCCGTCCCGGATCGCCGGGGAGGCGATGGATCGGGCGCGACAGCGCTGGGCGGCGGCGCTCGGGGTCGGCGAGCGCGACGTCGTCTTCGGGCCATCGACATCGATGAACACCTACGTGCTGGCGATCGCGTTCGGGCAGCTGCTCGGGCCGGGCGACGAGGTGGTCGTGACCAACCAGGATCACGAGGCCAACACCGGCGCGGTGCGACGGATGGCCGAGCGGGTCGGCGCGACGTTGGTCGAATGGCCGATCGACCCCGAGTCGGGGTTGCTCGATGTCGACCAGCTCACGTCGCTGCTCGGTCCGCGCACTCGGCTGGTCACCGTGCCCCACGCGTCGAACATCGTCGGCCAGGAGAACGACGTCGCGACGATCTGCGCCCGCGCCCACGCGGTCGGCGCCCGGGTCATCGTCGACGCCGTCTCGTATGCCCCCCACTCGATCGCCGACGTGTCCGCCCTCGACGCGGACGTGTACCTGTTCAGCCTGTACAAGACGTACTCGGTGCACCAGGGGCTGATGGTCGTGCGCGACGGGCTGCTCGACGAACTGCCCAACCAGAGTCACTTCTTCAACGACGGCGTCGCCGACAAGCGGTTGAACCCGGCCGGACCCGATCACGCCCAGGTCGCGGCGTCGGGCGCGGTGCTCGACTACGTGACCGCGCTGGACGCCCACCATCACCCCGGTGCAGCGGCGACCGGTCTCCGGCCCGCGGTCGAGCGCGTCGGTGCCCTGTGGCGCGACCACGAGAACGCGCTGTCGGCACCGCTGCTCGCCGAGCTCGCAGCCCGCGACGACGTCCGCCTGATCGGACCGGTGTCCCCGGCCGCCGGGGCAGGACACCGATGCCCGACGATCGCCTTCTCCCCGCTGGGAGACGAGCCGGCAGCGGTCGCCCGCAGGCTCGTCGATCGCGGCGTGCAGACCAACGCCGGGCACTTCTACGCGCCGCGCGTCCTCGCCGCACTCGGCCTCGATCCCGAGCGCGGCGTGGTCCGGCTCTCGGCGGTGCACTACACGTCACCGCACGACGTCGAGCGGGCGATCGAGGCGTTGAAGGCGGTGCTCGGATGAGCGGATCGGACGCGCCCGGCCCACTGCTGGCGTCGGGGCGAGCGACCGATGTCTACGACCTCGGCGACGGGAGGGTGCTGCGGCGGTACCGCGCCGACCACCCCGACATCGAGGCCGAAGCGCGGGTGATGCGACTGGTCGCGAGCCACGGGTTCCCGGTCCCCGAGGTCTTCGACGCCGACGGACGTGATCTGGTGCTGTCGCGCGTGGATGGGCCGACGATGCTCGACGATCTGCGCACGCGTCCCACCGCAGTGCTCGGCCACGCGCGGCGCCTCGCCCGCCTCCAGCAGCGGCTGGCGGAGATCCCGGCACCCGACTGGCTGATGGCGCCCGGCTGGACGCCCGACCCCGCCGGCGACCGGGTGCTCCACCTCGACCTGCACCCGATGAACGTGATGCTCGGCCCCGACGGGCCGGTCGTGATCGATTGGACCGACACTGCGGCCGGGCCGCCGGGTTTCGACGCGGCGATCAGCTACGTCGCGATGGCGGCGTACGAGACCGGCGGCGGCCGCGATCGTCTCGCGCAGCGGGTCGTCGTCGAGGGGTTCCGGCGCTACCGGGGGCGAGTACTCGTCGACGCGTTCCTCGCCGCCGCGTGCGATCACCGGCTCGCCGACCCGAACCTCACCCCGGGCGAGCGCGTGGCGGTCGCCGCGCTCCGCACTCGCACTCGCCGCCGTGGCAGCAGCCGACCGTGAGGCGGGACACCGCCCGGCGCCGCTGATCGCGCCCCGGCCGACGCTCGATCAGCCGCCGCGGCGGAAGCCACCCTCGGAGTCGATCACCTGCCCGCGGACCCACGCGCCCTCGTCGCTCAGCAGGAACGCGACGAGGTTGCCGACGTCGTCCGGTGTGCCCCAGCGACCGTCGGGGAACATCGCCCCGATCGCTGTCCGAGCGGCGGGCGACGCCCACCCGGTGTCGATCGGGCCGGGGTTGATGCAGTTCGCGACGATCCGCGACCGGGCGAGGGCATGGTCGAGCGAGGCGGTCATCTGGTGCAGGGCGCCCTTGGTGACCGCGTAGGCGATCTCGTCGTCCATCGGCCCGAGATGCTGGCCGCTGGTGAACCAGATCATCCGGCCGCGGGGCGCGAGATCGGGCGGCGTCGGGACGTGACGCTGGGCGAACCGCTGGGCGAGCAGCACGACGCTGCGGGTGTTGGCGGCCCAACAGCGATCGAGCTCGGCGGCGGTCACGTCGGCGAACGACTGGTGCGAACTGCGCGCGTGGACGGCGACGACGAGGTCGAGACGCCCGTGACGATCGATGACCTCATCGACGAGTGCGGCCGGCACCTCCGGGTCCTCCAGATCGTGGGTACCGACCGTGAACGGCAGGTCGGCGAGCGCCACAGCACCCCACGGCATCTCCACATCGTGGGACGGCCACCCGGTTGCGACCACGGTCGCGCCGAGATCGTGTACCCGCCGCGCCACGGTCACGCCGATGCCGAGCGGCCGCGAGACACCGGTCACCAACGCAACGCGCCCTGCCAACGCCGACGCTCCCGTCATCTGCACGACCTCCTCGATCCCACTGCTCGGAGCGGTTGCCCGAATCGACCACGATGGCAGGATCACACCGTCATCACCAGTCGGGCGCTCGCCGGACCGCCGTCGCACCGCGACCGGCTGACCACGACCGGCTGACCACGCGGTCGCGCCTACGCTGGCGGTTCGTGACGAACGACCAGCCCGACGACGCCGACGACCCCGAGCGCGGTCCGGTCGTCGGAGTGGTGATGGGCTCGGCGAGCGATTGGCCGACCCTGTCCAAGGCGGTGGAGATCCTCCAGCGCTTCGGCGTCGCTCACGAGACCCGCGTCGTGAGCGCCCACCGAATGCCCGACGAGATGTTCGCCTACGCCGAGACCGCTGTCGGTCGCGGGCTCCGGGCGATCATCGCCGGCGCCGGCGGCGCCGCCCACCTGCCCGGCATGCTCGCGGCGAAGACGACCGTGCCGGTGCTCGGGGTCCCCGTCGCGTCGCGCCACCTCGCCGGCCAGGACTCGCTCTACTCGATCGTGCAGATGCCGGCCGGCATCCCGGTCGCGACGTTCGCCATCGGCGAGGCCGGCGCGACCAATGCCGCGCTGTTCGCCGTCGCCCTGCTCGCCGCCGACGATCACCGCCTGGCGGCCGAGCTCGCCGGGTACCGCGCCGACCAGCGGGACCGGGCGGCATCCTCGATCGTGCCACCGCGGCAATGAGCGTCCGACCGATCACCCCGCCGGCGACGATCGGGATGCTCGGTGGCGGTCAACTCGGCAAGTACGCGCTGATGGCGGCGACCGCGATGGGATACCGCACGCTCGTGCTCGACCCCGATCCATCCGCACCGGCCGGCGTCGTCGCCAATGACCACATCGTTGCGGCCTACGACGACCCGACCGCCCTGAACCGGCTCGCGTTCGAGTGCGACGTGGTGACGACCGAATTCGAGAACCCGCCCGCCGAGGCCCTCGACCGGCTGGCCGGAACCGTCCTGGTCGCCCCGTCACCGGCGAGCGTGCGCATCGCCCAGGACCGCATCGCCGAGAAGCGGTTCCTCACCGACAACGGGTTCCCGGTCGGCGCGTTCTCGGTCCTGGAGGGTGACCATGCCGACGGTGGTGTCGGCCAGGACGGTGGTGTCGGCCAGGACCTCCACATCGCCGCCGGTGGCGCGCTGGTCAAGACGGCCCGTCTCGGCTACGACGGCAAGGGTCAACGACGGGTGACCGGCCGCGCCGAGACGTACGCCGCCTGGGCGGAACTGGGCGGGGTGCCCTGCGTGGTCGAGACGCTGCTCGATCTGCAGACCGAGGTCAGCGTCCTCATCGCCCGGACCAACGACGGTCGCACCGCCACCTGGCCCGTTGCGGAGAACCGCCACGTCGACGGCATCCTCGACCTCAGCGTCGTCCCGGCCGACGTCCCGCCGATCGTGGCCGATCGGGCCGAGGGGCTGGCGCTGGCGATCGCCGACGCGCTCGATTACGTCGGCGTCCTGGCGGTCGAGCTGTTCGTCGTCGACGGCGAGCTTGCTGGTCAACGAGCTCGCTCCCCGGCCCCACAACAGCGGGCACTGGACGCTCGATCGGTGCCACACGAGCCAGTTCGCGCAGCAGATCCGGGCGGTGTGCGGGCTCGGGCTCGGCGACACCTCGATGACCGTCCCGGCCGCGGCGATGGTCAACCTGCTCGGCGACCTGTGGGCCGCGGGCGAACCCCGCTGGGCCGTCGCCCTGGAGGACCCCGACGTGAACCTCCACCTGTACGGCAAGTCCACACCGCGGGCCGGGCGCAAGATGGGCCACCTCACGGTCGGCTCCGAGGTGACGACCGCGGCCGCCGCCCGCGCCCTCGAGCTGCGACGCGCGCTCGTCGGTTGACCCTCTGTCGCCGGCCACCCCGGGGCGATCCCGGAGGGCGCGATGCCGGTCGGGTCAGCTCGTGGAACGCTCGGCTCGTCGCCCGGTACGGGCTCGCCCCTTGGCGACCTGGCGCACCACCGCGACCTCGAACTCGACCTCGGGGACCGGGATCGCGCCGTCGAGCACCTTGCGCATCATCGCCAGGTGCGCCGGCGAGCTCCCACAGCACGCACCGATCACCTGGACGCCCGCACTGCGCTGTCGGTCCGCGTGCGCGGCCATCACCTCGGGTTCGCCGCTGTAGTGCAGCTCCGCTCCGTGCCACTCGGGCATCCCCGCGTTGGCCTTGCTGATCAGGATCAGGTCCGGGTCGACCTGGCGCATCTCGCGCAGCGCCGCCTCGGTGTCGGCGAGGTTGTTCCCGCAGTTCGCCCCGATCGCGACGACGCCGAGCTCGGCCAGGCGCGATGCCGCGTCGGCACCGCTCACGCCCATCATCGTGCGCCCGGCGGTGTCGAAGCTGAGCGTGACGCAGATCGGCAGATCGCTGACCGTGCGGGCGCCGGCGATCGCCGCCGCGACCTCGTCGAGGTGGCTCATCGTCTCGATCCACAACACGTCAGCGCCACCCTCGGTCAGGCCTTCGGCCTGCTCGGCGAACGCCGCAGCACACGTCGCGGGCGTCATCGTCCCCATCGGTTCGAGCAGCTCCCCGGTCGGCCCCATCGAGCCGGCGACGATCACCGGACGCCCCGCCGCGTCGGCCGCCTCACGAGCCACCGCTGCGGCCGCCTTGTTGAGCTCGACGACCCGATCGTCGAGATGGTGCAGCTTGAGGCGGAACGAGGTGCCGCCGAACGTGTTGGTCAGCAGGATGTCCGACCCGGCGGCGAGGTACTCGTCGTGGACCGCCCGGACCCGCTCCGGATGCTCGATGTTCCACAACTCGGGCGCGCCACCCGACTCGAGCCCGCGGGCGAACAGCTCGGTCCCCATCGCACCGTCGGCGAGAAGCACACCTCGATCGGCCAGCAGTTCGTGCAACACGCTCATGTGGCCAGTCTGGCCGATCTCGCCAGCGTTGACACCCGGTGTCTGACACCCGGTGTTGACGCCCGGCGACGGCGAACGGGGTCAGCGACGCCGGTAGCGCAGGTCGGTGGCGACCCGGCCCTCGGCGGCGGCGCGGCGCTCGAATCGGGTCTCGGGACGCCAGGAGGGGCGCGCGCCGACGCCACCGACGAGCCGGGGGTCGGCATCGCACACCTCGGCCATCTGTGCCGCGTAGTCAGCGACGTCGGTGGCGAGCAACAGCTCTCCACCCGGCCCGAGCCGCTCCGCCAGGGCGGCGACGACGTCGGCGCGGATCAGCCGCCGGTGCTGCTGGCGCACCTTCGGCCACGGATCGGGGAAGAACACGCAGACGCCGGCGAGCGACGCGGCGGGGACGCGATCCAGGAAGTCGAGTGCGTCGCCGTGCACGACGCGCACGTTCGGCAGCGGAACGTTGACGACCGCGTCGAGCACGGTGACCACACCGGGGTCGTGCACCTCGACGCCGATCACGTCGATCTCCCGATGCCGGCGGGCGAGCTCGATCGTCGATTCGCCGTGACCGAAGCCGATGTCGAGGTAGACGTCGGCTGCACGGCCGAACTCAGCGGTCGGGTCGAGCGGAGGACCGGTGATGCCGAGGCCCCACTTGCCGATCCACGAGTCGAGCTCGGCCTGGCGCTTGTCGGAGAGCTTGCGACGACGGCGCTTGTAGGTCGAGGCAGGGCGCAGCAGCGCCGTCGATGATCCGGCTCCACCCCCGGTGCCCGGCATCAGCCGCCGAGGCCTTCGATGATCTCGGTGAACGACTGGAGACCGAGGGCGAGCGACTCGGAGAGCGCGGCCAACTCGGTGTCGGCGACATCGACGGCGATCGGCACGTCGAGCTTGACCGGCACCGAGACGCTGATCGGAACGGTCTCGTCGACGGGGATGTCGACCTCGAGGTCGATCGGCACGTCGATGTCGATCGGCACCGTGACGTCGAGCGGGATGTCGATGCCGAACGGCCCGGCGATGGTGATCGTGGTGTCGAACGACTCGTTGATCGGGATCGACGTGTTGATCGGCACGGTGATCGTCCGCTCGAGCTGGAAATCGGTGTCGATCGCCACCTCTTCGTCGATGTTCACCGTGAACTCGAGGGTCGACGTCGAGAACGTCTCGAGTCCCGCGACCGCCTCGTCGAGCCCGGCCGAGATCGTCGGGGACAGCTCGCCGAGCTGCTCCTGGAACCCGGTGACCTGCGACGCGAACAGCGCAGCGCCCGCCTCGACCCGTTGCATGTCGTCCCGGGTCGCGGCGAGGTCGTTCTCGGCGGCCTGGAGCCGGACGAACAGCAGCAGGATCAGCCCGAACGCAGCCAGCAGGACGACGCCGAACCCGATCAGCAACTCGGCGAGGTGGCGGCCCGCCCACGACGCTGCCGGCGGCAGAGCCCCTGGCTCGGTGACTGCGGCCGGCGGCGGAGGTTCGGGGCGCGGAGCGGCCTTGAAGACCGGCATCTTGTCGGTGTCGACCAACCGCGCGTCGTCATCGTCCAGCCCGGGTCCCGGTCCGGGGTCGGCACCGCCGTCAGTCTGCGCCGCATCATCCCCACCGAGGTCGTCGCCGGGCGCGACGGCGGCGTCGACGGCGACGGCTCCGGCGGCAATCCCGGCGGCGGCGGCGTCGGCACCGTGGGCGGCGGCAGCCACACCATCGTGGCCGGCAGCACCGGCAGCACCGGCGTCGGCGCCAACCACCACGTCGGACCCGACGTCAACGACACGAGCGTCGGCGGCGGCAACCACCGCGTCGGCCACACCATCGTGGGCGGCCGCATCGTGGGCGGCAACATCGACGGCGGGTGCATCGTCGGCGGCGGCAACCACCGCGTCGGCACCAGCGTCAACGACACCGGCATCAACGACACCGGCATCAACGACACCAGCATCAACGACACCAGCGTCAACGGCGCCAGCGTCAACGGCGCCATCCGCGTCGGGGGTTCCGTCCGAGGTCACGGCCTCCGCTGCGGACGACCCATCCGGGGGCGGCGGTGCTGCGGGCCGGGGTGGGGAAGGATCACCGGGTTGGATGTCGTCGTGGGTGCTCATCAGGACCTCCTGGGATACGGAGCGGCGTCGCAGTAGTGCGACGGACAGGGCGAGACCGAACGCGACGACGACAGCGGTCGCCACGAAGGTCTCGGCGATGGATTGGGACGTGAGATCGGCGGACGCTCGGCGCAGTGCGGCCTCGAAGCCGGGGTCGGTCAGTGGTGGGAGCTCGATGCCCCCGCGCAGCCGGTTGAACCGTGCCAGCCCCCAGGCAGTGAGCGCCGACAGCCCGACGCTCAACCCGAGGAGACGGACGACCATCACGACCGCGGCCGCCGCTCCACGGCTGTCGGGAGGGGCGTGATCGACGACGGCCGACGTGGTCGGCGCCACCGTCAGGCCGATTCCCGCGCCGAGGAGCGCGAGCTGTAGGGCAAGCACCGGATACGGCGTGTCGCCGGTCCAGGTCCAGCCCATCAGGCCGTACGCCACGGTCGCCGCGGCCAGGCCGAGGATCACCGGCGGGCCGTACCAGGTGCGCTCGGTGATCCTGCCACCGACATAGGAGGCGATCGCCATCGCCGCAGTGAGTGCCGACAGGATCCAACCGGCGATCACCGCCGAGCGCTCGAGGTCGACCTCGACCGCGTTGACGAACAGCGGCACGTCGACCATCGCGATCACGAGCGCGGCGCCGACGACGAAGTTGACGATCAGCGCGGTGCGGACGTTCCGACCCGCCAGGAGATCGCGGGCGACGAGCGGATGGGCGGACCGGCGCTGCCGCCAGACGAAGCCGGCACCGGCCGCGAGCGCCACCGGGTACAAGGTTCGCAGGTCGAAGCCGGACCCGCCTCGGAGTTCGTCGAACCCGGTGACGCTCTGCACCTCGGCGCTGCCGAGCAGTGCCAGGTTCAACGAGACGAGCGCCACGGTCAGCAGACCGGCACCGAACCAGTCGATGCGCGACTCGCGATCGGGACGGTCGTGCTCGGCGAGCGCCCACCACACCGCGACGAGGCCGACGATCGCCAGCGGGACGTTGAGCCAGAACTGCCAACGCCAGGTCAGGAAGCGCACGAGCATCGCGCCGTACAGCGGCCCCCACACCCACCCGAGCGTCTCGATCGCGCCGAGCGTCCCGAGCGCCCGGGCCCGAGCCCGTTCGGGATAGACGTCGCCGACGACGGCGAGGGCCACCGGCACCATCGCCCCGCCGCCGATGGCGGTCAGGACCCGCCCGACGAGGAACGGGCCGAGCGAGGTTGCCAGCGGGATCCAGATCGTCCCGACGAGAAACACGAGGTAGGCGAGGACGAACGTCCGTCGCCGACCGATCACGTCGCTGATCCGGCCGGCGACCGGCATCACCGCGATGAACGCGATCAGGTAGGCGTTGACGACCCACGCCGCGTCGTCGAGCCCGTCGGGCAGCACCAGGCCGAGATCGCCGATGATCGGCCTGAGCATCGTCGAGACGACCGTCAGATCGTCGGCAGCGACGAAGACGCTGAAGCCGACGACCCACAGGATCGCCCGAGGGGACGGGCTCCGCCGCCCGCCCCCGAGCGTCACGGCGGAGACGCCGGCCGGGATGCCCGCCGTGTCGTCGCTCGTGTTGCCGGCGGTGTTGCCGGTCGTCGGGCCGGTCACGTCAGCTCCCGTCGGGCGGTGGTGAGATGTCGAACCGTTCGCCGAAGTCGCCGAGCTCGAGCACCCAGTCCACGGTGTCGCCGTCGAGCGACGTGGTGAACTCCGCAGCGTGCACGAGGCCGGTGACCGGCTGGATCCAGAAATCGATCACCACGTCCTGGTCTCGGACCAGGCCGGCGGTGATGATCGTCACCTGCTCCGCCGGTGCCGTGCCTCGGACGTGGTACCGCTCGCCGCCACGGCGTTCGACGCCGACGAGTTCGACGTCCTGCAGGTTGGCGAGCAGCGGCCGCCATCCGTTCTCCGGATCGAAGAACCTCGACGGATCGATGTCGTAGCCCGCTGGGAGCGGCTCGTAGTTGCCGGTCACCGGGTTGGAGAGCCAGACCTCGTCATCGAGCGCGATCGCACCGAGCTCGGTGTTCAGCGAGCCATCGACCTGCACACCGAGCAGTGCCTCGGCCGACCGCGGCACGCTGAAACGGCCGAGGATCGACGACAGCGCGATCGACCCGAACGAGTCGATGTAGATCGGTGCTCCGGTCGGCGTCACCTCGAACCGGACGCTGGTGACATCGCCCATCGCCGCCGCCGACGCCTCGACGATCGCCGCCGGGTCGGCAGGGATGGTCGGCCCGGTCGGCTCGGCCTCGCCGCCTCCACCGCATGCCGCCAGCGAGAGCACCGCGGTCGCAACGGCGACCAGGGCGGTTCGTGGGCGATGTGCGGTCATTCGGGGGTCCTTCCTGCGGGCGAACAGTCGTACAACCTTGCCCGATCCGCACCTATTCCGTCGCTCGGGCGGGGCAGGGGGCTCCTCACGACCGAGCGATCGGGTGGCGCGGGGCATCCAGCGCTTGAATGGTCCGGTGCCCGACGACCTCTCGGCGGACGACGAGACCGCGATTCGCCGCCGCATCGCCCGCCAGGCGGTGTCGATCACCATCGCCGTCGCCCCGTTCGGGCTGGTGTTCGGTGCGGCCGCAGCCACGGCCGGGTTGAGCCTGCTCCAGGCGATCGGCTTCTCGGTCTTCGTGTTCGGCGGCAGCTCCCAGTTCGCCGCCGTCGAGATCCTCGGCGACGGCGGTTCGGCCGCCTCGGCGGTGATCGCCGGGCTGCTGCTCAACGTCCGATCGCTGGCGTTCGGCGTGGTGATGGCGCCCACGCTCGCCGGCGCGTGGTGGAAGCGGGCGGCGATGTCCCAACTGATGATCGACGAGTCGACCGCCGTCGGGTCGGTGCAGTTCGGTCTCCGATGGCAGCGCTACGGCTACCTGATGGCCGGGATCGGTGTCTTCGTGGTGTGGAACCTGACGACGATCGCCGGTCACGTCGTGCTCTCGGGCGCCGGCACGCTGATCGACGACCTCGGGCTGGATGCTGCGGGGCCGGCCGCCTTCCTCGCGCTGCTGTGGCCACGGTTGTCCCGGCGGCCTCAGCTGGTCGCCGCAATCGCCGGCGCAGCGATCGCGCTGGTGCTCGTCCCGCTCACGCCGGCCGGCGTCCCGATCGTCGCAGCGATGGGTGGCGTGGTCGTCGCCCGGATCTTCACCGACGACCGCAGCGAGGCGGGTTCGACGTGAACGACGACCGAGGGTCCGGCTGGCCCGGCGAACGGGATCGTGCGGCGTCGTCATGAGCGATGCGACGACCGTCCTCGTCGTGTTGGCGATCGGGACGTATCTGCTCAAGGCGGCCGGCCCGCTGGTGCTCGGCGACCGGACGCTGCCGACCCGCCTCCGACAGACGGTCGACCTGCTGCCGGCCGCGCTGCTCGCCGCGCTGGCGCTCGTCTCGACCGTCGGGGACGGGCAGTCGATCGTCATCGACGCCAGGTTGGTCGGTCTGCTCGTCGCCGGGTTGGCTCTGCTCCGGCGAGCCCCGTTCGTGGTGGTGATCGTCCTGGCGTCCGCGGCGACGGCGCTGACCCGCGCGCTGGTCTGACCGCCTCATGGTGCCGGACGGCGGGCGAGACACGGCAGACTGTGCGCCGTGCCAGCGAACGAGAGCACGGTCGTGATCGGCGCCGGCGTGATCGGATCGGCGATCGCCCTCGAGCTGGCGCGCCGGGGGCGATCGGTCGTCGTACTCGACAAGGGTCCGGCCGCGGGGAACGGGTCGACTGCGGCGTCGAGTGCGATCGTGCGGTGCACCTACTCGACCGTCGCCGGCACGACGCTCGCCTACGAGGGGATCGAGTACTGGCGGCGGTGGTCGGAGCACGTCGCCCTGCCGGCCGGAGCGGCGACCGTGCGCTTCGTCGAGTGCGCGATGATGCTCCTCGACGACGGGACCGGCATCGTCGAGGCAGTCCGCCCGTCGCTGGACGTGGTCGGCGTGCCGTACGAGTGGCTCGACGTCGACGAGTTCGCCCGTCGCTTCCCGGCGATCAGCACCGACGACCTGTTCCCCCCGTCACGACCTGACGACCCGGACTTCTGGCGCGAGGCGACGGGGAGGATCGGTGGAGCGCTGTTGACCCCCGACGCGGGCTACGTGACCGATCCGATGCTCGCCGCGCAGAACCTCGCGGACGCGTCGATCGCCGCTGGTGCCGAGTTCCGCTTCAAAGCCGAGGTCGACCGCATCGACGTCGACGACGGTCGAGTCACCGCAGTGCACCTCTCCGGCGGGGACACGGTCCGTTGCGGCACGCTGGTCAACGCCGCCGGGCCACACTCCGGGCGCGTCAACGCGCTCGCCGGTCTCGGCTCGGCCCCTGGGGTCTCGACACGACCGCTGCGTCGCCAGGCTGCGCACGCACCGACGAACGACAGCCGGTTCACGTCGCTGCCGATCGTCGGCGACCTCGGTAGCGGCATCTACGTTCGTCCCGACCTCGGGAACGGGCTGCTGTTCGGAAGCACCGAGCCCGAGTGCGACCCCCTGGTCTGGCTCGACGATCCCGACGACCTCGATGTCGAGCTCGACCCGGACGAGTGGGAAACCCAGACCTTGCGCCTCGCTCGCCGGCTGCCCGACTTCGGCACACCCCACGTCCGGCGCGGCGTCGTCGGCCTGTACGACGTGTCCGACGACTGGCGGCCGATCATCGACCGCACCGACGTCGAGGGCTTCTTCACGGCGATCGGTACGAGCGGCAACCAGTTCAAGAACGCAGCGATCATCGGATGCTGCCTCGCCGAGCTGATCGAGGCGGTCGAGGCCGGCCATGACCACGACCGGGAGCCGTTGGTCGTGACCGGACCACACCACGGTTTGCCGATCGACCTCGGGGCGTTCGCCCGTCGTCGGCGGACCGACGCCGCTGCCCACAACGTGATCGGGTGAGTTGAACCTCACCCGACCGCGGTACGCGATGCCGCCGGGATCGGCTGTGACACCCCTTCGGTACCGTTGGTGGTACCGACTCCCCCGGTCATGTTCACCGAATGATCGGAGGTAGCCAATGGAGACCGACAGCACCGATGCGGCATGGGCTGCAGCGCGTGCCGCCGTGCCCGACGCCATGTCGCGCGACGAGATCGCCGTGCTGCTCGGCGAGGTGCGGCGGGCCAGGGCGTGGCTCGACGGCATCGAGATGCGCGCCGCCCGCCGGGTACGCCAACTCGAATCGATCGGGTCCGCCGAACCGGCCGACTCGCTGCTCGCCAACGCCGGCGGCCACTGCGGCCGCGACGCCCACACGATCACCGAACGCGACGAGCTGTGCGAACAGATGCCCGCCGTCGAGGACGCCTTCACCGACGGCGACCTCCCCGCCGGCTACGTCGACGCGATCGCGAGCGCAGCACGCGGGTTACCCGACACGGTACGCGCCGAGTACACCACGATGGCCGACGAACTCCTGGGCCGAGCCCGACAACTGTCACTCGACGCGTTCCGCCGTGAATGCCGCGACCTCGCCAAACACCTCCTCACCCGGGCACAAGCCACCGACGACATCGACCAACTCACCGCGCAGCGGGCCGCATCCAACGTCACCCGCTGGATCGACCACACCACCGGCATGCACCACACCCACCTCGAGCTCGACCCGGTCCGCGACGCCAAACTCGCCGCCACCGCCAACGCCGAACTCGCCCGACTCCCGCGCCGCCAACACCTCCACCACCCTCGAGTGGACCCAACTCCAACTCGACGCCTTCATCAACGCCATCACCGGAATCACCACCCCCCACACACACGGTGACCACCCAGAGCCCAACACCGAACCCGACCAACACCAGCCGGTCGACCGGATCCCCGAGATCACCGCCCTGATCAGCTACGACTGGCTGATCGGCCACACCGACCACGGCATCTGCGAAACCGACAACGGCACCCCACTCCCCGTCGCCACCATGCGACGACTGTGCTGCGACGCCGAGATCATCCCGATCGTCCTCGGCACCAACAGCGAGGTCCTCGACCAAGGCCGCTCAGCCCGCACCGCCACCCGACCCCAACGACAAGCCCTACGCGCAATGCACCGCAGCTGCGCCCACCCCCACTGCAACGTCGGCTTCGACGCCTGCCGAATCCACCACATCCGCTGGTGGTGGCACCACCACGGCCCCACCAACATCGACAACCTCCTCCCACTCTGCGAACACCACCACCACCACGTCCACGAAGGCCGCTGGAACCTCACCATGACCCCCGACCGCACCGCCACCTGGACCCGACCCGACGGAACCCTCTTCCACCACGGCACCACCATCGACCGCCGACCCACACCGGTCACGGCTCGAGCAGATCGGAGCGTTCCGACCACGCACGAAGCGCCATCGGAGCAGACCGAGCAACTCTGCCTGACCTGAACCGGGATCCACGCCGGTCCCGAGCGACGCGAGCCCGGCATCTCCCACGATCAGCGCGGCCGACCGACGACGCGGCCAACGACCCAGCCAACGCTCGTCGGAAACCGCAGGCTGGTGCTCCGGATCCTCGGCGGCTCACCTGCGAGGTTGCGCGGCCCCTGCCGCGCCCCTTCGCGCGCCCTCGGGGGTCGGGACCTCGCTCGCTCACCCAGCCAAACCCGCACCGCACTCGCCCGCCCGACAATGCCCGCGCCGCTGCACTCACCCACACAACCGGATCGCACCACACCCGCCCGACAATGCCCGCGCCGCTGCACTCACCCACACAACCGGATCGCACCACACCCGCCCGACAATGCCCGCGCCGCTGCACTCACCCACACAACCGGATCGCACCACACCCGCCCACGCAACCAGGCCGGCCCACCCGACCAGACCGGCACCACACCGACCCACCCGACGCCCCGCGCCGCACTCACCCACGCAGCCGGATCGCACCGCACTCACCCACGCAGCCGGGTCGCACCACGCCCGCCCACGCAGCCAGGGCCGCGCCACACTCCCCCACCCGACGGCCCGCGCGCGCTCATCCACCCCACCGAACCCGCACCCAACTCACCAACCCAACCAGACCCCGCGCCACTCACCCGCCCAACAACGCCCGCGCCGCTCGTCTCGCCCACGCAACCGAGCCCGCACCACACCCGCCCACACAGCCGGGTCGACACCGCCCTCGTCCACCCGACGGCCCGCGCGCGCTCGCCCACCCCACCGAACCCGCACCCGATCACCAACCCAACCAGACCCCGCGCCACTCACCCGCCCAACAACGCCCGCGCCGCTCGTCTCGCCCACGCAACCGGACCCGCACTACACCCGCCGACACAGCCGGGGTCGGCGCCAACGGCCGACACGGACGTGGGCGCCGCACGTCAGGCTTTGGTGCGTCGCCGACCCCAGTGCGACATCGCGCCCGAGCGGCGGTATCGGTCCGGGCGGTCGTCGGGGCCGAAGACGTCGGACGCGAGCCACAGGCGCTTGAGCCAGCGGACCCGCCCCGCCGCTCGATCGTCAACGTAGGACTTGCGGCCGTGGAGGACGTGATAATTGTTGACAAACTGCATCTCGCCCGGTGCGAGGCGCATCTCGACCCGGTTGTCGCGGTCAGAGATCAGGGCGTCGAACGCGTCCATCGCGGCGCGCTGGACGGCGGTGAGCCGGGGCGCTTCGTCGTGACGCTGCGACGCCTCGATGAACGGTCGGATGTACCGGACGAACAGCCGGTCGCGGTGACGGCTGAACGCCGGCACGCCGTAGTACGGCCGCCCACCGGGTCGCTGCTCGCCCCGGAAGTCGTAGGGCAGCGGCGAGTACAGCGCGGTGGCCAGGTCGGGTTGCGTGCGCACCAGTGCGTTGTGGGCGTAGACGGCGTTCGCGACGAGGCTCTCGCCGCCGCGGACGCCGTCGTCGAGGCACAGCAGGCCGACCAGATCGGAACCGTCGCTGTGGAAGCCGAGACCAGCGCCACCGATCTCGTTGCCGCGGGCGGTCGGGTCGTCGACGGCCTTGCCCTGATCGCGCACATCGCCGAGCAGGTGTCCCTTGGCGTTCTGCGGCCACGGTTCCCCGAGATGCCGCCCGATCCCCCAGTACGTCCACGACGCATCTTCGGGTCCGAGCCGGTCGACATCGATCGCAGCGATTCGACCGAAGCCCCGCCCGTTGATCAACTCGTGGGCGAACTCGTCGAGCAGCGGGGCGAGCGTCGGGAGCGGGAAGTGATCCGCGGTCACGTCGAGCACCTCGTCGGTGATCGATCGTGCGTGCGCCAGCGCCGCGTCGAGCTCGGCGTGGTGCTGGGCGGTCAGCTCGAGCGTCCAGCCGGCGGGGTCCGCAACGTCGGCAGCCCGCCACTCAGCATGCGGTTCGAGTGGGACCGGCGGCTCCGTCACCCGTGCCGGCACCGATCCGGCGGCCGCCGTCACGGTACACCCCGATCGAGCGCAATCGGTGTGCTCTCAGGGGACCCGCCTGGTCTGCGCTGCGCACCGCGGACCAGGCGGCCCGACAACGCGCCGGTCGGCTCGCCCGAGCGGTACGTCTCCTCGCCTGCGACGATCGTGTGCAGCCAACCGTCGGCCCGCTGCAGCAACCGACGGCCGCCGGCGGGAAGGTCGTGGACGATCACGGGCTTGTGCAGCCGGAGGCGGTCGAAATCGACGACGTTGAGATCGGCCCGGTACCCGGGCGCGATCACGCCGCGGTCGAGCAGCCCGACCGTGCGCGCCGTGTCCCGGCAGTGACGCTGCACGAGGAACGGCAGTGGGATCCGGTCGTGATCCCGGTCGCGACCCCAGTGCTGCAGCAGGGTGGTCGGGAAGCTGGCGTCGCAGATCGTGCCGACGTGCGCCCCGCCGTCGCCGAGACCGGGGACGGTGTGCGGATGCGTCAGCATCTCGTGGCAGCCGTCGAGGCTGCCGTCGACGTAGTTCAGCAGCGGCAGGTAGAGCAGGCCATGGCCCGGCCCCGTGCCGTCGTCGGTGAGCAGCGCGTCGAGCGCCAGCTCCTCGGACGTCATCGCCATCCGGGACGCTCGCGCGGCGATCGAGTCGGACGGCAGCGGCTCGTAGTCCGGCTCGTCGCCCATCTCGAACAGCAGCTCGAACTTGCCGACGAGTGACTGCCCGAGCCGGTCTCGCGCCCTCGGTTCGGCTGCGTCGAGCAGCCGCTTCCGGAACGACACATCGCGCAGCGCCGTCACCCGTTCGGTGAGCGAGCGGTCGGCGATCTCCCGGTACACCGGGTTGGTCATGAAGGGGTTGAGCGTGCATTCGAGGCCGAGGATCAACCCGACCGCGCGAGGAGCGACCTGCCCGGTCATCGTGAGGCCGTCGTGGTTTGCCGCAGTGATGTGATCGAGCACCGACCGGAACGCGTCGGGCTGCAGCGGGGTTCGGGCGACGGAGATCGACATCGGCCGGCCGGATCGGGCGACCATCGCCCGCAGCGTCTCGAACTCGCCGTCGACGTCGACGAAGTCGGACACGACCTGCAGCACGCCGGTCCCCGCCGCGCCGACCCCCTCGGCGATTCCGATCAACTCCTCGGGTGCGGCGGTGAGGGTCGGCGTGTAGGCGCCGGTCGACGTCTTGTGGTTGCGCGTCCGGCTCGTGGTGAAGCCGAGCCCACCGGCCTCGATACCGGATCGCGCCAGCTCGGCCATCGCTGCGATCTCGGCAGCGGTGGCGTCCTCGTGATTCGCCCCCCGCTCGCCCATCACGTGCAGCCGGAGCGCACCGTGGGGAACCTGCGCTGCGACGTCGATGTCGTGTGGCCGGGCATCGACGGCCTCGAGGAACTCGGGGAACGAGTTCCACTCCCACGACAGCCCCTCGTCGAGCGCCGCGCCGGGGATGTCCTCGACGCCCTCCATCAACTCGATCAGCTTGCCGTGGTCGGCGTCATGAACGGGGGCGAAGCCGACGCCGCAGTTTCCCATGACCACGGTCGTCACGCCGTGCCACGACGACGGTTGCAGCCGCTCGTCCCACGTGGCCTGGCCGTCGTAGTGGGCGTGGATGTCGACGATGCCGGGGATGACCAGCGCGCCGTCGGCATCGAGTTCGCGATGACCGGCGCCGCTGACGACACCGACCTCGACGACGAGGCCGTCACGAATCGCGACATCGGCGCGTCGAGCGTCCGACCCCTTGCCGTCGATCAGTGAGCCGTTGCGCACGACGAGATCGAATTCGGCCATGGCCGAGTCTCGCAGCCGCCCGCAACCGCCATCGAACCGACCAGCGCATCGACGGGTGATCGGGTTCGGGGTCCGCCTCGTTCGGTGTCGGGCACCGAACAGAGCACCCCGAACGAGCAACCCGAACGAGCAACCCGAACGAGCAACCCAGTCAGCGTGTCGACGCGCACCAGCGCTCGACGGCCGCCACGAAGCCGTCGACGTCGGCGTCGGTGATCTCGATGCTCAGCGCGATGAACCCGCGGCGGGCGAGGTAGAACCCGGCGTCGAGGGCAACGAAGAACAGCAGCTCCTTCAGCCGATCGTCAGCGGCAGCGAGGTCGGCGGCCGAGCGCACCGGCCCCGCCGTGCCGTGTACGTTCATCAACGAGCCGGCGCCGGTGACGCACATCGGCACTCCGTGGGCACCGAACGCGTCGTCGAGTCGCCCGCGCATCCGGTCACCGCGGGCGTTGGTCGCGTCGAGCACGTCGGGGGTCAGCACATCGGTCAGGGCAGCGACGCCGGCCGCCATCGACGCGACGTTGTTGTTGAACGTGCCCGCATGGCCGAGCGCGCCGTCGGCGGATGGGTCGAAGGCGCGCATCAGGTCTCGACGCCCACCGAACGCGCCGAACGTCAGCCCGCCGGCGAGGTACTTCCCCAGCGTCGTGAGATCGGGGGTGATGCCCAGCAGTTGCTGCGCACCTCCGGTCGACAGGCGCGACGTCATCACCTCATCGAAGATCAGCACCGACCCGTGCTCGTCGCACCGCGCCCGCAGCACCTCCAGGAACTCCCGATCACCAGGGATGCACCCCGCCGCACCCTGGAGCGGCTCGACGAGCACCGCGGCGATCGCCGCACCATGCTCGGCGAAGGCATCGCTCGCCGCGTCGACGTCGTTGTACGGCAGGAGCAACCAGTCGTGGGGGACGTCGATCGCGTCAGGTTCGGCGCCGAACGTCAGCACCCCGCCGTGGTAGCCGTGTTCGAACACAACGATCGTGCGCCGGCCGGTGTGGTGGGTGGCGAGCGCCAGCGCGAGCAGGTTGGCCTCGGTGCCCGAGTTCGTGAACCGGATCTGCTCGATCGACGGGAACCGCTCGACCAGCAGCTCGGCGAGCAGCACCTCGTCGACGTGCACCGACCCGAGCGACCATCCCGACTCCAGCGCCCGCTGCGCGGCCTTCAGTACCGCCTCGGGCGAGTGGCCCAGCAGGCCGGCGGTGTAGTTGCCGAGCAGGTCGACGTACCGATGCCCGTCGACGTCGAACAGGAGCTTGCCGGCCGCCCGTTCGACCCGGAACGGGAAGGGTTCGAAGTGCAGCACCGAGCGCGTGTTCCCGCCCGGCAGGACCGCGAGTGCCCGCTCGGCCCACGCGGCACTCGCCGGCCGTGCCGCGGCGTAGCGCTCGCGGGCGGCGGCGACAGCGAGGTCGAGATCCATGGCGACCACGCTATGTCAGCCCACCCGATCTCCCTGTGCTCACGTTCCCACCCCGTTCGCGTGCGACCGGGTGCTCTGTCTGGGGCCGGTCTGTCAGGGGCCCGACCCCGAACAGCGCAGAGCCGAGCGGATCAGATGGCTGGGCGCCGTCGTCTCGTCCGTCCGAGGGCGAGCAAGCCGAGTCCGGCGGCGAACATCGTCAGCGCCGCCAGCGTGATCGGGCTCGTGCTGTTCGAGCCGGTCGCCGGGAGCGTCGCCCCCTGGTAGATCGGCGTACCGGCGCGCGGGGTGCTCGAGGCCGACGGCGAGGCCTGCGGCGCCGACGCGACCGCACCCGGCGAGAACGCCTGCGGTCCCGGCGAGCCGCTCACAGCCGGCGCCGCGGCGGACGGCAGCACGAACGGCGACGACACCTCGTCGTCGCACTCCCCCTCATCGACCTCCCCACAAACGAGGGTGTCCTCGCTGGCGGTGTTGTTGCCGAGGTCGGGGTCGGGCGCCAGCGAGGTCACCGACACGAAGTTGGTGATCGTGCCGCTCGTGCTCTCGTCGACATCGACCCTCAGCTTGTAGTACGCGCTGTCGCCGGCCTCGATCGTGCCGAGCGTGCAGGCCGGGTAGCCGTCCTGCTCGGCGCAGTGATCGGTCTTGTCGAACGACACCCCGGCCGGTAGCGCGTCGGTGACGACGACCCCGACCGCCGGCCCGGGACCTGCGTTGAAGACCGTGATCGTGTACTCGATCTTCTTGCCGGACTCGACCGGGTCGTCCTTGTCGATCTTGGTGATCGACAGGTCGGCGTCCTCGGTCACGTCGCCGCAGTCGACGAAGCCGAGCTCACCGCCCTTGTCACCGCAGACCAACGTCGACTCGGTCGCCGTGTTGTTGGTGGTGTCCGGGTCGGCGACCGACGAGGTCACCGTCGCGGTGTTCGTGATCGTGCCGGTCGTCTCGTCATCGACGACGACCTCGATCTCGTACTCGACGCTCTCGCCGGCCTCGATCGTGCCGAGCTCGCAGTCCGGCACGGCTTCGTTGCCGTTCTCGCAGTGCTTGGTCTTCTTCAACTCCACCCCGGCAGGCAAGGTGTCGATGACCACGACATCGGTCGCGTCGAGCGGGCCGGCGTTGAAGACCGTGATCGTGTACTCGATCTTCTTGCCGGACTCGACCGGGTCGTCCTTGTCGATCTTGGTGATCGACAGGTCGGCCCCCTGGATGACCTCGTTGACGTCACTGGCCGAGTTGTTGCCGGAGTCCGGGTCGGCGGTGTTCGAGCCGACCACTGCGGTGTTCGTCGCCGTCCCCAGCGCTCCTGCGCCGATGGCGACCTCGATCGTGAACGAGGCACTGGCCCCGGCGGCGAGGTCACCGAGCGAGCAGGTCGGCACGCCGGTCGGGTCGTTGGTGCAACCGTCGGTCGCGACGAGGGTGAACCCGGCGGGCAGCGTGTCGGCGACCGACACGTTCGCCGCGTCGGACGGGCCGTTGTTGGTGACCTCGATGGTGTAGGTCGTGCCGTACCCGGCGAAGACGGTGTCGGTCCCGTCGTCCTTGGTGATCGACAGATCCGCCGACGTCTCCACGAGCGTGTCGACCGACGCCGAGTTGTTGCCCGTGTCGGGATCGGTGGTCGTCGAAGTCACCGACGCCGTGTTCGTGACCGCCCCCGCGGCAGTCGACGCACCGACATCGACCGTGATCGTGAACGACGTCGACGCACCATCGGCCAGCGCACCGACCGAACACGTCAACGTCCCAGCGGGCGCCTCGACACAACCGGGCGCCGACACCACGCTCACACCGGCCGGCAACTCGTCGGTCACCGACACACCGGCCGCATCCGACGGACCAGCGTTGCTCACCTCGACCGTGTACTCGATCGAGTCCTGACCGGCGACGACCGAACCCGCCACGTCATCGTCCTTGGCGATCGACAGATCCGCCGACGTCTCCACGAGCGTGTCGACCGACGCCGAGTTGTTGCCCGTGTCGGGATCGGTGGTCGTCGAAGTCACCGACGCCGTGTTGGTGATCGTGCCCGTCGTCGACGAATCGACATCGACCGTGATCGTGAACGACTTCGACGTACCGGCCGCGATCGTGCCGAGCGAACACGTCGGCACGCCCGAACCGTCCTCGGCACAACCCGACGTCACCGCGTTCGACACGCCGCCCGGCAACGTGTCGGACACGACCACACCAACCGCATCCGACGGACCAGCGTTGCTCACCTCGACCGTGTACTCGATCGAGTCCTGACCGGCGACGACCGAACCCGCCACGTCATCGTCCTTGGCGATCGACAGATCCGCCGACGTCTCCACGAGCGTGTCGACCGACGCCGAGTTGTTGCCCGTGTCGGGATCGGTGGTCGTCGAAGTCACCGACGCCGTGTTGGTGATCGTGCCCGTCGTCGACGAATCGACATCGACCGTGATCGTGAACGACTTCGACGTACCGGCCGCGATCGTGCCGAGCGAACACGTCGGCACGCCCGAACCGTCCTCGGCACAACCCGACGTCACCGCGTTCGACACGCCGCCCGGCAACGTGTCGGACACGACCACACCAACCGCATCCGACGGACCAGCGTTGCTCACCTCGACCGTGTACGTCAACGACTCACCGGCCGTCACCGGATCCGGGGAATCCGACTTCTCGATCGACAGATCCGCGGACGCGACCACGAGGGTGTCCTCCGACGCCGAGTCGTTCTCCGACACCGGATCGAGCGTCGACGTCGACACCGAGGCGGCGTTGGTGATCGTGCCCAGCGTGGACGGATCGACCTCGACCGTGACGGTGACCGAGGCGGTCGTACCGGCCACAACCGTGCCGAGCGAACACGTCGGCACGCCCGTCGGGTCATTGGAGCAGCCGTCGGTCTCGACCAGCGTCACACCGGCCGGCAACGTGTCGGCCACCGTCACATCCACTGCATCCGACGGGCCGTTGTTGGTCACGTCGAGCGTGTAGGTGAGTTGCTCGCCGGCAGTCACCGGATCGGACGAGTCCGACTTGGCGATCGACAGATCGGCGACCGCATCGGCGACGAAGGTGTCCTCGGTCGTCGAGTTGTCGTTCGGGTTGGCGTCGGGCTCGACCGAGCTCACCGACGCCTCGTTGGTGATCGTGCCGGCAACCCCGGGGTTGACCTGCACGGTCAGCGTGTACGAAGCGCTCCCGCCCGGCTCGATGTCGCCGAGCTGGCAGGTCTGGATCGCCGGATCGTTGAGGCAGCCCGAGGTCGAAACGAACGTGACCAGGTCGAGGTCCTCACCCGGAACCCCGCTTGGAGCGTTCGGTAGGAGATCGGTGACGGCGACCCCGCTCGCTGCGCCCAGGCCGACGTTGGAGACCGTGATCGTGTAGACGAGGTTCGAGCCGTCGACCACCGGGTCCGGCGAGTCGGTCTTGGTGATCGTGAGATCGGGCCGCTCGCCCGCGGGCTCGCCGACGACGAGCACGTCGGTGGCGGCATCACCGATCACGACCGCTGCTGGCAGGGTGACCGGGGTCGTCGTGTTCGAGTAGTCCCCCGGCTCGGCCTCCTCCGGCACGAGCACCGAGACGTCGATGACACAGGTGGCGCCGGGGGCCAGGCTCGCGCCGGACAGCGTGAGGAACGTGTCGCCTGCCGACCCGGCGAGCATGCTGCCGGCACCGCACGCGTTGAGCAGCGGCAGGCCGGCACCCGTGGCGCCAGGCAGGAAGCTCAGGTCGTCGGCGAAGCCGAACCCGTTGACCGTGCCCGCACCGGGGTTGAAGAGCGTGAATCGCAGGTTGACCGTGTCGCCCGGAGTGACCGGGTCGTCGGTGAACTCCTTGAGCAAGCTGATCGACGCCGCGGGGGAGACGACCAGCAGGTCGGACGCCGGCGGCAGCGTCGCCTCGGTCGTGCCGACGTTCAGGGTGATCGGCGAAGTGTTGTTGCGATACGTGGCGAACGCTGCGGTCGCCGGGACCTGGAGGCTGAGGCTGAGCGTGCAGGACTCGCCCGCCGCCACGGCGCCACCGGAGTAGGACAGCAACGTGGCGCTACCGACCAGCGTGCCGCCGCACGTGTCGCCGAGCGACGAGTCGAGGCTCAAGCCCGGCACGACGGCGGACAGGTTGTCGGTGAACGCGATCGCGCTGATCGGATCGGGGCCGTTGTTGGCGAACGTGAAGTCGAGCGTCACCAGGCCGCCGGGGGCGACCGGGTCGTCGGTGAACTCCTTGGTCACGATCACGTCGGTGACCAGCAGGTCGTCGGTGGCGCCCGGGCCGGTCACCGGCTCCGTGCCGGTCACGCCGGTCACCGAGGCGGTGGCGGTGACGTTGCTCGTCGTGTTGGTGAACAACCCCTGCGGCGACGTTGCCGACGTCTGGAGGGTGACGTCGAACGTGCACGACGCATCCTCGGCGAGATTGCCCCCGGCGAGGGTCAGCAGCGTGTCGTCGACCGACGCCGTCAGCGTGCTGCCCGGCCCGCACGGGTCGGTCGGCAGCGGCGCGACCGCGGTGAGCCCGGGGAGGAAGGTGAGGTCGTCGGTGAACGCGATGTCGGTGACCGGGCCGAGCGAGTCGAAGTCGCCGACGCCCTCGCCGGAACCCTCGCCGCCGTTGGCGATCGTGAACTGGAGCGTGACCGGGTCGCCGGGGGCGACCGGATCGTCGAGGAACCGCTTGCGGATCGGCGGGGCGCCGACGATCAGCAGGTCATCGGTGGCGGCGTTGCCGGTCACGGCAGCACCGTCCAGGGTCGCCGTGACCGGGGTCGTCACGTTCGGCACGCGACCGGTGGCCGCGGCGTCGGCCACGTCGAGCACGACGGTGAACGAGCACGTTGCCCCCGGGTCCACCTGGCCATCCGACAGCCTCAGGGCCGGCCCGCTGAGCGCGCCGAACAGGCCGAACGTCAGGGCCGAACCGGTGCCGCACACGTCGATCACCGGCGGCAGACCCGCGATCGGTAGCACCGGGTCGAGCTCGTCGATGAACGCGATGTCGGTCATCGGGTTGTCGGGATCGGGGTTGGTGATCTCGAACGCCAGCGTGACACTGCCGCCGGCACCGACCGGATCGTCGGTGAACTCCTTGGTCAGCACCGGCGCGATGCTGACGAACAGGTCGTCGGACGCCTGGTTGCCGGTCACGGTCGACCCGCCGACGTCACCGGACACGTTGCCGGTCGTGTTGGTCGAGCGAGACGCCGCTCCGGTCGGCACCGAGACGGTCACGTCGAAGGTGCAGCTCCCCCTGGGCCGACGACACCGCCGGTCAGCACGATCTCGTCGGTGCCGCTGAGGGTCGAACCGTCACCGCACGGATCGGCGGTGGGCAGCCCGACCGCGGTGAGCCCGGCGAGCGCGGCGTCCAGGTCGTCGGTGAACGTGACGCCGGTCGCGTCCGAGCTGCGGTCGTTGTTGTTGATCGTGAAGCGCAGGTTCGTCGTCGAGCCGGGCAGCGCCGGGTCGGCGGTGAACTCCTTCTTCAATCGCAGCGGCTGCGTGGAGGTCACGTCGAGCGCGGCGGTCGCCTTGGTGGCGAGACCGCCGGGGCTGACATTCAACGTCTCACTGACGTTGACGGCGGTGCCGGACTGGCTCGGCACGACGTCGACGGCGAACGTGCAGGTGTCACCGGCGGCCAGCGGCGCGTTGGCGGGCGTTGCGATGCCGTTCGCGCTGAAGCTCACGGCTGCCGATCCGGGTACCGCGGTGATCGTCGTGGTGCTGAACCCGTTCTGGCAGTCGGTCGAGGCGCCGTTGGGGTCGGCGACCGTCATGCCGGTCGGGAGGGTGTCGATGAAGCTCAGCGAGCCCAAGGACGCGGGGTTCTGCGAGTTGTCGAACGTGAACGTCAGCGTGGCGCGGCTGCCGATCGGGACCGGGTTCGGGCTGAACGACTTCGTGAACCCGGGAAGCGCAGCGGACACGGTGAGGTCGGCGGACGCGGTGCCGCTGTTACCCAACGACGAGGTCAGGCCGCCGGTCGTGTTGGTCACCGTTCCGACGGTCGAGGACGTGACGTCGACCGCGATCGCGCACGCGCCGGTGCCGACGCGCCCGTCGGTGAGCGAGATCGTCGTCCCTCCGGCCGTTCCGCTGACCGTACCGTCGCAGCCGTTGGCGATCCGGGGCGGCGAGGCGACGGTGACGCCGGCGGGGAGCGTGTCGGTGAATGCAAGCCCAGTTGCGGGTCCGCTGTTCGATCCATCGATCGTGAACCGCAGCGTCGTCGTGCTCCCGGGACCGATCGTGGAAGGCGAGAACGCCTTGCTGAACGACGGTGGGGCGGTCTGCGCGGTCGACGAGGCGCCGGGCACGGCGACGACGAGGCCGACCACCAGCGCGGCGGCGAGCGGCAGCGCGCTGTGGCGAAGCTTGGCATGTACACCCATTGCAGAACCCCCAGATGACGCCGTTGCGTGGTTGCGTCAACGGCGAATATAGATCGGTTCTCGACGCCGCGCGGGAATACCGCATCGAGCGTTCATCTGGCCGCTCCAGGCGCGAACGTGCCCGTTGCGGTGACGCCGGGGTGACGCCGCTGCGCTCCGGCAGGCCGGGAACCCGTCCGGCCCACGGTCCGCCGTGGCCACGATCGTCGGGCGAGCACCGTCACGACCGGGTGGTGGCATGATGGGAACGATGGCCGAACCGATCGATCTCGACGTGCTCGGTCGGGTGCAGCAGCGGGTCCTGTGGCTGGCGACCCGGATGATCGACCACGCCAACCGGGAGCGGGCCGCGGCCCCGCCCGGGATGGCGATCAAGGTCGGTGGCCACCAGGCCTCGTCGGCGTCGATGGTGTCGATCATGACCGCGCTGTGGTTCGGGCACCTGTCGGGCGACGACAAGGTCGCCGTCAAGCCTCACGCCAGCCCGGTGTACCACTCGATCAAGTACCTGACCGGCGAACTCGACCGGTCGTACCTGACGCGGCTGCGGGCGATCGGCGGCCTGCAGGCCTACCCGAGCCGCACGAAGGACCCCGACGTCGCCGACTTCTCGACCGGCTCGGTCGGGCTCGGGGCCGTCGCCCCGCTCTTCGCGTCGATGGCTCGCCGGTACGTCGACGCCCACTTCGGGCCGGTGACCGAGCGGCCTGCCCGGTTCATCGCACTCGTCGGCGACGCCGAGCTCGACGAGGGCAACATCTGGGAGGCGATCGCCGATCCGGCCCTGCAGGGGCTCGGCAACGTGACGTGGATCATCGACGTCAACCGGCAAAGCCTCGACCGCGTGATCCCCGACCAGAAGATCAAGAAGATCATCGAGTTCTTCGGCGGCGCCGGGTGGCACGTCGTCGAGGCGAAGTACGGCTCGCTGCTCCAGGACGCGTTCGCCCGCCCGCGCGGCGATGCGCTCCGCGCCCACATCGACGCGATGGAGAACGAGCGGTACCAGTCGCTCTTCGGGCTCCACGGCCCGGGGCTGCGGGCGCGCTTCGTCGACGACGGCACCGACGAGCTGCGGGCATTCGTCGACGGGATCGGCGATGAGGAGCTGCGACCGCTCGTGACCAACCTCGCCGGCCACGACCTCGGCTGCCTGCTCGACGCGTATCGGCAGTGCGACGAGGTCCCCGACCGCCCGAGCGTCGTGTTCGCCTACACGGTCAAGGGGTGGGGTCTCCCGATCGCCGGCGACCCGCTCAACCACTCCGCCCTCCTCACCGGGACCCAGATCGACGAGCTGCGGGCGTCGATCGGACTCGATGCCTCGATCGAGTGGGATCGCTTCGCCGTCGACTCGCCGGAGGGCCGGCTGTGCGGCGACACCGGGAGCGAGCTGAACAACGAGCCGGTCAAGCCGCGGCCGACGCTCCCCATCCCCGATTCGGTCGGCGTGCGCCGCGAACCGGCCGGTCAGCTCGCAGGAGACGTTCGGGCGGATCCTGACCGCGCTCGGCGAGATCGAACCGGTCGCCGCCCGGCTGGTCACGACCTCGCCCGATGTCGCCGTGTCGACCAACCTCGGCGGCTGGATCAACAAGATGGGGGTGTTCACGACCGACGCCCGGCCCGACTACCTCGGCGCGGACAGCGTGCTCAAGTGGGACCAGAGCGCGGCGGGCCATCACGTCGAGCTCGGCATCAGCGAGATGAACATGTTCCTCGCCCTCCACGCGTTCGGGCTCGCCCACGAGCTGCACGGCGAGCACCTCCTCCCGGTCGGCACCGTGTACGACCCGTTCGTCTGCCGCGGGCTCGATGCGCTGATCTACGCGCTCTACAACGGCGCCCGCTTCGTCGTCGCCGGCACACCGGCCGGGGTGACGCTCGCCCCCGAGGGCGGGGCGCACCAGTCGTCGATCACCCCGTCGATCGGCCTCGAGCTGCCAGGGCTCACCTATGCCGAACCGGCCTATGCACGCGTGGTCGACTGGCTGCTGTGCGACGGCCTCCAACGGATCGGCTACCCCGACGGCGATTCGCTGTACCTCCGGCTCTCGACACGCCAGGTCGACCAGGCGCCGTTCGAGGCGGCGATCGAACGGCTCGGTACCGAGCGCGTGCGGACCGATCTCCTCGCCGGCGGCTACCGCCTCGTCGAACCCGCGGGTCCGGCGGACGTGATCCTCGCGACCTGTGGTCCGGTCGTGCCCGAGGCCGTCGGGGCGGCGGGGATGCTCGCCACCGAGGGGGTCGAGGCGGTCGTGATCGACGTCACCAGCTCGGACCGGCTGTACCGCGGGTGGCGGCGCGAGTTGCGCGACGCGGCGCGCCAGGCACGACCTGCGACCGACCACCATCACCTCGCCGCGCTGCTCGCACCTGCGGAGCGACACGTGCCGATCGTGACCGTCCACGACGCCGCGTCGCATCACCTCGCCTGGCTCGGCGGCGTGTTCGGCGCCCGGACCGTCCCGGTCGGTGTCGACCGCTTCGGGCAGTCCGGTGGCATCCACGACCTCTACGAAGCGTTCGACCTGCTGCCCGAGC
Organism: Ilumatobacteraceae bacterium; assembly: GCA_963825565.1. Lineage (GTDB taxonomy): Bacteria > Actinomycetota > Acidimicrobiia > Acidimicrobiales > Ilumatobacteraceae > JBFGCT01. The sequence goes on from CAWGTW010000013.1 coordinate 128,738, forward strand.
AGATCGCCAACGCCGCGCTCGTCGCCTTGAGCTGAACGTCGCGCCCGTCGCCGGCCGCGACCGGCGATCGATCAGGCCGCGAGCAGCTCGATCGAGTCGACCTTCGCCCGCGCCGATTCGATCGCCGCATCGGGATCGACGTTGAGCTGCTCGGCTGCGATGACGGTCACGTCGGTGAGCCCGAGGAAGCCGAGGAACGTGGTGAGCCACGTCGAGGACAGGTCCATCGGCGAACCGACCGGCACACCGCCGGACGCGACCACCACGTACACCGGCTTGTCGGCGATCAGCCCCTCGGGTCCGCTCTCGGTGTAGCGGAACGTGGTCCCCGCTCGGGCGACGAGGTCGGCCCACGCTTTCATGGCAGCCGGCGGACCGAAGTTGTAGATCGGCAGCCCGATCACGACGATGTCCGCGCCGACCAGCTCGTCGATCAGGTCGTCGGCGACGGTCAATGCAGCGCGCTGATCGGCGCTGCGCTGCGCCGGAGGCGTCCACATCGCGCCGAGGATCGTCTCGGACAGCAAGGGCAGGCCGGCCGCCAGGTCCCGCTCGATCACGTGGGTGTCGCCGGTGCGGTCGGTCAACCGTTCGATCAGTCGACCGACGAGTTCGCGGCTGGCCGAGCCCTCGTGCCGGGCGGAGGAGTCGATACGAAGAATTGTTGTCATGGCAACTGTTCTATCGGGCGATTGTTGTGATCACAACTAAATAGTGACCGGTGGTGCAGGGATTCCGAGCGGGCATGCTGGTGCGATGTTCCTCGGCGAGGATCTCCTGACCTACATCGTGCTGGCGTTCGGCGGCGCACTCTTCGCCGGCAACCTGCTGGCCGTGATCCGCCCGCCGGCCGAGCGACTCGACGAGGACAGCCTCGAGCGCGCGCCGGTCGTGCGCAGCCTGGTATTCGCAGGGATCGGCCTGATCGCCGCGCTCTGGGCCGTGGCGTCACTGCTCGCCGGCTGAGCGCGCAGCTTCGCTGCACCTTGTCGCCACGCCGCGTCAGCGCGCCGGTTCGCCGGGTCGTCGAGCCGGTCGTCGAATCGAGGACGACCCGTCGCTCAGACGACCGCCGAGACGACGACCGTCATCGCGTCGCTCCCGCTGCCGTCGTCACCGCCGATCAGCGAGACCATCCAGGAGCCGGTCTCCCAGGTGGCCGAGACGCCGCTCGGGCTCTCGAAGAAGGAGCTGCGGTCGAACCCGGCCGCTTCCAGCGCGGCACCGTAGTCGGCGACGAAGCCGGCGGCGTCGGTAGCAGGTACGCCCTGAACCGAGAACGTCAGCCTGCCACCCCCCTCGTCGAACGTGGCGCTCGACACGACGGTCAGCCCGTCCGGCACGGGGACGGCCGACGGCCAGTCTGCGGGGATGTCGCTGCCGGTCTGGAACGACACGTCCCCTTCGTCGCCGCTGATCTGGACGTTCCCACCGTCGCCGTCGACGACCACGTTGCCCTGGTCGGACTCGATGTTGATCGAGTCGCCGTTGGCGTCGATGTCGCCGGTGATCACCTCACCGTTCTCGTCGACGACGACGAAGTTGCCTTCCTCGTCGATGCTGAAGCTGCCGTCCTCGGACTGGACGCTGATGCCGCCGTCGTCACCGAACTCGACGTCGACCGAACCGCCGGACTGCTGCTCGATCAGCTGTTCGATGCCCTCCTGCCCGGAATCGCCGCATGCCGTCGCCAGCACGAGGACTCCGACGAGCGTGAGGCCTGCCTTGCGATGGACCGTGTTCATCGTCGTCTCCTTTCGCCTGCTCCACGACCGTACCCCGTCCAGGTGGTCGCCGGTAGGGCGTGTTGGCCCCAGGTCGCGGCGTCACGTGTCACCGCGCAGGGGCGGGATCTGGAAGATTGGCCCGGTGCATCAGGTCGTCAACGCATGAGCTCGCCGCTGCGTCTCACCTTCGTCGAGTCGGCGTCGCGCACCGGGACCCTGCCGGCGTCGCCGGTCGAAGTGTCCTTCGTCGGCAGGTCCAACGTCGGCAAGTCGTCGCTCATCAACGCGCTGGCCAACCGCAAGCAGTTGGCGCGGGTGTCGAACACTCCGGGCCGGACCCAGCTGATCAACCTGTTCCGGCTGGACGAGGGCGCCCCGGAGGAGGAGCAGGGGACCGTGGTCGACCTCCCCGGCTACGGCTACGCCAAAGCCGCCAAGCACATCACCAGGGACTGGCCGGCGATGATCGAGGGCTACCTGCTCGAACGCGAGGAGCTGGCGATGGTGTTCGTGCTCGTCGACGGTGCGATCGGCCCGACGACGCTCGACGCGCGGATGTTCGACTGGCTCCGGTACCACGCCGTGCCGCACACCGTCGTCGCCACGAAGTTCGACAAGGTCAAGTCGTCGAAGCGAGCGACGCGCAAGAAGCAGTTGGCTGCCGGCTGCCTGCTCGAGCCGGCCGACATCGTCTGGGTCAGTGCGACCAAGGGCGCCGGGATCGATCAGCTCCGCGGCCTGGTCCGGTCCCACCTGTCACGCTGACGACTGACGGTTCGGCGAGCGATACCGGCGACTCAGGCGCCGATCGCCCAGTTCGACTGGACGCGGTAGAGGTAGTGGTCCGCGACGTAGTTGAGGAAGCGCCGTGCCGATCGGATCCGATTGGCGATGTCGCGCAGCAACACCGGCGTCGAGGACGAGCTCTCCGCCGCCGCCCGGTACCACGCCGAGCTGAGCCCCTCGAGCGCATCGAGACCCGGCGTCGGCGAGCCCAGGTCGACCAGATGATCGAGCTCCTCGTCGGACATCCCCGCCGAGCGACCGAGATGTTCGGCCCGGGCGGCGGTCAGCGCCGTCGCACCGTTGCAGTCGGGGAAGACGCCGGCCTGGAACAGCGCCAGATCGCCGAGCCGGCGGAGCAGGACGATCTGATCGGCCGGCTCGACCGCGTCGAGCCATGCGACCAACTCGTCGAGGTCGAGGCGATCGACCGGGATCGGGAAGGCGACCGGGGTCGCGAAGCCGACGAGCAGCTGGGCGGCGAAGAGCAGCCGACCCGGGGCATCGGCGAACTCGAGCAGCGGGTCGACATCGAAGACGGGCAGCCGTGACCCCGGACCCACCCAGTCGTCGACCCACTGGCTCGACGCCAGCTCGTCGGCCGAGCGGTGGACGAGCACGGCGAAGAACAGCAGGGGCGAGACGAGCAGGCTGACGGCGTCGTCGCCGTCGAGCACCGCCGCGACGACCTCGGGGCGGCGCAGCACGTCGTTCGCGTACCATGGGCGGCGGTCCAGGTCGGTGCGCAGCGACGCAGTGTCGGTCCCCAGTGCACGCGCCAGGATGGTGAGGTCCCCGTCCTCCAGTTCCAGGCGCTGGCGTGGCATCGCGGTCACCTACCTCGTTGTCGTCGTGATCGACGTCGTAGCACTGCTGTCGGCCTGATCGTCCGCCACCTCAAGCGATTGACACGAAGCAGCAACCTCTCCGCACGGCCGATCCGTCCTGAACGTTCGCCGGGCGAGCACGCCGTTCCGGCACCTCGTCAGCTGACGGGCTCGCCGAAGCTCATCGCGCCGGTGCGCCCGCGGATCGCTTCGAGCGGGTCGCGGACGTCGTCGATGTAGCCGAGCGCGTAGGCGCCGATCTGGTAGCCCATCAGCTTCAGCAGGTCGTCGGGGAGGGTGGCGGCGATGTCGGGCGGGACCGACAGGTACTGGTTCTCCTCCTGGCGCAGCCATGCCACGTCGTACGTGACGTTCAACCCCATCCTGGTGTGGTCGGAGCGATTGGCGCCCCCGCCGTGGTACACCTTGCCGGTGTAGATCAGGCACGAGCCCCTGCGCATCTCGGCCGGCACGGTCTCGTCGAGCGTGTGCTCGAAGCTGTTCGGCAGGTGCTGGCTCCCCGGCATCAGGCGGGTCGCTCCGTTACCCTCGGTGAAGTCGGTCATCGCCCAGATCGTGTTGCACTGGACGTCGTAGTCGTCGGGGAAGTCGAAGAAGTCGAACGCCCACTGGTCCCGGTGCACGGTCTGTGCCGGCGAACCGGGACCGATCGAGATCACCTGGGTCAGGTGGAGTTGGATGTGCCTGGCCCGGTGCAGTAGTCGGCGGGCGACGTCGAGGATCAGCGGGTGCTGGATCAGCTCGTGGCTCGACGGAGAGCGGGCGATCAACGCGCCGGTGCGCTTCGTGTTGCGTCCCGAGAAGTCGTCGCTTCCCACCGGCGTCGCGTCGATGAACGGAGCCATCTCGGCGGCGATCCGATCGATCGTCTCGTCGTCGGCGAGGTCGTCGACGATCACCGCCGCATCGCTGAGCAGGATCGAGCGAATCTCCTCCGCACCGGCGGTCGCCGGTAGGTGCTGCACTGCCATGATGACGACCGTAGCCAGCGAGCTGCGGGTCGCGCTCCCCCGAACGCCGGCTCCGCCGTTCGGCGGGAACCCGAGAAAAAGCCTCCGGAGCCGACCGGTCCGCATTGCCGCCGCCCTGCGCTGCTGTTACCTTCCCGACAGCAGTATCCACCACGCGAAGGGACAACCGTGACCGACGACATCCGGGAGATGGGGCCGATCGACTGGCTCCTCATCGAGTTCGACCAGCCGCTGACCGGCCAGGCCGCGCCGCCACTGCTCGATCTCGTCGAGCGCGGACTGATCCGCATCCTCGACATCGCGTTCATTCGCAAGCTGTCCGACGGCACGGTGCAGGGGATCGAGGTCTCCGACCTGCCAGGTGACGAGGCGGTCCACGTCGAGGTCTTCGACGGCCTCGCGACCGGACTGCTCGGCGAAGAAGACGTCGCCGCCGCAGGCGAGGCCCTCGAGGTCGACACTCGGGCGATGATGATCGTCTACGAGAACTCGTGGGCGGCACCGTTCGCCATCGCGCTGCGGGAGGCCGGCGGCATCGTCATCGATCAGGGCCGCATCCCGGTCCAGTCGATCATCGGCGCCCTCGACGAGCTCGACGCACTCGAAGCCTCGCTGGAGGAATGATGACCACAACGACCATCGCAGAGACAGGAGTACGACCGTGATCCGTCGCAGAGGGGGACTCGTCCGCACCGTCGGCCGAACCGCAGTGATCGCCGGGACGGCCTCGGCCGTCGCCGGCGGGGTGAACCGCCGCCAGCAGAACAGGTACGCCGCCAAGCAGCAGGACGCCGCCGCCGGTCAACAGGCCGCGTACGAACAGGGCCTCGCCGACGCCCAGGTGGCCGCCGCTCCCGCTCCGGCACCGGCGGCTGCGCCGGCGGAGGCCGACGTGATCGCCCAACTCAAGCAGCTCGGCGAACTCCACGAACAGGGGATCCTGACCGACGACGAGTTCGCCGCCCAGAAGGCCAAGCTCCTCGGTTGACATGGCCGGGGACCAGTACCGGTCCCTCGCCGCCGATTACCACTGGTACTTCGACGAGGTCGCGCTCGTCCTCGGATGTGACACGCCCGGCGTGCGGGCGTTGATGGCGGCGCTTCCCGCCGGTGCCAGAGTGCTCGACGCCGCGTGCGGCATCGGCGTCGATGCGGCTGCACTGCTCCGCCGTGGGTTCGACGTCGCAGCGGCCGACGCCAGCAGGCCGATGGTCGCCGCGGCCCGCCATCGCCTCGCGGACCTCGGTACCGACGCCGCGCAGCGCGTGATCGCCTCGACGTGGGAGGACCTGCCGCGGCACTACGAACCCGGCACGTTCGACGCCGTGTTCTGCGTGGGCGGCTCGATCGCGCATGCCCCGGGCGCCTCGGAGATGATCGCTGCGTTCGCTGCGTTCCACACGATCCTGGCCCCCGGCGGGATCTTGGCGCTCGACAGTCACGACTGGGACGTCGTCCACGCCGCAGGCAGCCGGGTGATGATCGAACCGCGGATCGTCGAGCGCGACGGAACCCGCTGTGTGCGCACCTATTCCTGGCACGTCCCTGCCGATGCTCGCGCCCCGTGCGTGTTCGAGATCGCGCCCATCTTCCTCGACGGCGATCGGGCGACGCTGCGCTCCTATCCGATCACGATGCATCCGTACACCCGCGTCGAGCTGAAGCGCAGGTTGAACGCCGCCGGCTTCGTGTCGATCGGCATCGACGCGATCCCTCGCGACGACCGGTACACCGCCATCGCCCGCCGTCCGCCGTCGGCTTGATCGTCCCGCGCCGACGGCTCGCGGCCCCGAGCTCAGCCGAGCAGCTTGGCCTTCTGGGCGGCGAACTCGTCGTCGGTCAGCTTGCCGCGGTCGTGGAGGGCGGACAGCTTGCTGAGCTCGTCGGTCGCGCTCGCCGTCGAATGCACGGCGCCGTGCACCGGTGCACGCTCGAGGCTGCGTTCCTGCATCGATCCGCCGCGGGCGACGAGGTAGATCACGACGCCGAGCAGCGGGAGCAGGAGCACCAGCATCCCCCAGACCGCCTTGGCGAGTCCGCTCAGGTCGTGGCTGCGGAAGATGTCGAGGACGACGATCACGACGAAGAACAGCCAACCGAAGAAGAGGACGAACCACAGGGTCACCGCGAAGAGATCGAGGAGCGGCATGGGGAGATCCTTTCGAACGACACGGGGGTTGGCAATGACGACCGATCCGTGCCCACAGCGGTCGACGACCGAACACTACTGCCGGGTCAGCACACGTTTGCGATGTTGCGCTGGTCAGCCGTAGTGATCGGGCACCATGTTGCGTTCGGTGATCTCGGGCGGGAGGTAGTCGCCCTGGTCGGGCCGGTCGGGGAACTCGATCACCTCGGGCGCGATCTGCCGGTAGTCGATCTGGTCGAGCAGATGGCGGATCACGTTCAGTCGGGCGTTTCGCTTGATGTTGGCGTCGACGACGTGCCAGGGCGCGTGCTCGGTGTCGGTCGCCGCGAACATCGCGTCGCGCGCCTGGCTGTACTCGACCCACTTGCTCCACGAAGCGACGTCCATCGGGCTCAGCTTCCACCGCTTGCGCGGATCTTCCAGCCGGGCGCGGAAGCGCTCCTCCTGGGTCTCGTCGGTGATGTGCAGCCAGTACTTGATCAGCACGATGCCATCGTTGACCAGGCTCCATTCGAAGCGCGGGCACTCGACGAGGAACTCCTCGTACTGCTCGTCGGTACAAAACCCCATCACCCGCTCGACACCGAGCCGGTTGTACCAGCTGCGGTCGAACAACACCATCTCGCCCGCGGCCGGCAGGTGGGGAATGTAGCGCTGGAGGTAGTACTGCGACTTCTCCCGATCGGTCGGCTTCGGCAGGGCGACGACGCGCGCGAGACGGGGGTTCAATGGGGCGGTGATGCGCTTGATCGTGCCGCCCTTCCCCGCGGTGTCCCGACCCTCGAAGACGACGACCACGCGCACGCCCTCGACCCGGATCCACTCCTGCAGCCGAACGAGCTCGATCTCCAGCCGCGCCAGCTCCGCGTCGTACGCCTTGCGCTTCATCTTGGTCGGTCGACTCATGGGAAGCAGTCTGGACGACGATCACCCACCGGGACGGACCGGACGTCGCCTGCGACACGGACCGTGGGAACCCGGGTAGCAGCCGGCGGTCTCGGGTCCGCCTGCGGGCGGGGTGCGCATCAGCCCCCGGGACGACGCCGGTCGGCCGCCCGGGTGGCACACTGATCCCGTGCCTGCGATCATCGAGACGTCCGGTCTCGTCATGGAGTTCCCCTCGACCAGGGCGCTCGACGGGCTCGACGTCTCGATCCCGCCGGGAGTGACCGGACTGGTCGGCGCGAACGGGGCCGGCAAGACGACGCTGATCTCGCTGTGCCTCGGGCTACTACGACCGACGACCGGCTCGATCAGGGTGCTCGGCCTCGACCCCGGTCGCGACGGTGCCCAATTGCGGGCTCGGATCGGCTACGGGCCGGAGCGCAACGTCTTCCCCGACGACATGCGGGCCTACGACTACGTCCGCCACCTCACCGAGGTCAAAGGGCTGCCGCGCGACGAGGCGCGCAGCCGGGCGAGTGACTCGCTCTTCCTCGTCGGGCTCGGCGAGGAACGGTTCCGTGCCCTCGGCACGATGTCGACCGGGCAGCGCCAGCGGGTGAAGCTGGCCCAGGCGGTCGCCGCCGACCCGAGCTTCATCGTCCTCGACGAGCCGACCGACGGTCTCGACCCGGTACAGCGCGACGAGATGCTGAGCATCATCGTCCAGGTCAAACGCAATTTCGGTATCGACGTGATGCTCTCCTCACACGTCCTCGAGGAGGTCGAGCGGGTGTGCGACCACGTCGTCGCCCTGTCCGAGGGCCGGCTGATCGCACAGGGTCCGATGTCGGAGCTCGCCGGTGCCGAGGGCGGCATCGAGTTGGAGCTCGTCGAGATCGACGACCGTCCCGATTCGATCGTCAGCGTCGCCGAACGGCTGGAGGCCACCGGCGCGAAGGTCCACCGCGCGGGAACGCGGCTGTCGGTGGTCGGTGCGGACGATGACGAGTTGTTCTCGCGAGCTGCCGTTGCGATCGCCGACGCCGGCGCGCGCGTCCGCCGACTCGGCCAGCGACGTCGGACGCTCGACGACCTGTTCGAGTCACACGATCTCGACCCTGCTCCCCACAGCGTCGCGGAGGGGGAATCGTGAGCTCGACCGGCGACGCGCACATCGTTGCGCGGGGATTCCAGCGCTACGACGGCCCACGGTCCGGTGTCGGCGGCGCGATTCGTAGCGTCGCGTGGCAGAGCGCACGAGCCGCGCTCGGACTCGGTCGTCTCGCCCGTTTCAAGATCTTCCCGTTCCTCGCGGTGTTCATCGCCTACGTGCCGGCGATCGTCTTCGTCGGGATCGCCGTCCTCATCCCCGGTGACGTCCTCGACCCGAACGAGATCGCCGATTACGCCGGCTACTACACGTTCATCGTGCTGGCGATCATCCTGTTCGCCGCTGCCGTCGGTCCGGAGATCCTCATCTCCGACCGCCGCAACGGCATGCTGGCGATGTACCTCTCGACGCCACTCAACCGTCGTACGTACCTGATGGCCAAGACGATGGCGGTGCTCTGCACGATCGCCCTGGTCACCCTCGGCCCGCCGCTGCTGTTGTTGCTCGGGTACACCGCCGAAGGTGTCGGCCCCGACGGCGTCGGAGGGTGGGTGACCGTGCTGCTCAAGATCGTCGTCGCCGCATTCGCCGTCTCTGCGCCGCTGGTCGGGATCTCCATGGGTGCGTCGAGCCTGACCGATCGTCGTGCCTTCGCTGCGGTCAGCGTGGTCCTACTGCTCGTCATGGCGCCCATCCTCGCCGGCCTGCTCGTCGACGCCGCCGGTTGGTCGACCACGGCCTGGGTCATCAGCCCGGTCTCGATGGCCGTGGCGCTCGTCTTCCGGATCTTCGGCTCGAGCGACGGCCCGCTGACCGACATCTCGACCACCGTCGTGTTCGGCGCTTGTGTCGGATGGACGGTTGGGGGACTGGCGATCGTCGGCTGGCGGTACCGCAGCTTGGTGATCGCCCGATGACCGATCTGCCGGCGCCGTCCGCGTCCCTCCCGCCGCCCGACCCGGGCGCGCCGGCTGTTCCGTTGCAGGGCATGATCGCGGCGAACCAGGTGTCCAAGTTCTTCGGTTCGGTGGTCGCTGTCAGTGATGTCAGCTTCGCGATCGACGACGGGGTGACCGCCCTCCTCGGACCGAACGGCGCGGGAAAGTCGACGCTGTTTCGGATGATGTGCGGTCTCACGCCGCCGTCCCGTGGCGAGGTCACCGTGTTCGGCGTCGACCCGCGCGCCGACCGCGAGGTGCGCGGACGGATCGCGCTCGTTCCCCAGCAGGATGCGCTGTTCGACCATCTCAGCGCTGCCGAGTTCGTCACGGTCGCCGCACGTACCCACGGCATGGATGATCCCGAGGGAGTGGCCCGTCACGCCCTCGAGCAGGTCGAGCTCACCGACACCGGCGACAAGCGTGTCGGTGAGTTCTCCAAGGGGATGCGCCAGCGCGTGAAGGTCGCCAGCGCCTTGGTCAACGATCCCGAGGTGCTGATCCTCGACGAGCCGTTGACCGGTCTCGACCCGGTGCAACGACGCCGCATGATCTCGCTGTTCCATCGTCTCGGCGACCAGGGGCGATGCGTGCTCGTGTCGAGCCACGTGCTCGACGAGGTCGCCAGGTTGGGGTCGCGCATCCTCGTGATCGCCCAGGGCCGGCTGATCGCCCAAGGCGACTATCACGACCTGCGCGGCCTCATGGACGACCGTCCCCATCGCATCCGGCTCGGTGTGTCCGATCCCCGCCGGTTCGCCACCGCGCTCGTCGACCGTGGACTGGTCATGGCGTTGTCGCTCGACGCGCTGGCACGTCGTCATCGACACCCTCGACATCGACGCGGTCGGCCGCCACCTGGCGCCGCTCGCCGTCGAGCTCGGTGTCCGCCTGACCGAAGTCAATCCGCTCGACGACGATCTCGAGTCGGTCTTCCGCTATCTGGTGGCGGGCCGGTGAGGGAGATGCGAAGCTCGACCACGCCCGCTCGATCCGTGCCGCCCGGGCGGGCGATCGCCCTGACCTACCGGATCGTCATCCGCGAGGTGGCGACACGGGCGCGCGTCATCGCCCTGAGCCTGATCTCACTCGTGTCGACGTTCGCCGGGTTCGCCGTCGGCACGTCCGACACGGCCACGTTGGACGACGGTGTACGTCTCGTCGCACTGCTCGGGCTCGGTGCCGTGGTCCCGATCATCGCGCTCGTCTTCGGGGGCGGATCGATCGGCGACATGCGCGATGACAAGACGCTGATCTATCTCTGGCTCCGACCGATGGACCGCTGGGCGATCGTGGTCGGCGCGGCGCTGGCCGCCATGACGCTCGCCGCGCCGATCACGCTGATCCCGTTGATCGCGGCAGCGGCGTTGACCGGGGTCGGCGGCGGCATCGTCGGCGCAACGGCGCTGTCAGCTACCGCCGGACTCATCGCCTACGTGGGGGTGTTCACCATGCTCGGGGTCTGGCTGAAGGGCTGGATCTGGTGGGGCCTCGCCTACATCCTGATCTGGGAGGGATTCATCGCCCAGGGCGGTGCCGGTGTCGCCCGCGTCGCGATCCGCCAGTACACGCGATCGATCCTCGTCGAGCTCACCGGCGCCGACCTCAACCTTGCCGAACAGAGCCTGACCGTCGGGATCGTCGTCCCGCTGCTCGTCGGGATCGCCGCGCTCGCCGTCGCCGCCTGGCGCCTCGGCGCCCAGGACATCGACTGACAGGCGCACCGACGGCACCACGTCCCCGCGCCCCCACCCGTTTGTGTGACCGAACAGGTCAACCCTGGCCATCTTCGGTCACACAAACCCCGGGGGGCGGAACGCCTTGCGATCTGTGTGACCGAACAGGTCAACCCCCGCCATCTTCGGTCACACAAACCCAGGGGGGAGAGGCATGGGTGGCGGGCTACGCGGCGGCGCGGGTCCTGCGCAGGAGGGGGTCGGCGAGGCCGAGCGACTTGTCGGCGAGCCACATCACCCGGCCGGCGGCACCGGGGGTGGTGTTGTCGACCAGGTTGCCCATCACCGCCAGGGTGATGTTGGCGATCGCGTCGGTGCTCACCGACATCCACAACCCGGACCGCAGGATCCGCGGGTGCCCGATCAGGAAGGAGAACCGCCGACCGGTGCGGAGGAAGGCGTCGAACCGCTCGCCGACCAACCGGTCATAGCGCGCAGGTGTGGTGGCGGGGTCGTCGACGAACAGGTCCGCGGCGAGCATGCCGGATTCCAGTCCGTAGTCGATGCCCTCGCCGTTCATCGGGTTGACCAGCCCCGCGGCGTCGCCGACCGCCACCCAACCGGGGCCGTGGCGGCGCTGGGTCGACATCGGCAGGCGCCACGCCCGGGGACGCTCCAGGTTCGGGCCGAGCTCCCAGCTGTCCTGCACGAGGTGGCGGTACGACTCGAGCAGCGTGTTCAAGTTGAGCTGCTTGAAGCCCTTCATCGTCGACAGGGCGCCGACGCCGATGTTCACCGTGCCGTCGCCGGCGGGGAACATCCATCCGTATCCGGGGATCGCCGTGCCGTGCTCGTCCTTCAGCGACAGACACGCCTCGAGGTGGACGTCGGCGTGGCGAGGTGTGGCGGCATAGGTGCGGATCGCCAGGCCGAACGGCTCGTCGGCGACCCGATCGGCGCCGAGCAGGCGGGCGACGGCTCCGGGCGCCCCGGCGGCGACCACCGTCAGGTCGGCAGCGATCGTCCGGCCGCCGGCCTCGACCCCGACGACCCGGCCGCTGTTGATCCGCGGCGTGGCCGTGGTCTCGAACACGACCTCGGCCCCGGCCGCGCGCGCCGCATCGATCAACGCCGCGTCGAGCCGGCGCCGCGGCCAGACCGCCCCGTGGTCGGGGAACCGCCCCGTGGTCGGCCAGTCGAGCTCACGCACCCGCTTCCCGGCGATCATGCGCAGCCCGCGGATCTCGTGCGCGTCGGCGAGGTCGATCTTGAGCTCGTTCAGCGCGCCGACCGCGCGCGGCGTCAGTCCGTCGCCGCAGACCTTGTCCCGACCATGTGCGCCCTTCTCGAACACGACCACGCTGGCACCCGATCGGGCGGCCTGGATCGCGGTCGCCGCGCCCGCCGGACCGCCGCCGATCACCGCGATGTCGTACCGTTCCACCCCACCACGGTGCCCGAGAAACGGACGATTTGCACCGTCGAGCGCTGTGACCCTCATCCCGGCCGCCTCGCCGCGCCGGCGCGGCGATCTTGCGGAAACCTTGTCGGTGCGCGTTGGTCTGCTCTGACCTCGGCCCGGTTTCATCGAGGACCGTCGTCCCCCCACCTACATTGGACGCCACCATGGCCAGCGTGCTCATCGCCGAAGACGACAAACAGATCCGTGAGGCGCTCGACCGCATCCTGCGCTTCGAGGGCTACGAGACGATCGTCGTCAACGATGGCGCGGCGGCGCTCGAGGCGGTCACCGAGCAGCAACCCGACGCGGTGGTCCTCGACGTGATGATGCCGTTCGTCGACGGTCTCACCGTCACCCGCCGGTTGCGCGAGCGCGGCGATCGCACGCCGATCCTGATGCTGACCGCGCGGCACGCGACCTCCGACCGCGTCGAGGGCCTCGATGCCGGCGCCGACGACTATCTCGCCAAACCATTCGAGCTCGACGAGTTGCTCGCCCGCATCCGCGCCCTGCTGCGGCGCAGCGACAGCGGGAGCGACACGGCGTTGCGCGTCGGCGACCTCCTCCTCGATCCGGCGAAGCGGATCGTCACGCGAGGCGACCGCACCATCGAGCTGACCCGAACCGAGTTCGAGATCCTGCACACGCTGATGCGCAACGCCGACATCGTCATGTCGCGCACGAAGCTCTACGAGGAGATCTGGGGATACGACTTCGAGTCGTCCTCCAAGTCGCTCGACGTGCACGTCGGCTACCTGCGGCGCAAGCTCGAAGCCGGGGAACGGCCGCGCGTCGTGCACACCGTCCGTGGCATCGGCTACGTGATCCGCCCGGCGGGCGGCGGGTGAGCCTGCGCGCCCGGCTCGCGCTGCTCTTCGGGGCACTCGGGCTGGCGGTGAGCGCGCTGGTCGGGTTGCTCGCCTACCGGGCAACGCGGACCGAGCTCGGGGAGACCACCGACGACTTCCTGCGGACGCGGGCGACCGAGATCGCCGACGGCATCCGGCCGGCGCCGCCCGGACGGAGACAGCCGAACGGCGCCCCAGCCCCGCTGCCGTTCGACCCCGATGCGATCTCGCGGGTGATCGGGCAGGACGGCGAGGTCGTCAACGAGTCCGGCGGCCAACTCCCGTTCACCCCGGCCACCACCGAGCTCGCCGACCCCGGCGACGTTCACAACGACCGCAACGACCGCAACGGCCGCGATCGACCGCCGCAGCGGCGCTTCGAGGACATCGAGATCGATGGCACGTCGTACCGCATGATCACCCAGGCCCTGCCCGAAGGCGGTGTGGTCCAGGTCGCCCGCTCGACCGAGGAGCGCCAGGCCGTCGAGACCAGCCTGCTCGCCCGGTTCGCCCTCATCGCCGCCGGAAGCGCCATCCTCGCCGCGCTGATCGGCTGGTTCATCGCCCGCCGCACGACCGCGCCCCTGCGTCGGCTCGCCGAGGTCGCCGGCGAGGTGGCCGACACGCGCGACTTCTCCACCGAGATCCGCGTCGATCGTTCCGACGAGATCGGGCAGCTCGCGGGGAGCTTCCAGGAGATGCTCGACGCCCTCGAGTTGAGCCGGGAACAGCAGCATCGCCTGGTCCACGACGCCGGCCACGAACTGCGGACCCCGCTGACCAGCCTGCGGGCCAACGTCGCGCTGCTCGAGCGGGCGAAGAACCTGCCCGAGGACGAGCGGGCCGACATCCTCGCCGCGGTCAACCTCGAGCTCGTCGAGCTCGGCGGCCTGTTCGACGAGCTGATCGACCTCGCCACCGATCAGGGCGAGCTCGACGAGACCCGGGCGGTCGTCGACCTCGACGCGGTCGTGCGGTCGACCGTCCACCGATGGGAACGCCGAGCCGACCGCCTGATCGTGGTCGACTCGACGACATCACTCGTCTCGGCCAACGAGGCGATGCTCGAGCGGGCGCTCACCAACCTGCTCGGCAACGCCGACAAGTTCAGCCCGCCGGGCGAGCCGATCGACGTCGTCGCCGGCGGCGGCGCGGTGTGCGTCCGCGATCGCGGTCCCGGCATCCCGCCGGAGGACCGGTTGCACGTATTCGAACGCTTCTACCGTTCCGACGTCACGCGATCGATGCCGGGGTCAGGTCTCGGCCTGGCGATCGTCGCGCAGATCGTCGAACGCCACGGCGGTTCGACCTGGGTCGCGGATGCACCGGGCGGTGGGGCCGAGGTCGGCTTCCGCCTCCCCGCCCACGACCAGGCGTGACGCGACGACCTCGCTCGCTGCACCCACCCGCCCGTGCGTCGATCGCCGATCGCACGGCCCGACCGGTGCGGGTGCCGATCCGCGCCGATGACTGGCAGACTCCACCGGGATGACCACCGACGCCTACGTGCCCGCCGAGCGCGCCGCTCACCCGGTCGATCCGATCGGCAATGCGATGGCCGGCTGCATCGGCGAGCTGATCGGTGACGCGACGGTCGAACTGCACTACTCCCCGCGCGGCGTGCCGGTGCCGGCCCAGGCGACCGACGCCGAGGGATCGGTGATCGCCACCGCGTCGGGCGACGTGCTCGACGGCTTCACGACCACGATCACCGTCAGCTTCGGCCAGCGCGCCGCAGCGCGGGTCGATTCGGTGCCCGAGGCGCTCCTCGCGCTGCCGAACGCTGCGCTGCGGGCGGCGGCCGCGTTCCAGCAACTCCCCGACGTCGGCCGCGGCGTCCTCAGCCCGTCGATGCGCCGGGCGCTGCGCGACTCGATCGTGGTCGAGCTGCTCAGCCACCACCAGGGCTGGAACCAGCCGGAGTGCGCACCGACCGAGCTGATCGCCGAGACGCTGGAGTACCTGATCGAGCTGAGCGGGAGCCGGGTCGAGGCCCACAACCTGACCCACGGGGTCGTGATCACCGATGCGCTCGACGACGAACCGCGGTTGTCGGTGATGTACCCGTCCGGTCTGCGGCGCGCCAAGCGCAGCCCGCTGCTGTTCGACGGCCAGCGATCGGTGCTCGTCGTCGATCAGCACGGCCGGGCGAGGACCGAGTTCCAGGCCCACCGCCCCGACCGGCTGCATCCCCGCGGCGCCACGCCCCGGCCGCCGATCGAGCGGGAGTTCGCCCACAGCGGCTCGCTGGTCGGGCGTGCCACCCAGCAGCTCGGGGGCATCGGGCTGTTCCTCCGGGAGGACCGCAGCATCTGGACGTTCATCGACGGCGAGCCGCTGGTGATCCGCCGCGGCGAGCACTGGTCGGCGTTCCCGCTCTGGCTGGCCCAGGCGTTGGGCCAGGAGATCGGCAGCAGCCCGGCGGTCGACCTGATCGTGCGGGCCTCACTGCTCGTCTCGATCAGGTCGGGCGGCGCGATCTTCGCCATCGTCGACGGCACCCACCAGCTCGACGACATCGTCGCCGTCAAGGACCGCTACGACCTGCGCGACGAATCCGACGTCGATGCCATGCGCCCCGAGACTCGGCTCCACCACCTGATCGACGCGGGCGACATGGACGACCAGACGCTGGCCCGCCTCGGTGCACTCGACGGTGCGACGATCGTCGACCGCTCCGGCCGGCTGATCGCCTACGGCGCGATCATCAACAGCGCCGACAGCCAACACGAGGGAGCGCGCACCGCGGCGGCGAAGTCGCTCTCGCTGCGGGCGCTGGTGGTCCTCAAGGTGTCCGAGGACGGCGACATCACCGTGTTTCGAGACGGTGCAGCGGTCGCCACCCTGCTCCCCTCTGGCAACGCCCGCTGAACGCGCCGCTCAGTAGTCGAGCTGGCCGGCGAGCGCCTCGACCGACTCGATGAACTCCTCGACCATGTCGATGACGACCTGACCGGCGGACCTCGGGCGGTTCATGTCGCCGACGATCTGGCCGACGAAGTAGTTCGCCAGCTTCTCCGCCCCGGAACCGGCGGTGTTGGCGGCACGGGCGATGCGCCGCTGCGCCTCGGCGGTCAGGATCGGTTGGAGCGGCATCCCGAGCGGCTCGGGGGTGTCCGGCCGCTCCCACTCGTCGGTCCACGCCGACTTGAGCATCCGGGCGTGCTTGCCGGTCAGCGAGCGCGACCTGATCGTGTCGGCCGAGGTTGCGGCGAGGAACTTGCGCTTGACCGCCGGGTGGGTCTCGGCCTCGTCGGTCGTCAACCACACCGACCCGCACCACACGCCTTGGGCGCCGAGCGCCATCGCCGCGGCCATCTGCCGGCCCCGGCCGATCCCTCCGGCGCCGAGCACCGGGATGTCGACCGCATCGACGATCTCGGGGATCAGCACCATCGACCCGATCTCGCCGGTGTGGCCGCCGGCCTCGGAACCCTGGGCGATGATCAGGTCGACCCCCGCCTGCTGGTGTCGCTCGGCATGCTGCGGTCGCCCGGCGAGCGCACCGATCAGCCGGCCCTCCTGCTTCACCCGTTCGATCAGGAACTGCGGAGGCGGACCGAGTGCGTTGGCGACGAACGCCGTCCGGTGGGCGAGTGCGATCTCGAGTTGGGGAAGGGCGTTCTTCGCCGAGAACGGTGCGTTGCCGTCGTTGCCCACCACGGCCGTGTTCGACCGCGTGTCGTCGCCCTCCGGCAGCGGCGGCACGTCGTAGCGGGCCAGGATGTCCTCGACGAACGCCTGGTGCTCGGCGGGGATGAGCTGGCGGATGTCGTCGAGGCTGTACCCGCCGTCGTCGTCACCGGCGTACTTGGCAGGAACGATCAGGTCGACGCCGTAGGGCCGGTCGCCGAGCTCGTTCTCGATCCAGTCGAGGTCGATCTCGAGCGCCCGCGGCGAGTGGGCGACCGCGCCGAGCACACCCAACCCACCGGCCTTGGACACGGCGGCCACCACGTCGCGGCAATGGCTGAACGCGAAGATCGGGAACTCGATGTCGAGCAACTCGGTGGCGGCGGTCTTCATCGAGCCATTGTGCCGCCGCCGGTCCGATCGCAACGAACGGGCGGCACCCTCCTGCGTCCGAGCTCCCTCCGACCTCCCTTCGAGCGGTGCGCTGTCCGCGGACCCGTCCGCGCCGAATCTCATCGCCGGCGGGGTCCCTGGCAAGCTCGCGTGGGTGACCGACGTGCTGCTGTGTACCGACGCCTTCCTCGACGGGTACCGCGCCGACCTCGCCGCGGTCGTCGACCCGCTCGACACGGTGGTGGTGACCGGCGACGCCGCCGTGCCCGAACACGACCTGGGGCGCGTCACCGATCGCGTTCTTCTCCGCAGATGCCTGGCCGGAGCGAGCGGCAGACTTCATGGGCGCCGCGCTCGGCGCACCGAACCTGCGCTGGCTCCACACGATGTCGGCCGGCGTCGACCATCCCGTGTTCTCCATCTTCGTCGACCGCGGCGTGCGCGTCACGACGTCGTCGGGTTCGAGCAGCCAGCCGATCGCCGCGACGGCGATGATGTACCTGCTCGCGCTGACGCGCAACCTGCCGCGCATGATGCGCGCGCAGGCGGCGCACGAATGGGCCTGGGAGCGATGGACCGAACTCCGGGGCCGGCGCCTCGCGGTGCTCGGGATGGGGCCGATCGGGCTGGAGGTCGTCCGATTGGCGACCGCGTTCGGCATGGCGCCGACGATCGTGCGGCGGGCGATCCGGGGGGACGAGCCGTGCCCGACCCGCACGCTCGACGAGCTCGATGCCGTCGTCGCCGAACACGATGCCGTCGTCGTCGCCCTCCCGCTGACCGCCGAGACCCGGGGCATCATCTCCGTCGACGTGATCGGCGCGATGCGGCCCGGCGCGCTGTTCGTCAACGTCGGCCGAGGCGAGCTCGTCGATCAGCGGGCGCTCACCGAAGCGCTCGCCGCCGGCCGGCTCGGTGGCGCGGGGCTCGACGTGACCGACCCAGAGCCGCTGCCGGTCGACGACCCGCTCTGGGACCAGCCGAACGTGATCGTCACGCCGCACAACTCCGGCTCGACCGACGGGACGGCGCGCCGCGCCGCCGAGGCGTTCCTCGACAACCTCGAACGCTGGCGCGACGGTGAGCCCCTGCGCAACGAGATCGGGAGCTGACGGCGACGAGGGTGCAACGCCCGGGCGGACGCATCCGCGCTGCACGCGTGGCCGTGGTTCGCCATGATGGACGGATGGGACGCCGCGACGACCCCGACCTGCCGATCCGGTTCCATCCGGTCTCCAACGGCGAGTATGCGCCGCTCCCCCGGTCCGCACTGATCGACGAGACGCTCCGCCGCACGCTCGACCTGGCCGCGGACAACGCCCGCCGGGCGAACGTCAGCCGCCGCGCCTTCCTGCGCAGCGCCTCCGGTATGGCCACGCTCTTGACGACGCTCGCCGCCTGCAGCCGGGAGCAGCGCGCGGTGCAGCCTTCGACGCCCGCACCGAACACGTCGCCGAGCGCCGCGCCGCGTTCGACCGCCGCCGTCGGACCGGGCGGGACGTTCGAGCTGCCACCCGGCTCGGCGATCGACGACCAGGTGGCGACGACCGTGCTCGGCGGTCGCGATGGCGAGTTGATCATCGACGTGCAGACGCACCTCCTCGAGCTGCCGGCGGGCACGCGTGCCGGGTTCGGCCTCGGGTTCCCCCAGGCGTCGTGCGGCGACGACCCCGTCTCCTGCCTCGGCACCGACGCCTGGCTCGACCTCGTCCTCGGCGGGAGCGACACGACGGTCGCGGTCCTGTCGGCGATCCCGGTCGTCGCCGATCCCGACCCGCTGAGCACGGCGGTGATGGATCGGGCCCGGCGGGAGGCCGAGGCGCTGGGGTGCATCGACCGCGTGCTGATCCAGGGGCACGCGACGCCGACCCTCGGCCCGCTCGACGCGGCGTTGGACGCGATGTCGGCGACCGCTGCGGAGTACGACATCGCCGCCTGGAAGGCGTACACCCACGAGGGGCCGACCTGGCGACTCGACGACGATGTCGGAACCGCCTTCTGCGATCGCGTCCGCGAGCTCGGCCAGACGATCGTCTGCGTGCACAAGGGGCTCGGTCCCGCCGCCGCGTCGCCGGTCGACGTCGGCCCGGCCGCGGCGAACCATCCCGACCTGGCGTTCTGCGTCTATCACTCGGGCTTCGAGGCCGACGTCACCGAGGGGCCGTACCCCGGGGTCGAGGCCGGGCTCGCAGCGGGCGGTGTCGATCGCCTGATCGCCTCGGCCGAGCAGGCCGGGATCGGGTCTGGCGGCAACGTCTACCCCGAGCTCGGCTCGACGTGGTGGAACCTGATCCAGCGCCCGGACGAGGCAGCCCACGTGCTCGGCAAGCTGCTGGTCGCCTTCGGGCCGGACAACGTGCTGTGGGGCACCGACTCGCTCTGGTACGGCTCGCCGCAGGGCCAGATCGAGGCGTTCCGCGCGTTCGAGATCACCGGTGAATACCAGGAACGATTCGGCTACCCGGCGCTCACCGCCGAGGTCAAGGCGAAGATCCTCGGCCTCAACGCGGCCCGCTTGTACGGGATCGACCCGGCGGTGACCGCCTGCCAGCCAACGCTCGATGATCGAGCGGGGCTCCGGCGGAGCATCGACGACGCCGCGGTCCACGGACCGACGACGCGCTCGGGCGCCGCCGCGACGTTCGCCCGCGAGCACCCCTGGTTCCGCACCGCCGCGGGGTGAGCGCGCTCCCGGACGCGAACGGACCCCGCCGAGCCCAACCCGCGGGTGGACATCGACGGGGTCCGTCGGGATCGGTTCAGCTCAGCTCAGGACCTTGGCCTTGGCCGCTGCGTACTCCTCGTCGCTCAGGGTTCCGGCGGCGTGCAGGTCGGCGAGGTGCTTGAGCTCCCCGGCGGTCGAGCTGCCATCGGTGCCGGCGGCCTGGCGGATGTAGGCGTTCATCGCCTCCTGCTGGGCCTGCATGTCCTTGACCTGGCGCTCGTTCATGCTGCGACCGTTGACGATCAGGTACATGAACACGCCCAGGAACGGGATGAAGATGATGAACAGGGACCACAGCGCCTTGGCCACGCCGGACATCTCGTGGTTGCGGATGATGTCGGCGAAGATCGTGATCACGAGCCAGATCCACAAGAAGAAGATGAAGAACCAGAGAATCGACCAGAGGACCTGGCCGGTTCCGAATTCGGCGGCAAGCAACATGATGGTGGTGACCTTTCGATTAGGTGCGTACGTGCGGTAGGAGAAGATACCGCCGTTTGCGGGGACTTCGAGACGCGATCGCATCGATCTCCCGGTGCCGATCGAGCGAGCAACCGCGAGGCCAGGCGCTCACGCCGTCGCCCGCCTGCCCGCCGACGGCATCGATGTCGGCCCAGGGTCGAACGAGTACGGTCCCCGGGAGTGCCACCGTCCTCTGGACCTTCGATGACACCGACGCCTCGTCGGGTGGCCGTCCTGGTCGTGCTCGCCGCGGTGTCCGCTCTGGTGTCGATCGCCGTCGCTCCCTCGACCGCCACCGCCCAGTCCGACCCGGCTCAGGAGCTGGTCGACCGGTATGCACCGATCGTCATGGTCAAGGCCCAGGACGGCGAGTGCGACACCGACGGCGAGCAATACGCACCCAGCTCGGTCGACATCGTGCTCGACAACCCGCAGATCGTGCTGCGCCAGCTCGGGACCCACAACCCGGTGATGACCGCCGGCCCGGGCGCGGACGACCTGTTCGATCTCGGTGAGGGGTTCTACCTCGACTTCCCCGGCGATGCGCTCGCCCCGGGCTGCACGTACGAAAAGGACTTCCAGCGGTACTCAGGCGACCGCCGTGCGGCGGTCTACGCCCACATCGCCCGCCAGGACGACCGGCCCGACCAACTCGCGGTGCAGTACTGGTTCTACTGGTACTACAACGACTGGAACAACAAGCACGAGAGCGACTGGGAGGGCATCCAGGTCTTGTTCGACGTCGGCACGGTCGACGAGGCGCTGGCCACCGAGCCGGTGAGCGTCGGGTACGCCCAGCACGAGGGTGGCGAACGCGCGGACTGGGACAGCGCCAAGCTCGACCGGCAGGGGACCCGCCCGGTCGTCTACTCCTCGCGGGGCTCTCATGCGAGCTACTTCGGCTCGGCGCTGTACCTCGGCCGCAGCGGTGCCGAGGGCTTCGGCTGCGACAACACCGACGGGCCGTCGACCACGGTCGACCCCGAGGTCGTGCTCCTGCCAGACACGGTCGAGGACCCCGCCGACCCGCTGGCCTGGGTCGCGTTCACGGGGCGCTGGGGCGAGCGACAGTCGGGCGCCTTCAACGGACCGACCGGCCCGATCACCAAGGAGCGGTGGACCGCTCCCGTCGACTGGCACGACCAACTCCGCTCGTCGAGCGTGACCGTTCCCGGCGGCGACGGCGTCGGTGCGACGGTCGTCGGCGCCTTCTGCAACGTGGTCGAGTTCGGTTCCAGGCAACTGATCACGCTCAAGCAACGGCCTGCCGCCCTCGCGATCGTGGTCGTCCTGCTCGTCTTGCTGATCCGGTCGCTGTACCGCCGCACCGACTGGGCGCTCGTCGACCCGCTCCCGATCGTCCGGCGGCGACGCGCCGGGCAATTGATGCGGGCCGCGGTCCGCCTCTACACCGCGCACCCGCGCCAGTTCGCCACGGTCGGCCTGCTCTATCTGCCGATCGTCTTCGCGGTCGCTGCAGTGCTCGCGCTGGTCGGGTCGATCCCGCTGTTCCGATCGTTGCTCGAGAGCGAGGCCGATCTCGGCTTCGTCGGTTTCCTGTTCACGCTGGTCTTCGCAACACTCGGCCACAGCATCGGCGTCGTCTTCATCCGTGCGGTCATCGCCTTCCTGCTCGACGGTCTCGGGCGGGACGAGTCGACGACCGCCAGCGAGGCCTTCCACAAGACGCCCGCGCACCTGCACGACCTGCTGGCCGCGCTCGCGCGGGCGGTGGTGATCGTCGCCGTGTTGATGATCAGCGTCGTCGGAATACCGTGGGCGTTCCGGCAGCTCGTCCGCTACCAGTTCCTTTCCGAGACCACCACGCTGGAGCGGCTCAGCGGGAAGGCTGCCCTCGACCGCAGCTCGGCGCTCGTCCGCGGCCGATGGTTCCACACCGCGGTGGTGCTGATCTCGATCAACGCGATCGTCTTTGTCTGCTCGATGCTCGTCGGCCTCCTGCTGCTGATCGTCGCAGCCGGCATCCCGCTCTGGCTGTTCTCGGTCATCGTCACGGTGTTCGCCGGACTCGTCGCGCCATACACCGCGATCGCCGCGACGCTGCTCTACGGCGACGCCCGCGCCCAGCTCGAGTCCCGCACCGACGTGCCCGAACCCGCCCTCACCCCGAACGCGTGATCATCTCGCGCAAATGCTGCGCAAGGTGATCACGCGTTGCCGGTGGTGAGGACGTCTTTGGCGATGATCGTCTTCATGATCTCCGAGGTACCGCCGTAGATCGTGCTCACCCGCGCATCGGCGTAGGCCCGGGCGATCGGGTACTCGATCGTGAAGCCGTATCCGCCGAACAGCTGCAGGCAGCGGTCGATCACCCGGTTCTGCAGCTCGGTCGCCCACAGCTTCGCCTTGGCCGCGTCGGCCGCGGTCAGCTCGCCGGCGTTGAGCTTCGTCACGCACTGATCGATGAACGGCGTGGTCACGTCGATCTCGGTCTGCACCTCGGCGAGGACGAACTTGGTGTTCTGGAACGAGGCGATCGGTTGTCCGAACGCCGTGCGCTCCTTGACGTAGGCCACCGTCCAGTCGAGCGCGGCGCGGGCGGCCGCGAGACCGAACACGGCGATCGACAGCCGCTCCTGGGCGAGGTTGAACGCCAGGTACTCGAACGCCCGACCCTCGTCGCCGAGCACGTTCGCCACCGGTACCCGCACGTCGCTGAAGAACAACTCCGCGGTGTCGTTGGAGTGCTGGCCGATCTTGTCCAGGTTGCGGCCCCGCTCGAAGCCGGGCATCCCCCGCTCGACGATCAGCAGCGACATCCCTGCCCGACCGGCATCGGGGTCGGTCCGGCAGACCACGATGACCAGGTCGGCGTTGATCCCGTTGGTGATGAACGTCTTCGCCCCGTTGACGACGAACTCGTCGCCGTCGCGGACGGCGGTCGTCCGGATGCCGGCAAGGTCGGAGCCGGTCCCCGGTTCGGTCATCGCGATCGCCGTGATCAGCTCGCCGGAAGCGATGCCGGGCAGCCATCGGTCGGCCTGGTCGTCGTCGCAGTACTCGAGGTAGTACGGGGTGGTGATGTCGTTGTGCAGGGTGATCCCGAGTCCGGCGCCGCCGATCCCGGCCGCGGCCAGCTCCTCGCCGATGATCGCGTTGAAGCGGAAGTCGGTCGTGCCCCCGCCGCCGTAGCGCTCGGGGACCGCCATCCCGACGAAGCCGTGCTTGCCCGCCTCGACGTACACGCGACGATCCATGATCCCGTCGCGCTCGAAGTCGTCATAGCGCGGCCCGATCGCGTCGTCGACGAACGACCGGAAGCTCGCGCGGAACATCTCGTGGGTGTCGGCGTAGATCCGCGTCATCTGCCAAGTCTCTCCGATCCCACCGGTCGCGACGCAACCGGCCCGCCGCCACCTACGTTGGAGGGGTGCCGGATCGACGCGTCAAGTGGCGGTTGTTCGCGGTCGGCGCGGTCGTCCTCGTGCTCGGTCTCTACCTGCTGACTGCGGCGCTCGGCGATCAGGAGATCCGGCAGGCCGCGCTCGATGACGCGTGCACAGCCGATCCGTGTCCGCAGGCCGGCCTGCGCTGGATCCCGGCCGGCGTCGCCCACCTCGTCGGTCTGACGCTGGTCTTCATTGCGCTGCGCCCGCTCTGGGCGCCGGGTCGGCGCGAGCTGGCGTCGAGCGATCGAATTGCCCCTGGTGACGGTCGCTGACCGCGCCGCCGGCGTCGGACCGGGAGGTGGCCCGGCCCCCTCCGCTCACCAGCGCTCGATCCCGGTCTCGTAACCTTCCGGGCGGCGACCATCGCGTCGCGACCGACGACCAATGGCGAGGGCGCTCACCTCGCGGATCACCAGGGGGAGTTCATGTATCCGGGATCGTACGCCACCCAACATCCCGACCGGCCTGCGTTCGTGATGGCCTCGACGGGGGAGGCGGTGACGTACCGCGAGTTCGAGGCCCGCTCCAACCGGCTCGCCCACCTGCTGCGGGCGCACGGGCTCCGGCGCCTCGACCACTACTCGATCTTCATGGAGAACAACGACCGGTACCTCGAAGCATGTAGCGCCGGCGAGCGGTCGGGCCTCTACTACACGTGTGTCAACTCGTACCTGACCGCCGAGGAGCTGGCCTACATCATCGGCAACAGCGAGTCGCGTGTGCTGATCACGTCGCGGGCCAAGCGGGAGATCGCGATCGAGGCCGTCGCCGGCTGCCCCGATGTCACGCTCGTGCTCGTCGTCGACGAGCCGGGGGGAAGCGATGATCGACGCGTGCAGGACTACGCCACCGCACTCGCCGAGCATCCGCCCGAACCACTCCCCGACGAGCGGCTCGGCACGCCGATGCTCTACTCGTCGGGAACGACCGGTCGGCCGAAGGGGATCATCCGCCCGCTGCCCGACCGGCCGCCTGGGGAGATGCTGCCGCTGTTCACGTTCCTCAGCGGCCTGTGGCACTACCGCGAGGACATGACCTACCTGTCGCCGGCACCGCTGTACCACTCCGCCCCGCAGGCTGCGGTCAACCTGACGATCCGCATCGGCGGCACCGTCATCATCATGGAGCGCTTCGATCCGGTCGAGTACCTGCGCCTCGTCGAGCGGTACCGGCCGTCACACTCGCAGCTCGTGCCGACGATGTTCAGCCGGATGCTGAAGCTGCCCGCAGAGGAGCGCGAACGGTACGACCTGTCGTCGCTGGAGATCGCCGTGCACGCCGCGGCGCCGTGCCCGATCCCGGTCAAGGAGGCGATGATCGACTGGTGGGGTCCGATCATCCACGAGTACTACGGGGCGACCGAGGGCCTCGGGTTCACGGCGTGCGACAGCGAGGAGTGGCTGGCCCACCGGGGCACGGTCGGCAAGGTGATCCTCGGCGACCTGTACATCGCCGACGACGAGATGAACGAGCTGCCGATGGGGGTGCCGGGCACGATCTGGTTCCGCACCGCAACACCGTTCGAGTACCACAACGACGACGACAAGACCGCCGAGGTCACGTCGCCGGACGGCACGATGACGACGGTCAACGACGTCGGCTACGTCGACGAGGACGGCTTCTTGTACCTGACCGATCGCAAGACGTTCATGATCATCAGCGGTGGCGTGAACATCTACCCGCAGGAGACCGAGAACGTGCTGATCACTCATCCGCTGGTGGCGGACGCCGCGGTGTTCGGCGTGCCGAACCCCGATCTCGGCGAGGAGGTCAAGGCGGTGGTCCAGCCGATGCCGGGCGTCGAGGCCGGCGACGAGCTGACCGAGGAGCTGCTCGCGTTCTGCCGGTCGCAGCTGTCGCGCCAGAAGGTGCCGCGCTCGATCGACTACGAGGCCGAGCTTCCCCGGCTCCCGACCGGCAAGCTGTACAAGCGACTCCTGCGCGATCGGTACTGGGCCGACACCGACACCAAGATCGTCTGAACGTCCACCCTCCCCGGTGAGTCCCGGCGCGCGCACCCCGCGCCGGAACTCATCGGCGCGCTGTCGACGGCGGTTCGGGCGCGGCGCGCGCCCCGTGGAACACTCGCACCGTGCGCAGGCCCGTTGCTCATGGCTGGACAGCGGTCGCCCTGGTCGCCGCCGGCGCGATCGTCGCCCAGGCGTTCGGACGGTTCACGTACGGGGTGTTGCTCCCCGCGATCCGCAACGACCTCGACCACTCGAACACGGTTGCCGGCCTGCTCGGCACGCTGAACGTCACCGCCTACCTGCTCGGCACCATCGCCGTCGCGTCGGCGTCGTCGAGGATCAGGCTGCTGCCGATCTTCCGGCTCGGGTTCGCGTTCTCGCTGTCCGGCCTGGCGCTCGCCGTCGTGAGCCCGAATGCAGCCGTGCTGGGCATCGCCCTGTTCGTGATGGGGATCGGCGGCGCGTTCATCTGGATCCCGTCCCCCGGCATCGCCTCCAGCGCCGTGCCCGGCGAGAACCGGGGAGTCGCCGTCGGCAGCATCGGTGCCGGAATCGGACTCGGCATCGTCTTCGCCGGCCAACTCAGCCGCGTCCTTCGCGACCGCTCCGGCGACAGCGCGTGGCGCGAGGTGTACCTGGTCGAGCTGTCGATCGGGATCTGCGTCGTCGCGCTCGTCCTGCTGCTGCTGCGCCACCGCCAGGACGGCGTCGCCGGTACGACCGGGGCCGATCTGGTGGGCCTGAGCGTGCTGCGCACGATGCCGGGGTGGATACCGCTGACCGCGAGCTACTCGGCGTACGGCTTCAGCTACCTGCTGGCGATCTCGTTCCTCACCTCGCGGCTCGAGGACGACGCCGGGTACTCGGAGGGGCTGGCGGCGACGATGTTCGGCGTCGTCGGAATCGGCACCGTGTTCGGTGGGCTGACCCTCGGGCTCCTCGCCGACCGGTTCGGGGAGCGGGTGACGATGACGATCGGGTTCACCGCGTTCGCCGCGGCGATCGGCGCCATCCTGACCGGGGTGATCGCACTCGTTGCGTTGGGAGCGCTCGGCCTCGGGCTGATGTTCGGCGGGCTCGCCGCGGTCACTGCGTCCTACGTCGTCCGGAACACCACCCCGGAGCGCTTCGGCCCGTCGTACGCCGCGGCCACGTTCGCATTCGGCGTATCGCAGATGCTCTCGCCGCAGGTCGGTGGGCTGCTGGCGGACGTCACCGGCAGCTTCACGATCGTGTTCGCCCTGTCCGCCGGCTTCGCCCTCTGCGGCGCCATCGCCTCCAGTCGCCTCCCCGACCCTCCACGTCGGTGATCCTCACCGACATCGGATTGCGGTGAATCCAGCGCGACCCGTCCTCGCCGGAGCTCACCGGGCGGTCATGGGATGACGACGACCTTGCCGGTGGCGCGGCGCTCCATCAGCTCGGTGATCGCTGCGGCACCGTCCTCGAGCGCGTAGCGGTTGGAGATGTGCGGCCTGATGTCGCCGGCCTCGTAGAGCCGGAACAGATCGGCAACGTTGGCCGCGTGCTCGGCGGGATGCGTCGCAACGAACGCCCCCCAGAACACGCCGACGATCTGGCACGACTTGAGCAGCGTCAGGTTGAGCGGCAGCTTCGGGATCCCCGCCGGGAACCCGATCACGAGGAACCGGCCGTCCCAGTTCATCGCGCGCACCGCCGGCTCGGAGTAGTCGCCGCCGACCGCGTCGTAGACCACGTCGACGCCGCCCCCACCGGCGACCTTGATGTCGTTCGACAGCGCCTTTTGTTGATCCCGGTCGAGCGGGCCGCGGGGGTAGACGATCCCGAGGTCGGCTCCGTGCGCGAGGCACAGGTCGACCTTGTCCTGCGACGAGCACGCCGCAATCACCTTCAGCCCCATCGCCCGCCCGAGCTGTACGGCGGCCAGACCGACCCCGCCCGCCGCACCGAGCACGAGCATGCTCTCGCCCTCGCGAACGTTGGCGCGGTCCTTGAGCGCGTAGTGGCTGGTCCCGTACGTCAGCAGGAACGCGGCCGCCTCGTCGAACGGCATCGCATCGGGGATCGGCACGCACGACGCCGCCGGGATCGCGATCTGCTCCACCATGCAACCGTGACCCGGAGATGCGAGCACGCGTTCGCCGAGCCGCAACGACGTGACCCCCTCGCCGAGCGCGGCGACCGTCCCGGCGACCTCGCCGCCCGGGGCGAACGGGCGCGGCGGCTTGAACTGGTACAGGTCCTGGATGATCAACACGTCGGGGTAGTTGATGCCGATCGCCTCGACGTCGAGCACGATCTCGCCGGGTCCGGCGGTCGGCGCCGGGATGTCGGCGACCACCAACGTCTCCGGACCCCCGACCTCGGTGGAAAGCACGGCCTTCATGATGACTCCCTCTGCGACGGCGACCTGCGGACAGCGATACTGGCCGAACGGGCGCCGACCGGCCAATTCGTCCCGCGGGTCGACTCCTCGGCAACATCGTCCAGGTGAACTTCGACATCCCGCTCGAATTGACGAGCTACCTGGCCGAGCTCGACGACTTCATTCGCCGCGAGATCCGACCGCTAGAGCAACAGGACGACAACGTCCGCTTCTTCGACCACCGCCGGGAGGACGCCCGCACCGACTGGGAGCGCGGCGGCCTGCCCAACCGCGACTGGGAGGCCCTGCTGGGCGAGGCGCGACGCCGGGCGGACGCAGCCGGCCACTACCGCTACGCGCTCCCCGCCGCGTACGGCGGCAAGAACGGGACGAACCTGGGGATGGCGCTGATCCGCGAGCACCTGGCGTCCAAGGGGCTCGGGCTGCACAACGACCTACAGACCGAACACTCGATCGTCGGCAACAACGTGGGGCTACTGCTCATGCTCAACTATGGGAGCGACGCGCAGCAGGCGGAGTGGGTCGACGATCTCGCGGCGGGCCGTCGGGGGTTCGCGTTCGGGATCACCGAGCCCGAACACGGGTCCGACGCCACCCACATGGAGACCACGGCGGTGCGCGACGGCGACGAGTGGGTGATCAACGGCGAGAAGACCTGGAACACCGGCATCCATGCCGCGCACAGCGACATGATCATGACCCGCACGTCGGGCGCGGCCGGCGACGCCGACGGCATCACCGCGTTCCTCGTCCCGATGGACGCGCCGGGCCTGAAGATCGAGGAGTACCTCTGGACGTTCAACATGCCGACCGACCACGGGAGGGTCTCGCTCACCGACGTCCGCGTCCCCCACCGCGCCATCTTCGGCGGTGAGGGTCGAGGGCTGCAGGTCGTGCAGCACTTCTTCAACGAGAACCGGATCCGCCAGGCCGCCTCGAGCCTCGGGGCCGCGCAGTTCTGCATCAACGAATCGGTCGCCTATGCCAAGGAACGAAAGCCGTTCGGCAAGCCCCTCGCCACCAACCAGGCGATCCAGTTCCCGCTCGTCGAGCTCCAGACGCAGTGCGAGATGCTGCGCGCGCTGATCCACAAGACCGCGTGGCAGATGGACCAGTACGGCGCGTTCTCGGTGTCGGACAAGGTGTCGATGTGCAACTACTGGTCGAACCGGTTGTGCTGCGAGGCCGCGGACCGGGCGATGCAGGTGCACGGCGGCCTCGGCTACTCGAGGCACAAACCGTTCGAGCACATCTACCGCCACCATCGCCGGTACCGGATCACCGAGGGCGCCGAGGAGATCCAGATGCGGCGGGTCGCCGGGTACATGTTCGGCTTCATGACCCGGCGGGCGCCGAAAGGCGTCGTCTCCCACGCATCACGATGATGTCCCCCCGACCCCGGATGCCGGCGCTGCCTGAGGCCCGCCGCGCACGCCGGGCGTCACCCGATGCCCGCACCTACACTTCGACACGATGACATCGCACTTCGCGCTCACCGACCAGCAGCAGGAGCTGCTCGACCACGCCGACCGGTTCGGGCGCAACGAGCTCCTCCCGCTGGCCAGGCGGATGGACGACGAGGAGTGGTGGCCCGAGGATCTGTTCCGCCGGCTCGGCGACATCGGGTTGCTCGGCGCGACAATCCCCGAGAAGTACGGCGGGGCCGGGATGAGCATGCTCGAGTCCGGCTTGGTCACCCAGGCGTTCGGGCGCTGGAACCACGCGTTCGCCTTGAGCTGGGTCGCCCACGACAACCTGTGCGCCAACAACCTCTACGCCAACGGGAGCGATGCGATCAGGGAGCGGTTCCTGCCCAAGCTCTGCTCGGGCGAGTGGATCGGATGCCTCGGGCTGACCGAGCCGGGCGCCGGCTCGGACGCACTCGGCTCGATGCGCACGACCGCGGTTCGCGACGGCGAGAGCTTCGTGGTCAACGGCTCCAAGCTGTACATCACCAACGGTCCGGTCGCCGACGTGTGCCTCTTCTACGCGAAGACCCAGCCCGGCCAGGGATCCAAGGGCATCACCGCATTCGTGGTCGAGACCGACACGCCGGGATTCCACGTCGCGCAGAAGCTGATCAAGATGGGCTTCCGTGGCAGCCAGACCGCGGAGCTGGTGTTCGAGGACATGGTCGTGCCGGCCGAGAACGTGGTCGGCACGGTCGACCAGGGGCACCGGGTCGTGATGAGCGGGCTCGACTTCGAGCGGGCGATGATCGCACCGATCAACGTCGGGATCGCCGAGCGGGCACTCGAACTGTCGGTCGACTACGCGAAGACCCGCGAGCAGTTCGGGGCGCCGATCTCCTCGTTCCAGATGGTGCAGTCACGACTCGCCGACATGTACGTCTGGGTCGAGACGATGAAGGCGTTCTGCTGGCAGGTGCTCGCCGAGCTCGAAGGCATCGACGAAACCCAAGCCGGCCACGGCGAGATCCACGCCCGCACCGCGGCCTCGGTGATGTACTGCGCCGACATGTGCAACAAGGTGCTCGACAACGCGGTCCAGGTCCACGGCGGCACCGGCTACATCTGGGAGAGCGAGGTCAACCGCTTGTTCCGGGCGACCAAGCTCCTCGAGATCGGCGCCGGCACGACCGAGGTGCGCAAGATGATCATCGCCGGCGAACTCCTCCGCTGACCACTTGCGTCACGGACACGGCGCCCCGCCGAATCCCGACGCACACGCGGTGGTTCAGCTCGCGGCGGCGAGGTCGAGGACCTCGTCTTCGGGGAACGGGCCGATCCATCCGGTGATCGGCGTGCCGTCGGTGGCGAACAGCACCGCGGTGGGCTGGGAGCTGACGCCGAGGGCCTGCCACGACTGGAACGACTCGTCCCACAGCATTGTGAACGACTCGGTGCCGTACTTGTCGACGAAGTCCTCGGCCTCGCCGAGGCTGTCCTGCGTGCCGAGGCCGATCACCTCGACCTGATCCAGATGAGCTCGAGCGAACTGCTCGACGCCGGGGGCTTCCCGGCGGCACGTCGGTCAATGGGGTGCCCACATCCACAGCAGCACCGGGCGATCGGCCGGGAAGATGTTGCGGAAGTTGGCCTTCGCCTGGCGCCGTACGTCGTCGACGACGAGGTCGGGCAACAGGTTCGTCTCGATCTCTGATTCCGGAGCGACCGCAGCGGCGAGCGCGCGACCACCCGGCGGCGCGGCCTCGATCGCCGCTGGTTCACCGGTGGTCGGATCGGGCGCACCCGACCCGGCGTTGTCCACCGGGGTCGAGGCCGCCGGATCCGGCGCCGGATCCGTGCCGGCTGGAACGGGGTCGCCCGCCACGTCGACCTCGAGGCCCGAGGTTTCGTCGTTGGTCTGGAACGTGGCGGGCGCCAGCGTGTCGGCCGTCGTGGCGTCATCGGCACCGCAGGCTGCCAGGGCGAGCAGCCCGGCGAGCGCGACCGCACCGCCGCGAGCACGAGTCGGCCGGCTGGTGGACATCGGCACAGTCTGGCCGGTCAACCGTCGCCGGGCGAGCTGGTGCGCCGATGTTCACACTTCGTTGAGACCACCGGATGCGCTAGGAACAGGGGATGGCCGGGCGCGGTGGAACCGAGGCGGGGGCAGGGACCGCGGCGCCTCCTCACGCCGGCTCCCCCGGGCGTCGCCACGACCCCGGCATCGACCGGCGCGACATCGGCGTCCTCGCGGGGACGATCGGGCTGTGGGCGGCGGTGACGTGGACCGCTGCGCTGTCGACCGGCTTCTCGCCGCTCGCCGCGCCGACGTGGGCACGATGGGACAGCGGCAACTACGTCACGATCGCCCTGTCCGGCTACTCGTTCTACCCCTGCATCGACGTCCCGAACCGGACACCCGACCAGTTCTGCGGCACGGTCGCTTGGTTCCCCGGCTACTCCTATGTGACGCGTGTCGTCGGCTGGTCCGGGCTCGAGGTGTACCCCGCCGGACGGGTCGTCGCCTGGGCCGCGTTCCTCGCCGCGCTGCTGATCCTCTGGTTCGGCTTCCTGCGTCAGAAGCCGACGGCGACCGGGGCTGCCGGAATGGCGTTCGCCGTCGTGTTCCCCGGCAGCATCTATTACGCCGCGCTGTTCCCGATCTCGGGGGTGATCGCCGCCGCGCTGCTGTTCCTCGTCTTCGTCGACCGGCAGCGCTGGGCGCTCGCCGGAGCGTGCGCAGCGTTCGCCGCCGTCTACTACACGTCCGGATGGCTGCTCGGCGCGGCGGCGCTCGTGCCGCTCGTCAGCCCGGTCGTCGGCGACCTCTGGGCTCGCATCCGGGCGGCGGCGTGGATCGCCGTCCCGCCGGTGCTGGGGTACGTGGCAGCCATGGCGAACATCAAGCGCGCCACCGGGCGCTGGGACGCGCACTTCCAGATGCAGAAGACGTACAACGTGGGGCCGACCGTCCCGACGACGACGTTCCTCCGTCGAGTCGGGTACCTGACCGACGCGACCCCGAACGTGATCGGCGTGCAGACGATCGTCGTCGCCGTCATCGTGGTGACCGGATGGACGCTGGCGTGGATCAACCGCGCCTCGCTCACCCTCGCCGAGCGGGCGATCGTCGTCCTGCTCGTGCCGTACTGGATCGGTCCGCTGGCGCTCGGCGGAGAGCTCTCGATCCATCGAGCCGAGTCGGTCCTCGTGCCGGTGATCATCCTGCTCGCACGCGGCGGTGAGCGGCTCCTCGTCGCGTTCGTCGTGGTGTGCGTGCCCATCGCCTTCCTGATGGCGCAGCTCTACTTCGAGAACACGCTGATCTGACACGACGATTCGCCGGCAGCGGACTGCTGGACCCCACGTCCGGTCCGTCGCTGACCCGTCCCTCGCCGGCGCGGCGCGAACCTCGCAGTTCTGGGCGGCGGCCATCCGCGGCCGCGATGAACACGCACGATGGTTCGATCGTCGGCCTCGAAGTCCGGGCCGGCGTGGATCAACGGTCGGCGAACCGGGCGGCCAGGGCGGCGACGTGTTCGGGGTACATGTCGCAACATCCGCCGACGATGGTCGCACCGTCCTCGATCCAGCCGGCGACCATGTCCGCGTACCGGGACGCGGTCAGTTCCTCGCGCCGTTCGAGGATCGCCTCGTTCGCCTCGTACGTCTCGCTCCGGGCGGTCGGGAACGCGTTCGCGTAGCCACCGATGCGCACGTCGAGGCCGAGCTCGTCGAGCGCCGTTGCCAGCGCGCCGATCGCCGGTCCGGTCTGCTCGGGGATCGAGCAGTTGAACAGCACGGCGTCGATCACCGCCGCGTGCTCGGCGACCGCGGCCGCGATGTCGGCGGGTGTCTCTCCCGACCGCAGCGCGATGCCGTGCGCTGGGTCCCACGAGTCGGGGAGCGAGAACCCGACCCAGACCGGCTGCCCCGAACCGCCACCGGCGATCGCGTCGACGATCAGGTGCAGCTCGTCGATCCGGCTGAAGGTCTCACCGATCCAGAGGTCGACGAACGGGTCGAGGGCCGCGACGATCGATCGGTAGAGCGGGGCGGCGCGCACCGGGTCGACCCTCTCCGGCCGGTACGACCCGAACAGCGGCGGGAGCGAGCCAGCGACCCGCACCGGTCGGTCGGCGGAATCGGCCGCCTCTCGGGCGCATCGACCCGCGAGCGCGGTCAGCTCCGCGCCGCGCCCGGCGAACATCGCGTCGCCGAGGTGATACGGCACGACGGCGTAGTTGCTGGTGATGATCACGTCGGCACCGGCATCGATGAAGTTGCGGTGCGCCTCCACGACGTAGTGAGGCGCCTCGATCAGCGCCAGCGCCGACCACTCCGGCTGGCGGAACGGCGCGCCGATCCGGCGCAGCTCCTTGCCCATGCCGCCATCGAGCACGGTGATGCTCACCATCGCCGCAGGATACGGCCGACGCCCCCACGGCGACGATCTGTTCGGGGACTGGCGCACCGAACAGCGCACTCAGCCGGTGATCGCGATCACGTAGCTGCCGACGTGGCGCTTCTCGCCGAACGCCGCCTGCGCATCGGCGATCCGTTCCAGCGGGAAGGTCCCGGCGAGCACGGGGCGGACCTCTCCTCGCTCGACGTACCCGACGAGGGCGGCGAACACCTCGGGCGCGTACACCGTCGCACCGAACAGCTCGAGGTCGTTGAGGTACAGCGTCCTCAGATCGAGCTCGACCACCGGCCCACCGATCGCACCCGACGTCACGTAGCGCCCGCCCCGGCGGAGCCCGTGCAGCCAGCCACCGAAGTCGGCGCCGCCGACCACGTCGGCCACGACGTCGAAGGGCGTTCCGGCCGCTGCAACGGCCGCGGCCGGAACGTCGCCGGCATCGCGATCGACGACCGCACCGGCACCGAGCCGGCGGACGGCATCGAGCTTGGACCGGCCGGCGACTGCGGTCACGTGCGCGCCGCGCCGGCGGGCGAGCTGCACGAGCGCCGTGCCGACGCCACCCGAGGCCCCCGTGACCGCGAGCTGCTGGCCCTCGGCCAGACCGACCCGTTGGAGCATGTGCTCGGCAGCCGACCAGGAGCAGGCGAACGTCGCCAGTTCGGCGTCGCTCAGCTCGCAGTCGATCGGGTACACGTTGCGCGCCGGGACGGCGCAGTACTCGGCGAATCCGCCGTCGCACTCCGAACCGAGATACCCGGCCGACGCTCGGTCGGACGGGTCGTCGGGGTTGCGGATCCAGGGGTCGACCAGGACCCGCCGGCCGACGAGCGCACCGTCCCCCGGCGACCCGACCGACACGACCCGCCCCGCGATGTCCGCGCCCTGGATGCGCGGGAACCGCAAGCCGCCTCCCCAGGTCGCGTCGTCGGCCTGCGCCTCGGCGAATCCCGCGCCGCTCGTCGCCGACGTCACCGACCGGCTGTACCAGCCGACGCGGGTGTTGATGTCGGTGTTGTTGACGCCGCAAGCGGCGACCGCGACCAGCACCTCCCCCGGCCCGGGCTCGGGGACCGGGACGTCGGCGCGCACCTCGAGCATCTCCGGGCCGCCGCGCCCGAGCAGCAACGCGGCGCGCATCGTCGCCGGCAGGGTCACCCGACGCCGCCCTTGCCCGCGCCCCAGTTGTAGGTCTGCTTGGTGATGCCGAGGTAGGTGATCATCTCGACGGTCGCGACCCCGTCGGCGCTGCGGACGTCGTTGACGACGTCGATCAGCGTCTCAGCGTCGGCACAGACCACCTCGACGACCAGGTCGTACCGCCCCGCGGTGATCACGACGTACACGGCAGCGTCGAGGGCGCCGAGTTCGGCAGCGGTCGTGCGCGCATCGCCGGTGATCGTGATCCCGAGGAGTGCCTGGTGACCGAGGCCGAGCATCGACGGATCGGTGACCGCCACGATGTCGATCACGCCCTTGCCGGTCAGGCGGTTGACCCGCTGCCGGGCCGCCGCATCGGACAACCCGACGAGTTGACCGAGCTGGGAGTACGGCATACGGCCGTCGGTCTGAAGGTGGTGGATGATCTGGCGGTCGATCTCGTCGATCACGACGGCCGCTCCGGCCCGCGCATCTGCCTGATCACCGCGCTCCACACGGCGCCGACCGGGTGCGAAGCATCTCGGCGGTCCTCACGTCGCATCCGGCCGATGATCGGGGTTGTGCCAGACGATCAGCGCGGCGTAGTTGTCGACCGCCGGGTCGCGGATGTAATCGGACAGCGCGCACGGCGCCTCGAAGCCGTTCTCGAGCTGGAACGTCAACGTCCGGTCGTACAGCTCCCCGGCGCTGACCGCGGCGACGTAGTCGTCCGCGGTCATCTCGTGCTTGTGGTCGGCATACCCCGGGATGACGCCCCCGGCGATGATCCCCAGCAGGTTGTACGTCCGGCACACGCCCTTGCGGAGGCCGTACAGCTCGCCGCCGATCCCCTTGCGCCGGTGATCCGGCTTCACCGCGATGTTCGTCCCGTAGTACCACGGACCGTCCGGGTAGTGCCCGGCGATGTTGCCGTGGGGTCCGAGCAGATCGTGCACCGTGTGCTGCGGGTCGGACAGATCGAACTCGACCCGGATGCCGAGGCCGGTCGCCGCGACGTGATCGCCGTCGAGCGCGACGAAACACCCCTCGGGGAACACGCCGGCGAGAGCGCGCACCTCGGCGGCGCTGTACAGGTCCGCGGGGAGCGCGGTCGGGAACGACGCCAGCTCGATCGCTTCGATCTCGTCGGCGAAACGCTCGTCGAGGTGGACGTAGCGCAGGCCGGACCGAGGTCCGATCGCCACGGTCTCCAGGTCGGAGCTGTCGATCGGGCCGTTCATGTCGGCATCTCGATCCGCTGATACTCGTTCTCCGCCGGCCGCCCCCAGCACGCCCAGAACTCGCCGGTCTTCGGCCGCATGATCGCCGCGCCGCTCGACTCGATGTGCAGTGGCTCGACCGCCACCTGGCAGATCGCCTCCGGCTCTCGGGTCAGCTCGACGAGGCGTTCCTCGTCGATGTCGCCGTCGGCGAGCAGCTCGCCCGCCGTTCGCAGTCGGGCAACGGAGCTGGCCATCAGCGTCGGGTCCTTCGGCGCCTCGGCACGCTGCGCGCCGGGGTCGAGCACGTGGTTGGTGTGGACGAGCGGTTCCCCCTCCAACTTGGTGACCGGGCGGATACTCGGCAGCCCCTCGACGTTGTAGCCCACGCCGTAGCGATCGAAGATCAGGTAGTTGTGCGCGCCGGCGAGATCGGCGCCGAGCAACGTGTGGAGCGCCTCGTCGGCGGTGCTCGACTGCAGCATCGCTCGCACGACCGACGTCCACGCCACCCCGCGCGTGCCGTCGAGGCCGGTCAGGTTGTTGATCCCGACGCAGACGCCCTCGGCGTTCATGCCGAGCTGCCCGAGGCAGCCCGTCGTCGTGAAGACCAGCGCCGGCGGTGCGTCGTCGGGCCGGAGCCGGAGCAGGAGCACATGATCGGTCGCGGTGTCGTGCATGTCCCAGGTCTGGCCGAGCAACCCGGCGCCACCGGCACGCTCGTCGGGGACGATGACCGCCGTGCAGTCGTCCTCGATCACCTGCAGCGGCATGTCGCCGCCGACGACCGCCCGCACGGTGTCGACGAAATCGGTGAACCCGCCGACGACCACGGCCTCGGCCGGCGTGATCCCGGCCGCGTCGGCCATCGCCAGCATCTCGGCGTGCAGGCCCTCGTCGAACGCCTCGTGCGCGGCCAGCATCGACTCGGCGATGTCGAGGACGTCGGACTCCGAGAGCGGCCCGCCGCTCCACAGGCCGGTGGCGACCAGCGCCACGCGGTCACGGGTGTAGCCGCGGATCTCCTCGGCGTACGCCGCCCCGTGTGCTCGGCCGATGTCGGCCGGGGAGCCGGCGGCGTCGAGCACGCGGATCGGTGGGCGCCTCATGCCGCACTCCTCGCCGCGACGACCGCTGCGACGCTGTCGTTCAACACCCCGAGCGCCTCGTCGATCTGCTCGTCGGTGACGATCAGCGGCGGCAGGAAACGAACGCAGTTGCTGTAGAGCCCCGCCCGGATCGTGATCAGGCCACGGGTCAGCGTCGCCTTGGTGATCTCGAGGGTGAGGTCGGGGTCGGGCGTCAGGCGCTCGTCCTTGACCAGTTCGATCGCCAGCATCGGCCCGACCCCACGCACGTCGGCGATGAACGGGTGCCGCGCCTGCAGCTCGACCAGTCCCCGACGCAGTCGTTCGCCGACGGCGGTGGCGCGTTCGAGGAAGCCCGGCGCGGTGATGATCCCGATCGTCGCGAGCGCGGCGACACAGGCCAACGGGTTGCCGCTGTACGTCCCACCCATCCCACCGGGGTGCGGCGCGTCGAGCATCTCCGCCCTGCCGGTGACCGCGCCGATCGGCATCCCCGAACCGAGCGACTTGGCGGTGACGACCAGGTCGGGCACGACGCCGCTGTGCTCGATCGAGAACAGGCGACCGGTGCGGCCGAAGCCGGCCTGGACCTCGTCGGCGATCATCGCGATGCCGTGTTCGTCGCACAGCCGGCGGATCGCCTGCAGGTACGGTGCCGGCGCCGGGATGAAGCCCCCTTCGCCCTGCACGGGTTCGATGACGATCGCGGCGAGCGCCGACGGGTCGACCTGGCTGACCAGCGCGTCCTCGAGGCGCTCGATCGACCAGCCGACGAACTGCTCGGGGTCGGTGCCCGGGGGGCGCCGCAGGACGTTCGGGAACGGGATGCGGTACACCTCCGAGGCGAACGGCCCGAACCCCTTCTTGAACAGCGAATACTTGCTCGTCATCGACATCGTCATGTTCGTGCGGCCGTGGTAGCCGCCTTCGAACACGAGGATGCCGGCGCGCCCGGTCGAGACGCGAGCGATCTTGACCGCCGACTCGACCGCTTCCGCGCCGCTGTTCATCAGCAAGGTCTTCTTCTCGAACTCGCCGGGCGTCAGGTCGTTCAAGGCCTCGGCGAGGGCGACCATCGGCTCGGTGGTGGCGACGATGCCACACACGTGCAGCAGGGCGTCGGCCTGCGCGTGGAGCGCATCGACGACCGGCCCCGGGCAGTGGCCGGCGGCGAGCACGCCGATACCTCCGGCGAAGTCGAGCAGCCGGTTGCCGTCGACATCGGTCACCACGGCGCCGTCGCCCGAGGCGATCCCGAGGTCGGTGAGGTGGGCGGCTCCGCGCGAGATCGCCGCGCTGCGCCGCTCGACGAGCGCCCGGCTGTTCGGGCCGGGGATCTCGGTGACGAGGTTGATCGATGGCATGAGCCGCTCCGTTCGGTGTTGCGCGTGGCCGACGGATGGTAACGGATTTCGAGGTAGAGCGCCACTCTAACGTCGGATTCCATCGCCGAGTGCCCCAGGGGTTGCCGATTGGGTCGTCAGGTGGTCCCCACCGCTATCGTCGTGGCGATGTCGACGCTGCGCGATGCCTGCACGACGGCCCTGTGGCTCGACCGCCTCGGTCCGATCGAGCCCCGGTCCGCCCTCGATCGGGACCTCGACGTCGACGTCGCGATCGTCGGTGGCGGGTTCAGCGGGCTGTGGACCGCGTACTACCTCTCGGGCCTCGACCCGTCGTTGCGCATCGCCGTCCTGGAACGCCACCACTGCGGGTTCGGCGCGTCGGGGCGCAACGGGGGCTGGGCGGTCGGTGAACTGGCCGGGTCGTTCACCAAGTACGCCAAGCACTCCAACGCCCACGCATCGATGCGGCTGAGCCGCGCCGTCCATGGGGCGGTCGACGAGATCGGCCGCGTCACCGCGGCCGAGGGCATCGACTGCCACTACGCCAAGGGCGGCTGGGTCCGAGCCGCTCGCACCGCACCGCAGGCGGCGCGCCAGCGGGCAGAGGTCGAAGAGATGCACGACCACGGGTTCACCGAGGACGTGATCCGCTTGCTCGAACCCGACGAGGTGAACGAGCACCTGCACATCACCGAAGCGCGATCGGGCATCTTCTTCGCTCCCTGCGCGGCGATCGACCCGGCGCGACTGGTGCGGGGGCTGGCCGACGTGCTCGAACGGCGCGGCGTCACGATCCACGAGCAGACCCAGGTCGTCGGCATCGGTGACCGGGCGGTGACGACGACGGTGGGAACGGTGACCGCCGAGGTCGTCGTCAGGGCGACCGAGGCGTACACCCGGGACCTCGACGGCGAGCGCCGCACGCTGCTCCCCGTGTACTCGTTGATGATCGCCACCGAACCACTGCCCGGCGAGGTGCTCGACCGGATCGGGCTCGGTGCCCGGCCCACCTTTTCCGACGACCGTTACATGGTGATCTACGGCCAGCGCACCGCCGACGGCCGGCTGGCGTTCGGTGGGCGCGGGGTGCCGTACAAGTTCGGCTCGCAGATCGACCCGACGATGGAGCAGCACCTCGCGTCGCACGAGTTGATCCGGCAGACCCTGATCGACCTGTTCCCCGTCCTGCGCGACGTGCAGATCACCCATCGCTGGGGTGGGGTCCTCGGGATCCCGCGCAACTGGCTCCCGTCGGTCCACTACGACCCCCGCACCGGTCAGGGCTGGCTCGGCGGCTACGTGGGCGAGGGGGTGGCTGCGGCCAACCTCGCCGGGCGGACACTGGCCGAGCTGATCACGCGGTCCGAGACCGAGCGCACCTCGCTGCCGTGGGTCGGCGTGCACGCCCGCCGCTGGGAGCCCGAGCCACTGCGCTGGCTGGGTGTGCGCGGCAGCCGGCGCATCCTCGCCACCGCCGACGACCGTGAGCGGGCGACCGACAAGGAAGCCAAGCTGGCGACCAGGCTCGCCCACCTCCTGCGCGGCGACTGACCCGGGCCGTCAGGCCGAAATCGTCGGTGGGGCGGCGTTGAGCGCGTCGATCGCGAACCCGGCGGCGGTCTTGTAGTCGGCCATGAACGCCTCGATCTCGTGGCGCGGGATCACGTCGTCGATGTCGTCGAAGACGCCACCGCACCGCTCGTCGACCACGCCGAGGATCGACACCGGCCCCGCCCCCCGGTTGCGCAGCACGAGCGCCGACATGTCGTCGAGCAGCGCCGATTCGTAGGCGAGCAGCGCCGGCCGCCCGACGCCGTGCTCGAGGAAGGCCGCGCCGAGCACCCGGGCGTCGACGATCGCCTGACTCGCGCCGTTCGAGCCGACCGGATACATGACGTGTGCCGCGTCGCCCATCAACGCGACCGAGCCGACCACCCAGTGCGGCGCCGGATCGCGGTCGACCATCGGGAACTCGAAGACCTCCTCGGACCGGCGGATCATCGCCGGAACGTCGAGCCAGCCGAAGTTCCAGTCCTCGAACTCGCCGATGAACTCCTCGACCCCGACGCGCGTGTTCCAGTCGCCGCGCCGCCAACCCCGTCGCGGGTCGAAGGTCAGCTCGGCGATCCAGTTCTGCGTCTGGAGCCCGGTCGCCGGGTCCGGCTTCGAGATCGGGTAGGTGACGAAGCGCTGGTTCATGTTGCCGACAAGCACGAACGACGCACCGGTCCGGATCGGCGGACCCGGTGCAGTGCCGCGCCAGAGCACCGCCCCACCCCAACGCGGATCGCCCTCGCCCGGATACATCCGGGCGCGCACGACCGAGTGCAGACCATCGGCACCGATCAGCACGTGGCACCCGACGACCGCGGTCCGGCCGTCGCTCCCGGTGAGCGCGACCTGCACGCCGTCGAGCTCGTGGACGAAGTGGGTCACCCGCCGCCCGGTCGCCACCGCGCCGGGGCCGAGGCGATCGAGCACCGCCCGGTACAGCAGCATCTGCAGCTCACCCCGGTGCACCGAGTACTGCGGCCAGCGGTAGCCGGCGTCGAGCCCGCGCGGCTCGGACCAGATGTCGTTGCCGTTGCGGCCGACCAGTGCCCACTCCCTGGTCGCGACACCGATCGCCGCCAGGTCGTCGGCCAGGCCAAGGTCGTGGAGCTCGCGCACTGCGTTGGGTTGCAGGTTGATGCCGACCCCGAGCGGACGCAGCGTGCGGACCGACTCGACGACCCGGACCGGCACGCCGATCTGATGGCACGTCAGCGCCATCGCCAGCCCGGCGATGCCGCCGCCGGCGACGAGCACCTCGACGTCGCGCTCCACG
This sequence comes from Ilumatobacteraceae bacterium, assembly GCA_963825565.1. Lineage (GTDB taxonomy): Bacteria > Actinomycetota > Acidimicrobiia > Acidimicrobiales > Ilumatobacteraceae > JBFGCT01. The sequence goes on from CAWGTW010000013.1 coordinate 170,550, forward strand.
TCCCGAGGATACCGATCGCGGTGATGACGGCCGAAAGTGACCTTGTCCTCGGGCTCGGCATCGTGCGCACGCCGACACTCGAAGGGTGACGAACATCAAGGAGCTCGCACCGGAGCCACTGAACGGCACCGACGCGACACTGTGGGACATCGAGCGCGACCCGGCGCTGAGGACGACGGTTGTGTCGATCCTCCAGCTCGACCGAGCGGTCAAGCCGAAGCTGCTGCTCCGCTCGCTCGACGAGTCGTCCCGGCTGATGCCGCGACTGCGCCAACGCGTCGTCGAACCTCCACTCGGCGTGGGCGTGCCGCACTGGGTCGTCGTCGAGGACGTGGACGTCGCCGACCACCTGCGCTTCGTCGAGCTCGACGAACCGGTGCCCTTCACCGCGGTCCTCGACCTCGCCGCCGAGATGGCGGAGGCGCCGTTCGATCGCGAGCGCCCGCTCTGGGAGTGCGCGTACGTCGCAGGGTTGGACGAGGGCCGCGCCGCGCTGATCATCAAGGTGCACCACTCCTTCACCGACGGTGTCGGTGGAGTGGCCCTCCTCGACATCTTCCTCGACGCCGTGCGCCGGCCGCCGCGACGCGCTCGCGCCGACCTGCCCGAGCTCCGTCCGGCGCCGGCGCCGGCTTCGACACCGTCGGTCGCCGACGCGCTCGAACGGTCGGCGACCACCCAGGCGCGGCTGACCCGCGTCGCCATCGACGCGATGCTCCATCCGGTCCGCACGGTCACCGCGACCGTCGCCGGCGGGCGGTCGGCCGTCCGACTGCTCGCGCCGAGCGGCGGAGCGCTGTCGCCCCTGTTCACCGAGCGCGGCCCCGGGCGCCGGCTCGGCATCCATCAGCTCGGGCTGGACGACCTGCACGACGCGGCGGCGCGGCACGGCTGCACGATCAACCACCTGTTCGTCGCCGGCGTGATCGACGGCACGGCCGAGTACCACCGCCGACGCCACGCCCTGCCACCCGAACTGCGGGTGACGATGCCGATCAGCATCCGCCGCAAGGACGACCACGAGGGCGGGAACCAGTGGGCGCCCGTCCGGTTCCGGGTCCCCGCCGACATCGACGACCCGATCGAGCTGATGCTCAACGTGCGCGAGATCACCGGGAGGTCGCGGAAGGAGCCGGCGCTCGGCTTCAGCCACGCGATCGCCGGGGCGATCCAGGTCCTGCCGAGCTCGCTGTCGGCCGGTGTCGTCGGCGGGATGATGCGCGGCGTCGACCTCGTGGTGACCAACGTGCCGGGCCTCAGCGAACCCCGCTACCTTGCCGGCGCGCAGGTCGAGCGGCTCTACCCGTTCGCCCCTCCCGGCGGTGCCGCGTTCAACGTCGCACTGATGTCGCACGAGGCGACCGCCTGCATCGGCATCGTGACCGACACGACGGCGGTCGCTGCGCCCGACGAGCTGCACGACTGCATCGCGGCAGGCCTCGATCGGGTCCTCGACGTCGCCGAGCGGACACCGCCCCAGCGAGCGGTCACCGGCGTGGAGATCGACCACCGGCCCGAGCGGCTGACGTCGCTCGACACGTCGTTCCTCCGCCTGGAATCGCCGGAGTCGCCGATGCACATCGGCGGCGTGTTCGTCCTCGACGGGGAGGCGCTGCGCGACGCCGATGGCGCGTTGCGCATCGGCGAGATCCGGCGTCACATCTCGGCCCGCCTCGGCCGCGCGCCGCGCTTCATGCGCCGCCTGGCCGAGGTGCCGCTCGGCCAGGGTCGACCGTTGTGGATCGAGGACCCCGACTTCGACATCGCGCACCACGTCAAGGTGGGCACTGTCGACGCACCGGGTGGGCTCGACGAGCTCTTCGCCGCGTGCTGCGAGCTGAACATGGAGGTCCTCGACCGCAGCCGCCCGCTGTGGGAGCTGTGGTTCATCGACCACCTGGCCGACGGTCGGGTCGCGGTACTGCAGAAGGTCCACCACGCGCTGATCGACGGGGTCAGCTCGGTCGACTTCCTGGCCACGCTGTTCGACGCCGAGCCGCATCCCGGCGCGGAAGTGCCGATCCGTCGCCCGATCGCCGCGCCGCCGAACGGTCCGCAGCTCGTCGTCGATGCGTGGGCCGAGCGCCTGCGCGACCCGGTCGAGACGTTCCGGCAGGCGACCCGATCGCTGTCGGCGACGCCGTCGGATGTCTCGGCGCGGCTGAACGAGTTGGTCGGCAGCGCCCTCGGGATGCTCGGCCCCGGGGCGCGAGCGCCGCAGACCTCGCTCAACAAACCCGTCGGGCGGCGGCGCCGGCTCCTGACGGTCGACATCGGGTTCGACGACATCGATGCGATCAAGTCGGCCTTCGGCGGCAAGGTGAACGACGTCGCCTTGGCGGTCCTGACCGGTGGCCTGCGTTCATGGTTCGCCGGCCACGACGAACCGCTCGAGGAACTCCACGCGATGTGTCCGGTCAACGTGCGGGCGCCCGGAACTGCTGGCGAGGGCGGCAACCACGCCGGCTCGATGCTGATCCCCCTGCCGCTCGCCGAGCCCGACCCGGTCCGGCGGCTGGCGATCATCAGGGAGCGGACGACCAGGGCCAAGCAGCATCACGAGGGCGAGGGGGTCGCGGCGTTGATCGACGCGGTCGACCACGTCCCGCCCGCCGTACCCGGCGTGGTCGGCGCCGCGCTGCGCTCGTTCGTCGCCCACCAACCGTTCGTCAACCTGGTGATCACCAACGTCCCCGGGCCACGGGTCCCGCTGTGGTTCATGGGTGCCGAGGCCGAGTCGATGTTCCCGATCGTGCCGCTGGGGCCGAACACCACGCTCGGGGTGGCCCTGCTGTCCTACGTCGACCGGCTGACGATCGGGCTGCACGCCGACCCGGACCGCTGCCCCGATCTCGATCTCCTCGCCGCGGCGATCGACGACGAGCTCCAGCGCCTGCTGCTCGCCGTCGCCGCGCTCCCCGACCGCGTCGACCCGGACGCGTGATCTTCTCGCGACGCCTGGCGTGCGAGAAGATGACCGCGCGGGGCTGCCCGCCCCGGTCAGGTGAGCCAGATCAGGACCCAGAGCACGACCATGCCCGCGGCGAGCGCGGCGATCAGGTTCTTGGTCCGCGCGGCGACGAGACACCCCGCGGCAAGCGCCACCACCTCGCTCCACTCGACTCCGCTCACGCCGGCACCGCCGGCGAGCAGGCTGACCACCAGCGCCGAGAGGACCGCAGGGCCGACGTACCGCACGGCTCGCTGGACCTCGGCGGGCATCGTGCGGTCGGCGAGCAGGACGATCAGCCCGGCCCGCGCCGAGTACGTCAGCGCGCCCACCACGAGGACGGCGGCCAGGGCAGCGGTCGGGGTCACGACGCCGACGTCCGATCCGGTGACCGTTCGGGCGCACGCAGCCGGTCGGCGAGGTAGCCGGCGATCACACCGCTGATCGCACCGATCAGGATGCCACCGTTGTTGGGCACCCCGAGCGCTGCAAAGCACACGGCGGCGCCGGTCACTGCGGCGATCACCCCGGGCCGGTTGGTCAGCCCGATCACGACCAGCCCGGCGAACATGATCGCCGGGGCGACCTCGAGCCGCCAGCCCGCGGGGATCGCCGACCCGGCGAACAACCCGAGCGTGACCGTGCAGCACCAACTCGTCAGGAAGAACAGCGACGTCGTCAGGTAGTACCGCCGCCAGTCGGCGTCGTCCAACTCGGCCCGGGCCGACGTGAGCGCGAAGACCTGGTCGATCAGGAAGTACGGGCCGAGCCAGCGGAACCAGCGCGGTTGGTTGCGGAAACGCGGCGACAGTGCCCCGCTGTACATCACGTGGCGGAGGTTGATCACCACCGCCGTCGCGACCAGCGTCACCCACGTCGCGGTCGCGGCGAGCGTCACCGTCGCTAGTTGCGCGGCGCCGGCGAACACGAACAGGTTGGTCGACCACGCGATTCCGACCGGCATCGCCGACTCGGTCATCGCCAGCCCGAGCACGAGCGCGAACGGGATCGCCGGCACGTACAACGGCCATGCCTCGCGCAGCGCCCGGCGGGACGCGGGATGTGACAGGACCCGGCTCACGAGGCGATGATCGCCGCTCCACCGGCCGACCCGTCGGCGCAGCGGGGTGGCATCACCACCAGCACCGCATCCGGCGACGTGCGCATCGGGCGACGCCCGCACCCGCGACGGCTCGATCGAGCACGCCGGGTCATCGCAGGAGGCGGCGACGGAACAGCGAGTGAACCCGCTCCCAGTGGAGCTCGGAGGCCGCCCGGTCGTAGCGCGGGCCGGCCGGCGCGAACCCGTGCACGGCATCGGTGACGAGATCGAACGTATACGTGACGCCCGCCGCGTCCAGCGCGTCACGGAACACCGGGATCGTCTCGGGCGGGGCGGTCTCGTCCGGGTCGACCCAGGCGAGATGGACCTCGGCGCGCACCGAGTCCAGACCGAGGTGTGGCGAATCGTCGCTGTCGCGCACCATCCACGCGCCGTGGATCGACGCGACCGCTGCGACGCGGTCGGGCAGGGCGCGGGCCAGCGACACGACCAGCCCGCCGCTCATGCAGAACCCGACCGCACCGACATCACCACGCCGCGCCGCTGGGTCGGCCTGGGCCGCGACGAGCAGCGCCTCGGCATCGGGGACGATGTTGGTCGGGGTGATCGTGTCCATCAGCTCACGGCGGGCATGCATGTCCTCGTCGCTCATCCCGAACTCGCGGAACGGACCCCCGCGGTAGAACAGGTACGGCATCATCACGTAGTACCCGGCCGACGCCAGCCTGCTCGCCATGTCGTGGAGCGCCGGACGGATGCTGGGCGCGTCCATCAGGTACAGCACGATCGGATGTGGCCCGTCGTGCTCGGGGTGGACGATGAACGTCGGCATCGTCCCGTCCGGGGTGCTGACGTCGATCCGGCGTTCGATCATCGACTGATTCTGCCAGGTGTCGTTCCGGTCAGGCCGGTGGGAGCGTGCCGACGAAGTCGGCGATCAGCGTCGCGACCTCCGCGGCGTGGGTGTCCTCGTGCATCGAGTGCCCGCCGCCTTCGACCACGACCAGCCGGGCATGGGGCATCTTGCGCTCGAGGTACCGGCCGGCACCGGTGTACTCGGGGCGATCGTCACCGCCGGCGAGCACGAGCGTCGGTGTCGTGATCTCGGCGAGGCGGTCCATGACGACCGAGTCCTCCTGGAGGTTGAGCTCGGTCACCTGGACCGGCACACCGAAGCGATGGGCGTTGCGACGGGTTCGTTCGTTCCACTCCTCCCGCTTGGAGGGGTCGCGGTAGCCGGGTCCCGTGTTCTCGACGACGAGCGCCCGGGCGACGCGGGGCCGGGTCGCGGCGTAGGCCAGCGCGAGGTACCCCCCGAGCGAATGCCCGACGAGTACGGCCGGTTGCGCGAGTTCGGCCAGCAACTCGTCGAGATCGGCGAGCGCGGCGTCGCGGGTGTACTCCGCCGGATGGTCGGGGACGGGCGACGAGCCGTGGCCGAGCAGATCGACGGCGATGACCGAGAACCGATCGTCGAGCGCGGTCATCACCGCCTCCCACGTCGCCGACGACGTGCCGAGCCCGTGGAGAAAGACGAGGGGCGGACCCGATCCTCGCCTGACGGTGTGGAGTCGCACGGCGCCGACCGTACCCAGTCGCGAAGGCCCCGTCGTCACCCGCCGATCGAACGTGACCTCGGACTCTTGCCGGCCGCCGGTCGGTGATCGACGATCGGATCATGCCTCGACGGTTTGTGCCACTCATCATGCTCGTCGCCGCGTCGATGGTCGGTGCTGCGTGCAACTCGGAGTCGTCGTCGACCGGCACAGCGGACTCGACCACGATCGAGCCCTCGACGACCGAGCCGACCACCACGATGCCCGAGCCCACGGCAGCTCCGGCGACACCGGCTCCGGCGACCGACCCACCCGCGACCGCCGCGCCGCCGACCGACCCGCCGGCGCCGACTGCCGACTGCTCGGCCGCGGCGATGCTCCCGCTGCTCACCAGCCTCTTCCCGTCCAATCCCGCATGGGTCATCGTCGACGTCGACATCGCCAACTGCCAGAACGGCTACGCCCGCGTCTTTGCCGTGCCGGACATGAGCTCGTGCCCCGACCCGACGATGCCGTGCCTCGAGAGCGAACAGCTGTTCCTCGGGGATGTCTCGGGCACGTGGAAGCTGATCGACTACGGCACCGGCCTCGACTGCGGTGATCCCGCATCCCTGCTGCCCGCGACCCAAGCCGCCTGCGTCGCGCTCGGCCTGGCCTGACCGCCGGCGAGTGTCTCGCTCGCACAACGTCTCGGCGTCGACGATGCCCGAACCCGGCACCACCGACACCCAGACACCGCCCGACCCCCAGCCGAACCCGACCCACCGACCCACGGCGGCGCGTCGCGCGCCGGTGTCGCCACCGAAGAATCGCTGTGACATCATCGGCTCGGTGAGCGCTCCGGGCAGACCACCGTGCTGAAGTCGCTGGGGGCGACGATGGCGCAGGTGTCCCAGCGGTTGCGCGACGGCGACCGTGCCGTCCCGACGAGCACCGATGACCGCTCGCGCGACGCGGCGCGGCGGGCCGAACGGAGCCGGCAGCGCAAGACGATCGTCGTGCTCGTCGTCATGTTCGTCGTGATGGTCGGCCTGTTCAGCACGGTGTTCCACGAGCTGATGGACCGCGAAGGCCGCTCGTACTCCTGGCCGACGAGCGTGTATTGGACCCTGACGACGATGACGACGCTCGGCTTCGGCGACATCACCTTCGAGTCCGACGCAGGGCGCATCTTCTCGATCGTCGTGCTGCTCTCCGGCTCGACGTTCCTGCTCGTGATGCTGCCGTTCGTGTTCATCCAGTTCGTCTTCATCCCGTGGATGAACGAGCGCGAGCGCCGCCGGGCGCCGCGCTCGGTCGCCGCCTCGACCGGCGGCCATGTCATCCTCACCGCGCTCGGCCCGGTCGAGGAGGATCTGATCGAGAAGGCCGAGCAGGCCGAGGTGCCCTACGTCGTCATCGTCGAGGACGTCGATGATGCCGGCCGCCTGCACGACGAGGGGCGCACGGTGATGGTCGGCCCGCTCGACGACCCGGGCACGTACCGCAACGCGCGCGTCGACCAGGCCGCGATGGTCGTTGCGACGCAGAACGACCAGACCAACACGAACATCGCGTTCACCGTGCGCGAGATCGCCCCCGACGTCGACATCGTCGCCAGCGCCAACTCGCCGGCGTCGGTCGACATCCTCGAGATCGCGGGAGCCGACCACGTCGTGCAACTCGGCGAGGTGCTCGGGTCGGCGATGGCGGCGCGGACACTCGGGCTCGGCGGCCACAGCCACGTGATCGGCAGCTTTGTCGGGCTCCAGATCGCCGAGGCAGGGGCGATCGGCACCGATCTCGTCGACCGGACCCTGGCCGACGCCCGGCTGCGCGAGCGGTTCGGCGTCGGGATCATCGGGGTCTGGGACCGGGGCGAGTTCAGCATCGCGACCGCCGACACCTGGCTGCGCGAGTCGTCGATGTTGCTGCTCGCCGGCACGACCGAGCAGCTCGCGGCCTTCGACCGTGCGCATACGACCGCCTCGCCGACCGCGAACAACGCGGTGATCATCGGCGGGGGCCGCGTGGGGCGAGCCGTCGGCCACGCATTCGCCGCGGAAGGCATCGAGTTCGCGATCGTCGAACAGCTGCCCGAACGCCGCCGGGAGGGCGTCCGGTACGTGCTCGGCGACGCCGCCGACCGTTCGATCCTGCGGGAGGCAGGCATCGAGGACGCCGGCGCAGTGCTGATCACCACCCACGACGACAACGTCAACGTCTACCTCACCCGCTACTGCCGCGGGTTGCGACCCGACGTCCGGATCATCTCCCGCTCGAAGCTCGACCGCAACGTGTCGACCCTCTACCGGGCGGGCGCTGATGCGGTGCTGTCCTACGCCGGGACCGGGTCGGCCGCGATCTGGAACCACTTCCGCGGCGACGAGACGCTGCTGGTGGCGCACGGGCTCAACGTGTTCCGTACGCCGATCCCCCGCGAGCTGGCCGGGACGACCCTCGCCGAGGCGCACGTCTACCGGCGGACGCAGTGCAACGTGGTCGCCGTCGAGGCGGGTGGAGCGATCCGCGGCAACCCGGATGCCCGAACTCCCCTGCCGGCCGAGGGGGATCTCGTGCTGGTCGGCACCGATGTCGCCGAGGCCCGCTTCTCGGAGGTTTTCCCCCACGCCCGCCGCCGCCCCCTGCTCCAGCGCGTGCGACGGGCGGGCGTCGATGGCGAACGACGCTGATCGTCCAGCCCGATGCGGCGGCGGGAACGCGCAGCAGAGGTCGCCGCGCGACTCGTATCGTCGGGTCGGTGCCGGCTGCGACGATCCCGACCGCAGGCATCGACGTCCGGTCGACCCTGGGCACGATCGCCATCCTCCCCGGCGACCCGACGGTCCGGCTTGGGCCGGGGCGATTCGAGCGGGCGACGATCACCCCCGAGGGGGTCGGGACGATCCGTGCGTCCTGGACCGAGGGCGACCCCGCGGCCCAGGTGGAGACGGCGGGCGACGGTGCGGAGTGGCTGCTCGCCCGAGCCGGCCGGCTCCTCGGCTGCGACGACGACGTCGTCGGGTTCGAACCGACCACCCAGCCGCTGCGCGACCTCTGGCGCCGGCACCGCGGCGACCGGATCGCGCGCACCGGCACGCTCTGGCACGATCTCGCCTGGTTCATCGTGCAGCAGCGGATCAACACGACCGACGCGGCGACGCAGTGGCGCCGGCTGGTGACCGACCTCGGGTCGCCAGCGCCCGGCGCGTCCGGGCTCACCGTCCCACCGTCGCCGCCGATCGTCGCCGGCCTGACCTACCACCACTTCCACCGCTACGGGATCGAACGCCAGCGCGCCGACCACCTCCGCAACGCTGCCCGCGCCGTCACCCGGCTCCACTCGCTGGTCGACGGCGGCGGCGAGCCGGCGCTGACCGCGCTACGGACGGTGCGCGGCATCGGCCCGTGGACGGCGAGCTGCGTTGCCGCCCAGACCTGGGGCGAGCGCGACACCGTCATCGTCGGCGACGATGGCATCCCCTCGACGATCGCGTGGCTCCTCGCCCGAGAGCCGCGGGCCGACGACATCCGTATGCTCGAGCTCCTCGAGCCGTATCGGCCGCACCGCTACCGGGTGCTCCGCCTCGCGATCGCCAGCGGTGTCAGACCGCCTCGGCGTCACCCTCGCGCCCGGCGCGACGACATCCGCCGCCGCTGACCCTGGGCCAAACCCTCCCGCTGCAGACCGACCCGACCGACCTCAGCGCGGCTCGTCCGCCCAGCTTCACGGTCCGTCGGCGTCGCCCGAGCCGGCGTCGAACCGGCCGCCGCTGCGCCAGTACTCGCCATGCCGACGATCGAGCATCCCTTCGTCGACCAGGGTCCGCCGGAGGGTGGAGACGTCGGGGTGGAACACGCGCAAGATGTCGTTGACCGCCCGCTCGGGGTAGCGGCGGCCGAGATCGAACTCGAGCGCGAGCCGCTCGAGGACGATCAGGCGTTTGGCCCGGTTGACGGGGACCTCGACGAGCGTCCGCCCCTGGAAGAACCGCGCCAACACGGCCCGTTCGTCGTCGGTCATCCCGAACCCGATCGACGGATCCATCGGAAGATCGGCTTCGGCGACCTCGCCGGCCACGCGCCGCAGGGTCTCCACCGGGAGCGTGTACCCGTCGCCGACCCGCTCGACCAGGCCGGCCTGCCGCAGGGCTCCGATCGCGGTCAGCACCGCCCGCCGATCCAGCCCGGTCAGCTGCGCCAGGTCGTCGGTCTCCCGCCGGACGCCGACCAGTGCACCGGCAACGGTCAACCGATCCGGATCGAGCAGGACCATGAGCGCCGCCGGCACGACCATCGACCCCATGATCGCGCGGATGGACGGGCCGGATGACCCTGTCCCGGCGCGGCGGCAGCTGCGTACCGTTCATCTCAGCGGGAGGTGAGCGGAGTGTGGCAGCAGCTTGAAACCGTCACGCAGAGGTCGGGTGACCGACGAGGGCGACCCCTGCTGCTCCGGTCGGTGGCCGGTGTGCTCGCGGTCGTCACCGCATGCGGTGGCAACGACACGACGCAGAGTACCGCCGCGCCGGCGACCGCTGCGACGTCAGCGTCGGTTCCGCGGTCGACGACGACCGCGGTGACCCCGACGACGAGCCCGGCCACATCGTCGTCGACATCGACATCGACGTCGACGACATCGACCAGCGAGGTGACGACGACCACCGTCCCCGCTGCGCTGACCTGTCAGGCCTACGTCGAACAGCTCGGCGACCTGCTCCTGGCCACCGCCGACCAGCTGCTGGCCGGCGCCGATGTGACCGGCGAGCTCGTCGCCGGAACGCTGTCGGAGAGCGAGGCGAGCGACTCGCTCGCGGCGCTGTCGACGGCGTTCGCCGAGCTCTCCGAGCGATTGGTCGAGCTCGGCGCACCGCCCGACCAAGCGCTCGCCGCGGCCGAGTACCTCGGCCAGGGCCTCGAACGGTTCGAGTCCGCGTACGACCTCCAGTCCCAGGGAGCCGCGCTCGGTGACCAGGCGCTGATCGACCAGGGCACCGCCGAGCTCGACGCCGGTGCAGCGCTGCTCGGCCAGATCACCGACGCGCCACCCGACTGCGCCGCTCCGCCCGATCCCGGCACCGCGCTGGCCACGCCGGACGAGTTCGACCTGACCGTCTTCTTCCGGCTCGCCGACTCCCTGCTCGCCAGCACGGCCTACGCCGGGACCGCCCCGGAGGTGCTGACCGAATCCGCCCAGGCGGCCTGCCGTGTGCTGCTCGCCGGCGACGACATCCGCTCGGCGATCGAAGCGTCGATCGAGGCGTCACCGCTGGCCGGTCAACCGTTCGGAGGCCACGAGCAGAGCTTCGTTCTGTTGGTCGTGACCCGTGGCGTCGAGCTCTGGTGTCCCGGCGTCATCGGCGACGAGGAAGCGTTCCGGAGCGAGGTCACCTCGACCATCGTCGACGTGTTCTTCGACAGCTGACCGCCGCGGCGTCGGGCCGACCGCACGATCGACGTGAGAGCTTCACGCGGTCGATTGTCGAGTGGCGCTCGTGGCCTGTGCGCATTCGTGGTGCAGCAGCTCCAGCTCGATCTCGAGCCGTTCCGCCAGCTGGTCGAGGTTGGGGATCAGGTCCCGGTCGGCGACGAGGGTGATGTCGATGCGGTGGTCGTGGGAGATCGCGCTGATCGACAGACCGATGCCGTCGATGATCGGGCACATCGCGTGCTCGCGCACGATCTCGTGTCCGGCGATCGGGCCTTCGTCGCGCCCGGGGATGTTGACGACGTACACGTTGAACGGCGGCATCATGCGCAGCCCGGCGCCGGTCGTCAGGAGGAGCCGCGACGCGGTTCCGGCGAGTGCCGACGGTGCTCCGGTCCGGCTGGAGATCGACTTGGCTGACTGCGGTTCGAGCTCGAGGGTCAGCTCGGACATCGATGCGTTGATGTCGTCGAGCCGCTGGAGCGGATCGTGGCGATGCGTTGCGATCGGGACGAGCGCGGCGCCGAGCTCGTCGGAGTCGGGGTCGACCAGCAGCGGGGTGAGCGCGACCAGCGGCTCGACCGGCAGCTCGTCGTTGACGACCAGCCAGTGCCGGAGCGCACCGGCGATCACGGTCAGCAGGACGTCGTGGAACCGCACGTCGCGCTGGCGTCGGATCTCCCGCAACCGGTCGACCGACAGCGTCACCCGAGCCACCCGCCGGTGGGCGCCGACCGTCCGGTTGAACGACACCCGTGGCACCGGTCGTTCGTTGCGCGCCCGCTCGACCGGGTGGAGGGTCGAACCAGCGATCGCCAGGGCCAGCTTGGCGATCCCACCGAGCACCGGAACGCTGCGGTACACCTGGAGCAGATGGCGACCGGAGCGGACCGGGCTGCGCAGCATCGACCAACCCGCCTTGATCAGGAGGTCGGAGTCGGTCGGGAGCATGTCGGGCCGCCAGGGCTTGCTCGGCACCCGGTCGAGATCGCTGGAGGGCCGGGCGATCACCGTCGACAGCGGACCGAGCGGCCCCAGCTCCTCGATCAGCACGACGTGCACCTTGACGAACAGATGGCTCGGACCCTCGGGGTTCTCGATCAGGTAGAGCTCCCACAACGGGCGGCTGCGGTCGAGGGGCCGCTCGTGGAGGCGGGCGAGCAGTTGCTCCAACGCATCCGGGTCGGACGAACCGGGCACCGCCAGGTGGCGGATGTGGTAGTCGAGGTCGAAGTGGGGATCCTCGATCCACCACGGGTCGTCGAGCTCGAGCGGGACGTGCCGGACTCGACGCCGGAGGGGCGGGGCGAGGTGCAGGCTGTCCTCGATCGCCGACCGCAGGTGCGCCAGCGAGATGTTGTTGCCATCCGAGTCGGGGGCCAGCTCCAGGCACAGCGACTGGTGACCGAGGTTGGTGTTGGTCTCGGCTGTGAGCAGGACCGTCTCAGACGGCGACAGCTGATGCATCGGATGACTCCTGTTCGAGGGACGGGTACCACCAGCGCAGCGCCGGGTGGGGGGTGAAGGGCTGCCACTCGCCCGGCCGCTGGGCGAGCCGGTCGGCGATCACGTACATCGCCGCGCCGTTCGTCGCCAGCCCGCAGTGCGTGCCGCGCACTTCGACGCACTCCGCGGTCGGACCCGGTGTCTGCCGGCACAACCGGCCGGGGACCACGCCGTCCTGGCCCGTCCACACCGTCGTCGACGGCACCGGGATCCGATCGACGTCGATGCGCGGCGGCGTGGGCACGAACAACTGACCGGCGATCTCCTGCAGCAGGCCGATGTTCGAGTCGCCGGTGCGCAGCTTGATCGGCGACCCGAGGGTGATCACCTGGCCGACGAGCTCGCGGCGGTGCTGGGCCAGGAGACGGGCGAGCAGCCCGCCGGCACTCCAGCCGACGATGTCGATCGTCGAACCGTGGCGGTGGGCCAGCTGCTGGAGCAGCCGGTCGAGGCCACCGGCGATGTGGTCGGCGACACCGACGTTGATGCCGAGCCCCCACCCCGCCGGGCGATGCCCGAGCGAGCGGAGGAACGCTCGCAGCGGCAGGGTCGTGACGTCGCCGGTCACGAACCCGGGAAGGACGAGCACGGGGCGCGCGCCGCCGGCGGGTGCGGCCAGTGCCGCCACTGCGGCTCCGGGAGCCGTGATCAACAGCTCGGGGACGGTCAGCACCTCCGCCCACAGCGGGCGAGCGCGCGGGATGTCCACGGGGTCCGGCGTCTCCGCCTCGTCACCATCGGTCGTCATCAGCGCTCCCACCCCCTCTCGGAACGACACACGGGCGGACCCCAGTGTCACGATCCGTTCCGCTCCGACACAGAGGACAAGTGCCCAAGCCGTCGAGCCCCACTGGGTTGCCCGAGGCCGCGGACGAAGTCGACGGCGAAGACGGCGTCATCGCACCGTTCACGCACCGACCTTGGCGTAGTCGCCGACCCTCACACAGCGGTTGACCATCGCACCGATCCCGTCGATCGTGGTGGTGATCACGTCGCCGTCGGCGAGGTACCGCCCCTGAGTGAACCCGACCCCCTCGGGCGTTCCGGTGAAGATGATGTCGCCCGTGACCAGGGTCGTGATGTTCGACAGGAAGCTGACGAGCGTGGGCACGTCGAAGATCAGGTTCGCGGTCGAGTCGTCCTGGCGCACCTCACCGTTCACCGCGCAGACGATGTGCAGGTCGTCGCGATCGACCACCTCCTCGGGCGACACGAGGACCGGCCCGATCGGGCCGAACGTGTCGAAGGACTTCCCGAGGTCGAAGTGCGGCGGCTTGGCGGCGAACTGAGCGGGTCGATCGGAGATGTCCTGGCCGATGGTCAGCCCGACGACGTGTTTCCACGCGTCGGCGGCGGCGATGTCCTTGCCGCCGGGTCCGATCACGACCACCAGCTCACCTTCGTAATCGCAGCCGTCGCTGCGAAGTTCGACGTCCGCGCTCGGCCCGACGATGCACGACGGGAACTTGGTGAACACGAGCGGGCTGTCCGGAACGTCCATCCCGCCCTCCGCAGCGTGGGCTCGGTAGTTGAGCCCGACGCCGAACGACTTCTGCGGGCGGGGCACGGGCGGTCCGAGCACGGCGTCGGCGAGCAGCCCGGTCGGCGTGGCGTCGACCAGGCGAGCCGTCAACTCGGCGAGCCGTTGCGGGTGATCGAGCGCGGCCATCGGGTCGGGGCCGAGCTCACCGGCGGTGAGGGTCGCGAGGTCGTGGTAGCGGTCGCCGGCGACGAGCGCTGCCCGTCCGGCGACGTTGGCGAGGCGGAATCCCATCACCCCATCATGGACCAACCCCGATGGCGCAGCCCGGCCCCCACCCGGCGCCGCGGTCGGGCTCTGCCAGATCGGAGGGCGATCGTCGAGGGCCCGGGCGCCATGGCCGGCGTCACCGAGATCGACGACGACGAGGACGGCCGACTCCCGCAGGACCAGATCGATCGGCTCCAGGCGGCGATGTCCACGATGAAGGGTGATGCCGAGCACATCGCCAGCGCCGTCGAAGACGTCATCACCGAACCGATCGAGCCCACCGTCGAAGATCTCGTCATCCGCACCCGGAAGCGCCGCGTCCGACGGGAGGGGGCGCGACGTGAGCGGTGCGCAATGATCGGGACGTGACCGATCGGATCCACGACGACGAGCCCGACACGAGCGAGGCGACCGTCAGGACGCTGTTGTCGGCTGAGTGCCCGCAATGGTCGGGGTACCCACTGGACTACGTTCGGACATCCGGAACCGACAATGCGATGTGGCGCGTGCTGCTCGACAGCGACGCCGACGTCGTCGTCCGGCTCCCGAGGCGGAGGCACGCGGCGCAAGGCGTCGTGCAGGAGATGGCGGTCTTGGAGCATGTCCAGCGAGCTCGCATCCGCACGATCGCTGCGACGCCCTCGGTCCATCATGTCGGAGAGCCGCACGAGGTGTTCCCTCATCACTGGTCGGTTCTCGAATGGCTCGACGGAACCGATGCGTGGGCGATCGGCGAGGAGCTGGCGCATCGATCCGACGAGTTGGCGGACGACCTCGCCCGAGCGGTCGGAGCCATCGGTGAGATCGACGACATCGCCGTCGCGCAGCGCCCATCGGGCAGCAGGGGTGGGCCACTGCGCCCGCTGCTCGAACGGCTGAACGGGTGGCTGGACGACCCGCGGTGGAACGCCGTTGATCACGTCGACGTCGAAGCCGTCCGACGTCTCGCCGCTGAAGCCGACGAGATCGTCGACGAGCCGGTCATCGTGGGGTTCGTCCACGGCGATCTGATCCCAGGGAATCTGCTCCTCGACCGTGGGCGCCTGTCGGCGATCATCGACTGGGGTGGCGCCGGCTGGGGCGACCTGGCCCAAGATCTGGCCCCCGCGTGGGCCGTGCTGGGGGCGGCTGATCGAGCGACGTTCAAGCGGGCGGTCGGCGCCGACGACGCGGCGTGGATCCGCGGGCGCACCTTCGAGCTGGAACACGCGGTCGGCGGGGTCCTGTACTACGTACCTCGCCGGCACCCACTCGGTGACGTGATGGCTCGCACGCTGGCCCGAATCATCGAGGACCCGTGATGGCAGCGGAGAGGCTGGTCCACCGTCGTGCTCGCCGTGTCGCCCGCGACGTGGAGGTCGCGGTGCGCCCTTGGGACGGGACCGCGCACTAGCCGAGCGACATCATGAGGTCGAAGTTGTCTTCGAACCGCTGGTCGTCGAACCAGAGGTCACGATCTTCGTAGTAGTCGAGCACCGCGTCCCTGAGCTTGTCGAATTCCTCCGGGGTGCCCTTCGCCGAGGCGTCCCGGTCCGGGTTCAGCTCGTCCATGTCCAGGTACCGCCATGCCTCCTCGGGCGTCCGGGGGTCGGCGGTCGCCAGCAGGATGAAGTCGCGGATCGCCTCCGGTTCGTGCGCCGCGAAGTCCGGGAGCCCGACCGGCCCGTTCCCACACACCAGGTTGACGTACACGGTCGTGCCGACGCTCCGGCCGGCGTCGAAGACATCGGTCGTGATCGGATCGGTCGAGATCAACACGCGGTATCCGACCGGCCTGGAAGCGTCGGTGAGCCGGGGGACGATCTCCGGTTCGGCACTGTCGATCGCATCCCAGTCGTACGGGATCAGGCCGTCGTCGTAGAACTCCGACTGCAAACGCCGCGAGGTCAGCGTCTTCGCCCACGTCTCGTTCCCGGCACGCGGCGCGCCGAACGTGATCAGCTTGATGTCGGTCCACGGCCAGGCACGGAGCGCCGGCGGCATCGCCGGACCCGATCCGTCGGGGCCGTACTCCTCGCCGAGCAGCACCGCGCTCGTGAAGTGCTGCGCCAACCCACCGCCGAGGCTGTGCCCCGTGACGTAGATGTTGGTCGGCGCGTCCTGGTTGGCGTCGGCGGCGAACTCGAGGCCGGCGAACACCTTCGGCAACATCGACTGCATGCTCTTCGCGAACCCGCGGTGCACCTCGCCCTCGGTGGTGATGTCGCCCACGCCATCGTCCTCGCCGACCATCCGGTAGCCGAGGTCGGTGATCCAGTCGGGATTTCCCGAGGCGTTTTCCGTGCTCAACGCCTCGAACAAGGCCCTGCTCGCAGAGCCGCTGCGGCTCCCCCGGAAGGCGATGTGGACGTCGTAGCCGGCGCCCGCGCCTCGCGACCGTGCGAGGACGAAGCCCATCAGGCTCTGCGAGTCGGGTTGTCCCGCCTCGCCCTTGTCGCCCGTCCCGCCTTCGAACGCGATCAGGATGTCGGTCGCGTCCGGGTCGGCGTCGACACGACCCGGTTGCACGCGCTCGATCGTCACCGCCGACTCCGATCCGCCGATCGGGCGGTAGGCGACGTAGACGTCGCTGATCCGGTCGGTGATCTGATCCGGGGTGTCGTACATCGTCCACTTCTCCTCGACGTTGACGACGTTGCTGCTCCACGGATGCAGCTGGCTGTAGTCGTAGAGGATCGGGTCGTGACGTGCGTTGTCCGGGAATCCAACCAGGACGCCGGGTCCGCGCACGTCGAAAAGGCCATCGGGGTCCCCCACCTGGGTTGGGCCCTCGACATCAGCCGCCCAGGCGCGCACGCCGCCCATGAAGTCATCGCGCTCGGATCGTTCCTCGTAGTACGGGTCGACCGGCCAAACGAGCGACTGGCTGTAGAGCTGATACGACAGGATCGAAAGGTCGAGGTGGTACACCAACGGGTGATACGGGAACGTGTCCAGTTCGGTCGGCGGCGTCGTCGGCGTGCAGTCGGGAGTCGAATCCGATCGGACCCCCGGCACCAGGAGCACGATCGCTCCGGCCGCCACGATCAACAACACCACGACGATCCCGAACACCTTCAGCAGTGTCTTGAGCATCGATCTCCCCGCATACCGTCCCGGCCCGACCCGAGTCGGACGGGGGGGCCTCCTGATGGATCGGTCAGCGTAGGACGTTCACGAGCCAAGGGGCCGCGATCACCGGCGACATCATCCAGGGATTCGGTTCACGGACTGCGCGTGCCTCGCGCACGATGAGCTCGGAGGCCGCGATGCCTGCCGGGGCCTCACCCGCCGGCGCCCCGCGGTCTCCGCCGTCTCAGACGGTGGAGATGACCTGGTGGCTTGCGATGCGCAGCTGACCGTTCTCCTCGACGATCACGAAATGATCGAGGGCCCACCGCGGTGGCCCTGGCGGAGTTGTCGGTCGGCCCGCTCGTGGCCCCGACCGACGAAGACCGTGTCGCACGCCAAGCTCATCTCCAGGCTGCCGATGCAGACTTCGATCCACTCTCTTTCGATGCCGCGGCCGCGAGCGCGTCCGTTGGCGTCGCGACGTCGTTGCGGCGCAGCGGCCGCAGGCCAACAGCGCGCGCCGACCACGCGATGATCGCCGCGACCGCGATCGCAGCTGAGCGCGTCGTCGGTTCGCCGAATGCTGCGGTCACCCTGTCTGGGGGACGACCGGAGCAACTCAGCGACCGAGGATGGAAGACAGCTTGCATCCAAGGCCCAAACTCGGAGATTCACATGACTGACCGGATGTCCACGGCCGAGCGCAAGGAGCTGGGAAGGTCGGCGAGGTCGGCGACGCCTCGCCATGTCCACGGAGACTGGTCGCCCGATCCTGCACGACCGGACCCGGTCTCGCTCCTCGACGAGCAGAACCGGGACCGCATGCCGTGGCTCGTCCCGATTCGTCACGCCCGAATGCGGGTGTCACCGTTCACCTTCTACCGCGGGGCCGCTCGGATCATGGCTGCTGATCTTGCGGAGACACCGATCTCGGGCCTGAAGGCCCAGATCGGCGGCGACGCCCACCTGTCCAACTTCGGTGCTTATGCCTCCCCGGAGCGCCAGCTCGTCTTCGACCAGAACGACTTCGATGAGACCCTCCCGGGTCCCTGGGAGTGGGACCTCAAGCGTCTGGCCACGAGCTTCGTCATCGCCGCACAACACCTCGGCTTCGTCAAGTCGGACTGTCGACGGGCGGCCTCCGAGGTCACCCGCTCGTATCGGGATGCGATGGCCAGGTTCGCCAAGATGGGGTTCCTCGAGCTCTGGTACGACTACGTGTCCACCGATGACGTCGCGAAGGCGAACAGGCTCGGGAAGGCTCCCTCCGCGGCGCGGATAAAGCGCTTCGAACGGCAGGCGATGGGGAAGAACAGTGCCCAAGCATTGACGAAGCTCGCGGAGAAGGTCGACGGCAAGTACCGGATCCGCACGGAACTTCCCGTCCTGTTCCCGCTGCGCGATCTGCCCGACGAGGCCGACCCATCCGTGTTCGAATCGGCCGCGACCGCAGCGTTCCAGGCGTACGAGCAGACCGTCGACGACCACATGCGGTTCCTGCTCGATCGCTACGAGCTCATCGACATCGGCGTGAAGGTCGTCGGTGTCGGCAGCGTGGGCACACGCTGCCTCGTGCTCCTGCTGGAGGGACGGGACGACCAGGACCCGCTGTTCCTGCAGGCAAAAGAGGCCAATGCCTCGGTCCTCGAAGAACATCTCGGCCCGAGCCGTTTCGACAACCACGGCCGACGCGTCGTCGAGGGGCAACGCCTCACGCAGGCCCAGACGGACATCTTCCTCGGTTGGACCGAGGGGAAGGAGTTGGAAGGACGCCACTTCTACGTTCGTCAGCTACGCGACTGGAAGGGCTCGGTCGAAGTGGAAGGTGCCACGCCGAATCAGCTGGCCTTCTACGCAGGCCTGTGTGGCACCACCCTCGCACGGGGACATGCCCGCTCGGGAGACGCCACCGCCATCCGCGCCTACTGCGGAGGTGGCGGCGCGCTCGACAACGCCATCACGGCCTTCGCCGAGTCGTACGCAGCCCAGAACCTCGAGGACTTCCATCGCTTCGAGGAGGCAATCGCCAGCGGACGCCTCGAGGTCGCCCCATCGGGGCGGTGACGCGGAGCCCGGACAGCCGCGCCACTGGCTCCGCGCCGACATCGTGGACGTCAGTGTCCTGTCGAGACAGACGCAGACTGCGACTGAGCAGTCGCTGAAGCTCCGCCCGGGTCCGTCCCAACCGGGTGTGCGCTTCGACGACGTGCCCGGCAATCACCCCTTCTGGCGGATTCGATCGTTGTCCGCAGCAGCTAGAACGGTACTCCTACGGCTCACGTCGCGTCGCAGATCCCTGTCCGGTCGAGAAGCCGGTCGATCGAGTACAAACCGGAGGATGTGTCATGGATGCTCATGAAGTCGTCATGGCTGCGTACCCAGCTCGTGCGAGGGCGAAGGAGGACTTCGATGAGTTGGTCCGGCGGATCCAGGCCAAGGAGGTCCGCAGCGAGGGTGCCATCCTCATCGAGAAGGACGAGTCGGGCGAGGTCCTCGTCAGCGAGACCGGCGATCATCTCGGACGTCGGGGGATGGGCTGGGGTGGAGGGGTCGGCGTGCTCGTCGGTCTCGCAGCCCCGCCGCTGCTCGCGTCCGTCGCAGTCGGCGCAGCCGCAGGCGGCATCGTGGGCAAGTTCGCGAAGCACAAGCTCGAGAGCGGCCTCGAGGAGGGGTTCGGCGAGAACCTGAAGCCCGGCATGGCTGCGGTCGTGACGATCATCCACGTCGACGATCGTCTGTCGGCCGAGCAGGCCTTGGCCGGCTCGCCCGCCAAGTCGGTGGCCGCCATCGACGGCAACGGTCTCGGCGGCTTGAAGGACGCCCTCGGTGATGCAGCGGGCAAGTTCAACCCCGATCGCACGGTGCTGCCGCTCCCCGATCGGGCCTTCGGCGGTTCGATCGGCCGGACGATCCAGGAGTCGGTCGGGGATTGGACGATCGTCGCCGGCCAAAAGGCGCCCGATGACGCTCCGAACGTCCTGATCGTGCTGATCGACGACGCCGGCTTCGGAGGCCCGGACACGTTCGGTGGGGCGATCAACACCCCGAACCTCACCCGGATGCAGGAGATGGGGCTCACCTACAACCGCTTCCACGTCACGGCAGTGTGTTCGCCCACCCGCGCTGCGCTGCTGACGGGACGCAACCACCACCGCGTCGGCATGGGCGGAATCGCCGAGTTCCCCGGACCGTTCCCCGGCTACACGGGCACGCGTCCGCGGAGTTGCACCGCGCTGCCCCGGATCCTGAAGGAGAACGGCTACATGACCGGCGGCTTCGGCAAGTGGCACATGACGCCTGGCCGCGAGATGGGTCCGGCCGGTCCGTTCGACCACTGGCCGCTGGGCTGGGGCTTCGACCATTGGTGGGGCTTCCTCACGGGCGCGGCCGGCCAGTACGACCCGGTCATCACCCAGGACAACTCGGTGATCGGTGTCCCCGAAGGCGACGATGGCAAGCTCTACTACTTCCCCGACGACATCACCGACAAGTCGGTCGAGTGGCTGCATGCGATCCGGGCACACGACGCGACGAAGCCCTGGTTCATGTACTACTCCACGGGCTGCAGCCATGCCCCGCACCATGTCGGCAAGGAGTGGGCCGACAAGTACAAGGGGCAGTTCGACGACGGCTGGGACGCCTACCGCGTGAAGACCCTCGAGCGTCAGAAGCGTCTCGGAGTCGTCCCGGAAGACACCGAACTCTCCGAGCGCCCCGAACTCTTCCCGGCCTGGGATTCGCTGAGCGACGCCGAGCAGCGACTCTATGCCCGCCAGATGGAGGTGTTCGCCGGATACTCGGAGAACGCCGACTGGAACGTCGGGAGGCTGCTCGACTCGATCGACGAGATGGGCGAGTTGGACAACACCGTCATCGTCTACATCTGGGGCGACAACGGTGCCAGCATGGAGGGCACCATCACCGGCTCGTTCAACGAGACGACCTTCTTCAACGGCCTGGTGTTCGAGACCGAGGAGCAGCTCGCGCTCATCGACAAGTACGGGGGCATCGAGGAGCTGGGGGGCGAGCACACCGCACCACACTTCGCCGCCGCCTGGGCCCACGCCAACAACACCCCGTTCCCGTGGGGGAAGCAGATGGCCAGCCATCTCGGTGGCGACCGGGATCCGATGGTCATCGCCTGGCCCGGGCGGATCGCCGCCGGAGGGGATCTGCGCACCCAGTTCACCCACTGCATCGACATCGCGCCGACGCTGCTCGAGATGATCGGCATCCCGGAGCCGACGACGGTCGACGGGGTGGCACAGGAGCCGATGGACGGCACGAGCTTCGCCTACACCTTCGACGACGCCGATGCGGCCGAACGTCACACCCTGCAGTACTTCGAGATGTACGGCAGCCGTGCCATCTACGAAGACGGCTGGTGGGCATGCACCCGGCTCGACAAGGCCCCGTGGGACTTCTCGCCCGAGACGTTGCAGCGCTTCTCGCCCTACGACATGAGTCAGGAGGTGTGGGAGCTGTACTACCTTCCCGACGACTTCAGCCAGTCACGCGACCTGGCAGCCGACCACCCAGAGAAACTGGCCGAGCTGCAAGAGGTGTTCTGGCAGGAGGCCGAGCGCAACAAGGTGCTGCCACTGCTCGGCGGTCTGTCGGTCTTCTTCGGCGACCTGCCGCCCATGCCGACGATCACCCGGTACACCTACTACGGCGACGTGCAGAACGTCTCGACCACCCTGCTCCCACGGATCTACGGCAGGTCCTACGCCATCGAGGCCGAACTGCACGTTCCCGAGGGTGGTGCGGAAGGCGTCCTGTGCGCGTTCGCCGACTTCATCGGTGGGTTCGCACTGTGGGTCGACGAACACGGCCACCTGGTCCACACGTATCAGTACCTCGGCGTCGACACCTACAAGCAGGTGTCGAGCGAACCGCTCCCCACCGGCGACATCTCCGTGAAGATGCTGTTCGAAGCCGACGAGCCCAAGCCGGGGACGGGCGGGCAGGTCTCCCTGTGGGTCGGCGATCGCCGGATCGGAGGCGGCGAGATGCCACACACCGTGGCCATGCTGTACACCACGTACGCCGCCATGGACATGGGGCGCGACAACGGTGGCGTCGTCGACCTCGACTACGAGCACAAGGCGCCGTACGCCTTCACGGGGACCGTGAACAAGGTCGTGTTCGACCTGATGCCGCTCGACCACGCGTCGGAAAAGGCGCTGCACGCCCACGGCTCACACCAGGGCGTCGCGGCCGGCGCCGCCGGATGAGGCGACCCGCGAACGTGATGGCACTGGCCGCCGAGCCGACAACAGCTCGGCGGCCGTTCCACGTCCTCGCGAAGCCGACGGGTCCGATCTGCAACCTCGACTGCGAGTACTGCTACTTCCTCGCCAAGGAAGCGTGTCGGTGGCCCTTCGTCGGGTGGCGACGCTGCACTCCTCGATCGGCAGCCTGACCTCGCACAGAGGCGTCGGCTACCGAGCGGCTGGCGGAGGGTGCGATGCAACAGCGTCGTTCATCTTGGGTTCACGGTTCCCCCGATCGGAAGGCTCATCGTCGAGCCGCCGAGCGCGGACCGCGATCCTGGGTTCTGGGAGACTGCGAGCAGGGAGCGTCCGCTGTTGTAGATCTGTTCAGCGACAGGGCGCAGAGCAACGCCGACGAAGGGCAAGATGACGAGGTCGCCCGGGTCGGTGTTGGCGTTGACCCAACTGATGACGTCGACCCCGTCTCGGTACACCGAGTGTTCCGGGAGCCGGATGTCGAGTGCGGAGATCTCCTCGGGGGCGGCGGGGCCGACGACGAGTGGACGGTCCTTCTTGGCGAATGGGAGAGCAATCTGAGCACCCAGCGAGATCGAGGGCACGCTGCCCGGGATGAGATGGTGGACGACGAGAGCGACGCGTCGGTGTGGCTCGACGTCGTCGTGGAGTGCTGCGATCAGGACGGGCACCGACGTGGACGCGATGATTTCGCTGTAGCTGGCTCCAAGCACGTGGCTTCGGAAGCTCGCGGGTCCGGGCCAGGCCAAGAGCAACAGCGAGGAGTCGTCTTCGATCGCAGTGCGGTTGATGCCCGATGCCACCGAGCGATCGACACGGAGCTGGGTTTCGACATCCTGGCCCACTCGTCTCAGCACCTGATCGGTGCGACCTTGTTCGGCGCGTGCCCACTCGATCTGATCTGGCGCTGTCGATGGAACCACGACGATGGGCTGGAGAATGCCGCCGACTGGGTCTGCGAGTCGCCCGGCGAGTCTGACGACCCGCGTCAGGATGTCATCGGGAATATCCGCCGCCGGTACGAGAATGGCCTCGCCGGGACGTCGCTGCTCGTCGGTCGGTACCGTGATCCTCGGCGCATATCGGATCGTGCCGATCGATGTGATCACCAGGCTGACGGCAACGACGACCATCACCGCGTTGACCACGTCGTCGCCATAGAGCCCCGCCTCGAGGCCGATCACCGTCGCCGCGAGTGTCGCGGCTGCCTGTGCCACCGACATCGAGAACATCAGCCCGATCTCAGCGCTGGCCAGATCGAACACACGCCCCGACAACCATGCTGCGGCCGCCTTCCCCACGACCAGTGCGGCGACGAACCCTCCGGCCAACCGCAACGTCTGGGCGGTGAACATCACTTCGGGGTCGAAAAGGAGCCCGACCGACACGAGAAACGTCGGGATGAAGATGGCGTTGCCGATGAAGTCGGTCACCGCCATGAGCGGACTTGCGTTCGGGACGAGGCGGTTCAGTCCGACTCCCATGAAGAATGCACCGATCAAGGCCTCGATCCCGAGTAGCTCAGCGACCACCGCCGAGGACGTGAGACCGATGAGCACGATCAAGTACCGCAGGGTTCGTTCCTGGCCGATCCCCACGAAGAATGAGCGCGCCAGGAAGGGGTAGATGATCAGGCACCAGACGGCCAACCCGATCATGCCCAGCGCGATGCTCAACACCAGCCGCACGCCACCCGAGTCGCCGGTCTCGGTGCCGATGATCACGGCCAGGATGATCAACGAGATGGTGTCGGTGATCGAACTCGCGCCGACGATCGCCGCGACCGCCCGGTTCTTGGTCAGCCCGTACTGGTTGACGGTCGGGTAGGTGATCAACGTGAACGACGCCCAGAACGAGCCGATCAAGATCGCCGCAGTGGTGTCGATGCCGAGCAGCAGCGCAACCCCGGTACCCAACACCAGTGGGATGACCGCGGTCAGCAAGCCGAACCCGGCGGAGATCTTCCGGTACCGGATGAACGAGTCGATGTCGAGCTGGAGACCTGCCAGGAAGATGAGGTAGAGCACACCGATGCTGCCGACCGAGTCCAGGGTGCCGAATCTGGGCAGGGCATCGAGCATGTTCGGGCCGATCAGGGCCCCACCGAGCAACAAGCCCATCAAGCCGGGCAATCGGAGCCGCTCCGCGATCAGTGGACCGAAGACGACGATCAACGCCACCACGGTGAACCCGAAGGTCGGCCCCTGCTGAACCTCTTCCCAGGACATGGTCTACCTTCGCACCCTCAGTGATCCAGCTGCGGAACCCGGTGATGACACCAGCCGCACCACGAGGAGCCTCTGCGCGCCACGTGTCACCGAGATGACCGGCCGCGACGGGTCAGGTCACCCATCGTCGTCCACCTCCGCACCGGTGACGGTGATCATCAGGATGTCGTGAGCGGTGGTGGTGTCCAGGTGCCGTCGAGCACTTCGGGTCGCGGGTCGTAGAGCCGCATCGTCACACCGAGTGGACCGGCTGGGGCCGGCAGCCAGTTCGCGCGACGAGCCTCGCCTGGGTCGGAGTGCTGCAGAAACAGATCGAGTGAGCCGTCGGCGTTGTACACGAGCGGGTCGCGGTCGCCGAGGGCGTACCGGTCGAGGTCATTGGGCACGGTGAAGCCGTCGCCGTCGTACATCGTGACCGACCAGAACGCATCGGCGGGCGGCAGTCCGTCGGCGTCGAAGTGGAGGACGTGGTCGACCTCGCCCATCGGTGCGTTCCCGTCGGCGTCGTGGAACAGGACCGGGTAGATCGCGTCCTCGACGAGGTTGGCGCCGAGGCCGATCTTGGCGATGACTGCCCGACGCCAGTAGTCGGTGCCGTACACCCCCATCGCGAACGTCGGCTGGCTCCACCCGTCGACGACCGGATGCATGGCCGTCATTCGGTCCATCCTGGCTCTCGCCGAGACGGCGCCGGCCTCGATGGCGTCGCGTGTGCTGGCGTCGAGCGCACCGACGTCGAACGATTCGCCGGCGACCACACCAAGCCGGCGCATGCGGGCGAGGAGTGGTTGATCGACAAGGTGGGGTGGGTGCTGCCGCATGAGTTCGGCGGTGTGTTGGAGGAACTCGACGCCGGACAGTGCCAGGACTTGGTCGACCGGTGCGGTGGTCATGTCGACCGAGCCGTCGAGCTCAGAGGCCGGCACGGTTGGCGCCTCGGGCCAGACCGACAGCGGCGCGGCGACGAAGCCGGCCTGCACCTCGTGCACGGCTGCGTAGTCGGCGGGGCCGTTGGTCTGGGTTCGTCCGATCACCCAACCGATCGATGTCGGCGCGTCGATCCGCTCCATCCCGTCTGGCAGCGTGCCCGACCAGCCCGGGCCGACGAGGGCGTAGTGGCCCGCCGCAGTGCCGGTGGTGCGCCGCCCGACGAGCGCGAACACGTCGGTCCACATGTCCATGAACGGCAGCATGTAGTAGCGGCCGGCGGTGTCGGGCACCGAGATCACGACCGGTTCGTCGCGGAGGTCGAACCACAGGATCGAGTACAAGGTGTCGAAGTTCGGGCGGACGACCTCTTTGAAGTCACCCGGCGGGAACGCCTCCATGTGGGTGAACAGGTTCATCGGCCCGAACCCTGGCCGGACACCAACCGGGACGTTGGTGGTGATCTGTCTCGTCACCTCCATCAAGACGATCGGGAAGCCGAACAGGTACGCGTCTTGCGCGATCCGGGCGAGTTCCTCGGGACTGGTGTCGAGTTCGGTGGTCATCTCGCTCTCGCGCCTTTCGTTGTCAGGTCAGGATCTGGATGGCGTCGCCGAGCAGGCTGACGCCGAACACGAGGAGCAGGACCGCCATGACAGCGGCGTTGTTGCCGATCAGCCACGCCTTGGTCCGGTCGAGGGTCGGGTCGAGCCGTTTCCCGGCGATCAGGTATGCGACCACGGGGACCGTCACCGTGATCGCTGCGATCATGGTGAACACCGCGACTGCGCCGACGGTCTCACTGGTCGACAGCGGGAGCGCTCCGATCGAGGCGCCGGCGGCGATCGCGAGCAGCAGGTTCTTGGGATTCAGCGCCGACAGTACGAATCCGAGCCCGAACGACGCTCCAGGTTTGAGCTCGTCGATCTTCGCCATCCAACCCGGCACCGGCACCTCGTCGTCGGGGCCGGGTCGCGTCCGCCATTGCCGCACGCCGACGGCCAGGAGCAGCACTCCCAGAACGAGCTTGATCCATCCGGTGGTGTCGCTCGGTTCGGAGTTGTTGGCCTCGAGGCCCGGAATGAGAACGACGACCGTCGTGACGAGGGCGATGCCGACGACCCACGCGACCATGAACGACACGCTGTTGACGCGAGCCCGACCACTGAACAGCATCAGGATCACCGCTGCGATCGGAATCGGGCTGACCGCGATGCCCACCGCGTATCCGAGTGTTGCGCCGATTGCGTCACCCATCAACGGCCTCCGATCAGGGTACGGACCCGGTGGTCGTCGGTGACCACTGTCTGGTCGGCCCGCACCTGGCGGGAGTACGCCCGCCTGGTGAGACACTCTGTCACAGGGCACGGGCACTCACCAGAGCCCTTGGTCACGTCCGACGCGTCGGGTACGACCAGCGCGTCGCCGCTGTCCCTCAATCGGTCGTGCCGAAGAGGACGCTGAGCCAGATCGGAGCTGTGACGCGTGCGAACTCCTCCGCACTGCCACCTTGGCGACCGAGGACTTCGAGCGCGAGCTCCGAGTTCATCAGCGTGAGGGCCCGCGCGGTGTCGGCTGCATCGAGCGATGCCCGGATCGCACCAGCTGCCTGGTCTCGACGGATGGCGGCCTCCGTCGCGTCGATGCGTTGCTGCACCACCACGTCGCGCCAGAGCCTGCGGAGTTCGTCATCGGAGCCCGCTGCGTCGACGACCGCGGAGAGCAGTGCCGCGTGGGGGGCGAGGTTCCGTCCGCTCAGCACGAGGTTGCGTTCGACGACGTCGGCCTCGCCGACCGAGCCCGGGTCCTGCAACCAGTCGACCGCACCACCCGAGATCTCCCCGAGCAGCCTTGACAGGAGGGCGCCGACGGCGTCGTGGGCGCTCGTGAACCAGCGGTAGAACGCGGTCCGCGACACACCAGCCTCACTCATGATCGCGTTGACGTGGAGTCCTCCCGCGCCATCTCGCAGGAGCAACTCGGCGGTCGCATCGAGAATCAGATCGCGTTGAGACTCGAGCCGTCCAGCCACCGGGGACACGGTACGACAACCGGACAGCAGGATCGACACGCGTGCGGACGGTCGGCTCAAGACATGATGTCGGCGACCTCCGGCAAGGTGAGGTAGGTCCGCCGGTAGGTGGGGTCGGTGATGCTCGCCAGCACCCGCTTCACCAGGTCCGCGCCGAATCCCGCGGATCTCGGCGATCTGGTCGCCGACAACCTCACCCACCTGCTCGACGTCACCGAGCCGCTCGGCATCGA
This sequence comes from Ilumatobacteraceae bacterium, assembly GCA_963825565.1. Lineage (GTDB taxonomy): Bacteria > Actinomycetota > Acidimicrobiia > Acidimicrobiales > Ilumatobacteraceae > JBFGCT01. Next base: position 198,505 of record CAWGTW010000013.1, read on the forward strand.
CGTCGACGTGCCCGAGGAGCGCCTGATTGCGTCCCTCGACCTGCTGGTCACCATCAACGACTGGGGCTCGAAGAAGCGGGCGAAGGGCGTCCGACTCGTGGCCACCGACGTCGACTGGTCGCATGGCTCCGGCCCCGAGGTCCGTGGCGCCGCCCGCCACTTGATCCTCGCCCTCGGCGGCCGCGTCGCGGTCCGGGACCAGCTCTCCGGCGACGGCGTGGAACAGGTCGGCCTCTGACGGGGAGCTGTTGGCTCGATCGACTCGGAGCGATCAGCGGCCTGGGAATCGTGATTCGTTCGAGGCGTAGTCTTGCTCGACGGTCCCGGTCCTCCTGTCCGCCACAGGTATCCCGGGACCGTCAACTTCGGGCTCGCTTCTTCTTCGAGGTGGTGTCAGCCGCCGGGGGGCCGGTAGGCGGGCGTCTTGCTTGCGGCGGCGTCGATTTCCTCGACGGTCATCAGGGGAGTGAGCGTGACGCTCACTGCCCCCGTGCTGTTGATCATCATGGACACCGCGGTTGCGCTTGCGGCGTCCGGGAAGTCGCAGATTCCGTACACGTCGGCGTCACCGAACGCGTAGTAGAAGGAGTCGACAGAACCCCCGACCGATTCGATCGCAGCGGAGGCCGCCGCAAGTCGCTTCGAGCCGCCCTCCTGCATCAGCCCCTTCACGCCGTCAGCGGCGTACTTCCCCGTGATCAGATACTTCGACAATCGATGCCCCCTCAGATTGCGATGCGTCGACCATCGACACAAGCTGGCGGACGATAGCAGCCGACCTGATGTTGATCACGATCAGAACATCCGTGGTCAGAGCACCGAGCGACCGGTCGGGATCGGCACTGTCACCGGAGGGGCACGTTCGGAACGCGCCGACCTCAACCCACACGACGACTGAACGTGCCGGGCTAACGTCCGATTCTTGATCGTTCAGAGTTCGATCCCCGCACGCTGCGGACGCCGGCGAATCCGATGACCGAGTCGGCCGGATCGGTCCCAACCTCCGCTCACGGCAACGCCACCGAGGTGGTCGCAACGATGGCCGGCAGGCTCCGACGTGGTCTGCGCTTGTTCGCCAGCGCCGTCGATCAGCCCCGGGCGCGTCGCTCCACCGACGTGATCCTGCTCACGATCTCGTGCGTCGGCATGGTGCTCGTCGGGCTCGCCGCTCGTCCCGAACCAGGCATCTCGAGGGCGATCACCAGATTCCTCGCCGCGCTCCCTAATGCGCTGACGGGCATGTGGCAGCTCTTCGCAGACCTGCCGACACTCTGGGCCCTGGTCGTGCTCGTCGCCGCGTTCACACGCGGCAGGTCGAAGGTCGGGCGAGACATGATCCTCGCCATCCTCGCCAGCATCGTCCTCTGGCTGCTCCTCGGTCGCCTGGTGACCGGAGCATGGCCCGAGATGAGGACACTCTTCGGAGACGTCCAACCTCCTCCGGTGTTCCCTCCGGCCAGACTCGGCATCCCCGCGGCGCTGCTCATCACGGCGTCACCTCATCTCGTCCGACCGGCGCGGCGTCTCGGCTACACGATCATCGCGCTCGGTTCGATCGCTCCCGTCGCACTCGGGGCGAGCTCAACGTTGGGCGTGATGGCAGCGCTGCTGTCGGCTGCAGGCGCCGCCTCGGTCGTCCACCTGATCGTCGGGTCGAGCGCCGGCCGACCGAGCCTCGACGACGTCCGCTTCGCGCTGGCCGACCTGAAGGTCGACATCAACGAACTGGGGGCAGCCGACCGTCAGGACGCAGGCCTCTTCGCGGTCACCGCTCGAGGGGCCGACGGCGGCGAGCTGCTCGTGAAGCTGTACGGACGTGATGCCCACGACGCCGCGCTGGTGTCGACCGTGTGGCGGACGATCTGGCTGCGCCAACCCGGCTCGCCCGTCGGATTCGGCCGCCTCCGCCAGGTCGAGCACGAAGCACTGCTGACGCTCCTCGCAGCGCAGGCCGGCATCGCGACCGATTCGGTCGTGACCGCGGGCGTCACCGCCGGCGACGACGCCGTGCTCGTGCTGCGTCGCAGCGGCAAGCCACTCATCGAGCCTGGCCGCTCCGACGACACCGGCGACGCCCCGAATCGGATCTTCACCGGCGCCGATGCGCGCCCGCGGCTGCGAGAGCTCTGGCAGCTCCTCGGCACACTGCACGACAACGGGATCACACATGGCCAGCTCGACGCGGGCCACCTCCTCGTCGAAGACGGCCGCATCGGGCTCGTTGACTTCCGGGGCGCGGCGGTGGCGCCTACCCCCGCCCAAGTGCACAGTGACGATGCGCAGCTCTTCATCACCTCGATCGGACTCGTCGGACGGGAGATCGCCCTCGAAGGCCTGCTCGAGCACCGATCCGTCGAAGAGATCGAGGGGCTGCTCCCGTACCTCCAACCAACGGCGCTGACCGCCGACCAGCGGCGCATGATGAAGCTCCTCGACATCGACCTCGACGCACTGCGGGCCGACGTGGCGGAGGCATCGGGCGTCGAAGCTCCCCCGCTGATCCGAATGCGCCGATTCACCATCGGATCGGTCATGCGAGTGGCCCTGCCAGCGCTCGCGATCGTGATGCTGCTGTCGGCATTCGCCGGTTTCGATCTCGACGAATTCCTCGACCTGCTGCAGGACGCGGCGTGGTGGCTGGTCGTCATCGGCTTCGTCGTGGCGCAACTCCCCCGAATCGCCCAGGCCGTGTCGACGCTGGGGGCGGCGCCGGTTCCGTTACCCCTCGGTCCTGTCTACGCGCTCCAGCTCGGCATCTCGTACGTCAACCTCGCGATTCCGACGGCGGCAGCGCGGATCGCAGTCAATGTGCGCTTTTTCCAACGCCAAGGGCTGCCCCCGGGCACAGCTGTCGCGACCGGCGCACTCGACGGCGTGAGCGGCTTCATCGTGCAGACGGCGCTGTTGGGACTGCTGCTGCTGTGCAGCGGGTTGTCGCTCGATGTCGACATTGGTGGTCCAGCCTCTGCAGCCGCGCGAGTCGCCTGGACGCTGGCGGTGGCGTTCGCGGTCGCAGTGCTGGTGATCCTGGTCATCCCGCGCCTGCGCCACTACGTGCTCGGCGGGGTTCGCAGGACCGTTCGCGAGGCCGTGACCGTACTGCGCGGCCTGCGATCGACGCGACGGCTGGCGATGCTGTTCGGTGGCAACCTCGCCGCCGAATTGCTGTTCGCACTCGCACTCGGCGTCTTCGTGCAGGCGTTCGGCTCTTCCCTGCCCCTGCACGAGCTGTTGTTCGTCAACATGGCAGTCTCGCTGCTCGCCGGCCTCCTCCCGGTCCCCGGCGGCGTCGGCGTCACCGAAGGAGGGCTGATCTTTGGTCTGACCTCCTTCGGCGTTCCCGAAGAGGCCGCGTTCGCCGCCGTGTTGCTGCATCGCATCGCGACCTTCTACATCCCGCCGATCTGGGGGTTCTTCTCGCTGAGATGGCTGGAACGGAACCGCTACCTCTGATGGTCCGCCTTCGAGAGATGGCTTGCCTGAAGCCCCGACCCGTCGCTCATGCGCCGCTCCGACTCGATCCGGCGCGTAGCGACCTGACGCGCCTCGCGGGCGTAGCCGTCATCCACGTCGGATGAAGACGTTCGTGGCGGACGCGAATTCGTACGACAGCCGTGCGATACGCAGCGAGGAGAGTTGGGTCAACAGCGACCGCGTGGGATCGCCCGTCATCCGATCATGGGCAGCGCGTGAAGCACCCCACGGTGGCCGTCGTCATCGTGGCCTCAGGTCTCGTCGATGATTCGGAAGCTGACCGTCGGATCGACCACGATCCGGAACCGACCACGCCCGGTGCGCTCGATGCGAATGTGCACCGGGTGCTCGTCGAGTCGGCGGCGGAGCAGCATCAGGCGGCTTTCCAGGTTGTCTTTGAACCCGGGAAGCTGCAGCGACGAATCGAGGCGAAGCTCCCGGTTGGTGAACTCGCTCCGGCCGGTCTCGAGGTGATCGCCGACCAGACGTCGGAAGATGCGTCCCGCGACCCCCTTGATGAGGTACTCGTCGTCGACGAAGACGCTGCCGTCGACCTCGAAGAATCGGACCGCCACGCCGATGCCGTCCCGCGGCGTGGCCGCCGGCGCCGACGCGGCCGGGGGCACAGCCGGATCGGCGAGCGAGTCGACATGGGGACTCCATGCGAGCGCGGGACCGAGCATCGCTGCGACCACCGACATCGCCCGCTCGTCGGCGGCCGTGAACGCCATCGGCTGGTCGCTCTCGGCGACGATCAACGCAACGAGTTCGCCGAACGCGAGCACCGGAACCACGAGTTGGCTGTCGACGGCGTCGAGCGTCGGCAGTGCAAGCGAATTGCCGGGGCCGATCGGACCGGATGTGGTCGAGGCGTGCACCGAAAGCGAGTACTTGCGCAGGCTCTTCAGTCCGCCGATCCGTTCGTTCTCGCAACGCTCGGCGATCAGCCCGAGGTGGCCGTCGCCGAGGCGCAGCTCTGACCCGATGCGTTCCTCCGGGTAGCCGACGGCAGCGACGGTGCTGAGCACCCCGGCCTCCGCGTCGGCGAGGAGCAGCGACACGTGGTCGAAGCCGAGCAACGTGTCGAGTCCCCGCATGACGACGTCGATGAGGTCGTCGACGTCACTCGCGAGCGATCCGCCGACCGAGCTCGTCGAGCCGGTCGAGACGAACCGACGCGTCGGGCGCAGGATCGACGGTGAGCGCGTCGTTGCAGCGCTCGATGTCGAGGACGCGGTAGATGTCGGCCACGCGGAGATGCAGCAGGTCGGCCTGGCCGGTCAACTCGGAGAGCAGCTCGACGTCCATCCTGAGTCGTTCGAAGACCGGTCCTCGCCGTTCGGTGCGCTCGTATCGGAGCGAGAGCCGGAACTCGTCGTGGGTGGTCGGATCGACCAGCAACACACTTGCGAACGGGTTCTCGGCGAGGTTGCGGGCGGTCTTCGACAAGAAGTGGTTGGACAGCGCGATCCGTTCGTCGTCGACGAAGTGCGCCCGCGAGAAGTAGATCACGTTCGGCACACCGTCAGCTGATGCCGTGCACAGCACCGACGGGATCGCCCCACCGAAGCAGTTGACCAGATCGCGCAGCGGCACCATTGCCGAGTTGCCCTGACCCGTCGTCATGCGATGACCCCGATCGACGATCCGGCGTTCGGTCCGGGCGACTGCTCGAAGACCTCGCTGACGATCATCTCCACGGTGTGGTACCGGGCGGGCAGCAGCCGTCGAAGCAGTTCGATCGGGTTCCCGTCGATCTCGTGGACGACCTCGAAGAACACTGCCGTCTGCGACGCGGCGAGTTCCTCGTCCTCTGGTGTCGCGGGGTGAACGGCTCGGGCGGTCCCCTTCACCTGATGAGATCGGAACGTCCGGACCTCCGAGCTGGTCACCGCGATCGGCCGCCCTGGCAGATGGTCGACGAGCGCCTCGTCCAAACCCATCACGACACGCAACTCGTTGTCGGCAGCGACATCGAGCCCCCACGCCCGCAACGCCAGCGGCCGCCCGTCGAGGCCCACGACCCCGACGACGATGCCCGAACCGAGCGGAATACCGCTGAACAAGGTTTCCCGCAGCACGCAGGTTCTCCCACGCTTTCGGCGGTCACCCGCCCCGGTTTCAGATGTCGTGAGGATCCGTGAGGGATCTCTGCCGGACACATTACCGGCATTGAGGAACGCCGCCCGCCGCCGACGTCGATGATCGGATCAACGACCGCAGAGGTCCTGCGGGCACCGAACAACGGAGACACCGATGACCAGTTTCACCATCCACCCCGCTCCCCACTACGACACCGCCGCCGACGTCGCACAGGTGTCGGCACGGCTGGCCGGCTTCCGCTGGTCGCCGGTCGACGTGTACCGCGACATCCACAAGGGACTGCGCGCCGAACTGTTCGCGCTCGTCGGCCGCAGCGGTTCCCTCGACCTCGTCGGCGCCGCTGAGCGTCACGACCTCGGGCGTCACGTCCACTCGACGATCGCACTGCTCGAGAGCCACGCCCACCACGAGGACGACGCGATTCACCCCGTCCTCATCGAAGCGCACCCCGGGCTGGTGGAACGACTCGACGGCGACCATGCACGCTTCGATCGTCACCTCGCTGCGGTCGCCGAGATCGCGGACGACATCCTCAGCGCTCCGGTCGGGCGCCCGACTCGCCAGGCGTTCTACCTCGAGCTCTCCGCGTTCACCGCGGCGTATCTCGAGCACATCGACTTCGAGGAGCGGACCGTGATGCCGGCACTCGAGGACACGATCGGGCCGGCCGGCGTCGAAGCCGTACTGGGTCAGATCATCGGCTCGATCCCGCCGGACATGATGACCGCAAGCCTCACCGTGATGCTCCCCACGCTCGACCTCGACGACCGCACCGACCTGCTCGGCGGGATGCAGGCGGCCGCACCACCGGAGGTGTTCGACCACTTCGTGAGCCTCGCCCGTTCCGTGCTGCACCGCGCCGACTTCGAACGACTTGCCGACCGGCTCCAGCTCGACGGGGCGTTGCGCTGACGTCGACAGTACCTGCCATCGCCGACTCGTCTGTCGGTGCTCGGGACGGCAGTTGTTCGGAACGCCGAGCGTGGTGTTCTCGAGCCATTTCTCCGCGATGCCGTCCGGCGTGATCTTCCGATTCGCGGCGAGCGGGACGTCGCCCTCGGTCCCCGAGAACGATTCGGTCACCGGACCGTCATCGCGTTCGCCGAGGTCGAGATCGTGTGGGCGTTCGGCACCGGCGTCGGGAGATGCTCGGGTCGTGCCCGGCGAGCGTGCTTGTCGTATTGACAGCGGTTCTGCTGACGACGCCCATGACGCAACCGACCTCGAGTTCATCAACCGCCCAGCACGTCAACATATGTTGACGTTGGGTGGTTCGCACCAGCAGGCATACAACTCGATATGGGCGCGTTCGACGGCGAACGGGCGGTGAACAAGGCCGGCGTTGCCGGGTGGCTCCAGGCCGGGCATGCATCATGGTCGTGAGGGACGAGGTGCCCAACGCATCGATCGAAGCTGGATTCTTCTGGAACCCCACAAGAAGTCGATCGACCTTCGACCGCTCTGCCGAACAGGTACTCGCAGGTCGTGATCGACATCACCGCGGAACCGGGACCGCGATGACGCACGGGCGGAAGTATGGAGCCACGCCTGGCCGCAGCAGGCCCCTGCTGACCGTTGCGTGAGGAACGGCTGAGGCACGCGCCCATCGACGTCCTCCGCCGACTTCTCAGGCGACAGCCGGGAAGGTTATACTCATTGGTATGACTCACCGAGTTGGACCGAAAGGTCAGGTCGTCATCCCGAAGGAGCTGCGCGACGAGCTGGGCATCCATCCGGGTGACGAAGTCAGCTTCTGGCTCGACGACGATCACGTCGCCGTGCGCCCCACGAGCCGTCGTCGGCCGCTGAAGGGACGATTCGCGGGCTCTGATCTCGTCGCCGAGTTGACGCGCGAGCGAGCCCAAGATCGACGACGCGAGGACGACGAGGCGTGACGATCGTTCTCGACTCCTGGGCCGTGCTGCGCTACCTGGATGGTGCCGAGCCGGCGGCGACGCTCGTCGAGAACCTGCTCGCCGAGCAGCGTCCGCTCATGTCGTGGATCAACCTCGGCGAGGTCTACTACGTGCTTCGGCGTGCTCATGGCGAAGGCCCTGCCAACGAGACGATCCGAGACCTTCGTGATGTCGTCGACACCCAACTGCCAGACGCGCCCCTCGTGCTCGACGCGGCGCGGGTCAAGGCGGATCACCCGATGGCGTACGCCGATGCGTTCGGCGCTGCGCTTGCGGTCGCCGAAGGCGCTGAGCTCTGGACCGGCGACCCCGAGCTGCTCGTGGACGGAGCGATGTGGCGCTGGCGCGACCTCCGCACGCCAAGCTGACCGTCTTCCGTGCAAACCTCGTCCAGCCACGTTCCTGTGACCATGAGCGCCAGGCCGCTTTCACAATCGTCCGAGTGTCCCCTGAACGGGGGTCCTGACCGTTTCCGACGATTGTCGATGCAGGTCGGGTCGTCGGCGAAGGTGATGAGATCCGCGCATGCGGAGGCCTGCCTGGCGGTCAACCGTCGATCCACCTCGTCTCTCTGCCACAGGCTGATCGTCCCGTCTCAGCCGAGACTGCACGCGTCAGTCACATACGCGGCGTTGGGGCTCGTCGCCGGGGAACCTCGGGGTTCCCTCGCTCCAGTCGCACGAGCACTACCTCCCGCTGGCCGTCGGGTCGTTCACCCACCATCGTGCGGTGCCGTCGGACCGCCGCGGCTTCTCACATATCATGCGAAGTGCGGCGCTCGTCGAGCGAATCGGTCTGACCATGGCGTGCGACCCCGGACCGCCGTTCGGGACAGCCCGACTGCCGGGCACGATTGGGAGTGATGTCGTGCAGAGGCTGCACCTCACTGACATTCGGCCCTGGCTCCGAACGCACCGTGCTGTCTGAATGGACCCTGCATGGTGCCAAAGGATGCACGGCTGTTCCCAACCCCGATGGCACGTACACGTTCGTCTTCGCAACTCGTTGCGATCCGGAACACGTCAACTGCATCGAAGTCCCAACCGGTCCGTTCGATCTCGCCGCGCGCCGTTACCTGCCTCGCCGCGACATCCTGAGCGGCGACTGGACGATCGCCCGCCCGGTGCGAACTGACACGAACTGAGAGGAAACATCGCCATGGAGCAACCCGGCTCCGAGACCTCATCACTTGACCCGGCCACGGCGCGAGCGCTCGCGCAGGATGCGTTCATCTTCGGAGCACCACTGGTGCTGGTGTCGCTTCAGGCCGACTATCTGTCGGCCGTGACCGAGCCGGTCGGTCTTCGCGCACCTGTCGGTCGGTTTGCGCATGCTCGGGCATTCGTCGATGCGTCGAATCGGTCGGTCGTCGGCTTCAACGTCGACAACCTGTATTCGTTCGCGGTGCTCGATCTCGGCGACGAACCGACGGTGATGTCGGTGCCGGACATGGGTGAGCGGTACTGGATCATGCAGGTCATCGATGCCTGGAACGGCATTCCCGGCGCTCCGGGTTCTCGCACGCGTGGCGGCCAGCGTGGCGACTTCCTGATCGCAGGGCCGACGTGGGACGGCGACGTCCCCGACGGGATGGAACTGATCGCGTGTCCGACACGGATCGCGATGATCGGTGGACGAACCTATTGCACCGGCCCCGACGACTACGCGACCGTGAACGAGTTGCAGGACCAGTACCGGCTGTGTCCGCTGTCGAAGTGGGGAACCGGTTACGAGCCGCCGGCGCACACGCCCGTCAAGGAGGGAGTGGACGCCGACACACTCGTCAACGCGCAGTTCCTCGGGCTCGGCGCCCAAGCGTTCTTCCAGCGGCTCAACGCGCTGCTGGTCGACAACCCCGCCTACCCCGCCGACGCCGACGCGCTCGCCGCGCTCGAACCACTCGGGATCGGAGCCGGGCAACCGTTCGACCTGGCCCAGTGGCCACCCGATGCCGCCGAAGCGATCACGGCCGGGCACCACGACGGCGTCCAACAGATGATGGCGACCGCGCAACAGCTCGGCGAGATGGTGAACGGCTGGTCGCTCGCCTACGACATGGGCCGCTACGCCACACACCCGGTCAGGGCCGCATGGTCGCTGGTCGGTGTCGGCGGCAACCTCGTCGAGGACGCGTTCTACCCCACGACCGTGGTCGACGGCGACGGCAACACACTGACAGGGTCCCAGCACTACACACTCACCTTTCCCGCGGACGAGATCCCACCCGCGCACGCCTTCTGGTCGCTCACCATGTACGACGCCGAGTCCTATCTCGTCGCGAACGAACTCGACCGGTACGCGCTCGGCGACCGCGACGAACTCGTGCACGGTGCGGACGGATCGGTCACGATCTACCTCCAGCAGGAGCGGCCCGCCCCCGACGAAGAACCCAACTGGCTACCCGCACCAGAAGGACCGTTCCGACTCGCGCTCCGCCTCTACGTACCCGACCAAACGGTCCTCGACCACATCTGGGTGCCGCCACCCGTTCGTAAACGATCCACCTAGCTCGTCGAGCCCTCCTCGGGGTTCGCGCTACCGGTGCGGCGGGGTCTCGTACGTCAGTTGTTGCGTCTCATGCTCAGCAGGGCGAGGAGACGCAGGAGTTCCATGTAGAGCCAGACGATCGTCACCGTGAGCCCGTAGGCGCAGTACCACTCCATGAACTTGGGAGCACCAGCCTCGACACCTGCCTCGATCGCGGCGAAGTTCAATGTGAGGCTCAGCGCTGCGAGGACCACGGAGATCACGGTGACGATGAGGCCGATCGTGCGGAAGCTGTCGCTGTAGAGCCAGCTCCAGTCGAAGATCGACAGGATGAAGACGAAGATGTAGAGCAAGGCGAGTCCGATGATCGCTGCCGTGACCCCGAAGGCCATCTTGTTCGTCGGTCGAATGATGCGCAGGGCATACAACGCCAGCGCGGCGAAGAAGACGCAGACGGTTCCGATGATCGCGGCTCCGACGATGCCCTCGGTCTGGGCATCGAACATCGCAGAGATCGCACCGAGCAGGTACCCCTCCAGGGCCGCGTAGATCACACCGAGGAGCGCCGCTCGGCGGGGTTGCACGGCGACCATGATGCCGACGAACACGGAACCGAACGCTGCCAGCCAGAACCCGCCCGGAATCGTCACCGTGGTGTTCGCGTACCCGGTGCCGAGATCGACTGCCACCGGCTCGGTCGCTGACGCCCACCCCCACGCCCCAGCGGCAACGAGCACGATGAGCAGCACGATCGTCTTGACGGTGATCCCACCGATCGACATGGTCGTCGGGGCCGAGATGGCGCCCGACAGGTACTCGCGTTGGATCTTCTCGCTGAATGCAGGGTTCCCCCCGCCGAGGTCCGTCCCGGTTGCTGATCGAGTCGGCATCAGGAGCCAGGCTAGGAGTTCGGGCGTCGTCGACGTGGTGATGGCATCGCACCTGGGTGGCGGGACTGGGGCCCGCGAGCTTCACAGGGGCACGTGTGCGTCACATCCTGCACCAGACTTGGTCACGCAGAATCCCGACATGCAGCCTTGCCCCCACTCGGTCATCCCCCAAGCGTGACGCTGCGGCATCACGGTCGTCATCGTCCTGGTGCGGTGCCTCGGCATCACCGGCGAAGTTCGGATCCGCCAGGCGTGAGGCCTGTGTAGGAAGTCGCTCGAACGGCCGGTAGGGCTGTGAACTGGGGAAACGTGCGTTGTGCTGGTGATTCGCGCCTGTGGCGAACTGCTGGAGGTGCCCGGTGCTGTCCTCTGTTGTCCCGTGCGTGAGGCACGCCTGAGGCACGGGATGCGGCCCGACCTGTTCAGCAGTTGGCAAGGGCGTCGAGCGCTTCGCAGATCTGTCGTCGTCCGCCGGTGCCCAGTCGGCCGAGCCGTCTCGTGAGGACGGACTTGGGGACGGCGGCGAGGTTGTCGAAGGTGGCCACGCTGTCGTGGTCGATGCCGTGTTCGGGTCCGACGGGGATGCACGTCGGGATGTCTCGAAGTGTGCTCGTCACGGGTGCGACCAGGATGTTGTTGAGGACTGGGATGGATTCGTCCCGGGAGACGACGAGGACGGGACGCCGCTTCTGGTTGGGTGTCTCCATCAGCCACAGCTCTGCCTGGGCTACCACGGCTCGGCCTCGGTCATCGCGATCGCGCTGGCCATGGCGAGGTCGTCGTCCTCGGGCGTCTGGGGCCGCTCGCGGTAGGACACTGCAATGGCGGCGCCGACCGTGGCTCGCCGTACCGACTCGGCAAGGTGGTGGACGCCGCGTCGGATCACGGCCGATCGATTCTCGGCAATGCCGCGCTCGACGAGTTCGTCGAGCGGAGTCCCGTCGGGGTCGGTGGCGTCGTGCGAGTTCACGGCACACGAGGAGTAGCGTCCCGCTGGTGCAGGGAGGACTGCTCGACCAACTCGCGCCGGATGACCGGCGAGCGCTGCTGTCGAAGATGGCGCGGCGTCGATATCGACGAGGCGACACCTTGTTCCACGAGGGGGACCCCGGCGACACGCTGCACGTCATCGACAAGGGGCACGTCGCGATCCGCACGACGACCTCGCTCGGGGACGTCGCCACGTTGACCGTTCTCGGCCCCCAGGCGATGTTCGGCGAACAGGCACTCGTCGATGTCGAGGCTCGGCGAACGGCGAGCGCTGTTGCGCTCGACGTCGTGGAGACCCGGGCGCTCCATCGGCGCGAATTCGACGAGTTGCTGGCGACGAATCCGCGCGCTGAGCGATTCGTCGTCGAGGTCCTCGGAGCGCAGGTGCGGCGCCTGACCGCCCAACTGACCGACGCGTTGTACGTGCCCGCCGACCGTCGGGTCGTCCGCCGACTCGTCGAGGTCGCCGCGATGTACGGCTCCGGACCGGGACCGATCGAGGTCCCACTGAAGCAGGACGACATCGCATCGATGGCGGGCACCACCCGACCGACGGCCAACCGGGTCCTGAAGCAGCTCGAAGCCGAAGGTCTGATCGAGTTGGCCCGCGGACGGATCGTCGTCGTCGACCTCGAGCGGCTCGGCTGATTCCGTCCCGCCCGACGAGCGCTACGTCGTGGCCTCATCCGGGTCTGCTGCCGCTGCGGCGATCTTGTCCGCATCGCGTCCGGATCGCCGTGCGATCGGCATCGGCATCTGGACGCCCTTGAGCTCGATCGCACCGGCCGACACGAATCCCGACGCGACGGCGCACTCGTCGATCACCACCACCGATGCCACGATCTCACCGGCTCCGGCTGCGCCGCAGAGCCGACTGCCGACGTTGACGGTGTCGCCGATCGCGCTGTACTGACGCCGATCGCTCGTACCGACGTGTGCGGTCGTCACTGATCCACGGTGAACTCCGATGCCGAACCGGATCGACGGCAGCACGTCGCCGGCCAGGGTGCGATCGAGCTCGTCGATCCGGTCCTGCAGCTCGCACGCGGTCGCGAGCGCAGCGGCGGCGCTGTCGTCCATCGACGTCGGCGCGCCGAACACGGCGAACACCTCGTCGCCCACGAACTGCATGACGGTCCCGAGATGACGGTGGATGATGGCGACGGCGTACTCGTAGTAGTGGTCGAGGAGCCGTCGGACGTCGGCCGGGTCGAGCTCCGCGGCGATCGGGGTGAACCCTCTGAGGTCGCAGAACAGCACGGTGACGACCGTCCGCTCTCCGCTCTCGACCCGGCGGAGTCGCGTCGGATCGGCGAGCTCGTCGACGACGGCCGCCGGCACGTACGTTGCGAACAACGACCACGCCCGACGCCGGTGTCGGATCTCGTCGACGTACCGCACCGCCGACAGCGCGACGCCGACGAGCACCGTCGTGACGACCGGCCACACGAGGTTCCAGCGCTCACCGGCCGCGTGGAAGCGCCAGGTCACGAACGCGACGTACGCAGCCGTGACGGCGACGGCGAGCACGGTGGCGAGGCCGAGACGCCAGCGGGCGAAGAGGAGTCCGGCCAGCCCGGCGACCACGACCACGGCGATCACCCGCAGGGCCAAGCCGGGAGTCGACAGGTACCCGCTCGTCAGCATCGTGTTGACGGCGTTCGCGAGCACCAGGATCCCCGCAGTCGATCCGCTGCGGTCGACGGGGACGAGATGGGTGTCGCCGAGCGTCGGCTCAGTGGCTCCGACGAGGACGACGGCGTCCTCGAAACGGGCGGGATCGACCGCGCCGGTCAGCACGTCGATCGCCGGCGTCACGTCGTCGACTCCGAGTGCCGCGCTCCAGTTGATCGCGAGCTCACCCCGCTCGGCCGGGACGAGACGGTTCCCGATCTGGACTCCGTCGGGCCGCTCGACCGGGACGACGCTTGCGCCGTCGGCGACCGCGACTGCGACGAGTGCCAGCGACGGGATCGGCACGCCGCGCGGGTCGACCGCGTACACGGGAAGCGAGCGGACGACGCCGGTGTCGGCGGCGAGGGTCACGTTCGCGTGACCGACGGCGGTGGCGGCGTCGGCGAGGGCGGCGGTCGGCCGGACGGCCGATTCGGCGACGAAGGGTCCGTCGGCGCGACGCAACGTGAGCGCCTCGGCGATGACCGTCGGCTGGGAGGCGAGCGCGCCCGCGAGGTCGTCGTCGCCGTCCTGTTCCCTCGCGAACAGCACGTCGTACACGATCACCCGTGGCGCCCCCCGGCCGATGATGTCGATCAGTGCTGCGTGTGCGTCGCGGGGGACCGGCCATCCGGTGCCGAGGGCAGCGATCGTGGCGCGGTCGAACGCGACCACCACGATCTCGGGATCCCGGCTCGCGTCGACGCCGGGCTGGAGGCTGTCCTCCCACCGGGTCTGGACCGCGTCGAGCCGATCGGTGACGAGGCCGGCGACACCGATCCCGACGCAGGCCGCGGCGACGGCCAGCTGGACCCTCCAGCGGCGCCGCTCCCGGTGCCGAACCCTGCGGTGGATCACGACTGCCGAGTGACCTCGATGAGGGTGCGTGACGTGTCCCCGGCGTAGAAGTCGTCGCCGCAGTCGCCGGGTCGGTGACGGTGTTGGTCGATCGGCCGGCCTCGTCGTCCGACATCGCAGTGACCACCCAGCGACCCTCGACGATCTCGGCGGCGGTCGGGGTCATCACCCACTCGATGTGCGTGGTCAACCTGCCGGATGACGAGTCGTAGGTCCCATCGCCGTCGTTGTCGAAGAAGCACCGTGCGTTCTCGAGATCGACCTCCCATCGGTACGACGTTCCGTCGAACACGACGGGCACGTTCCTACGCGCATCACCGTCGAAGGAACGAAACTCGGTGTCGATCGCGCCGGTGCAGGGAACACCGGCGGAGCAGTCGATCTCGAAGGTGTACGAGCGATCCGCGACATCGCCCACGATCGGCGCCTCGCAGACGGTCACACAGTCGAGGCTGGTGATCGTCCGAGTGCCGGTGAAGGTGCCGGAGATGGAACCGTAGGACGGGCCGTACCCCCGGTAGACCTCGGCTGCCGGCGTGAAACCGGAATCGACGTCACGGCCCGCGTTGTCGAACAGCCAGTCGTCCCCGAACGCACCGTCGAAGGGCACCGGCACCGGCACCGGCGGCTCCGGATCCTTCGCGTCGACCGTCACGGCCTGCGGCGCAACCAGTTCGATGGATGTCCCGTCCGACAGATCGACCCTGACCACCCCCTCGACCACCATGAACGTGCAGACGTCCTCGGAGACGCACCCGACCGAGAACGTGGTCCCTTGCACCACCGCGGTCGCGACCGACGTCTCGACGGAGAACTCACCACCCTCACCCAACGACTCCACCCGATGCCACGTCCGACCAAGACCCATCCGCGTCCTGACGACCGACCCACTCACACCATCGGCCAACTCGAGCACCTCAAACTCGGTGTCCACGTCCAGACGCGTCCGTGACCCGTCGAAATAGGCGATCTCCGCGAACCCCGAGCTGTCCGTACGCACCGTGTCACCCGTCGCCACCGGCGTCGGATCCTCCACCGGCGAGAACACCGTCGCCGACCCCAACCGCACGTCCACCGCCGCCTCGATCGAGATCGCATCCGCCACCGGCACCGGCACCGGCACCACCGTCGTCGTCGTGGACGTCGTCGCCGCCACCGTCGTCGACGACTCGACCTCGGACCCGCCGTCGGACGACGCCGCCTCCTCCGAGGTCGGCTCCGCGACCGACGACGGCTCGGCCGACGGCGAATCGTCAGAACCCCCGCAGGCCACCACCAACGCCACCCACGCCAGCTGCTTCATCGCTCGCCTCCTGTGGCCCTCGGACCACACGCTCCTGCCCTCGGCTCCGCTCGCCGAGAATCGCTGGACCGAAAGGTACGCGCCAACGGACACCGGTACCTCCCCAAACCGTGCCAACACGCCCGTCGGCCGAGCGCCGCGTGACCGACTCGCGCGTCCCGCGGCCGTGGAGGGGCGGCTTCACGGCGCCCTCGGCGCTGCGTGTTGGCACGAAATCGGGATGGCACGTGTCGGCCGACTCGGGGAAGATGCACCACACCACCAGCGAGTGTGCGCGCGGGCACACAACGAGTGTCGGCGCCAGAACGGTCCGGGTCGCCGATCGGGCGCACCATGACGACAACGACAACGACCGCAGCAGCGGCCACCACGAAGGGAACAGCACCATGAACACCGAGCACGACATCGACGACACCAACGACGACACCGAGGGCCACGCATTCAAGTCCGGGCGGGCGGTCAGGGTCGGCCGCGACGCCGGCACCGCCGACACCGAGGGCCACGCCATTCGGGCCGCCAAGCCCGGCCGCGACGACGGCACCGACGACACCGAGGGGCACATGCCCCGAGTACGCTTCGTCGACGACGCCGACGAGGGCGATCTGGTCGGCGAGGCCGACACCGAAGGCCACGCACTCAAGTCCGGGCGGGCGGCCAAGGTCGGCCGCGACGGCGGCACCGACGACACCGAGGGGCACGGCGCCCGGGCCAGCCATCTCGACGACGCCGACACCGAAGGCCATGGCTTCAGGGCCCACAGGCTGGACGGTGCCGACGAGGGTGACCTGGTCCGCGACGCCGACACCGAGGGGCATCTGTACATCCCGAAGGACGAGCGGGCCGGCGGGGTCGAGCCGGAGATGATCCGGGGCGCGGGTGGCCTCGCCCCGGCCGGCGAGGACGACACCGAGGGTCATATCGCCAAGGGCAGGCCCTGAGCACATGAGCCCGATGCGGCCGGCGAGGCGCCGGCCGCATCGGCGCGTCCGGGAGACGATCGGATGACCGAAGGCACGAAGCCCGCCACCGGGTTCCGGTCGGCGTGGCGGCACCGACGCTGGCGATGGCTGCTCGGCAGTGTGGGGATCTCGCTCGCCGGCGACCTCCTCTACTGGGTGGCCCTCGTCGTCTTCCTCGTGGGCGAGGGGGACGCGAGCGAGGGCGCCGGATGGGTGGCCGCCGTCCTGATCGTCCGGCTCGTCCCGTACGTCACGTTCGGGCCGATCGGCGGGGCGATCGCCGACCGCTTCGACCGACGGCGACTGCTGGTCACCATCGATCTCGTCCGGGCGGGCATCTTCACCGCGATGGCGATCCTCATCGCCGTCGACGGACCGCGGCTCGCCGCCGTCGTGCTCGTCGGGATGTCGGCGGTGTGCGGCACGATGTACCGCCCGACGCTCGTCGCGGCGACCCCGTTCCTCGTCACCGAGGACGACCTCGCCGCCGCCAACGCGGCCGAGACGAGCCTCGCCCAGCTGTCGTTCTTCGTCGGCCCGGCGCTGGGCGCCGCACTGGTCGCCGTGATCGACCCGGCGATCGTCGTGGCGATCGACGCCGCGACGTTCCTCGCGTCCGCGGCGATGGTCGCCCGGATCGGTCAGGCCGGTGGCGGCCGACGCGCCGTCGCCGATGTCGTCGACGTCGACGACGGATCCGAGCCGACGGAGGAGTCGGGCATCGTGCGTGACGTGGTCGCCGGCTTCCGGGTGGTGGCGAACGACCGAGGCGTGGCCGCACTCGTCGTCCTCGTCATGACCGTGCTGTTCATGTTCGGCGCCGAGCAGGTCCTGTTCGTGCTCGTCGCCGGTGACCGGCTCGGCCTCGGGCCCGAGGGCGTCGGCGTGCTGATGGGCGCCGCCGGCCTCGGCGGGCTCCTCATCGCTCCCTTCACCGGCAAGCTCGGATCGTCGGCCCGGATCGGCTGGTTGGCCGGCCTGTCCGGCGTCGTCAGCGGATCCGCGCTCGCCGCACTGGCGCTGGTCGATTCGCGCCCGGCCGCCCTGCTGCTCGTGGCGATCGACGGCGCCGGCGCCATCGTCTTCGAGGTCACGATGATCACGCTGCTGCAACGAGCCGTCGCCGACGACGTCCTGGGTCGGGTCTACGCCGTGCAGGACGCGCTCAGCGCGCTGGGTGAGGTCGGTGGCTCGGTGGTGGCGTCGGTGCTCGCGGCGTCGATCGGGATCGGCGTCGCGCTGGGCACGGTCGGCCTCGTCGGCGTCAGCGTCAGCGCTACGGTCACGCCGATGCTCGTCGCCCTCGCCGCCCGGCTCGAGGTCCGTCGGCGCGAGCTGCGGTCGACGACCGAGTGGTTCGCGACGATCGACGAGCTCGCCGCGTTCGAACCCGCGGCGCTCGAACGGCTCGCGCGTGCTTCGAGCGACGTCGAGGTCCCGGCCGGCACGGTCGTGCTCCGTGAGGGCGACCGCCCCGACGACCTCTACGTCGTCCGCAGCGGACGCCTGGCCGTGACCGTCTCGACCGCCGCGCAACCGATCCCCGAGCTCGTAGCCGACGACCTGTTCGGCGAGATCGGGCTGCTACGCCGCATCCCGCGCACGGCAACGGTCACCGCACTCACCGACGCCGAGCTGGTCCGGATCGACGGATCGGTCTTCGTCGACGTCGCGCTCGGCGGCGCCACTCCGCCCGACCCGCTCGCCCGCGGTGTCGGCCGCCGCCTCGGCCGCACCCACCCACACCTCGTCGAGAGGAGCACCGCATGAACACCTCCGGGTTGACCGCCGTCTGCGCCGCGGCGCGTGCCGTCACCGGCGCCGCCGCGGTGTCGATCTCGGTCGTCACCGACGAGGGGTTGCGGTACGTCGCGTCGGACGGCGCAGGTGCCGACGAGATCGTCGGCACGGTGCTCACGGGAGGACGGGGACTGGCGAGCTTCGTTGCCGCATCGGGGCAGTCGCTCGCGATCGGTCGGGTCGAGTCCGATCCGCGGTTCGCCCGCGACGTCGCCGAACGGACCGGCTACGTGCCTGCGGCGATGCTGCTGGTCCCGATCCTCGACACCAGCGGTGACGTGGCCGGCGTGCTGTCGGTGCTCGACCGCGCACCCGCCGCACTGGGCGACGTCGACGCCCTCGCCGTCGCCGGGAGGTTCGCGGACGTCGCCACCCACCTCGTCGGTGGCGACGCCGATGACGACGTCGACGCGCTGGCCACCCGCATCGCCGCGCTGGAAGGCCGCGCCCGCGCTGCGGTCCTCGCCGTGCTGGAGGCGCTCGCCCGATGAGCGACGGCAATGACGGCGACCTGCTCCCCGCCTGGTCGGAGCCGTTCGCCGGCGACGGGCCACCACCGCCGCCGCCGCTACGACTCGAGGCGCCGATCACCCGCGAGTGGGCGTACGGTGACGGCTCCGGACGAGGCGTACGGGTCGCGATCGTCGACTCGGGTGTCGCCCCGGTACCTGCGGTCGGCGCGATCGAGCGCAGCGTGGTCGTCGAGCGCGACGCCGACGGCGAGGTCACCGTGACCGAGTGCGACCACGACGACCTCACGGGCCACGGCACCGCCTGCGCCGCCATCGTCCGGTCGCTCGCCCCCGAGGTCGAGATCGTGAGTGTCCGTGTGCTCAACGCCAGCCTGAAGGGTCAGGCGCTCACGTTCGCCCACGGACTCGACTGGTGCATCGAACAGGGTTTCGACGTCGTCAACCTCAGCTTGTCGACCAGCAACGAGCGCTACTTCGAGACGTTCCACGACCTCGTCGACCAGGCATCGTGGAAGCGGACGCTCCTGGTGTCGGCGATGAACAACGTCCGCAAGGTCACCATCCCGAGCGAGTTCGCCGGCGTGTTCTCCGTGGCCTGTGCGCCCGGCCGGGACCGCGAACGGATCCTCCACAACCCGGACGGGCCGTCGGAGTGGGCCGCATCGGGGATCGACGTCGAGATCGAGTGGGGAGCGACCGGCCGGGTCGTCGCCACCGGCAACAGCTTCGCCGCGCCGGTCGTGACCGGGCACCTCGCACGAATCCGAGGGGCCCATCCCCGCATCGCTCCGTGGCAGGCCCGCACCGTCCTGGCAGCGCTGTCGGCACGCTCGTCCGGCGGGCCGCCTCGCGGCGCGTGAGATGCGATCGTCGCCGCGGCGGTCGGCTCGATGCGCCGAGTCGCCGATGCACTGCACGCGCATCGACGGACGTCGTGCGCAGCCGCGGCAGCGGTGCGGAGGTAGGCGGCTCGTCAGACATGGCGTCGTCGCATGCGATTGGCACGGATTGGGGAGGTGAGGGTCATGTCTCGTCGCCTACGATGCGCTCCGGCACACCCGAAGACAGGTGACGGGTTCGGAACGGTCGGATTCGGCCGACGGAAGGCGGACAGATGCGTGGCATGGTGACGGTCGTGGTGGCGGGCATGTTGATGACCGCGTGCGGCGGAGGGTCCGACGACGGATCGTCGGCAGATTCGTCCGACAGGTCGTCGGCGGTGAGCACGGCGACGAGCGAGGCACCCGAGGAGTCCGTCGCGGAGACGACCACGACGAGCACGACGGTCCCGCCGGCGACGCCGGTCGCCGATGCCATCTCGATCGAGCCGGCAGTCGACGCCCAGCTCGGAGCGGCGACCGTGTTCTCGCCGGTCACGGATCCACAGCCGGTCGCAGTCGGCGACACGGTCCGCACCGATCGCACCGGATTCGCGGAGATCGCCTATTTCGACGGGTCGTTCACCCGACTCGACGTGGACACCCAGTTCGAGATCCTCGAACTCGCCGACGACGTCGCCGAGTCGACGGTCCGCACGCGGATGGGCGTCGGCCGCACCTGGCACCGCGTCGAGAGCCTCGGCGAGGGCGGCAGCTTCGCCGTGGAGACCTCGGTGGCGACGGCGGTCGTGCAGGGAACGGCATTCTCGGTCGCGTGCGCCACCGAGGCGTCGTGCACGTTCACGGTCGTCGAGGGACGCCTTCGGATCGAAGTCGCCGACGGCACGTCGGTGGAGCTGGTGGCGCCGGCGGCGCTGACCGTCGACGACGACGGCGCCGACGACCCGGTGCCCGTGCCGTGGGACGCCGCGTTCCCCGACGGCTGGCTGCTCGACAACGCCGAACGAGACGCGTCGAGCGGGTTCGCGTCCGCCGCCGAGGTGTACGAGGCGCACGGGCCCGCCTACGCCTCGATGGTCGGGAGCCTCACCGGGTCGCGCACGATCGTGTCGATCACGTGCACCAGCTACTGCGGTCCGGATGCGTCCGAGGCCGACATCGGCTTCGTCGACGACGAGCTGTCCATCGATCTCTCGTACGACTGCGATGCCGGACCATGCGCCCTCGTCAGCCAGTCGGGCGCCCGCTACCTCTTCGACGGCTTGGTGTACCGAGCATCGATCCCCGTCGTCGAGGAACCGGGCGACGGCGACTGCTCGTACGTCCCCGACGACGGCAGTGCGCCCGAGGTCACCGGCAGAATTACCCAGACGTTCGAGGTCACCCTGACGCCGACGGCCGCCGAGATCCGTGACGGCGTCTACCTGGTCACGGAGTTGGCGTACCAGAACGACGTGACTGCCGCCGCCGAAGGGTTCTGCTCCTACGGCACCGACCTCGCGGACTTCGACGAGTACATGGCGCTGCCGCCGTACCTCGGCTACACCGGCCAATGGCAGGGGACGCTCGAGCGCTGACGAGCACTGACGCCAGGCCGGCCGACTCGTGCTGGACGTACGTGCCGCCCGGCCCCATCGGTTGATCCGCCGACACCGAGCCCGGGGCGGCGAGTTCGATCGTCTGCCCCGGCTCGTTCGCCGCGAACCGCCCTGCTATGGTCCCCGCCGCCACATCCTCGAGCGCCACGCCGATGCCAGCCCACAGTCGAGCACGACCGAACCGAGATCCGACCCCACCCGGACAGCGTCGCGGTCGCGCTCCGGTCCGATCCGCAGCTCGCGGAGTTCATCGCCGACCGCAGCGCGCTCCCGCTCCCCGTCCCCGAGACTCCGTGGTCGCTCGCCGGAGCCCTCTGCGTCGGCACACCCACCGACCCGGCGATGCACGCCGCACTGCTCGATGCCGCACTTCGGGGTGCCGACGTGATCGTCGACGTCGACCCGAAGCGTGCCAACGCCTTCATCGACGATGTCCGCCGTCTCCGGATCCACATGTGGCACCCGGCCGACTCGAGGGCCGAGCGCTCGGACTGGGGCCCGCTGCTGGACACGCTCGCGGCCGGAGCGACGACCGCTGAGGCGGCCCGGCGGTGTCATCTCTCCCTCCGGAGCGCACATCGTCGGCTGGCCGTCGCACGGCGAGCGCTCGGCGTGGAGACCACCGCAGCCGCCGTTGCGAGATGGTCGGGATCCGGCTCCCGGACGGGCTGATCGACGCCGGACGGTCCACCCGCGCGAGCGACATCGCAAGAACCAACCGGACGTACCGACGCCCGAGCTACCGACACACCGGCCGACAGCCCATGCCACGCGCGGTGCGTCGGCGAAGCGGTGGTGGTTGCCACGGTTCACGCTGGTCCGTGTCGAGACGCGCATCGACCCCGGGCTCGAGCCCGGGGTCGATGTCGGCCGAAGCCTGCGAGGCGCCCTCAGGGGGTGAACGCCCACACGTAGCTGCGTGCGCCCCCGTCGGCCCGAACGGTCCAGATCTCGATCTTGGTGAGCCGAGCGCCCGTGGCCGCCGTGATCGTGTCACGCCACGTCGCGGACCGGCCTCCGCAGACCGACACCATGTTGAAGAGCGTCACCGAGCCGTTCGAGGCGTAGGCCTTCACCCGCAGCTGCGTGCAGTAGGCGTCCCCGGCGACGTCGTTGAAGCTGATGGCCATGTCGAACTTCTGGTTCGTGTTGTAGAACTGGACGGTCCCGCGATGCCACATCTGGTTGTACGGCGTCGAGGCGTAGGTCGTGGCCGACCCGGCGCTGACCGGTGCGCCCAGTCCGGTGACGAGGATGATCGCGGCGAGCGTCGCAGCGATGAACATGGCGATGGTGCGGCCGGGGCGGGTGACGGTGCTCAGAATGCGGTTCATGTCAGGGTCCTCCTGTTGGCTCCGAGCGGATCTCGGTGGTGACCTCATCGTCCGACAGATCGACCGGCCCGTCGTTCCGCGCCGTGACAGTTCACGTGTGCGCGCGCCGACACAGAACCGGTTCGGCGCTTCGCAACCGACCTCGTCGACGAGCTCGGGCGACTGCGGATCCCCGAACTGGCACCGAGACCGCCACGGATCGCGGACTGGATCCCGTCTCGGACGCGCACTTCCGGCGCCACTGCCGGCGTCGCACGCCGCCCGTCGGCGTCAGCTGTCCCCGCGGAGCGCGCCTCGCCGCTCGGTCGTCGCGCGGGGCGCACGCTCGGCGTAGCGCCCACGGCAGCGGCCGCGCAGTGGGCGAACGACGGGACTCGGTCGCCATGGTCGAAGCCGGTCCGAGCCGTGTCGTCAGCCCCGGATCATGGAAGCTGCATGGACCCGTGTGCGAGCCCCGAGCCGACGTCGCGCTGCATCGACGTGGCTGTCGACGGTCGATGCCCCGATGCCGAGGTCGGCGGCGATCTGGCGGCTCGTGAGTCCTTGGCCGACGAGCTCGAGCACCTGCAGCTCCCGCGGGGTGAGCAATGCACGGGCTCGCCGCCGCCCGATCTCGGCGACGAGGAACACCCGACGTCTGCTCGTCACGTCGGGCGGAGACCGATCGAGCGAGCCCAGCAGCCGCTCGGCGCGATCAAGGTCACCGGCGCCCAGCACGATCTCGACCTCGGCGAGGCGGGCGCGACGACCGAACCGGTCCAGACCACGACCGAACCATTCCTCGGCGGCGTCGCGGCACGCGTCGAGCGCTCCTTCGATGTCGCCGGCCAACTGCCGGTCGAGCGCCTCGCGTTCGATCCGGACCACGTCGAGGACCGGGGTCAGCGTCGTGACGGCGGTCGGCGGCTCGACCAGTCCGGGGCAGCCGAGCGCGAGATGTATCGCGGCGCTTTCCGCCACGGCGTTCAGACCGAAGAACGCGACGCCGGATTCCCGGATCGTCCCGAGCGCCGAGTTCATGGCGACGACGTCCCGAGTGGCGAGCGCGATCTCGCAGCGAGCGCACGCGAGCAGCGCGAGGTCCTCGCCTCCACGGGCCATGGCGTCTCCGGCCGCGACGAGCCGCAGGCACTCCTCGATCTCGCCGCTGTCGAGGTGGGCAGCGACGAGTGCGAGTTCGACCTGAGCGCGGTTGCGAAAGCGAGGTGCTTCGAGAAGCATCGCGTGCGCCTCGGCGACCCGGCGCCTGGGCACGTCACCACGGCTGCTGAGATGGACGAGATGCGCCCCGAGGAAATGGTGGTACCACCGGCGCGCCCCGATGCGCGAGGTGTCGTCGATCATCTCCGCACCGACAGCGATCGCGTCCGGCATCGGTCCGTAGAACCCGAGCGCGCTCAGCAGCCAGTACTTCGCGCCCATCAGCTCCTCGCCGTCGCCTTCCTCGGCGGCGGCTCGAGCTGCTTTCTCGAACAGCTCGCGCCAACCGGATCGACCGATGTGGGATCGGGCGAGGCCGGCGGTGTTCAAGGCCCTCGCCCGACCCGAACCCGATCGTGTCACCACCTCCACCGCGGCGTCTGCGAGCTCCACGATCTCGGGGTCCCCGACTCGGTGCCGCACAGCGATGAAGGCTTGCTCGACCAGGAGCTCGGACTCGATGCCGGTGTCCGTGCCGCGGACGCGGGTCAGGGCGTCCGCGACGTAGCCGGCCGCCCGGCGCGCGTCCCCGTCGAGCCACGCCGCGCGGGCGAGTCGGAGCCCGGCAGCCGCCATCGCTGCGTCGTCACCGCGGACGGCGGTCGCGAATCGCCGCGCATCGTCGGATCGGTGCGCATCGATCGCCGCAGCAGCGGCGCCGAGCAGCAGCTGCGTGGACGCTTCGTCGCCGAGCGCATCCACGGCCAGCGCCAGCAGATCGGCCCGCGTCGTCGGGTCGGACCCCGCCGCCGCCACGCAGGCCATGCGCGCTGCCTCGGTGCGCTCACCCAACTCGAGCAGGTGCCGACAGGCCTCGGCGGGCGGCAGCTGTGTCACGAGCTCGCGTCGGAGCCGATCGAGTCGATCTGCGCCGAGGGCACTCCGAACGGAACTCCCGAGCAGCTCGTGGGAGAACCAGATCCTGCCGTCGTCGGTCTCGAACGTCAGACCCCCACCGAGCGCGACGAGCGGCTGCATCAGATCCGTGGCAGCCGGCAGCCCTTCCAGGAGAGCGAGTCGACCCAGTTCGTCCACGACATCGTCGGGCAACGAGGCGATCCTGTCCATCACTGCGTCCCGGACGCTCGCCGACACGTCCCCGTCGAGCGCGAGGTACTCGATCAGGAGCGGGTTCCCCGCGGCGGCATCGATCAACGCCCCGTGCTGCGCCGCTGACAGGTCGGGGTGCAGCCGTCGTGCCAGTTCGGCACACTCGGTCGCTCCGAGCGGCGGGATCACGAGCTCGTCCACCATCGGCCGAGAACCGAACGGGGACGGGGACGCGTCGTGACGACCATCGGAATCCGACCGATGAGCTCTCCGAGGACGGCGAGGGTCGACGGGTCGGCCCAGTGGACGTCCTCGACGGCGAGCGCGCGATCGCCGATCACCGACATGACGTCGCTCGCGACGTCGTCGATCGTCCCACTCAGCGGATGGCCCAGCGCGTGCGACAGCGGCCGGTACGCCAACGAGGTGAAGGCCGGCAGACATCGGACCACCACGTGATCGACCCTGAGCGCCCAGCGTCCGAGCACCGTCGACTTACCGATGCCCGGCGGCCCGACGAGCACGGCCACCCGCCCGTCGCCGCGAACGATCGAACGGATCGTGGCGTTCAGCCAATCTCTGCGCAGTTGCTCACCTCCTCGCCACGAAAAGTGGCGAGAGACTATCCCAGCTCGACGCGGACGTGTGCAACTGAGCACCGTTGCGACGCTAGGAAACGGCGGACGCCAGCGCATCCCGATTGTGTGCCAACGCGCTGCCTCGACACGGGTGAGCCGGCCGCGCCAGCGACCGACTCACCGGGTCGTCGAGTCCGTCGTCCTCTTCGCCGTGTCGTCGTCCCCGCCGCACGCGGCGATGGCTGCGACGGCGGGCAGGAGCGCAATGGATCGCCAGTGCTTCTGTGGCTGGATCATGAGTGTGCCCCGGCTCTGGCCCGATTGGATGAGCGGCCAGTGCGTCCGTGTCGTATCAGCACGAGACGATCTCGGCAGTGATGACGAAGTCGCCGGCCGACGTCGAGTCGTCGGGCTGGGCGCCAGTGCCGGTGATGGTCACGTTGCCCGTGTCGAACCCGGCGGTGTCGGGGTCGAACTCGGCGGTGCGCTTGCCCTCGAACTCGTAGGCGCCGCTGACCGTCATGAAGACGCCGCCCTCGGCATCGGTGCCGACCTCGAGCTCGGCGGTCTCGCTCTCCGCCGTGAACGCGACGTCAGGGTCCACGACGGTACAGCTGGTGATGTCACCGGTGAACACGTCGTCGCCGTCGACGGTCAAGGCGACGGTGCCGAGCGGATCGCCGCCGAGTGCGCTTTCGTCGTTCGGGTCGTCATCGGTGGTCGGTGTCGAAGGCCAGCTGGAAGCCGCCGACCTGCCGGAGGTCGTTCTGCTGCAGTGCAATCGTCGGGTCCATCGCGCCGTCGAGCACCATGCGGCCGACGTGCTCGGGGAACAGCGCCGCGTAGGTCGCGCCGAGGAACGTCCCGTACGAGCCGCCGGCTACGACATCGGCCCGCTGCAGCTCCCGGCCGGCAGCGTCGAACAGCGGCTCGCGTGGCTCGCCCGCCTCACCTCCAGCGGCGAGCAGGTGCAGGACATGTACGTCGCGGCGTTCGGCGTGCCGACCGGACGATTCCAGCTCCATCTGCTGGTACTCGCGACTGAGCCGGGCGGGACCCGGCCGGCAGCCTTGGCCGCAGCGATGCGGCTCAGTCCGGCGACCATCAGCGACCTGCTGGCGCGGGCGGAACACGACGGGCTGGTCACCCGGACGTCGGGCCGCAAGCCCGACCGACGTGTGACGATCGTCGAGGCGACGGATCTCGGGCGCGGGCTCTCGACCACGCCGTGGCTGCGTCTGACCCCTTGTTGAGTGCGCTCGCCACCGCCCTGTTCCCGATCTGACTGCGCGGTCAGCGAGGACTCACGACGTCAGGGACGCCCTACCGACGTCACGTCACACTGTCGGACGATCGACACGCATCACATCGGCGCGCAACGCGGCGATCGCGACCGAGCGGCATCGTTCGGGTCGTTCTTCTGCGACCGACCTTAGAGAGTCAACCGACCGGCACCATCGACGACGACAACCGTCGCAACGCACCCTCGACTCAATCAGGCACCTCGGCGCTCGCTCCGCCGCTCAGGAACGCGGGTGACCGTGGCCGACGGCGAACGAAAACGTTGCACCGGGTCCCTTCGGAGATCCGATCTCGGCTAGACCCATTGCGTGAGCGACGAACAGTTAGCGCGGCGGGCTGCGCTCGCTCTGCTCATCGTCGTTGCACCGTTCCTTCTGTTGGGCGCCGTGCTCACGATTTCGCTCTTTGGCGCCGTCTTCGGACTGCCGCTGCTCCTTGTCACGGTCCCACCAGCGCTCATTGCTTGGCGGGTACGAACCACCCCGTCGGACAGCATGCGGCTCCGGAGATTCGCCATCGCCAGCGCCATCGTCGCTGGCGCGCTCACACTCGGCACCGTCGCGGCAGTTGCAGTCGGGCTCGACGATCTCGATACACCACTGGAGTGGGGACTGCTCGCTGTGGCAGTCGCATGGGTTACGGCAGCTTGGTGGATCGCGCTACGAGCTCGAACACTCAGAGCCACCCAGTAGGCAGGCCACGCATACCAACGAGCCGATCGAGCAGTCGAACCCACTCGCTAGTAACGATGCCTCTTTGGGTGTCAAGGGGTTCTTCGGCGGTGTCGGGGCGCGTGAGGTCGCAGCCCTTGCCGGGTTGGCGGGGCCGGTCGTAGGGTCGGTGTACGGGTCCGGGAAGTGACATGTTCGAAGAGCGGGCTGTTCAGGATGAGAGGCCGGTCACGCTGGAGACAGAGTCGTTCCCGGGTGTCCTCCCGGACCCACCTGTTGCTCAGCTGTGGAGCTGGCGGGCGTCGTTGAGGAGGTGTCGGTAGGCGGTGTCGGAGATCCGTCGCTTCAACGCCCGCAGCGCCTCTTTCGAGGTCTTGCCTTGCTCGATCTTGCGGTCGTAGTAGCGACGCCCGATCGTGTCGTGGCGGAGCTGGCTGATCGCGATGACCTGGATCGCCCAGTTCAGTTGCCGGTTCCCGCGCGGGTTCAACCTGTGCCGAACACGATCGCCCGAGGACGCTTCGATCGGGGCCGTGCCGTTGTAGCTGGCGTAGTGATGCCGAGAGGCGAATCGGTCGATGTTGCCGGTGTGGCCCACGATCAACGCGGCAGTGATCGGCCCGAGTCCGACAATGTCGGTCAGCGACGTCCCTGACGCCTTCACCGCGGCGGTGATCCGTCGCTTGGACACCTTCATCTTCGCCGACAGGTCGTTGATCGAGTCGATCAGGTCGTGGGCGAGGTCGAGGCGTTGGCGGCTCATCGAGTTGGTCGCAATGAACCGGTCAATGAGCGCGTTGACCCTGGTCATCGAGCCGAGACGGAAGTCGGCGCCGCCGGGGAACATCTCACACAACAGGGCGTGGAGCCGGTTGCACTCGACGGGCACATGAGGACGGGCAGGTGCGCCCCAGATCGCGCGTCGCCGACCACCTATTCGCTGAGGGTCACTACTGCTGCCGAGAAGCATGAGTGGTCAGCGGATGCGAGAGTCGTCGAGCTTGGCGAGATGAACGCAGAGGACCCGATTGTGGATCACCAGGTCGGCGTTCAGCAGCGAATCATTCGGGCGCTTCGAATCCGACCCTTGCCAGCCAGCGTTCATGGAAGCGGGCGAGCTTTGCCGGGTTGACGATGGCGAGGAGTTCGGCGACCTTGCCTGCGCGCCAGCTCACGACTGAGAGCAGGTTGGGTTCACCGTTGCGAACGACGTAGAGGCCGGCCTGCCCGTTGACGCGAATCCAATGGACTTCGTCGTCGGCTTCGAAATCGCGCGCCGTCAGATTGATGAGAAGTCGCGCCACCCGGTCGGCTCCCACCACCGGACGGCGTGCTGCGTGCCGTTCCGCCCCGCCATCGGAGATGTGCACGACGTCGTCGGTCAGCATGTTCATCAGCCCGCCGAGATCGCCCTCGACGGCGGCGCCCAGGAACGCCTCGGACCACGCCATGACATCCGCCGGTTCGGCGTCCACTCGTGGACGACCCGAGCGGACTCGGTCCCTCGCACGCTTGGCGATCTGACGCGTCGTGCCGACCGACTTGTCGATGATCGGTGAGATCTGCTCGAACGGATATCCGAAGACGTCGTGGAGCAGGAATACGGCTCGCTCCACCGGGCCGAGGGTCTCTAACACGCGGAGGAGCCCGAGTTCGAGTGACTCGCTCCCGATGGCCAGCATCGCTGGATCGGTCGACGATGCGGCTGGCGCGGCCCGAAGGGTGGCTGCACCGAGGGAATCGATCGTCAACGGCTCGGGTAGCCACGGACCGACGTAGACCTCGCGACGTACGCGGGCGGACTTCAGCCGGTCGATCGCGAGGCGCGTGGTCACGGTCGTCAACCAGGCGGCCGGATTGTCGATGTCGTCGAACGTCGTTCGCTGCCACCGGAGCCACGCCTCTTGTACGACGTCGTCGGCGTCGTCGGGTGTGCCGAGCATCCGGTACGCCAGACGTCCCAATCGGTCACGCTCGGCCTCGAAGACGTTGGTGGCGCCGGTGGGCGTCATGTCATCACCGGATCGCCGGCCGTCGATCGAGATGTTGGAGCGCAGCGGTAGCAGCGTCTTCGGCGCTCGCCAGCACGGCGTCGAGGAGATGGCCGCGCGGACCGACCCAGTCGCCCACGAGGTACACGCCGGGTCGGTCGGGCACGGCGCAGGCGGGACGACCGCGCAACCCGCCCGACGCGGCAGTCGCAATCGCACTGACGGCGGTCATGCGGTGAAGATACCGCTCGGTCACGATCGACTCGGGCTCGACGCCGGCGTGGGGGAGTACGGCGCGAAGCCGATCACGGTTCGGCGCCGTCTCGGGCGTGAGGTATTCCGCGACCGACAACGACGAGCCGCCTGGCGGGGTCATCTTGTCGGGAAACCCGTGATTCGACAGGTAGATGGGGGGATCGATCCCGAGGATGACGTCGTGGCGAGGCGGTCGCTCGAGGCCGACGTCGAGCACGGACACCTCGGCGCACGGGCCGACGTCGTAGCTCGCCCCGGTCAGCGTGGTGGCGACCTGGGGACCGCCGGTCGCCACGATCACCGTGGGAGCGTCGGGAAGTTCGACGATGGGATCGTCCTGGACGAATCGAATGCCGGGCACAGCGGCGAGCGCCTCGACCAGTTGCGCCCAGCCACCGTCGAGGTACATCACCCCATCGCCGAGTGCCATCTGCACCTGTATCAGTGCGACCTCGGCCGACAGATCGTCCGGCGCATTCGCGTAGGTCGCCAACCGGATCACCGTCTGCACGATCTCGCGCACGCGTGCCCGAGTGCTCAAGCCGTCGACCCATTCATTCACGGTCACGGACCCAAGAGCGGCGGGCTCAAGCCGACCGATCCGGCCCATCACCCTCCCGAGCGCGAGTCTGTCGTTCCAATCCAACAGCGGGCTGCGCAACAGGCTCATCGGCCCACCCGGCGCCAGTCCGACGGCGTCACCGTTCACCATCAACGCGCCCTTCGTGCTCGGCGGTCGCCCCGACGGTCGAACGCCGAGCGAGCGCAGCACACGATTGGCCTCCCCGGCGAGGTACAGCGCGTGCGGCCCCTGGTTGAAGCCGAAACCGCGTTTCCAATCCGTTGTACCGCGGCCACCGAGGCGCCCACGACCCTCGTGCACCGTCACGGTTCGGCCAGCGTGTGCAACGAGCGCAGCAGCCGCGAGGCCACCGAGGCCGCCTCCAACGACGTGCACATCGGACGTCGGGCAATGGGACAGGTCGAGGTCGTCGTTCATACCTGTTTCGACGACACAGCGGCACCGAATGTGACAGCCCACCCGGACTGGCGGGTCAGGTCTCCAGGGCCAGCGCCGCATCGCCAGTGAAGTCGCACGCCTTCGAACCGACGGAGGCCACTCGATAATCACGCCGCCCGAGGGCGGTCCAGACCGCTCGTAGCGGCACGTACGCGATCAGACCGGCGCTCGAGAATGTGAGGGGAGTACGTCAGCTCGGGACTCACCCGCTTGGCGGGCCGAGCAGATCCCATCGGTTGCCCTCGATGTCGAGGAAGACTGCGAAGCGGCCATAGGGCTCGTCGCGGGGCTCGGTGACGAACTCCACGCCCTGGTTGAGCATGCTTTGTCGCGCCATCTCGAAGTCGTTGACGCGGAGGAAGAGACCAACGCGTCCAGCGAATTGCTCACCGACGGCGCGCCCTTGTTCCTCGCTGTCGGCGTGGGCCAACAGCAGCCCGGTCTGCGCGAGCGGCGGTCGCACGACGACCCATCGCTTCGGTCGACCGTCGTTGGTCGTCGCCTGGCAATCCTCGACGAGCTCAAATCCCAGGGCTTCGACGAAGAAGTGAATGGCGGCGTCGTAGTCCTTGACGATGAGGGCAAAGCTCTCGATGTGCACGGGGCGACGGTAGGCCGACTCCGACACGGGGCCGCCGCATCGACCTGACCACGCATATCGGCACCGCCGACGAAGGCGATCGACCCGCACGAGTTCGGCACCGATGGGATCGCCGATGTGTACGGGAACGCGCTGCGCTGCGACAGCACCGCTTCATCGAACGGCCGCTGTCAGTGGCGTCGCAGACCAGACGAGACCTCGCCACGATCCGAAGCCGTCGTAGTGGTGGCTGAAGTCCAGACTCGGGCGGCGGGCGAGCCCGAGCTTGATCATCACGGCCTGCGACCGGGCGTTGTCGGCCGCGGCATAAGCGAGCACCTCGGCACAGCCGATGCGACCAAACGCGTCGGCCAGCGCAGCCACGGCTGCCTCGGTCGCGTAGCCCTGTCCCCAGCTCGGGCGGGTCAGGCGCCAGCCGATCTCGTGGTGCGCTCCGACCGGGTGATTCTCGGCCTGTCTCACGATCCCGCAGTAGCCCAGAAACCGACCGTCGCTGCCCGTCACCACCCAGCGGGTGATCCCGTCGTCGTGGAACGAACGCTGGAAGCGTTCCAGCTTCCGATTGCTCTGCTCGCGAGAGCGGCCCACCGAGATCTGCCATCACCTCGACGTCCGCGTTCATCTCGGCGAAGTCGTCCGCGTCGGAGCTGTGCCACGGGCGCAGCAAGAGCCGATCGGTCAAGATCTCGAATTCAGCGGTCGGCACCCGCCCGATCATGACACGCGTCCAACGCTACGGACACCCGCCGATCGCAGCACTCGGAGCGCCGCCATCCGCTCGATATTGCTCGCTGGATGAACACGACCGACTGGGAACGCGCAGTTTTCGACCGGCATCGACACGGTCTGGGCCTCAGCATTGCTGGAGGGAGTCGGCTGAGGAACATCAGCCTGCGGAGCGGATGTTCACCGACCTCATTTGCCCTGGTCAGCGACCGCTTCGCAGCGCTCTTGGCGGGTCGTCGTGCCTCACTCGTGCCTCACGGGTGAGGCACGAAGCTGAGTCGAGCACACCCAGGTCGAGTGTGAGTCGCGGTCTTGCGTGTGCTCTGAGCAGGTGTTTTGCGTGGAGCGGATGAGGGGAATCGAACCCCCGTTCTCAGCTTGGGAAACGGAAGTCGCTCAGTCGGCCGGTAGGGCTGTGACCTGGGGAAACGTGCGTTGTGCTGATGATTCGCGCCTCAAGGCGCGCTCCTGACGGTTTCCGGTGATCACCCCTGTTGACCCCTGCGTGAGGCACGGCTGAGGCACGGCCGCCGCCAGGGTGACATGAGCAGATCGCAGCGCTCTTGCCGGGTCTGCTCGGCCAGGACGCCGTGTCATCGGCGAGTTATCGAGCACGGCATAAGGGCGGACACAGCTGGCATCATTTCGTGATTTGATTCTGCATGACAAAGTGTGCAGTTCCGATACTGCCTCGTGCAGAGTGCCGGCGCGGGCTCGCTGCGGTGACTGGACGAGCGCAATGAGTGCCGCGCCGAGCGGACCGACGACCGCGTTGCTGCAGAGACTGCCAGGACGACGCAGGAGCAGCCGAGATCGTCGGATCTCACTGTCGGTCCCGCGTCGCTGGTGCCGATATGGCCGACCCCGCCGGCCACGGCATCCCGACCAGAGTCGTCGCCGATGCATGCGCTGTCAGATCGCGAACAGGGTGGCGGCGAGCGCACTGACCAAGGGGTCCGACGCTTTCAGGGCGCGGTCGAGAGCTGTGCGCCCCCGGTCCGTCGCCTCGACCATGGTCACCCGCCGGTCGGGCTTGCGACCCGATGTCCGGGTGATCAGCCCGTCCTGTTCTGCCCGCGTCAGCAGGTCGCTGACAGTCGCAGAACTGATCCGCATCGCTGCGGCCAACGCTGCCGGTCCGGTCCCGCCAGGCTCAGTCGCGAGGATCAGCAAGTGGAGCAGGGAGCGCCCAGTCGGCACGCCGAAGGCCTCGACGTACATGATCTGCGCGTGCTCGCCGCTCGAGAGGAAGCGGGTGAGCCACTCGAGCCGTTGTTCGACGCTGCCGGCAGGCAGCTGTAGCAGTCCGATGTCGACGCCGAGGGCAAACAGGTGCTCGCCCAGCGAGGCGACCAAGGGCGCCGCGTCCAGGACGACGTCGGTGACCAGGTCGACGATCGCAACGGTCGCGTCCGCGCCCGCCGGGGTGAGTTCGACCAGTACGCCACGGTGGTCGGTCTCGACGTTCGTCCGCCGCACCAACCCGCCTGCCTCGAGTCGATCGATCAGGTTCGTCGTGCCGGCGCGGGTCATCTGGGTGGCCTCACACAGCCCATAGGCCCGCTGCGGCCCGGAGAGGTGGAGGGTGACGAGCGCGACGATCTCGCTGTTGGTGGTGAACGCATGTCCGTGCAGGGCGCCGTCGAGCCGAGCGGTCAGTTCGAGTGCACCGCTCACGATCCCTCGCTTCCTGAACGTGACGTCGGCGCCGTGGAGCCGACCGTCATGGGTCCCGCTCGTTCGATCGCGGCGGTTGCTCATGCCAGCGAGCAGCCCACTCCTGGTCCTCTGACCGTGACGGGGTCGGTGATCCCGACCAACCCTCCCCGGCGTGCGAAGCGCTGTTGTCGAGTCACGAACCAAGCGTACCACTCCCTCGCCCCACTAATCATCTGAAGCTTCGAGCGTCAGAATCCGGGCACCACCTCGATGCATCGACCCGCCAGAACAAGAAGAATTGGATCTTCCACCTCTGAAGGGTGTGTGGAAGTGCCCGAGATCCACCGCTTTTTGTTAGACAGACGAGATATATTGCCAGTAGTCTACGACCGTCGGTCCGAGATCGATGGGCTGGCTCGACCCCCAGGAGGCACCAGCGATGCTGCTGGCCAAGATGCAACGCTCCGTCCCGATCGCTGCGATGTTTGCCGTTGCGCTCGCCGCCACGGCATGTTCCAGTGACGACGACCCCGCTTCAACGGCGATCGAGCCGACGGCGCCCTCGTCCACGGTCGACGACACCGACGAGACGACGGCAGCCAACACGACCGAACAGGCGGGCGACTTCGACCCGTATGCGCAGTCGCTCGAGTGGACCCCGTGCGACCTCGGAGAGTGCGCCGAGGTGATCGTCCCGATCGACTACGACGATCCCTCGGCCGGAACGACGACGATCGCGATGATCCGCCAGGCCGCCGCCGGTGACCCGGCCGATCGGGTCGGCACCCTGTTCGTGAACCCGGGCGGCCCCGGAGAGTCCGGCATCAACTTCTTGCTCGAGGCCGGATTCGCTTTCGGTCAGCCCATCCTGGAATCGTTCGACCTCGTCGGCTTCGACCCCCGCGGCGTCGGCGCGAGCGACCCGCTCCTCTGCCTCGACGACGACGAGCTCGACACGTGGATCGCGACGGACATCGACGCGGACGACCCGGCCTCGGTGGAGGCGTACGGCGAGCTCACGGCCGAGATGGCCGAGGCGTGCCTCGAGACCAATCCCGAGTTGGCGCAGCATGTGACCACCGTCGAGACGGCCAAGGACATCGACGTGCTCCGGGCGCTCGTCGGCGACGACGAGCTGTACTACTTCGGCGGCTCGTACGGAACGTTCCTCGGGGCGACCTACGCCGCGCTGTTCCCCGATCATGTCGGTCGCATGGTGCTCGACGGTGCGATGGATCCGACGATCGCGCTGGAGCAGAACGACCTGCGCCAGGTCGGCGGCTTCCAGCTCGCGTTTGACGACTATGCCGCCGACTGCGTGGCCACCGGATGCCCGCTCGGCGTGACGACCGACGAGATCGAAGGGGTCGTGGCCGGCGTGTTCGACGCCGCCCTCGCCGAGCCGCTGGCGACCGACGACGCCGACCGGCCACTCACCCGGTCGTTGGCGCTCTACGGCGTGATCGCCGAGCTGTACAGCGAGGAGCAGTGGCCGCTGTTGACCGAAGCGATCAGCGCGGCGACCGACGGCGATGGGACGTCCTTGCTCGCGTTCGCCGACGTGTACTTCCAGCGGACACCGGAGGGGTTCGGCACGAACACGGCCGAGTCGAACAAGGCGATCACGTGTCTCGACGCCGCCCTGACGCCCGAGGCAGACTCGGTCCCGACCGAGGATGACTTCATCGCGGCGTCGTCGCTGTTCGGCGAGCTCTACTACGGGTTGGTCGAGGTCGAGTGCAACACCTGGCCGATCGAACCGTCCGTCGAGTACCCCGACTACTCGGCCCCGGGAGCGGCGCCGATCTTGGTCGTCGGCTCCACCGGTGACCCGGCGACGCCGATCGAGAGCGCCTACGTGCTCGCTGACCAGCTCGACTCCGGCGTGCTGCTCGTTCGCGAAGGCGAGGGCCACACGGCCTACTTCAATTTCAACCCGTGCATCAACGACATCGTCGACGCCTACCTCGTCGACGGCACCGTGCCCGACGACGAGACCACCTGTTCAGAGGACGGCGAGCTTGTCTAGTCGGCCGACTCCGACGATGCCGCTGCGACCACCATGCCGACCGAGACGGCGGCACCGACCACCGACGAGGACCCGAACGGTGCAAACGCACTCGGCGGCGATCCGCTGGGCACCGTCCACCCTGACCGTCGACGGTGACGACGTGTTCACCGGTGACGTCACCAGCTGCACCGTGGTCGACCCCGACGTGGCCCTCACAGCACCGAGCGAGGCCGCCGATCTCTACTCACAGATGGATCTGGTCTTCTGGTCAATTCTCAACGAGCTGTACCCGGACGCGTCACTCGACGCCTACCTGACAACGAACGGAATCTGAGATGGCGATTGTGGCCGAAGGCCTGACGAAGCAGTACGGCGACAAGCTCGCTGTCGACAACCTGTCGTTGACGATCGAGGCGGGCAGGGTGACCGGCTTCCTCGGGCCCAACGGTGCCGGCAAGTCGACGACGATGCGGATGATGCTCGACATCGATCGTGCGACGCGTGGTACCACCACATTCGACGGGCAGCGGTTCCGCAACCTGGACTCACCGCCCCAGGTGGTCGGCGCGATGCTCGATGCCAACGCCGTCGAACCGAAGCGCTCGGCTCGATCTCACCTCCGGTACCTCGCTGCGTCGGCGGGTCTGCCTGATGCTCGTGTCGACGAAGTGCTCGGGCTGACCGGCCTTGCGTG
Source organism: Ilumatobacteraceae bacterium (assembly GCA_963825565.1). Classification (GTDB taxonomy): domain Bacteria; phylum Actinomycetota; class Acidimicrobiia; order Acidimicrobiales; family Ilumatobacteraceae; genus JBFGCT01. Next base: position 234,962 of record CAWGTW010000013.1, read on the forward strand.
ACGCTGCCAAGCGTCAGGTCGGTAACTTCTCGCTGGGTATGCATCAGCGGCTCGGTATCGCCGCATCGTTGCTCGGCGACCCCAAGTATCTGTTCTTCGACGAGCCGACGAACGGCCTCGACCCCGAAGGCATCCGGTGGGTCCGAGAGTTCCTCCAGCAACTCGCAGGTGAAGGCCGTGGTGTGCTGGTGTCGAGCCATCTGCTCAGCGAGTTGTCGCTCTACGTCGATCACATCGTCGTGATCGGCAAGGGTCGGTTCATCGCGAGCGGCAGCGTCCACGAATTCGAGTCGATGCAGGGCCAAGCCGCAGTGACCGTCCAGTCGCCGAGGCTCGCCGAGTTGGTCGCGTTGATCGAGCCTCGCGGCGGCCACGTCACACCCACCCCCGATGGCGTCGAGGTGACCGACATGACGGCGGCCGCGATCGGCGATCTCGCTGCGCTGCATCAGATCGAACTCCACGAGCTGCACACCGAGCACCAGTCGCTCGAAGCGACGTTCCTCGAACTCACCGCCGACGCGCAGGAATACCGATCGACCGGCGTCGAGGGAGGGGAGCAGTCATGAAGAATCTCGTGAAAGCCGAGTGGATCAAGTTCTCGTCGCTGCGTTCGTCATGGACACGACTCGGCGTGGCACTCGCATCTGAACGGCGTGTTCGTCGCGTTCACGCTGTGGGCATTCAACCGCGCCGCCGAGGGCGACACGCCCGACACCTCCATCGCCAATCGAGTGAGCACCCTCTCGGCGGGCATCTCCATGGCTGCACTGGTGTTCATCGTGATGGGCATCAATGTCCACACCGCCGAGATCAAGAGCCGATCGATCATCCCGACCGCCGGAGCCGCACCCGATCGCCGGGATCTGATCGGAGCCAAGGCGGCACTCACCGGCGCCGTCGGCCTGGCTGCGGGTGCCGTGCTGATGCTGCTGACGACGATCGCATGCCTGATCGTGCTCGACGCCAAAGGCTTCGCACTCCAGCCTCGTCGACGACGACGACGTCGCCCGAGCGATCGTCGGCTCGCGTCGCCTACCTCGCGATCGCTGCCCTGTTCGGTCTCGGAATCGGCGTGATCCTCAACTCCGCCACCTCAGCTATCGCGGTCGGCTCCTGTGGCCCCTCGCGACTCGAGTCGGCCCTGCAAGCGTTCCTCCCCGAGTGGGTCGACAGGCTGCTGCCATTCGAAGCGGGCAAGTCGCTGATCGTGGCCGAGCCCGACCACGTACTCCCGGCGTGGGAGGGTGGCGGCGTCTTCCTCGCATGGTCCGCACTGCTCGTCATCGCCGGCTGGGCGCTGTTCAACCGCCGCGACCTCAGCGACTCCTGAGCGGCCAGACCTCCGCAGATCGCGCCGATCGACCACACGCACGGACAACGCGTCGAACCGCACCAGTGCCCACCTGCGACGAGGATGACGCACAATCACCGATCGCGGAGTGGCTGGAACCCGTCCGAGAACGGTGCTTCCCGCTTGGTGAGGCGAGCCGAGGACCCGAGCGACAATCCAGGCGCGAAACGCCGTCGACCGCGCTGCATCGCCGGCGATGACGGTGCCGGCGACTGCACGTCCGGGGATGCGGCACTTGGGGGAGCGGAAGCCGAACCCCATGATGCGCATCAGGTAGGGGCGGCCGGTCATCGTGTGCCAGGTGCCACGGTCGAGTCCGGCGGCATGCACTCGGAGGAGTACTTCGTCGGGCTGGATGGTGGGGCGTTCGATGTGGCGCAGGTCCCAGGTGTCGGCCGGGCCGTACCGGTCTTGTACGACGGCTCGCATGGTCGGGGCGGGGATCTCGGCTGTGGACGCGGTGCGGGCCTGTGTGTTCGTGGTGGTGTTCATCGTGGTTCCTTTCGGGTCTGGTTTGGGATCGGGGTGTCGGTGGTTCATCGCGACGGCACGGGTTGTCCGGTTCGGATGGACTCGATGAGGTCGGCGACGGCTTGGACGGAGGACGTGGAGCTCGTTGGGTCGTCGACCAGGCCGGCGTGGGTCGCGTCGACGATCCGGTGCTGGCTGTTGGTCGACAGCGCAGCGAGGCGTTGCTGCAGGTCGACCCATTCGTCGTGCTCGTCGATCGATTCCGTCGCAATGAGGACGACGAGCGGCTTGGCGTCGAGCGAGGTCAGTGCGTTGGCTTGGGCGAACACCTCGGGGTACATCGACTGCTCATTGCGCATGCTGCGCATGCCGCGTGCGCTGGCGGCGAAGGTCTGCACCTGCGACGCGGCAGGTTCAGGGAGGCTCGACCATGCGGAGGTGGGAAGGATGCGACCGGCGCCGAGCCGGGCGAGGCTGGGGAGCATGCCGAGTCCTCGGCGCATCATCGACTGCTCGGTGGCGAAGCCGGGCAGGTCGGTGAACGAATCGGGACTCATCGAGTCGAGCAGCACCATGCCGGCGACGTCCTCGGGGTATCGGTCGGCGTAGATCATCGAGTACGGGCCACCTGCGGAATGGCCGACGATCAGGTACGGCCCGGTTTCGCCGGCGAGCCCGAGCAACGTGTGGAGGTCGTCGGCGACGGAGACGCCGTCCTGGGGAGCATCGATGTCGTCGCTCCAGCCCTGGCCGGCGCGGTCGTAGACGCAGACGCGGGTCGTTCGACTCACCTGCTGGATGATCCGAGTCCAGGAGACCGACACCTCGCCGAGGCCGTTCTGGAAGACGACGGTCGGGCTGCCGGTCCCCGCGCAGTCGAGGTGGAGTCGGCGGCCGCCGACGTCGTACAGCGTGCCGGGCGCCGGCTGCTGTTCCCGAGCTCGGGTGACCGTCTCGTACTGGGCCCCGACAGCGCCGATGGCGATGGCGGCGATCACGGGGTAGAGCAGCCATCGGGCTCGACTGCGAAGGGCTCGACGGACCTGCACGACCATCCAGACGCAAAGTGCGAGCGCGCCGGCGGGCCAGACCCAGCCGGCGTTGTCGAGCGCCCGATCGCCGGGTCGCCCGACCAGCAGGACGATGCCGACGGAGGCCATGGCGATGGCGGGCACTCGGGCCCAGCTCTGGGGTTGGGTGGTATGGCGGGTGGAGAGGAGCGCGAGCAGTGCCCACCCGGCCGCGAATGCGAGGAGAGCGGTGCCGGAGATGACGGGTTCGGTTGCCCCGCCGAAGACGCCGAGAGTGAGGACCAGGGCGCCGATCACGCCGGTTGCGACCGATCCGCCGACGATCCGCCAGATGGGTTCGCGCCGGGGTTCAGCCGGCTGCTCGGTCGGTTCGACGTTGGTTGCGTCGCGGTTCGTGGTGTTCTCGATGACGGTGGTGTTCATGGTCGGTCTCCTTGTCGGGGTGGTGCATTGGTCGCGGGGATCCACGTGGTGTGGAGGTTCGGGGGAACGGGTCGGGGGATGTGAGCGGTGGCGACCGCTGGCCCGGCGATGTCTGCGGCGTCGAGGAGCACCAGTTCGGTGTGTCGGTCGGATGCGTCGTGGACGAATCCGACGAGCCATCCGCCGGCGGTGTCGAGGGGGCGCGTCGGGTCGTTGACGAAGGCGAGGTCGCCGGGTTGGCCGTGGTCGAAGCTGCGCTTGATGTGGCGACCGGTGACGAGGTCGTAGGTGTCGGCGGTTTGGTCGCCGATCGTCCAGAGGAACGGTTGTGCCGTGCCGGTCAGATCGTGGTTGGTGCGGGCGATGCGTTGGGGTGTCGGGTCGAGCCGCTCGCGAGCGATGCTCATCGATGGCAGCTGGATCTCCCATCGTTCGAGCCATGGCGTGTGGAGGATGACGGCGATGCTGTCGTCGCTGCTGTGGGCGTGGACGAGTGCGGGTGTCTCGATGCCGGTCGGGATCCAGTGCACCTCGGTCTCGAGGTCGCGAGCGCCGACTCCGAGGCAGCCTCGGGCTGCGAACACGATGTGGTCCTCGGCGATCGCCAGATCGTGCACTCGGTCCGGTGGGTCGACGATGGGGCGGTTGCGTCGGGTGAGTGCGCCGGACGGCACGACGACGTGTGCCTGCGACCCATCTGGAGCCGACGCGACGAGGTGCACGTCGCCGTTGGTCGGGTCTCGCCGTGGGCGCGCGGAGAGCCGCCGGGACCGACCGGCGAGGTCGACAGGGGTCAGGCCGTCGAGGTCGGGACTGACTTGTTCGACGAGGTGTCCGTAACTGAACGCCAGGATCGAGCCACCGAACACGATGAGTTCAAGATCTGCACGGTCGGTTGACCCGGCCGGCTGGATCCGGTGGCTCCGGTACGACCACTCCCGACCGTGATGGACGTGAACCGAGTGCAGAACGCCCTCGTGGATGCCGAGCAACCGGCCCGACACCGCCGCGGGGAGGCGACCCGGCACGGCGAACCCCTCGGGTGCTGTCGGGATCGGTCGGGCCATGGGCTCATCGTCGACCTAAGCCATGCGTGCTCGCATCGGGCGGTGAGCCTCAGATCGCGCGAGGCGACTGCGGCGTGGTGTGTCAGTCGAGGCCGAGCCGTTGTGCAACGGCGGCGGCGTCGACTCGGCTGTTCACGCCGAGCTTGCGCAGGATGTTCGACACGTGGACGCTCGCCGTCTTGACCGATACGAAGAGCTCGTCGCCGATCTGGCGGTTGGTACGTCCGGCAGCAACCAGCGACAGGACCTCCGCTTCGCGCGTGGTCAGCCCGAGTCGTTCGGCCGAGGTCTCGTCGAGCGCGACACGTGTCGGGGCGTCGACGCTGATCCGTGTTCGACGTGAGAGTGCCTCGAGCTCCGCCAGCAATGGTGCGGCGCCGAGCTCGACCGCGATCGAGTGGGCACGACGCAGTGACGACGCGGCGCGATCGACGGCACCTGCGAGGGCGGCCGCCTCGGCCTCGCGGAGGAGTGCGGCGGCGAGCGCCCAACGGTCCCTGAGGTCGTCCCAGCGTGTTGCGGCCTCGGCCCACGCGTCGGGATCCGATGCCCGGAGTCGGGTCAGGCAGGCTGCAGCCTGGGAGAGGTGGGCTGCACGATCGACCTGTACGGCATGCGGGCCGGTGTCGACGAAGGATCGAGCGGTGGTGATCCGCTGTTCGAGGGAGGTGACCGTTTCGGTGAGGTCCCTGCGTTCGCCTCGAGCACGGGCGTCCAAGGCCCGTTCGACGTCTGCGGCGATGCTGAGCATCGCGAAGCGGGCCGCCCACAGCGGCGATGTCGTCGCCGTCGAGGCCCAACCCTTCCCGGCCGCCTCCGCTGCCTGCTCCCAGTTCCCGAGCGTCAGATGGACCTCGCTCGCCGTGGCGTGGAGCACCGTCTGGTGCCATCCGTCGGCCGGCTGGGCGTGAACCGCGGCGAGATGTTCGAGCGCTCGTTCGGTGTCACCGAGTCGGGCCGCGAGCAGCGCGTGGGATCGCTCGAATCGAAGGAGTCCCGCCGGGAAGGTGCCGGCAACGGGTTGACGGGCGAGGAGCGTCTCAGCGTCGGCCCAGCGGCCGAGTCGGGTGAGTGCCTCTGCGGCGAGCGAGTCGAAGTAGCAGTCGAATCCGTGGAGGCCGGTCAGCTGTCCCTCCGCGATGGCGTCGAGCGCGCCATCGACCGCTCGCTGGTAGTGGCCCGCGTCGATCAACGCGACGCACAGGTAGACGTTGGCGAAGGCGCGCGCCTGGGCGGAGGTCGCGGCGGCAACCGAGTCTTGACACAGCTCGACTGCTCGGTCGGGGTCACCTTGGTTGCTGCGCACGATGCCGAGGACGCGGCGGGCCATCCCCCAGGCGGCTGGGTGCTCGTCAGCGGTCGGTGCGACGTTGAACACCTTCTCGCACCAGCGTTCAGCGGTGGTGTCGTTGCCGGACATCAGCTCGGCCTGGCCGAGGCCGGCCCACACGACCGCAGCGGCCCGATCGTCGTCGTCGTCGGCCAACAGTTCGGCCGCGAGTGCGAACTCGGTGCTGCTCTGATCCAGTTGTCCGCTGGCCCACAGGTATCGACCGAGCCGTTCGTGGCCCCACGCCGCCCCGAGCGGAGGCGGCCCGAGCTCGAACGCGGCCCGCGCCAGCTCGATCGCTCGCTCGTTGCCGACCGTGGCCGTGGCGAGCTCAGCGGCCTGCCACAAGCGATCGCTGCGGCTAGCCGACGCACTGCTCTCACCCGCGACATCCCAGAGTTCGAGGGCCCGTGTGACGTGTGCGAACGCGGCGCCAGGCGAAACCGGTGCGGCGGAATCGGCTGCCGCAAGCAGTGCGGTGAAGGCGCCGCCGGTGTCCCCGGCACGGTCCAGATGAAAGGCCAGTTCGCCGGCCCGGTCCGGGCGCCGCAGCACGTCGGCCGTCTGCCCGCGGAAGACGTCGGCGAGCCTGCGGTGCAGACGCTGCCTCTCGGGCGGGAGCAGGTCGGCGTACACGACCTCGCCGAGCAGTGGATGACGGAACCGGTACAAGTCGTGGTCGACCTCGAGCAGCCGTTGATCGATCGCCGTGTGGATCGCGGCTTCGAGCTCTGTGATGCCCAGTTCGACGGCATCGGCGAGGAGCTCATGGTTCACGTCTCGTCCGATCGCAGCGACAACGCCCAACACGTGTCGAGCGGTCTCGTCGAGCGCCGCGACGTCTGCGGAGATGAGATCGGACAACACGATCGGGATGGTGTCGCCGGCGAGGTGCGCCGCGACGAGCTCATTCGTGAAGAACGGATTGCCCTGCCCACGATTCACAATCTGCTCGACGAGCACCCCGGGCGCGGGTTCACCGATCAACGCGCTGACACGAGCTGCGACATCATCTCGGTCCAGACCCGCGAGGTGGATGTAGCGTGTCGCCGGGAGACGACTCAGCTCTGCGAGACGGCCCCTCTGTGACGAGCGTGCGCCGACCTCGTCGGCGCGATAGGTGCCGACCAGCACCATCCGCTCGTCGATCAGGTTGCGGGCGAGATAGTCCAACAGATCCCAGGTCGCGCTGTCGGCCCAGTGGAGATCCTCGAAGCCGACGAGCACGGCGTCGTCGGAACCGAGCAGGTCGATCAGTTCGAGCACGGCGACGAACAGCCCGCCCTGCCCGGCAGTCGTGGCGCCGGGAGAGCTCGGTGTGAACCAATCGCTGAGCGGCGCCAGCGTCGACGTCTCGGCGAGCAGTTCCGGGCGCGATCGACGGACATGGCGGATCAGATCAGCGACCGGCGCCAACGGAATCGTGTCGCCCCCGATGTGCGTGGATCGCCCGAGGTACACGGTCACACCGGCTCGCGATGCGGCTTCCCGCACGAACGAGGTCTTGCCGATCCCGGCGTCCCCGCCCACCAGCACAGCCGACGGCAGCCCGTTGCGTGCGTCGAGGATCGCTTGACCAAAGATCGCGAGTTCCGCGCTCCTGCCCACGAAGTCCCCGGTGGACGAGCGGTCCGGTACCACGCTGTCAAGTATCACGCACTCGGGCCGCCCGCCGCTCTGCGTACGTTCGGCGTCGAGATCTGAGTCGGCGTGCCCGATGCGGACCGACCCGCCTTAGGACGACGTTGGCACCCATGAGCATCGCCGACACGTCCGCCAGTCGCCCCCTCCGCCGCCACCTCAGCGTCGCCGTACTCGGTGCTGCACTCCTCGTCGCTACGTCCTGCGGAACGAGTGACGCGACCAGCAGCGCAACCGAACCTGCGCCGACCGCGCCGACAACGACAGTCCCGTCGGCGAGGCCCGACCCACCCTCCTCGGTGAGCCCCACGACACCGCCCACTACAGCAGCACCGCCCGTTCCCGACGCGACCACCTCCACCGGCCGTCGACCGACCGCGCACCTCGACGAACTGGTCGGAATCGAGGGAGGCCGGGTACATGTGCGCTGCGCCGGCAGCGGGGCCGCCACGGTCGTGCTGATCTCCGGGTTCGAGGCAGGCTCAGCCGCGTGGGCGGCCGTCGAGCCAGCGATCACGGCGCGCACTCGAGTGTGCTCGTACGACCGGCCCGGCACCGGAACGAGCGACCCCGCCACGTCAATCGTGACCTTCTCCACCCAGGCACACGACCTCCACGACCTCCTCACCAAAGTGGGTGAGCCGGGACCGTACGTCGTCGTCGGGCACTCGTTCGGTGGCGCAGAGGCCGTCTCGTTCGCGGCCGCATTCTCCGACGAGGTCACGGGACTCGTGCTCGTCGACGCCAGCCCCGTGACGTGGCCCGCGGCGCTGTGCAGCGTCGTCGATGACGACTCCGAGGGCGCCACGATCGTCCGCGGCCTGTGCTCCCGCCTGTCCGACCCGACGGGCAACGCCGAACACCTCGACGTCTTCGCCGCCTTCGCCGACACGGCCGGCATCACATCCCTCGGCTCCCTGCCGATCGCCATCATCACCGCCGTCGACCGGCAACTCCCCGCCGGGCTCGCAACCGACGAAATGGAACGCCTCACCGAGGCCTGGGACCAGGGCCAACAGCAGTGGAGCCAGCTCTCGACTCACTCGCACCTGGTGCCGGTCGAGAACTCGAGCCACGACATCCAGATCGACCACCCCGACGTCGTCACCGACCAAATCATCCGCTTGCTCCCCTGACGCCGGCCATCCAACTCGCCCCAACCACCACCAACAACCCACACCAATCCCAAAGGAGTCCACCATGCACGGTCGTCCGTCCACCCAGTCCCTCGGCCCCTCACACGCCAGCCACCCTCAACGCTGGCGCATCCTCGGCGTGCTCGTGCTCGCCCTGCTCGTCACGTCGATCGATCACACGATCATCAACGTCGCCATGCCCCGACTGGTCGGTGACCTCGGTGCGAGCTCGTCCCAACTGCAATGGGTCGTCACCTCCTACACCGTCGTGTTCGCCGGGCTGCTCCTCGCCGCCGGAACCATGGGCGACCGCTTCGGACGTCGGCGCGCACTGCTCGCCGGCCTCGTCACGTTCCTCGCCGGCTCTGTGGTCGCCGCCACCGCGGCGTCGACGACCGTGCTCATCGTCGGCCGCTGCGTGATGGGGCTCGGTGGTGCATTGATCATGCCGACCACCCTGTCGATCCTCGTCAACGTCTTCGGCGATCCACGCGAGCGTGCCAAGGCGATCGCCGCGTGGACCGCTGCCAGCGGCGCCGGCATCGCCGTCGGCCCCATCATCGGAGGTGCGCTGATGCGTAGCTTCTCGTGGTCATCGGTGTTCTGGATCAACGTCCCGCTCCTCGTCGTGGCACTTGGAGGAGCGGCGCACCTCGTGCCCGACTCCCGCGACCCACACGCCACCCGGCTCGACCCGATCGGAGCGGTCCTGTCGATCGCATCGATCAGCTCACTGGTCTACGCCGTCATCCAGGCACCCGAGCGCGGATGGACCTCGACGCCGTCGCTGGTCAACCTCGCAATTGGCACGGGGATCGGGATCGTCTTCATCGCGTGGGAGATCCATCGCGACCATCCGATGCTCGACATCTCCCTGTTCCGGAACCGCAGCTTCTCCGCTGGCAGCATCACGCTCACCCTGCTGTTCTTCGCGATGGCCGGCACCGTGTTCCTGCAGGCGCAGTACCTCCAGTTCATCCTCGACTACACACCGCTCGCCGCCGGGTTCGCGCTCGTTCCCGCCGCGGTCGGAATGCTGCTCGGCACCGGGGCTGGTGCCCACCTCGCCACCATGCACGGCGGCCGAGTCGCCGTCGCCGCAGGCACATTGATCGCCGCAGGCGGCGTCGCCGTCCAAGCCGCATTCGCCGACGGAGGGTCCTACGTGCCGACCGGCATCGGCTTGCTCCTCTTCGGCCTCGGTGCGGGCATCGCCATGCCCGCCGCCACCGAGATGATCATGGCAACGCTGCCTCCCGCCCGCGCCGGAGTCGGGTCTGCCGTCAACGACACCGTCCGCGAGTTCGGTGGCGCCCTCGGCGTCGCAGTCATCGGCAGCATCGCCGCCACCAGCTACGCGTCGACGATGCGCGGCGAGCTCGACGGCATCTCCAACCTCACCAACATCGAACGCAGCATGATCACCGACAACGTCGGTGCCGCGATCGAGACCAGCCGGCACCTCGACGCACATGGCGACCAGATCGCCTCAGCGGCCCGAACCGCGTTCGTCGACTCGATGAGCCACTCGCTGTGGATCGCTGCCGGGCTCGCTGTGTGCGCCGCCATCGTCGCCCTCACCCAACTGCCCCGCCAATCAGCGGACGAATCGAACGTGGACCCCATCCCGCAGCCCGGTCACCACGGCCATGCCGCAGGACAACGGGCCCTCGCTCCAACTCACCGCTCCGCGACGAACTCATGAGCGTCATGGCCACCGACGTCATCGTCATCGGCGGCGGTGCCGCAGGGCTGACGGCCGGGTTCCATGGATTCCCCACCCGGGACGCGACCGCACCCGACCGCTTCCGCGCCGATGCCGTGCGAGAGCTCACCTCGTACGGCGTCAAGTTCGTCGGCTCGACAGCGACCGGCGTGCACGCCACGGACCGCAGCGTCCGCGTCGAACTCGATGACGGAAGCGCCATCGACGCATCTGCGATGCTGCTCGCCACCGGCGTCCAGGACGAACTGCCTCCCATCGACGGGCTCGCCGAGCGGTGGGGGAAGTCTGTGTTCAACTGCCCGTTCTGCGACGGCTGGGAACAACGCGATCGGCCCGTCGTCGTCATCGACGCCGCTCCCGGCGCCGACCTCCTGGCGGGCCTGCTGCGCGCTTGGACCACCGATGTCACGCTCCTCGGCGCCGACGAGTTCGCCGCACTCGTCGGCTCCGGGACGACGCTCGAACACGTCGTCCTGCGCGACGGACGAGCGATCTCCACCACTGCAGCGTTCCTGAACGCCCCCGTCACCCCGCGCAGCTCGATCGCCATGCAGATCGGGTGCGACGTCGACCAGGCCGGCTACATCATCACCGACGACAACGGCGCGACCAGCCACCCACTCGTGTGGGCCGCCGGAGACGTCCGCCGAGCACCACCCATGCCACACCAGGTCGTGCTCGCGGCGGCCGACGGATCTACCGCCGGCATCGCTCTCCACAGGAGCCTCATCGCGAGCCGCGCCAGCCCATGACGAACCAGACAGCGTTCGACCGACGTCCGCCCCGGCAACGGCGACACCCCGTCACGGGCGAGCCAGAACAGGATCGTGCGCGGCCCCCACCCCGGATGTGCTCGGCGCATCTCCACGATTCGCGCCTCGAGCTCCGGGGCCATCTGATGCGGACACGACAACGGCTTGGAGCTGTGATCAGCCAACCCGCCCAACCCGTCGGCCGCATACCGGCGCAACCACACGTGCACCGTCTGGCGGGCGACCCCGAACCGGCGGGCGACATCGGTCACCGACGCCCCATCATTCAGGACCTCCAACACCGCTCGATAGCGCTGCTCCACCAGGTTCAACTCCACCAACACGACAGCGGCCTCCTCCGGGACTGCGGGCACAACACCCACATCGAAGAAGGTGGCCACCACCGAAACGCGGACCCTCAAGTGTCAGGCACCTACCGGGGCCACTGTCGCCCAGGAACCGGGGCCGCGTCCCGAAACTGTCAACCAGCAACCGGGGCCACGGTGTCCACTATGAACCGGGTCCGCACAGCGGGAAAACCGTCGGGCGTGCCTCACCGGTCAGGCACGCCGTCGCTGCGTCGGCCACGGGCGAATCCAGAAAAGCACCATCTACCTGGGGGTTTTCGAGCGGATGAGGGGAATCGAACCCCCGTATTCAGCTTGGGAAACGGAAGTTCTCCGACCGGCCGGTACGGCTGTGACCTGGGGAAACGTGCGGTGAGCTGGTGATTCGCGCCTCAAGGCGCCCTGCTAACGGTATCCGGTGTTGGCCCCTGTTGACCCCTGCGTGAGGCACGGCTGAGGCACGACCGCCGACAAGGTGACATGAGCAGCTCGCGCGCGCTCGCCCGATGTACTCGGCCAGAACGCAGTTTCGTCGGTGGGATCATCCAGCACGGCATGATGGGCCGAACTGTGCGGGTCGAGCCGGTTCGCGCATCGTGTTACGGCGCTCCCGTTATGTGCGCCGCCATCCGAACTGTCGGTGCGCGCGTTTGCCGGTTCCAGGACAGGCTGGCGAGTGGTTGGCCTGTGTTGATATGCGCCTCGTTGTGGCGATTGGGGATTCTCGGGGTGGGCTGTCAGCGCGCGTCGATCACGAGCGACTGAATCGTGTGTCCGATCGGATGTGCGCGGTCGCTCAGCAGAGCGTGGGCGGTTCCGTGGCCGTCGCTGCGTGCTCTGGTGGTGGCGTCGAGCGAGACCCACTCGCCGGTCGGATAGCGGTGCAGCGCCAACGTCAGGTCAGCGTTCACGTAGCGGTGAGTGGTGAACGGCACAACGTTCGACATCCCGTTGGCGTAGTCGGCGGCGACGATGGCCCGATCCAGCGGATGGATCTCCTCTCCAACGAGGATCGGGGTCATCAGTTGGAGCCAGACATGGGCGGGACCCAACTCGTCGAATGGCCGCCCATTGATGAGGCGCACGTCCATCGCGTCGGAGAACGAGTGCCCATGTGCGCGACCGCTCTCGCGGCTCCATCGCTCACACTCGTCGGGGTCGGGTGGTGCCTCAGGATGGGGACCCGGGATTGATTCCTCGTCGATGCCGTTGTCTGCGATAGCGACCCGAAGTCCGCGGGCCACGAGAACCTCGGTGTCGGACTGGTCGCGGAGGGATGCGTCAAGGACTTGAATGCGGCGCCCTTGTCGTCGAGGTTCGACACGGATTCGTAGCGGTACGACGGGGACTGGGCGGAGCAAATCGACGCTGAGTCGAGTCAGTCGCCAATCGCCGTCGTTGCCGTCCCATCGGTCAAGCATCCGCCCCACCAACGCCGCCGGCGGGCCGCCGTGCATCGCCTTCGAACTCCATGGTCCCGCACCGATCGGGCGCGGCACAAAGGTATGGCCGACGGCGTCGAACACCCCATCGGTGACCCCGTCACTCACGCGAGAATCCTCGCACACCCGACGCAGGCCGGCCTTCGGCTGCCCGGGACAGCCGGTCGGAGAGCGTCAGCGGCCGGATGTCGTCGTGACCGACATCCGAATGCCCCCCAACCGGCGGCGACGAGGGAATCCAGGTGACGAACCGGCTCCATGAGGAGTCACTCGGGACCGGCGTCGTCGTATTGTCCCAGTGCGCGGAACCGGGCTACGCGCTCGACTTGTTCCGGGCGGGGAGTGAGGGCAGAACAGGAATTGTCGCGATCAGAGCGAGTCGAACGAGACCGTCGCGGGCATACCATCACCGAATAGTTCGGCGTGACGGGCCACGACTTGGGGCCAAAGACTTCGAAACTCTGGATCCCGCAATCCAAAGACCGTGGCGAGCGCGTCGCAGAGATCGTCGGCGCTTTCGAGAAGCCTCTTCTCTTCGCCGGGAAGAGCGAGTGCACGGCCGATGAGGGCCTTCCTGCCCCCCGTTCCGTCGGGTTGCATGCAGATCAGATTCTTCGTGAAGATGGAGTCGTTCTGCAGGTTTCCGCAGACACGTGCAAGCCGATCTTCGTCGGCTGTGCAAGCGGGCACGAAATCGAAATCTGCGGGTGCGGTTCCCGGATGGTTGTGGAAGCGCCAGTAGCCGTCTTCCAACTCTTCGAAGCGAAACTGGCGATCTGCTTGAACCCCGCTCCCTGCCTCGAGGCGCATGGGTTCGAGAACTCCGTCTCCCATACCCGTGTCAGCGATCACGGGCCCATCGAGTTCGACTCGGAGAACCAGGTGATTTCCCATCGCATCGTCGCCGCGGAGAGAGCGGAGCATCCCTCCCAGGAGGCGCGTGACCTCAAAACCAATCTCTTCGAGTGCCCAACCCAGCAGACCGTTCAACTCGTAGCACCAACCGCCGCGGCGCCGAACCACGACCTTCTCGAAAGTACGTTCGATATCCAGATTCAGCGTGCGCCCGAGTTGGACGTCGAGATCCTCATAGGGAATGGTGAGTAGATGCTGTCGATGGATTTCGGTGAGGCAGGCGAGAGTGGGAGCGACCGGCCCGAGATATTCGATTCGCGCTAGATAGTCGTCGAGCTTCATTGTCCGCCCGCGTACTCGACGCCTTTGTGGGTGCGCACCTCACGATCCGTCACCTTCACGAACTCACTGTCACCCCACTTCGGCATCTCCACACGCAACCGCACCGATGAGGCTTCTTGGTGCACAGTTGTCACACCCGGGAACAGTAGCCAGTGCACCGCTCGTGGTCACGCCCGCCAAGACCCTGGAGACACAGACAGCCGCTCGGAAATCACGTTGAAGTCGGTATCCGCGTGCGCCGCAGAACCGGCGAAGTGTGTGGTGGGATCGCCTGATAACTGCCGGCTAGTCAGATCAGCGCGCCGCACGCCGACATGTCGAAAGTACATCTGACAGGACCGGTCGGGCGCGCCGCGATGGGCAGGTCAGAAGCCGGGACTCAGCGACGCCCCGTAGGAGAGCTTTCACCGTGCCCGCCGCCGGGAGCTTCGTCTGGGCCCGACAGTCGCTATGGGCCTGACTAGGTTGGCGATCGCCAACGTCTGCTTGAACGCCGACCATCATGAGGGGCCGCAATGACAGAACACCACCTCGACGACACAGTGACGCATGCGTATTGGGATCGTGAGGTTGCTGTCCGATTGGAGGTCGAGTCGGGCGATGTGGTGGTCGTCGAGTGCGCCGAACCGATCGGCCAGGTGAAACCGACCTGGACTGACGACGATTTCGCCGGCGCCGACCCGAGCCTCGCGCACGCTCTGAGCGGGGCGATCTACGTCAAGGGTGCATCCCCAGGCGACACACTCGAGATCGACATCTTGAAGATGGAACACAAGGGTTGGGGCTGGAGTGGCCTCATTCCAGACTTCGGGTTGTTGGCAGATGACTTCGACTCGGCACACCTTCACCACTGGGAGCTCGAGGGTGCGATCTGCAGGTTCGTGGACGGAATCGAAGTTCCAGCCGAGCCGTTTCCCGGGGTGATCGGTGTCGCTCCGCGAGAGCGGCCGGCTCGACACGTTTCCGCCTCGCTCCAACGGTGGCAACCTCGACACGAGAGATCTCGTGGCCGGCTCGACTGCATGGCTCCCGATTCACGCCGACGGTGCCCTGTTCTCGATCGGCGACTGTCATGCCGCGCAAGGAGACGGAGAGGTCTGCGGGTCTGGTGTGGAATCGCCCATGACGGCGACCGTCAGGTTGTCTGTGCGTCATGATCTCGACGTCGCCGAGTTCCAAGCCCGGCGAAGGACCAGGCCCGCACTGTCGGATTCAGAAGTGCACATCACGACTGCTCACGGACCAGACCTCTACGAGAATGCCCGCACGGCGACCCGCTACATGATCGAGTGGCTCGGGGCGAATCGCGGGCTCGAACCAGCCGACGCCTACCTGTTGTGCAGCACCGCGGCCAACCTGCGGATCAGCGAGATCGTGGATGCGCCCAACTGGCTCGTGTCCCTGCACTTCCCTCTCGACATCTTTCGCTGACCGCCAGCGCGTTGGGCGATTCGCACCCACGAGCGGATGACCCACCGTCACCACCAGCGACCCATCCGACCTCTCGGACTGCACCACAACCGGCTTCCAACGCATCACGAGCTCCTCACCATCGAGCCCGCTCGCCGAGACACTACGAGCCCCAACGACACCCACATATCATGCGAACTGTTGGAGGTCGGACCGCCGGATCGGCAGCGCATAATCACTGTCCGAGCGGAGGCCAGGACCCATCCGGGAACGGCACGCCGGAGCGCTGCGATCCGCGCGATGTTGCTCGCTGGATGAACACGACGCTGATAGAGTCCCTTGGCGTGGTGGGGTTCGTAGGTCCACCATGGGGTGAGCCACCGGCGTGATGCTCGGTGTGTACCTACCAAAGTGCACACCAAGGAGAACACGCCGATGGCTCTGGATGAGTCTGCCGTGGCAGAACTACTCGACGCGCTCCGCGCCGGCGACGGCACCGATCTGGTCCGCGAGCTCGCCCAGTGGGCGCTCCAGCAGCTGATCGAGGCCGAAGCCACCGACGCGATCGGCGCCGGCCGCTAGGAGCGTTCCGACGGGCGCGGACGCATCGCAACGGGCATCGACCGAGGGTGCTGTCGACCAAGGCCGGCGACCTGCGACCTCGGGATCCCGAAGCTGCGCAAGGGCGCTTCTTCCCGGAGATCTTGGAACCGCGACGCCGGATCGATCAGGCCATGTACGCGGTGGTGATGGAGGCCTACGTCAACGGCGTGTCGACCCGCGTCGGTCGATGACCTGGTCGCGGCGATGGGGTCGACACCGGGATCTCCAAGTCCGAGGTGTCAGCCGGATCTGCGCCGGGCTCGACGAACGCGTCGAGGCGTTCCGCAACCGCACCCTGGGCCACGTCGAGTTCCCCTACGTGTATTTGGACGCCACCTACGTCAACGTCCGCGACGACGCCCTCGGCCAGGTCGTGTCGCGGGCGGTCGTGATCGCGACCGGGATCACCGCCGACGGCGACCGTGAGGTCCTCGGCGTCGATATCGGCGACTCCGAAGACGAGACGTTCTGGACCAAGTTCCTCCGCCGCTTGCGCGACGCGTGGGCTCGGCGGCGTCCGGCTCGTGATCTCCGACGCGCACGCAGGCCTGAAGGCCGCGATCCGCAAATGCTTGCCAGGGCGCATCCTGGCAGCGCTGCCGGGTGCACTACGCCCGCAACCTGCTCGCGAACGTCCCCAAGGCCCATCGCGAGATGGTCGCCGCCGCGTTCCGGTCGATCTTCGCGCTCGCCACCGACCGAAGAGGTCGAGGCCCGCTGGGACGAGGTCGCCGACATGCTCGACACGAACGGTTCCCCAAAGCCGCCGAGTCGATGCGCGACGCCCGCACCGACGTGTTGGCGTTCACCGCGTTCCCCCAGGCGCATTGGCGCAAGATCTGGTCGAACAACCCGCTCGAACGCCTGAACAAGGAGATGAAGCGACGCTCCAACGTGGTCGGGATCTTCCCCAACGACGCCGCCGCCATCCGCCTCGATCGGCGCCGTGCTCGCCGACCAACACGACGAATGGGCCATCGCCCGCCGCTACCTCTCCGAAGCCTCCATGGCCGAACTCAACCGACCACGCGACACTGACCCCGTCACCGTCGGCGAGCTCCAACCCGCTGACGAGTAGCCACCAGGAACACGTCGACGCCGAACCCCACCACGCCGCGGGACTCATACATCCAGC
Organism: Ilumatobacteraceae bacterium; assembly: GCA_963825565.1. GTDB lineage: Bacteria > Actinomycetota > Acidimicrobiia > Acidimicrobiales > Ilumatobacteraceae > JBFGCT01. The sequence goes on from CAWGTW010000013.1 coordinate 252,027, forward strand.
TCATCGAATCCCGTCCGTCACGTGACCTCCACGCCCGGCTCGGAGTCGGGCGGCCTGTTTGCCTCGCAGCGGCACGGGCGGGTCGTAACGCACGCCTACAGTCTCACGAACCCAATCTGCATAGGTCGCCCATAGGGCACCCCTCATGTTCATCGCCACGTCGGCGAGGGCAATCATGAGCCTGTTCGGCGTTGCCTCGACCCGGTCACTGAGCAGCAGCTCCAGACCCCGGCCGGGCGACTCGCCCCAGACCAACCAGCAGATCCAGGATGCCACGGCCGATCGCCCGAAACCTCCAGGACAGACTGACAGCAGTTTGCAGACCGATGGCATTCGCTCGGCGAATCGGATGATCGCCCAGACTTCCTCGATCGTCGGAGCCGCCGCATCCCGTGGCCGGCACGTGTCGTCGAATGTCATGCGCAGGATGTTCGAGGGCGCAGAACGCGTCAAGCGCTCCAACTACCTCCGGCGACAGCCGTTGCCAACTCTCAGACCCTGACACGATCATGACATGGGTCGGCCAACCGGTCATCAGCAGACCAGGCGTATCGCGCCGGAATCCCCGAGTCTTGATCTCCCTAGATCCGCCGGACGCCACACATGCTGACGCTAGCCATGCAGCCAGCACGGCGGGCGGTTCACACAGTTGGGTCGGCGCGACAACACTTCGAAGTAAGCGCAGACTTCGCGCCTTGAAGGGTATGACGAAGCGAGCTGGTCGCGTTCGCTGTCCGAAGCCTCAGGACAGCAGCACCTCACCACGGGTCACGAGGGCGGACGCCTCACCAACGGCAGCGGTGAGGTCGTCGACCTCGGTCTCTCCGATGGTTTGCTCGGCGATCTCTTGGCGGAGTGCCTCGACATCGGGCGCGAGATTCGTCAGAGCTTGCTCGGCCGCGGCGTTCACCGGGTGCGCCGGTCACTTCGGCCTCCATCCTGTGCCGATGGGCCACGCTCTACGCGCCTTGTCGCTCTCGCTCTGAACCTTGTCTTCGATCATTCCGGCCAGCTCGATGGCGAGCGGGAGCAACGCGTTGGCGATGCCCGTGACCTGTCCCAGGTCCGAGGGCAGATCTTGCGCTAGCTCGGCCGCCTGGGCCGGCTGCTTCACGGCCCGATGGGCTTGGCGGACGCCGTCCACCGCCTTGAGCGCTTCAACCGCCTTCCGACCGAGCTTCTCGAACTGAGGCGTGAAGCTTCGTTCTCCGGGTGCCCTCCGGGTCGGGCGTGGAAAGGGAGGCAGTAGAGGGATTCGAACGTCGCCCATCCGCGCCCCTCCCGCTGTTGGTCGAACGCCCGGATGGCGTCCTGCCGGAATACGCGTCAGTGCTGCCTGTTGCTCTTGCCACCATTGCTTCGAACACCGGGTCGACGGTGGTCTGGATCGAGCCGGCGTCGACTTGCGGCCGCATGAGCACACGCCGGATCGCGTCCTCGATCGCCCCTTCGAGCGAAACTTGGGCGGCGCTCGATGAGCGAGTCCAGTTGCTGCGAGGAAGAGGTTCCTTCGCCGGAGCGAGTTGGCGCGGCATCACGCGAGTCGTTCAGGTCCTCGAGTTCGGCGCGCAAGTCCGGCCAGACGTTCACTCACCGCGCGCCCGCCAGAATCGCAGCGCTCAGCGGCCCTCCGTGACGCTGCGAGGTCCTGACCCGTAAGGTCGACGAGAGCAGCTCGTAGTTGGTCCATCCCATCCCACGGCCGAGAGACGTCCCAGGTGCTCGGCTCCGGGTCGATCACGAACGCGCCGAGCTGTCCGAAGTCGGGGACCAGCACGTAGATGGGACTTGCTTCGTCCAGGTCCAGGGAGTCGCGCAATTCTTCCCGCTTTCGTGGGCCCACTCCTCGAATCCGACCGGGTCGAGTGTGGGGTCAACACCGCCCTCGTCCGCCCGGGAGATGAGGAACCAGACGCACGACTCGGGCCATCCCTGCGCGAGGATGTCGAGGAGTTCGGGTCGCTCCCCGGTGGGCAGTTGCGGGTTCACGGTCACCAGCAGCACGTCAGTCAGTCCCAGGGTGGCACGCGCCACCTGTGAGTTCTTAAGGGATCGGGCGTCCTGGCCACCGGGAGACAGACCCGGGGTATCTCGGACGATGCAGCCGCCAAGGTCGACGAGTTGGTCAGTGAACGTCTCGTGCCGAGCGCTGATGGTCAGCCAATCGGGGACCTGGTGCCCTGAATCCACGAGGAGGCGCCGGAGGATCGAGCTCTTGCCGGTATCGAATGCCCCGAACAGCGTGGCGACGGGCTGCTCGTGTGATGCGAACTCTGCCCACACGGAATCGAGTCGCTCGACTGACTCGGCTCCGGACACCTCGCCGATCCACGACCGCAGTCCCTCAAGTGTGTTGGTGTCATCTCATCACTCTCTCGCGTGCGTTTCGGCCAACTCATCGCCGGCGCTCTGTGAGCAGAGCAACGCCGTCGAGGCGCTGTGTGACCTCGAGTGCTGACTGCTGTTGGAGTTCAGACTGCTCGCGCAACTGTTCGAGACTGTCGGTGAGTTCGCTCATCGAGCTTGCTGACGTACTCCATGGGCCCTCCAGCATGGCTGAGGAGGTCTGCGAGACGACCGCCTCGGCCGTCGCCCGAACATGCTCGACGGCTGCTTTCCGAGCTCGTTCTCGACTCTGCTCTTGCTTCTGATCGTTCACGAAGTCAGCGATGTCAAAGCCCGACCGCGACGACGCCCAGCACTGCAGCGGCCTTCCCGACCTTTGCTCCCAGCTTCACGGCACCCCACGGCTTGAACTTCGCGCCCATCGCCTTGCCGATCGCGTACGACCGCATCACGATTGCCGAGCGCCTTCCCGATGCCATGGACGCCCTTCATGACTCCGGCAGCGACATGGATCCCCTGGCCGCCGGCGCCACCGCGTCCGTCTGCCGGGCTCCGAGAACCCATCGCGGATCCATGCGCGAACTCGAAGCGGCGGAGCTCCCGATCGAGCTGGGAGGAGTGACGCTTCCACCAATCGGTGATGTCGCGGTTGACCTCTCCCTGCAACGACTCCATCGCGCTTGCCAGTCGGGGGTCCTCCCACCAGGTCATCAGTCGCTTCTGACATCGCCTCGACCTCGGCTGGGGCGGCGCCGAGCGCCTCGGACAGCACCTCGTTCGCGTGGTCGTCAACGACCGCGCCGAACGCGCTGTCGATGGACTCCTTCAGCAGCCTGAGCTCGGCGCGAGATGTCGTCACGAGCTGCTGTCGAGCCGCTGCGTGAACGCTTGCGCCTGTTCGATCTCAGCGTGTTGCCAGCGTGAGCCGACCTGCGCTGAGAGCAGTGCTGAACGTGCGTGATCTAGCGCTGCTCCTGCGGAGAGGTCAGGCGAGCTGCGGCGCCCTTCAGGTCGAGCAAGAGGCTCGCACAAGGCGCTGACCCCGTCCCAGACCCGGTCGGCCGATTCATAGTCAGCGCTGGTGACTGGTGCTCGATCGCCAACCAGCCCGTACGGGTCGGCGGAGAGCGCCAGTACTTGGCTCCGTGCCGACCGCGAGCCCCTGGGACTCCAAGATGGTCAGGAGTTCCTCGATCTTCCGCTGCCGGCGGGCCAAGAACTCGCTGGGTGCTTGGCGGGGATCAGCGCCGATCTCATCGATGCGGCCGATGACGAACACCGTACGGGCAGCCTTCCCGACCGTGTGTCTCGTCACCGAGGAGGAGCTACCGCAGGTGCGAAGTGTCACCGATGAGAAGGTTGACGTGAAGCACCACGATCACCAGACGCGGCGTCTTGCAGCGTCTGCAAGGCCAATCCCGTCGTGGCCGTCGTGACCGCTTTGAAAGCCCGGCGAGTCGACGAGAACCAGCTGGCCGAACTCGTACCTCCGCACTGCGCTCGTGGACGGCCCAGCCTCGACATGCAGACCGGTCGGCGGGCGGCACCGGCGTCAGCCAGCATCCGCTTGATGAGGCTTGTCTTGCCGGAGCTGTAGTCGCCGAGCACGACGACCTTCGGTGCAGCGTCCATCAGCGCGAGGGAAACC
>CAWGTW010000014.1:0-88851 GCA_963825565.1 Ilumatobacteraceae bacterium
CGTCCGCGACGGCGCGGATCGCCGGCGCGAGGTTCTCCGGTGGGATGTCTTTGAGGATGAAGCCGCTGGCGCCGGCCTGGAGGGCCCGGAAGACGTACTCGTCCGGGTCGAAGGTGGTCAGGATGATGACCTTGAGCGGCCAATCGGCTTGCTCGAGGATCGTGGCGGTTGCGGAGAGCCCGTCCATCTCCGGCATTCGAATGTCCATGAGGACGACGTCGGGGCGGTGCTGGCGGGTGGCTTCGATCGCTTCGAGTCCGGTGCCGGCTTCGGCGACGACGGCGATGTCGGGCTGGTGCTCGAGGACCATTGCGAAGCCTCGGCGAACGAGGGCTTGATCATCGACGACGGCGACTCGGATGGTCATGTCGGCTCCGGTTCGAAGGGGAGGCGGGCGGTGACGCGGTACCGGTCGGGCGGTTCTGGCCCGGTGGCGAGGGTGCCGCCGAGGAGGGTGGCCCGTTCGCGCATACCGGCGATGCCGTACCCGGACGGGGGAAGGCCGGGCGAGGTGGAGACGGTGGTGTTGGTGATGTCGATGACCAGGGCGTCGGCGGCGTCGGCGGCGACGGTGATGTCGACGGTGGGGTTCGGGCCGGCGTGCTTGATGATGTTGGTGCAGGACTCCTGCACGATCCGGTAGGCGGAGAGGTCGAGCGCGGTGGTGATGTGGTCGGGGAGGTCGACGAGGGTGAGGGTGACGTCGGCACCGGTGAGCCTGAGCTGGTCGACGAGTGCGGGGACGTCGTCGAGCCCGGGCTGGGGACCCAGGTCGTCGGGGTCGGCGTCGTCGGCGCCGGCGGCGTCGCGGCGAAGCACGCCGAGGAGGTGGCGGAGCTCACCGAGCGCTTCGCGCCCGGCTCGTTCGACGTCGCCCATGGCTTCGATGGCGATGTCGAGGTCGTCGCGGGCGACCGTCCTCGCGGCGCCGGCCTGCACGGTCATCATCGAGACCTGGTGGGCGACGACGTCGTGGAGCTCGCGGGAGATCCGCGATCGTTCCGCCGCAACGGCTTCACGCGCCCGGGCATGTTGTTCGGCTTCGAGGCGTTCGGCCCGTTCCTTCAAGAGGGCCACGTAGTCACCCCGATTGCGCACCCGGCGGCCGACGTACCACGGCAGCGTGCTGAAGATGATCGCCGGCCACACGTCGATCCGTTCGTTGGCATCGATCACCGAACCGATGACGCTGACCGCACACGCGGCGGCGACGGCCGCAAGGCTGTGGCGGCGGTCGGTGCAGTAGCGGCCGACGCTGTAGACGGCGACGACGAGGGCGAGGTCCTGGCCGTCCCCGTAGCCGGCGAGCGCCCACACGACCATGACGACGAGCACGCACGTGGTCACCGCGATCGGCCGTGCTCGCCGCCACCACAGTGCGACCGCGGCGACGGCGAGCAGGACGTACGCCCCGGCGGGCCGGTCGCCGAGCGATGCGGCCGTGAACGTGTCACCATCGGGGAGTTCGCTGATGCTGACCGCGACCACCGCACCGACGAACACGACCACGGCCAGGGCGCCGTCGGTGGTGCGTGGCCAGCGGGTGAACGGCCCGCGGGCGGGGTGCGGTTCGCCCGGATCGAACAGCTCCGACAGCGCGGAGATCCGGTGGGTCGCCGGTGCGGCGGTGTCGCGCTGGTGGTCGGCGGCGGCCATAACTGGTTGCCACGCTAAACCGAAGGGCCGGGGTCGGTCGCCCGTCGGGAGGCGGATCCCGACTCCGCCTCCGGGCGGGGCAACTTGCGACCGGCGCAACGAGGCCACGGCTCAGACGACGTCGCGGTGTTGCACCGACCAGAGCGCGGCGAGGGCCGGGACGAGCGCCCACAGGCCGATGGCCGCGAACGCAGCGGCGGTGCTGGTGGCCTCCGCGATGCCCGAGGCGACGTTCGCCAGGGTGGTGGGAACCCACGACGCGGCGCCTCCCGCGAGTTGCGCCACGACCGGCGGCGCGATGACGAGCGCCAGGACAGCCCCGGTGACTGCGCCGCCGGTGTTGCGCACGACGGTGCCGATCCCGGCGCCGAGCACGGCGCCGGCCGCGCCGGCCCACGCCGACGCGACGAGGACCTGCGCGACGCCGCTCGCCGACACCATGAATCCGTGGTCGGTCAGCGGCAGCGACACGGCGACGGCGACGGCGGTGAGGGCGGCGCCGGCCAGGCCGATGACCCCGCCACCCACGGCGATGGCGGTGAGCTGCGCCCGCAACGCACGAGGTCGGTCGGGGGTGGTCAGGTAGGTCGCGATGACGGTGCCCTGGGCGTACTCGCGAGCCGCGGCGGTGGCGCCGAACAGGCCGGCGAGCATCATCGCGTTGGCGGCGAACGCCATCAGCGACTGCTGGTCGATGCCGGTCGAGATGAAGGTCTTCGAGCCGTCCATGTCGGTGCCGGCGGCGACGGCGACGCCGTTGATCACGGCGAGCACGATGAGGACGATGCCGAACGCCGCGGGCATGCCGGTGGTCGTGAGCTTGCGGAGCTCGCTGCGGATGAGGTGGAACGAGTTCATGATGCGATGGCCTCCTGTGGGGCGTGGTCGGGAGTGGTGAGGGCGAGGAACACGTCCTCGAGGGAGCCGGCGTGCGGGGACAACTCGTAGAGGGCGACGTCGGCCGCGTCCGCGAGGTCGCCGATCCGCTCGAGCCCGAGCCCGGTGACCACCAGCGTGTCGGACCCCGCCGGTTCGACGTCACCCCCGTTCGCGACCAGCCGCTCTGCGAGCAGCCGGGCCTGAGGCGTGCGCACCCGGGCCGCGCTGTGGGTGAGCGCGGCGACCGTGCCGGTGGTGACAAGTCGGCCCTCGTTGATGACGACGACATCGTCGACCAGGTGCTGCACCTCGGTGAGGAGATGGCTCGACACCAACACGGTGTGCCCCCGCGCCGCTCGGGCGCGCAGCAGGTCGCGCAGCTCGCGGATGCCCTGCGGGTCGAGGCCGTTGGCGGGTTCGTCGAGCACCAGCACCGGCGGGTCGGTCAGCAGCGCCGCGGCGAGCGACAGCCGCTGCTTCATGCCCAGCGAGTAGGTGCCGACCCGTCGCCGCGCCACCGCCGGCGAGAGGCCGACGACGGCGAGGGTTTCGTCGACGCGCTCGACGGTCTGGCCGGCCGCCATGGCGAGGATGCGAAGGTGGTTGCGGGCTGAGCGGCCCGGGTGGAAGGCGTTGGGTTCGAGCACGACACCGACCGTTCCCGCCGGGTCGCAGAGGTCGCGGTAGCGGACGCCTCCGATCGTGGCGGTCCCGTGGTCGGCCGACGCGAGATCGAGGAGGATCTTCATGGTCGTCGACTTCCCCGATCCGTTCGGACCGAGGAAGCCGGTGATGCGACCCGGCTCGACGTCGAACGTGAGGTCGTCCACGACGCTGTTGCCGCGGTATCGCTTGGTGATGCCGGCGATGGCGAGCCGGTACTGATCTGATCGGAGTGTCATGTCGCTGGTTCCTGTTCTCTCGCTCTCGGGAAGTTCGGTCACGGTCGTGGTTCACTCGCAGCGGTGGTCGGTGATCACCACTCAACCGTGATGGCCCGCCTCCGTGAACCGGCTCCGAGCGGATCCGCAACTCCGTCTCGCGGCGGATATTCCGGTACACCGCACCCCCCGGATGGGGGATCGGAATCCCCGGTTGCCGCGTGCGCGGTCGGCCGCGGTGCGCGAGGCTGGGCGCGAGGCGGCCGACGATGAGGAGCACTGATGACGTTCGACGTGGACGAAACGAATCCGGCCGCGACCCGTGACGAGCTGCGCGCACGGTACGCGCACCAGCACGGCGTCACGGCCGGCCACCTGCCGTCGAGCCTCGACGGGCTCGACGAGTGGCTGACCAAGCTCGTCGCTCGGGTCGACCCGGACCGCCCCGATCATCCCAGCGTGGCGAACCTCCGTCGGCTGATCGCGACCGACCGTCAGGTGCGGGGGCTGGTGCTGGCGATGATCGAGCAGTCCAACGGCGACATCCGGTCGATCGAGCATCCGAACCAGCCGGAGGAGCAGGCGATCCAGAACATCGATCAGCTACTCGCGACGCTCAACCACATCCTGACCGAGGCGCCGACGCCGGACAACGCGTTCCCGGTGTCGGGTTTGTTCCTCTACATGATGTTCACGCGAGCCGGGTGGTTCGCGTTCAGAAACGAGTCACTCAACGAGGCGCTGCGCGAGTACCTCGAGGCGTACGAGGCGTTCCTGAACTCGGAGGAGTCGCTGTCGGTGATCAACGCCGAAGACGGCTGGCTGGCCCCGCCGTCGCAACGCAAGATGAGCCTCAAGGACTTCGTGATCGACTGGGACGCGCCACACGGCGGGTTCGCGTGCTACAACGACTTCTTCCACCGCCAGATCAAGCCCGAGGTCCGCCAGCTCGCCGGTCCCGGTCGAGCGCGACGTGGTCGTGTCGGCCAACGACGGCGTCGTGTTCAAGATCTCCCGCCAGGTCCAGCTCGACGCCAAGTTCTGGACGAAGGACCAGCCGTACTCGCTGCGGGACATGCTGACCGACGAGTGGGCGCACCACTTCGTCGACGGCGACGTGTTCCAGACGTTCCTCGCCGGCAGCAACTATCACCGGTGGATGGCACCGGTGGCCGGCACGGTCGTCCACGCCGAGGTCAAGCCGGGGCTGATGTTCAGCGAGCTGCTGTCGGTGGGCTGGGACTCCGGCGGCGGGACCCAATCGACGGCGTACGAAGCGTCGGTCAACACCCGCGGCATCGTGATCATCGACTCGGGCGACGACGTGATCGGGCTGGTCGCCGTGATCCCGATCGGCATCACCGAGGTCTCGTCGGTGAACAACATCGACGCCGACGGCGAACCGATCATCGGCCGTCACGTCGGCAAAGGCGACGAGATCGGGCGGTTCAGCCTCGGCGGCTCGACACTGGCGCTCGTGTTCCAACCGGCCGCGATCAAGAGCTTCCGCTACGACTGGCCACCCGCCGACCCGGGATGCCCACCCAGCGTCAGCGCTCGGGACTGGATCGCGCTCACCAATTAGTACCGCGGGAACGCCCTGCCGAGGGGCCTCAGAGCCCGCCGGCGACGATCAGGGTCTGGCCGGTCACCCATCCGGCGGCGTCGCTCGCCAGGTAGACCGCCGCCGACCCGATGTCGTCGGGGGTGCCGAGGCGGCGAAGCGGGATCCGCTTCGCCGCCATCTGCTCCAGCTGCTGCTCGTCGGTGTCGAGCGCGGTCATCATCACCTCGGTCGGGACGAAGCCGGGCGAGATCCCGTTGACCCGGATCGCCGGGGCGAGCTCGAGCGCGAGCGTCTTGGTCAGCGAGTTCACCCCGGCCTTCGCCGCCGCGTAGTGGCCGCTCCCGGGGACCCCGCGGTCGCCGGCCGGGGACGAGATGTTGACGATGCTGCCGCCGTCGAGCATCCGTTCGGCGGCGATCACCGAGGCCATCCACACCGCCGTGAGGTTCAGCCGGAGGCAGGCGTCCCACTCGTCATCCGGCAGCGCTCCGAGTGGCGACCGCACCGGCGAGCCGCCCGGCGTTGTTGACCCACACGTGCAGCCCACCGAACGTCTCGACCGCCGCGTCGGCAAGGGCGACGAGCGCGGCCGCGATCGGTCACGTCGGTCGGCACGGCGAGGGCCTGCCCACCGGCGGTGGCGATGTCATCGGCCACCCTGGCGATGCGGTCGGCGTGACGAGCGGCGACGACGACCGGTGCGCCGGCGGCGGCGAGGTTCTTGGCGATGCCTTCGCCGATGCCCTGTCCGCCACCCGTGACGACGGCGACCCTGCCGGTCAGATCGAATGCTTCCATCGGTGCTCCTGTCATCGCCTTCAGACCGTCAGCTCGATCACTTGCTCGCCGAACTCGTCGAGCCGGTCGAGGCCGCCGGGACCGGCGAAGAAGAAGGCCGGGACCATGATCCGGCCGACACCGAGCTCGTGCAACCGCTCGGCGCCGGCCCTCGCGTCGCGCAGGTGGGCGCTGAGCATCGCGTTGATCTCGATGCTCGCCGGATCACGATCCGCGGCCGATGCCGCCGATCGGAGCCGCTCCAGCAATCCGGCGAGCCGCGTGGCGTCCCCTTCGCCGGGGAAGTAGCCGTCGGCCAGCCGCACCGCCCGCGAGATCGCCGCATCGGTGTCGCCGCCGACGAGGACGGGGATCCGTTCCTGGACGGGCCGGGGACTGCACGTGACCGGGTCGAAGTCGACGAACTCCCCGTGGAACTCGGCGTGCGGGCCGGCCCACAGCGCCCGCATCGCCTCGATGTACTCGTCGTTGCGCGCCCCGCGCCGCTCCCACGGCACGCCGAGCGCGTCGAACTCCTCGCGCAGCCACCCGACACCGAGGCCGAGCTCCAGCCGGCCGCCCGACAACCGGTCGAGTGTGGCGAGCTCCTTGGCGAGGACGAGTGGATTGCGCTGGGGCACGATGAGGATGCAGGTGCCCAGACGCATCGTCGGCGCGGCGGCGGCCGCAAACGCCAGCCAGATCAGCGGGTCCGGGATCGGCGTGTCGGGCTCGGCGGGGATCCTCCCGTCGGCGGAGTACGGGTAGCGCGACTCGATCGACGTCGGCAGCACCACGTGCTCACCGCCCCAGAGCGACTCGAATCCGGCGGCCTCGGCGCGGCGGCAGACCTCCAGCGTCGCCTCCTGCTCGATGGCGATGCTGCTGGCGAATGCGAGTCCGAACTTCATGCCCCTCTTCCCGTCGGCGCGGTTCGGCGCATCGTAGGTGAGCGGGCGCTGAGGCCGTTCATCGACCGGTCAGGGTTGCGGGACGATCTCGTAGATGCCGGCCATCAGCCGGACGAGGGCCGGCAGGTGACTTCCGAACACCGGCTTGCCGGTCGTCAGGAGTGCCACGACGAGCTCGTGATCAGGATCGGCCCACGTGAAGAGGTTCGACATCCCCACGTGCCCGAACGCCCGCGGGTGGTTCCAGCCGTAGAGGCTGATCGTCTCGGTGCCGAGCATGAACCCGGTGCCGTAGCGCATCGGCATCGCGAGCATGCGGTCGATCTCCATGTCGTCGCCCTCCGCGCGGACCGCCCGGGCGACCGTCTCCTCGGCGAACACCTGCGTGCCAGCGTGTCGCCCGCCGTCGAGGAGGCACTGGTAGAAGGTGGCGACGTCGCGGGCGGTGACGATGACGTTGGCCGACGGGATCACGGCGGTGAGGAACCGCTCGTCGTTGGACATCCGCAGCACGGGTCCCCATTCGTTGCCGAGCACCCGCTTCATGAACGCGCCGATCAGCGGGCCGGGTGGAAGCCCCGTCTCCACGTTCTGGGCCACGAGCGACACGTGCTCCGGCGCGACTCCGAGGTCGAGCCAACCGAGACCGAGCGGCCGCTTGATCTCCGCGTCGAGCACCTCGCGTAGGCTCCTCCCCGTCGCTCGGCGGGCGACCGCCTCCAGGATGAAGCCACCGGTCACTGCGTGATAGGCAGGTGCGCCGCCGGGGTCGGCGGTCGGGCGGAGGTTGCAGAGCACGTCCTCGACACGATCGTGATCGGTCATCAGGTCGAGGTCGAACGCGTGGGCGGGCAGGGTGGCGACCCCCGACCGGTGCGTCAGCACGTGACGGATCGTGATGCCGTCTTTGCCATGCCGCTCGAAGCCGGGGAGGTGGTCGGCCACACGGTCGTCGAGATCGAGCTCGCCGAGCTCTTCGAGCTTGTGCACCGCCATGGCGGTCACGGCCTTGGCGGCGGAGAAGAGGTTGACTGGGGTGTCGGTCGACAGCGGGACCGCGGCGTCGGGAGCGAGACGCTGCCCGGGAAGGTTGCCGCGGGCGTGCCCGATCGCCCGGTCGAGCACCACCTCGCCTCGGATCCGGATGCAGACCTGGATCGCCGGATGCATCCCGCTTCGGTAGACGTCCTCGACCAGCCGCCAGATCCGCTCGGCCCGTTCGTCGCCGAGCTCGTCGCCGAGGGCCGTCACCGTCCCGAGGTCGGAGGGGACCGAGCAGCGACGAGTCATCGCGCCGATGGCGTGATCGATCATGCGGATCGGCACGCTCAGACCCTGACGGTCCGGAGATCGTCGAACCAGGGACCAAGGTCACCGCGCACCGCGCACCGCGCAGATCGTCTGCCGGCCTGTCGGGGCCCGCGCTGGTTGGTGGCGAGCGCTCGACGCCGCCTACGATCGTCGTGCTGAGCGAGCGTTCGGGGTGAGGTCCACGCAACTCGGCGCCGGCGCCGACCGGCGGGTACGCAGGCGAGCAGACGACTGGAGCGCGCTGAGATGGCATTGCTGCACACCCACGACCTCACCGTCAACTTCGGCGGGCTGAACGCCAACGATGGCGTCGATGTTGCGATCGAGGCGGGGTCCTTCGTCGGACTGATCGGCCCGAACGGCGCGGGCAAGACGACGTTCGTCGACGCGCTCACCGGGTTCGTCCCCACCTCGCGCGGCACGGCACGGTTCGGCGACCACGACCTGCTGACGATGAAGCCCCACCAGCGGGCCCGCGCCGGTCTCGCTCGGACGTTCCAGTCGCTCGAGCTGTTCGACGACCTGACCGTCGAGGACAACCTGCTCGTCGCCGCCGAACGCCCGCGCTGGTACAGCTTCCTGGGCGACATCGTCGTCCCCGGGCGGTCGACGGGCGTCGAGGACCAGGTCGAATGGGCGCTCGACGTCCTCGAGCTCTCCGCCTACCGCACGGCCAACCCGGCCGACCTGTCGCACGGGCAGCGCAAGTTGGTCGGTGTCGCCCGAGCCCTCGCGGCCCGGCCCAAGCTGGTGTTGCTCGACGAGCCGGCCGCCGGCCTCGACACCGCCGAGAGCCAGGTGCTCGGCGGCCGGCTGCGGTCGTTCCTCGACCACGGCATCACCGTGTTCCTGATCGACCACGACATGGGCCTGGTGCTCAACGTGTGCGACTACATCTACGTCCTCGACTTCGGGCGGATCATCGCGTCGGGAACCCCCGACGAGATCCGCGCCGATCCCGCCGTCATCTCCGCCTACCTGGGCGAGCAGGCGACCGTTCTGCAGGAGACCGGCGCCGAGGGCGCCCGCGAGCGGGAGGAGTCGTCGTGAGCACCACCTCCGGGATCGAGGCGACCGACCGGCCCGACGACCCGACGGCGGGCGGCATCGAGATCCGGGGGATGTCGGCGGGCTACGGCGGTGTACCCGTCGTCCGCGAGCTCGCCCTCGACGTCCGACCCGGCGAGGTGGTCGCCCTGCTCGGACCCAACGGTGCCGGCAAGACGACGACGCTGCTCACGATCTCCGGATTGATCGAGCCGCTTGCCGGCTCGGTCACGATCGACGGCGAGGCGGTCGACACCCGCGCCCCGTACCGGAACGCCCGACTCGGGCTGGCCCACGTCGCCGAGGACCGCTCGCTGTTCTTCCAGCTCACGGTCGAGGAGAACCTCAAGCTCGGCCTGCGCGGCCGGGGCCGCCACCAACGGCAGGCGATCGACGACGCGCTCGAGATGCTCCCGGCGTTGCGGCCGCTGCTCGGCCGCCGCGCCGGTTTGCTGTCCGGCGGCGAGCAGCAGATGCTGGCGATGGCCAGGGCGCTCGCCTCGCGCCCGAAGCTGCTGCTGGTCGACGAGATGAGCCTCGGGCTGGCGCCGATCATCGTCGAGCGGCTGCTGCCGATCGTCCGCGACATCGCCACCACGACCGGCGCCGGCGTGTTGATCGTCGAACAGCACGTCCACATGGCATTGGAAGTGGTCGACCGGGCCTACGTGATGAACCGCGGTCGGCTCTCGATGCACGGCACCGCCGCCGAGCTGAAGCAGAACCAGGACCTCCTGCTCGCCAGCTACCTGGGCAGCGACGAACTCGACGCCTGACCGCCCTTGGCTCAGCGGGGGATGTCTCGCCAGGGGCCGGTGTCGGCGCGGGGCTCCTTGGGCAGGCCGAGGACACGCTCGCCGAGGATGTTGCGCTGGACCTCGTCGGACCCACCGGCGATCCGGTACCCGGGCGCTCCGAGCACGTGCTCGCCCCACGCGTACGTGCCCCACTCCCCCGTGTCGGCGATCAGCTTCGCACCGAGCACGCCGGAGATCGCGTCGCTCAACATCTTCATGTTCTCGGTCCACATGATCTTGCCGAGCGATCCCTCGGGTCCCGGCGTGCCGGACCGAGCCAGGTCGGCCGCCCGACGGTTGGTCAGCGACTCGACGCGCTGGCGAACGTACACCTGCACCAACCGGTCGCGGATGACCGGGTCGTCGGCCACCCCCATGTGGACGGCGGTCGCGAGCAACCGCTTGAACGAGCCACCCGACGCCGCGCCGTCGGCACCGGACTCGGAGTGGTCACGCTCGAAGCCGAGCGTGGTCAGTGCCACCTTCCAACCCTCGCCGACGGGACCGAGCCGGAGGTCGTCGGGGATCCGCACGTCGCTGAGGAACACCTCGCAAAACGACGAACCGCCGCTCATCTGGCGGATCGGCCGGACCTCGACGCCCTCGGCGTCCATCGGCAGCATGAACGCCGTCATCCCCTTGTGCTTCACCTCGGCGGCGTCGGTGCGGGCGATCAACTCGCCGAAGTGGCTGAACTGGGCGCCGGAGCTCCAGACCTTCTGGCCGTTGACGATCCACTCGTCGCCGTCTCGTTCGGCGCGACAGGCGAGCCCGGCGAGGTCCGAGCCGGCGCCGGGCTCGGAGAACAGCTGACAGGCGAGGAGGTCGCCGCGCAGCAACGGCCCGATGAAGCGCGCCTTCTGCTCGTCGGTGCCGAAGACGTTGACCGTGTTCGAGACCAAGCCGGTCGTGACGCCGATCAGCTCGTGGCGACCCGGCGACTCGAACTGGCGCTCGAGGCGGGCGTACGCCCTGGCGTGCTTCCGGCTGAGCCCGAGCCCACCGTGCTCGACCGGCCAGGACACCGCGTGGTAGCCACGTTCGGACTTGCGCCGCAGCCAGCCGACGATCCCGGCGATCAGGTCCCGCTCCTCCTCGAACGACAGATCGTGGAACACGGCGACGTCGAAGTCGCCCTCTCCCCACACGAGACCTGCGCCACGGGCGTCGCGGCGGCGGGCGTTCGCTTCGAGCCAGGCCTGCGCGTCGGCGACGAAGTCCTCGACGCTGATGTCGGGTCCGGGGCGGTCAGCGGTGTCGGTCATCAGGCGGCCTTTCGCGCACGACGGCGAGGTTGCCCTCGGACCACATGATCACCAGCGTGCGGTGGGCGATGCGCCAGCCGTCCGGTGTCCGGAGGAGTCGGTCCTCGTACCGCCCTCCGATCACGTAGTTGTCCCCACCCTCGACGCCGTGGCGGGTGTGCTGGGCGTGGAGGTGGCAGCGATGGGTCGCCGCGTCGCCGTCGACGTGTACCTGATGGGTCGACACGGCGTGCTGGCTCCCGTCGAGTGGCGTCAGCGCCGCGCTGCAGCGGGCGGCGATCGCGGCGACCCCGACGAGTTGGTCGGGGCCGGCGAGGTCGGCGGTCGCGTCGGGCAGGAACACGTCGCGCAGCACGTCCCAATCCCGCGTGTCCAAAGCCCAGCAGTACCGGATCGCGACGTCGACGATCGCCCGCTCGTCGATCAGGCGACCGAACTCGGCCTCGGCGTTCTCGGCGTCCATGAGCGTCGACGATACGGATCGGGGCGAGGTGCCGGTGAGCCGGACGGGCGCGGTCGACGAGCGGAGCCCCGGCGGCTGCGCGTCAGGTGACCCGGCCCGCCTCCCCGAACTGGCGGATGTCGCCGCGGTGGAAGCGGTTCGGCCTCATCCCAGCGGCGGTCTGGCCCGCGTCGACGACCAGCGTGTGGCCCGACACGTAGCGACCTTCGTCGCTCGCCAGGTAGACCGCCGCGGCGGCGATGTCCTCCGGGAACCCGGCGTAGCCGAGCGGCGACATCGAGGCGATGCGGTCGGCGGCGGCACCGACGTCCTCGCCGTCGCCGGTCAGCGCGGCGATCATCGCCGTCGCCGTGTTGCCGGGCGCGATCGCATTGACGCGGATACCGAACGGCGCCAACTCGTTGGCGACCGACTTCGTCAGCCCGATCACCCCGTGCTTGGCCGCGGTGTAGGCATGCGGGCCGAGCCCGCCGACGATGCCGGCGGTGCTCGAGGTCGAGATGATCACGCCCGACCCCTGCGGCACCATCACCCGGGCGGCGTGCTTCGTGCCGAGGAAGACCCCGCGCAGCAGGATCGAGATCGTGTTGTCCCAGGCTGCGGCCGGCGTCTCGGCGATCGGACCGACCGTGCCGACGATGCCGGCGTTGTTGAACATCACGTCGAGCCGGCCGAACTGCGACACGGCCAGATCGACCGCGGCCGCGACGTCGTCCTCGCTGGTCACATCGGTCCGGGCGAACACCGCGCCGTCGCCGAGCTCGTCGGCGAGCGCCTCGCCGGCATCGACCTGCACGTCGGCGACGACGACCCGCGCTCCCTCTGCAACGAACCGTCGGGCCGTCCCGGCGCCGATGCCGCTGGCGCCACCGGTGATCACGGCGACCCGCCCGTCGAGCCGCCCGGTCACAGGACGGGTCGCCCGGCGTCGAAGTCGAGCACGGCGGTCGGGAACCCGGCGGCCGTCTCTCGCGTCGTGGTCGGGAACGTGCCACTCATGGAGGCGAACCTAGCCAAGGTGCGGACCATGCCCGGGCTCGGAGCCCGGTCCTCTGCGATCCCATCCGTCCCACCGCGTAACCTCACCGTCGTTCGCCAAGGCGGGTCTGCCGGACCCGCCGACCGGGGAGGCCGAGGGATGATCAGGGGTATCCATCACGTCGCGGTGTCGACGTCCGATCTCGACCGGCTCGTCGGGTTCTACACCGAGTTGTTCGGGTTCGAGGTGGTGATGTCGACGAGCTGGCGCGACCAGCCGGCGGTCGACGCGATCGTCGGGCTCGAGGGATCGGCCGCCCGCCAGGCCATGCTCAAGTCGGCCAACGCGTACATCGAGGTCTTCGAGTACGAGGCACCCGAGGGCCATCCCGGACCGCCCGACCGGACCGCCGCCGATCGCGGCTACACGCACTTCTGCGTCGACGTGCAGGACATCGACGCCGAGTACGAGCGGCTGTCGGCGGCGGGGATGCGTTTCCACTGCCCGCCACCCGCGGTCGCCGGCGGGCGGGTGCGCGCCACGTACGGGCGCGACCCCGACGGCAACATCGTCGAGCTGCAGGAGATCCTCGACCACGACGTCCGCTTCTCCCTCGAGCAGACCGACCGGATCGGCGGCGGTGGCCGCACGTCGGCCGAGCACGAGCCGACGTGAACCGGGCACCGATCGAGGACCTGGTGCATCGCTACGCCGACGCGATCGTGCACCGCGACGAGGAGCAGTGGGGCGCCACGTGGGCCCCCGACGCGGTGTGGGAGCTCGGCGCAGGGCACCGGGTCGAGGGCCGGCAAGCGATCGTCGCCCTCTGGAACTCGGCGATGGACGGGTTCGCCGCCGTCGTCCAGAACGTCCTCAACGGCACCTACGAGACCGACGAGGGCGCGGGCAGCGGATCGGGCCGGTGGTACGTGGTCGAGCGCTGGGCGCTAACGGACGGGTCGCGCGGGATCCTGCTCGCCCACTACGACGACGCGTACGTCCGCATCGGCGACGGTTGGTGCTTCGCCGGCCGGGAGCTGGTCGTCCAGTACAGCGGGCCACCCGACCTGTCGGCACCGTTCCTGAACGCCTGGGCGTGATCGAGTACCCGACCCGCGAGGCGGCCGGGGCCGCGTACGAGTCCGACGACTACCAGGCTGTCATCGGCGGACGGCTCGACGCGACCACCAACGGCCGGGTGATGATCGACGGCTTCGTGATGCCGAGCTGAGCGTCGATCTCAGTCGGCGTGGCCGGCGGCGATCGCCTCGTTCGTGAAGGATCGGAACTTGCCGGCGTCGAACCCGACGACGAGCGTGGCGTCGGTCTCGATGATCACGCGATTGGGCGAGTCGAGGAACTTGGCGAACGCCTGGCGGTAGGGGTCGTCCGGGGCCGACGCGACCCCCGAGAGCTGGGCGTAGAACCAGGTCTTCAACTCCTCGAACCCGTCGTCGCCGTCGGCGTGGACGATCGAGTCGCCCTTGTAGGTGGCCGTGCGCCCGCCGCGGTTGATGACGATCGCCGACTGCGGCCGAGCCCGGAGCGCCGGGACCCGTTTGCGGCGATCGGCGCACGTCGTGAAGAACGTGCCGTCGCGGTACAGGTAGGCGACGACCACTCCCACCGGGTATCCGTCCTTGGTCGTCCAGTTGAAGATGCACTCCCCGCCCGTCGACACCAGCTCGGCGAGCTCGTGCTCGTCGAGCTGCATCCCGGTCAGATCCTCGTAGTCCACCTGTTCGTCGGCCATGTTCGCTCCTCGCCCAGTCTGGCCGACCGGGGCATCGATCGACGATCCGGCGATCGATCGTGCGTGCCCACTGCGACCTGGTCGACGACGAGCGAACCCGGCGGCCTGCCCACGAATCGGCGAGGGAGTCCCGCGGGCCGACCGACGTGGCAAACCTGATCCTGCTGTGCCCACAGGGCGCGACCCACCGACCGGGTCCGCCAGCGCATCATCGTTGTGACACCCCCTGTCTATGGTTGGCAGTACCGACTCCCCCGGTCGTGAGTTCATCGATCGGAGGCGAAACATGAAGACGGACGTCCGGCGAACGATGGAGGCCTTGTTGGTCGCCGATGTCGAGGCTGCCGACCGACCCGAGTTGGAACGGGCCGTTCGTGCGTTGGGCACGGTGAGATCGTGGCTCGATGCGTTCGAGGTGCGCTGTGCGCGCCGATCCAAGGCGTTGGCCGCCGAGGGCCGGGCCCGTGCGCCGGAGTCGACGCTGACCGACCACGGCCGCCGCTCGGGTCGCGATGCCGCTGCTGCAACCGAGCGGGAGGCGGTCTGTGCCTCGATGGCGTCGTTCGAAGACGCGCTCGCTGCCGGTGACGTCTCGTCGGGTCACGTCGATGCGCTGGCACGTGCGACCAAGCGACTCGACGACGACGGTCGCGACGAGCTCGCAGCGCTGGAAGAGGAGCTGCTGGCCGCGGCCAGCTCCGAGCGCGTGGAGACGTTCGACCGGCGCGTCCGTGACACGATCGCTCGCATCCTGGCGCAACAGACCCGCAACGACGCGGAGGAGCTCGACCGACAACGGGCTCGGTCGAGGATCAAGAGGTGGACCGACAAGGCGACCGGGATGCGCCACACCCACATGGAGCTCGACCCGCTGCGCGACGCCGCCCTGTGGTCGACGATCGACCGCCAGGTGCAACGGGTCCGCCAGGTCGACGGCAACGCGTCGACGCCGTGGGCGCAACTGCAGATCGACACGCTGATCGAGACGGCGATCGCCGGTGCGGGTGGCACCGGCACCTGCCCCTGCGCGCACGGCCGCGATGCGAGCGAGATCGACCCGTGGTACCGGGTGCCCGAGGCAACCCTGCTCGTCGATCTCTCGACACTGACCGACGGTCTGCACGCGAACTCGATCTGTGAGCTCGAGGACGGCGTCCCGATTCCGGTGTCCACGATGAGGCGACTGCTCTGCGACGCCGAGGTCCTTCCCGTCGTGCTGTCCGGCACGGGCGAGGCGCTCGACGCCGGACGCTCCCGGCGAACCGTCACCCGACCGCAACGCCGTGCGCTGCGCGCCATGCACCGCGCCTGCGCCCACCCCGACTGCACCGTTCCGTTCTCCGCCTGCCGCATCCACCACGTCCGCTGGTGGTGGCGCGATCGCGGGCCGACCGATATCGACAACCTGATCCCCCTGTGCGAACGACACCACCACCTCGTCCACGAGGGCGGATGGCAGCTGACGATGACCTCCGGGCGCATCGCCACGTGGACGCAGCCCGACGGCTCCGTCGCCCATGCCGGGTCCTGCATCCACCGCGCCCCCGCGGGCGTCGCCCGCAACCGTCCAGCTCGAATCACGCCGACGTCGTCACACCACTGCTGCGGCGAGCCCGAACCGCCGAAGGTCGAGGTCCCGGCCGCACACACCGCAGCACCTCACCGAGATCCCCGCCCACGAGGCACGACCGCCGGGAAGGCAGACGAGGCCGGCGATCCGGTGCTCCAACTCGGGTAGGCGCCTCCGATCCGATCAGACGAATACCGGCTCAACCGCCGCTTCAGGTGTTCGCGGGCACGACGTCGAGATCGAGACGTTCCAGACCGCGCAGCATGAAGCTCGGGAAGTAGGAGTACTCGTTCGTGTCGGCGAGGGTGAACGAGTCGATGCGTCGCGACAGCTCCTCGAGCGCCACCCGTCCCTCCAACCGCGACAGGTTGGCGCCGAGACAGAAGTGGATGCCCTTACCGAACGCGAGATGATCCCGCAGGCTCTCCCGATCGGGCCGGAACGAGTCTGCGTCCTCGTACAGCGCGGCGTCACGGTTGGCGGATGCGAACACGATCACGAGCCGGGCACCCTTCGGTATGCGGACTCCCTCGAGTTCGTGGTCCTCGGTGGCGATGCGCCACATGCCCTGCGTCGGCGTCGACAGCCTCAGCCCCTCCTCGACGACCGCCGGCGCCCGCCCCGGGTCGGCCTGGAGCTTGCGCCACTCGTCGGGGTGCTCGCCGAGCAGTCGCATCAGCTCGGTCAGCAGCTTGGTCGTCGTCTCGTTGCCGGCGACCAGGAGTTGCTGGACGATGCTGAGCATCTCGGGCATGTCGAGCGGTCGCTTGTCGTCGAGGTCGTCGTCGTCGTCGATGCGGGCGTTGAGCAAGCCGGTCAGCAGGTCGTCCTGCGGCTCGGTCCTGCGCCGCTCCAGCTCGGCGGCGAAGTAGCGCTGGTACTCGTTCACGCCGCGCTCGGCCTCGATCCGCCGCTCGAGGGAGAGCTGGGTGCCGATGCCGGCGATCGAGTCGTCGGACCAGCGCTTGAAGTCGGCCATCCTCGACTCGGGGACGTTGAGCGCCCGGGCGATCACCTCGACGGGCAGCGGGACCCCGAACTGCGAGACGAACTCGATGCGCCCGCCGTCGATCCAAGCGTCGATCAGGCGCGAGGTGATCCCCCGGATCTCCGGTTCGAGCTCGGCGACGACCTTCGGGGTGAACGCCTTGGCCACGAGGCGCCGGTACCTGGTGTGCTCGGGCATGTCGGCGGTCAGCAGCGTCGAAACCCGCGGGTACCCCTCCCTGATCACGTCGGAGATCGCCCGCCGTGCCTCGTCGGGCATCGGCATGCTCGCGCCCCCGAACATCGACGAGTAGCGGTGGGGGTCGCGGAGGATGCCCAACACCGAGTCGTGCCGGGTGACGAGGTACACGTCGAGCGACTCCACGTAGAGCACCGGCCGCTCGTCGCGCATCCGCGCGTAGTGCGGGAACGGGCACTGCAGCGTGGTCGGGTCGAACGGGTTGAACGTGTCGAGGTCGCTGCTCATCTGTTCGTCTCCGTCATCTGCTCGTCTCGGTCAGCTGTTGGTCTCGGTCGTCTGTTCGTCTCGGTCATCTCGTGTCCTGCCCCGCCGGTCACGTGCCTGCCAGCCGTTCGACGATCGGCGTGACGGCGTCGACGATCCCCGACCCGAACGTCACGTAGCTGATGCCGTAGGTGTCGCGCCGCTCCCGCAACTGCTCGCAGATCGCGTCGACCGTGCCGACCAGCGCGTGGGGATGCGTGCCGAACCGCTCTGGTCCGAGCCCGAACATCGGCGCCACCCGGGCGAGGGTCGCGTCGCGGTCGTCGGTGACGAACGTGAAGTAGGCGCCGATCTCGATCTCCACGTCGTCGAACCGGTCACCGGCGCCGGCGCGGATCCACTCGATCTTCTGCGCCGTCAACTCGGCAGTGCTGCTGCCGACACTCTCGGCACCGATCGAGCCCGACCGGTTGTCGAAGTTGAGGCTGACGATGTCGGCCTCGCGACCGGCCAGGCCGAGCACTCGCTTCGCTCCCCCGCCGACCATGATCGGAGGCGCACCGTTCGGCGGCTTCGGGACGCCCTCGAAGCCGACGGCGTGAACGTGTGCACCGGTGAGGTCCAGCTCGCCTTCGGCGAAGTGGGCTCGCAACAGCCCGATCGTCTCCTCCAGCCGGTCGATGCGCGTACCGGCCGACTCGAACGGCACGCCCATCGCGTCGTACTCGCCGGCCAACCAGCCGGCGCCGAGGCCGATCTCGAGCCGGCCGCCGGAGAAGAAGTCGAGCGTCGCCAGCTCCTTGGCGAACAACACCGGTTGGCGGTAGTCGCAGCAGAACACGCGCGATCCGATGCGGATCGTCTCGGTCGCCTCCGCGGCGACCGCCATCGCCGGCACGGCGGCGACATCCTGGACCGGGTGGCCCGTCGCCGTCAGGGCCGGTCCGGGTCCGATCACGTGGTCGGCGACGCTGAACGTCGAAAAGCCGCGATCCTCCGCCTGTCGGGCCTGGTCGCGCCAGTCGTCGGGGGACGAGGCAGAGTAGCTCTGCAGGCCGAAGCGAAACGGGTGGGTCATCCGGCATCCTCCGGCACCGTGACCTGCATCACCACCTGATCCTGCATCGACCCGTCCCCTCCGTCCCCTCCAACTCGATGAGCCCGGTGCGCCCGGAACCTAGCCCATCAGTTAGTTTCGACCCGTACGGGAAGTCCCCGGGGGGTTCCGATCGATGGCGTTGACGACCGAAACGACCTTCTGCCGCGTCTGCCACGCGAGCTGCCCGGTCGAGGTCGACCTCGACCGAGGGCGGGTCGTCGCCGTCCGCGGTGTCGAGGGCGACCCGCTGTTCGAGGGCTACACCTGCATCAAGGGTCGCCAGCTCCCCGACCAACTGGCCGACCCCGCTCGACTGCGGGCGCCGCTGCGCCGCCGCGCCGACGGCACCTTCGAGCAGGTGACGAGCACCGAAGCGCTCGACGAGATCGCCGCCGAGCTACGCCGCATCGTCGACACGCATGGCCCCCGGGCGGTCGCGACGTATACCGGCACCGGGGGCTACCAGAATTCGGTCGCCGTCCCCGCGGCCCGCGCGTTCCTCCAGGGCATCGACTCCCCCTCGTTCTACACGTCGGTCACGATCGACCAGCCGGCCAAGGTGACCGCGCCGTTCCGGCTCGGCATCTGGGAGGCCGGCCTGCAGAACTTCCGCGACGCCGACGTGCTGTTGGCGCTCGGATACAACCCGATGGTCTCCAGCTACGGACCGGTCGGTGGCCTCCAGGGCACCAACCCGTTCACCGTGCTCAGGCGGCGCAAGGCGGAGGGGATGAAACTGATCGTGGTCGACCCGCGGCGCACCGAGCTGGCAACCCAGGCCGACATCCATCTCCAGATCCGGCCCGGCCAGGATTCGACGCTCCTCGCCGGCATGATCCGCATCGTCCTCGACGAGGACCTGCTCGACCGGGAGTTCTGCGATCGCTGGGTCGACCAACTCGACGAGCTCGCCGGAGCCGTCGCGCCGTTCACGCTCGACCTGGTCGCCGACCGTTGCCAGCTCGACGCCGTCGACGTCGTCGCCGCCACACGGATGTTCGCAACCGGCCCGCGCGGCACCGCCGGAACCGGCACCGGCCCGAACATGGCGCCCAACCCGAGCCTGACCGAGCACCTGACCGGCGTGCTCAACGTGCTCTGTGGCCGAGTGCTCCGCGCAGGCGACGAGATCGAGAGCGGCTCACTGCTCTACCCCGAGACCCTGCGCCGGGCACAGGTCATCGCACCGCGCAACCCTGCGAACGGCCCGCCGTCGCGCGTCCGCAACCTGCGCGGGTATCGGGGCGAGATGCCGACCGCAGCGCTCGCCGACGAGATCCTCACCCCGGGCGAGGGTCGGATCCGGGCGCTGATCGTCAGCGGTGGGAACCCGGCCGTCGCGTTCCCCGACCAGCACCGGACGCTCGAGGCGCTGGCGGATCTCGAACTGCTCGTCGTGATCGACCATCGCATGACCGCCACAGCCGAGTTCGCCGACTACGTGGTCGCGCCGACGCTCTCGCTCGAGCGGGCCGACGTCCCCCATCTGATGGACCGATGGCTCCGGGCGCCGTACAGCAACTACACCGACGCGGTCGTCGAGCGCGACGGCGACGTACTCAACGAGTGGGAGGTGTTCTGGGAGTTGGCCGCTCGGCTGGGCAGCACGTTGCCGCTTCCCGGCGGCTCGCCCGACATGAACGACCGCCCCGACGACGACGAGATCATCGACCGCGCGTACGCCGGCTCCCGGATGCGGCTCGACGAGATCCGCGCCCGACGCGGCGAGATCGTGCCCGAGATGACGATGGTCGCCCAGCCCGCCGAGGAGGGCGCCGGCGCCCGGTTCACGCCCGCGCCCGCCGACCTGATGGCCGATCTCGCGGCGGTGCTCGACACCGCTCCCGACGAGTCGAACGAGTTCCCCTTCCGGCTGATCAGTCGGCGACTCAAGCACGTGCTCAACTCGCTCGGAACCGAGCTGCCCGGACTCGCGCGCAAGGGCGTCACCAACCCGGCCTACATGCACCCCGACGACGTCGCAGCGCTCGGCCTCGGTGCCGGCGACCTCATCGAGATCACCTCGGTTCGAGCGTCCGTGCTCGCCGTCGTCGAGCCGGCCGACGACGTCAAGCAGGGGGTGGTCTCGATGGCGCACTCGTGGGGCGGCTCCTCGTTGACCGACGAGAAGGTGCGCGACATCGGCTCGCCGACCAACCGGCTCGTCACGGTCGCGGGCGAGTTCGACCGGGTCACCGGCATGGTCGTCCAGAGCGCCATCCCGGTGTCGGTCGCACCGGCCCCCGCCCCCGACCGGTGAGTCTCGGCGCGGTGTCCGCGCCGGGATTCACCGGAGCGGGTGGGTGGGGTCGACGAGGACCTTGATCTGCGAGCTCTCGCCGCTGGCCAGGTCGGCGATCGCGGACGCGAACCCGTCGAGGCCGACGGTCGAGGTGTGCAACGCGTCGACGACGACCCGGCCGTCGGCCATCATCCCCATCGCCATCTCGAACTCCTCGTGGAAGTAGGCGAGCGCGGCGGTCATCCGGATCTCCTTGACCAGCCAGATCGCCGGCGTGATCGAGGCGTCCTCGTCGGCGAGACCGATGAGGCACATCGAACCACCGCGGCGGGCGAGGTCGACGGCAGACTGCACGGCGAACGGTCGGCCGACGCACTCGTAGACGATGTCGGCACCGAGGCCGTGAGTGCGCTCCCGGATCACCGCGTTCGCCTCGTCGCCCGGCTCGACCGTGACCGTGGCGCCGAGCGTGGCCGCGAGCGCTCGTCGCTGCTCGTTCGGTTCGACGACGATCACCTCACCGGCACCCGCCGCCCGGACCCACTGCAGCGTCGCGAGCCCGATCGGGCCGGCGCCCTGCACGACGGCGACGTCGCCGAGCCGGAGCCCGCTCGCTCGGACGGCGTGGAACGCGACCGTCGTCGGCTCGACCTGGGCGGCCTGCTCGTCGGTCAGCGCCGGGTTGGTCCTGACCACTCGCGTGGCGGCGACGGCGAGGCGCGGCGCGAACCCGCCGTGCGGCGGGGTCAACTCGTCACGGCCGATCGCCGACCTGAACGCGACCTGGCACCGCTCGGCCTGCCCGGCGCGGCACGCCGCGCACGAGCCGCACGACGGGGCCGCGGCGACGACCACCCGGTCGCCCTCGCCGATCGAGGACACCTCCGAGCCGATCGCCGATACCGTGCCAGCCCACTCGTGGCCGCAGATCGCCGGGTTGTACGGCTGTCCCGACTGGTAGGCGTGGATGTCGGTGCCGCAGATGCCGCAGAACGCGATGTCGACCACGACGCCGGCCGGCGCCGGGGTCGGGTCGCGGAACTCGCGGAGCTCGACGGTGTGCCTGCCCGTGATCAGCGCAGCGTGCATGGTTGCCATACTTGCCGAATGGACCTTCACCAACCGGAGTGGGACGGATCGGAGCGCCGACGATGAGCCTGGTCCTCGTCGAGGCGGCGATCGTCGTCGGAGACCCCACCACGCGCGACGACGTCGTGGCCGCCAGCGTGCCGACACAACAGGCCACCCGCGACGACGAACCGGGATGTCTCGTCTACTGCTTTGCTGCCGATCCGGTCCGCGCCGACCTGATCCAGGTCTACGAGCTGTGGGAGTCCGAGGAGGCGCTGCAGGCCCACCTCGAACACCCGAACTACTTCGCGATGCGCGGCCTGCTCGCCACCGCCGGGGTCGTCTCCGCCGAGAGCCGCAAGCACCGGATCGATCGGACCGCCCCGGTCTACGGCCCGGACCACACACCCACCGGGCACTTCGACTGACATGACCGCGACCGATCCCGGCACCCGACGATCACCCGGCCTCACCTTCCAGCAGCTGCTCGATGCCGACACCCACCCGGTGCCCGAGGTGCTGCGCCTCGAGTCGCCCCGCGCCCTCGGGTCGGAGGACATCCCCGCCGAGCGCTACGTCGCTCGCGAGTGGCACGAGCTGGAGAAGGAGCGGCTGTGGAAGCGGGTGTGGCAGTTCGCCTGCCGCGAGGAGCACGTCCCCGAGCCCGGCGACCACGTCGTCTACGAGATCGCCGGGTTGTCCTACCTCGTCATCCGCACCCACGACGGCTCGATCAAGGCGTACCCCAACGCCTGCCTCCACCGCGGCCGCCAGCTCAAGGACCACGAGGGCCACTGCTCGGAGATCCGCTGCTCGTTCCACGGGTTCGCGTGGACGCTGGATGGCAGGCTCGCAGACGTGCCGGCGGCGTGGGACTTCCCTCACCTCGACCAGCGGCCCGACGACTTCCAGCTCCCGGAGTGTGCCGTCGGGACGTGGGCCGGATTCGTGTTCGTCAACCCCGATCCCGACTGCGCGCCGCTGGACGAGCACCTCGGCGAGCTGATCGAGCACTTCGAGGTGTGGGACCTCGGCAACCGATACGTCGAGGCCCACGTCTCGCGGCTGATCGAGGCGAACTGGAAGATCGCCCAGGAGGCGTTCTCCGAGGCGTACCACGTCAACGCCACCCACCCGCAGATCCTGTCCTACCTCGGCGACACCAACTCCCAGGTCGACGTGTGGGACCACTGCGCGCGGGTGATCACGCCGACCGGCACGCCGAGCCCACTGCTCGACGACGACCCGACCGAACAGGAGATGTTCCGGGCGATGCTCGACGTCCGCGTCGACCAGGACGCTCCCTTCACGCTCGAGGAGGGCCAGACCGCCCGGGCGACGCTGGCGGCGATGTCGCGGGAGCGATGGAGGCCGGTCGCCGGCGATCGGGTCGACACGATGAGCGACGCCGAGATGGTCGACTCGATCGACTACACGGTGTTCCCCAACTTCCATCCGTGGGGCGCGTTCAACCGCATCGTCTACCGCTTCCGACCGAACGGCGACGACCACCGCAGCTCGATCATGGAGTGCTTCCTCCTCTCGCCGTTCAACGGTGAGCGTCCGCCGCCGGCGGAGGAGCGCAGGCTCGGTGTCGACGACCCGTGGACCGATGCACCCGAGCTCGGGATGCTGGCCAAGGTGTTCCAGCAGGACGTGTTCAACATGGCCAAGGTGCAGCGCGGCCTGGAGACGACGCGCAAGCCCGGGCTGACACTCGCCAACTACCAGGAGTCCAAGATCCGCTGGCTGCACGACCTGCTGGGCGCCTGGGTCGAGGGTGACGACCGGGACGGCGACCACGGCGAGGACGGCGAATGAGAGGGATCGTCCACCCGTTCTCCGGCGCGCTCTACGAACAGGACGGCGAGGGCAACGTCCT
Organism: Ilumatobacteraceae bacterium; assembly: GCA_963825565.1. Taxonomy (GTDB): domain Bacteria; phylum Actinomycetota; class Acidimicrobiia; order Acidimicrobiales; family Ilumatobacteraceae; genus JBFGCT01. The sequence continues at coordinate 23,604 of CAWGTW010000014.1, forward strand.
CGTCACCGACGGCGACCGCGCCGGCACGTTCACCACGTCTGGCCGGTGGATCTCGGGCGAGCTGCGCGAGTGCGACCCGCAGCTCTGCGGCTGGGTCGGCGGCCCACAGATCGGCAGCCATCGCATCACGAACGCCGACTGACCCCAGCGGACCGACCCGGGCGGGCGCCGGATGACGTGACCGAGGCGGGATGAACAAGCCGAACGGTCGGTCGGATATTCTTCGCCGCCATGGACCTCGGGCTCACCGGCAAGAAGGCGCTGGTCACCGGCGCGACCAAGGGCATCGGACGAGCGATCGCGGAGACCCTGCTCGCCGAGGGCGCCTCGGTGGCGATCTGCGCCCGCACCGCGGACGATGTCGATCGAGCCGTCGCCGAGATGTCGACCAGGGGGACCGTCGTCGGCGCCCCGCTCGACGCCGGCGACACCGACGCGGTCGCCGCCTGGGTGGCGTCGTCGGGCGAAGCACTCGGCGGCATCGACGTCTACGTGCACAACACGTCGGCCAAGCCGCAGCGCAAGGTCAAGGACTGGATCAACAACTTCAACATCGATCTGATGTCGCTGATCGTCGGGGTCGGCGCGGCCACCGAGGCGCTGGCCGACGGCGGCGGCGCGGTGATCAGCATCGGCACGACCGCCAGCGCCGAGCACTTCGCCACTGGCTCGGGCAGCTACAGCGCGTTCAAGGCGGCGGTGACCAACTGGACGCTCGGCCAGGCACAGGTACTCGGCGCGCAGGGCATCCGCTGCAACGTCGTGTCGCCCGGTCCGATCTTCGTCGAGGGCGGCGACTGGGACATGATCAAGCAGCACATGGCCGACTTCTACGCGGCGACCGAGCAGGCCCACCCGCAGGGCCACCTCGGCACCGCGCAGGACGTTGCGAACGCCGTCGCCTTCCTCGCCGGCGACGCGGCCCATCACGTGAACGGTGTCAACCTGACCGTCGACGGCGGGTTCCTCAAGCGCGTCGACTACTGAGGGCGACCAGCCCGCGATGGCCGACGCACCAGGCAGCCGGATCGACGTGACGCTCGTCGCGGGCGGGAGGTACCACGACATCGACCACGCCCGCCTCGAGTTGCTCGGCCTGCTCGCCGAACACGACGAGTTCCGGGTGCGGGTACAACCGGACTACGAGGATGCCGAGCGCATCGCCGCCGGTTCGATCCTCGTCAGCTACACGTGCGACGTCCGGCCGTCGGAGGAGGCGCAGCGCACCATCCGCACCTGGGTCGAGGGAGGCGGGCGGTGGGTCGCGCTCCACGGCACGAACGCCGCGCTCGACATCGGCACGCCGAACGGCGTCGACTCGCCGCGGGTGTTCCCTCTGTGGGCCGACACCCTCGGTTCCCAGTTCGTCGCCCACCCCCCGATCGCGCCGTATCCGGTCGAAGTCAGCGCCCCCGACCACTGGCTGGTCGCCGGGATCGAGCCGTTCGAGACCGATGACGAGCTGTACCTCTGCGAGCACGCCGACCGCGATTCGCTGGTGCCCCTCCTCCACACGACCTGGTCCGGCGAGGCGACGGGGTTCGTCGAGTCCGACTGGACGCGCGGACCCGACCGGCATCTCGTGATGTACCTCCGCCCGCTCGGCGACGGCGCCGTCCTCTACAACACGCTCGGGCACTGCCGGGGCCACTACGACATGATCCCGATCATGGACTACTACCCGGTGGTCGAGCGCGGCTCGTGGGACCAGCCGGCGTACCACGAACTGCTCCGGCGCTCGCTGCGGTGGGCTCGGGGCGCGCTCGCATGAACCCCCCTGAGGATCGGAACGCAAACCGGTGAGGGGCTAACCTCCACGTTCGGCACTCGTCTGATGGACCTCTCTCGCGACACCCAACTCGACCTGCACCGCCGGATGGTGCGCATCCGGCTGTTCGAGGAGGCGGCCGGCCGACTCGCCGAGGGCGGCAAGCTGCCCGGCTTCCTGCACCTGTACGTCGGCCAGGAGGCGGTCGCCGCCGGGGTGTGCGGCGTGCTGAGCGACGCCGACCAGATCACCTCCACCCACCGCGGCCACGGCCACCTCGTCGCCAAGGGCGGCCGGTTCGACCGGATGATGGCCGAGCTGATGGGCAAGTCGACCGGCTACTGCAGGGGCAAGGGCGGCTCGATGCACATCTCCTCGCTCGAGGTCGGGATGCTCGGGGCGAACGGCATCGTCGGTGCAGGGGCGCCGATCGCCGTCGGCGCAGGGTTCGCCAACAAGTACCGCGGCAACGGGAACGTCTCGGCGGCGTTCTTCGGCGACGGGGCGACGAACATCGGTGCCTTCCACGAGGCGATCAACATGGCCGCCGCCCTGCACCTGCCGACCGTGTTCGTGTGCGAGAACAACGAATACGGCGAGTTCACGCCCCGCGACGAGACGATGGCGATCACCGACGTCGTCGACCGCGCCGCCGGCTACGGCATCCCGGGCGTCATCGTCGACGGGATGGACGTCGCCGCCGTGTACGGGGCGGCCACCGAAGCCGTCGCCCGGGCCCGGCGCGGCGACGGCCCGTCGTTGATCGAGGCCAAGACGTACCGCTTCTACAACCACCACGGCGTGCAGAACCTCGGGCTGAAGTACCGCTCCGACGACGAGGTCGAGCGCTGGAAGCAGCGTGACCCGATCTTCACCTTCGAGGACCGGATGGTCGAGGCGGGAACGACCACCCGGGTCGATCTCGACGCGATCTGGGACGACATCCGGGCCGACATCGCCGCGGCGATCGAGTTCGCCGAGTCGAGCCCACTCCCCGAACCCGACCAGTTGCTCGTCGACGTGTACACCACCGGAGGCGGCGCGTGAGCCGCAAGCTCGGGTACGTCCAGGCCTTCAACGAGGCCGTGCGCCAGGAGATGCGGGCCGACCCCGACGTCTTCTGCGCCGGCGAGGACATCGGCGCCTTCGGTGGGGTGTTCGGCACCTATGGCGGGCTGCAGAAGGAGTTCGGCACGGGTCGCGTCGTCGACACGCCGATCAGCGAGCAGGCGATCGTCGGGCTCGGCGTCGGCGCGGCGGTCAGCGGGCTGCGCCCGATCGTCGACATCATGTTCATGGACTTCATCTGCGTCGCCTTCGACCAGATCGTGAACCAGGCAGCAAAGATCAAGTACATGTTCGGCGGCGCGGCCACGGTCCCGCTGACGATCACGACCGGCGGCGGGGGCGGCCTGTCGGCGGCCGCCCAGCACAGCCAGTCGCTCGAAGCGCTGCTGTGCCACATCCCCGGCCTGATGGTCGTCCACCCGTCGAACCCGTACGACATGAAGGGATTGATGACCGCTTGCATCCGCGAGGACAACCCGACGGTGATGATCAAGCACAAGCGCCTGCTCGGGATGCAGGGCGAGGTGCCCGAGGAGCAGTACGTCGTTCCGCTCGGATCGGCCAACGTCGTGCGCTCCGGCAGCGACGTCACCGTGGTCGCCTGGGGCCGCATGGTCAACGAGGCCGCCGACGCCGCCGAGCGGCTCGCCGCTGACGGCATCGACGTGGAGGTCATCGACCCCCGGACCCTCCAGCCGCTCGACACCGACACGATCGTCGACTCGGTGCGCAAGACCAACCGGGCGGTCGTCGTCCACGAGGCGGTGCGCTTCGGTGGGCTCGGCGCCGAGGTGGCCGCACAGATCCAGGAGTACGCCTTCGACCACCTCGATGCGCCGGTCGGCCGGATCGCTGCGCCGTTCTCGCCGGTCCCGTTCAGCCCGGCGCTCGAACAGCGCTACCTTCCCGACGCCGACCGGATCGCCGCCGGGATCCGCGACACGCTCGCCCGCCCGGGGGCCTGACGATCGTGTCGACGGCCGGCGTCATCGCGCTCGCCCTCGACGTGGGCCGGGCGCTCGCGACGGCCGCCACCGACCACCGCTCGTGCGTGGGGGATGGGGCCGATGGCGACTGAGTTCCGCATGCCCAAGCTCGGCCTGACGATGGAAGCGGGCACGATCGCCGAGTGGTTGGTCGCCGACGGCGAGGCGGTCGAGGCGGGCACGGCGGTCCTGCGGATCGAGACCGACAAGACCGAGACCGACGTCGAGGCCGCCGCGTCCGGACGGCTCCACACCGCCGGTGCGGTCGGGCGCACCTATGCCTGCGGCGAGCTGATCGGATGGTTCCTGGCCGATGGCGAGGAACCGCCGGCGGTGGCGGACACCACCCGTCCGGCGCCACCGGGTCGCCGGCTCTTCGCCTCGCCCAACGCCCGCCGGCTCGCCGCCGAGCGCGGACTCGACCTCGGCACGGTCCGCGGGACGGGACCGAACGGGCGCATCGTCTCGGAGGACCTCGACGGCCTGGCCACCGCGCCGCCTCCCTCGGCGGCAGCACCGACCACGGTGCACCCGGCCGTCGCAGGGTCGCCCGTGCCGGCCACCGCCGCGGCGCGTCAGCTCGCCGACCTGCTCGGTGTCGACCTGGCGATCGTGGCGGTCGATCCGGTCGACGGCCGCGTGACACGCGAGGCGGTCGCCGTCCACGTGCGCGGGGTGCTGGCCGCAGCCAGCGGCTCCGACCCGACCGTGCCGACCCGCGACCTGCTCCCCGCCATCCAGGCGCCGACCGAGACCATCGCGTTCACGGGCATGCGGGGCACGATCGCCAGGCGGATGCACGAGTCGCTGCAGCAGATGGCTCAGCTCACGCTGTTCATGGACGCCGACCTCGACGCGGTCGTCGCCGATCGCGAGTCCCGCCAGGTGTCCGGAGCTGCGCCGGGCTACACCGACTACGTGATCGCCGCGGTCGCCCGCGCGCTGGTCGCACATCCGCGGGTCAACTCCCAGGTCACCGACGACGGGATCGCGGTCCTGCCCGACGTGCACGTCGGGATGGCCGTCGCGCTGGACGAGGGCCTCGTCGTGCCGGTGGTGCGCGACACCGCCGCACTCGACCTCGCATCGCTGACCGCCGAGACCTCCCGGCTCGCCGGCGCGGCGCGGAGCGGCTCGCTCGCCTACGCCGACCTCGAGGGCGGTACGTTCTCGGTCAGCACCCTCGGTATGTTCGACGTCGACGGGTTCACGCCGGTGATCAATCCGCCGAACGCGGCGATCCTCGGCGTCGGCCGGCTGCGCGACGACGTGGTCGTCGGCGGCGACGGGACCGTGTCGACGGTGACCCGGATCACGCTCAGCCTCACGTGGGACCACCGGGTGTTCGACGGCGCACCCGCCGCCGCGTTCTGCCGGACGGTGCGCGACCTCCTCCAGCGCCCCGCCGACCTCGACCGGAGGCTGACATGACCGACCGCCCGATGCCCCCGAACGGAGCGAGATGTCCGTTCTGACCAGGGGATTCGCTGCGCAGCGGGCGAACGAGCCCACGCTCGTCGACGACGACCGCACGGTGACCTGGAGCGAGCTCGACGTCCGGGTCAACCGGCTGATCCACGCGCTGCGCACCGCAGGGCTGCGGGCCGGCGACACGATCTCGATCGTCAGCGGCAATCGCATCGAGTGGTTCGAGCTGGCGCTCGCCTGCTCCAACTCGGGCATCACGTTCGTCCCGGTGAACTGGCACCTGGTCGGTCCCGAGATCGCCTACATCCTCGGGGACTCCGGCTCGAAGGCGGTGCTCGCCGATCACCGATTCGTCGAGGAGGTGGCGCGTGCGCTCGACGACGAGCGGGCGGCCGGCATCGAGCTGGCGCTCGTCGCCGGTGCTCCGGCGACCGGGAGCTTCGAGAGCTTCGACGACCTCGTGGCCTCGGGAGCCCCCGGCGAGCCCGACGACCAGTCGTTCGGCGGCCCGATGTTCTACACCTCGGGCACGACCGGCAACCCGAAAGGGGTCCGCAGCTCGCTGTCGTCGATGCATCCGGGTACCACCCCCGAGGTGTGGCACCTGATCGGTGCCGGCTTCTCGCAGCTGATGACGGTGCCGGGCGTGACCGTGCTGTGCGGCCCGGTCTACCACTCCGCTCAGTGGGCGTTCTCGTTCCTGCCGATGATGGCCGGGTCGTCGACGGTCATGCAGCACAAGTACGACAGCGCTGGCGTGCTCGACCTGATCGACACCCATCGTGCGACCAACATCCACCTCGTCCCGACCCAGATGAAGCGGCTCGTCGACCTCCCCGACGACGTCAAGGCCCGCTTCGATGGGTCCTCGCTCGAACTCGTCCTGCACGGCGCCGCTCCGTGCCCGCCGGTGGTGAAGCGGGCGATGATCGACTGGTGGGGACCGAAGATCAGCGAGTACTACGGCTCGACCGAGGGCTCGGTCATCACGCTGATCGACTCCGAGCAGTGGCTGGCCAAGGGCGGCAGCGTCGGTCCCGCGATGCCCAACATGGAGATCATGGTCCTCGACGACGACGGCAACGGGCTCGGCCCGAACGAGGAGGGAACGCTCTACTTCCGCAACCGGCTGGGAACCGACTTCGAGTACCACAACGCGCCGGGCAAGACCGCCGAGGCCCACCGCGAGCCCGGCGTGTTCACGACCGGCGACGTCGGCTACCTCGACGACGACGGCTACCTCTGGTTGAGCGACCGCAAGATCGACATGATCATCTCGGGTGGTGTCAACATCTATCCGGCCGAGATCGAGGGGGTGCTCGGCGGGCACGAGCTGGTCGCCGACGTCGCGGTCATCGGCGTCCCGAACGAGGAGTTCGGCGAGGAGGTCAAGGCGGTGGTGGTGCCCAACGTCGGCGTCGACGCCGACGATGCGTTGCGGTCGATCCTCGCGTCGTTCTGCCGCGAGCAGCTCGCCGGCTACAAGTGCCCCCGATCGATCGACTTCACCGAGGCGCTCCCGCGAACCGGCACCGGCAAGATCCAGAAGCGTACGTTGCGCGAGCCCTACTGGGAGGGCAGGGAACGACGGATCTGACCGACCTCGGTCGCCATCACGGCGCCGCGTTCTCGAACAGCGCCGGGAGGTCGTCGTCGGGCGCGGCGAGCACGCGGTCGAGGAAACGGTGGAAGCGCTGCCCGCCGCCCTCGTTGCGGCCGAACAGGGTGACCGCCTTGCCGCCCGACCGCAGCGCCCGCTGCACGCGCAGGCCCATCCAGTAATCCTCGTTCTGGACGACGTCGAGGTTGAACTGCATGACCTGCCTGACGGCGTCGGCCTGCGCGCCGTCCGGTTCCCGGGTGTGCAGGAACAGCTGCACGGTCGTCGATGCCCCCGGCTCGGCGCCGGGCGACAGCATCGACACCATGTACACCCGCCCGTTGGCGTCGAACCCGGCGACCGAAACGTGGGGGAAGATCGTCCACACCCCGCCGTTCAGCTCCCTGATCCGCCACTCCTCCTCGGGCCGGTCGACCAGCCGCTCAAATCCCTGGTCGGGCGACGTCACCCGCTGGTGCGGCCCCCACGCGTCGTACATCGACTTGGTCGACATGTCGGGTCCGAACGAGTCACGGTGGAGGATCGGCAGGTGGTAGAAGTCGAGATACCCGTCGTAGGCGATCTTCCAATTCGGCCCGACCAGCGTCTGGCGGCCGACCGCGTGGCAGTCGGCGAGGCCGAGGTGTTCGAGCATCTCGCCGTACCCGCAGAGGAACGTGTCGATGTCGATCGCCGGCTCGCCGGCGAGGTGGATCCACACCAGACCGGCTCGCTCGGCACACGTCAGCGGCGTCAGCCCGAAGCAGGAGCGGTCGATCTCGCCGAAGTCGTCGGCGTCGAGGACCCCGACGAGCTCGCCACGGTCGTCGTAGCTCCACGCGTGGTACCGGCAGGTGTGGCGACGGGCCGTCCCGGCGCCCTCCTCGGTGACGATCGCGCCCCGGTGGCTGCACATGTTGTGGAACGCCCGCAGCTCGCCGTCGCCGCCGCGCACCACGAGGTACGGCGTGCCGGCGATCTCGCCCGAGACGTACGAGTGCGGTTCGCGCAGCTCGCACGACGCCGCCACGACGAGCGGCACCCGGCGGAAGACGCGCTCCATCTCCGTCGCCCAGCGTGCCGGGTCGACGTAGTTCGAGGCCGGCACCTCGACGACGCCGTCGGCCTGGTCCTGCGTGCCGGCGTCCCGATGACCCAGGCCGCGCCGGGCGATCGCCACCAGTTGCTCCCTGCTCATCGGCAACCAAGGTAACGCCTGGGGCGATCTCCGCTGCGCTCGCAGCTGGGGACTGAACACTGTTCAGTTGATGCGCTACGGTGGTACCACCGACCAGGAAGGGCCGCCGATGACCGCAACCGAATCGACCGAGACCACGACCGGCGCGGCGACGCCCTGGCACCTGCGTGACAACCGGGCGCCGGTGTTCGACGAGGTGACCCTGACCCAACTCGAGGTGCGCGGCGCGATCCCGCCCGAACTCGTCGGCCGGTACGTCCGCAACGGTGCCAACCCGCAGACCGGCGAGTCGTCGCACTGGTTCCTCGGCGACGGGATGATCCACGGCATCGAGCTGAACGGCGGCTCGGCCAACTGGTACAAGAACCGCTACGTGCGCACGCCGTGCTTCGCGAACAAGGGCGTCGAGCGGATGGACATGTACCTCGACACCGAGACGCTGAAGTTCGACTACACCGTCGGCGTCGCCAACACCCACGTCATCGGCCATGCCGGTCAGATCCTGGCGCTCGAGGAGGGGTCGTTCCCGTACGTGCTGACCAAGGACCTCGACACCGTCGGCCCGAGCGACTACGACGGCAAGCTCGTCACGGCGATGACCGCCCACCCCAAGGTCTGCCCCGAGACCGGTGAGCTGCTGTTCTTCGGGTACAGCTCGCTCCCCCCGTATCTCGTCTACCACCGGGTCAATGCGGCGGGCGAGCTCGTGCAGTCCGAGGAGATCACCGTCACCGGGCCGACGATGATGCACGACTTCGTCGTGTCCAGGAACCACACGGTGTTCATGGACCTGCCGGCGATCTTCGACATGGAGCTGGCGATGGCGGGCGGGATGCCGATCCGTTGGAGCGACGACTACCCGGCGCGCTTCGGCGTGTTGCCGCGCGAGGGGACCAACGCCGATGTGCAGTGGTTCGATGTGGACCCGTGCTACGTGTTCCACACGCTCAACGCCCACGACGAGGGTGACGAGGTGGTCGTGCGCGGCTGCCGGCTCAACGAGATCTGGCGCGACAGCGACGACATCGGCAACGCCGACGTCGTCGACGAGAACTCGATGCCGCACATGTGGGAGTGGCGGTTCAACCGGACCACCGGCTCCTCCACCGAGCGCCAACTCGACGACCGGCCGTCGGAGTTCCCGCGCGTCGCCGACGCGATCGTCGGGTTGCCGAATCGGTACGGCTACACGATGTCGACGTCGTTCCTCGACCGGACGGTCGGCGAGATCTTCAAGTACGACCTGGCCAACGGTGGCTCGCGCACGTCGCACGTGTTCGAGCCGGGGCAGGTTCCGGGCGAGCCGGTGTTCGTTCCGGCCGAGGGCGGCACCAACGAGGACGACGGTTACCTGATGACCTACGTCCACGACGAGACGACGAACACCTCGCACCTGACGATCCTCGACGCGTCGAACATGGCGGCCGACCCGGTCGCCGAGGTGCATCTGCCGCGGCGGATCCCGACCGGCTTCCACGGTAGCTGGATCGCCGACTGAGCCCGGTGTCGTGGCGCTCCTGACGCGGGCGCGCATCGTCGGCGAGGCCCTCCGCCTCGTCGAGCAGAACGGCTACGAGCAGCTGTCGCTGCGCGGGCTCGCGGCATCGCTCGACGTCACCGCGCCGGCGCTGTACGACCACGTCGCCTCGAAGGACGACGTGCTCCAGGCGGTCGCCGCCGAGGGGTACCGAGCGCTCCAGGCGTCGTACCGGGCGCACGGCGGGCAGGCGATCGAGCGGGTCCGCGAGCGGGCGCTGGCCTACGTCGACTTCGCCCGCGACAACCCGGAGCTCTTCCGGCTGATGTTCGTGTTCCGGCCCCGGGCCGTGGCGATCGAGGCCGACAACGAGCTGAACGCGGCGACCAACGTGTTCGAGAGCGCCGTCGAGGACGTGCGCCTGGCCATCGCCGACGGCGAGTTGTCCGATCGCGACGTCGACCAACTCGGGTTGACGTTGTGGGCGGCGATGCACGGCGTGGCGACCATCGCCACGATCGCCCCGCCGGTCGCCGATGCCGTCGCCGGCGACGTCATCGACGCGCTGCTCGCGGGGCTCCGACCGCGCTGACGGCTGCGACGTTGGGGTCGCGATCGTCGCGCGCCGCCTCCCCGAGGTCACGACGCAAACGGAAGTCGGCGACCGAGGTGCGGATCCCGCCGGCGATGCCCTCCGGGTTGAGGATCGCGGTCAGGATCAGGAGCACCCCACCGACGTACACCTCCCAGGTGCCGAACGCATCGAAGACCTCGCCGGTGGCGAAGAACGCGACGCCCGACGTCGCCACGATGCCCGATGTGACGGCGCCGCTGACGCTGGTGATCCCGCCGAGATAGGCGACCGCCAACGCGGTCAACGACGCGACCACGCCGAACGACGCATCGGACACGCCGCCGAAGCGGTAGCCGATCAACGTGCCTGCGATCCCGGCGATGAAGGCCGAGATGGCGAACGCAAGCAGCTTGGCGGAGGCGACGTTGACCCCGACCGCGCTGGCCGCCCGCTCGTTCGATCGGACGGCCAACGTCCTGCGTCCCGTCGGGCTCCGCCGAAGGTTGGCGACGAGCAGTGCGAGCAGGAGCGCGACGGCGACGAGGAAGATCCCGAAGATCGGCCGCGACGAGTTCGTGCCGAAGACGAGAGCGAAGTCCCAGTCGCCGAGTTTCGGGTGGGGGATCCTCGCCCCTCCGGTCGAGGCGTCGCCGACGAACGTCGGGTTCTTGAAGATGAACTCCGAGATCGCGACCCCGCCGGCGAGCGTGACGATGGCCAGGTTCGTGCCGCGCAGGCGGAGTGCCGGCAGACCGACGACGACGCCGATCACCGCAGCGACGAGCGCAGCGACCACCGGAGCGACGGGGAACGGGAGATCCCAGTTCATCGCCAGCTTCGACAGCGAGAAGCCGGCCACGCCGGCGAACGCCATCTGGGCCAGCGACGTCTGGCCGGCGAAGCCGGTGATGACCACGAACGACAGCGCGAGCACCGTGCCGATCACCGTGGTCATGATCGCGCCGCGCCACAGCGGGCCGAGCACGAGCAGACCGACGACCGCCAGCGACACCGGGACGCCAATCGACACCGGCGTGATCCTGGCCGGCGGCACCGCCGGCAGCTTCCAGTCGTCGACCGCGCCACGTTCGGGCAACCGCTCGCCGAAGACGACCATCGCGACGATGATGATGAGGAACGGCAGCCCCTCTCGCGCCCCGTAGTCGGGGAACCAGCTCAGGTCGACCTGGAGCTTGGTGAACGTCGACTGCACCATCCCGATCGCCAGACCGGTCGCCACCGTGGGAACGACGTAGCGGAAGCTCCCGACGAGCGCCGCGCCGAGCGCCGGGACGAGAAAGCCGAACGTGAACACGGTCGAGGTGAGCTGGATCATCGGCGCGGCGAGGATGGCGACGAAGCCGCCGACGAGGCTCGCCAGCACGAAGCTGAACCCGGCGAGGAAGTTGGGCGAGTACCCGAGCAGCACCGCACCCTTCTCGTTCTCCGCCGCCGCCCGGACGACCAGCCCGAGCCGGCTGTACCTCGTGTACGCCCACAGCGCGGCGGCGACGAGGATGACGATCAGCGCGAGCCACAGCCCGTCCCGTGGGACCGTCAGGTCGTCGGCGATCGTCACCGGCTCGCGCGGCAGGATCTTGCCGACGCGGATGTTCTGCTTGTCGGAGAACCGCCGGTCGACCAGCGACGTGAACACGACGACCAGTCCCACGCTGGCGACGATCTTGGCCAGCGCCGGTGCCGTGGCCAGCGGCCGGAACACGAGGAGGTAGACGAGCAGTCCCATCAGGGCGGCGGTGAGCAGTGCCAGCGCCATCGCCCACCAGAACCCGACGTCGTTGTCGAAGTGGTAGCGACCCGGGAGCCCGGGGACGGGGAACGGGTACGCCCCTTCCCGCAGGTCGGCGTAGACGTAGACCACCCACATCGTCATGGCGCCGTACGCGAAGTTGACGACGCCGGACCCCTGGAAGGTGACGACCAACCCGAGGCCCAGCGCGGCGATGATCGCCCCGGCGCCGCTGCCGAGCAGCAGGTAGAACGCGTAGTCGGTCATCGATGGCCGCCCCTCACCGTGGCGCCGGCGACCGTCCCCAGCGGTTGGAGCTCACGGCAGGTAGTCGAAGGCGGAGACCGCCTCGAGCCCCGGAACGGTGACGACGTCGCCCCCCTCCTGGTACTCGGCGGCGGGGAACGTGAACGCGCAGATCGTCGGGTACGCCGCTGCCCGGCCGCATTCGATGGGCGCGCCGTCGGGCCACTGCCGGAGCCCGGAGCCAGCACGGAAGAACTCGTAGAGCGACGCTCCCGTGACGTCACCGCCGTCGGCGGCGATCCGATTGGAGTACTCGGCGAGCGACATCGCCATGTTGAGGGCCAGCGCGCCCAGGCCGAGCGCGTTCGGGTCGATGTCCTCGGGCGGCACGCCGAGCGCGGGCGACAGGATGTCCTGCAGGATCGCTCGCTCCGGCGTGTCCTCGTCGGTCTGGACGCCGACGAAGATCCACCCGACGGCGTCGTCGCCGACCTCGTCGAAGACCGCCGTCCCGGCACAGAGGCCCGTGCTGAGCACGGGGGTCTCGATGCCGAGCGCGGCCCGCCCGCGGATCGTGCCGATGCAACCGGCGTCGGAGTACAGCGAGACGAGGAAGTCGGGATCACCCTGGGCGGCCTGGCGCATCAGGCCCTGGTACCCGGCGTCGGTCTCGTTGTCGCCGCCCTTCACCGTGGTGTGCGCGATGCCGGCGATGTCGAGTGATGCGGTCAGCGAGGCCTCGCTGGCGTTGCCGCCGACGTTGTCAGCGCTGACGATGCCGACCGTCTTGGCCCCGAATTGCTCGGCCACGGCGGCGACCGCCGCCATCGTCGTTGCGTTGCCTCCGGTGTAGGAAGAGCGCGTTCGCCGTGTAGTCGCCCGGCAGGATGGGGAGCAGGCCGATCACCGGGACGTCCGACGCGGTGTAGGTGGCGTAGTCGGGGAACAGGTCGACGCCGAGCAACACCAGCTCGACGCCCTGCCCGACGACCTCTTGGGCGCACGACTGCGAGCTCTCGGCTGACCCGTTGACCGTACAGTTGACGAGCTCGAGCGGACGGTTTCCGTAACCGCCGTGCTCGTTGAGGTAGTCGAACGTCGCGCCGATGTTGATCCGGATGTCGGGGAAGTCCAGCCCCGTCGTGCCCTCGGTGTTGACGAGTGCGACCTTCATCGTCTCGCCGGTCGGCGGGGCGAGCGTGGGGAACACCGCGGTCGGGCTCGCGGCGTCCGCAGGCGCATCGGTCGCCGCAGGCGCATCGGTCGCCGCGGGCGCATCGGTCGCCGCGGGCGCATCGGTCGCCGCGGGCGCATCGGTCGCCGCGGGCGCATCGGTCGCCGCGGGCGCATCGGTCGCCGCGGGCGCGGTCGTGTCGTCGCTGCCCGAGTCGTCGCTGCTACATGCCGCTGCGACGAGTGCCAACGCGACGACCATGACGCGCAACGAACGCGGACGACGCGCAGCCGGCTTGCCTGTTCCGTACATGATCTCCCCCATTTCGTGCGGACCGCTCGAGCGGCGTCGCTTTCTTAACAGATATCGGGTCCGACGATGGACGCCGGAGCGAGTCGAGCGACGGCGTCATCGAACCAGGGGAGAACGGGTCAGACCGCGAGGCGATCGCGCAGTTTGCGGACCGTGTTCCAGTTGCGCGCGGTGAAGAACAGATCCGTGCGCTTCATGACGTGGTCGCCGACCGCTGGCGCAGCGAGGAGTCCATCCGGACACCACTGGTAGACCACGCGCGATCCGAGCCGGACGTTGGCGGGGTCGAGATCGGCGGGGTTGTCGTTCTCGAGGAGTAGGCGAGGGAGTTCGCCGGAGAGAAACAGCACCTGGTACCTCGAGCCGTCGGTCACGATGTCGCCGAACGGGTCGCCGGCGATGACCCGGTCGACGAAGCCGAGATCGACCCCGATGCAACGGGCGCGTACGCCGAGCTCGTCGAACAAGGCCGACTCGACACGCTCGGCCACGGCCGCCGACGACGGCTCCGGCGCGTCGAAGATCGCGTTGCCACTCTGCAGCAGCGTGCCGACCCGCTCGAAGCCGAGTCGCTCGAGCAGCTCCCGGAACGCCGCCATCGAGACACGCTTGGCGGTGCCGACGTTGATGCCCCGGACCAGGACCGCGTGACGGTGCGTCAACGGCCGACGCCCACCCAGCTCACCGATCCGACGCCGGATCGTCGGCGGTTGCGCCCAGCGCCCGGAAGTAGTCGATCGTCGCGCGGAGGCCGTCGGTGAACTCGATGCGCGGTCGCCAACCGAGCTCGGCAACGGCCAACCGTGCGTCGGGGACCCGCCGCTGCGGATCCTCCTCTCGCCCCTCGACGTGCACGACCCGTGACGACGAACCGGTCAGCTCGATGATCTTGTGGGCGAGGTCGAGCATCGAGATCTCGTCGTCGTTGCCGATGTTCATCGGACCGGGATGCCCCGACCGGAACAGTCGGACCAGGCCGTCGACCTCGTCGGTCACGAAGCAGAAACTGCGCGTCTGCGTGCCGTCGCCCTGCACCGTCACGTCGGCCGAGTCGAGCGCCTGGCCGACGAACGCGGGGATGACCCGCCCGTCGTCGGGCCGCATCCGCGCGCCGTACACGTTGAAGATCCTGACGATCGCCGTGTCGGTCCCATGGACCCGGGTGTGTGCAACCGTGAGCGCCTCGCCGAAGCGCTTCGCCTCGTCGTATGCACTGCGCGGCCCGATCGGGTTGACGTTGCCCCAGTAGCTCTCGGGTTGCGGCGAGACGAGCGGATCGCCATAGACCTCGCTCGTCGACGCGAACAGCATCCGGCACTGCTTCTCGCGGGCGAAGTCGAGCACGTTGCCCGTGCCCGTCGAACCGGCCGCCAGCGTCTCCAGCGGGAAGCGGAAGTAGTCGACCGGGGAGGCCGGACTCGCGAGGTGATAGATCCCGTCGACCGCACCGGCGATCGACAGGGGGGTCGTGATGTCGTGCTCGACGAGATCGAACCGGGGCTCGCCGTCGAGGTGGGCCAGGTTCGCCCGGGTACCGGTCAGGAAGTTGTCGACGCCGACGACCGAGTCACCGTCGGCGAGGTGGCGGTCGGTCAGGTGCGATCCGACGAAGCCGCCGGCACCGACGATCACGATGCGAGCCATGGTTGAGAGCGCCCTTCCCGCGGTGGCCGACCACCCGATCGCCTCCGTCGGCGCAAGGGGTCACCGCGGCCGCGATTCCGATCCGATACGAGTTTCGGCGCAGCGTACTGCCCGGCACCCACTCCCCCACCGGCGAGACTCAGCGCGACCCCGAGGCGCTCCGGCGATCCGCCTCCCATTCGGCGCGGGTGATCGCGTACTCCACGTCGCCCTCCTCGTCGCCGGGGATGCGCACCGGCCAGTCGGCGTGGAACGTCCGCACGTAGCGGAGCCCGGCCTTGTCCATCACCCGCCGGGAGGCGGTGTTGACCGCCATCGTCTCGGCGTGGATGCGCTCGACTCCGAGTTCGGTGAAGCCGTGATCGATCAGCCCGCGGGATCCCTCCGTCGCCAGGCCACGTCCCCACGCCGCCCGATGCAGCCGGTACCCGAGCTCGGGCTCGAGCGGGCCGTCGCCGGCACCCGGACGGAGGTGGAACCAGCCGACGAACGCTCCGGCCGCCCGCTCGATCGCCGCCCAGAAGCCGAACCCCTCGAACCGCTCGTAGTACCCGATCCAACAGGCGAGCGTCTCGGCCAGGTCGTCGTGATCGACCGGGGCACCTCCGTCGATGAAGCGCTTGACCCCGGGGTCGGCATCGAGGTCGACGAGCAGCGTTAGGTCGTCGGGGGTGAACGTGCGCAGCACGAGTCGCGGGGTCTCCAGCACCACGTGCGCTTCCACCGCCACCATTCTGGCCGACACCGCCGACCCCGCGAGCGGCGATCGAGGACCGGTCGACCACCACGCCCACCGGCGGCGTACGATCCACCCGATGTCGCGATCGCAGCCCGGAGCCGACGCCATCGTCGTCGGCTCCGGCCCGAACGGTCTCGTCGCGGCGATCACGTTGGCCTCCGCCGGGTGGAAGGTGACCGTCCTCGAAGCGGCGCCCCGCCCCGGTGGCGGCACCCGTTCCGAGGAGCTGACCCTGCCGGGCGTCGTCCACGACGTCTGCTCGGCCATCCACCCGCTCGGGCTCGCGTCGCCGGCCCTGCGCACCCTCCCGCTCGCCGAACACGGTCTGGAGTGGGTGCAGCCCGACGTGCCGTTGGCCCACCCGCTCGACGACGGGCGCGCCGCCCTGCTCCACCGCTCGGTCGAGGCGACCGCCGACGCGCTCGGCGCCGACGGCCCTGCCTACCGCAGGCTGTTCGACCCGTTCGTCCGGTCGGGGTTCGACCTGACCGACGGCCTGCTCGCCCCGCTGACCGTGCCTCCGCCGCATCCGGTCGTGCTCGCCCGGTTCGGCCTGGTCGGCATCCAGCCGGCTGCGCTCGTCGACCGGCGGCGATTCACGACCGACGAGGCCGGTGGGCTGCTCGCCGGGCTCGCCGCGCACTCGATGCTGTCGCTGCGGGCGGTGACGACCGCCGGATACGCGATCATGCTCGGCGGTCTCGGCCATCTGGTCGGGTGGCCGATGGCCCGTGGCGGCTCGCAATCGATTGCCACGGCGCTCGTCGGCGTGCTCCGCAGCCTGGACGGCGACGTCGTCTGCGACGCGCCGGTCACCGCGCTCGACGAGTTGCCGCCCGCCCGAGCCGTGCTGCTCGACCTCACACCGCGCCAGGTGCTGGCGCTCGCCGGTGACCGCCTGCCGATGCGCTACGCCCGCCAGCTCGCCCGGTACCGGTACGGCCCCGGCGTGTTCAAGCTCGATCTCGCGCTCAGCGGTCCGATCCCGTGGACGAACCGCGAGGTCGCCAGGGCGGCGACCGTGCACCTCGGTGGCACGATGGCCGAGATCGCCGCCGCCGAGGACGACGTCCTTCACGGGCGGCACCCCGAGCGCCCCTACGTCCTGCTCGCCCAACACACGCTGTTCGACGACAGTCGAGCGCCGGCCGGCACGCACACGGTCTGGGCCTACTGCCACGTCCCGAACCGCTCGACGACCGACATGACCGACCGCATCGAGTCCCAGGTCGAACGGTTCGCCCCGGGGTTCCGCGACCTGATCGTCGGCCGCCACACGATGGCCGCCGCGGCGATGGAAGCCCACAACGCGAACTACGTCGGCGGCGACATCAACGGCGGTGCGGCCGACCTCCGCCAGTTCGTCGCCCGGCCGACGCTCGGGCTCCACCCGTGGGCGACCCCGGTCGAGGGGCTGTACCTCTGCTCGTCCTCCACGCCCCCCGGAGGCGGCGTCCACGGCATGTGCGGCCTCCACGCCGCCCGCGAGGTCCTGCGGCGGCAGCCACTCGTCGACTGATCGACCGAGCGGTACTCGATCCGGGCCGAGGCGGGCGAGCAGCGGGTCTACACTCCGCGGTCGTGGAGACGCCCTCGCCGACGTGGTGCCGGGTCCGCACGCCGATGCCGACCGGCCGCAGCGCCGGCGCCGGTGACCCGAACCGGCGTCGATGTGGGTGACACCATCCCGACAGCGACCGGCGCGGCGGGAATCCGCGAGCGGCCGCTGGAGTACTTCGAGCACTGGCGCAGCCAACTCGGCGACCTGTTCGCGATCGACATGGCCGGGCCGCTGCTGTCCAGATCGCCCGACTGCCCCGGCGTCTACGCGGTGTTCGGCGAGGCTCACCAGCGGGCGGTCCTGAGCGACATCGAACGCTTCGTGCTGCCGGTCTCCGCCGCGGTCCGGCTCGATCTCCCCGAGACGTTGCGCAACCTCAACGTCGGTCTCCACAGCAAGCGCGGCCGCACCCACGACGACGAGCGGCGGATGATCGCGTCGGTGCTCGCCGCCATAGACCCACCACGGATCGGTGGCGTGGCCGCCGAGGTCGCCGCAGTCGTCGCCCGGCACGCGCGCCAGCCGTTGGGCCTGCTCGACCTGATGCGCGGCATGGTCGCATCGCTGTCCGACCGCCTGTTCTTCGGCGATGCCGCTGACGAGGGCACCACCGAGGCACTGGTGTCGTACTTCCATCTCCGCCGGTCGGCGTCAGCTCCGGGTATGACCCTCGACGATTCGATGTGGCGCCGACTGGTCGATGCGGGCAACGCTGCCGATGCGGCGTTGCGCAGCTACCGGCGCGAGGTGGTACGTGATCGGTCCGGCCACGACCTGGGAGGCCTCGCCCCGCTGGCGAACGGGACCGCCGGACCGATCGACGAGGACGCATTCGTCGGCCACGCCAACGTGTTGTTCGTGTCGGCCAACGAACCGATCGCCGTCGCGCTGACGTGGACGCTGCTCGTCCTGAGTCAGCTGCCGGCGCTTCGACAGGCGCTGCGCGCCGAACTCGCGCAGGCGCGTGTCGCCGGTCCGTACCCCGCTTCGCGCGAGCTGCCGACGATGCGGATGGTCGTGAGCGAGTCACTCCGCGTCCTGACCCCCAACGCGTTCATGGTGCGGGTGACATCGGAGCCGGTGACGCTCGGCGGCCACCTCCTGCCGAGTGGGGCCGAGATCGTCCTCAGCCCGCTCGTCGCCCATCGCGACCCTTCGGTGTTCGCCGATCCGACGCGGTTCCAGCCGTCGCGTTGGTCACGGATCAGGCCATCGGCGTACTGCTACTTCCCGTTCGGCGCCGGTGGTCACAGCTGCGTCGGGCGGGCGTTGGCGACGGAGATGATCCACTCGTGCCTGTCCGCGCTCCTCGACCACGGCGACATCGTGCTCACCGTCGATGCCGACGTCGACTGGCGGGTCGACGTGATGCTCACGCCCACCGTCGATCCTCCGGTCACGATGGTTCGCCGCGAACCGACCGGGGCGGTCGGCGGCGTGCTGCGCGGCGGCGTGACCCGACTCGTCAGGCTCCCCGACGAGTGGTCGTGAGACGGACCGAGGCGACGATTGCGACGCACCGCAAAGTGTGGTCAGATGGACCACAATCCATGACGTGGAGACCACGTTCCGTCCAGAGGAGAACCTGATGGCCACTCGGAAAGCCGCTGCGAAGAAGTCCACTGCGAAGAAGCCGGCCGCGAAGAAGCAGGCTGCCGCCCGCCCCGCCGCTCCCGAGATCAGCGTGTCGGCGATGATCCCGAAGATGACGGTCTCGATGCCGCTCGACGACAAACGCATCGCCGCCATCCAGCGGTGCATCGCCAAGGGGAACCTGACGGTCACGTTCAGCAGGATCGATCTCGCAGCCGGCAAGCTCGGGGACGGTTGGCTGTACGACTGATGGCCGCACCCGTGGGTGCCGACGGGCACGCCGTCGACGGCGGGGACTGACGTGCGCTTCCTCGACCCCGATGCGACGACGATCCAGATCGGGCTGGCGTACGGGGAACCGGCCCTGCAGTACCTCAACCTCCATCCCGACGGCGTCGACTACGTCGAGGTGCCGTTCGAGCAACTCCGTCACCGCCCCGGTGTGGCGCGACTGCAAGAGCACATCCCACTCGTCCTGCACTGCGCCAGCCTGTCGGTCGCAGGGACGGTGCCGCCCGACCCGGCCACCGTGCAGGCGATCGCCGCGACGATCGAGCGGATGCGGTCGCCATGGCTCGGCGAGCACCTCGCGTTCATCTCGGCGCACGGGCTCGGGGAAGGTCAAGCCGACGCGATCGAGCTGACCTACACGGTCTCGCCGCAGTTCAGCCACGAATCGGTTGCGCAGGTCGCTCAGAACGTCGCCGCGATCCGCCCCGCCATCGGCGACGTACCGCTGATCCTGGAGAACACACCGTCGTACGTGACGGTGCCGGGCAGCACGATGTCGAGCGCCGAGTACATCGCCGCAGTGCTGCGCGCCTGCGACGTCGGCCTGCTGCTCGATCTGAGCCACTTCCTCATCACCTGCACGAACACCGGCGCCGATCCCATCGCGGAGCTCTCGAAGATCCCGCTCGATCGAGTCGTCGAGATCCACCTGTCGGGGGTGAACGTCCAGGGGGGCCGGGCGTGGGACGACCATGCCTCGCCGGTACCCGCTGCAGTGTTCGACCTGCTCCGCATCGTCCTGCGCGAGGCCTCGCCGCGCGCGGTGACCATCGAGTACAACTGGCCGTCCGAAGCGACCGCATCGGTGATCGACGAGCACGTTCGAGTGGCCACCGAGATGGCGCGCGCGTCATGACGCCGGCCCAGGCCCAATCGCTGCTCGCAGCCGGCCTCGACGACCCGTGGTTGATCGAGCGGTGGCGGCGCGAACCCGAGCTGCTCGGCCCGCTCGGTGTCGACGATCCCGGCGTCGTCGATCTCGACACCCTGGCCCGGTTCGCGGGCATGGCGGCGATGGTCAAGCACAATCAGCTGCGCTCGTTCCTGCCGCTGACGTTCCGACTCATGCGTTCGTACGGCGTCGATCTCGAGCTGTTCACGGCGTACGCCATGACCCGTTCGCGCACGCGCATGGCGTTCGCTCCGTCGGCCGCCGGCAAGGCGGTCGATCTGGTCGAGTTCGCGTCCGGCTGGCTCGGCCCGGACGACGCCGCGCACGTCGCGGTGCTGGACGCGGCCCGCTACGAGCTGGCGGTCGCCCGCCTCGGGCCT
Source organism: Ilumatobacteraceae bacterium (assembly GCA_963825565.1). GTDB lineage: Bacteria > Actinomycetota > Acidimicrobiia > Acidimicrobiales > Ilumatobacteraceae > JBFGCT01. The sequence goes on from CAWGTW010000014.1 coordinate 44,285, forward strand.
TGGTTCGATGCGGGCCTGCCCGCAGGGACGGACCCGGTGCGCGACGGTGCGGGCGTGCGCGGCCACATCATCCTGCTCGAGCTCCGGTCCGAACCCGCCACGCTGGCCGACGCGCTCGAATCGGGCATCGACACCTCGTCGATCGCGCTGTCGCCACGGTCGACGTGCCTGTGGCGCGATCCCGTCGGCCACGTCTCGATCGTGTCCCTCGACCCGCTGCACTTCGAGGTGCTTGCGTCGATCGCCGACGACCGCCCGTTGCAGCAACTGGTCGACGCGTTGGACGTGGCCGGGGCGGCGGTGGTCGTCGCCGAGGCGGCACGACGTCTCGCCGAGGCGGGCGTCGTCTCGACGATCGGCATCGAACGCGTCGAGCGCGAGGCGCTCCTGTGCACCTGACGCTCGTCGACAACATGGTGATGCCCGGGGAGGGCGACCTCGGGATGCTCGACGTCCACCCGCATCTCGGCCTGCTCTCGCTCGCGGCTGCAGCCGAGGCGAGCGGGCACACCGTCGACATCTACGACCCGAAGCGGATGCTGCGGTCGGGGCAACTGCGCTACGACGACGAGCTCTACGACCGGGCGACGGCGGCGATCCTGGCGCGTCATCCCGACGCGGTCGGGTTCACGACCCTGGGGTGCAGCTTCATGTTCGCCATCAACGTCGCCGCGCTCCTCAAGCGCGCCGAACCGGAGCTGCCGATCCTGCTCGGCGGCCCGCACGCGACGATGCTCGATCGCCCCATCCTCGAGCGGTTCGATCAGTTCGACGTCATCGTGCGCCACGAGGCCGACCAGGTCTTCCCCGACGTGCTCGGGGCACTCCCCGCCCGGCGCTTCGAGGCCATCGAGGGGCTGAGCTGGCGCGACTCGGGCGGGGAGCTGCGCTTCACCGCCGGCAAGCCGATCGTCACCGACCTCGACTCCCTGCCGCTGCTGTCCTACGACCACTACCCGATCGCCGACCTCGGCCTCGACCTGTTGCGGATCGAGGCCGGCCGCGGGTGCCCGTTCCGATGCACGTTCTGCTCGACCGCAGGATTCTTCCAGCGGAGCTTCCGCCTCAAGTCCCCCGAGCGGCTGGTCACCGAGCTCGAACGGCTGCGGACGCTGTACGGCTACTCCGACGTCAAGCTCGATCACGACATGTTCACGGTCAACAAGCGCAAGGTGCTCGACTTCTGTGAAGCGGTCGCCGGACGCGGGTTCCGTTGGCGGGCTTCGGCACGCGTCGACCGCGTCGACGACGGGCTTCTCGAACGGATGGCCGACGCCGGTTGCGTCGGGCTGTACTTCGGGATCGAGAGCGGGTCGGCGCGGCTGCAGCAGATCATGAAGAAGGGGCTCGACGTCGATCGCGTCGAGCACACGCTGCAGACGGCCGAGGCGCTGGGGATCGAAACCACCGCATCGTTCATCACCGGGTTCCCCAGCGAGGAGCGGCAGGACCAGGATGACACCCTCGACCTCGTCGGCAGGTGCCTCCGTACGACGAGCATCACCCAACTCCACATTCTGCAACCAGAGCCCGGCACGCCGATGTACGAGGAGTTCGGGTCGGCCATCGAGTACGACGGCTATTCCAGCCCGTTCAACACGCACCTGCTCACCGACGACGACCACCGGCTGGTCACGACCACGCCGTCGATCTTCCAGACCTACTACTTCTATGCGACTGCTTTGCCTCGGTCGGACCACGTGTTCGCCGTCGAGACCGTCGAGTTGCTGCGCCGGATCGGACCGCGGGTCGCGGCCTACATGCTGCGGGGGTTCGACGGGCGCCTGAGCCGACTGGTGAGCGACCTGCGGACGTTCTGCGCCGATCGAACAGCCGGTGGGTCGCTGTCGCCGACCGCGTTCGCCGACTTCGTCGCCGACCGGTTCGGCGCGCAGCACCACCTGACCTCACTCGTTCGCCTCGGGCTGCTGCTCCACGATCCCCGGGTGCCGACGGCGTCGCCGGCGTCCGACGCCTACGATCCGACGACGACCTACGTCCTCGATGCCGACGTGTACATCCTGACCGAGATGCACGATCCGGAGGTCTGGATGCAGCGCATCGCGGGCAGTGCCGGCAACGCGCTGCTCGACGACGACGGCCACGCCGAGACGAGCCTCGTCGTGCGGCGCGGGATCCAGCCGCCGTCGGTCCACCGAGTCGATGACGGGGCGGTCGCGGTGCTCGAGCTCTTCGACGAGCCGCGACGACCCGACCAGCTGATCGAGCGCCTCGGCCTACCGCCCACGGACGCGATCGCGGTCCACGAGCTCATCGAAGGTCTGGCGCGCTCGACGCTGCTCGTGCCATCGCCCGGCATCGCGTTCGGCACCGAGGACTCCAGCTGACCGACGGGACTGCTCCGTCATGGGGTGCGTTCGACCTCGTCGAGGGGCTGCACCTGGGCCACGCGGTGGCCGCGCTGCACGAGCTCGGAGTGCTCGCCGCGCTCACCCGGCCGCGACGCCCCGCGGAGGTCGCCGCCGAGCTCGCACTCGACCCGGCCATGCTGTCCGGGGTGCTCGAGTACTGTGCCGCACGTACCGACATCGTCGAACGGGTCGGTACCCGGTTCGCCGCCCGCAACTACGATGCCGCAACCCAGTACCTCCTCGATCTGTACGCCGGTGCGTTCGCTCCCAACGCCGTGGAACTCGCTGTGTTGCTGCGCAGCCCGGAGCGCGCGCATGACGCCGTCGATCGATCCCGTCACGCTCGGGCGTTCGTCCGGGCGCCGGACGGTCCGGAGGGGACACCGGCCGCGCTGCTGGCCCAGCTCGGCGTTCGGCGTGTGCTCGATCTCGGCTGCGGACAGGGTGCTCTGCTCCGGGCGATGGCCGTCGCCGACGACGAATTCCAGGGATGGGGCATCGACGCGAACCCGACCACCTGCCGCGGTGCCCGGATGGCGATGTGCGATGCCGGCGTGTCGGGGCGCGTCCGGATCATCCGCGGCGACGGGTTCCGGCCCGAGCGCCACCTGACGACGAAGATGATCGAGTCGATCGAAGCGGTCGTCGCTCGCGACCTCCTCGACGAGCTCTTCGCTCAGGACGCTACCGCCGCCACCTCATGGCTACGAGGGCTGCGCGCCGAGTTCCCCAGCCGACTGCTGTTGATCGGGGACTACTACGGCCGGCTCGGCCATCGTCGGGCGCGCGGAGACCGCCGAACACTGCTGCACGACTACGCCCAGGTGATCACCGGGCAGGGTGTCCCCCCGCCCACCCGCGCCGCCTGGGCTGCGATCTACCGAGACGCCGGAGTCCGCTTGATCCACGTCATGGAGGACCGTTCGACGACCAAGTTCTTGCACCTGCTTCATCTCTGACCGAGCGATCGCCACGCCCGGACCGGCTCGCGAGGCCGAAGTGCCCTGGCCCGACGACGCGATCGGACGGAAGATCAGGCAGGAGATGTTGGCCGGCAGAGGATCGGGAGCGCAGGTGAGAGCGAAGTCGGTATCCGTGGTGCTGGTCTCCTCGGGGTGACCGCGATGCCGCTGCGGCTGAGCGAACTCCTGGAACGGATCCGACCGGCGGGAACCCCCGGCGCGCCCGCCGAGGGTGAACAGGTGCGCCAGCGCAGCAACCGCGACCGCGAGCTCGTCGACGTGCTCGCGGTCGTGGCGTCGATCGAGCGCGAGGCCGCCGAGATCGTCGACGCCGCCGGAGCCGAGGCCGAGCGGATCCACCGCGACGCCGTGGAGCGGACCCGTATCATCCGCGCCGGACGAGACGACCAGGTCGCGGCCGCCGGAGCCGAGGCGGCACAGCACGACGACGCGTTGGCCGATGTCGTGGGCGCCGCGATCGCCGACTCGGCTGCGCAGGAGCGAGACGAGCTGCGCTCCCGCGCCGACATCCTCATCCCCGACCTCGTGAGGCGGGCGACGGAGTCGATCTGGACCACGATCGTCCCCGAGGCGCGCATCGGGGGCCGGCGATGACCGCCGGCTGGGTCGCACCGGTGACGAGGGGACGAGCGATCCTCGGTCGTCTCGTCGGTGCCGACGGCGCGCGGACGCTCGCCGAGATGAGTTCGTGGGACGAGGCACGTGCCGAACTGGGTCGCACGATGTACGCCACCGGCCTTCCTCCCGATGCCGGGCGGCAGGCCGCTGTCCGATCCGCGCACGCCTCGGCGATCTGGCAACTCCGGGTCCTGGCCGGCTGGATGCCTCCGGAGCACACGGTCCTGCCACGGCTGTTCGCCGCACCGTTCGAGATGAGGAACATCGAGCAACACCTCCGCTCGCTGCGCGATCACACCCCGACCGACCCGCTCCCCCTCGGCTCGCTCGCCGTCGCCTGGCCGGCTGTGTCCCGGACGAAGACCGTCGAGGAAGCCCGCCACGTGCTCGCCCGGACGGTGTGGGGCGATCCCGGTAGCACGGATCCGCCCGAGTTGGCGCTGGCGTTGCGCGTCGGGCTCGCCCGGCGCGCCGTCGCCCGCCTCCCCGTGGCGAAGGAGTGGGCGTGCGGAGCGGTGGCCGTGCTCGTCGCCCGGGAGCGGTTCGCGTTCTCCCGGCCGGTCGAGGACACGACCGCCGGAGTGGTGAGCCGCCTGGTCGGTCGTGCATGGGGCGGAGCCGTGTCGGTCACCGACCTCGCCGACCACCTCCCCCCACGGGCGGCGTGGCCACTCGCCGATGTCGACGACCCGCGCGATCTCTGGCGCGCCGAGCTCGCCGTCGCGGCGCGGGTCGCCGGCGATGCGCGCACGCTCGCGGCGTCGAACCGATTCGACGTGCGCACTGCGGCGGCGATGATGGCACTGCTGCTCGTCGACCTCTGGCGCGTGCAGGCAGCGATCGAGCTCGCAGGACGGGGACCGATTCCCACCGAGGTGTTCGATGCCGTGGCGTGACGCGGTGACCCCGACCGAGATGTCTCGGGTGGCGGTGGTCGCGCCGCTGACGCTGGAGCGGCGCGTGCTCGTCGAGGTGGCCGACGCGGGCGTCGTCGAGCCCGACCCGACGGGCGGCGTCGCGCCGAATGGGGACGACGACGGCCCATCGCTGCTGACGGCAGACCCACCGGCCACGACGGAGGATCGCGCCGATCTGGCCCGCGGGGAGCGGTCGCTGCAGGCGGTGGCCGCCGACGCCCGCCGCACCGAGCGGTGCCTCATCGTCACCGGCTGGACGCCGGCCGACCAGGTCGAACCGCTCGCGACGCGCCTTGCACCGCTCGGTGGGGCGGTCGCCCGACTGCACCCGCGGCGCGGGGTCGAGCCGCCGACCGCGCACCAGGTCGGCGGCTCGACCGGCACGTTCCGCCCGCTCGTGACGACCTACGGGACGGTGCCCTACCGCGACATCGACCCGACCTGGTTCGCCGTCGTCGCTTACATGCTGATGTTCGGCATGATGTTCGGCGACGTCGGCCACGGGTTGATCCTGGTGGTGTTCGGGTGGGTGGCCCTGCGCACGTCCGGCCGGGTCGGCAGGTTGCGTCCGGTCGCGCCCTTCCTGATCGGCGCTGGGCTCGCCGCCGTCGGCTTCGGCTTGGTGTATGGCGAGGCCTTCGGCCCGACCGGGCTGGTCCCGACGCTGTGGATCAACCCGCTCGACGAACCCGAGACGCTGCTGCTGGCGGGGCTGGTGTTCGGGAGCTGCCTGCTGGCGATCACCTTCGTGATCGCCACGGTCGACCGATGGCGGGAGGGGGGTGCCAAGCTCGCCCTCTACTCGGCTTCCGGTCTCGGTGGAGCCCTGCTCTTCGCCGGCGGCATCGCGGCGGTCGTCGGCGTGCTCGTCGGCAACGCGTGGCTCCTGCCGATCGGCGTCGCCACCACCACGATCGGCTCCCTGCTGATCTTCGCCGGGTTCCTCGCGCGGGCCGGATCGGGCGGCTCGGCGATCGCCCAGGCGGTGGTCGAGATGTTCGACACCGTGCTGCGCATGGGGTCCAACCTCGTGTCGTTCACCAGGCTGGCGGCGTTCGGGTTGACCCATGCGGTCATCGCGCTCGTCGTGTGGGACGGCACGGCGGCGCTGTGGGAGCGCGGCGGGATCGTCGCCCGCTCCGCGGCGCTCGCGCTCTTCGTCGTGGGCAACGCCGTTGCGTTCGGGCTGGGCGGGCTGGTCGCCGGCATCCAAGCGCTTCGGCTCGAGTACTACGAGATGTTCTCCCGGCTGTTCACGAGCGAGGGGCGCCCGTTCCACCCCTGGCACGTTCCGCTCGATCGATTGGAGGCTTCATGACCTACCTGATCCTCGCCGTCGTCGTCGCCGCGACGGTCACCGTCCTCGGCGTCGCCGCCCGACGGCTTCCTCCGCGTTCGATGACGCGGCTCGTCGTCGGCTCGGCCGTGGTGATCTTCGCCCTTTCCGTCGGCGTCATCGCCCTCGGGTTCTCGGCATGGGCCGATGCCGGCCCGACCACCGCAGCCCCGGCGGCCGACTTCGCGCTCGACCCGGCCAGCGGCGCCATCGCCCAGGCCCAGCCAACCGCGCCCCAGAACGACAGCGGTTCGGCGTTCATCGGCGCCGCCATCGCGGTCGCCGCCGCAACGATCGGTGCGGGTATCGCCGTCGCCTACACGGGTTCGGCGGCGCTGGCAACGGTCAGCGAGCAACCCGACCTGTTCGGGCGGGCGATGGTGGTCGTCGGCCTCGCCGAGGGCGTCGCCATCTACGGGCTCATCGTCGCCGTGCTGATCCTGTCCAAGGTCTGAGCCTGGCATGAGCACCGTCATCGCCATCGGCGACGACCCCGAGCTGCCCGGATTCGCCCTCGCCGGCGTGGGGATCCGGCGCGCCCGGACCGACAGCGAGATCATCGACGCCTGGACCACTGCCGAACCCGACGTCGGTCTGGTCATCCTCTCGACACGAGCCGCTTCGGTCCTGGGCGCAGCGCTGGTCGAACGCCCCGATGTGCTCACGGTGGTCCTGCCGTGACCGCGACGATGAGCGCCGGCTCCGAGCGGACCGCGGTGGAGCGCACGCTGCAACCCGTGCGCGCAGCCCTCCTCGCCGATGCCGAACGGGAGGCCGCCGAGATCCGGGCGGCCGCACGCACGGCGGCCGATGCGCTGATCGCCGAGGCCGAGCGCGAGGTTGCCACGGCCGTCGAGCAGGAGCGAGAGCGAGCACGACGGTCGGCACGCGCCCGCGCCGACCACAACGCGTCGGACGCCCGCCGCGCCGCCCGCCAGCTCCTGCAGGCTGCCGGCGAGTCCGAGCGCACCCGATTGATCCAAGCACTGCACGCCACGATCGGACGCCTCCGCGACGACGACCGGTATCCGCAGCTCGTCGACGCGCTGGAACGGCGGGCGCGAGCGCAACTCGGCGACGGCGCCGACCTCCGACGCGACCCGGCCGGTCGGGGTGGCATCGTCGGTCGCGCCGGTCCACGAAGCGTCGACTACACCCTCGACGCGCTCGCCGACCGCGCCCTCGCAGCATTGGGGGAGGAGGTGGCGACGTTGTGCAGCCCGCACCGCAAGCCGGACGCGTGACGCGCGTCAACGGGCCGGTCGTCCACCTCGCGGGCCTGCCCGATGTCGCGCGGTTCGAGTTCGTCGAGGTCGGCGATGCCGAGCTACCGGGTGAGGTGGTCATGGTCGACCGAGACGTCGCCGTCGCCCAGCTCTACGAGTACAGCGGTTCGCTGCGCGTCGGGGAGCCGGCGCGGAGCACCGGGCACCCGCTGTCGATCGAGCTCGGACCGGGGCTGCTCGGCGGCGTCTACGACGGTCTCCTCCGACCGCTGGCCGGCGCCGACCGGTTCCTCGGGCCGCGCCGTCTCGTCCCTCCGCCGGCGACCGAACACCGCTTCTCACCGATCGCGGCGATCGGGACCGACGTCGGACCCGGCCATATCCTCGGCACGATCGACACCGCCGGGAACGTCGAACACCGCGTCCTCGTCCCCCCGGGCCACGGGGGTCGTCTCGACCTCATCGCCGAGCCCGGGCGCTGTCTCGGCACGGCGACGATCGCCACCATCGACGGGCGCTCCGTCTCGGCCACGACGCACTGGCCGATTCGGCTCCCACGACCAGCCGTCCGGTACCTCGGCGATGCCGAACCGTTCCACACCGGTCAGCGAGTCCTCGACGGGCTGGTCCCGATCGCCCGCGGCAGCTCGGCGACGGTGATCGGCGGGTTCGGCGAGGGCAAGACGATGCTGCTCGAACAGGTCGCAAAGTGGGGGGACGCCGACGTCATCATCTACGTCGGATGTGGCGAGCGCGGCAACGAGCTCACCGACCTGATCCACGAGCTCACCGAGCTGGTCGACCCGCGGACCGGTGCCCGGCTCATGGAGCGCACGATCATCCTCGCCAACACGTCGAACATGCCGGTCATGGCCCGCGAGGCGAGCATCCACACCGCAGCGACGATCGCCGAGTTCTACCGCGACATGGGCCACCACGTCGTCGTCATCGCCGACTCGACCTCGCGGTGGGCCGAGGCGCAGCGCGAGCTCGCCGGCCGAACCGGAGCAATTCCCGCCGAGGAGGGCTACCCGGCCGATCTGCCCGCAGCCCTCGCCGCGTTCTATCAACGCGCCGGTCGGATCACCACCCCTGACGGACGGGACGGCTCGGTCACCATCGTCACCTCGGTCTCGCCGGCCGGAGGCGACCTCACCGAGCCGGTCTCGGCGCACACGCAACGGTTCGTCCAAGCGGTGTGGACCCTCGACCGCGACCTCGCCTATGCCCGCCACTACCCGGCGGTCAGCTGGCGACAGTCGTCCTCGCGTGACACCGAGCGGTTGGCACGCTGGTACACGGCTCAGGGCGACCCCGACTGGGCCGTACGCCGCGCCCGGCTCGCCGCCCTGCTGACCGAGGCCGACCGTCTCCGAACGATCGCCGACCTCGTCGGCGTCACCGCCCTCCCGCCCGACGAACGCATCGTCCTGCTCACCGGCCGGCTGGCACGCCAGGCCGTCCTCCAGCAGAGCGCGCTGAGCCCCAACGACGCGTCGTGCTCACCGGGCAAGCAGGCCGCGCTGATCGATGCCGTGCTCGCGGTCCACGACGTCGGCCTGCAGCTCATCGACGACGGCCTCCCGGCCAGCGTCATCGAGACCTACGACTTCGGCCCACTCATCCGCGCCAAGGACGACATCGGCACCGACGACCCTGCCGGCATCCGCCGGGTCGCAGCCGGCACCATCGACGGGCTGCGCGAGAGCAGGCAGCGATGAGCGCCACGACCGCGGCGGCCGACGTGTTCACCGCTCCCGTCGATCACGACGGCATCCAGCGCGTCGACGGGCCGCTGCTGTTCCTCACCGGCGGCACCGGCGCGGGATGGGACGAGTACGTCGAGATCCGCGCCGAAGGCCAGCCGGACCGCCACGGAGTCGTCGTCGACGTGAGCGAGGACGTCGCGGTCGTCGAGGTCTTCGAGGGCACCGCCGGGCTCGGCACGACCGGCACGATCGTCGGCTTCACCGGGCGACCGCTCCACGTGCCGGTCACCGAGCGATGGCTCGGGCGAGTGCTGAACGGGCGCGGTGCCCCGCTCGACGGCGGCCCACCGATCACCGGCACGATCCACCGTCCGGTCAGCGGCCTCCCCCTCAACCCGACGAGCCGCGACATCCCGCGCGACCCGGTGATCACCGGCGTGCGGGCGATCGACGGGCTGACGACGCTCGTCAGGGGTCAGAAGCTGCCGATCTTCTCCGTCGGTGGTCTCCCCCACCTCGAACTGGCGATCCAGATCGCCTCCCAGGCCCACGCCTCGGGAGCCCCGTTCCGCGTGGTGTTCGCCGGCATGGGGCTGACCAACGCGGACGCCGACCTGATCCGCCGCGGCCTCGAGCCGCGCCTCGACCGCGAGGAGGCGGTGCTGTTCATGAACACGGCGGACGACCCGCCGATCGAGCGGCTGCTCTCGCCGCGCGTCGCGCTGACCGTCGCAGAGCACCTCGCCTTCGACCTCGGCCACCACGTGCTCGTCATCCTCACCGACATGACCAGCTACTGCGACTCCCTCCGCCAGCTCTCGACCGCCCGGGGGGAGATCCCGAGCCGGCGCGGGTACCCCGCCTACCTGTTCAGCGATCTCGCCGGCATCTACGAACGATGCGGTCGGCTGCGCGACCGGCCGGGATCGATCACCGAGCTCCCCGTGCTGACCATGCCCGCCGGCGACATCACGCACCCGGTGCCCGACCTCACCGGCTACATCACCGAAGGCCAGATCGTCCTGTCGCGCGACCTGCACCAGGCCGGGACGTACCCCCCGATCGACGCGCTGTCGTCGCTCTCCCGCCTGATGCGGCGGGGCGCCGGCCCCGAGCGAACCCGCGACGACCACCTCGCTGTCGCCGCTCAACTCCTTGCCCTTCTCGCCGACGCCCGCAGAGCCGAAGACCTGGCCACGCTGATCGGCGCCGATGCGCTGTCGATCACCGAGCAGCGAGCGGTCGAGTTCGCGCAGCGGTTCGAGCACGACTTCATCGAGCAGGACCCCCATGTCGCCATCGACCTCGAGGAGACGCTCGACACCGCATGGTCGACGATGGCGCAGATCCCGAGACGGGAGCTGACGACGGTCACGCCACAACAGATCGACGCCCACCTGAGCGGGTTCGGGGTGGCGTCATGAACGGTCAGCACGGAAGCAGCCGGGCCGCTCGGCTCGAGCTGCGCGGCCGGCTCGACCTCGCCCGCCACGCCACCGAGCTCCTCCAGCTGAAAGAAGAGGCGCTCCGACGCGAACGCGTCCGGCTGGAGGGCCACGCGCTACGCACCGCGCAGCAATGGAGCGAGCGATGCGAGCGCGCGGGCACCTGGCTGGCTCGCTCGCGGGCGCTGGGGGCCGGAAACGAGCTCGCCGCCCTCGCCGACCGGCACACCCCGCTGGCCACCATCGACACGCACTGGCGCGACTCGATGGGTGTGGCGTACCCGGGCGAGGTCGTCGTCAACCACCCAGCGACCCCCTCGTTCACGACCACCGCCGCGCTCGCCCCGACCGCCGAGGCGTACCGGCACGCACTCGAGGCCGGAGCGCACCAAGCCGCGGCGTCCGCCGCACTCCAACGCGTCACCGCCGAGCTGATGGCGACACGACGCCGACGCCGAGCGATCGAGCACCGCCTCCTGCCCCTCCTCGAGGAGCGGGTCAGCGTTCTCGAACTCCGCCTCGACGAGGACGACCGAGCCCAGGCGCTGCGGTCGCGCCTGGCGATACGATCGAGGAGCGGGCCATGATCGACCGCATCCTCGTCGCCGTCGACGACTCACCGACCGCCCTCGCTGCGGCCTCGATGGCGATCGATCTCGCCGCGACCCAGCACGCCCGACTTCACCTCGTCACCGTCACCGACGGCCAGCACGACGCGGCACGGGCGCTCCACCATGTCACCGCGCTGGCCCGCCGCGCCCACCTCGAGCCCCGGACGACGACGACCGAGGGTGGCCAGCCCTTCGAGGCGCTCCTGCGCGTTGCCGCCGACTGGGGTGCCGATCTCATCGTCATGGGCCGATCCAACCGCCGTCGCCCCGGCGCACCGTACGTCGGAACCCAGACCGAACACCTCCTCGAGTTCACCCACATCCCGGTCCTGATCGTCCCCGACCCGGCGTTGACGCCCGACCGCTCAGGTCACCGCTGACACCGGCGGTGCGGGGATCACGCCGGCCTCCATCAGGACCGAGGTTGCCCGTCGCGCCGTCCCGATCGCCTGTCGCGCCGCCGCCCGCAGCTCCTCAGCGGATCGGTCCGATGCGGCCACTCCCTGCTGTTGGGCAGTGACCGCGGTGGCCACCGCGACGTCGGGAACGACCTCCCATTCGGTCATCGTCGGCAGCAGCCCTCCGTCGAGTCCTCGATCGCGAGCGAAGCGGGCCAGCACCTCGGCTGCGGCCAGCGCCATCTCTTCGGTGATCTTCCGTGCCCGTACGTCGAGCACACCGCGGAAGATGCCCGGGAACCCCAGTGAGTTGTTGACTTGGTTCGGGAAGTCCGAGCGGCCGGTGCCGACCACACGGGCCCCTGCTTCCAGCGCGTCCCATGGCCAGATCTCGGGCACCGGGTTGGCGCACGCGAACACGATTGCGTCGTCGGCCATGTCGGCCACCCACTCCGGCCGGATGGTCCCGGGACCCGGCCGCGAGAACGCGATGCACACGTCGGCACCGCGCAACGCTTCGGCGAGACCGCCCACCACGCCACGGACGTTGGTCTGCCGGCACACCCGCCACTTGTCGCGATACTCCTCCTGGCGTGCCTCCAGGTCGCTGCGCCCGCGGTGCAAGATGCCCCCCGTATCGGTCGCGACGACCCGCGCCGGGTCGATCCCTGCAGCCACGAGCAGCCGGTAGGTCGCGACGTTCGCGGCGCCCATTCCCACCATCGCGATGTCGATGTCGCCGATCGACTTGCCGACCAGGTCCAGGGCATTGCGCAATGCTGCGACGACGACCGTGGCCGTCCCCTGCTGATCGTCGTGCCAGACCGGGATCGACAAGCTCGACCGCAGTCGATCGAGCACCTCGAAGCACTTCGGCTGCGCGATGTCCTCCAGATTGATCCCGCCGAACGAGGGCTGGATCGCCTCGACCAACGCGACCAGCTCGTCGGCCGACGTCGTGTTCACGCAGAGTGGAACGGCGTCGACGCCGCCGAGGTACTTGAACAACAACGCCTTGCCTTCCATCACCGACAGGCCGGCCTCCGGGCCGATGTCGCCCAACCCCAACACGCGCGAACCGTCGGACACGATCGCAATGCTGTTCGCCTTGTTCGTGTGCTCGAACACCAGGCTGGGGTCGTCCGCGATCGCGCGACTCGACGCAGCGACACCCGGCGTGTACCAGATCGCGAAGTCGTCGATGTCCCGGATCGGGACCTTGGGCATGATCTGCACCTTGCCCCGGTAGAACGGGTGGAGGCGCAGGGCATCCCGCGCGGGCTGGTCGGTCTGGCGGCGAGCGCGGTCATCGGAAGCCATACCTCGGTCGTACGGCTGCTGCCACCGGGCGCACAGAGGCCAAGGTCCGCGAGCTGCCACAAGCCCCCGCTGCACCGCGTCCGAAGCGCTGACGACAAACGGCCCTGCCGGTCATCGGCGCGGGCGTACACCGGCGCCGACCCGGTGCGTCTCAACGCTGCACGAGCGCCGGCGGCCGCCGGAGACGGCGATCCCCGAACCCGGCCGGCAGGAATCGGCAGTCCGTACGATGGTGGGCGTGGCACATCCACAGATGTTCGACGACGACGATCCGGTCCTCGCACGAGTGCGCGAACTCGCTTCCGCGCTGCCGGGGAGCGGCGAGAAGACCTCTCACGGTCGTCCGGCGTTCTACACGACGAAGGTCTTCGCCTACTACGGCGGCTCGGTGAAGGTCGACGGTGAGTGGCGGCAACACCCGCACTCGCTCGTCATCGTTCCCGATCCGGACGACCGCGAGGCGCTGAGCGGAGATGTCCGCGTGTTCACGCCGGCCTACCTCGGCCCGTCCGGCTGGATCGGCATCGATCTCGACGCCGACAGCGACTGGGTCGAGATCGCGGAGCTGCTCGACGCGTCCTACCGGCTCACCGCGCCGAAGCGCCTGGTCGCCCTCCTCGACGGGCGCGGCTCGACCGCGTAGCGGTCCACACCCGCTCGGCATCGTTCGGGGCAGGGCCGTGGACGAATGACCCTTGGCAGCGCCGTGGCGACCGGGCGAGGGTGGGATCGGAGGTGTTGCGATGTCGCCGGGCACGACCACGATCAAGCTGCCGGGGACCCCGAAACCCTGGATGAACTCGGCGATGATGACCATGCTGAGGACCCCCGGCCTGCGGTCGGTGCTCGGCAAGTCGTTGATGATCCTCAGCGTCACCGGCGCCACGACCGGGAAGCGGTACACCATGCCGGTCCAATACGTCCGCGACGGCGATCGCCTGCTCGTGCTCTCGCAACGGACGAGGCGATGGTGGAGGAACCTCACTGCCCGGCCCGAGGTCGAGGTCGTGCTTCGTGGCGAGACGATCCGGGCCGACGCCCGGCTCGCCAGCGACCAGGAGGCCAGGAGGGCGATCGCCACCAGCCTGCGCCGCAACCCGCGGACCGCCAAGTTCTACGGCATCGCCATCGGGCGCGATGGTGAGCCGGCCGCCGACGGCGTCGAACAGCTGGACGCCGCGTTCGTGGTGATCGTCATCGACGCTGCGGCGCAGCAACCGTCAACCGGGGCGGGTTGACGCGCCGGTCGGCCGGGCCGAACGCGCACCAACCGGTCCTCACCGCCCGCCGGCGACGAGCACCGCGCACGGGGCGTGGTGCACCACCCTGGTCGACACGCTGCCGAGGAACGCCCGACCGCCGAGGCCGCGGCCGCGCGACCCGACGACGATCAGGTCGGCGTGCTCGCGTTCGGCGACGCCGATGATCGCGTCGGCCGGCCGCTCCTCGACCATGTGCTCCTCGTGCTCGACACCGAAGTCGGTCTCGAGCACCCGCGCCGCCTCGTGCAGCACCTGCCAACTGTCCTCGTGCAGGTCGACCGCGGCCCAGAACTCCGATGGCAGCTCGTTCAGCGCCTGCTGCCATTCCGCGCGCGAGATCGGGTGCGCGCCGGTGACGACGTGCACCCTGCCACCGAGTGCGCTCGCCAACTCGCCGGCCACACGCACCGCCTCATCGCCGTGTGGCGACCCGTCGGTACCCACCACGATGGTCTCGTACGTTCCCATGGCACCACTCCGACACGATCCCCTCGGACCCGGCTAGGGCCGGTGGTCACGGCGCTCAGGGTGTCGCGCAGCCGCCGCCGCGTGCTTCGAGGTGGTTCAGGACCCGCCGCGCCGCGCCGTCGAGGCGCTCGGTCGGGAGCGTTCCGTCGAGAACGGCCCGTTCGATCGCGTCGACGACCGCTCCGGTCTGCTCGGTGGCGGTGAAGATCGCCACGTCGATCCCGGCGGCGATCGCCGCCACCGCAGCCTGCGGTTCGCTGAGACCGACGGCGTTCATGCCGAGCGCGTCCGAGATCACGAGCGCGTCCGCATAGCCCAGTTCGGTACGCAGGAACTCGATCGCCCGGGCGCTGCGGGTGGCGGGCTCACCGTCGGTGAGGCCGGGCACGGTCAGGTGACCGACCATCACGGCGACGTCGGTTCCGGCGAGGTCGGCGTACGGCACGAGGTCGCGCGCCGTCAGCTCGTCGAGCGGCGACGTGACGCCGGCGGTGTCGTGGGTGTCGCCGGAGGCCGAGCCGTGACCCGGGAAGTGCTTGAGCACCGGCGTGATGCCGTTGGCGTTCCAGCCCTCGACGTAGGCCGCGGCGTACTCGCTGACGACGGCGGGTTCGCCGCTGAAGAAGCGCGATCGCTGGAGCGGGACGATGCCGTCGGCCGGGACGACGTCGACGACCGGCCCGAACACGATGTCCACTCCCGCCGCGCCGATGCGCGCGCCGTGCCGGGCGATGAGCGCCTGGGCATCGGACGGCGACATCGACTCGGACACCGCCTGCTGCGACGGGAGCTCGCCGAACATCGTGAGCCGCTGGACGTCGCCACCCTCCTCGTCGGTGGCGACGAGGAGCCCGAGCTCGGCGGCGGTGTCGAGCAGCTCCAACCCCTCGGTGACGTCGGCCGCCGACCAGCCGGACGGCTTCATCAGGACCACGCCACCGACCTGGTGATCGTGGACGACCCGCGCCGCCTGGTCCCAGTTGTCCGAGTACACCGCGGGCCAGGTCAGCAGTGCCACCTTGCGCCGGGTCGACAGCGAGGAGAGGCAGTCGACCGGTGTGGGCGCGGCGGCGGTGGTGCTCGTCGCCGGAGCCGGTTCGATCGTCGTCACCGTCCGCGGCGCGGCGGTGGTGCGCGACCCCTCGCCGGCAGAGGCGTCGGTCGTCGTCGGGTCGGTCGTCGTCGGGTCGGTCGTCGTCGGATCGGGGCCCGTCGAAGGGTCGCCAAGGTCCCCCGCCGCGCAGGTCGCCGTCCCGATCGCCGCGATCAGCAAGATCGCGAGCCGGGAGCGATGGGTCGTCGATCGACCCTGATCGTGTCGCGGGTGTCGAGCTCGACCGGTGGCGCCGCCCGGTCGCGGGAGGTCCCTACTGGGCACGCTGAGAGGATACGGGGCAGCAGCCGCGGCGGGTTTCGATCGACAGGCGGCCGATCAGCATCTCGACGTCGACCCCGACGCGCAGGTGCTCCGACGCTCACTCCGGCGCTGACCCGTCCGGTAGCCACCGGCCCGGTCCCCGCCGCGGAAGAACGGGAGCCCCTGGACGCAGCCTCAGCGGGAGCAACCTGCCGCCGCAACGACCTGCGGGTGCTCCGGGCCATCGTGACCTACTGCCCTGGTCGTGGCCGGGAACGGGTGGCGGGATGGGAGACGGACAGGCGGGATCGACGTGACCCGCGTCATGCCAGAGGAGGAACCATGAGGAAGACAGCGTTTGCCGTCGTCGTGTGCATGTTCGTGCTCGGGGGGAGTTGGTCGGTCGCGGCTGGCCCGGGCGGACCGAAGCTGACGACCCACATCGTCACCGAATCCGAGTCGATCGGTGGTCCGGCAGGAGGATTCAAGGCGGCGGTCGCCCTCTGTGACGCCGGTGAGGTCGTCACCGGCGGTGGGATGGAAGTGGCATCGATCAACCCCGGTGTCGCCGTCGTGACCAACGCGCCGACCGACGACTTCGAGTCGACCGGGCGACAAGGCTGGATCGTGACCCTTGCCTGGGACGAGCCGACCTTCGATGCGGAGTTCACGTCCTTCGCGATCTGCACGCCCGGCTCGAAGGCGCTCGGCCGCGGGCGGTGAGCGCCGTCTGATCCGCCGTCAAGGCTGACGCTCGACCCCGCGTTCCGGGTCGTCGCCACCCGGGCACGCCCATGATCCCGCTCCTGCTCAGCAGCGGCATCGCTGCCGCCCTCTCGTTGATCCTCACCGGCTGGCTGGCGCGCCTGCTCGAGTCCCGCGGGCAGACCCAGCCCATCTTGGCCGTCAACGCCGACAACCTCGCGGCGCCCGACCATCAGCACAAGGCGGGAACGCCGACGCTCGGCGGGGTCGCCGTCTTGGTCGCCGCCGCGTGCGGATACCTCGTGAGCCACATCCGTCCCGGTGTCGTCTTCTCGAATCAGACGCTGCTCGTGTGGGTCGGCGTCGCTGCGCTCGCGTCGATCGGACTGGTCGACGACGTGATGAAGATCCGAGCGCGCCAGAACCGTGGCCTGTTCTGGAAGCTGAAGGGGCTGATCACCCTCGCCGTCTCGATCGCTATCGCGGGCAGCCTGGTCGCGCTCACCGACATCGATACCCGGGTGTCGATGACCCGGGCCGATCTGCCGGGCTGGGAGCTCGGACCGTTCTGGTGGACGCTGTGGGCGGGGCTGCTGATCTTCTGCACCGCCAATGCGGTGAACGTCACCGATGGGCTGGACGGCCTCGCCGGCGGATCGGCGTTGTTCGGGTTCCTCGCCTTCACCGGGATCGCCTACGCCGGATTCCGGCAGCCGGAGATCTACGGGGCGATCGTCAACCCGTACGATCTGGCGATCTTCGCGGTCGCATTCGGTGGCGCCTGCGCCGGCTTCCTGTGGTGGAACGCCGCACCCGCCCAGATCTTCATGGGCGACGTCGGCGCGTTGGCGATCGGCGCGGCGCTGGCATTGCTCGCCTTGACCACCAACACCCAGTTGCTCCTGCCGCTGATCTGTGGCCTGAACGTGATCGAGGCCGGCTCGGTCGCGATGCAGATGGTCGTGTTCCGCGCTTCGGGGCGGACCCTGCGGATCTTCCGGATCTCACCGATCCATCATCACTTCGAGCTCGGCGGCTGGCCGGAGACGCGCGTGATCATCCGCTTCTGGCTGCTGTCGGGTGCCTTCGTCGCACTCGCACTCGCACTCTTCATCGCGGACTTCACCGACCGGGCGGCGTGAGCAGCTGGGTTCGGGCTACGTCCGGGCCGGGCGTGTGCCGTCGTGGTGGGCGGCGACGCGGGTGGCGGTGACGACCTCGCGGTGTTCGGGTGGCGGGTTGAAGTACAGCCAGCGGCCATCGAGGCGTTCGCCGAGCCGGTGGTGGTAGGTGCCGATCGGGCGTGGTGGAGGCGCCCCGGGGGGCGTGGGTCTGGCGCCCGATTGGGCGATCGGGTCGCCGGCCCGATTGGTGAACGTCACCCCGTCGGGATCGTCGGCGTTGCCCTCGATCCCGAGTTCGCCGCGACGCAGTTTACGAACACATGTTCGGTTCGTCAACTCGACCGCAGAAGACGATCGCGTCGGACCGGCGTGGATCTTCGGCGGGTCACGACCGCAGCGGCGACCACCGCCGCCGGGCGCCCGAAGCGCTCAACGACGTCGGCGCGCCGTGACCATGATCGAACCCGCCAGCGCCACGAGCGGCGCGATGGGTTGGAGGATGACGCCGATCCCGATGTCGCCACCACCCAGGTCATCGCTCACGATGGCCAACATCGCGAGACCGATCACCAAGGCGATCACCGATGTCACGATCGCCAGGATCGCGACGGCGAGCACGCGCCCGGCGAGGAACAGCGCGATGCCGAGACCGCCGAGCACGACGGAGGCCAGGATGACGAGAACGCCCGGTCCGTCGATGATCTCGAAATCGGACGACAGGAACTGATCGGTGCCGCTGCGGGTGAAGCCACCATCGCTCAGCCACGGCAGGTAGACGCCGACGATCGCGACGATCGCTCCGACGACGATCAGACTCGCGCCGGCCTTGACCGCGGGCCGCGCCGGCTTGCTCCCGGGCACCGGCTGATCGCCGGGTGGGGGCTCGGTCGCGTCGACGAACGCGGGTGAGGGCGACGCCGCGGGCGCGACGGGTGACGGCGACGGTGACGGTGGTGGTGGTGGCGGTGACGGTGGTGGTGGCGGTGACGGTGGCGGTGGTGGTGGCGGCGGAGGCGGCGGTTGCGATCCCGCGACGTCGTTGTCGGCCCCCGCCGTCGGCGGGTCGATGTGTCGCGCCGTGAAGTAGGCCGAGCCGAGTCCCGTCAGCGAATCGACGGTGACGCCCTCGTGGCTCTCGACCACTGCGCCGTCGGCGTGCACCTGGATGTCGAAGGTGGGGTCGTCGGACGAGTCGTCCAGGTAGATCGTGACCCCTTCCGCCGGGGTGATCTCGTATGCATTCGGCCCGTCCGCCATGTTGGCCTGTCTCCTCCGTCGAAAAGGCGAACTCTAACGGTCCGGCTCGTCGCCCGCTGTCAACCGAGCGCGTTCACGAGGGCGGCGGCGAGGGCTTCCTGGGCGGGTCGAGCGTCGTAGTTGCCGAACGCGAATTGGTTGCCGACGCGAAAGCTCAGGTCGTCGAGTGAGACCCAGACCTCACCGAGCGCCTCGCTGCCGATGTACAGCGCACCGGACCCCAAGCCTGCGATCTCCTCGCCCTCGAGCCCTTGATCGATCGCGTCTTGTTGAAAGGCGAACTGCTCGGGCGGGAACGGCTGCCAGGTGATCGCATCGTCGGCGATGATGTCGGGGTCGACGTTGTCGACGAACCACGCGCAGCCGATCGGGCCTTGGTCCTCGGTGCCTCTCACCGTCAAGCCCGTCGCAGCCGACACCTCGGCCTCGGTGAGGACGGCGCACGGGTTGACGAACCCGCCGAACTCATCCCGTCCGAATTCCCCGGAGGCAGGATCGCCCGCCCGACCGCTGTCGGGTTGTGCACCGGGTTCGTCGACGTCGGTCGCGGCTGCAACCGGTTCGCTGGCAGCCGGCGGAGCACCGATCTCATCGTCGCTGCACCCGACGAGCACGGTGACCGCGGCCACGAGCATCAAACGTCGGCGACCCATCGCACGAGCGTAGACCTCCGACCGTGGGGTTCAGCGACGCCGGAGCGGCTCCGCGTCGAGCGTTGCGGGTTCCCCTCCGCGTGGCTCGGGCCGCCCGGTCTTGCGAGAGCTCGTCGATGGGTGACGCACCCATGTCGCGACCCGACCCGCGACGTCGGGCTTGACAGCTCCGCCGACGGGGCCCCACACTGGGCCGTCCTGACCGGGGGGTCGGGTCGGCCGACCGCCGGCAAACGAAATGGAGACACGTCATGCCGCTTCACGTCGGGAAGTTCGAACGGTATCCGTCGACCGATCGCGACGAGCTGGCGCTCGCAGCGCTCGAGTGGTGCCGAGCCGCACGCGAGTCGGACGGCGTCAACGACAGCCGCTTCTACTGGATCGATCCCAACGAGATCGTCGTCGTCACCGACGCCGAACCCGGAGCCTGGGGGCCAGGATCCGGGGCCGAGCTGAGCTCCCGAGCAGCGAAGGCCGTGTTCGCATTGGCGGACCTGGCCCGCAACACCAGCAGCGAAACCTGGGCCGACGCCCGCGCCGGCACGGAGATGTTCGGACGCGCCCAATAGCTGCAACCCCGGCCGAAGCATTCGGTCGAGGCACCCTCAGCGGCGTCTTCCGGCGAACCGCCAGGCCGAGGATCCGTCCGATCGCGGCGTCCATCGGCTCAGCCCCCAAGCGGGGTGATCACGGAACTCCCCGCACCGGCTGGCCCAGTTCGGCCAGCCAATCCTTCAGCACGAAGTGCAGCGCAGCAGGCCCCTCGATGACGCCGGCCGGCGGCGTGAGGTCGGCGGGGTGCAGCACGAACGGATGCGTCTGCGGCCCGCCCAGGCCCCCGTGGGAGCTGACCTGGTGCTCGAAGGCCGCCACCTCGTCGCGCTCCACGTCGTACAGGCTGTTCACCATCACGTCGGCCGCGTTGGCGTAGCCGGCGGCCTTGGTCACCATCACCACCGCCTCGGGACCGAACGGCCCCAGTGGGTCGTCGCCCTCGATCGCACCGCTGTCCAGGTTCCGTCGCCCCGACGCCCCGATCACCAGCGAGCCGTCGGCGGCCGACCGCACCTGCACGAAGCCGACGCCGGGGTGTTCGACCAGCCCGGGCACCAGCTCGGGATAGGTCTGCTCGATCTCCTCCAGCGTGAGGCGGCGCTCGCCCTCGGGCAGATAGACCAGCCCGAGGTTCCCCGATGCCAGCACCGTGGGCTGCGCCTCCGCGGCGTGAGGGTCCTTGTTGCGCCCGCGGGCACTGCGGAACCAGGCCGACGACTCGGTCCTGCCCTCCTCGGAGTCGGCGTCGGCGTCACGAACGCTCCCGCACAACCGCCCGACCAGCTCGGCGAGCGACTGGCCGTAGCGCTCGTCGAACGTGGCACCCTGGGTCTGACCGTGATCGGACAGCACCACGATCCGGTACGGCCGGGGCGCCCAGCGAGCGGCGCGCTCGAAGCGAGCGATCTGGCGATCGATGTCGCGCAGGACGCGGAGCGTGTCCTCCCGCAAGGGACCCGAATGGTGCGACACCTCGTCGTAGCCGAGGAAGTCGATGTAGATCGCCGCCCGCCCCTCGGCCATGTCGTTGACCACGCCGTTGACGCACACGTCGCGACTGATGACGGTGGTGAACGCCCGCAGCAGCGCGTAGGTCCAGTTGCGGCTGACCCGGGGCTCGACGCCACGGCGGATCTGGTCGCGCGCCGCCCGCCGTTCGCGGAACACCTCCGAGATCGTCGCCACCAGCGTGCGGACAGCGTTCGATGGCCGGGAGAAGTACCGGCCGTACCCGGCGCCGGCTCGGCCTTCCTTCTTCTTGCCGGCGACGCTCATCGTCAGCACGGCCCGCTCAGCGTCTCCGGTGAAGAGGTTGCCGTAGCTCGAGCCGTTGTACGCCAGGAGCCCGGCGCCGTCGCTGTGCCGACGCTCGATCTCGGCCGCCGACTTGGGGTGGTTGGAGACGATCACCTCACCGGTCGCCTTCTCCACCCAGCGGAAGGCCGGCATGTCGTCGGTCGAGCCGTGGAGGATGCCGCACTGGCTGACGCCGGTCTGGGACGACCACTCGGTCCGCCAGCCGATGAGGTGGTGCTGTCCGTCGTCGAGCCAGCGACGCAGCGTGGGCACGTCGCCCGACGCGAACGCGACCCGCAGCACCGGCTCGGACAGTCCGTCGATCTGCGCGAACACCACTCCGGGAACGTCGGTCGTGGTCGCACCGCGCCGCCTGCGGGCGAGGCGGGCCATCCGCTCGTCGTACCAGGCGTCGTCGTCGAGGGACAGCGCCGTAGCCAGCAGCGTGCCGATCACGGTGGCGATCAAGGTCACGAGCAGCGCCGCCCCGAACCCGTCAAGGCGGACACCGGGCAGCTCGCTGAGCACGACCCAGGTGAACAGGGCATTCACGGCCAGATTGGCCACGCCGAGCGTGTACACCGAGAGCGGCACCAGCACGAACGACAGCGCCGGCCAGACGAACGCGTTGACCAGCCCCATCACCAGCCCGGCCAGCAGGGCGTCGCGGAACCGTGCGATCTCGAAGTCCGGCAACAGCCACGACGTGACGAACAACGCAATCGCCACCAGCAGCGTGATCGAGAGGGTCCGTCCGATCAACTGACCAGGCGTCGGACGTTGACTCGCCGGGCGGAGTACTCCCGTCTGGCCCTTCATCGCTTCGGCTCCCCGTTCATCGGACGTTCCGGCTGCAGGACTTCACCGCAAACAGGTAATCGTGGCGGTCGAGCCACTTCCAGCTCACGTAGCCCCAGAGCGGGGGAACGTAGTTGCTGACGAGCCGGGGCACCAACCCCGGCGGACACGGCGATGTCGCCGTCGACGCCGACTGCGGTGAGCCCAGGGGTCAGACCGCTCGGTGATCGCAGGTACACCCGCCTGTCACCCGTCGGGCTGCCGCCTTCGTCTGTCTGATCGACGAGATCGACGGGAGACGCTGATGAACCTTCGAACCCTGACACCGGTCCTGCTGTTCGGGATGTCGGCAGCGGCCTGCGGCGGGGACGACGGGGCGGCACCGACGACGCCGTCGTCGGTCGTTGCACCGACGCTCGAGGCCGCATCGGCCAGTACGGGTTCCGACCGATTGCCCGTGATCGTCGACTACAGCCCGACGTCGTCCGACGTCGCCGCGTTGATGTACGTGACGCAACACCCCGATGCCGACCTCCTCGCCGTCACGCTGGCCGGCACCGGTGAATCGCACTGCGACCAGGGAGTCGCCAACACACGCGCGCTCCTCGCTGCGGTGGGTCTGGCCGACGTACCGGTCGCGTGTGGCCAGGACCAGCCCGTCGGTGCCGGAAACGAATGGCCCGCCGACTGGAGAGCCGCCGCCGATCGGCTCGAGGGTCTCGACCTGCGAGCGACCGCCGGCGCTGACGACGGCGAGGACGCGGCCGACCTGCTCGCCTCGATCATCGCCGAGCGGGCGCCGGTCACGATCATCGCCCTCGGCCCGCTGACCAACCTGGCGATCGCGATCGAGCGTCATCCCGAGCTCACACGACACGTTGCGGACGTGGTCACGATGGGCGGTGCGGTCGATGTCGGCGGCAACGCGACCGACGGCATCGCGGAGTGGAACTACTTCATCGACCCGACCGCGGTCGACGTCGTACTCCGATCGGGGATGCCGGTCACGATGGTGCCGCTCGACGCGACCAACACGGTCCCCGTCACCGAGGAGTGGGTCGATGCGCTCGCCGGGCACCGGACGACCGTTGCGGCGAACGTCGTGCACGATCTGTTCGCGGCATCGCGCCCGTACGAGTTCGGGTTCTACTTCTGGGACGAGCTCGCGGCCGCCGCGGCGTTCGACGATCGCGTCGCGACCTTCGAGGAGGGGCCGATCGTCGTCGAGCTGGCCGGACCCGAGCAGGGACGGACCAGGATCGACCCCACCGGCGTGCCCGTCAAGATCGCGGTCGACGCCGACAGGTACCGCTTCGAGCGCGACCTGCTGGTGACGCTGAACGGTGGCACCGAACCACCCGAACTCCCGGCCGCCACCGAGGAGGAGATCGAGTACTTCCGGGCCGTCGAGGCAACGGCATTGGCGCTCGGCGTCGCGGTAGAGGACCTCTTCCAGACTCCGCTCGCCTTCGAAGTCGAGGAGATCGCCAATCGGGTACAGGCCGAGAGCACCGAGACCGTCGGCCTCACGCCTGCCGAGGAGGCGGCGTTGCGCGAGTTCTTCACGACCTTCTGGGCCGCCGCGTCCGACCACATCGCCGCACTCGGCGACGAGCTCCGCGCGATCGATCCCCCCGATTCCATCCGCGCCCCCCACGACGCATACGTCATCGCCGTCGACGACGTCGTCGACGACACGAGGAACAGGATCGCCGACATCCGCACGCGCGACGCAGCCGACCTCCTCACCATCCTCTGGGAGCCCGACGCGGCTGTCGAGGCGATGAACGCCGCATGTGAACTGCTCGGCGCGGAGGCGCGCGATCGAGGGATCGACGCCGAGACATGCCCGCAGTGATGCGAACGCGAGCGCACGAAGCACCCCGACGGCCGGCCCGACGAGATGAACGACCGAGGCGCTCAACTCACCGGTTCGTGGCTCGACACCGTCGATGCCGCCCGGCGGCATCCAAGGTACCCGATTCGAGATGCCCTGCCCGGTGGTACTCCTCTCCGGATCGGAGTCGGATCCCAGGCATACTGTGTGGCCAACCTTTCAACGATCGACCTGGTCAGGAGCCGCAGTGACAATGAACGAGATGGGGCCGGGAGAGGCCGACAAGTCGAAAGCGGGGCTGAGCGGAGGTGCGATCGCGATGCTGTCCGGCGGCGGCATCCTCGCCGTGTTCATGGCCCAGAACACCGAGGACGTGAAGGTGCAGTTCCTCGCTTGGGACTTCACGTGGCCGGTGTGGCTCCTGACGCTCGGCTCGGCACTGCTGGGCGCGCTGATCTGGTTCGGCGCCGGAGTGATGCGACGTCATCGCCGTCGCAAGGCTCGCCGAGCAGACTGACCCGGGTCATCCCACCCCTCGGATGGCGTGTCAGGAGTTGGCCGACGCGGCCGAGGTGAACTCGCCGTCCAGCCAACCGCGTGCGGCGGCCAGATGGAGGACGGTCGGCACGTCGATCACCAGGGGACCGTCGGCGAGCAGCGTCACGATCGGCGCCTCACCGTCCAGGATGACCTCGCGCTCGCCGTCGAGCGCGAGCACTCCCGAGCTCGACTGCAACGTGAGCTCCTCGCCAAGGGCGAGCGTGCTCGCAGTCACCAGATCCACCGATCGGACCAGACCGGGGGCAATCGGTGCGAGCACCCGACGGCCGGCAGGACCGAACGTGAGATGGCGGCCGGCGGCGTCGTCGCGAGCACACGGGCACACGGCGGCGGCGATCGCCGAGAGGCCGATCGCTCCCGGCTCCGCGATCGTGACCACCAGTTCCCGCAGCGCGGACGGATGCCAGATCGCCCGGGCACCGACGCCGGGCGCGTCGACGACGGCGGCATCGACCAAGGCCAGATCGATGCGGTCCCCGATCCGGACGTCCAGACGTTTGGCCCGCCGACAACCGTCCCCGATCGAGCATCGCCCGTCCGCGACCAACCCAACGGCGATCCCGGCCACGGTCGCATCGGTCATGACTCCGAACGCATTGTTCGTTCCCGTGGACAGCGCGAGGAGCGGGGTGTCGCCGGCCACGGAGGCCACCGCTCGCGCCGTGCCGTCGCCACCGAGCACCACGATCGCACCGACGCCGGCGCCGTTCATCGCAATCGTCGCGGTCCGGGTGTCGTCGGCCGTCTGACGGACGTCCATGCCCACGAAGTCGACGTCCGGCCAGATGCCATCGCGATCGACCCGATGATGCTCGACAGCGCGCTCGATCCCGAGCGACAGGCCGGACCCGTCGGGCATCGCCAGCACCCGGTCGACACCGCTCGCGCCGAGCCCCGCGAGCAGTCGTCGCACGATGTTGACCTTCTCGATGTTGGTGGCGATCGACGCGCCCGAGATGAGGCGCCGCAGATCGTGGCCCGACGCCGGGTTGGCGATCAGGCCAACGCAGCAGCGCGACTCGGTCGAGGCGCTCGTCACTCGATGACGGCGATCACGGCGCCCTGATGGCTGACCGCCTCCTCGGCGACGACGTGCCTGAGCACGCCCGAGGTCGGAGCCTCGACATCGGCCGACACCTTGTCGACCTGCACCTCGGCGATGAGCTGGCCCGCGGTGACGGTCTCGCCGTCTCGGGCGAACCAGGTGCCGATGACGCCCTCCCCGGTCGGGTCGTCCTGGGACATGACCGGGAAGACGACCTGGACGCTCACCACTGCCTCACGCCATCAGCCGCGTGGCCTCGGCGACGATCTTGTCGGTCTTCGGGAGCACGAACGTCTCGAGCGGACGGGCGTACGGGATCGGGGTGTCGGGCACCGCGAGCCGGGCCACCGGCGCCTTCAGCATCGTGGGATCGGTCTCGGCCACGATCGCGGCGATCTCGCCGGTCAGACCGAACGAGCGGTAGTCCTCGTCGACCACGAGCAGGCGACCGGTCTTGCCGACCGACTCCAGCACGGCCTGCCGGTCGAGCGGTACCAGGCTCCGCAGGTCGATCACCTCGGCGCTGATCCCGTCGCCGGCCAGCTGCTCGGCGGCGTCGAGCGCGTGGTGGACCGACAACGACAAGGTGACGATCGAGACGTCCGTCCCCTCCCGAGCCACCGCGGCCTCACCGATCGGCACCGTGTACGCCTCCTCGGGCACGACGTCGATCGCCCGGGGGTTTTTCGCCATCCAGACGAGTCCCATGATCCCCTTGTGGAACAGGTAGAGCACGGGATTGTCGTCACGGATCGCCGAGATCATCAGCCCCTTCGCGTCGTAGGGGTTCGACGGCACGACGACTTTCAGGCCGGGGAGATGAGCGAACGTGCCCCACAGGCACTGGGAGTGCTGGGCCGCATCGGAGTAGCCGCCGCCGACCGAGGACATCAGCACCATCGGCACCTTCACGGCGCCGCCCGACTCATAGTGGATCTTCGCCATGTGGTTGTAGATCTGGTCCATGCAGACCCCGAAGAAGTCGATGAACATCAGCTCGACAACGGGGCGCATGCCCTCGGTGGCGGCGCCGATGCCGGCGCCGATGAACGCGGTCTCCGAGATCGGCGTGTCGATGATTCGCTCGGCGCCGAACTCATCGAGCAGGTCGCCGGTGGCGCCGAAGATGCCGCCGTAGGCAGCGACATCCTCGCCCATCACGAACACGGAATCGTCGTTGCGCATCTCTTGGGCGATGCCTTCGGAGATCGCCTTGGCCGTCGAGAGACGGCGGGTCGGTGTGGCGGTGTCGGTCATGATCGGTCTCCTCAGGCGAACACGTGGTCGAGAGCATCGGAACCGGCCGGTTCCGGGCTGGACTTGGCGAAGTCGATCGCCGCTTCGATCTCGGCCGACATCTCCTCGGCGATCGAGGCGACGTCGGCGTCGGTGAGCACACCGGCGGCCCGCAACCGCTCGGCGTAGGCGGGGATCGGGTCCCGCTCGTCGAGCTCGTCGAGCTCGGCGCCGCGATAGGCCTGGGCGTCGCCCTCGAAGTGGCCCCAGAGGCGCACGGTGTGGATCTCGAGCAGGCTCGGACCCTGGCCGGCGCGAGCACGCGCGACCGCCTCACCCGCGACCTCGCTGATCGCGTCGACGTCGTTGCCCTCGACGCGCACGCCCGGAATCCCGTAGCCCGCAGCCCGATCGGCGTTGGATGCCACCGACGTCGAGGCCGACCGCGGCACCGAGATCGCCCAGTCGTTGTCCTCGATCACGAACACGACCGGCAGGTTCCACAGCGCGGCGAGGTTGAGCGACTCGTGGAAGGCGCCCTGGTTCGCGGCGCCGTCACCGGCGACGGCCACCGACACCCGACCCGTGCCCTCTCGCTTGAAGGCCATCGCCTGCCCGCACGAAACGGGGTAGCCCTCGGCGATGATGCCCGAGCACGAGAAGTGTGTCTCAGGGTCGAACAGGTGCATGTGACCGCCCTTCCCCTTGCAGAGCCCGGTCGTTCGACCGAAGATCTCGGCCATCATCTTGTTGATGTCGATCCCGTGGGCGATCGCCAGGTGGTGTGGACGGTGTGGCCCCGTGATCGCGTCGTCGCGGCGCAGGTGCTCGCAGATGCCGACGGCGACGGGCTCTTGGCCGGCGGCGAGGTGCATCTCGCCCGGGATCTGACCGGCGCCGATGTCCCACGCAGGGGTCTTGTCCGCGTGGTACTCGCGCAACACGGCTGCTTCGAACGTGCGGATCCGCACCATCGTGCGGTACCGCTCGAGTCGGATGTCATCGGTCATCTCTGCCCCTTTCGGCTCGATGTCTCCCCTGGCCCTCATTGCCCCCGCCCACCCCGAATGGCGAACCCCTTCCTACACACTCTGCGCGCCCGTCGGCGAAGCGAACGACGACCACCAGCCGGGCGGTTTCTTTCGACCGAGGCGCACGTTTGATCTAGGGTGCGCGGGATCGGCCGCCACTTCGGCTCCGGGGCGAGGAGGAAGAACATGAACGCACGGACCTTGCGGCTTCTCGTCGCATTCACCGCAGCGGTTGGGATGACCGCAGCGCCGGCATCGACGAGCGCACAGAGCGACCGCGAACCCGGGGACATCAGGGAGGCCGATGGGTCGGTCGAGCTCATCTCGACCTACACGAGCGCCGCCGCGAAGGCGGAGGGTTCGAAGCTCGTCAGCGTCATCATCACGCTCGACGAGCAGCCTGCCGCGTCGTACACCGGCGGCGTCGCCGGCTTCGAGGCGACGACCCCGACGCTGACCGGCGACACCCGGCTCGACGTCAACGCTCCCGCGGTCGCCAGCTACACGAGATACCTCAGGTCGCAGCACGCGGCATTCGAGTCGACGCTCGAGGCGGCGGTCGCCGGTGCGTCCGTCACCCAGACCTACGAGTTGGTCGTCGGCGGTGTCGCCGCCATCGTGCCGGCCGAGTCGATCGACAGGATCGCCGCGCTGCCCAACGTCACCGGCGTCTACCCCGACGAGCTGAACCAGCTCACGACGAACGTGAGCCCAGAGTTCATCGGGGCCGACGATCTCTGGGCCGAGCTCGGCGGTCAGGAATCGGCCGGCGAGGGCGTCATCATCGGCGTCATCGACAGCGGCATCTGGCCCGAGCACCCCTCGGTGTCGGACCCAGACCCGGCGGGCAACCCGTATCCCGCGCCCCCTGCGCACTGGACCGGCAGCGGTGTCGGCGCTGGTTGTGACTTCGGAAACACCGCGTTCAACCCGGACGACGCGCCCTTCACCTGCAACAACAAGCTGATCGGCGCCTACGACTTCACCGACACCTACGCTGCCGTCGTCGGTCTGATCCCGACCGAGTTCGACTCCGCTCGCGACTCCAACGGGCACGGCACGCACACGCTCACCACCTCGGGCGGCAACGGCGGCGTGGCGGCGACCCTGCTCGGCGTCCCGCGCGGCGAGGTGTCCGGCATCGCACCCAGAGCCCACGTCGTCGCCTACAAGGGCTGCGGCCTCGACGGCTGCTTCAGCTCGGACACGACCGCATCGATCCAGCAGGCGGTCGTCGACGGCGTCGATGTCGTCAACTACTCGATCAGCGGCGGCGAGAATCCCTATGGCGACGTCGTGTCGCTGGCCTTCCTCGACGCTTACAACGCCGGCGTCCTGGTCAACCCGTCGGCCGGAAACTCCGGCCCCGGCGCCGACACGGTCGCGCACCGCGAGCCGTGGACGCTGACCGTCGGCGCCAGCACGAGCGACCGTCACTACCTCAGCACGGTCTCGCTCGCCGCAGATGGCGGCGACACGCTCGAGGTCGTGGGAGCGACGGTCACCGACGGCATCTCGACGCCGACACCTGTGGTGTTTGCCGGTGACTTCGGCGACGCGCTGTGCCTCACGCCGTTCGCCTCCGGCACCTTCAGCGGCGAGATCGTGATCTGTGACCGCGGCGGCATCGCCCGCGTCACGAAGAGCTTCAACGTCGCCGAGGGCGGCGCGGGAGGCCTGCTCCTCGCCAACACGGCCCCCCAGGGCCTGTCGACCGACAACATGTTCATCCCCAGTGTGCACCTCGAAGACGTCGACGGCGCAGCCGTGAAGGCGTTCGAATCGACGCACACCGGCGTGACCGCGACGTTCACGCCCGGAACCGCCACCGCGGTCCAGGGCGACGTCATGGCGCCGTTCTCCAGCCGCGGCGGCCCGGGCCAGACGCTCGGCATCTCCAAGCCCGACGTCACCGCGCCGGGCGTGCAGATCCTCGCCGGCATGACGCCGCTGCCCGAGAACGCCGACGGCGGCCTTCCCGGCCAGCTCTTCCAGGCGATCCAGGGCACGTCGATGTCCGCGCCGCACTCCACGGGCGCTGCGGCGCTCGTCAAGGCAGCGCACCCCGACTGGGGACCCGGCGACATCAAGTCCGCCCTGATGACGACCGCATTGGAAGCCGGTGTCACCAAGGAAGACGGTCTCACCCCGGCCGACGCGTTCGACTACGGGTCGGGCCGCATCCTGCCCGACGCCGCGGCGCACGCGCAGCTCACCATCGTCGAGACCGGGGCGAACTACCTCGCGCTCGAAGACAACCTGTGGGACGCCAACTACCCGAGCCTGTACGTGCCGACGCTCTCCGGTTCGATCACGGTCGAGCGCACCGTCAGCAACCCCACCGGTGACGCCAGCACCTGGGATCTGACCGTCGATGCGCCCGTCGACCTGTGGGTCGGCGTGCCGCCGACCATCGGCGTCGGCGCCGGTGGCGACGCGTCCTTCGACATCCACGTCGACGCCCGCGACGTCCCGGTCGGCGAGACCAGGTTCGCAATGCTGACGCTCGAGAAGACCAACGAGCCGTTGCTCGGTCAGGTCCTGCACTTCCCGATCACGATCGTCAAGACCGAACCCGCGGTCACGATCGGCAAGGAGTGCGTCCCGTCGACGATCGCCCAGGGCGCGTTCACCGATTGCACGATCACCGTCGAGAACACCACGTTCGACGCCCAGGACGTCTCGATCTTCGACGAGATCCCGGACCAGCTCGCGGTCGACAAGATGACCCTCGTCGGTGCCGACATCAACGAGTGCCGCGTGACCTACGACGGCCCCTTGTCCGGCGCGGCGGCATCGATCCCGACGGTGACGATCGACCCGCTCGCATCGCCCGCCGGCTACCTGCCGCTCAACTCGTTCACGCCGACCGACGTTGGCGCGACCGACGAGAGCATCGCCAACTTCGCCGTGCCCTCCTTCGAGTACGGAGGCGTCAGCTACGACACGATCGGCATCGTCTCCAACGGCTACGTGGTCGTCGGCGGCGGGACCGGGGCCGACGTCGACTTCATCAACAGCGACCTGCCCGATGGTGCGCTCCCGAACAACGTGCTCGCGCCGTTCTGGACCGATCTCAACCCGGCGGCCGGCGGCACGGTGTGGATCGAACTGTTGACCGACGGCTTCGACAGTTGGATCGTCGTCGAGTGGGAGATGGTGCCCAACTTCAGCAGTGCGTCCGAGATCAACACCGCGCAGGTCTGGCTCGGCTACGACACCGACGCCAACCCGAGCCAGGACATCTCGTTCACCTATGGACCCGACGTCACCGGCGGTGACGGCGGATTCCTGACCGTCGGCGCCGAAAACGCTGACGGCACCGAGGGCGGCACGGTCTACTTCGACGGTGTCGGTACCCCGCCCGCGCCGTCCAACCCCTTCCCCGGCTACGAGGTCGACGTCGCCTCGACACCCGGAGCGCCGGGTGAGTCGCACGTCATCTCGTTCTCCGCGGCCGGCAAGGCGATCGGGCCGTGGGTGAACTACGCCGAGATGACCGGTACCGGAATCGTCGGTACCGCCATCGCCGCTGCATCCGGCGAGACCACCGCTGGCACGACCGCCGTGTGGCCGACGGTGACGATCGCCCCGGCCGCGGGCCAGGCCGACCCGACCGGTGAGTCGCCGATCGACTTCACCGTCGAGTTCTCCGAGGCCGTGACCGGGTTCTCCCCGGTCGACGTGGTCCTCGGCGGCACCGCGGACCCGACGACGGCTGCGGTGTCCGGCAGCGGCACGACCTACAACGTCGCGGTGTCGGGCATGACCGGCGACGGCACGGTGACCGCCGAGGTGCGGTCGTGCGCCGCCAAGTCGGTGTCCGGCCAGACCAGCGCCGCGTCGCCGAGTGCGGCGGAGGTCACCTTCGAGATGACGTCGCCGACGGTGACGATCGAAGCGGCAGCCGGCCAGGACGATCCGACGAACACCTCGCCGATCGAGTTCGCCGTCGAATTCTCCAAGGACGTCGTCGGCTTCACCGACAGCGACGTGATCCTCGGTGGAACCGCCGGTCCGACCACCGCAGTGGTCAGCGGGTCCGGCGCCTCCTACACGGTCACCGTGTCCGGGATGATCGGTGACGGCACCGTCGCCGCCACCATCCCGGCCGGCGCGGCGGACGACTCCCTCGGCAACCCGAGCGAGGCGTCATCGACCGGCTTGATCACGTACGACACGATCAGGCCGACGGTGACGATCGACAAGGCGGCGGCGCAGGCCGATCCGACCAACGGGGATCCGATCGACTTCACGGTCGAGTTCTCCGAGGAGGTGTCCGACTTCGATTCGGCCGACGTGACCGTCGGCGGGACCGCCGGCGCGACGACCGCGGTCGTGACCGGCTCCGGCACGACCTACAACGTGGCCGTCTCGGGGATGACCGGCGAGGGCTCGGTCACGGCCGCGATCCCCGCCGACGTCGCCAGCGATGCCGCCGGCAACACCAATACGGCGTCGTCGACCGCAGAGGTCACCTTCGACACGTTGATCCCGACGTTCGTCGACATCGGTCCGTTCCGGTTCGAGGACACCCGCTCGCCGGGCGGCGGTCCGGTCGGCTCGGCAGACGGTTCAGCAGGGCCGTTCGTGTTCAACGTGCTCGGGCGAGGCGGGATCCCGGCGACGGGTGTCGATGCGGTGTCGTTGAACGTCACGGCGACCAACACCCAACTCCCGAATCTCGGCGCCGGTTTCGTCACCGTCTGGGACTGCTCGCTCCCACGACCGAACACCAGCAACATCAACTTCGGGCAGAGCAACTCGATCGCCAACGAGGTGATCACCGGGGTGTCACCCAGCGGTGACGTCTGCGTCTACGTCTACGGCACCGCGGACATCCTCGTCGACGCCAACGGGTACTTCCCCACCGGCAGCGACTTCGGCCCGATCGGCGCGCGGTTCGAGGACACCCGTAGCGGGTCCCCCGTCGGCTCGGCGGACGGGACGGCGGCGGCGTTCACGTTCAACGTGCTCGGGCGCGGGGGGATCCCGCTGTCCGGTGTCGATGCGGTGTCGCTGAACGTCACCGCCACCAACGGGCAGCTCCCGAACGTCGGCCTCGGTTTCGTCAGCGTCTGGGACTGCTCGCTCCCACGACCGAACACCAGCAACATCAACTTCGGGCAGGGTCAGACGATCGCCAACGCGGTCCTGACGCCGGTGTCGGCGACCGGTGACGTCTGCGTCTACGTCTACGGCACCGCCGACATCCTCGTCGACGTCAACGGGTACTTCCCCACCGGCAGCGACTTCGGGACAGTGGGTCCGGCCCGGTTCGAGGACACCCGTGGCGGCTCCCCGGTCGGCAACGCCAGCGGAACGGCGGCGCCCTTCGTGTTCAACGTGCTCGGGCGCGGGGGGATCCCGCTGTCCGGTGTCGATGCGGTGTCGCTGAACGTCACCGCCACCAACGGGCAGCTCCCGAATCTCGGCGCCGGTTTCGTCACCGTCTGGGACTGCTCGCTCCCACGACCGAACACCAGCAACATCAACTTCGGGCAGGGCCAGACGATCCCGAACGCGGTGATCACCGGGGTGTCACCCACCGGTGACGTCTGCGTCTACGTCTACGGCACCGCGGACATCCTCGTCGACGCCAACGGCTACTTCGGGTAGATCCACGGGACTCCAGCCAGTTCGGATCAGCGGGTCTCGCAGTCAGCGCGACCCGCTGATCTCGAGCGGGTGAACCCGCAGCGACCATCGCGGATGCGCCACGAGGTCTGGACACGGTTCGTCGCCCTGCTGTTGCCGGTCAGCGGTGTACCCACAGCGGCAGAATCACGCCAGTGGGGGCACGACGCTCGCCATCCCGCGCGCCCCGGGAGCGGCTCTCGTCCGGTCCGTCATCGTGTCGTCCGGTCCGGCGCGGAGCGCGTCGTCGACCGAGCCCCGCCTGAGTCGTGCACCGAACCTCCCCCGTCCTGACCCCTCCCGGCGAGTGATTCCACACGCAGCGGAACGGCCGCCGACCGTGCACGGATCGACCCACCTGGGCCGGCCTGCCAGGCGAGCAGGGGTCCGGCGGGACCTCTTCACCGATGACGACCGCGTCATCAGGATCGAGCCATGTCACCGATCGGACGGTGGCTCGACCTGAGAGGGAACCACGATGAACCGAGCACTGAGAAGCCGAGTTGCGATCTGGGCAGGGGCCGCCGTAGCGGTCTCGCTCGTGTCGGGCGCCGTCGTCGCCGTGACCATGGAGACGACGGCGGCCGACGACGACGCGGTCGCGGTGGTGGCGCCGGCGTCGAGCGACCCCGCGCCGGACTCACCCCCCGAAGCGGACGACGGCACGCGCCTGCCCGGCCCGGACGAGGAGCCGGCCACGGCAGCATCCGAGGATGTCACCTCGATCGACGACGGCGACGACGCCGAGAGCACCGATGGGGCTCCGAACGCGACCCACGGCGAACCAGCGTCGACCGATGGCGAGGACACCGAGCCGCCGCCGGAACCGGACATGGAGGATCCGGTCGCTTCCGAGGCACCCGTCGTCGAGTTCGTCGTGGGAGGCCAGGCACCACCCGACGCGGGGGCGACCAGGTTCGACGCCGGGGACGGTTCCGCACCCTTCGATTTCGCCTCGAACCGACTGATCGTGGCCGGACCGGATGAGCAGCAGCTCGCCGACTTCCTCGCAGAGCACCCGGGCCGCGTCGTCGACACCACGTCGGTCGCGGGAACGGTTGTCGTGACGGTCGAGATGGAGGTGACACCGCGCGACGTCGAGCATGCAGCCGAGCGGCTCGTTGCCGCGCTCGACGCCGACCAGCCGAGCGGGACGACCGTCAGCGTCTCGGACGGCACGGGGTTCGGCCTGATCGGGCTCGCCGCCCTCGCATCGACGCAGGGACTCGACGCAACCGTCGATTTCGCCATCTCGCCCGCCGGAGAGGCTGACGACGCAGTTGCGACCGGCACCGCCACCGAAGGCTGGACGTGGAACGGCTCGTCGGATCCCTTCCAGTGGGACTACTTCCGCGACGGTGGCGTCCTCGACATCGGCGTGACCGAGGCGTGGCGGCGGCTTCGGGCCGTCGGCCGCCTCACACCCGGCTCGGTCGACATCGCGGTGATCGACCAGGGGTTCGACCTGACGATTCCCGATCTCGCTGATGCCACGCTGTACCCGGCCGACGCCAGCGGCCGCGCCGGCTCGGCGGTCTGCGGTGGCAACCCGTGCCCGTTCCACGGCAGCACGGTCGCCCAGATCGCGGCCGGCGATTTGAACGACACCCTCGGAACGGTCGGTCCCGGCGGGCCGATCGCCGACCTGACGCTCATCGACCTCAATGCGATCGCCGACGACGCCTGGTCGAACTTCCGCTTGACCGAGTTCATCGGCGCCTTCGAGCTGCTCGGCACAACCAACCCCGACGTCATCAACATGAGCGGAGCCAGCGAGATCCCTTGGTACGTCGCATGGGTCGTCGACCCGGTCGCCGGTCTGTTCGCCGATCTGGCAGAGGGCCACAACATCGTGCTCGTCGCCTCGGCCGGGAACGACGGCCGCAACATCGACTACCACGGCGATTGCCTGCTCGGGACGTGCCCGTGGGAGAACGAGATCGTCTTCCCCTGCGAGGTCCGCCACGTGCTGTGCGTCGGTGGGCTCTCCAAGGGCTCGACCAACGGTCACCCCAACTCGAACTACGGCCGCGAGGACGTCGACATCTACGCCCCATACGAACACGCGAACGACGGGAGCGGCCCCAACCGGGGGACCAGCTACTCGGCGCCGTTCGTCGCCGGCATCGTCGGCCTGATGCGGGCCGCGTGGCCCGACATGCCCGCCGAGAACGTCCGTCGTCTGCTCGCCGACACCGCACACGAAGCCGGCGGCATCCGGATCGTCGACGCCGGTGCCGCGCTCGCTCGGATCGCCCACGCCGGCAAGGCCGACATCGACGTCCACTCGCTCGAACTGATCTCCCCCGACGTTCAGATCGGCGCCGACGGCGTGCGGCTCGAAGCCGCGATCAACGGATTCACCCTCGGCGACGCGCGGATCAAGCTCTACGACGGCGATGACCGTCTCGCCGGTCAGGAACTTCTCCACCCCCAGGTCGTGTGGACGATCGACGGCAAGCT
Source organism: Ilumatobacteraceae bacterium (assembly GCA_963825565.1). Lineage (GTDB taxonomy): Bacteria > Actinomycetota > Acidimicrobiia > Acidimicrobiales > Ilumatobacteraceae > JBFGCT01. The sequence continues at coordinate 80,505 of CAWGTW010000014.1, forward strand.
TCACGAGATCGGCAATCCGGGGGCGCTGAACCCGCTCGATCTCGGGCCCGGCACGTACCTCGTCGCGGCCGAACTGACCGATCTGGCCGGCACGGTGCACCGAGCCGAGCGCCGGGTGAGCGTGCTCGACCACGGCCCGACCGTCCGCTTGGAGACCGACGGCCCCATCACCATCGACGAGGGACTCGACCTGAGCATGCGCGGCGAGGTCCGCGGTCGCTTCTCCGTGCCCACGGCCGAGTGGCGCCTCGACGGCGTTCTGATCGACGCAGCGTCGACAGCAGTCGGCGAGCCGAACCGGTTCTCCCTTACGACGGTGCGGGTCCCGGCCGCGCTGCTCACGCCGGGCCGTCATCTGCTCGAGCTCACCGCACGACAGGCACCTGGAGTGTTCAGCACCGATTCCGTGCTCGTCGACGTCGTCGCCGGGCCCGAGCCGGACGAGAACGGGAACACCCCGCCGGTCCTCCAGGTGCTGGGAGACGACGACACCTGGTCGCCGGGCGGATACTCCCACGTGATCACGATCCGTGCGACCGACGCCGAAGACGGGGACGTCACGGACTCCGTGCGCTGGTGGGTCGAGTGTGCAGGTGGAGCCGTCCTCGAGGTCCATCCCGAGCGGCTCGGCAGTGGCCGGTTCGGGATCGAGGCGCCCGGCGATGGGTTTCCCGGATGCGGCACATCCCGTCACGCGGTCACAGCGGCGACGAACGGTTACCGCATGTGGCTGACGGTCACCGACACCGGCGGGGCGACCGCCACATCACCCGATCACTGGCTCGTCACCGGCGTGGTGGTGCGCTGATGAGGCCGACACCAGCTGACGACCGCACGACCACCCGACTACTCTCCACGCTCGACCACAGGAGGGCGAACCCGATGACCATGATCCAACGACGTGCCGGCCGTCTGGCGCTCTCGGCGTGCACCGTCTTCGCGCTGCTCGCCGGAGCAGCCTGCGGCGGAGACGAGAACCAGGACGACGCCGAGGCCTCGGCCGCAACTCCCGCCGCGACCGATGCTGCGTCGGACGGCACCGAGCAAGCAGCTGCCGAGCTCCCCAACGCCGCTGTCGAGACCGCCGACACCACGCCGGCGGACCAACGCGAGTCGGACCCGCCACTCGTCGTCGCGGCAGCTCGTGGCGACCTCGCCGAGGTCACCACTCAGCTCGGGAGCGGGGCCGATCCGAACACCGCCAGGGAGAAGGACGGCTGGACACCGCTGCTGTTCGCCGCACAGGACGGCTACACCGACGTCGCGCTCGCACTCCTCGACGCTGGGGCTGCCGTCGATCGCGGCACCGACGACGGCTGGACCGCATTGATGATCGCCTCGCAGAACGGGCACGAGGACACGGTCGCAACGCTGCTCGAGCGAGGAGCCGACCCGAAGGTCGGACGATCGACGAACTGGACCGCACTGCATTCGGCAGCGCTGCGAGACCAGGTGGGCATCGTCGGCCAACTCATCGACGCGGGCGCCCCCCTGAACGCTGCCGAGAACGGGTTCACGCCGCTCACGGTCGCCGCACAGGAAGGTCACGACGCGGTGATCACCCTGCTGACCGCAGGGGGTGCGGCGGTCGACGGGAGCCCGAACGCCGGGCCGACACCGGTCTACATGGCCTCCCAGAACGACCACGTCACCGCTGCAGAGTTGCTCCTTGCCGAAGGGGCCGATCCCGACGACGGCGGAACCGAGGGTCCGCCGATCGTGATCGCCGGAGCACGGAGCAATGCCGGCATCGTCACCGCGCTCGCAGCGCGGCCGGCGCGAACCTGGACCTACCCCGAGGGGACGGCTTCACCGCGCTGCACTGGGCGGCGTACAACGACGACGCCGAGCTCACTCAACAGCTGCTCGACCTCGGGGCGAGCCGAGACGTGGTCGACGACGACGACCAGACCCCACTCGACATCGCCGTCCTGCGAGACAGCGACGCATCGGCTGCCGTGCTGAAGGGGTGACCAGGGACCGGCGGTCCGGCGCTCAGCCGAAGTCGACCAACGGAGCGAGGAGATCGTCCGAGTCCCCGAGTGGTCGTTGCTGCTCCTGCTTCGGCGCCCAGTCGTCGTACCAGACGAGCACCTCGGTCTCGTCGACTGCTCCCCCCGGACGAAGGCCGGCCCGGTACTCGATCACGACGACCTCACCCGCAGCGACGGAGATGTCGAACACGCCAACAGCGTTCACCCGCTGTACCGGCTGAGGAAGCCATTCGATCGATGCGTAGTCACCGTCGAGGGCGAGCGGGGGGATCAGCTCACGGTGCAGGCCGGTCGCAGCACTGCCGTCCACCCCCGAGACCCGCACGACGCCGATGATCGTCTCCCGGTCGGGAGGCACCCGCCAACCGCGTTCGACCATGAAGGGGCCCTCGCGGACCGCCTGGAACGAGGCGTTGACCTCCTCGACCACCGCTGGGATCGTCGTCGTCGAAGCAGACGTGGTCGTCGTCGTCGCCGCGTCGGTGTCCTCCGGGGCCAGCGATGTCTCCACCGATTGCGAGGTGCTCACCACTTCGGTGCCGGGCGAGTCCGGGTCAGCCGACAGCAGGATGAAGGCGCCGCCGGCCAGCCCGACGGCCACGGCGGCAACGACCCCCACCAACCGCCAGTTCGTCCCTGGAGACGAGCCGGAGGCGGCGGTCGAAGCGTCCTCGAGCCCGGCCTGACGAGCGATCACTTCCACCGCGGCGCGAGCATCGGACGGAGCGATCCCCTCATCGACGCACGAGCGAACCACCCGATCGAACGGCAAGGACCCACCCCGTTGAACTCCCTGCGACACCAACTGGCGGGTTGCGGTCCGGAACGCGCTGAACTCGGCGTAGCGGTCGACACCCGGCTCAGCGATCAGGTCGGCCACCAATCCGATCGCCTTGCGCGGCTGCTGCAGCAGGTCGACTCCGTAGTTCACGGGCAGCGCAGCCAACGCACGTTCGAGCCGTCCGTCGTCACCCTCACCCACCACTGCTCACCACCGCTCACCTCTCCCGTCGTCGCGCACGGTGTCGTCCCCCGACACCTGCGGTCCAGCCTGTTCGGTCCCACACCATACGCTCGTGCCGATGCAGGTGAAGGTCGGAGAGCACATCGTGGAGCTCACGCCCGGGGAAACGTTCGTGTTCGGGCGCGGCACCGACGCCGACCTCCAGGTCACGGACGGACCCGACGACGTGCGGGTCTCCCGGCGGGCGGGACGCCTCGAGTTCGACACGTTCGCGTGGCGAGTCACCAACATCGGCCGCCGCCCGTTCTTCGTCATCGTGGCGGCTGACGAGAACGAACTCGTGCCCGGCGACGGCGCACAGGCCAGCACGTTGATGCTCAGCGACGACCCGTGGATTCGGATCCCCACGTCGACCGGTGATGCCGCGTTGGAGATGTCGATCCCTTCCGACGAGCGCCCCGACCAGCGGGTTCTCGAGGCGACGGGGACATCGGCGGCGGCGACCGTCGTCGAGAGGACCGTGACGCTCACGGACAATGAACTCCGCAGTGTCGTCGCCGTGTACGCCGGATACCTCAGCCTGCCGCCCCACTACCGACGCGAGCCGAACTCATACCGAGCTGCGGCCAATCGCCTCCGCGTGGAGGAAGGCAAGGTGCGGGCCGACCTCCGCCGCGTGCGAGAGAAGGTCCAGCGGGCCGGCGGCCAACTCAGTGGCGGGTCGCGGGCGCGCGACGAGTTGATCCAGTGGCTGTCGTCGCGGCGAGTCGTCCGCCGTGAGCACCTCCAGGTCCTCATCCCGGACCAATGAGGTCCGGCCGGACCTCTGTCCCGATCACCGCTGACGTACCAAACTGGTCAACAGGTGACGCTCGACGATCGGGCGAATGAGACGGGGATGAGACAGCTATGACGAACACATCGCCAGCGGCCACCGCTGATCGACAGCGGAGCTCCCGAAGCCGTTGGGCACTCGCCATCATCGTGATTGCATCGCTCACGGTTGTGGCGATCGTTGCCTTCGTCGCCACCCGGGGCAGCGAATCTGCCGCTCCCTTCCCGTGGTTCGCCGTCACCGATGCACCCGAGCCGTCCGAACACGTCGTCATCGAGTGGCAACGCAACGCAGCCCAGACGCAGATCACCTACGCGGCATCGCCCCCGACGGCGTGGTCGGGATCACTGGCGTTCGACGGGCTCACCGACACCTCGTTCGAGCAACGACAGGAGTTGGTCGGCCGATTCGCGCATCCACTCCAGTCCGATGTCCTCGGCCACTTCGGCGTCGAAGTCGTGGCGCTCGACCAGGCTGCGTACCTCCTCGACCCCGATCGAGACGGCACCGTCGACCTCGCCATCTTCCGGAGCCTCGTCGGAGCGCCACCCGATCTGCCCGCAACCGACCCGCTCGCGTTCGCCGCCTACGACCATGCAGAGACCCTGGTCGTGCGCCCGGGCATCGGCGACCAACTGCTGCCCACCTACGAGGCATACGGGATGATCGGCATCGCGTGCACATCGCCCCTCGCGCTCGGACTGAGCGCCGACGGCCTCCCTCAGGCCCCCGAGTACGACCTCGTGCCCGTCGAATTCTCCTGCGAACCGCCACAGGCTCGGCAAGCGGACGGCGCACCAGATCGTGAAGGATCCTTCGACGACGTCAGCGGATTCCGGTCCAACAGTGGCAGTGCGCTCCGGCAGATGTCGCCTCCATTCGACGTGCAACGGCCGTGCGCCAACCATCTCCAGGTCTGGCAGCACGAGATCACCGAAGGGACCCGTCTGAAGGACGCTCGGGATCGGGCGCGCGAGTTCGAACGGCTGACGCTCGCTGAACAACAGGCGACCGTCGCACTCGCGCGAGAACTCAAGAAGGCGTTCCAGAATGCGGACGTCCTGCGCAAGTACGAGACGGCGCCGTCGGATGCCGCTCGAACGCTCGTGCTCACGAACTACCTGAGAGGCAAGATCGAGGGACAGCTCGCCAAGGAACTGATCAACATCTATGGCCCGGACCAACCGGCGCTGAAGTCGTTCAGCGCGATCATGTTCTCGATGGTGAAGAGCCTGGCGCGCGGAACGTCGCCGGTGGGCCAGATCATCGACGCACAACTCTGGGCTGCCGATCGAGCGCTCGAGGTCGCCAAGATCCTCGGCGAGCGAGCAGACGACGCGGTCGACGCGAACGAGGAGTCGCAGGAGCAATGGGAAGAGGCCTACCACGACTGCCTTGAAGCCCAGGAGGAGAACAAGAAGAAGGCCCGCGGAAAGGGAGAGCCGCACCTGACGACGTTCGACGGGTTCAGCTACGACTTCCAAGGCGTCGGCGAATACGTCCTTTCGACGGGCGAGGGGCTTGAGGTTCAAGCCCGCTACGCACCGATCCGGGATGGGGATGTCAGCGTCGCTGTCGCAGCCGCCTTCGTGCTCCCGGGCGGTGTCGAGTCGGTGTTCGTCGATGCGACCGGACAGCCCGGCGAGGGCTGGTCGGTCTACCTCGGTGACGCGGAGTACTTCGTGCCGAACGGCGCAAGCCGTCTCGGCACCTACGCGGTGAGCGCAAGTCCGACCACGTTGAGCTTCGAGACCGACGGTCCCGTGGGCCGGTCCATGCGCCCGATCGAACCGTTGCCGACGACCGGGAGCTGCTGTACACGAGCCGGTCCCTGCTCGCCGTCGAGCGCCGTCTCCTCGAACAGCTCGCTGCTGGCGCGCGGACTGGCACAGGCGTCCTCGAGCCTGTGGCCGTCGAAACCGCGATCGAACACTCGACGCTCGGCGACGACCAGGCCGCCGCGATCAGGGCGCTGACCTCGAACGGCGATCGCATCTCCGTGATGGTCGGACGTGCAGGCACCGGCAAGACCCACACGCTCGGCACACTCCGCACCGCCTACGAGGACGCCGGATGGTCGGTCATCGGATTGGCGCCATCAGCACGTGCCGCCCGCGAGCTTCAGGAGGGGTCGGGCATCGAGTCGACGACGATCGCCCGGCACCTCGTCGAACAACGAACCATCACCACGACCACGGTTGTCGTCGTGGACGAAGCTGCGATGGCCGGCACCCGTGACGTCGCTGCGATCGTCGATCAAGCAACCGCCGTCGGCGCCAAGGTCGTGCTCGTCGGCGACCATCACCAGCTGCCCGAAGTCGCCGCCGGCGGAGCCTTCCGCGCCGCCCTCGACACACTCGGCGATCAGGTCGTTGAGCTGACCGTCAACCGCCGCCAGCAACACGAGTGGGAACGTGAGGCGCTCGACCAGCTCCGCTGCGGTGACGTTCCGACGGCGTTCGCCGCATACCGAGACCACGGCCGAGTCGTCATCACCGACACACCCGACGACCTCCACGCGATCGTGCTCGGCGACTGGCACGCCATCCGGCCCCACGGAGAAACGCTGCTCCTCGCCGGGACACGAGCCGAAGCCCGCTTCCTCAACCGCCACGCTCGCCAGTTGCTCGCCGCCTCCGGTGAGCTGTCCCTCGAAGACGAGGTCGAGTTCGCCGGCCACGGCTACGTCGTCGGCGACGAGGTCGTGATGTGCCGCAACGACCGCCACCAGCACCTCGTGACCGGCAGAGGAGTTCGCCGTCGACAACGGCATGCGCGGCACCGTCACCGGCCTCTCCCTCGACCACATGACCGTCCGCGTCACCAGCGGCGAACACGTCGTGCTCGACCGCGACTACCTCGACCACGGCTGGGTCGACCACGCCTACGCCGTCACGATCCACAAGGCGCAAGGCGTCACCTGCGACTCCGTTCTCGTCGTCGGCCCCGCCGGCCTGTACCGCGAAGGCGCGTACGTTGCCCTCTCCCGGGCCCGCCACGAAGCCCGCCTCTACGTCACCGCCGACCAAGCAGCTGGGATCGAAGAACGCCACGAGTACGGCATCCCGCTGCCGACCGAATCGGTGCCCGATCCCGAAGCACGACATCCTCGCCCGCCTCCATCGCTCCGCTGCGAAGAACCTCGTCATCGTCGACGATCCCGACGCCGACCGAATCGCCGAACTCGTCGCGACGGTCCCCGCTCCGGAGCTGCTGCGTCGTGCTCGCCACGCTTACGACGCCGAGCAGCACTGCGGTGTCGTCGACCCAGCCGAGATGCGGGCCGAACTGGATGCCGCCATCGCCACGCGAGCCCACCTCGACGTCGGACGTCGAGTTCGGGCGATCGATCGCGACAACGTCGGACACGTCCTGTCGATCGACGACGATGCCGGCGCCTGCCTCGTTCAGTTCGACAGCATCGACGGCCGGACCGCCATCAAGACGCTCGATTGGTCACAGCTCGTCGTCATCGACCACCCCGACACCGTCGAGATCCCGTCCGCCGCAGCTGCAACGCTGGCCCGGCGAACCGAGGCTGTGGTCGCCGCCGAGGTGGAGTGGGCGACGGCGTTGGCCGAGCACGGTGTGCGACCTGGCGACGCGACGATGTATCGACGCGCCACCCATACGGCGGCCGACGATGCTGCCCGAGCGCTCGAAGCCGACCCGCCCGAGTGGCTCACCACCTGGCTCGGATCACGACCCGCCGCTCCGGCATCATCATCCGTGTGGGACGACGCCATCACCCGCATCGCCCACCACCGACTCCTCCACGACATCGCACAAGACGAGCCGGGATCGGTACACGCCCCGCCGACCCGATCGAGAGCGATCGCTGGCAGGATCTCATGCTTCGCCTGCTCGAAGACCGCCTCTGGCTCGCCGACCACCCGACGCCCGAGATCGTGCAGCTGCCCACGGCGACTCCGCAGGAACTCGTCGACCGTCGAGCGGAACTCGAGCGACTCCTCGCCACTGCGCCCGCAGACCAGCAACAGTTCATCGATCGCATCGTTCGATCCGAACTCGATCCCGCCGAGATGCACGAGTACCTGTCGGCCGCCATGGCTCGTCCAAGACGAGCGGCGCGACTGGATCCTCGCCAACTGGCCCCACCTCGTCGAACTCGAACAAGTCACCGCCCTCATCGCCGAGCAGGAGCCGCTCGCCCACTGGCCTGTCATGCAGCCCGCCGGGGTCAAGGACGTCCTCGATCAGCTCCGCCAACTCGCACCCTCTCTCGACACCCGAGAGGAACGCTCCCTCGCCGAGCTGGACCGTCTGGAGATCGAGTCCGACCCGGTTCGCAAACTCGAAGCCCGCCGCACACATCTCCGTCAGCTCGCCGAGCAGGCCACTCCGATCGAGCAGGAAGCGATCGACAACGAGCTGGCCACGCTGAGCCGCGACCTCCGAGCCGCACGACGATCACGAACGATCAATGCAGCTTTCGACCGCTACGGACCCAACCCGGTCGACGACGCCCGCGCTACCCGGATCGCCACCCTCGCCTACGACACCCTGACGAACCAGCCGGCGTGGCTCGTCGAC
>CAWGTW010000015.1:0-10727 GCA_963825565.1 Ilumatobacteraceae bacterium
GAATTTGGTCGATCCGGTGCTTCGAAGATCCGCATCCTCGAGGTCCAACGCTGACCGACCATAGGGGTGGTCGTCACGTGCAGCCACCTTCGAAGATCCGACCGCAGGTCCCGAGCGTTACCGCGCACGTTGGTGGTGCGCGCAATGCCGGATCCCGATCGGGTGCGACGGTCATCGACCCGTGTGGTTGTACGCCCCGCCCGGTGAGGTTCCGGTGCCCCGGACCGCGCCCCGGTCGCGAAGGTGGATGGCGCGGTCGGGTCAGGAGGTCGACGCGGTCGACGGCTCCGGCGAGTCCTCGACCAGCGGTGCTTCGCCAGCACGGGCGTCGCCGTACAGCAAGGTCACCGCTGCCGCAGCGAACGGCGCGACGACGGCGGCCAGGATGCTGAGCAGCATCGAGAACAGCCAGAGCGGCAGGCCGTCGGTGACGATGAGCAGCAGGAGGCCGCCGACGGTCCACACGGCGAGCATCACGACGCCGAGCAGGACGACGACGCCGGCCGTGTTCCACCAGCGGCCGCGGACCAGCTCGTTGCTGCGGTCGAGCCCGGATCGTGCACTACGTCCCTCGAGCACGATGGCGTCGGGGAAGAGCTGCCAGCCGACCAACTGGCGGATGGCCCACGGGATCCCGATCACGCTGACGGACAGCAGGGCGATGATCACGCCCGCTCGGATCATTGCGACGAGGAGCGAACCGAGGTGGGCGGCGACCACGCGGTAGACGCCGCCGGCGGATGCGTCGCCGCCGCCCTCCAGCTCGCGCATCGATGCAGCGACGGCCGCTCGCACGGCGACGAGGCCGAGCCCGTAGCCGATCAGGCCGATCGAGAGCGCGACGAACGCGCCGATCGGACCGAGCTCGCCTTCACCGTCGAGCAGTGCGCCGATGAGGGGGACGCGGGAGACCAGCCAGACGATCCCGCCCACCACGAGCGCGACGGGGACGAGCACCAGACCCGCAGCGACGAAGCGCCCGACGTGGGTCCGGTACAGTCGGCCGGCACCGCGGATGAGCTGGCCGGCGCGTCGGCGAGCGACGATGGGGAGCGGATCGACGATGCTCCAGTCGGTCCGGCGCAGCACCCAGCCGGCCACGGCGGCGATGACAGCGGCGACGGTGAGCAGGAGGACGGGGTTCTCGGAGAACGCGATGAGCAGCCCCGAGCCGGTGTCGACGACGCCGCAGAAGCCTGCCGTATTCGACCTCCTGGATCGCGACGGCGTCATCGCACGCCTCGGGGCCGACCGTATCCACGACAACCTCTACGAGGCCTGCGCGGACCACGTTCCGCACGGCCAACGCGTCGGGTCCGAACCCGCATCCCCGAAGAGCACGTCGGATGACTGTTGAGACGACCGCGCCGACGACGACGGCCCCCGACGAACGGCCGACACCGTTCGCGTGGGCACACGTCCTGGTACCCGACGCCGAGTACCGCCGTCACCCGTCCGATCTCGTCCGGGTCATCGTTGCGATCCTGTTCGTCGCACTCCTCGCGCTGATCACCCGCCACGGCACCGCGGTCGACGACTCGTTCGGCTCGTTTGCGCAATCGCTGCCGGGATGGCTCAAGTCGGTCTTCCGCGTGCTGTACGCGCTCGGCTCGACCTTCGTCGTCGGGCTGGCGATCGTGGTGGCGATGATCCGCCGCCGTTGGCGGCTCGTGGCGACGATCCTCGCCGCCGCGGCCGCCGCCGCCGCAGTCGTGATCCTGCTGTACCTCTGGCTCGATCCGGGTGCGAGCGCGTCGGCCGAGGTGGCCGCCGTGCGCAGCTTCCCCCTCCGTCGACTCGCCGTCTCGACGGCCGTCCTGATCGCCATCCGTCCGTTCGTGGTTCGACCGCTGCGACGGGTGATCAACGGGTTCCTCACGATCGCGATCGTCGGGGCCGTGTTCGTGCCCGCGGGGTTGCCGCTCGACGTCCTGACGGGGTTCATCGTCGGGTGGGGGGCCGCCGGGCTCGTCGCCCTCGCCGTCGGATCTCCCGAGGGGACCCCGACGCTGGCCGACGCGCGAGCCACCCTGAGCGACTTCGGGGTCGATGCCGAGAGCGCCCGACCGGCGCCCGACCAGGACTGGGGCGAGCAACGGTTCGATGTCGTCACGACCGACGGCACCGAGCTCAACGCGGTCGTGCTGGGTCGCGACGCGCGCAACGGGCAGCTGCTCACCAAGACGTGGCACTCGCTGTGGTACCGGGACTCCGGCGGGACGGTGGCCCTGGACCGGGAGCACCGGGTCGATCAGATCGGCTTCATCATGATGCTGGCCCACGAGCGCGGTGCGTCCGTTCCCGAGGTCGTCACGGCGGGAATCGGCGGCCCCACCGACACCGCCATCCTGCTGAGCCAGAAGCCGCCGGGACAGTTCCTCGGCCAGGTCGATCCGACCGAGGTCTCCGACGAGCTGCTGCGCGACCTGTGGCGCTCGGTCGCCGCGCTGCGGGGCGCCCGCATCGCCCACGGCTCCCTGGATGCGCGCCACATCGTGGTCGACGGTGACCGGGGAACGCTCGTCGCCTTCACCCAGGCGACGAGGTCGGCCCCACCGACCGATCTCGACGGGGACCTCGCCCAGCTGCTGGTCACCCAGGCCAGCCTCGTGGGGGCCGATCGTGCGATGGCGGCACTCCACGACGTGCTGGGCGACGACGGCGTGGAGGCGGTGATGCCCGTGCTCCAGCCCGCCGTGCTCAACCCGACGATCCGCAAGGGCACCGCCGACCTGAAGGGTCTGCTCCAAGAGCTCAGCGATGCCGGCTCGCAGATCACCGGCGCCGAGCCACCCGATCTCATCGAGCTCAAGCGGGTCACGGCAGGCAGCGTGGCGATGCTCGCCCTGTCGCTGTTCGGCGTCTGGATGATCATCGGCCTGCTGGCCGACGTCGACTGGACGGAGCTGTGGGACTCCCTCCAGGACGCCACCTGGGGTTGGGTCGCGTTCGCGGTCGTCGTCTCGGTGCTTCCCGCCGTCACCGACGCCATCGCGTCCCAGGGCGGCCTCGGCAGGCAGCTCCCGCTCGGCGGGCTGACGATGCTCAGCATCGGCGGCAAGTTCATCAACGTCTCGGTGCCCTCGGACGTCGGCCAAGCCGCGATCAACATACGTTTCGCCCAGAAGTGTGGCATGTCGACCGGCGCCGCCCTCAGCGGCGGCATCGTGATCAGCGTGTCGAAGACCGTCACCCAGATCGTGGTGATCCTGTACGGTCTCGCCATCGGCGTGGTCGACCTCGACCTCGACTTCTCGATCTCGGGCGACGACGTCGGTCGGCTCGTGCTGATCGCGTTGATCGTCGTCGCCGTGGTCTTCTTCGCGTTCTGGTCGTCCAGGCGTCTGCGCAACTGGTTCGGCGAGAAGGTCAAGCCCCAGCTCCACGAGTTCCGAACCGGACTCACCGCGGTGGCGTCGAGCCCGCAGCGCCTGCTCCTGCTGCTCGGCGGCAACCTCGGCTCGCAGGTGCTCTACGGCGCCGTGCTGTACGGGGCGCTGCTGGCGTACGGAGCCAGCAGTCCGCTGTTGGTGTTGGCGATCGTCGCCAACACCGCGGCCTCCCTGCTCGGCGGGCTGAGCCCCGTACCGGGAGGCGTCGGACTGTGGGAGGGCACGGCGGTGGCAGTGCTGACCGCCGGCGGCGTCGACTCGACCACGGCCACCGTGGCGGTGCTCACGCACCGCATGTTGACCTACTACCTGCCGCCGATCTACGGGTACTTCGGCGTCGCCTGGCTCAAGCAGCACGACTACCTCTGAGCCTCGAGGCCGCTCCGTCATCACGCGCTCCGCTGCCCGGCGACCCGTCGGTATCGGCACGTACGCGAGCGGCGGGGAGCGCGGAATGCTCCGTGCCAGTCGGCGTCGCGGCTCTCGCATTCCTCCCAGTCGGCGTAGCGTGGCTCGATGACTTCGGTCACCGATGAGCATCGGCGCGAAGCGACGACTGCTGGCCGGCCTCGCTCGGGGCGATGACGCCCATGGCATCGCAGCCGATGTTGCGGATCTGCACATGCGGCACAACACGTTCCCGGGCGAGATCTTCATGGCCGTCGCCGCCGATGCGCTCCGCACGGCCGACACCGCGCCGAACGATCGCGTGGCCTACCGAGCGCTGTTCGCGGATCATCTGCCCGAGGTCGAGATCCGGGGCAAGGATCACCGACGGATCCAATACGCGGTGCTCACGGCGTTCGCCGTTCACGGCGGTCTCGAGCCGGATCTGCTCGACGAGGTGACCTACTGGATCGAGTCGTACTGGCAGTTCGCTCTCTTCGCGGCGGTCGCGATCGTTCGGCATTGTGCCGAGCGATCTGGGACGTCGGTCGAATCCTTCGCGACCGAACTCGCCCGTGGTGACTCGATCGACATCGCCTGAGTAGACCACAACCGCTGTGGGGCCGCGGCCGCCGAGTCACTCGTCAGAGTTCGAGTCCAAGACCGACGTCGTGCGACGGCGACGGGTGATCGAGCCGAGGGAGCTCGATGCGTTCGCGCTCGACGAGCACGTTGGCAAGTTCCGCGATGCCTGGCGTTCGAGAGTTGTCGGCGAGCACGGCGGCGGCGTCGACGAACTCATTGCGGCTGATCTCGTGGCCGTCGGCCCAGCGCTTCCAGCGGTCGAGTGCGTCACAGAGATCGGCGGCTCGGGATGCGTCGCCTTCGAGGTCGTTCCACTGGTCGAGGATGCGTTCGCTCGATTGACGTTCACGGGCGTGGGAGATGATGCGGGTAAGCTGTTCGAGGTGGCTGCGGGTCGGCTCGGCTCGGGCGGTCGCTTCGTCGAGCCGGTGCGCGGTCGCGGCCAGATGATCGCAGGCGGCGTCGACGTCGCGCTGTGCTGACCGGCGGTGGAGTCGTCCGGCTTCGCGCAGCTCGGCTTCTGCTCTCCACAGGTCGCGTTGGGCTTCGTCCTTCGTCTCCTTGGCGGCGGCGACGTCGTCTCGGAAGGGAGCGTGGGCGGACTCGGCGGCGGGCAGGCCGCGCTCTGCCGCGGCGACTCGGCGCTGCCGATCGGCACGAGCGATGTCGCGTTCGTCGAGCGCCTGCTGCGCCGCCGTGCGCGCCTGCGCTGCGTTCGCCTGAACGGTGTCGAACCAGGCCGGGCCGGCAACGCGTGGCTGCACAGCGGGACCGCGGGTTGCGGCGAGCGCTCGGCGATGCGCGACGGCGGGGATGTCGGCTCGGTCGAGGGCCATCGCAGCTTCGAGGATGGTGATCGCTTCTGACAGCTCGGGGGTTTCGGTGACGACGAGTGCGTGGTTGGAGGTGCGTCCACGGCTCATGCCGACGTACAGGTTGCGTCCGGTCGTGGCTGGGGTGGTGAGAGTGATGCCGCGGTCGGCGGTGTGGCCTTGCGCGCCGTGCTCGGTGGTCGCGTACGCCAGCTCGACGTGCTCTCGGACGTAGTCAGCTGGCAGTGTGATGCGGCCGCGTCCGTTGGCTCGGGACACGGTGATCGCGCCGTCGTGGTGGGTGTGGGTGACGGTCCAGCGTTCGCGGTTGCGGATGCCGTCGCCGACGGTGGTGCGGAGTCGACGATCGTTGAGACGGGTCGCGACAACGTCATCGACGAGCGCGACGCCACCGCTGATGTGAACTGCCGTGGTCGGGTCCAGCTGGCCGGCAGTGGTTCGGACCGTCTGGATGCGTCGGTTGATCGCAGCGACGTGTTCGTTGCGTGACGTCGTGATGGAGAGGCTCTCGCCAGCCGCACGGCATCGCATCCACACGGCGGCGATCGCGTCGAGGTGCTCGTCGATGCCGCCGGCGCGGATGCGATCGTGTTGTAGGTAGGTGTCGAGCACGCTCGTGTCGCCGACGCGCAGTCGCAGCGACGCGTCGGCTTCCCAGTGGTGAGCGAACCGGTGGAGGGTGTCGAGTTCGACGGGGCGCCCGGTGTGGCACAGTTCGGCGAACATGCCGCCTCGGCCGACGGGTTGGAGTTGGTCGGGGTCGCCGATGAGGGCGAGTCGCCAGCCGCTATGTTCGGCGTGGTCGACGAGCCGGGCGAGGTCGGGCGTGGTGACCATGCCGGCTTCGTCGACGACGATCGTCGCTCCCGGTCCGGGGTCACGCCACACGGCGGCCGGTGTCGGATCCTCGAGGTCACGGAGGAACTTCGCGATCGTGTCGGCCCGCATGCCGGCTTCGGTCGTGAGTGTCTGAGCGGCGGTCGCCGTTGGGGCGACGCCGATGACGGGTCGAGCGTGTCGGTCGAGGTCGTCTCGTGCTGCGGCGAGCGTGCGGGTCTTGCCGGCGCCGGCGGGTCCGACGACGAGCACCAGTCGATCGTGTCCGGCGACTGCGGACGCGGCGGCGTGCTGGGCGTCGTCGAGAGATGGGTCGTCGATGGTCGTGGCCGGCGCGGGCTCGGCGCTCTGGGCGTCGAGCGCCCAGGTGATGATCCGTTCCTCTTGGGCGATGATGTGCTCGCTGGTCGCCTGGGCGGCGACGGGTTCGATGTGGAGTGCCCGCCCGTCGGAGGTTCGGCGACGTGCGATACCCGCGGTTGGGTCGAGGTCGATGCAGGCGTCGAGCACGACATCGACGGCGCGGTCGATCGCTCTCGCCCAGGTCGTGGCGTCGTGGCCGGGCTGTGGGCGGACGAGGTCGCAGACGGCGCGCATCACGTCGAGGCGGTTCCAGGTCGACCTGCGCTCGGCGAGTAGCACGAGTACGTCGGCAACGGCGACGGTCGACGCCTCCGTCGGGTTGCGTCGAGCCTCGGCGTTGACCGTGTCGACGATCGCGATCGGGTCGTGGCCGACCGCGACCGCCTCCCGATCCCACCGTGTCCTCAGTTCGCTGACGCCGAGCCCGGTCTTGCGGGCGCGGGTGTCACCGGACGCTTCGCGTTCCATCGCGGAGTACTCGCGGTCGGTCGGCTCTCGCCCCTGACGTTCGACGAACTCGGCGACCCGATGGTCCATCTCGATCGCGATGTCGTGGGCTCGTTTGGAGAACTGGTGCAGCAGCTCGACCGGGACGCCGGCGATCTCGGCCTGGCCGTTCACGATCTCATCGAACGCCACGCCGTACCGGGCGGTGAGCTCGGCACGGAGCGCAGACTGGTAGGCGTAGCCGAACGCCTGCTGGTGCCTCTTCAAGACACGTCCGTCGAGTGCGTACCAGCGGCCATCGGTGGTCTGCACCTTCGCCGAGATGACGACGTGAGTGTGGAGCTGCGGGTCGTCGGCTCGACTCGTCGACTGTCGGAACACGCCGATCGTCAAGCCACCGGTCTCCGGGTGCAGCCGCGTCCCATTCGAGCGGATGCGGGTCGTCGACCCGTACTTCTCGATGAGGTCGACCGCTGCGGCGACGGCGCGGTCGTGGCATTCGGCGAGGCCGTCGTCGCCGGTGAGCGCCCACAGGACCGACACCGACTTCGGTGCTGAGAACGTCGCGTCGTAGCCGGCGACCGCCTTGATGACGTTCCCCTTCTGGTCGATGCGATCCAGCAATGGACGACCGAGCGGCGCGCCGGTGTGCGGGTCCAGGCCCGACAACAGCGCTTCGAGTTGGTCGGGTGTGACCTCGCCCGCCAGCCCGAGGCCCGGTGCCTGCGCGCCCGACCAGTGGCCCGGCAGCTCATGGCTGTCGTTCGCGAGGTAGTCGGCGTAGTAGCGCGCCGTCGTGCCCGCCGTCGACGCGAACAGCGTCGTCACCCGGATCACGAACGTTCCCGACCGCCGGCGGGCACCTGTCTAATCAGAACGAGACGAGTGAAGCGAGAGACGGACACGACGGGAGTCCTCAGGCCTCGGAGAGCAGCGAGAGCTGATCGGAGGAGCGGCGCGACGCGGATCGGCGCGATGGGGACGGGCGGGCGGCAGGCGCGACTTCGGTCGGGAGGGAGCCGGTCTCGAGCGCGAGACATGCGCCGGGGACGGACAGTCGGTACGAGCCAGTGCGGAAGCTGCCGGATTCGGAGCGAGGCTGCTCGGCCTCGACGACACCGAGGTCGCGCAGCCGTCGGACGGCGCGGGTGACCGTGTCCTTGGACGCGCCGATCGACGCGGCCAGCGAGCGGATCGAGACCTCGGCGACGAGCCGATCGGTCGGGCCGGTGGCCGCCTGCATCATCTCCTCGAGCACCGCCCACGACATCGCACCGACATAGCGGCGGAGCTCGTGCGCGTTCGGGCCGACGACGATCGATCGGCGGGTCGGCTCAGCGGGCAACGGAGGCTCCGATCGGGGGCGCCTCCGCATCGCACAGCCGGACCACCCGGCCCGTCGTCGCCAGCTCGACGAGCGCCCACCGGGGAACCCGGTAGCACCTCTCTCCGAAGCGGATCACCGGCAGCCCCGACGTGCCACCCGAGGTCAGGTACTCATGGGCGAGCTGGTAGCCGAGCGAGCGGCCGATGCGCAGGTAGTCGGTCGCCTCTTGCACCGTGAGGAGCTCGTGCTCCTCCGACCCGGCGACGTGTTCCAGCGACGACATGGGTCATCTGAATTACACGTCTGGGATTCGCCCGACAAGGGGCCAGAATTGCGGCCCGCCGGACGCTCTGACACCAGTGGATACCAGCGCACACTGGAGGACACCAGTGGACACGAAACGGACGGTTGGATGTGACGAATGTCACGTCCCGCACCACTGTCCGAAGATCGAGGACACGGCCGATCTGGATACGCCACGGACCCGGTTGCCTACCGGAAGGGTAGGGGAGCCGGGTTCTGCGCGTTCGGGTCCCGTGCCGAGCAGCCGGCTCCTTCACCGGCGCCGATCGAGCGGATCAGCTGGCTGTCAGCAGGTCGCCGACGAGGCGCCGCTCCTCGTCTCCGTGGAGGTTGTGGCGGGCGAGCAGGGTCGCGTTCGCGAGGGCGATGATGCGACCTCGATCATCAGCTGACCGGTCATCGTCGAGCCATGACTGCACGTCCGACCAACGCCACAACGGTGACCTCGTCGACGACCCGTACGCGGGTGGTGGGAATCCGGAGCTGTCTGAGTCCCGCTTGATCCAGTGGTTGACGGCCTGTCGACTGCGACCCGTTCGCTCTGCGATGTCGGCCTGCGAAACGAGTTCCTCGCCCTCGACGCGTACGACGCGAACACCGCTCACCGACTCGGCCTGCCGGACTGCGGACGCGATGGCCTCGAGGAGACCTGGCGCGTCCCGGTCGACGTCGAGCGCAGCGTTCCCGTCGAACGACGTGACGGCGGCATCATCGAGACCGGCTTCGAAGAGGCGGTCGCTGGTCGCCTCGTCGACCGATCCATCGAGGATCAAGATGAAGTTGTAGGTGTCCATCACGTCTCGTCTCGGGTGTTGCGGCGAATGTGGCGCCGGATCTGCTTGGCGTGGTTGTCGGCGTTCTTGGGTGTCGACCACACCCGGAACGGATGCGGTTGGTCTCCGCTGATCACGTGGGTGGAATGACCGCCACCTGACGCATCGGTCACGACCAGCCCCGCCTGCTCAGCCTCTCGGAGTGCCTTCTCGATCTCCTTCTTCGGATGCTTCTTGCGCTCCGCCATCAGACTGTACCTGGTTTGTAGACAATGTCAACGCAGCGCACCGGGGTCACTGAACCACGTTCAATCAGCTTCCAGGTCGAGGAGGTCGGCAAGGCCGGCTGCGACCTTCTGGTCGGCGGCGGCGAAGGCGTGGGCGTAGACGTAGACGCGCAGGGTCATGGCCGGGTTGGAGTGCCCGAGACGATTCGCAACGGTGCGGACGTCGTGGCCCTGGCCGATCGCCACAGTGGCTGACCAGTGGCGTAGATCGTGGAGTCGCCACTTCTTGTCGATACCTGACAGCTTGCGAGCTCGCGTCCACCACCAACCGATCCGATCCGGCGCGCACATCTGCTCCCCCACTCCGAACATCCACGGGCCGTATTGCTCCCGCTCACGACGCAGCTCCCAGATCGCAGCGTGCGTCGTCGGGTCGACGGTGAGCCGGCGGGCGTTCGCCGTCTTGGTCGGAGCATCACGCAACTCCCGCGGCGCTCCCTCGTGGCGGATCACCTCGATCGCCGAGTCGATCGTCAGCATTCCCTCGTCGTCGAGGTCCGTCCACTGCAGTGCGGCGATCTCGGCGTGTCGGGCGCCGGTCATCGCGGCGATCCGCAACGCCAGCGCAGCGGCCGGGTCGAACGACTCGGCGGCAGCGATGACCGCTCGCACGTCATCGAGCGACATCACTCCCCTGGGCTGCTTCTTCGACGTCTTGCGCTGAGCGAGCGCGACGACGTTCTGGCTCACCCAGCCCCATCGCATCGCCTGGCCGAACGCAGCGCTCAGCGCGCCGTGGAGGTTGCGGATGCCCGCGTCGCGCATCCCGTCGCGCCGGAGCCGGGTGTGCCACCGCTCGACATCGGCGATCGACAGCTGCGCAATCGAGACCTTGGCGATCTGGTCGCGCTTGATCGACCGCACTCGGCTCTGCTGATCGCGCGCCGACGCCGGCGCCCAGGTGTCGATGTTCTGGTCGATCCAGGCGTCGAGCACGTCTTCGACCTTGCGGCCTGCCGGCGACGCGCTCCCCGGCCCGACCTCGAGCGAGGCGGCGAGACGCTCGGCGTCGCGCTTCGTGCCGCGGACCGTGCGCGACATCTGCGTCGGCTTGCCCTGCGCATTGGTGCCGGTGAAGACGCGAACTTCCCACACGCCGGGGTTGCGTTCGCGGATCGTCGCCACGAGCGCAACACTACGCCCGAGATCGAGAAAAGCCTAGGGACGATTCTAGGGATGGCGACCGAACATAT
>CAWGTW010000016.1:0-267211 GCA_963825565.1 Ilumatobacteraceae bacterium
AACCGGTCCACGGGCGTCCACCGACGACTTGCAGAAAGCGCTCTGACCAGGGCGTTTGTGCAGGACTGTCGGTGGACGTTCGTGGATTTCCGTGGATCGTTACTCTCAGTGCTGGTCTCTAACGAGCCAGTCTGCGAGCAACGCATCAGGGGTGCGGCTTGGGCCGAAGCGTGCGGGTCGATCTTGCGACGCGGGCGGATTGTCGATCGGCGCTATCGGGTGCCCCACACCGGCGTTCGGGGGGCGTGGGTACAGCGGTTGTTCATCGGCACGAGAGTTCGGCCTCGAGGTCGAGCGCGGTCTTGATGGGTGGGTCGGTTTCCCAAGTGCCCCACTCCTCGCGTGGGAGCAACCAGGTGATCTCGATGGTGTTGCCGTCGGGGTCCGTGCCGTAGACGGCCTTGGTGGCGCCGTGGTCGTTCTGGCGTTGGAAGCAGCCCTCGGCGGTGAGCCGGTCGCGGGCGGTGACGAGGTCGGCGAGGTGATCGACCTCCCAGGCACAGTGGAACAGCCCGACCGATCGTGCGCTGGCGTCTGTCGCGCTCGGGCCGATCTTCAGGAGGGCGAGGTCGTGGTGGTTGGCCGAGCCGGGGGCTCTGAGGAAGGCGAGGACATCGTTGCCGAAGCGGCCTACGTCTTCGGTGAAGCCCATGACTCGCTTGTAGAAGGCGACCGAACCGTCCAGGTCACGCACTTTCAGCGCCACGTGGTTCAAACGTCTGACCGGAATGAACTCGTCCATTGGTTGCTCCTTGGGTCGAATATGCAGTGGTAATGTACCAATACAGTAACACTGCATTGATACAGTCTGACTATACTCGTCGCATGGAGGATGTCAACTCGTCTCGGGGCCGCCGAGCACGTCAGGCTGCGGCGACCCGTCAGCGCATCATCGACGCGGCCGGCCGTCTCTTCGCCGAGCACGGATACACGGCCACGACGATCAGCGCCATCGCCCAGGAGGCCGACGTGGCAGTCGAGACCGTGTACGCCCGCTTCAAGAACAAGCAGAACCTGCTCGAAGCCTTCCTCGACCAATCGATCGTGGGCGACGCCGAGCCGGTGCCGTTGTTGGATCGGCCCGCAGTGCAGGCGGTACGAGCGGCCAGCGACCAGCGTGAACAGTTGGCGCTGCTCGCTCAGATCATGTGCGGCGTGCTCGAACGCAACGCCACGGCGCATACCGTGCTGCGCACAGCGATGGCGGCCGACTCCGAACTGGACCAGCTGGCCGCAACCGACGACGAGCGGCGCAACGCGACGCATCGAGCGTTCGTCGAGATGCTCACCGACACCGGCCCCCTGCGTGAAGGCCTCTCAATCAGCGATGCGGTCGACACGATGTCCGCCCTGGCCAATCCCGACACCTACGCATTGCTCACCCGGCGGCGCAGCTGGACGCGGTCGCGCATCGAACGCTGGCTCGCCGAGAGCCTCACCCGCCTCCTTCTCCCGCCACGCTGAGATCATCCAGCGCGTGCAACCGTTTCCGGCCGTCACTGGTCTCAGCGGCGCGTCGTCTCAGCTCAGGCACCAACCATCGTCCGCACATGACCAGCCTGCCTATCACCGGGTTGGTGACGGGAGTACGTGACCCGGCAGTCGGGCCGAAGTGTTGCGTCGTCAGGGCCGACGTCGGGTGAACGGTGACCGCGTCTCGGCGGTCGAGGGGACGCCGCCGACGAACAGCAGCGGGAAGATCGGTCTGCCGGTGGTGGCGACGATCTTCGCGATCACGCTCACCGCGATCAGCTCGGCGGCGATCGTGGCCCACCGCAGCACCCGCCGTTCGAAGGTCAGCTCGACGTTGAGCAGTACCGCGGTGAACGGTGACGTGAACAACCCACCCCACGCGCCGGAGATCGCAACGCTCATCGCGAACTGGGCGTTGCGGCGCAGGAACAGCCACCGTGAGCTCGCGCACGCGGCGAGACCGGCGGCGGCCCGTGCACGTCGGCCACCGTGGCGAATGCCGGCTCGACCGGGGACGCCACCGCGTGGCCCACGCTCGGCCCTCGGTGAGTCGAACCGCTGGCTCGTCGGCCGTGAGCAGGTCGAGGTCCGAAGCGGGAAGAGCCGCGGCGGACGCGGAGCCGTCCAGCCCACTCCGCTCGTCTCAGACGCTCACGAGCGAGCCCGCAACGGAGTCGACCCGGCCTCGGATCACGACATCCACGGGAGCTCATGAGGTCGATCGCGTCTCGTCCGTTCGTGGTCGGAACGAGATCAGAGTTGCGCGGACTGCGAACCGACATCGGCTGGCAAACGAGTGCAGCGCGATGCGCCGGCTCAGGCCGACGACTTGTCAGGCCGCTTCCGCCCGTGGCCGAGCAGCCGATTCATGAATCTGTCGACGAGTGTCGGCCGATCGGTCAGGCTGCCTGCCTCCTGGTGGCGCTCGCAGTAGAACTGGTAGGGCGGTCTCGGCTCGCCACACGTGTAGCAGCGGTATTGCTGCTTGAGGGGATTGGGGTTCCCCATGTGGCCGCCGATGCCGAACGACATGCCGTGACACTATCGGTGCCGGCCGGGCCGTCGAGTGAGCCGAGAGCGCAGCGCGATCCGAGGGTTCGGGCGGGTAGTTCGACTCTGACCCGCTTCGGGGCGGTCGGCGCACGCTGAGTGGCGTGGGATCGCGGCCGTGGTCGATCGTCGCGTGCGCGTTGGTCGCCTCGTGTGCGTCGGCGGGATCCGGGCTGACGACGCCGCCGGCACCGCCAACGGGATCGGCACTCGTTCCCCCGACCGATCCGCCGGCGACGGCTGCGCTCGGTGATGGAACGACGGCCCGGCTGGTGTTGGTCGGTGACGTGATGTTGGGACGGAACGTGGCTCCGGTGGTCGCCGGCGACCCGTCGACGGTGTTCGAGGGGCTCCGGCCGGTCCTCGTCGATGCCGACTGTGCGCTCGCCAACCTCGAATCCCCGCTCACGGATCGATCACACGTGCGTGGCGAGTTCGCCCTCGAAGCCGACCCGGCATCGGCCGAGTTGCTCGCCGGCGCGGGCTTCGACGTGTTGGGCGTCGCCAACAACCACGCGGCCGACGCCGGCCCGGAGACGGTGCTCGACACCATCGAGACGCTCGAATCCGTCGGCCTCCGAGCGGTGGGCGGCGGGGCCGGCACCGACGAGGCGAGCGCTCCGCTCGTCCTCGACGTCGGCGGGGTGCGTGTCGGCGTCGTCGCGTACGACCTGTCGGGTGAGGCAGCGCGCCACCACGATGACCGCCGGGGTCAATCGGTGGGACCTCGACCTCGCCCGGTCGGCGGTGACCGATCTGCGCGAACGGGTCGACGTCGTGGTCGTCGGCGTGCACGGCGGCGTCGAGTACCTCCGGCGGCCGGATCCGGTACTCGCACACGTGACGGGGCTCCTCGCCGATTGGGGTGCCGACATCGTCTGGGGGCACGGAGCACACGTGGCCTATCCGGTCGAGGTGCGTCACGGCACCGCTCGGGCGGCCGTTGTCGCGCCCGGCCTCGGCAACGCGCTGTTCGACCAGCGGCTGCCGGGCACCGATCTCGGTACGGCCCTCGAGGTGCTGGTCGATCGCGACGGCGCCATCGCCATGCGCACCGGGCGCATCGACATCGACGCCGGGCGGTCCGCATTCGCCGGCTGGGACGATCCGGGCGGCGACGCGGTCGCCCTCGACGGCGACTGGTGGACGCCGGTTCGGCCGTGGGAGCCCGTGCCGCCCGACCCCGCTCCGACGGACGTGCGCCTCCCAGCTCCCGCCGGGGTACGTCGATGTCGCCCGCTCGCTCGGCGACATCACCGGTACCGGCGCGGTCGATGTCGTGATCTCCTACCGTCGGCCCGCTTCCCATCGAGCCGGTGCACGACGCGCTCCCCGACGTCGGTGTGGGTCGACGAACTGGGCCGGAGCGCGCACCTCGCGGTGTACACGGCCGCCGGCCGGATGCGCTGGGGTGCCGCCTTCATGCTGCAGCCGGTCGGGGCGATCGCGGTCTGCGACGGGTCGATGGCCCTCGGCTTCACCAGAATCGACGACGAGGCGGTCGTGGCCGGCGGTGCCTGGCGGTGGGACGGCTTCGGCTTCCGGACCTCACCGATCTTGCAGGGTGCGGCGACACCGACCTGCGCCGACATCGATCACGACGGACACGCCGACCCGGTCCTCACCGCGCGGCGCCCCGAACTCGACACGACGGATTGAGAGGAACGACCATGTCCGAACGACCTGGCACCCACCGGAAATGGGCGGTCAGCGTCGCCTTCTGCGTCGCGGCCGCATCGTGTTCTGGCGACGGAGACAGCGCCACGTCCGTCGGCAGCGACGCGCCGGTCGACAACACCACGATCCCGGCGACGACCACGACCGAGCCCCCGACCACGACGGCCGCGGCGATCGAGTCGACGACGACGGTGCCCGACGTCGGGCCGGCATCACCGGTCGGCCTCCGGTCGGTCGAGCCGTTCGCCGAATATCGGTGGGTGCCCGCCCTCGACGACGGGGACGTCTACGCCGGCCCGGCCACGCCGACCTCGCTCGCCGAGGTCCTCCTCGTTCCTTCGCAGGAGCAACTGCTGAACGATCTCGGAATCACCGTGCCCTCGGGTCGCGATCAGCTCGAGGCGAACGGGTTCGTCGTCCGGGAGACCGGCTACCGGTTCTTCCACGACGGGTACAAGTCGGCGGCCTACGAGTACCAACCGCTGTACGTCACCACCGACGCCCTCTACCACTCGTGGCACCTGGTGTTCGACAAGGTCCTGCGCGACACCGAGCAGCAGCGCCTCCTGCCGACCCTCGAGGGGTTGCTCAGCGACGCGGTCGGCGCCGCACGTGAGCAGGAGGCGTTGCTCGCCGAGACCGCCCTCGCCGACGACGCCCACCGTGCGACCGCCTACTACGAGGCAGCCGCCTCGATGCTCGGACTCGACGTCGGACCCGTCAACGATCTGGCCGCCGAGGAGATCGCGATGATCGACGACGCGGCCGGCATGCAGACCTCCCCGATCACCGGGGTGATCGAGTGCCAGGCGCCTTCCTCGTTCGTCGGGTGCGTCGACGCCAGCCTGTTCCGACCTCGCGGCCACTACACCCGCACCCCCGACCTCGAGCGCTACTTCAGGGCGATGTCGGTGCTCGGCCAGGAGGGGTTCGCGCTCGACGGCGGCATCGCGGTGGCGCCAGCGCTGCTGGTCACCCGCGTGCTCCTGACCGATCCCCGGCAGCTCGACCGGTGGACCGCGATCTACGAGCCGACCGCGTTCCTCGTCGGCCTGGCCGACGACATCGACCCGCTGCAGCTCGCCCAGGCCGCCGATGCGGTCCTGCCCGGCTGGCGCGACGATCCCGAACTGTTGGTCGGCGCCGATCGCTCGGCGATCGCGGAGGAGGTGATCGCGGCTCATCCGGTCTCGATCGACCCCGAACGGGCCGGCGTCCGACTGATGGGCGCGAGGTTCACGCTCGATTCGTTCATCCTCGACCAGCTGGCCTGGCCGAACGTCGGCGAGGAGCCCCCCGACCAGCGCCGGGTCCTCGTCTCTGCCCTCGACCTGGCAGCCGCCTTCGGCTCACGGTTGGCACGGGAACGGCAGCTCGCGACCGAATCGACGTTCACCCACTACGAGGAGCAACTCGACTCGATGACCGACCTCGTCGCCTCCCGCCAGCCAGCCGACTGGGCGGGCACGGTGTACGACGCCTGGCTGGCGGCGATCGCGCCGCAGTACCAGACCCGAGGCGCCGCCTACCCCGACTACATGCAGGGGAACGCGTGGGAAGCGAAGTCGCTGCAGACCGGGCTCAGCTCGTACACCGAGCTCAAGCACGACACGGTGCTGTACACCAAGCAGGGGTCGGCCGGCGAAGGTGAAGGGCCCGAGCCGGGCGAGTTCGAGCCGCGCCACTGGGTCGAACCGGACCCGGTGTCGTTCGGCCGGCTCGCCGCCGCCGCCGAACTACTGCGAACGGGATTCCTCGAACGCGACCTGCTCACCCCCGAGACCGACGACCTGCTGGCGACCCTGATCGAGCTCGGTGACTGGCTGAGCGGGATCGCCGGACGCGAGCTCGACGGCGTCGTCGCCGACGACGCCGACAACCTGCGCCTCTCCGGGATCGGATCCGAGCTCGAGTACCTGTGGATCGTGTCGAGCGAGATCGAGCTCACCGAGGTGGGGTTGCCGGTTCCGGACTACGACGAACGCGCCGGGCTGGTGACCGACGTCTTCACGACGTCGTTCGAGTACCTCCAACTCGGGACCGGTGACATCGACACGATCTACGTGATCGTGCCACTCGGTGATGGCCGCTTCGAGCTCGCGGTCGGCCAGACCGCGTCCTACTACGAGTTCTGGCGGTCGTCGTCGGAGCCCCGATTGACCGACGAAGAGTGGCGGATGCTGCTGGCACAGGGCGAGATACCCGAGCGGCCGCAGTGGACCGAGCCGTTCCTCGTCAGTGCCCACATCGCCGACGGACCGATCGTGCGCCTCTGATCGAAGCGCCGGAGCGACGCCCTGCCTCGACGTCACACGGCGTCGAACAACTCGACCAGCGTCGCCCGCTCGCCCGGCCCCAGTTCGCGAACTGCCATCGCCAGGCTCGCCACCCTCTCGCAGGCCGGCTCGTGTTGTCTGTCACGCAGCGGCCGTGCCGTCAGAGGAGAAGGTGGTCATGTCGGCGGCCCGGACGATCGTCTTCCCAAACGGTTGGAGCGCAAGGCCCGCCATCTTGATCGATTGGATCCCGAACGGGATGCCGATGATCGTCAGACACAGCAGCGCTCCGGAGATCACGTAGCCGATCGCCATCAGCACGCCCGGGATGATCCACAGGATGGCGCCAACAACTCCGAGCTTGGTCGCCGTCGGATCCTTCACGATCGTCCGACCGAATGGCCAGAGTGAGAAGTGGGCGAGCTTGAGGCACTGGCGCGCGAACGGGAGTCCAACGATCGTGATCGCAAGGACGAACGCCCAGAACAGCCAGCCGAGCGCCATCCATGTGCCACAGAGAACCAGCCACAGCACGTTGCCGACGGTTTTCATGATCGATGCTCCGCTCTGATCGACGATCTGCTCGCGATGCTACGTCGGCGTGTACGCCCGAGCGGTAGCGCTTCTCGTCCGGCCGTGCATCCGGCGGCTTGCGCGCGTGGTTGGATGGGTCCATGAGCGTTCCTCTCGGTGCGGCGTGTCGCGCCGGGGATCTCCGGCGGGTCATCGAGTCGATCTCTGCGGGGCACTCGGCCGATCAGCCACTCGACGACCTGGGCACGACTCCGCTGATGGTGGCGGCCACGGTGGAGGTGGCAGAGGTCGTTCTCGGCGCGGGTGGATCGGTCGATGCGACCCGCTTCGGCCGTGACGTGCTGCAGATCGTGGTTTCCGACGACGAGTCGGCGCTGCGGGAACCCGCCGCACGGCTCGATGTGGCGAGGCTGCTGCTCGGTCACGGAGCTGTGCTGGACCGGCGCGACGAGCACGGTTGGTCACGTCTGTACGTTGCCGCGTTCGCGGGCGATGTCGCGGCGGTCGAGGCGCTCATCGAGTTGGGCGCCTCTCCCGATGACGATCCTGCGCCGTTGGCCGCGGCATGTTGGGGAAGCGGTGACGAGTTGGTGGCTGCCGGCCGGATCGTGGATCTGCTTGTCGCCGCCGGTGCTGACGTCGACCGCCGAGATCCCGCAGGCTGGACCCTGTTGCACGCGGCGGCGATGCCGTACGCCCACGGCCCCGGGTTCGCGTCGAGTGATGGTGCCAACGTTGCCGCCCTCGCGTCGCTGATCCGTCACGGTGTGGCACCCGATGTGGTCGGCCCCGGCGGTGTGACGGCGCTGATGCTCGCCGCCGACGACGACGCCCTCGATGCTGTCGACCTGCTGCTCGCCGTCGGGGCCGATCCCGAGGTTCGCGACCATCACGGCGATCGTGCTGTCGACCGCGTCCGCGAGAGCGAGCGGCGGCTCACCGATTTGCTCGCGACCGCTTCGGGCGAGACGCGCGACGCGGTGCGGCGATCTCGCGACCGGGTCCGCGAATGCGTCGAGCGACTGTCGTCGGCCTGAACCAGTCACTGGCTTCTCTGCAACGTGGTCACGGTACTGGTCGGTTGGTCGACGAGAGCGACCTCGATCGACCACGTCCGGCGCCCAACGCCATCGCATCTTCGGCTTCGATCACGCTCGCAGGGACACTACGGGCCCCAACGACACCCGCATATCATGCGAAGTGTGCGATAGAGACCCGACGGGTGCAAGACGGCAACCAACTCGACGATTTCTTGGTTGGCTGCTTGGCTGAGAACCAGTGGTCGGTTCTCGACGAGCGAGAAATATGGATCTAACTGGTGTTTCGCAGAGCCCAGAAGGGGAGTTGAACCCCTGACCTACGCATTACGAGTGCGTTGCTCTACCGACTGAGCTATCTGGGCGGCAGGGAGCGATGCTATCGGTGGGTTGCTGCGGTCACGACGATGGTTTCGCTCCGGTCGCCAGTGGATCACGGCCGTTCCATGTCCCCGCCGAGCCGTAGGGCTCGAAGCGGGCGAACAGCTCCTCGCCGTACCAATCGCCGTCGCGGGTCTCATCGATGACCCGTTGGTGGCGAGGCATCGAGTAGGCGAAGTTCCGGACGTCGGCCATCGACTCCCACAAACTGAACGTGGCGAGCCGACCGACGGGTGCCTCGCCGATGCCGACGACGTCGATCAACCCGGCGGCGGTGTGCAGCTCGTCGTCGACCTCCCTGCCCGCCCGACCGAAGTCTCGCCACGCGCGCCATCGAACGTCGGCCCGGGTGACGAACGCGATCGCGCCGTCTCGTGATCCCGGCGTCATCTGGCTGAGCGGGTCGACACCGCGCCACCGGCCGTGCCCACCGAGGCTCCGAAGCCGAACGTGCCACACCTCCTCCGCCCGCTCCCATCGGCGGGCGATGCCACTGTCGGCCAGGAAGTGCTCGAGGGCCGACTCGTCCTCCCAGACCGCGAACAGCGCGGTCCGGCGCAGGTCGGCTCCCGGCCCGGTGTCGCTCCCGGCACCGGTGCCGAGCAGCCGCCAGAACCGGAGCCCGGCGGTCCGGGAGAGCGCGGGCCGGTCCGTCGCCAGCCGGACGAGCGCGAGCGGCGCTCGGCCGGGACGTTCGCGAACGAGGTGGAAGGAAGCGATCCGGGCCATCGATCGGTCATGCTGTCATCAGATGGACTCGTTGACCGGCACCCAGCTCGATGTGCTGGTCACGATCGTCGCCGGCTACCTGATCGGGTCGGTCCCGATCGCCAACCTCGTGGCCCGGCGGCGAGGCGTCGGCGACCTGCGCGAGACCGGCGATCGCAACCCCGGCTACTGGAACGCGAAGGAGACCCTCGGCAGGCGCGCCGCGATCCCGGTGATGGTCGGCGATGTCGCCAAGGGAACGGCGGCAGCTGCGATCGGGCTGCTGCTTGCCGACCCCGGTGTCTGGGGCCTGGCCTACGTCGGCACGGGCGCGGCGATGGTTGGCCACGCGTTCCCGATCTTCGCGGGGTTCCGCGGTGGTCGGAGCGTGCTGACGTTCGTCGGCGGCACGATCGTGTTCAGCCCCCTGGCGTTTGCCATCTCGATCGGCGCGCTCCTTGTCGTGTTCGCATCGACACGATCCTTCGCGTGGGGCGCCCGTGTTGGGATGATCGCGTTCCCGATCGCTCAGCTCGTCGTCGACGGCCCGTACCGCACCGCGGCGACCGGCGTGCTGATGACGTTCATCGGAATCCGGTTCCTGACTGCGGCGCGATCCGACACCGCCGGCCCGAACGCCCGCCGCTGACCTCCTCGGGGTCAGCGACCAAGTCTCTTCGGGGTCAGGCACCAGACAGACCACCGATCAGCTCAATGGGGCCGGCGAGCGAACCACCGTTCAGGAGTAGGCGCGGCCGCGCCAGCGCTGGCGGGTGCCGCGGCGGATGCCCAACGCGATCGCTACCGCGGCCGGCACGTCGGCGAATGGGCTGAGCCAGTAGGCCACGTCGTTGCGGTCGTAGGAGCGACGCGTTCCCCAGAGCGTCCCGAGCCGTCCGGCGACCAGCGCGACGTCGAGGGAGTCACCGCAACCGAGCAGCAGCCGCGGGAGCGGGAGTGCCTGTGCCAGCGCGACGACTGCGAGGTCGACGAGCTGCCGGCGCCGTGGCTCGACACCGGGCAGCGCCAACGATCGGCCCCAGCCGCGCCAGGTCTCGCCGAGCGTCTCGAACATCCTGACGGTCAGCAGCTCGCTGCCGTCGAGGAACCCGACCCGCGCACCGTGTGACGCCATGTTCCGGGCGAGGGCGACATCCTCGACGACCTCGCCGGCGACCGGCTCCATTCCCGCCCCACCGAGGATGCCGGGGTCGAGGAACCTCGCCCGCGGGAACGCCGTGCACTGGCCGTTGGCCATCACCCGATCCGGTGCCGTCGGCACGCCGGGCGGACCGAACCGGTACACGAGGGTGGTGAGCATTGCAGCGTGCAGCCATCGGGCGGACGGCGTCGGGCACTCGAATCGCCCACCGATGGTCACGAGGTCGAGGCGTTCGCCAAGCGCCCGGGAGACCAGGGCCGACGGGAGCGCCGGGTTCGGACGCGTGTCGGCATCGAGGGTGACCACCCACTCCGACCTCGCGGACGCGATCCCCTGCTGGAGGGCCCAGGCCTTTCCCGCCCACCCGGCGGGCAGTGGGGCTCCATCGACGACGGTCGCGCCGGCGCCCCTGGCGAGCTCGGCGGTGTCGTCGGTCGATCGGTCGTCGACCACGATCACCTCGTCGACCCCCGGGGCGCCGACGATCGAATCGAGGAGCGGGCCG
Organism: Ilumatobacteraceae bacterium; assembly: GCA_963825565.1. Classification (GTDB taxonomy): domain Bacteria; phylum Actinomycetota; class Acidimicrobiia; order Acidimicrobiales; family Ilumatobacteraceae; genus JBFGCT01. The sequence goes on from CAWGTW010000016.1 coordinate 10,804, forward strand.
AGGCGGCCGGCCTCGTCGCGCGCCGGGACGACGACGCTGATCGACGTGCGCGGCCGAGCAAGCGGTCGGACGGGCGGTGCGGCCCGCGCTGCGCGCGCCAGCCGCGTGAACGCGAGGATCGCCCCGGCGAGGCGGGCCGCTGTGGCGGCCGACCGCACGAGGCGCCGGGTCCGGCTCACGACAGGTCGGCGGCGATCAGGTCGGCGACGATCCGGGCGCCGGACATCACGAGCGGGAGCCCACCGCCGGGGTGGCTCGATCCGCCGACGAGGTACAGCCCGGCCCGCGCCCCACGGTTGCCCGGCCGGAGGAACGCCGCACGCCGGCCGTTCGACGACGATCCGTAGATGGCGCCGCCCGGCGAGCGATAGCGCTCGGCGATGTCGTGCGGCGTCATCGTCTCGGTGAAGACCGTGCGGTGCCGGAGGTCGACGCCCGCGCCGGCGAGCCGGTCGAGCACGACCTGGGCGTACGACCCGGCATCGACGTCGATGTCGGGCGGGGTGTTGACGAGCAGGAACCAGTTCTCGTGTCCTTCGGGGGCCTGCGACGGGTCGGTGACCGACGAGACGCATCCGTAGATCGTCGGATCGTCGGCGAGTTCGCCGTCGGCGAGTTGGCCGAACTCCCGCCGGTAGTCGTCGGAGAACCACACGTTGTGATGGCCGAGACCAGGGGTCAACCCTTCGACCCCTGCGCAGATCACGAACCCGCTCGTCGAGTGCTCGGCCCGCTCGACGCTGCGCAGTGCAGCGTCGTCGGGGAGCAGGTCGCGGTAGAGGTGTTCGGCGTCGGCGTTGACGACGACGATGTCGGCGCCGACTTCGTGCCCGTTCCCGAGCACGACGCCGTCGACCCCGTCGTTCGTGCTCGACACCCGCACGACCTCGGTGTCGGTGTGAACGTCGACGCCGACCGCCGCCGCCGTGCGGGCGAGCGCGTCGCGCAGCGTTCCGAGGCCACCGATCGGGTACCAGCAGCCGTATTCGGCCTCGATGTGTGGGATGCACGCCAGCGTCGCCGGCGCCGCGTAGGGCGACGAGCCGGAGTAGGTCGCGTATCGACCGGCCCACTGGACGAGCCGGTCGTCGTCGAACGAGGCAGCCGCCGCCCGGTTGAGGGAGCGGAGCGGATCGATGTCGAACAGGTCCTTCGGCGAACGCATGCGCCGCAACAACGACCACGGGTTCGACATCGGCCCGGCGAAGAACGTTCGCTCGGCGACCGCCCAGATCGTGCGGCCCTTGGCGTCGAAGCGCTCCCACGCCGCTCCGGCGCCCGGAGCGAAATCCTCGAATGCAGCTGCCCGCAGCTTCGCATCGTCGTGGACGATCAGGCTCGAACCATCGCGCCAGTGGTAGTGGAACTGCGGGTCGAGACGGCGCACGTCGAGCTGCGCGTCGAGCGACGTGCCCGCCAGCTGGAACAGCTCGTCGAAGACCTGAGGGAGCGTGAGCAGCGAGGGACCGAGGTCGAACGTGTAGCCGTCCCGTTCGAGCGTGGCGACCTTGCCGCCGACCGACTCGTTGCGCTCGAACAGCGCCACGTCGTGGCCGGCGACCCGGAGCCGGATCGCGCACGCCACTCCTCCGACACCACCGCCGATCACGACGATCCGCCGGGCCGCCGGTGCCCGCTCAGCCACGGAGCTTCCCGGCCACCGCGGCCGCCGCCATCGGCAACATCGCCGATCCGCCGACGGCGGCGACCAGCGGGTCGCGGAAGAAGCGGGCGAAGCCGACCGTCTCCATGACGCCCATGTACGCGTACTCGCCGACGAGCACCGCGTCGGCCCTGGCAGGATCGTCCGTCGGCGGGAGGAGGAGATCGAGGAGGGCGATGATCCCGATACCGGTGACGAACCACCCGAGGAAGTTCGACACGGGGATGCCTCGGTACCGCCCGACCCGCCGCCATCGCCAATAGCCCTCGCCGACCATCTGGGGATCGAGGAACAGATCCCATGCGGTCAGGGCGGCCGACCCGACGATCGCGCGGGTCGCCCGGCCGGATCGGCTCCCGAGCGCGGCATGAGCCACCTCTCGCGCCGGGAGGCCCATCGCGAACCACGCCAGCGGGACGATCGCCGGCACGCCCGCCACTTCCGGCCGCAGCGCGCGGGTGTAGCGATACCGGCCGAACGGCAGCCCGGTCTCGGTGCCGATCCGCTCCACCGCGGCGGTCACTCCGACGATCGCGGTGGCAGCGACGCCTGCCCGCGGCGCACCCCAGCTCTGCACTGCGCGGGCCGTGGTCGCCGAGAACAGCCCGGTGACGACGACGGTCGAAAGCGCACGCCGGGCGAGGCTGCGCTGACGGACGAGCGGCGTCGCGATCATCGCCGCGACCGTGGCCACCGCCGAGACGGTCCCCGCCGATCGCGCAACCCTGCGCCCGCTCACCCGCCCTCCCGGATTTGCGTGACCGAAGACGTCGGGTTTCGCGATGTTCGGTCACACAAACCGTGGTGCGGTCTCACGCGCAGGCCCCGGATTCGTGTGACCGAAGATGCCGGGGTTCGTGATGTCCGGTCACACGAACCGGGGGATGGGTCGGCGCGTCGGGTCATCGGCGGGTTCATCGTCGGGTCATGGGCGGAGCAGGGAGGCGACGACGCGGGCCTTCTCCGCCGTCGACACGGTCGCCCTGGAGGTGAACACGTCGTAGCCCTGGGCCTCGATCTTGTCGAGGATCCGGCCGTACAGCGTGTGAGCGGCACGCACGCAGCGCGCCGAGCGGTCGGGCAACATCGAGATCCCGATCTCGGCGGAGGCGTACAGCGCCCGGCACCGCTCGATCTCGAACTCCATCAGCTCGACGAAGCCGGGGGTGACCGCGCGCCCGGTCAGGTCGACGCCGAACCGGCGGAGGTCCTCCTGCGGGACGTACTGGCGGCCACGGTCGAGGTCCTCGCCGATGTCGCGCAGGAAGTTCGTCAGCTGGAACGCATCGCCGAGGTCGCGGGCGTGGAGGAGGGCGCGGTCGTAGTCGGATGGTTCGAGGATCGGGAGCATCATCTCGCCGATCACCGCCGCCGAGCCGTCCATGTACCCGAGCAGGTCGTCCCAGGTCTCGTACGTGGTCACGGTCAGATCCATGCCCATCGAGCGGAGGAAGCGGCGGAACGCGTCCGGGTCGATGTCGAAGGCCCGCACGGTGTGAACGACCGCTTTCAGTACCGGATCATCGGATCGTCCCGCTTCGAGGTCGTGGAAGAACCGCTCGCCGAACAACCAGAGCGCCCGCTCGCGTTCGTCGACGGGGACGTCGCGGCCGCCGTGCTCGGGGACCTCGTCGACGATGTCGTCGGCGTAGCGGGCGAAGGCGTACAGGGCGTGGACGTGATGCTGCTTGATGCGCGGCAGCACCTTGGTCGACCAGTAGTACGTGGTGCCATGGCGCTTGTTGAACTCCCGGCACAGCGCGTAGCTCTCGTCGAGCGTGACCGGACCCTCGGGCAGGAGCTGGGTGGTCGGTGTCGGCGGCAGCGGGCCGCGGAACAGGTGCCTGACCTTGGCGAGCGCCATGGTCAGCGGCGGTGGCCCGCGTACTCGTCGACCCGCGCCGCGGCGAGCTTGCCCGAGACCAGCACCATCGGCACGCCGACGCCGGGCAGCGTCGACGACCCCGTGAACACCAAGCCCGGCACCTTCTTGTTCACGTTGTTCGGGCGGAACGGACCGGTCTGCAGGAAGGTGTGGGCGAGGGCGAACGGGGTACCTTGCTCCATCCCCATGCGCTCCCAGTCGGTCGGGTCGTAGATCTCCTCGACGACGACGTCGGTCGGGTACCCGAGGCCCGCCACCCGTGCCCGCAGGTCCTCGACGATGCGGTCGCGGTCGCGGCGCCAATCGATCGTGCCCGACAGGTTCGGCGTCGGTTCGAGGACGTAGATGCTCGAACATCCCTCGGGTGCCAGCGACGGGTCGTCGAGGCTGTGCAGCGTGACGAGGATCGACGGGTCGGGCATTCGCACACCGTCGTGGATCAGGGCCTTGAACGACGCGTCCCAATCGCGCCCGAAGTGGATGTTGTGGTGGCTCGCATCGGCCGGGGGGAGGCCCTGGACCCCGGCAACCCACAACAGGCAGGACGGCGAGTACTTGCCGGTACGCGCCGCCCGCGGCGCGTCGACGCCGTCGAGCAACTCCCGGTAGGCGACGGGGAGGTCGACGTTGCAGACGACGGCGTCCGCCTCGACGCGCTCGGAACCGTCGATCTCGACGCCGACGACGCGCCCGGTCGGATCGCGCAGGATCTTGGTGACCGGCGACGAATAGCGGATGTCGACCCCCGCCTTCTCGACTGCGGCCGCAAGCCCGGCCGCCATCTCGTGCATCCCGCCCTCGGGGACGAACACGCCCTCGACCGAGTCCATGTAGGTGATGACCGCGTACAGCGCCAGCGCCTCGTACGGTGCCAGCCCGGCATACATCGATTGGAAGCTGAAGATCCGCTGGAGCCGCTCGTCGTCGAAGAACGAGGCGACCTTCTTGCCCAGCTTGCCGAACCCGCCGAGCTTCACCAGTTCGAGGCCCGACCGCCACGGGCGGATCAGGTCGAGCGGCGAGTCGAAGTTGACATCGATGAACGAGTCCATCTCCGCGCGGTAGAGCCGCTCCAGCCAGTCGCAGAACCGCCCGAATGCTGCGGCGTCCTTGGCACCGGAGAACTGGCGGATCTCCTCGGTCATCGCCTCGCGCCCGTGGCGCACGAACAGCGTCGACCCGTCGGCGTACACCGCCCGGTACATCGGGTCGACCGGCTTGATCGTCACGAAGTCGGCCATCTGGGCACCGGCGGCGTTGAATGCCTCCTCGAGCAGGTTGGGCATCGTCAGGACGGTCGGCCCGTTGTCGAGCCGGAACCCGTCGGTGATGATCATCCCGGCGCGGCCGCCGGGCATCGCGTCGCGTTCGACGATCGTGACGTGGTGGCCGGCCTTGCGCAGGTGGGCGGCGGCGGACAGCCCGCCGAGGCCGGCACCGATGACGACGACCTCGAGCGGAGCGGTTCCAGGCACGGTGACCAGGCTACCGGCGGTCGTTTCGAGAGGTGCCCGGTCCCGGTCGCCGCCCGGCCGGCGGCCGCGCGTGGTCGTCGGGTCAGGTCGCCCATCGGAGCTCGTCCTGTCGGGTGAATCGGCAGGACGCTGTTTGCCGGCCGTGAGGGTGCCGTCGGGTTGCGACGCATCCGGGTTGCGGCGCCATCAGGCGGTGACGCCGTCGATCTTCGGGGCATCGCGACATGGATGGTCGGCCGTGACCCCGGATCGGCACGCCCGCGCGCGCTGGTTCAGCGCGGGGTGGGGTCGTCGGTGATCGAGTCGAGCTCGGCGGTGACCTGCTCGATGCGAACCTGCGCGGCCATGATCTTGCGCCGACACAGCGTGATCAACTCCGACGCCCGCGCCACTCGTTCGGCCAGCCGGTCGACGTCGACGTCGGACGCTTCGAGCTCGCGCAGGATCGTGTCGAGCTCGCGCAGCGCGTCGGCGTACCCGGGTTCCCCGGCGGGTGCACTGCTGGGTGGGTCAGCCATCGTTGCTCTCCTCGGTGATCGGCCGGGTCGGCGGTGGCTCGACTCCCGGCGGGACATGGCGGACGGCGTCGACCGTGCTGATGATGTCGCCGTCGATCAGCGTCGTGGTGAGCACGGCTCCGGTGTCAAGCGCACCCGCCGAGCGGACCACCGCGCCGTCGGCCGTTCGCGTGATGCTCCACCCCCGGGCGAGCTGGACGGCCGGATCGAGCGCCGCGACCCGGGCCGCGGCGAGCTCGAGGCGGTCCACCTCGCGGGCGGCGCGGTTCGTGGCTCGCTCGATCAGCAGCGTCCGCTGCGCGTCGAGCCGATCCCCGGCGCGGCTCGCGGCCCCGGGGCCGAGCACCGCCAGCCGCTGCCGGCGGACGCCCAGGCGTTCGTCGGCGCGCTCGACGGCGGCGTGCGTGTGTCGGGCGATTCGGTGCGCAGTATCGCGCAGACGGTTGTTCGCCTCGTCGAGCGCCGTCGAAGCCGTGCGGGTGACCGCCCGCCAGCTCGCCTCGGCCTCGGCCATCGCCTCCCTGACCCGGTCGACGAGCTCGCCGGCGCAGGCGGTCGGAGTCTTGAGTGCCGTGTGGGCCACCTCGTCGGCGACGCTGCGGTCGATCTCGTGACCGAGGCCGGTGATCACCGGCACCGGTGCCCGGGCGATCGTGCGGGCGATCACCTCGGCGTCGAACACCGCCAGCTCGTTGCGCGCCCCGCCACCGCGGATGACGACGATCGCGTCGAGATCGGCGCGCCGGGAGAGCGTGGCGATCGCACCGGCGACCATCCGATCCGCGAACTCGCCCTGTACCCGTGTGTCGGCCACGACCAGCCGGAAGCCGAATCCGCTGCGCTCGAGCTCGTCGCGGAAGTCGTGCCAGGCCGCCGACTCGACGCTGGCCGCCACGCCGACGTTCAGCGGCACCGGCGACAGCACCAACCGACGGTTGGTGTCGATCAGCCCTTCGGCGACGAGCCGGCGCATGATCTCGTCGCGGGACTGCGCGATCTCGCCGAGCGTGTAGCGCGGGTCGAGCCCGGCCATCTTGAGCCCGAGCCGTCCGCCCTGAGCGTAGAAATCGAGTTGGCCGAAGATCCGCACCTTCATCCCGTTGCGCAACTCGAGCCGGTTGCGCTTGAGGATCGGCAGCAACCGTCGCTTCATCGGCGCGAACAGCTGGACGGACAGCACCGCCTTGCCGCGCTCGCCGTCTTCGACCAGCGAGAAGTAGGTGTGCGGGCCGCTGTCGCGCAAGCCGTCGATCTCGCCGCGGACCCAGACGCCGTCGTGGAACCCGCGCCGCAACTGGTCGTTGATCGCCTCGGCCAACTCGCCGACGGTGTAAGTCGGGTTCGTCGCATCGTCGAGCTCGACATCGTCGAAGTCGAATGCGGGTTGGCTCACAGCGAGGGATTCAATCGGGAGCTGTGCGATCCCACTCTTTCGACCAGACCGTCCGGTTCACACGATCGACGTAGCCGACGACGAGCCGGGCGACCCGCTGCGAGAAGTCGGGGACGTCATAGTCCGCGATCGGCCGTCGCCCGGGTGAGCGTCGGTGCTGATCGACGGCGATCGACACGGCGTCGATCACGCGCTCGGGCACCAGGTCGCTCAGCACGACCACGCCGGCGTCGATCCCCTCGGGTCGCTCGTGAGCCTGCCGTATCGTGACCGCCGGGAACCCGAGCATCGAAGCTTCCTCGGCGATCGTTCCGCTGTCGGAGACGAGGCATCGCGCGTCGAGCTGGAGGCGGACGTAGTCGACGAACCCGAGCGGCGGCTCGAACCTGATCCGCTCGTCGGGACGGTGGGCCGACGCCTCGAGTCGCCGCCGGGTCCGGGGGTGGGTCGTGACGAGCACGGGCAGGTCCCACCGCGCGGCGAGCGCGTCGAGCACGTCGAGTAGGCCGGCGAACTGCCGGTCGCTGTCGATGTTCTCCTCTCGGTGGGCGCTGACCAGGAAGAACGCCCCCGGCGAGAGCTGGCGTCGGGTCGTCGCTGTCGACGCGGCGATCGCCGTCCGGTGGTGCTCGAGCACCTCGGCCATCGGTGAACCCATGACGAAGATCGAGTCGATCGGAAGGCCCTCGGCGAGCAGGTTGCGGCGGGCGTGTTCGGACAGTGCGACGTTGATGTCGCTCAGGTGATCGACCACCTTGCGATTGAGCTCCTCGGGCACCCGCTCGTCGAAGCAGCGATTGCCGGCTTCGAGGTGAAAGACCGGGATCCTGCGGCGTTTCGCCGGGATCACGGACAGACACGAGTTCGTGTCGCCGTACAGCACCAGGGCGTCGGGACGCTCGCGCTCGAACACCTCGTCGGACCGGGCGATCACCCTGGCGATCGTCTCGGCCACCGTGTCGGACGCCACGCCGAGGAAGTGGTCGGGTTCGCGGATCTCCATTTCGTCGAAGAACACCCGGTTCAGCTCGTAGTCGTGGTTCTGGCCGGTGTGGACCAGCACGTGCTGGGTGACGAGGTCGAGCTCGTGGATCACGCGGCTCATCTTGATGACCTCGGGGCGGGTCCCGACGATGGTCATCACCTTCATCGCGCCAGCCTCGCATCCGGACGAAGGTCGTAGCGATGATCCTCTGCGAGCGCGGTCAACGCCTCGGTCCAGTCGACGGGGTCGATCGGGAGCAGCCGGCGGAGGCGGCTCCCGTCGAGCGTCCGATGGCTGGTCGTCGTCGGGTCGGGCACGATCGTCACCCCTGCATCGAAGGCATCGTTGGCGAGGCGGAGGAGTTCGAGCTTGGAGATCGGCTCCGTTGCGAGGTGGTACAGCCCGTGGAGGTGTCGGTGACCGGTGGTCAGTTGTCGCACGACCGATGCCACGGTCGCAACGGGGACGCCGGAGTACCAGACGTCGCTGTAGCCGGCCACCGTGCCGCCGGAGTTGGAGAGGAACCACTCGAGCAGCTCGGTGCGTCCGACGAGCTCGCGGCCGATGAACGAGGTCCGGAGGGTGAGTGCTCCACCGGCGCGCACTTCCCCGAGCGCCTTGCTCCGTCCGTAGAGGTCGCTGGCATCGGTGGTGTCGTCCTCGGTGAAGCCTCCCGGTTCGTGCCCGAAGACGCAGTCGGTACTGATCGTGATCAGCCGGCAACCCGCTTCGGCCGACCAGCGCGCCAGTCGATGGGGGAGGAGTGAGTTGACACCGATCACCTCGACTGCATCGGAGGCGCTCGGCCGTCTCGGCGTCACGCCGACGCAGTTGACGATCGTGTCGGGTTCGAGTTCGTCGAGCACTCGACCGAGCCGCGGCCAGTCGGTCGCATCGATGCCGTCGATCAGCCGGAGCCGGTCGTTCCCGTCGCGATACGGCGGCCACCACGCGAGTTCGGCGGTGGGTCGCCGGAGGAGTCCGGTGACCTCGTCGACGGCTTCGACCAGCGTGTCGACGACGACGTGGCCGAGCAGCCCGGCGGCCCCGAGGACGACGACGTGGTGTGGCGCACGTTCGTCTGCGCCCCGCCTCATGCGGTACACAGTAGCGGTGAGCGCGGTGGTAGTCAGCTGGCGTGCCGGGGGGAAAAGGCAGTGAGAATCACCGAGAACGACATCGTGCTGATCACCGGCGGGACGGGATCGTTCGGGGGTGCCGCGGTGCGGCGAATACTCGCCAACGGGTGCGGCAAGATCAGGGTGTTCAGCCGGGACGAGACGAAACAGCACCTGATGCGCACCGAGCTCGCCGACGACCGGCTCGAATTCCACCTCGGCGACGTGCGCGACGCTGACAGCGTCGACCGCGCGATGCGCGGCGTCGACGTCGTCTTCCATGCAGCGGCCCTCAAGCAGGTGCCGTCGTGCGAGTTCTTCCCGCTCGAGGCGGTGCGGACCAACGTGATCGGGACCTCGCACGTCATCGAGTCGGCGATGCATCACCACGTCCGCTCCGTCGTCTGCCTCAGCACCGACAAGGCCGTGATGCCGATCAACGCGATGGGGATGACCAAGGCCCTGATGGAGAAGGTCGTCGCCGCCGCCGCCCGCCGGGAGACGACGACGGTCGTTTCGTGCGTGCGGTACGGGAACGTGATGTTCTCGCGTGGATCGGTGCTGCCGTTGTTCCTCGACCAGGTCCGCAGTGGCCGACCGATCACGGTGACCGATCCGGCGATGACCAGGTTCCTGCTGCCGCTCGATCACGCGATCGACCTGATCGACACCGCGCTCGAGCGAGCGATCCCGGGCGACACGTTCGTCCGTCGCGCGCCGGCGGCCCGGATCGGCGACCTCGCCGAGGCGGTCCGAGAGCTCTTCGACGTCGCCCACCCGGTCGAGGTCATCGGGACACGGCACGGGGAGAAGCCGCACGAGACGCTCGCCACGCAGCAGGAGCTGCTGAACGCGGAGGAGTTCGGCGACTACATCCGGATCCCGAGCGACTCGCGCGGACTCGACTACGCCCTGTACTTCAGTGAGGGAACCGTGATCGAGTCGCCGCCTGACGACTACCGGTCCGACGGTGGCGGGCTCCTCGATCTCAGGGCCGTGATCGAGTTGTTGCGATCGACCGCCGAGATCCGGCAGGCGCTCGCCCCTCAGTAGCCGGTGGCGGCGACACGACCGGCTTCGATCACCTGCCCGCAGGTTGCTCGAGCAGCCGTGCGACCAGCGCCGACCACGACGACAGCGCGGTCGCCGCGGAGCACGGGCCGACGGCGGCACGACGGGAGCGGGCAGCGACCTGATCGAGCCGCGGGTCGTCGAGCAACCGCACGATCTCGGCGGCCAGACCAGCGGCGTCGCCGGTCGGCACCACGGCACCCACGTCGTGTTCCTCGATCAGCAGCGCCAACTCGGAATCGCTGTCGGTGCACGCGACGACGGGGCACCCCGCGGCCAGCGCGTTGTACGTCCGGCTGGGCATGCTCGACCGACCCATCCCGGCCAAGAGGGTGACGATGACGATGTCGCCGACGCCGTACATGTCGCTCTGCTGCTCGCGGGGATACGGGCCGGTCAGGACGACGTTGATCGAGCCGCGCTGCTCGATCCGTTGCTCGATCGTCGCCCGCTGTGGTCCGTCCCCGCAGAGGACGACCGTGATGTCGCTGCGCGGTGCGAGGATCGCGGCTGCCTCGAGCACGGTCTCGAGATCGTTCGCCCTCCCGAACGTACCCGCGTACAGCGCGACCCGCTGACCGACGAGGCCGAGGGTTCGCCGGATCGCGCTGTCCTCGGGCGCGATCGGCACGACGTCGGCATCGTCAGACCAGTTGGGGATGACCTCGAGCTCCGCGGTGGGTCCGTAGGACTCCAACTCGGCGACGAGGGGCCGGCCGACGACGACGACCGTGCGCGCGCGGCCGACGACGAGCGACGTGATCGATCGAGCGAACCGGACGGCGAGCGAGCCCGACGGCCGGCGCCCCGCGACCTCGAGCACGACGGGCACGATGTCGTGGAACAGCGGGACGAGGTGGGCTCGCCGGAGGACCGCGACGAGCACGCCGACCAACGGCATCGTCGGCGGGTTCGTGACTGCGATGACCAGGTCGCCCGCACGGATTCGGCGGAGGCCCGTCCACAGCGTCGAGGCGGACAGCGTGATCGTGTTCACCGCTCGACCGGCGAGGTGGTCCTTGTCGAACGTCGTTCCGGCGCAGCGCCGGATCGTCACGCCGCGCCGGCGCTCGACGCGCGGTGCACGAGTGCCGCGAGCGGCGTACGTCGGCTGGCCGCACAGGACGGCGACATCGCATCCGTCGGCGGCCAGGCGCTCGGCGATCAGGGTCAGGTAGTGGCCGGTCGAGGTGACCTCGGGATGGTAGAGCTCGGACAGGATCCACACGGTCGGCGTCCGCGCTCCGATGCCGCTCATCACCCGCCCCTGCCGAAGGCGACGTTCGAGATGCTGCGCAGGTCGCGGGGCATCGCGGTGAGGAACACGATGATCCCGCCGAGCAGGGCGGCCGCAGCGGCCGGGACCGTTCGCCCCAACCCGATCCAGAGGACCAGTTCGAGGCCGCCGACCAGTGCCGCCGCCAAGGCGAGCTGAGCGAGCCACGATGCGTTCCACGTCGACGAGGGGCCGATCGCCTTCCGCTCGACGCGGACGATGTACGCCGGGAGGGTGACGACCATCGCCGCACGCGCGACGACCGTGGCGTCGATGCCGAACCAGTGCGTCGCGATCGCCCCCACGACGACCAGACCCAGCCAGGCCAGGCCGACGATCGCGTTCTCGCGGGCATGCCCGGTCGCGTCGGCGATGTTCCACGGGACGACCGTGAGGGGCAGACCGACCGCGTAGATGATGAGCACGAGGAACGGTCCGCTGGCGAGCACCGAGTCCCCGCCCAGCCAGCGGTCGAGCACGCCGTGACCGAGTACGGCCAGCGTGACGCCACCGAACAGCGCCACTGCGGCGCCGAGACGGCTCGCCGCGCAGTACGTCTGCTCGAGTCCCTCGCCGTTGCCGGCCCGCATCAGGTGGACCGCCCTGGTCAGGAGTGGCGCGGTCAACCACAGCAGCCCGGCGTGCAGGGTGAGCACCATCGTGTGGGGGACGACGAACACGGTCACCGCATCCAGCCCGGACGTCGCGCCGAGCCCGACGCGCTCGATCACGATCGCCAGGTTGCCGGCGACCTGGACGATCACGAACGGCCACATCGACGGCGGTTCGACCGAGTGCTCGTCCGAGGGTTTCGCAGTCGGCGTGCCCGAAGGCCGGCGATTTCGGCCGGCACGCAGGAAGAGGAACGCGCCGAGACAGGCGACCGAACCGTTCCACAGGACGAGCGCGGCCGCCGTGCCGCGGGTCGCGGCGATCGCCACGTAGCCGAGGCTGGTGGCGATCCCGATCGTGGCCGTGATCAGCCCGACCGCGACGAAGCGCGATCCTCCGAGGGCGCGGCCGGAGACGGTCGACATCAGCGCCGTGCCGAGCACCGCGAACGCGCCGGCGAGAAGGGTCAGGCGGGCGTGACCCGGATCGACATCGGTCCCGACGAGCCACCGCAGCGGTAGCAGCGCCGCGAGCAGAGCGACGGCGAGGCAACCGCCGACGGCGAGCACGATTCCCCAGACTGTCGCCCGCCTCGCTCCCGCCGAGGCCCCGCCCGCGGTGGAGACGGCGAGCGGCCGGGACATCCCGAGTGTCGCCATCGACACCACCAGTCCGAGGACGATCGCGTACAACCCGTACTCGGCCGGCCCGATGCGATGCAGGACGAACGGTGTCGCGATGACCGTTGCCGTGATCGGTGCGATCCAGGCGGCGAGCAGCGCGACGGTGTCGCGTGCGCCGACGCGCGGGCTCCCGCGATCGAGGGTGTCCGGTCTCCGATCGGTCACGATGCCGATCTCCGTCGCCGACGCCGCTGCATCGTCGCGAGCAGGCGCGCATCGTGGTCGAACGCGGTCGGTGCAGCCCGTCGCATGTCGTACCGACCCTCGACGAAGGCGCGCCCGTGCCGACCCAGCGCGTGGCGTTGTCGAGGGTCGTCGAGTAGGGCGGCGAGCGCGTCGGCGAGCGCGTCCGGGTCGTCGACCGGGACCCACGTGATCCCGCTTCCTCCGTCGAGTTCGGACATCGCCCCGATCTTGGTCGCGATCACCGGCCGGCCGAGTGCCATCGCCTCGAGCACGGCGATCGGGAGACCGTCGACCCTGCTCGGTTGCACGTACACCGCGGACCGAGCGACGGTGCGCAGGACGTCGATCCGGTGCGTCGTCGACCGATCCGGTGGACGGAGTTCGATCAGGTCGCCGAGCCCGTACCGCCTGACCTCTCGTTCGAGCGTGGCGCGCTGATCGCCGTCGCCGAGCCAGATCAGGCGCACCACCCGCCCTCGGTCGTGCAGGCGCCGGACGGCCTCGATGGCGATGTCGACGCCCTTGCGCGTCACCATCGCCCCGACGCCGACCACGAGATCGCTTGCCTCGACCGCCTCGTCCGCCTCGCTCGGTTCGACCGCCTCGATCTCGTCGGGGTCGTAGCCGGCGGGGAGGAGCATGATGTCGGACCGATCGCGTCCGAAGACCCGGGCAGCGTCGAGGCGGGCGGGTTCGCTGGCGGCGACGACGTCGAACCCCCGCACGCGGCCGAGCAGCCTGGTCTTCGCGGTCACGAGCTGCGCTCGCCGGCTCGTCGCCGGCGGTAGCGGTGTGTGCCAGCAGAGCACGACCGGACGGGTGCGCGCCACCGCGGCGAGGGCGCAACACGCCGACCACGGCGGGATGTCGACATGCACGACGGCGTCGGCCGGAAGCGACCGCACCGCCCGACGGAACTCGAACCCGGCACGAACGGCGTCGGCGCCACGACGGAGTCGCTGAGCGAGCCGGTGGAGTCTCGCCGGTCCCCGGGCCGAAACCACGTGCTCGGAGACGGCGATGTGGTGGTCGACGTCGATCCATCGGTGCGCAACGGCGGACCAGAGGGCGCGTAGAGTCTCGTCGGTGGCGCGCGGCGCGATGACGGTGATCTGGGTTCCCTCCGGCGCGTGGCGGGCGAGATGGAGGAGTTGAATCTCGGCGCCACCCCACGCCGTGTACAGCCAGGCGAACGCCACTGATGGTGCATCGAGCTGCGTCCTCATCCGATCGTCCGAATCGGGATCGTCAGGCGCTGCGCGTGGTGGCGGTCGTCGACTACTACTTCCCGTCCGCCGGCGGAGGGGGTGTGCCGCACGGCGTCCGGGCGGTGATGTCCGATCCCGGCGTCGACGGCGTGATCGTCACCACCGACCACGATTTCGGCGATCGCACGCCCCATCCGCTCGAGATTCGCCTGGCCGACGACGGTGGCACACCGATCGACTACGTCCCCTCCGCGACCTGGCGATGGTGGACCCGAGTGCTGCGCTACGAGCCCGACGCGGTCGTGTTGACGAGCCCGTTCTCGCGCCGCACGATCCGGATCTTGATCGGTCGAGCGCTGGCCCGGCTGCGACCCGCGCCGCGTCGTGCGCCGGTCGTGGTGATCTGGTCGCAGGGGGAGATGGGTGCCCAGGCGTTGTCGGAGAAGCCGCTCCGCAAGCGGACGTTCCTCGTCGGCGGCCGACTGCTCGGGCTGTTCCGTGGCGTGTCGTGGTTCGTGGCCTCGCCGACCGAGATCGCCGGCGTCGAGCGCTTCGCCGGTTCGACGCCTGACTACTTCCCCTATGGGCTGCCCGACGTGCCCCCGGTCGTGTCGCGCGAGCCGAAACGCCCGGGGTGCCTCGACCTGGTGTACGTCGGTCGACTCGTCGAGCGCAAGGGCGTCCATCTCGTGCTGGAGGCGCTGGCACGGGTCGAGGGCGCGGTCCGGTTCACGATCGTCGGCCCCGAGGCCGACGAGGAGTACGTCGCCCGCTGCCGGGCGTTGGCGGCGGCGCTGCCCGCCCCGATCGAGGTGGTGTTCGCCGGACCGGTCGACGGCCGGCGGGCGGCCGAAGTGTTCGCCGGGCACGACGCGTCGGTACTGCTGACGCAGTACGAGAGTTTCGGGTACGCGATCTACGAGTCGCTGGCCCGCGGGTGTGTCGCCGTCGTGAGCCACGCCACGCCGTTCGACTTCGGCGGCGACGACGGTGGGTTGAACGTCGATCGGACGGTCGAGGCTGCACGGCGTGCGGTGCAGCGACTCGTCGATGAGGACGGCGAGTCGTTTCGGCGCCGCAGCAGTGCCGCCCGTTCGTTCGCCGTTCGCATGCGGGAGGCCGACGATCATGCCTCGACACTCGTCGCCAGGCTCGCCGAACTTGCGTTCTGAGCCACCCGTTCTGCGATGCCGCCGATCTCCGGCGCTACCGCATCGATGCGGAAGACATCGGCGGCGCGGCGGGCGCCTCGGCTCAGCTCCCGCCTCAGCTCGTCGTCGGTCGCCAGCCTGACGATCGCTTCTGCCAGTGCTCGTACGTCGCGTCGCGGTACGAGCAGACCGTTCACTCCGTCGATCACGGTGAGCTCACTGCCGCCAGAGCGCGTCGCGACCACGGGGCAGCCGCACGCCATCGCTTCGACGAGCGGCAGACCGAAGCCCTCCTGATCGGAGGCGAGCACCAGCATGCGCGACGTCTGGAGGATCTCGACGAGGTGGGCCTGGGTGATCTCCCCCAGGAAACCGACCCGATCGCCGAGTGCGTGGACCCGTTCGGCGAGCGCCTCCTGCTCCTCCCACGGCGGCCGCGTGCCGATCAGTGTGAGCGTGCCGATCGATCCGTCGATGTCGAGCGCCCGGCCGTACGCCTCGAGCAGCAGACCGAGGTTCTTCCTCGGGTCGGTCCAGCGGGCCACCGCAACGGTCGTCGGCCCGACCACCGCGGCAGGGTTCGCTTCGAATCGATCTCCGATCGCGTGCGGGATGATCGTCGTGTCGCTCGCACCCTGGGCGATCGCCCACGAAGCGAGCTCGTCGGACGGGACGATGACCGCCGCGACGGTCGCCAACGCCCGACGCTCCTGCGCGGCGACGATGCGCCGCTGCACCCGCCAGAACCAACGGCGCCAGCCGGTCGCCCTCTCCAGCGCGCTGACGACCTCGTCGTCGTACCTGGTCACGAACTCGACGATCGTGCGGCTACGACGATCGGGCGCGACCGCGAGCGCCCAGAACGACGAACCGACACCCAACACGATCACGTCGTGGCCATCGAGCTCGCGGTCGAGGGCGAAGCGCGGGCGGGCGCGGAGAAACGGAAGCTCGGCGAGCCAGCAACCGACGTGTCGATACGGCCGGTCGTCGAAGGCCTCGTCGGTGACCGTCGGGCCGCGCCACGACCGGGGGGCCAGCAGCCGCATGCTGTTGCGGTCTCGCGAGCTCGTCGCCAGCGAGATGACCGAGACGGTCCATCCCTGGCGTTCGAGGCAATCCTGGAGGTACGCCGCGACACCCTGGTGCCCTCCCCGCTGGGCGAGATCGACCGAGACGACCGCAGCGCGACGGCCCTCCGGTCGGTCGCCCGGCCGGAGGTCGGAAGGGTCGGCGGCGGCTGGACCCAACGCGGAGAACAGCCGGAGCACCAGCGCCGCGAAGATCGCGACCAGTCCGATCCGCACGGAATCGGAGACGATTGCACCGTAGAACCCTTCGTAGGAGACCCCGCGGATCAGTACCGCGCCAATCACCATGTTCGTCGCGATCGAGTGCCGACGGCATCGCCGGAACACGCCGAGCGCGCCGAGCCCGATGCCCAGTATCGCCATCCCCAGCAGCACGCCGAGCGGCCCGAAGTTCCTCAGCAGGTCGGTCATCGGAGTGGGGGCGAAGGAGTTCTCTCCGTTCTCGAAGTAGATCTCCGACAGGGTTCGCGGGTCGGGCGGGTCCGGTTTGCCCGTCCACAGCAACCGCGGAACCGCGCCGGCGGTGATCGCGTCGATGACGCTGTTGTCGATCCCCGCCACGCGTTCCTCGTCGCGTAGCGATCGGTAGCGGGACACGACGACGGCCACCTGCCCGGTGGCCTCGAGCCGGTCGGCCGCGATGTCGAACGCGTCGGGCACCACGAGCGGGCCGCGCAGCAGGGTTCGGCCCGCCGCATCGAGTGCGAGTTCGAACTGTTCGGTCGGGCTCACCGTTCGCTCGCGTCCTGCCGGGTTCTTCAACGAGCGGAAAGTCGTCGCGAACACGATCGACGACGCAACGACGATCGAGCCCACCGCGAGCCAGACCGCAACCCGCCCGGCGCGTGGTCGCCATCCGGCGGCGATCGCACCGAACAGCGCTGACATCACGGCGATGACGACCGTCGCCCGGCTCGCTCCGAGTGCGATCTCGACGCCGACGGCGCCGATCGAGACGACGGCCGCGGCGCGGACCGACGGTCGCCGCGGCGCCCCGTCCAGCGTCCACAGCATCGCCACGCCGATGCGCGCCGGGATGGTCACGGTGGCCAGGTAGGCCGGGAGGGCTCCGCTGCGGCCGGCGCTCGCGACCTGGTAGCCGACCAGCCCGCGTTGGAACGCCCAGTACGTCGCACCCAGACCAGCGATCTGGAGTGCGATCAGACCAACCGCCAAGTGGTGGGTGGTGAGCCCGATCGACGGGCTGCGGCGGTCGACCCAGTGACCGACCCGCGACGCGATGGCGAGGCGTGACGCGATGGCGAGCGCGACGATGCCGAGCAGCAGGTAGAGCTGAGCGAGGGGGAGATCGTGCCGGGGGTCGGCGATCAGGGCGAGATAGCCCGGCTGCGCCCAACCCCCCGCGAGCAGGAGTGCACCGACGACGGCGAACGGCGCGAAGTAGGTCGCGATCGCGACGACGATCGGGTCGAGCACGTCGTCACGGCGGTCGTCCGGGGCGGTGATGATGATCAACGCCAGGACGGCGGCGGTGAGCACGATCCACGGGAGCAGGTACGGGTACGGGGTGGACGGGCGGAACCCGATCGCTGTCGCGACGACGGCAACGGCGCCGACGACGACCAGTCCGATCAGCGTCCACCAACGGTCCGGTCGACCGAGGACCGCCGATCTGCCCGATGGATCATCGCGCGCACGCTCGGCTTCCAAGTCGCCGACAGTATCTTCGATTCGTGATGCGCCGCGAGCTGCCACCGTTGATCGATCGGGTCGGCCACCTGGTCGGGTTGGCACGTGGTCGACGGGTGCTCCACGTCGGTTGCACCAACGCGCCCTACACGGCGGCGAGCATCGAGGCCGGAACGTTGCTCCACGATCACCTCGGTGACGTCGCCGACCGGTTGGTCGGGGTCGACACCGATGCCGACGGGCTGGAACTCCTCGCCGGGCGCGGTCACGACCAACTGGTCCACGTCCGTGCCGGCCTCGACGAACGGATGGCAGAGATCCCCCCGGTCGATCTGATCGTCGCCGGCGAGGTCATCGAGCACGTCGACGATGCCGGCGCGTTCCTCCGATCGTTGCGGGCGTTGATGGTCCGCGATCGTGCGGAGCTCGTGTTGACGACGGTGAACGCGTACTGCGCATTGCGGGCGGTTCAGTACGCGTGGCCGCGCCGTGGTCCGCTGTCCGAGCCGGTGCATCCCGATCACGTCGCCTATTACTCGCTGCGCACCCTCGAGCTCCTGTGCACCCGCCAGGGTCTCGATGTCATCGATCGTGCGTTCTACGACGTCGGTCCCGAGCATCGCGGCGGTCTCGCCCGACGCCACCTGGTCGTGAACGATGTCATCGTGCGCTGGTTCCCTCAGCTCGCCGACGGAATCGTCGTTCGCTGCCGAGTCCCCGTGGCATCCAACGTGGAGCTGTGAGGTAGAGGGTCAACACAGCGATCACGAGCGCGACGCCGGCCGCGACGTCGAGGATCCCACGATCGACGGCGATCGCCGCGGCCCCGCACGTTGCCGAGCAGAGCGCGGTGAACCCGGCGATCGGGAGATGCCGCCGTCCTTGCAGAACGAGCCGTTGGTACACGTGCTCGCGGTGGCCTTCGTTCAATTTCTCACCCCGCGCGACGCGACGGGTGAACGCGGTCGCGGTGTCAGCGGCGTACACGGCGAACGGCGCAGCGGCGACGAGCGGTGGTGTCGTGCGAATCGAGCACACCACGACGAGGAGGGCGTACGAGGCGCCGATGAAGTACGCGCCTCCATCGCCGAGGAAGACCTTGTTCCGGTAGGCACTCCAATAGAGGAAGCCGACGGCCGAACCGACGAGGAGCGCGGCGGGCACGCGAACCAGTTCGTCGTCGTACCCGACGATCAGGAGGTGGATACCGAAGACGATCATGTGCAACCCCGTGATCGCGGCGATCCCGTCCATGAAGTTGACTGCGTTGCAGCAGCCCACGACCCACACGGTGGCGATGAGCGCGGCGGGGAGCAATGGCCAGGTGCGCATCGTGTTCAGCGCGTCGTCGTTGATCATCATGATCGCGACCGCGGCGACCAGCAACTGGGCGAGCAGGCGGGGTGTGGCGGCGAGGTTGTAGCGGTCGTCGAAGAAGCCGACCGCCGACAGCCCGAGCGACGCACCGAGCGTGACGATCGCCCGACCGTCGAGCCCGAGGCCGATCGCAGCGATCGTGACCACCGTCGTCGCGACCACGATCCCGGCGCCTCCGCCCCTCGGGATCGTGCCGGTGTGCATCGATCGGTAGTTCGGTTCGTCGACCAGGCCCAGCGCGGCGAGACGGCGGGCGAGCGGCCAGGTGAGCGCCAGGGTCAGCACCGCGGTCGACAGCGCCGCAACGGCGACGTTGATGGCAGTCATCGGCGAGGGATCGGTGGATCGGGCCAACGCGGCCATGTTCCGATGTGCAGAGCACGCTGGCCGAGCCGTACGCACTGCACGGTGAACGCGGCGATCGCAGCCCGGCGCGAGGGCGCCGAGTGGAGGACCGCCCTCCAGTGACGCTGCAGGTTCAACGGATGTGTCCGGTCGAACAACAGTATCCTGACCGCCTCCCGGGGTCCGAGGGTGTGCAGCGCCGGCAACACGTCGTTGGCCCGGCAGAACACGATTGCGTCGGTCGCAATCACGCAACGCCGGCCGATCCGCTGCATGCGGCGCACCCACTGCACGTCGGCCGCGCCGACCGGGAAGCGGCGCTCGTCCATCAGGCCGACGGCGCGGACCAGTTCGGTCGGCACCATGAGGCAGTTGCCGACGACCGTCTCCACCTCGAGGTCGCCGGGCGGGAGATCCTCGACATGCCAGTTCTGCGGGACGTGCCAGCCGCCGTAGCGGACATCGAAGTGCAGCCCGACCTGGAAGACGATCGACGGGTCTTCGTGTCGGACGAGCAGCGCACCGATCACCGCGCCCGGGTTCCGGTCGGCGCATCGCAGCAGGTTGACGAACAGCGCAGAGTCGAACTCGGCGTCGTCGTTGGCGGTGACGATGAAGTCGGGCGCGTGCCGGAGCGAGGCCTCGATTCCCCGATTCGTTCCTCCTGCGTAGTGCAGCGTGCCGTCGCCCTCGATCACCTCGATCAGCGGGAACTCGGCACGGATCGCATCGCCCGTCCCGTCGGTCGACCCGTCGTCGACGACGACCACGCGGACGTCGAGCCCGTCCGTGCCGGCGGCGCACAACGACCGCAGGCCGGCGAGGGTGGTCTCGCGGCGGTTGTGGACCGGAATGACGACCGAGATCGAGCGAGGCTCAGCGACCATCGGGGGTGATCCTGGGCGCCACGTGCGCGAGTATCGCACGATGGATCCGGGAGGAGTGCAAATCTCGCCGCGGGCGGCCGAGGGCGCGCCCCGGTGGCTCGTCACCGGGGGAACTGGATCGATCGGACCGGCGATCGTCGACGAGTTGTCGGCGTCCGGGGCGCCGGTGCGCGTGCTCACGCGACGCTCGAGCGCTCCGCAGGGCGGGTGGCCATGGGCCGCGGACGGCGAGGTCGAGGTCGTGGCCGGTGACGCCCGAGATCGCAGAGCGCTGGAATCGGCGATGACCGGCATCACGCATGTCGTGCACGCCGCAGGGCTGGCGCACCGGCGACCGCGGTCGGCATCGGAGGCGGCCGACCTGGTCGAGAACAACGTCGGCGCAGCGCGCACGACGGCGGACGCGGCGCACGAAGCCGGCGTGGCCAGGGTGGTGTTCATCTCCTCGGCATCGGTCTACGGGCCGACGAGCGGCGCCGATCGCGACGAGTCGGCGGCTACCGAACCGGACACCTCCTACGGCCGGTCGAAGCTCGGCTCCGAGCGAGTCATGGGTGCCGTCCTCGGCGATGCACTGACCGTGTTGCGCGTCTGTGCCGTCTACGGATCGCGGCTCGCTGGGCAGTATCTCCTCCTCGCCCGAGCGGTTCGATCACGCTGGCCGATCCCGGTGCCGAACGGCGTCGGACATTGCCTGATCAGCGATCGCGACCTCGCCCGGCTGGTCGCGCTGGTTGCCGTCGAGCCTTCGTGTGCCGGGTCGGTGTTCAACGTCTCCGATGGCCGGCGGTACTCGGTCGCCGAGGTCGTCGAAGCGATGCAGGCCGCATCGAGCGGGCCGCGCCGGTGGACACCGATGGTGCCGCGGCGGGCCGTCCCACCGGTCGAGTTCGTGCTCCGCTGTTCGGGAGGTGCCGAATGGACCCGCCGCCAGTACCTCCGAATGGTCGTCGCGTCGGTCATCGACGGCCCGCGACTGGACACGTCTGCGGTGGCGACCGCGTTGCCCGGGTGGAACTGCGCGCCGCTCGTGGCCGGCTGGAGGTGGGCGCTCGACGGTTCCGGCGCGCCGACTCCCCAGCATGTGGCATGATTCGGCAACGACGAGGAAGGACCGATCGATGAAGCGACGCAAGGCCAAGACGTGCATCGGAGCCCTGGTAGTGCTGCTGTCGGTCCCCGTGTTCGCCGACGTCGTGGCCCACGCGGCCCCGGACTACGACTTCGACGGTGACGGCAAGGCCGATGTCACCGCCGTGCGCGACGAGGGCAACCTCCGATGGTGGATCCAGGGTTCGCTGGGCGCCGTCGTGAACCATGTGTTCGGGCTGTCGGCGACCGACTTCATCGTGCCGGCCGACTACGACGGCGACGGACAGACCGACGTCGCGGTGTGGCGGCCCGGCCCGGTGGGGACCTTCTACATCAAGAACAGCAACGGTGGAGCCGTCCGGATCGTCGAGCTCGGAACGAGCGGGGACGATCCGACAGTCGTCGGCGACTGGGACGGTGACGGTTTGGCCGATCCGGCGGTCTTCCGCCCGGGCGGGCCCGGCGGGCAGAGCGTCTTCCACTTCGTCGGCAGCGACAGCAACCCGGGGAACGACGTCACGTCGATCCCGTGGGGTACCGGTGACGACTTCGCGTTTCCCGCCGACTACGACGGCGACGGGCAGATGGATGCGGCGATCGTGCGCAACGTCGGCGGCCAGGCGCAGCACTGGATCCTGCGGAGCCTCGACTCCGGTCTGGTCGTGTTCCCGTTCGGGTTGTGGACCGACACGTTCGTACCGGGCGACTACGACGGCGACGGCTTGGCCGACACGGTGGCCGTGCGCGACAGCGGCGGGCAGCGGGTGTGGTGGCAGCGCCGCTCGACGGGTGGCCTGTCGGTGGTGTGGTTCGGTCTGACCTCCGACGATCCGATCGCCGGCGACTACGACGGCGACGGGAAGTCCGATGTCGCCGTGTTCCGCCCCGGGCCCGGGGCGCCGACGCAGGCGCAGACCTGGGTGCTGCGCTCGGCGACGCCGACCGTGACGGTCGCGCCGTTCGGACAATCGCTGGACGTCCCGGCGGGCGGCGCCTTCGTCCGCTGACCGACGTCGGACCCGGACGACCGGTCGAGCTCAGGCTCCCAACCGCCGCACGGTGCCGCCGGGCGGCGTGTCCGTCTCGTCGTCGGACCCCGCGTCGAGGGTGAACAGCTCGCCGTCGACCGCCAGACCCCGCTGGAGCCGCAGCGCCTCGATCTGGGCCAGCGGCCGTTCGAGTGCCCGTCGCCGCGTGCCGGCGAGCGCCTCGAACTCCTTGTCGACGCCCTCGAACCGCCTCTTGACCTTGTCGACCTGATCGACGTACTTGCGCCACTGCGTGTTGAACGTGCCGAGGAGTGCCAGGATCTCCTCGCTGGTCTGCTCGATCATGAAGTTGTCGAACGCCTGACGGATGACGCCGAGGAACGCGAACAGGGTCAATGGCGAGCACATCACGACCCGTTGGCCCATCGCGTCGTCGAGCAGGGCGGGGTCGTGCTCGTGGATGAACCCGGTCAGTTGCTCGTTGGGGATGAACAGTAGGACGTAGTCGACCGCCGCACCGGTCCCGTCGGTCGCGTACTCTCGCTTGGCGAGCTCCTTCACCCGCAGCCGGACGTCGGCGAGGAACCGCTTGAGGTGCGCCTCGCGCTCGGCGCTCGAGCCGGCTTCGAGATACTTCAGGTACGACGCCATCGGGAACTTGACGTCCATGTACAGCACATGGTCCTTGGGCATCGGGAACGTGTAGTCGGGTCGGCCCGAGCCGCCCTCGATCTGGGTCTGCTTGCGGTAGTTGATGTTCTCCTGGAACCCGGCGAGGCGCAGCACGTCCTCCGCCATGCGCTCGCCCCACTGGCCGCGGGCCTGCGGGTTGGCGAGGGCCTCGCGCAACGATCGGGTCGAGTCGGCGAGCGTGTTGGCGACCTCGACGTGGGCGCGCAGCGAGCTCTCGACCTGGCCGAACTTCTCGGCGCTGGTCTGCCCGAGCACCGACACCATCTCGGCCAGCTTGCCGAGCTCGTTGCGCATCTCACCGTGGACCTGGTCGAGCCGGGCGTCGATGAGCTCCTTCTTCGAGCTGAGGTCGGCGGTGAAGCGTTGGTGCACCTGGTTCGCGGCCTGATCGAGCTGGTCGCGCTGGAGGGCCGCGCTGTGCTGCACCGCGGCGTCACGCTCGACGATCGCCTGCTCGCGCATCTCGCGGATCGCCTGCTGCACCGCATGGTCGATGGTCGCCTGGAGTGCACCGGTCGTCGCCTCGTCGTTGCGCTGGCGCTCGGCGGCCCCCCGCTCGGCGCGGTGGGTAGCGAAGCGATAGGCCACAGCGCCCGCCAGGAGTGCCGCCGCGAGGGAGACGAGGATGAGCATCGGGACCATGACGTCCATGATGGCGGGAGGGTGTGACACCGACCGCGGATGCCTACCCGCTGTGCACGGCCGCGCCCGCCGCGCCCGCCCGCGTGCCGCCCGCCGGCGTGCCGCCCGCCGCGCCTGCCCGCGTGCATCGTGTCCGACTGTTGCGATCCGGTCACCGAGCGTGAGATCCCGGAACGCACAACGTGTGCGCGACCGTCGGCCGACCCGAAATCGCTGGTGGAACGCCTCTCGAACGCATCTTCATCTCAAGTTGACGGAACTCAAACCCGAAAACTCAACCATGCGGACGAACCTGTGGAAGATCTATCTCCTGGGAGTGGTCGCCGTCGCGGCGACGTACTTCCTCTCGGAGGTGACGAGTCTTTCGAAGCTGGTCCTGTACAACGGCATCGGCCTGATCGCCGTCATCGCCGTGCTCGTACGGGATCCGCCGCAACCAGCCGGAAAACCGGCGTGCCTGGTACTTCGTCGCCGCCGGGATGGCCTCGTTCCTCACCGCGGACGTCGTCTACTACGTGCTCGAGATCGCCACGCGAGTCGGTGCCCGTACCCCTCGATCGCCGACGCGTTCTACCTCGGGATGTACCCGCTGATGATCATCGGCCTGATCGGGCTGCTGCGCACGGTGTCGCCCGGTCGCGACGTCGCCGGCCTCGTCGACGCCGGTCTGGTCGCCGTCGCCACGTTCGCCGTCCTCGGCATCCTCGTCATGGACACCTACGTCACCGACGACTCGATCGACCTCTCGGGTCGCCTGATCTCGCTCGCCTACCCGGTCATGGACGTGGCGCTCGTCGCCGTGGCCGCGCGGCTCGTCGCCGCCGTGCACCTCCGCCAGTCGACGTTCGCCCTGATGACCGTCGGGCTGTTCAGCCTGCTGATCGCCGACACGATCTACGGCATCCTCAACTCGCGCCGGCACGTTCGAGACCGGCGGCTTCGCCGACGCCTTCTGGCTCGGCTTCTACGCCTTCATCGCCGCCGGTGCCCTCCACCCGTCGATGGGCGAGCGGGTCGATCCCGCGCGAGAACGCGATCGGCCACATCACCAGACACCCGCCTGGCCGTGCTGTTCCTCGTCGTGCTCGCCGTGCCGCTGATCGACCTGATCTGGGGCGAGCCGTTCGACAAGATCCTGACGATCGTCGCCTCGATGATCATGTTCTCGCTCGTGCTCGTCCGGCTGATGGGACTGATGAGCGTGGTGCAGTCCAAGGAGCAGCAGGCCCGCCACGATGCCCGCCACGACGCCCTGACCGGCCTCGCCAACCGGGTGCTGTTCGGCGAGCGGGTCGAGAACTTCGTCAACCAGCGCAAGGAGGGCGTCGTCTCGGTGCTGTTCGTCGACCTCGACGACTTCAAGTTCATCAACGACAGCCTCGGCCACCAGGTCGGCGACGACCTGCTCGTCGCCGTCGCCGCTCGGTTGAGCGACTGCGTCCGCGCCAACGACCTCGTCGCCCGCCTCAGCGGCGACGAGTTCGCCGTGCTGCTCGAGAGCGCGGTCGACCGCCAGGACGCGGTCGCCGTCGCCCAGCGCGTGCAGGACAGCCTCGAGGCTCCGGTCCTGATCGACGATCGCGAGATCATGTGCTCCGCCAGCGTCGGCATCGCCGTCGAGCGGCGCTCGAACATCGAGCGGGCCGAGACGATCCTGCGCGCCGCCGACGTCGCGATGTACCGGGCGAAGAGCAAGGGCAAGGGTCGCTTCGAGTTCTTCGAGCAGGGCATGCACCTCGAGGCGATCGAGCGCCTCGACCTGAAGACCGACCTCCAGGTCGCCCTCGAGCGCGGGCAGTTCGAGCTCAACTACCAGCCGATCGTCGAGATGCACGACCGAGAAGGTCGCGCGGCGTCGAGGCGCTGATCCGCTGGAACCACCCGACGCGCGGGTTCGTGATGCCCGACCGGTTCATCCAGCTCGCCGAGCAGACCGGCCAGATCGTGCCGATCGGCCGCTGGGTCGCTGCGCGAGGCGTGCAACCAGGTGATGCGGTGGCGCAACGACCACGGCGATCGACGCGCCGCAGACGATCGCCGTCAACCTCTCGGTCCGCCAGCTCCACGATCCCAAGCTGCTCGAGGACGTCGCCGACGCGCTGTCGGCCTCGGGCCTCGAGCCCGAGGCGCTGACGCTCGAGATCACCGAGAGCATGCTGATCGAGGAGACCGACCGCGGGTCGCGCGCGCTCGACCAGCTCAAGGCGATGAAGGTCAAGGTCGCGATCGACGACTTCGGCACCGGCTACTCGTCGCTGTCGTACCTCAGGCGCTTCCCGGTCGACACGATCAAGATCGACAAGTCGTTCGTCGCCGAGATGGCGACGTCGTCCACGTCGGCCGCGCTGGTCAAGGCCGTCGTCGACCTGGCGAACAGCCTCGGCGTCGCCACGGTCGCCGAGGGCATCGAGAACCCCGACCAGAAGGCGCGGCTCAACCAGACTCGGCTGCACGTACGGGCAGGGCTACCACTTCTCGCGACCGCTGTCGGCCAGCAAGATCGAGGAGAAGCTCGAACATCGCGGCCCGCCGGCCAAGAGCCAGACAGAACGCGCCGCTCGACATCGACATCCTCGAGGGCATCGACGGGCTGAAGACCGCCATCCCCCAGATCGGCAGCCTCCACTCCGAGATGCAGGTCCCGGTGATGGCGCGGACCCGCTGGATGGAGACGTGGGCGTCGGTCTACGACGAGTGGAGTCCGCTGACCGTCCTCGTGCGCGAGCGCGTCACCGGCCGCGTCGAGGCCGCCGCACTGCTCGCCTACCGCGAGACCGAGCACGGCCACGAGGTGGTGGCGATGGGCCACGGCTCGGTCGCCTGCACCCGGTTCCCGTCCCGCAGCGAGCGGGCGTCGAAGCTCCTCACCAAGGGCATCAAGGACCAGCTCTCGCTGATCGAGCCGTGGACGCTGCACCTCCAGCAGCTGCCAGGAGGGTGACCCGGTCGGCAAGCTGCTCGCGCAGCAGTTGCCCAACGCCGAGATCGCTCCCGATCTGTGGGTGCCCCAGGTCGTCTTCGGCGACGATCCCAAGCTCACCGAGTTCCTGTCGCGCAACATGCGCCGGCAGATCAAGAAGGCGTGGAACCGTCTGGAGACCGACGGGCATCGACGTCGAGATGACCGTCGCCCGCAGCGAGTTCGAGATCATGCAGGTGCTGCCGCGCGCTCGAAGCGATCCACGTCGAGCGCGACCACGACACCGGCCGCGAGAGCGACCTCGACGACCCGTCGGTGAGCGAGCTGTGGCGCCGACTGATCCTCGCCCACGGCGCGATCGGCCAGATCGAGATCTCGTCGATGATCATCGACGGCGAGATCGCCGGGTTCGTCATCGGGATCATCGACGACGAGGCCTACCGCGTGTTCGACGGCCACTTCAGCAGCGACTTCGCGCGCTACTCGCCCGGCCGCCTGATCGAGGCCGCCGTGCTCGAGCGGGCGATGGTCGACGCCCGGTTCGACGGACTCGACTGGATGGCCGGCGTCGCCGCCGAGAAGATCCTCACCTCGAACCACAACGAGGGGCGGATGCAGCTCGTCGCGTCGTCGAGGGCCAGCTCGACCCCGTCGCCGAAGCCGATCCCCGACCATGCGGTGAACGGTGAGACGCCCGACCTGACCGTCGAACAGGCCGGCGCGCAGGGTGTCGCTCCGCGCCAGCGCAAGCGCGGCGACGCGCTCGTCGACAGCCGCTGATCCCCGATGGCCGCGCTGCTCGCACTGCTGGCGGCGGTCGGCTGGGGTTCGTCGGACTACGCGGCGGGGTCGGCGAGCCGCCGGTCGTCGGCCGTCTCCGTCGTCATCCTGACGCACCTCGCCGTCGTGCGTCGCGCTGCTGCTGATCGCCACCGATTTCGGTCCCGTGTGGACGATGGTCGCCGACGTGCGCGGCGCGTTGACCGAGCCGCAGTCGACCGACATCATCCGGTGGTCGGGTCCAGCGGTCGGTGGTCCGGTGACCCTGGCCGACATCTGCTGGGGGCTCGCCGCCGGCCTGGGTGGCGGGCTCGGAGCGATGCTGCTCTTCCGCGGCCTCGGCCGCGGTTCGATGGCGGTCGTCGCGCCGATCACGGCCACGGGTGCCGCGGCGATCCCGGCGCTGTTCGGGATCATCACCGGCGAGGCGGTGACCGTGCTCGGCGTGCTCGGGATCCTGCTCGCGCTCGCGGCGATCGTGCTCGTGTCGTTGAGCGGGGACGCCGAACCGGCCGTCGGTGAACCGTCCGCTGCACCGGTTCGTGAGGCCGCCGGCCCGCCCACCGTTGCGCCAGCCGGCGAGGACCGGTCGACGGCCGACGCGGGGGACCAGGTCGAGCCGGCCGAGCTCGGCGCGACCGGTGTCGACCGCACCGAGGTGCTGGACACCACGCCCCTCGCCGTGACCCCAGCTGCGGTCGGGGTCGGCGAAGCCGAACCGAAGCCGGTCGCAGCGGTCCTCACCGTCCTGCCGCCGCCGGTGCAGCGCGCCGTCTCGCCGCCACCGCCGCCGCCTCTGGCACCTGCCGTGCTGCGCTCGGTTCCGCCGCCGCCTCTGGCACCCGCCGTGCTGCGCTCGGTTCCGCCGCCGCCTCTGGCATCCGCCGTGCTGCGCTCGGTTCCGCCGCCGCCCGGCGAGCGGCCGTACACCGCGGCGCCGGTCATCGTGCCCGGCATCGCGCCGCTCGCCGCCCCCGCCGTCACCGATGTCGACGTCTCGCCGTCGCCGGCGACCCGACCGGGTGAGATCAGGATGCCCTTGCGGACGATGCGCAGTACGGTCGTGGCGCTGACCGTCGCCGCGTTGCTCGCCGCCGCGGTCGCTGCGTCACGGCCGGTCGGTGCGCTCGTCGCCGGCGACGGCCTGGCGATCGGCGACGTCGCCTCGCTCGCTCTCGCGCTGGTCGTCGTCTGCATGGCGTCGGTCGCCGCGCACGCGACCAGACCGCTGTTCCGGGGGGAGCCGGCGACCACCTCCCGCCGCCGTTCGGAGCCACTGTCGCTCGGGTCGATCCTGCGCCAGCCGGGGGTTCCCGATGCGCTGCTCTCCGGCGTCGGGTTCGGCATGTTCTTCGTCTTCATCTCCAGAGCCGCCGAGTCAGCCGGGTACTGGCCCCTGGTCAGTGCCAGGGCGATCTCGGTGGTGATGTTCGTCGGCGCAGCCCTCGTGACCTCCACCGCCATCCTCCCGGCGCAGCGGTCCCGGCGGGCGGTCGTCCTCGCCGGGTTGCTCGATGCCGCGGCGGCGGTCTTCTTCGTCCTGTCGACCCGGGCCGGCCTGCTGTCGGTCGGCGCAGTGCTCGCCTCGCTCTACCCGGGCGTCACCGTCGTGCTCGCCCGCTTCGTCGGCCAGGAACGCATCCGGCGCCAGCAGCTGGTCGGCCTCGCGCTCGCCGCGGTCGCCGTCGGCCTGCTCGCGATCTGACGCCCGCCGGTCAGCTCGGTCAGCGCAGCGGGATGGGGAAGCAGCGGTCGTCGAGGGCGCCGAGCGCATACGCCTCGTAGTCGACGCCGAAGTCGCTGTAGAGGTTGCGGCACGATTCGCTCCACGCGAGCGCCTCGGGCGTCGACATCCGATGGACGACCTGCAGCACGCCGGCCTCGTACACGCGGTACTCGGCCCAGGTGCCGGGGAAGTCCTTCGTGCACCCGACCTCGATCGACGGGATACCGGCCCGCGTCATGCGTCCGGACCCGGTGCCGGTGCGTGTGACCGGCGGCGTAGGCGATGATCGAACGGTGCCGCTCCGCCACCTCGTCGAGGCGGTCGCTCGGCATCGGGGTGGAGGCCGAAGTAGCCCTCGCTGCGGCGGCCCGACGCGCCCGGGATCCATTGCTGGTGGTGACCCATGACGATCACCGGCACCGCCGGGCCGCCGCACGGTCCTCGAGCCAGTCGAACTGCTCGGCGGTGATCCGCCCGGTCGTCTCGCCGGGGATCGTCGTGTCGAGCAGCGCGATCGCGGTCCCCGGCAGCTCGATCCACCGATCGCCGGCGTAGCGCTCCTGGTGCTCGTAGGCGTCGTGGTTGCCGCGCACCACGTGCAGCCGCGTCGCCGAACGGGATCCGATAGCACGCCTCGAACGCCTCCCACTCCTCCGGGCGCCCGGCGTTGGAGAGATCACCCTTGACGATCACCGCCGCCGGGTCGATCGCCGCGATCTCTGCGGCGGCCGCGGCGTTCATCGTCTCGGGATAGGGCCGCTCGCCGGGCGCCGATCGCCGGATCGGCCCCTCGCCGAGATCGTCGAGCCGGCCGGCCTCGATCTCCCCGAAGTGCACGTCGTTGACGGTCGCCACGCGGCAGAGCAGCTCGCCGCCCGGGCGGTCGAGCGTCCTGACGCGGACCCCGTCGAGGTCGTGTTCGGTCGCCGGGGCCAGCGACTCGTACCGCCGTACGGTCGGCCCGTCGTGGATCACGACCAGGTCGTCGGCGACGGTGGTGACGTCCATGCTGGGCGCCGATCAGGCGCGGAAGACCTGGGACCCGACGACCTTGTCGTGCCACGTCTCCTGCTTGTCGTCCCACAGCATCCACAGGTAGCCGAGGTAGAAGACCTGGGCCGAGATGAACCACGCGAACAGCGTGCGGCCGATCGCCTTGCCGATGCCGAGCGGTTGGCCGTTGCTCACCAGCAGCACCTTGAGGCCGACGATCTTGCGACCCCACGTCTGCCCGGTCCGGCCGAGCTGCCACACGTAGATGGCGAACACGACCAGCCCACCGAGGAACATCAGCCCCAGCCCACCGAGGAACGAGCCGCCGTCGATCGAGCTGCACGTCGTCCGGTTCCCCTCGGTCACGCAGTCCCCGAACGAGGTCGCCACCAGCACGATGCCCGGGATGAGGAACGGGAGCGTCAGCAGCCCGTAGAGCAATCCGTCGAGCAGGTACGACCCGAGCCGAACGCCGAACCCTGCGACCTCGCCGAACTGCGACGGCCCGGCCCCGAAGGATGCCGGGTACGCCTGGTAGCCGGGCGGCTGCGATGCTCCGAACCCACCCGCAGGAGGCGGCGCATACGAGCCGGGACCGGGGGGCGGCGGGACGTTGCCAGGCGGTGGCATGCTCATGGCGACAGTCTGTCAGAGTGTTCACGCGTCCTGGCCCGGGATCGCACAGCGCGCACCCGCGACGCGCGCGCTCAGCGCCAGGGACGGTTGCGGCGGACCGGGACCGGCAGCGCCCACCATCGGCTACCGAAGCGCCATGCCGTGTCGCGCGACGTGGGCGCGATGGTCGCCCCCACAGCAGGCTTCGGCCACAGCACCTCGTAGGCGGCGATCACCGCCGCCGCCTCGGCGTCGGTCGGCGCCGGTGAGACGGCGAAGCCGGTCGGCGTGGGCATCCCGGTACGGGTGTCGGTCACGACCTCGACGATAGCGGTGTGGCCCGCATCGAGCCATCGCCGCACGGGGCGCGCATCAGAGCGGGACGTTGCCGTGCTTGCGCGGCGGCAGTTCCTCGCGCTTGGTCGACAGCATCGCGAAACCGGCGATCAGCTTGCGGCGGGTTTCCGCCGGGTCGATCACATCGTCGACGTAGCCGCGTTCGGCCGCGGTGTACGGGTTGGCGTAGCGCTCGGTGTACTCCGCGACCAGTTCGGCTCGCCGCGCCGTCGGGTCGGCCGCCTGCTGCAGTTCTCGCCGGTAGACGATCTCGACCGCGCCCTGGGGTCCCATCACGGCGAGTTCGGCGGTCGGCCAGGCGAACGAGAGGTCGGCCCCGATCGACTTGGAATCCATCACGACGTAGGCGCCGCCGTAGGCCTTGCGCGTGATCACCTGGATGCGCGGCACGGTCGCCTCGCAGTAGGCGTACAGCAGCTTCGCCCCATGGCGGATGATTCCGCCGTACTCCTGGTCGACCCCGGGCAGGAAGCCCGGCACGTCGACGAACGTGACGAGCGGGATGTTGAACGCGTCGCACGTGCGCACGAACCGGGCGGCCTTCTCGGACGACTCGATGTCGAGCACCCCGGCGAGCATCTTGGGCTGGTTGCCGACGATGCCGACGGCTCGTCCGTCG
Source organism: Ilumatobacteraceae bacterium (assembly GCA_963825565.1). GTDB lineage: Bacteria > Actinomycetota > Acidimicrobiia > Acidimicrobiales > Ilumatobacteraceae > JBFGCT01. Next base: position 42,804 of record CAWGTW010000016.1, read on the forward strand.
ATGCGGCCGAAGCCACACACGATCGACTTCGCCCAGTGCGCGAAGTACTCGAAGAACTCCCCGCCGTCGACCACGTGGCCGATCACCTCGGTCATGTCGTAGGGCAGGTTGGGGCTGGCGGGAAGGATGTCGCGCAGTTCCGGGCACAGCCGGTCCGGATCGTCGCCGAGGTCCTCGATCGGCGCCTCCTCCAGGTTGTTCGACGGCAGGAACGAGAGCAGGAAGCGCACGTCGTCGAGACACGATTTCTCGTCAGGGGACGTGAACGTCGCCACGCCCGACTTGGACGCGTGGCTCATCGCGCCGCCGAGCTCCTCGAGGGTGACGTCCTCGCCGGTGACCGTCTTGACCACGTCGGGACCGGTGATGAACATGTGGCTCGACTCGCGCACCATGAAGATGAAGTCGGTCATCGCCGGCGAGTAGACCGCCCCGCCGGCGCACGGCCCGAGGATCACCGAGATCTGCGGGATGACGCCCGACGACAGGACGTTGCGGTGGAAGATGCCGCCGTAGCTGGCGAGGCTGACGACGCCCTCCTGGATCCGAGCGCCCGCGCCGTCGTTGAGCCCGACCAGCGGTGCGCCGACCTTGAGGGCGAGGTCCATCAGCTTGTGGATCTTCTCGGCGAAGACCTCGCCCAGCGCGCCGCCGAACACGGTGAAGTCCTGGGAGAACACGAACACCTTGCGGCCGTTCACCGTGCCCCAGCCGGTGATCACGCCATCGGTGTACGGGCGCCCGTCGAGTCCGGACGACTCGGCACGGTGGCGAGCGAGGAGGTCGAGCTCGTGGAACGAGCCGGTGTCGAGGAAGTAGTCGATCCGCTCCCGGGCGAGCAGCTTGCCCTTTTCGTGCTGACGCTCGACGGCGCGTGGTGATCCCGCGTGATGGGCCTGATCCCGCCGCGTCGCGAGATCGTCGAGCTTCTCCTGCATCGGGTTCGTCACCGGGCCATTCTAGTGGTCGGCGCCGAGGCGGAGCCCGTTCGCGATCTTGCGTGACCGAACACGTCGGGTGTCGTGATGTTCGGTCACACAAACCCGATGGGGCCGTGACCCCCCGCTCTCGATTTTGCGTGACCGAACACGTCGGGTGTCGTGATGTTCGGTCACACAAACCCGATGAGGGCCGTGACCCCCCGCTCTCGATTTTGCGTGACCGAACACGTCGGGTGTCGTGATGTTCGGTCACACAAACCCGATGAGGGCCGTGAGACGATCGGGGTCGTGGGAGCGAGACCGAGATCGTCACGGGCGACATCGGCCGTCGTGGGCACGGCGCTGGTCGCCGCCCTCGTCGCCGTCCTGATCGGCGCCGCCTGTGGCTCCTCGGATGCGACCGACGACGTCGCGCCGCCCACGGGCGCGACCGATGCGTCGGTAGACGGTCAGCCGCTCGTCGCCGCCGACCCGACCGTGCCGAGCGACGCGCAGTCGACGGCGGGCGCAACCGCTCCCCTCGCTTCGATCGCCGGCTGGTACCGGCCTCCCGTCGGAGCGACGTGGCAGTGGCAGCTCAGCGGCGAGATCGACACGAGCTACGACGTCGACGTGTACGACATCGACCTGTTCGACGCGCCCGCTCGCCTGATCGCCGACCTCGGAGCCCGTGGCGTGAGCGTGATCTGCTACTTCTCGGCCGGCTCGGCGGAGGACTGGCGTGGGGACGTGTCGGGCCTCTCGGATGCGGTGCTCGGCGAACCGCTCGACGACTGGGAAGGTGAACGCTGGCTCGACATCCGCTCGCGCGAGGTGCTCGACCTGATGGTCGCCCGCCTCGACCTGGCCGCGGCGAAGGGGTGTGACGGCGTCGAGCCGGACAACGTGCAGGCCTACGGCGCCGACTCCGGGTTCCCGCTGTCGGCCGCCGACCAAGTCGCCTTCAACGTCGCGCTGGCAGCGGCGGCGCACGAGCGGGGCCTGGCGATCGCCCTGAAGAACGCCGCCGAGCTGATCCCCGAGCTGATCGATCACTTCGACTTCAGCGTCAACGAGGAGTGCCACGAGTTCGACGAGTGCGCGCCGTACGCGGCGTTCGTCGCCGCCGGCAAGCCGGTGCTCAACGCGGAGTACCGCGGCGAGTGGGTCGACGACGAACGAGCCCGGGCGGAGTTGTGCGCCCGGGCGGCCGCGTCCGGCCTGCGGACGCTCGTCCTCCCGCTCGAGCTGGACGGAAGCTTCCGGTTCGCGTGCGACGGTTGACCCGGCCGGCGGGGCCGCTGGGCCGTCGGCGGTCGGCAAGACTGGGGTGGTGGCTGACTACGGGGTGTTCGACCTGCCGATCCAGCCGCCGATCGAGCCGATGCTGGCCAAGCTGGCCCGCACGATCCCCGACGGCGACGGTTGGTTGTTCGAGCCGAAGTGGGACGGGTTCCGCTGCATCGTGTTCCGCGATCGTGACCACCTCGAACTCGTCTCCCGCAAGCTGCGGCCGCTGGCGCGCTACTTCCCCGAGCTGCTCGCACCGCTGCGAGCCGCGCTCCCCGAGCGCTGCGTCGTCGACGGCGAGATCGTGGTCGCCGACCCGGGCGGGCGGGGGCTGAACTTCGACGCGCTGCTGCAGCGCATCCACCCCGCCCAGTCGCGCGTCGATCGGCTCGCCGCGGAGACCCCAGCCGCATTCGTCGCGTTCGACCTGCTCGCCGACGGCGACCGATCTCTCCTCGGCGATCCGATGTCGGAGCGCCGGGCCGCCCTGGTCGCCCGGATCCTCCCGAACGCGGTCGTCCACGTGACCCCGGCGAGCACCTCGCGCGAGCTCGCCGGCGAGTGGTTCGGGCGGTTCGAGGGCGCGGGGCTCGACGGCGTGATCGCCAAGCCGCTCGCCGGCGACTACCAGCCCGGGAAGCGAGCGCTGGTCAAGGTCAAACACGAGCGCACCGCTGACTGCGCCGTTGCGGGCTACCGGATTCACAAGGACGGCCAGGGGGTCGGATCGCTGCTGCTCGGTCTCTACGACTCGGGCGGCGAGCTGCACTCGGTCGGGGTCGCCGCATCGTTCAGCGCTGCCCGCCGGGCCGAGCTGCTCGCCGAACTCGAGCCGCGTACCCACGACGCGCTCGACGGTCACCCCTGGCGCACGTGGATCGACTGGCAGGACGAGGCGCCCGGTGGGTCGACACCGTCGGCCGGCAGCAGGTGGAACGCCGGCAAGGATCTCTCGTTCGTCCCGATCCGGATGGGCCTGGTCGCCGAGGTGACGTTCGGCCAGCTCGAGGGTGGGCGGTTCCGCCACGGGGTGAAGTTCCTGCGGTGGCGGCCCGACCGCACGCCGGAGAGCTGCCGGTACGACCAGCTCGACGTCGCCGAACCGCTGTCGTTCGACGACTTCATCGGCACCGACTGACCGGCGGGCGGACCCCGTCGGTGCGCGCACCTCGGGATCAGCCGGGCGTCGTACCCTCGAGCGGGATCGTCACCGTGTTGGCCGGTGGAATCGTGATCACTGTCGTGGGCACCGTTCCGTCGGGGTTGCTGATCGTGAACAGGACCGGCTCGCTGGCCACCGGGCCGAGCGGGGTGATCGCCGTGACCTGGACGGTCCAATCGCCGGCCACTTCGAGCGGGATGCCGTCCGGAGTCTCCAGTCGGACGGCGACGCCGGCGCCGGTGAGAGGGACCGGCTGGGTGATCGTCGCGGTCGTGTCGTTGGGCGGCGCGGTCAGGATGACCTCCATCGACGAGAGGCCGCTCTCCGGGGCGCGCACCTGCACTTCCATCCCGGCCGGCCCGACGGTGTCGCGGGTCAGCTTGACCGTGACGTCGAGATCGGCCTCGGGGACCTCGATCCGGGCCGAGACCGCGTAACTGATCGACGGCGTCGTATCGATGTTGGGCGGATCGAGCGCGAGGAGCCACGAGCTCGTCGCCAGGATGACGATGCCGATCGCCGCTTCGGTGCCGAAGGCCCTGCGGAGGCGGGCGGCCAGTGGCACGGTCATCTCCTCGGCCCGCGCCATCCGCTGGTTGACGAACTGGCGCGCCGAGATCGCGATGAACACCATCACCGCGACGAGCACCGCCTTGAGGACGAGGACCCGGCCGTGGCCGGAGCCGAACAGCTCGCCGCCGTCGAGCCGGAACATCTGCACGATGCCGGTGACGATGGTCACGACGATCGCCGGGTTGGAGACGCGGCTGAAGCCCCGGACGGCGTGGACGAGGTCCTCCTCGCCGGGTCCGGCGAGGACGACACGGGCGACGAGGACCGCGCCGCCGACCCAGACGGCCATCGCCACCGCGTGCAGCACGCCCATCGCCACGCCGATGACGGCGAGGTCCCCTCCGGTCCGGCTGAAGCCCAGGGTGGCGACGGCGAGCGCCGGGATCCCCAGCGCCGCGAGTTGGGTCGTCGGATCGATCACACGATCGGGGCGGAAGGCGGCCCAGGCCGAGACGACGACCAGCACCAGGCGGGCCAGCGCCGCCCTCCCCGGCCAGCCGGCGTCGACGAGGTCGAGCCAGGCGCTCGGGTTGAACCCGCTGCCGAGCCCGGTTCCGTTGACCGCCGCCGCTCCGGCCGACACGTACAGGATCGTGCCGAGGAGCGCGAGGATCCAGGAGCTGCGGATGAACCTGACGGCGACGAGGTACTCGACACCCTCGGGCCAGGCTGCGGCGACCGTCACCAGGCTGCCGAACAGGATCGCGATGCCGAGCGTCGACAGGAGCCGGCCCAGCCAGAGCGGTGCCCGACCGGTCTCGGCCGAGGTGAGCGAGACCACGGTGCTCGACGGCGTCGTCGGCGCCGCGGCGGTGGTGGTCGTGGGTGTCTCGACGGTGGTCGATGTCACCGCGCCCTCGATCGTGGTCTCGGTGGTCGGCGGCTCGTTCTCGATGCTGAAGGTGATGTTGCCGCTGCCGTTCGGGGCGTTGTCGGCGTCGCCGACCGCCCACGTCGCGATGCATCCGCCCTTGGGCAACGGGGTGGCGATCTCGACCGACAGCGTCCGGGCGTCGTCGCCGACCGTGGCCCGCGGGATCGTGATCAGCTCGGCGTTGCACTGCAGTGAGAGCGTGTTCTGCTCCCCGAGCTCCTCGGCGAAGGTGATCGTGATCGCCGCCGGGGACTCCTGGAGGATCGCCCCGTCAGCGGGATCGGAGGCGATGACCTCGTTGTCCGCGTGTGCGACGCCCGCGCCGAGCGCGACGGAGAGCAGCGCTCCCACCGAGCCGGCGATCAGCGCACCGCGGACGTGGCGCCGGATGCGGCCGGCGCGGGAAGTACGGACGAGGTCGTTCACAGTCGTGATGAGGCTAGTGGGCGGCCGTTCGCCCGACGGTGAGCGTCGAGCGCGAGCGTCGATGTCAGCCGTCGGACCGTGCGCAGCCCGCGACGCCCATTTCGGCGACCAGCTCGTTCCGGCCGAGGGTCAGCTCACCGATCTCGCGCGTCAGCTCGCCGAACTCGGGGGCGTCGGGAGATGTCGCGCTCAGCTGTTCCCAGGCCGAGGCCTGCTCGTCGGCGTTGCGGATGAACGCCCGATGGTCGGCGTCGAGCGCGTCCGGGGCGACGAGGTCGCGCGCCCGGTCCGCCTCCGTACGCAGCGCGTCGGAGACCGCCGCGGCGAAGGAGCCCACGGCGCTGACGTCGTCGGGCTGGGTGAGCGTGGCGAGTCGATCGGCGGTCTGCGCGCAGATCCCGGTCAGGGCTGCGGCGTACTCCGCCTCGGTCGGGGCGGCGGGAGGGTCCGAGGTGCACGCTGCGCCGGTAGCGGCGACGATCGCGAGGACGATCGCGGCGACGGTCACCGTGCCCACTCGGCCCGGCGCGGCCGGCGACGGTCGCCGGGCTCGGCGGCCGGTTCGAGAGCGCATCGGCTGATCGTACGGCAGTCCCGTCGCCGCCCGCGCTCGGCACCGGCCGCGGGCGCGCCGGCCGCGGCGGCCGGCGACGTCTCGTCGCTATGGTGACGGGCGATGGCCACGCAGTCGCTCTATCGCCGGTACCGGCCCCGCCGTTTCAGCGAAGTGAAGGGGCAGGACCACGTCGTCAAGGCGCTGCGCACCGCGGTGGCCGAGGGCCGTTCGGGGCAGGCGTACCTGTTCTCCGGCCCGCGCGGGACGGGAAAGACCACGTCGGCGCGGATTCTGGCCAAGGTGCTCAACTGCGAGCGGCCGGTCGGTGGTGAGCCGTGCTGCGAGTGCGGTTCGTGCCTCGCGGTCGAGCGCGGCACGAGCTTCGACGTCCACGAGCTCGACGCGGCGAGCAACAACGGCGTCGAGGCGATGCGCGACCTGATCGAGAAGGCGTCGCTCGGAACGCCGGGCCGCCACAAGGTGTACATCCTCGACGAGGTCCACATGCTCTCGAAGGCGGCGGAGGCGGCCCTGCTGAAGACGCTCGAGGAGCCGCCGGACCATGTCGTGTTCGTCCTGGCCACCACCGATCCGCAGAAGATGTCCGACACGATCAGGAGCCGCACGCAACATCTGCAGTTCCACCTGCTGCCTGCCGACACGCTCGAGGAGCACGTGCGGTGGGTCGCCGCCGACGCCGGCCTCGAGGTGAGCGACAGCGCGATCGGTCGGGTGATCGCCAGCGGCGGCGGCTCGCCTCGCGACACGCTGTCGGCGCTCGAGCTGGTGGCCAACTCCGGCGGTGAGGCGGCCGAGACCGTGCCGGTCGGCGAGTTCATCGAAGCGATGATCGACCAGGATCCGGGTCGTGGACTGCGGATGATCGCCGAGGCGATCGCCCACGGGCGCGAGCCGCGGGCGCTGACCGACGAGCTGATCGCCCACCTGCGCAACGGGTTCCTGTCGCTGATGGCACCCGAGCTCGTCGCGCTGCCCGGCCCGGAGGTCGCCGCGGTCGAGGCCCAGGCCCGTCGGCTCGGCCCACCAGGCCTGGTGCGCGGGATCGAGGTGCTCGGCGCCGCGCTCGGCGAGATGCGTCACGCCCCCGACCCGCGGGTGCTGCTCGATGTCGCCACGGTGCAGCTGGCGTCGGCGAGCGCGTCGACCGACGTGGCGTCGCTCGCGGATCGGGTACACCGACTCGAACAGCGGCTCGCCTCGCCCGGCGCGTCGTCGGTTCCGGGCGCCGAGGCGAGCGGCCGGCCCGGCGGCGACACCCCAGCGGACCGCCGAAGCCCGGCGCCCGCGACCGCGGTGGCGGCCCCACCGCACGATCGGTCGACCGGGCGGGCGGCGGTGGGCGCCAGGGCGAAGCGGGCGGTGGCTGCCGCCGCACCGGCCGACGATCCGGCGATCACCCCGACCGCTGCCGCGACCGGCGGGCCGGTTGACGACGCTGAACGTGGTGCAGGGGTCGGGTCCGGCGCCGGTGCGCCCGACCCGGTCGCCGATCGTGTTCCGACCGTCGCTGCCGCCGCCCGGCCCGCCGGTGACGGGGCGGAGGTACCCGCAGGTGGCGCGGCGAACGTCGCCCCGGCGGCTTCCGGTCCGGCTGGTCCCGCCTCCCGGCATGCCGTCACGGTCGAGACGTGGTCGCAGTCGGTCGTGCCCGAGCTGCGGGGGATGGCCCGAGCCGTGTTCGCGCCGGCGGCGTTCGCCGGTGGCACGACGACCTCGGTCACCCTTGCGCTGCCCAACGAGGCGCACCGCAACAAGTGCGAGCAGCATCGGGCGACGGTCGAAGCGGTGCTGGCGCGCGTCGTCGGGGGGCCGGTCACACTCGAGTTGACGATCGGCGCGGGCACGGATGGGCACGGCGCAGGCGAACACGACGCTCGCGCACCGCGCGCCGCCGAGCGGGCGGAGCTCCCGGACTCCGACGACGAGGTCGACCTCGACGACCTCGTCGACGCGCCGCCGGAGACGGTCAAGACGCCGATCGATCGGCTGGCCGAGGCGTTCCCAGGGTCCGAACTCATCGACGAGCGCGACTGATCGACGATGGCCGGCGCCTACACCCCACCGGTCCAGGTGCTGATCGACGAGCTCGGCCGGCTGCCCGGCATCGGCCCGAAGTCGGCCCAGCGCATCGCGTTCCACCTGCTGAAGATCCCCGGCGAGGACGTCGCCCGCCTCGCCCACTCGATCACCGACGCCAAGGCCCGGGTCAGGTTCTGCGAGCGCTGCTTCAACGTCGCCGAGGACGCTTTGTGCCCGATCTGTCAGGACGACGCCCGCGATCATTCGATCATCTGTGTCGTCGAGGAATCCCGGGACATCGTCGCGCTCGAACGAACGGGGGAGTTCCGAGGCCGCTACCACGTGCTGCTCGGTGCGATGAGCCCGCTCGAGGGCATCGGCCCCGAGCAGTTGAAGATCCACGAGCTGATCACCCGCCTCGAGCCCGAGGGCGTGACCGAGGTGATCCTCTGCACGAACCCGAACACCGAGGGCGAGGTCACGGCGATGTATCTCGCCCGGCTGCTCAAGCCCCTCGGGCTGAACGTCACCCGCATCGCCAGCGGCCTCCCGGTCGGTGGCGACCTCGAGTACGCCGACGAACTGACGCTGGGCCGGGCACTCGAAGGGCGACGCGCCGTCGAGTGACCGGCGGGCCGCTGGGATCGAGGTCGGCCTGCGGTCGGTGCCGAAAAATAACTGAGGCACCACCTCGACGAACCGGTAGCGGGCGGACGGGCCGATTCGTTTCGATGGTGCCTCAGAACCTGTTGACCACGGTAGGACTGGCCTGTTGCGATCAGGAGTTCATTAGTATGTCGATTACATTACGAATTCTGATCTGATTCGTCAAGTGTTTTCAACAAAAGTCAGCTTTACCGTCACTTTCTCGACCTTGAGTGCGAGGAGCCCTACCCAGGGTGGTGATGCGGTCCCCGAAATCGCCGCAGAGAGTGGTGAGATGCACCGTTCTGGGAATGGTCAGGTCGCTCGCAGGATCGCCGCGTCGCCTTGCCCGCCGCCGCCGCACAGTGCCGCGGCACCGACCCCTCCGCCCCGCCGGCGCAGCTCGTGCAGCAACGTGAGGGCGAGCCGGTTGCCGCTCATCCCGATCGGATGGCCCAGCGCGATCGCGCCGCCGTTGACGTTGACCCGGTCCGGGTCGACGCCCAGCTCGCGCACCGAGGCGATGCCGACCGCCGCGAATGCCTCGTTGATCTCGAACAGATCGAGGTCGGCGACGTCGATCCCGGCTCGACCGGCGGCCTGGGCGATCGCCCGGCTCGGTTGGTGGAGCAGCGATGCGCTGTCGGGTCCGGCGACCATCCCGTAGGAGACGAACTCGCCGAGGGGGGCGACGCCGCGCCGCGCGACCTCCGCCGGCGACATCAGCACGACAGCGCTTGCGGCATCGGAGAGCTGCGACGCGTTCCCGGCCGTGATCGTGCCGTCGGGATCGAAGGCGGGCCGGAGCTTGGCCAGGCTCTCGGAGGTCGTCCCCGGCCGCACGCCTTCGTCGTGCTCGACGAGGACGGGATCGCCCTTGCGCTGCGGGACCTCGACCGGGACGATCTCGGCGTCGAGCCGGCCGTCCTTGATCGCCGCGGCGGCGAGCTCGTGCGACCGCGCCGCGAACTCGTCCTGCTCTTGCCGGGAGATGCTGTCGGCGGTGTACCGGTCGGTGCCCAGGCCCATCAGGCAGGCGTCGAACGCGCACCACAGGCCGTCCTTGATGATGGCATCGGCAAGCTCGGTGTTGCCGTACCGGAACCCACCGCGCGCGCCCTCTGCCAAGTACGGGGCATTGGTCATCGACTCCATGCCGCCGGCGACCACGATGTCGGCCTCGCCGGCCGCGATCATCTGGTTGGCGAGGTAGATCGTGTTCAGGCCCGACAGGCAGACCTTGTTGACGTTGACCGCCGGGACGTTCATCGGGATCCCCGCCTTGACCGCCGCCTGGCGACTCGGGACCTGGCCCTGGCCGGCCATCAGGACCTGGCCGACGATCACGTGCTGCACCTCGTCGGGCGCGACGCCGGCGCGCTCGAGGGCGGCCTTGATCGCCAGGCCGCCGAGGTCGGCCGCGGAGAACGAGGCGAGCGCACCGCTCATCTTCCCGATCGGGGTGCGGGCGCCGGCGACGATGTAGGAACTCGGAGTTGCTGCCATGGGCAGAACGTACTCCCCGCAGCGGGGCGGTCGAAATGGTCCAAGGTCGGTACCGTCGGGCGCCCGCAACGTTCCCGGTCCGCGCGCGAGCCACGGCTCCGCCATCGGTTGCCGCCGCCGTCGCCGCTTTGCCCGGGTGGTTACCGCTCGGTAACATCGGCGGCATGGAGCAGATCCTCGATGCGATTCAGTCCGGTGCGAGCGGCGAGGACATCGCCGCGCTGGCGATCCCCGACCACTACCGGGCCGCCTTCGTGCGGCGCGACGAGATCGGGATGTTCGAGGGCATCGACTCGTGGGACAAGGACCCGCGCAAGTCGTTGCACGTCGACGACGTCGCGACGCCCGCGCTCGCGCCGGACGAGGTGTACCTCGCTGTCATGGCGTCGAGCATCAACTTCAACACCGTGTGGACCTCGATCTTCGAACCGCTGCCGACGTTCGGCTTCCTCGACCGGCTGGCCCGCGAGAGCGAGTTCGCCGCCCGTCACTCGTTGCCATACCACGTCGTCGGGTCCGACGCGTCGGGCGTCGTGCTGCGGGTCGGCGCAGCCGTACGCAACTGGAAGCCCGGCGACCGGGTCACCGTGCACTGCAACCACGTTGACGATCAGGACCCGAGCGCGCACGACGACTCGATGCTCGCCGCGAACCAGCGGATCTGGGGGTTCGAGACCAACTTCGGCGGGCTGGCCGACCTCTCGATCGTCAAGGCCAATCAGCTGATGCCCAAGCCCACCCACCTGTCGTGGGAGGAGGCGTCGGTCAACGCACTCTGCAACTCGACCTCGTACCGGATGCTGGTCGGCGCCAACGGGGCGCGGATGAAGCAGGGCGACAGCGTGCTGATCTGGGGCGCCACCGGCGGCATCGGGGGCTACGCCGTGCAGTACGTGCTCAACGGCGGTGGTACACCGATCGGGGTCGTCTCGTCGCCCGAGCGGGCCGAACTGCTGCACGCGATGGGGTGCGAAGCGGTGATCGACCGGCGCGCCGAGGGCTACCGCTTCTGGTCCGACGAGCACACCCAGGACGAATCGGAGTGGCGTCGCTTCGGCAAGAAGATCCGCGAGTTGAACGGTGGTGAGGACGTCGACATCGTCTTCGAGCACCCCGGGCGGTCCACGATGGGGGCATCGATCTTCGCGGCGAAGCGGGGCGGCACGGTCGTGACCTGCGCCGCGACGTCGGGTTACATGGTCGAGTTCGACAACCGGCACTTCTGGATGAAGTTGAAGCGGCTGATCGCCTCCCACTTCGCCAACTACGCCGAGGCGTACGCCGCCAACCGGCTGATCGACCAGGGGCGGATCCAGCCGCTGCTGTCCCGCGTGTACGCGCTCGACCACGTCGGCGACGCGGCGCTCGCCGTCCACCACAACGAGGTCGAGGGCAAGCTGGGGGTGCTGTGCCTGGCGCCGGCGGAGGGCCTCGGCATCGACGACCCAGCCAAGCGCGAGCAGATCGGCGAGGACAAGATCACCCGCTTCCGCGCCCCCTGACCCGAACGCTTCCCCGATCAGCCCCCACCCGATTGCGTGATCATCTTGCGCACGATGTGCGCGACATCATCACGCGAACCGGGTGGGGGGCGGGCAGACTGCGGCCATGCGGAAGTTGGCGGCGGTGCTGTGGGACATGGACGGCACGCTGGTCGACACCGAGCCGTACTGGATCGAGTGCGAGCACGAGCTCGTGGCTCGCCACGGCGGTACCTGGACCGATGCCGACGCGCACTCGCTGGTCGGGTTCGATCTGATCGACGCCGCGGTCGAGTTGCGGACCCGCGGCGGGATCGACCTCGAGCCGGAGGAGATCGTCGAGGTCCTCCTCGACGGCGTGCTCGAACGGGTGGCGGACCACCTCCCGTGGCGCCCCGGCGCCCGCGAGTTGCTCGCGGCGTGTGGCGCAGCGGGGATCCCGTGCGTCCTGGTCACGATGTCGTGGCGTCGCTTCGCCGACGCGGTCGTCCACGCCGCGCCGGCCGGCGCGTTCGCCGCATCGGTCGCCGGAGACGAGGTCAGCCGCGGCAAGCCCCACCCGGAGCCGTACTTGAAGGCGGCCGCCGCGGTCGGGGTCGACGCCCGCGACTGCGTCGCGATCGAGGACTCCCCGACCGGCGTTGCCGCAGCACTGGCGGCCGGGTGTGCCACGCTGGGAGTCCCTCATGTCGTTGCGCTCCCCCCAACCGACGGCCTCGCCGTCGTCGACACGCTGGACGGACTCGATGTCGACGACCTCGCCGCCCTCCTCGGACCCTGAGACCTCCGCCGCCGGGATCCGCCGGCCTTCGCGCCGCCTGGTCCTGCTCGGGCTCGGGTCGCTCTTGGCGATCATCGTCGGGTTCTCGATCGCTGCCTCCGATTCGCCTCCGCCGCCCCGACCGGACATCCCGCTCGACGCGTGGGCGCCCTACTGGACACTCGACGACTCACTGCCCGAGTTCCGGAGTCGGGTCGGCTCGATGCGCGAGGTGTCGCCGTTCTGGTTCAACGCGACCGGCGTCGACCAGATCACGGTCGACCCGAACGCCCGGCCGGACCAGATCGAGCAGTTCATGTCGATCGCCCGGCTGAGGGGGGCCACGATCGTGCCGTCGATCATCGACGCGCTTCCCGCCGGAGAGATGGCGGCGATCCTGGCCGATCCGGTGACGCGCGCCCGGCACGTCGCTGCCCTGGTCGCATTCGCCGAGGACGGTGGCTACGACGGGCTCGACCTCGACTACGAGCAGTTCGCGTTCGCCGACGGGCGGGCCTCGTGGGCGTCGACGCGACCGAACTGGGTGGCGTTCATCGAGGAGCTGTCCGCCGCGCTACACGCCCGCGGTCGCACGCTCACGGTCAGCATCCCGCCCGTGTTCGACGCCGAGCGCAACGGCGACAGCGGGTTCTGGGTGTACGACTACGCCGCGATCGCGCCACTCGTCGACCGGATCCGGATCATGGCGTACGACTACTCGGTGAACGAGCCCGGGCCGATCGCCCCGATCGGCTGGGTCGAGTCGGCGATCGTCGGCGCGATCGATGCCACCGGGGCGCCGGAGAAGCTCGTCCTCGGGATCCCGAGCTACGGGCGGAACTGGCCGATTTCGGTGACCGGCACCTGCCCGCCGTCGGAGGTCCAGGGCCGCACGAGCGTCAACGCCCGTTCGGTCGACTCCCTGCTCGAACGTCGCGACGCCACCCCGCAGTACGTCGAGGCGACCGGCGAGTGGACGTTCGACTACGAGCTCGACGTCACCGACGGGACCACCAGCTGCGTCCAGACGCGCCGCGTCCACTACGTCGACGGGGACGGTGTCCGCTTGCGGATGGACCTCGCCCGGGAGTACCGACTCGACGGGGTCTCGCTCTGGGCGCTCGGCTTCGACGACGACCTGGTCTGGGAGGAGATCCTGCCGACGGTCGCCGACGACGAGCCGCCTCCCGCCACGACCGGGTGAGCATCGCACGGCCCGCCGGCGCCGTCAGGGTCGGTGGCGTCGCCGTCAGCTGTACTGGTCGAGGATCGTCGACTCGGTGACGCGGGCGAGGGTTTCGCGGATCAGCCGGGCGGTCGCCTCGTCGACGCCTTCGACGGCGAGCAGATCGTCGAACGTGGCCCGCTGCAGCTTGGGAAGCCCGCCGAAGTGGTCGGCGATCGTCGCCGCCGTGGAGGCCGGCAGCCGGCTGACCCGGTGCAGGAGCCGGAGCCCCTTCGGCGCCGCCTCCTGGCTGAGGTCGTCGGTGTCGGCGGCCGGGTTCAGCATGGTCACGGTCTGGCGCAGGTCGTGGACGTCGTCGTCGGAGAGCCGCGACATCGCATCGAGCGTTTCCTGCACGGTTCGCCCGGGCGGCAGGTAGTCCTCCACGACCAGATCGAGCTCGTTGTCGATCTCGCCGTACAGCTCGTCGATCTGTAGCCGGAGCAGGCGGGCATCGACGCCGAGCTCGATGATCATGGTCTCGATCTCGTCGGCGATGCGATGCACCATCTCACCCCGCTGGACCACGGTGACGACGTCGCGCATGGTGACGACGTCCTCGATCTCGACCGCGGTCAGGTTGGCGATCGAATCGTCCAGCTTGGCCTTGTACCGCTCGAGCGTCTGGAGTGCCTGGTTGGCCCGCTCGAGCAGGTGCCCGACCTCTTGGAGTTGGCGCTTGCCCCCGCCGGAGTAGACGTTGATGACGCCCATCTCCTCGCTCGCCGAGACGACCGCCACGCTCAACGACCGGGCCACGCGCTCGGCGGTCCGGTGCCGTGTGCCGGTCTCGCTGGTCGGCACGGTCGGGTCGGGGACGAGGTGGACGTTGGCGCGGGCGATCCGTCCGCCGTCGCTCGAGATGATGATCGCGCCGTCCATCTTCGCCAGTTCCGAGAGGCGCTGGGGGCTGTACGGCGCGTCGACGAGGAAGCCGCCGGAGCAGATCGACAGCACGTCGGCCTCATCGCTCAGCACGAGCAGCGCGCCCGCCTTGGCCCGCACGACCCGGTCGATCCCGTCGCGCAGCGGCGTTCCCGGTGCCAGACGAGCGAGCGCGCTGCGCATTTGCTCGTTGGCGCCGCTGTGCCGGGGCTGTTGCATGTGCTGATCCTAGTGCGGTGTCGGTGAACGTTCGGGCTGTCGACGCCGAGCCGGGCGGGCGGAACATCGCACCCGTGTGGCGACGCACCGGCCCCTGTTCGCCGTGCGGGAAGATCCGGTTCGGGTTCCGGGACGGCCGGCGACGAGCCGGGGACGCCCGCCGTGGTGCTACACCGCGCGCAACGCCGACCCGCTCCGGTCGTCGGCCAGACCGAGCCGGGCGACGGCCTCGGCGAGCGACGCCGCCCGGACGATCGCGATGCCGTCGAACCCAGGGGAGTTGGTGGGGACGACCGCACGCGCGAACCCGAGTCGGGCGGCCTCGCGGAGGCGCCGCGCGGCCTGGCCGACCTGACGCAACTCGCCACCGAGCCCGACCTCGCCGAACACGACGACGTCGGCGGGCAGCGGCGTGTGGTGGGCTGCGCTGACGACCGCCAGGCACACGCCGAGGTCGAGCCCCGGTTCGCTGAGCTTCACGCCGCCGGCGGTCGAGGCATAGACGTCGAGTTCGCCCAGTCGGAGCCCTGCCCGCCGGCCGAGGACCGCCATCAGCATCGACAGCCGCCCGCCGTCGAGGCCCTGCGCGCTCCGGCGGGGCGGCACGCCCGGCGTCGTCGCGCTGGTCAGTGCCTGCACCTCGACCACGATCGGGCGTTGCCCTTCCATCGTCGGCACGACCGCCGACCCGGCGACGCCGGTGCGCCGGTCGGCGAGGAACAGCGTCGACGGGTCGGACACGCCGAGGAGGCCGCGTTCGGCCATCTCGAACAGGCCGAGCTCGTTGGTCGGCCCGAAGCGATGTTTCGAAGCGCGCAGCAGCCGGAGCGCGTGATGGCGTTCGCCCTCGAACTGCAAGACGGTGTCGACGACGTGTTCGAGCACCCGCGGTCCGGCGAGGGTGCCGTCCTTGGTGACGTGGCCGACGAGGACGATCGACGTGTTGCGCTCCTTGGCGACGTTGACCAGTCGCTGCGCGCACCCCCGCACCTGGGCGACGCTGCCGGGCAGGGAGCCGATCGCCGGGTCGAACACCGTCTGGATCGAGTCGATCACGACCAGGTCGGGCGCGATCTCGGCGATCGAGTCGAGGAGGTGGGGGAGCGACGTCTCGGCGTGCAGCCACAGCCGGTCGCCGATGGCATCGAGTCGTTCGGCCCGGAGCCGCACCTGCTGGGCGCTCTCCTCGGCACTGACGTAGAGCGTCGGGCCGGTCCACGCCGCGAGCAACTGCAACAGCAGCGTGCTCTTGCCGATCCCCGGCTCGCCGCCGAGCAGCGTCACCGAACCGGGGACGAGGCCGCCGCCGAGCACCCGGTCGAGCTCGGGGATCGTCGTCGGGAACGGCCGGCCGACCTCGGTGCCGACGCCGCCGATCAACGCCGGCCCCGGTCGGGCAGTCGGGGGGAGCGGGGTGTCGGCGGCGCCGTTCGTCGCCTCGGGTTCGAGCGTGTTCCACTCGCTGCAGGCCGCGCACCGACCGGCCCACCTCGGCTGGGTGGCGCCGCACGAGGTGCAGACGTGGACGGCGCGGTTCGTGGTGCGGGCTCGCCCCGATGACGTCGATGGCATGGGTCCAGCCTGCACGGAGGGTGTGACATCGACGATGCGGAGGGCGGCGACCGCTCGGCGCGGCGTCAGGGGTCGAACGTGATGACCTTGCCGCGGTCGATCGAGACCCAGTCGCGCGCCTCGAGGTAGGGGCGCAGCCGGTCGGCGATCACCAGGCCGTGGGCCTCGTTCTTCGGGCGTTGCAGCTCGAACAGGTAGGGGAACTCGAGCCAGGCGGTGGTCGCCGCCCAGAGCCGGAGCGCCGCCTCGCCCGTCGGTGGGTCGAGCACGACCGGGCCGAACAGGCATTCCGGCCGGCCGTCGGCGCCGGGGAACTCGGGGAAGAACATCGTCGGCACTCCGTAGCCGCCGGCGGCGACGACCCGATCGTGATCTACGCGCACCTCGTCGCCGGTCGACGGGTCGAGGATCGCCTCGTCGACCACCGCCGGGTCGATGCCGATCTCGCCGAGCAGATGGCGGGCGACGTCGGGCTCGTGGGGCTTGAACCCCTCCTCGTGCAGCGCCCGTCCGGCCCGTTCGTACCAGCGATCGAGGTCGTCCATGCTCGACCGGCGCAGGAGCGCGCCGATCCGCATCATCGACCAGCCGTACGACCACTCCCGCTCCCAGGGGTGCTTCTTGCCCTCCTGGCGGTTGATCTCCTCCAGGCTGAAGAAGCGCCAGTCGACCGTGACGCCGTTTTGGTGGCGCACCTCGCGGATCCACTTCGCCGTCTGGTAGGCGAACGGGCACATCACGTCGAAGTGGAACTCGACGACGGTCGGTGTGGCGCGGGCGGGCATCGGCCCACGATGCCACACCGGGATCGGCAGGTGGCGAGCGGGTCGGGAATGGCCGCGGGCACGCCGTGGGTGGGGCAGGCGACCGACCGGTGGAGCCGCGCCGCTGCTCGGGTCGGCGCTCGCGCGTGCTGCGTTCAGACCGGCGCGTGCGGGCGCTGCGGTTGCTCGGGTCGGGTCCCGCGATGCCGGCGGCGGTACCGGCGAGCCCGGCGCCACCGGGCGAAGAAGACGTATCCGATGAACAACGTCATGAACGACACCCAGGCGATCAGTGCAACCAGCGCGGCGAACGAGACCGGGCGGGCCCACGCTCCACCCTCCGACGGCGCCTGACGGCTGACCGCCCGGAGCTCGGCGATCGAGCCGTCGAGCGGAACGGTCCACGTCAGCCGGCCGTCGTCGTCGACGGTTGCGTTGGTCTCCTCGTCGACGATCGTTCCGGGGAGTGACGCGGTGAACTCGACGGCCATCGAGTTCTCCGGTGTCGCACCGCTCGCCGTCAACTCGGCGTCGAACGGCACCGCGCCGACCAGGGCGATCAGGTCGTCGTCGGCGAAGTCGGCGAAGCCGCCCGGCAGCCCGAGGAGCCCGCTGAGCTGGTCGGTGATCTCGTCGCCGGGCGTACCTCGCTGCAAGGCCATCCGGTTGAACGGGGGGCCGAGGCTGCGCAGGAGGTTCGTCGCCTCGTCGGCGGACACGAAGTCGTGGGTGAACGTGACCGACAGCCCGCCCGTCGCGGTCGGTGCGGGGCCGGTGACGACCCAGCCGGCATCGCGCACGTCGTCGAGCACCAGGTCCTCGGCCAGGGAGGGGACCCGCCGAACGAGCTCCGCATCGGCCGTCGCCACGACCGTGACCGTGCCGGTGCCGTCCGGCTCGACGGCGACATCGACCGCGACGTCGATCTGGCAGGCGCCGAGCGCGACCGCGGACGCGACGAGAGCGACGAGCCGACGAATCACGGGAGCAAGTATGACCGAGCGGGACCGCCGCGCGACGGAGCCATCCCCGGGTCGGTCCACTCAGCTCTCGGCCCGGCCGTCAGGACGGCGAGCGGGTGTCTCTCAGCGGATCGGTGTGCGGCCACCGCCGCGAGCGCCAGCGAGCAAGGCCGGCGGCGGGGCCGACCAACCGTGTTGCGCTGCGGCTCGCGGTGAGGCCCCGTCGACCAGATACGCCCGACCAACCGTGTTGCGCTGCGCTGTGCGGCGAGGCCCGTCAACTTGAAGCGGTGAGGCTTGAAGCGGTGAGGCTTGAAGCGGTGAGGCTTGAAGCGGTGAGGCCCGTCGCTCGAGTTCAGTCGGCTTCGGGCGGGGGGAAGTCGGACTCGGGGACCACCGGCGGCACCGGCGGTTCGGTCGTGGTCATCTCCAGCTCGACCGATGCCGGCGGGACGAAGCCCTCGACCGACGTGAAGACGAAGCGCTGCTTGCCCGGGTTGTCGGGATCGTCCTCGGTGTCGACGACGATGATCTCGCCGGCGGAGAACTCCTTGTACAGGATCTTCTCCGACAGCGGGTCCTCGACGTAGCGCTGGATGGCGCGGCGCAGCGGGCGCGCCCCGAGCTGCGGGTCGTACCCGAGCTCGGCGAGCACTTCCTTGGCCGACTGCTTGATCTCGATGCCCAGGCCCTGGCCTTCGAGCTGGGAGGTCAAGCGGGTGGTCATCAGGTCGACCATCTCCATCACCTCGGCGCGCGACAGCTCGTGGAACACGATCGTCTCGTCGATGCGGTTGAGGAACTCCGGCCGGAAGTGGTTCTTCAACGACTCGTTGACCTTTTCCTTCATCCGCTCGTAGCTCATCGCCGAGTCGTCGGAGGTGAAGCCGACGTTGGCCTTGCGGAGGTCCTGGGTGCCCAGGTTGGACGTCATGATCAGCACGGTGTTGCGGAAGTCGACCGAGCGGCCCTGGCTGTCGGTCAGCCGGCCCTCCTCGAGGATCTGCAGCAGCGTGTTGAACACGTCGGGATGGGCCTTTTCGATCTCGTCGAACAGCACGACCGAGAACGGCTTGCGTCGGACGGCCTCGGTGAGCTGACCGCCCTCTTCGTAGCCGACGTACCCGGGGGGCGAACCGACGAGGCGGCTGACCGTGTGCTTCTCCATGTACTCGGACATGTCGAGGGTGATCAGCGCGTTGTCGTCGCCGAACAGGAACTCGGTCAGGGTCTTGGCCAACTCGGTCTTGCCGACGCCGGTCGGGCCGAGGAAGATGAACGAGCCCGACGGGCGCTTGGGGTCCTTGAGTCCGGCGCGCGTGCGGCGGATCGACTGCGACACCGCGGCGACGGCGTTCTCCTGGCCGATGATGCGCTTGTGGAGGTTCTCCTCCATCTTGATCAGGCGCTCGGTCTCCTCCTCGGTCAGCTTGTAGACCGGGATGCCGGTCCAGATCGAGAGGACTTCGGCGACGGCTTCCTCGTCGACCTCGTCGAACAGGTCGACACCGTCGGCCTTGACCTCGGACTCCTTGGTCGCCTTCTCCTCGAGCAGCGCCTTCTCCTGGTCGCGCAGGCGTCCGGCTTCCTCGAACTGCTGCTCTTCGACGGCGCGTTTCTTGGCCTCCTGCACGTCGTTGAGCTTCTGCTCGATCTCGCGCAGGTCGGGCGGGGTCGACATGCGCTTGATGCGCAGCCGCGAGCCTGCCTCGTCGATCAGGTCGATCGCCTTGTCGGGGAGGTGACGGTCGGAGATGTAGCGGTCGGCGAGGTTGGCCGCGGCGACGAGCGCCTGGTCGGTGATCGTGACCCGGTGGTGAGCCTCGTACTGATCTCGGATGCCCTTGAGGATCTCGATCGTGTGGGCGAGGGTCGGCTCGTCGACCTTGACAGGCTGGAAGCGGCGCTCGAGCGCGGCGTCCTTCTCGACGTGCTTGCGGTACTCGTCGGTCGTGGTGGCACCGATCGTCTGCAGTTCGCCGCGGGCGAGCATCGGCTTGAGGATCGACGCGGCGTCGATCGCGCCCTCGGCGGCGCCGGCACCGACGAGGGTGTGGATCTCGTCGATGAACAGCAAGATGTCGCCGCGGGTCTTGATCTCCTTGAGCACCTTCTTGAGGCGCTCCTCGAAGTCGCCGCGATAGCGCGATCCGGCGACGAGGGCGCCGAGATCGAGCGTGTAGAGCTGCTTGTTGGCCAGCGTGTCGGGAACGTCGTTGTTGACGATCTTCTGGGCGAGGCCCTCGACGATCGCCGTCTTGCCGACCCCGGGCTCGCCGATCAGCACCGGGTTGTTCTTCGTGCGCCGGGAGAGGATCTGCATGACCCGCTCGAGCTCGCGGGTGCGGCCGATCACCGGGTCGAGGTGGCCCTCGCGGGCGGCCTGGGTGAGGTTGCGGCCGAACTGGTCGAGGATCTGGCTGTTGCCACCCTTTTCGTCGCTGTCCTTGCTGCCCGGACCGACGCCGGCGCTGGCCGGGGTCTGCTCGCTGCGACCGCCGCCCGTGCTGCCAGCGGGTCCCTGGTAGCCGGAGAGGAGCTGGATCACCTGCTGGCGGACGCGGGACAGGTCGGCGCCGAGCTTGACCAGCACCTGCGCCGCGACGCCCTCGCCCTCGCGGATCAACCCGAGCAGGATGTGCTCGGTGCCGATGTAGTTGTGGCCGAGCTGGAGCGCTTCACGCAGCGACAGCTCGAGGACCTTCTTCGCGCGGGGGGTGAAGGGGATGTGCCCCGACGGCGACGACCCACCCTGGCCGATGATCTCCTCGACCTGGCTGCGGACGGCTTCGAGGGAGATGCCGAGGCTCTCGAGCGCTTTGGCGGCCACGCCCTCGCCCTCGTGGATCAGCCCGAGCAGGATGTGCTCGGTGCCGATGTAGCTGTGGTTGAGCAGGCGCGCTTCTTCCTGCGCGAGCACAACGACTCGGCGGGCCCGGTCGGTAAAGCGTTCGAACATGACTGCCCTTTCCACGGTCGGCGGAACTGCCGTTCACCCTACCGGCGGGCCGGTTCAACGGCCTGTCGGATGGCGTGACAGATTGGTCGCGGTCTCTGGGAATTTTTCTCCTCGACTGTCCCATCGGCACGGTGGGCGTCGGCCTTGATGGACGATCTTGACGAAACCCTGATCTTCGAGCGGTGCTCAGACGTTCCAGTCCGGCCAGATCGAGATGTCGACGTGGGAACCGTCGGCGACGTCGTACACCGTCGACTGCGCGACGACCCCGCCGCCGTTCACCTCGATCGTGCTGCCGAGCGTCCAGCCGTCGTAGACCTTGACGTACCAGGTGCCGTTCGGCAGGCCGGTCAGCACGGTCACGTCGTCATCGGTGACGCCCCAGATGTGCGGTGGTTGGATGTTGCCCGTCTGCTGCACGACGTGCAGCTCGGCGCTGTGGGGGACGGTGACGAAGTCGGTGTCGATCGTCATCTCGCAGCCGTCGCCGAGGACATCGCTGTAGAGGAGCGTGTCCGCGTCGCGATGGATCTCGATGCCGGCCCAGCACGGGTCGATGGCGATCGTGAAGCCGATGCTGCCGGCGGCCTCCAGGTCGGCCACCCACACGAGGTGTTCCGCGATCATCGGGTCGGTGTGGTTGTCAACCGCCGGCCCGGCTGACGCGTACATCCGCGTCTGGACGACCTCGTTGCAGGTGGCGACGCCGTCGTTGCGGTAGGCGAGGCGCACCTCGGCGACGCTCCGGTACGGAGTGACCGCGATGTCGAGCCGGCTCGGATCGAGCGGCGTGCAGCGCGGGCCGGCGGGCTGGCCGGTGACGACCGGGTCGATCGTGTGTCCGGCGCTGGTCGAGGGTCCGGCGGTGCTTCGGCCGGCCGGGCTCGCCGCACCGGCGACGCCCGCTGGCGCGGCGCTGGCCGTGCTGCCGAGCGCCACGGCGACCGCGGCGGCGACGACGAGGGTGCGGGAGACGCGGTTTCGGTGCCGTGGTTCCCGGAAGGCGGGACTGCCGGCGCCGAGACTGCGTGGGATCTGATCGAGAGTGGTGCGGCTGGCGGGTGACATGGTGGATCTCCGTGGTCGGTCGGTCGCCGCGCACGGCGGCGATGGTGGACGTGTGTCTCACCTACCGAGAGCCGCTCCGCCGACAGGACTTTCACTTTCGTCCGACAGATGGGCTGCGGCCGGAACGGTCGGGCGAGCACTCGAACCCTGCGGTGTCGCGGCGTCGCCCCTGCGTTCGGACCGTTGAAGACGTTCGAGATGCTGCCGCTGCGGCCCACGTGGAGTCATTCCTCGGCGCCGCGGCGGGGGACTCGGGCTCCGGGTCAGCTGGTGCGCCGAAGCGTCATGGCGACGCCGAAGCGCCACCAGCGCACGTCGTCGTCGCCCGGCCGAGGTCGTGGTCGTTCGCCGGGACGGTCGCATCGCCCACTCGTGTCCATCACTGCGCGTACGGGCACCCGCCGTACGGCACGGCGGCGGGCCACGGACGGGGCCGGCGGACCGGAATCGCCCGGCGCCCGGTCGGATCGGGCATGCTCTTGCGGTGCACGTGATCATCGTCGGGGCGGGGGAGGTCGGGTGGTACCTGGCGCAGCGGCTGGGTGCAGAGGGGCACGACATCGTC
This sequence comes from Ilumatobacteraceae bacterium, assembly GCA_963825565.1. Taxonomy (GTDB): domain Bacteria; phylum Actinomycetota; class Acidimicrobiia; order Acidimicrobiales; family Ilumatobacteraceae; genus JBFGCT01. The sequence goes on from CAWGTW010000016.1 coordinate 65,256, forward strand.
GTCGTCGAGCAGGACGAGGTGATCGCCGGCGCGATCGGCCAGGAGCTCGACGTGCAGGTCGTCGTCGGCAACGCGACGGTGCCGTCGACGCTGCGGGCGGCGCGCATCGACCGCTGCGACCTGCTCGCCGGCGTCACCCAGAACGACGAGGTCAACCTCGTGGCGTCGCTGCTGGCGAAGAACGCCGGGGTGCCGCAGACGGTCGTGCGCGTCCAGAGCGAGGAGCTGCGCGGGCCGCTGGGGGAGGCGCTGCTCGAGAAGATGGAGGCCGACCTGATCATCGACCCCGACGCCGACACCGCCGACGAGATCATGGAGCTCGTCCACGTCTCCGGCGCCGACGAGGTGTACGAGATGTCCGACGGCGGGTTGGTCGTGATCGGGGCGACGATCGGAGAGACGTCGGTGCTCGCCGGCAGCACGCTCGCCGAGGTCGGCCGCTCCTACGAGCCGGAGTGGCGGTTCCTGTTCGGGGCGTTGACGCGCGACGGCGAGACCGTGATCCCGCGCGGTGACCAGGGCCTCAAGGCTGGCGACCACGTCCGGGTGCTCGTGCCGCACTCGGCGCGCCGCGAGGTTCTCGAACTGCTCGGCGCGGCGCACCGCCGCGCCCGCCGCGTGATGGTGCTCGGCGGCGGGGCGGTCGGGTCACGCGTCGCCGAGCAGCTCCAGGCCGAGGGCGCCGAGGTCGTGCTGATCGAGGGCGACGCGGCGCGCGCCAGGGAGCTCAGCGAGCGGCTGCCGAAGGTGACGATCGTGCACGGCGACATCGCCGACGTCGATCTGCTCAGCGAGGAGTCGATCACCCGCATGGACCTCGTGATCGCGGCGACCGGCGACGATGCGGCCAACGTCCTGGCGTGCGCGTTCGCCGCCATCGATCGGCGGGCGTTCACCGTCGCCGTGCTCCACCGCCTCGCCCTGCTCCCGCTCGTGCGCCAGTTCGGCATCGACGCCGCGCTGAGCCCGCGCACGGCGTCGGCCAACGCGGTCCTGCGCCACGTGCGCGGCGGAACGGCGTCGGTGGCGACGTTCCTCGAGTCCGACGTCGAGGTCGACGAGTTCGAGATCGAGGCGGGCTCACCCGCCGACGGCGCCGTCGTCGCCCACCTCCACCTTCCCCACTCGATCGTGCTCGGCGCGGTGATCCATCCCGACGCCGAAGCGGAGATCGTCCGCGGGAACACGGTGCTCAGCGCCGGCGACAACGTCGTCGTCTTCGCCCGGCCCGACGCGATCCCCGCACTCCAGAAGGCGTTCTCTGCGTGACGTCGACCGATCGGACGCACCACCACCATCACCCCGACGTGACGGCGGTCGTCCGGTCGCGGTCGTCGGTGTTCGGCCGGCGCGGCGAGCGGCTGCTCCTGCCATCGCGCCGGCCGACGCTGGTCGGCAACATCGTCGGCCTGACCCTGGCGGTCGTCGGCATCGGGATCTTCGTCTCCGGACTGGTCGACGTGATCGACGGCGGCCCCGACATCATCGCATTGCTCGTCACCGGGTTCGCCATCTGGGCGATCGGCTCGGTCCTGTGGCGCACGACGATCGCACCGACCCGCATCCGCATCCTCGACGTGTTCACCACCGTCACCCTGGCGTGGGTCGCGATGGCGCTCAGCGGGGCGATCCCGTACATCGTGACCGGCCACTTCGATCGTTGGGACGACGCGTTGTTCGAGTCGATCTCGGGGTTCACGACGACCGGCGCCACCGTCATCCCCGACATCGAGGCGACCGGCAAGGGACTGCTGTTCTGGCGGTCGACCACGCAGTGGATGGGCGGCATGGGGGTCATCGTGCTCGTCGTCGCCGTGCTCCCGGTCGTTGGATCCGGAGGGATGAGCCTGCTGCAGGCCGAGGCGCCGGGGCCGACCGGCGAGCGATTGACGCCACGGGTGCGGGAGACCGCGCGCCGGCTGTGGGGCGTCTACCTCGGCTTCACGATCGTGCTCGCCGGCGCGTATTGCGCCGCCGGGATGAGCATCTACGACGGCGTCAGCCACAGCTTCACGACCGTGTCGACCGGCGGCTTCTCGCCGTACCAGGCGTCGATCGCCCACTTCGACTCGGCGCTGATCGAGTGGATCTGCATCGCTGCCATGTTCGTCGCCGGCGGCAGCTTCACGCTCTGGTACCGGGCGCTGCGCCTCGACCCGAAGCCGCTGCTGCAGTCGTTCGAGTTCAAGGTCTACCTGTTCGCCGTGCTGGCGGTCACGATGTGGGCGTTCGTGATGGCCGGGTCGAACGGCGGGGGGGAGTCCGGGTTCCGCGGGGCGTTGTTCACCGTGACCTCGACGATCACGACGACCGGCTACGTCGCGGTCGAGTACGGCCTCTGGAGCCAGGCCGCCCAGCTGTTGCTCCTGCTCGCGCTCCCGGTCGGAGCGATGGCCGGATCGACGGCCGGTGGGATCAAGATCGTGCGCGTGATCGCCGTGTCGAGCTACGCCCACCGCGAGGCGCTCAAGCACCTGCATCCCCGGCTCGTCCGCCCCGTGCGCATCGGCGGCGCGATCCTGCCCGACGACGTTGCGAGCAAGGTCGTCGGCTTCGTACTGATGGCGACGCTGATCTTCGGCGGTGGCGCGTTCCTGATCGCCGCGACCGGACCCGACATGATCACGTCGCTCACCGCCTCGGGGACAGCGTTCGGCAACGTCGGCCCGGGGCTCGGCCGCCTCGACCACGCCAACGACTTCCTGTCCGTCCCCCGCTTCGGCCGCGCGGTGGCGATGGTGCAGATGCTGCTCGGCCGCTTGGAGATCTATCCCGTGATCCTCGCCCTCTCGGTCGTCACCCTGCGGCTCCCGCGCATCGTCCGCCTGCGCCGCCGGGCGCGCTGAACTCACCAGTTGGGGGCGAACTTCGAGACGACGGCGGCGAGGGCGTAGGCCCGCTCCGCTCCACCCGGGTCGCTGGAACGGAGCTCGTTGGCGGCGATCCGCAGGACGCCCCCCATCACCGCGTCGCTGTGCATGCCGTAGCGGAGCAGCGGCCGCAGGAGCCGCGGCCTGCCGAGAAAGCGGGCGGTCAGCCGGCCGACCTTGTGGTAGCGGCCGATCTCGTCGTCGAGCCGGGTCGGGTAGCGCTGCAGCGACGTCGAGTTCCCCGTACTCAGCGCCTCGCCGAGGACCTCGGCGGCGATCCGCCCGCTCATCAGTGCGGCGTCGACGCCGGCCCCGGTGAACGGGTTGGCCATCCCGGCGGCGTCGCCGGCGACCAGGAACGTCGGACCCATCTTCGGGCCGACCGAGCCACCGAGCGGTACCCGAAAGCGAGTCGGGTGCTTCAGCGGCGCACCCGGATCGATCTCCCAGCGGTCGGCGATCCGCTCGGCGAACGACGCGAGCAGCTTGACCGCGTTGACGCTGCGCACGTCGCGGTAGGTGGACAGCAGCCCCACGCCGACGTTGACCGTGCCGTCGCCGACCGGGGCCACCCACCCGAAGCCGGCGATCGGGGCGCCGGACTCGTCCGGGAGTCCGATCATCGCCTCGATCCACTCTTCGCCACTGTGCCGGCTGGCGAAGTAGGTGCGGGTCGCGATCCCGTACGGCCAGTTGCGGTCGCGGGTCGTACCGAGCGTGCGCCCGAACCTGCTGTTCGCCCCGTCGGCGACGACGACCAGCCGGGCGTGGACCTCCTCGCGGGTCCCGTCGTGGACGGCGAGGTGCGCGCCGCGCACGAACCCGCGCTCGGCGATCGGCGTCGTCGCCTCGCGCCCCATCAGGACACGTGCGCCCGCCGCCGCGGCGACGTCGCGCAACACCGGATCGAGCATCGACCTGCGGAGCACGACACCGTGCGGATCGAACGCGTCGAGCTCGGGCCACGGCACGTCGATCGATCGATCGCGGTGGGTCATCCGCACGCCGCGCACCGCATGACCGCCCAGTGAGGCCGGATCGAGGCCGAGCCGCGCGAGCTCGGCGAGCGTCCGCGGGTTCAGCGTGTCGCCGCACGCCTTGTGCCGGTCGGTCGGGCGCTTTTCGACGACCGTCACGTGGTGACCGGCACGCGCCAGCCCGATCGCCGTCGACGCGCCGGCCGGCCCGCCGCCCACGACGAGCACGTCGGTCTGTGTCGAGTCCACCATCGAAATCTCTCGCGGATCGCGGCCCGGCGCAATCGCGGGCGACGTCGTGCAACGTGCGATCAGCCGCCGGGAGGTGATCCGGGTACCGGTGGCGAGATCGGGTCGACTTCGAGTTCCTCGTTCGCCGTCGAGATCGTTGTCGGGTCCTCGTTGAGGAACGAGAACGCACCCGACTCGACCGCGGCGTAGACCGGGGACTCCGGCGAGCACCAGGCCTCGTACTCGGCCGCCCACTCCTCGCTGGTCGGGTCGGCGCCGGCGAGCGTGTAGCGCTCGTGGCAGATGACGGCGACGATCTGCGCCTCCTCCAGCTGCCCACCGAAGGCCGGCATCACGCCCCGGGCGCCGGTCATGTGCGGGCCACCGTCGCGCTCGGGATTGCCGTAGATCGCGACGTCGGCGGCGTTGTAGCCCTCGGTGCCGAAGTACACGTAGCGGATCTGGTCCTCGATGTTGGGGAACGTCTGCAAGACCTCGCCACCCGAGAACGCGTAGCCCACGCCGCCTCCGCCGTTGGCGCCGTGGCAGCTCGCGCAGTTGCCGTAGACCTCGGCGCCGACGCCGATCGGACCCTCGACGACCTCCGGAGCCTCGGTCAGCGCCCGGACGTACATGAACGCCCAGACCGGCATCAGGCTGAGCGTCGCCATCGCCCAGAACGGGATCTTCCGCCGCCGCTTCGCCGCCGCCACGTACGGCGGATCCGGCTTGGGCGGCTTCGGGGCGGCCGGCTCGGGTGCGGCGGCGCGCTTGGCCGGACCCGACGGCGGGGGTGGCGTCGTGGCCGCCGCCGTCGAGGCGGCGGGGACCGGGGTGCTCGACGCCGGGGCGTCGGACGCCTCGGCAGCGTCGTCTCCCTTGCCGATCGCCGACCGCCGCTCGCGGGACCGCTTCAGGAGATGTTCGGGGATCTCGGTCACTCCCCAGCAGGATAGATGGCTCGGCGGCGCTCGCGGGAAATCCTCGTGCCCACTTCGGGCACCGAGCGCGATGACGTCGGTCACGCGCCCACGGTGCACTTGTGCACAACCTGGCGCGCCGTGCAGACTCGCGTGCCAGACTTCGTACTGCACCCGTTGACGGCTAGGGTCGTGATCGAGTTCACGAGTCCGCCGACCATCGGCCCGCAACGACCCGAGTCCGAACCGCCAGCACCCGAGAACCCACACGAGGAACCAACCCGAACGATGATCGGTATCGACATCCTGGCCTGGCCGGGGTTCAACCAGGCCTTGATCGCGTCGTTCATCGGGACCATGGTGCTGTCGCTGGCCATCATCCCGTACGGCAAGCGCCGCCCGGTCGGTGCCCCGTTGTCCTGGGGCGAGGCGATGCTGGCGGGCGTCTACATCTTCGGCGTGCTGTTCCTCGCGTTCGGCGTCGTACCCCACCAGTGGATCGACCACTCGGACAAGAACCTCGGCTGGTCGAAGGACAAGTTGATCTTCGGCCCGGGCGGCATCCTCAAGCCGCAGTCGGCAGGCGGTTGGAACCCGATCACGCTGCAGTACGAGGCGGTGCGCGACATCGTCGTCGTCGTCATCCACCTGTTCTTCTTCGGGTTGTACATCTACCTCGCCATCTGGTGGCAAAAGCGCGGTGTCGTCAAGGCCAAGGAGCTTCCGACCTCCACCTACGGTCGGCCGCTGGTGAAGAAGGCATGATCGGGATGTCCGCCCGTTCGACGATGCGAGCGAGCGCCCGGGCGCTGCGCGTGCTCCGGGTGTCGCGGCCGGGGAACGGTGTGTGATGGCCACCACCGACGCCAACCCGCCGATGATGCCGTACACCGACGACTACACGTTGGTCGAGGTCGATGCCGACTACCTGAGCAAGGCGGTCAAGCCCAAGCAGTTCATCCACATCGACCAGAGCGAGTGCATCGCCTGCGAGGGTTGTGTCGACATCTGCCCGTGGAAGTGCATCCACATGGTCTCGGTCGACGCGGTCGACGAGGCGATCGGCACCGAGCAGCCGGGCATCGACCCGTCCGACGCGTTCATGTTCACGATCGACGACGACATCTGCACCCGCTGCGCGCTGTGCGTCGACCGCTGCCCGACCGGGGTCATCATCCTCGGCAAGGTCGGTGCGGCGACGGCGGCCGGCAACTCCCACGTTCGAACCAACAACCACGGCTACGGCTACGGCATGAGGCTCTGATCATGAACAAACATCAACCACCGATGCGAGCGAGCGAGCGGCCAAGGGCTGCGCGGCCTGCGGGTGTCGTGGCAGGGGAACGCTGAATCATGGCAAAGATCATCGACGACAAACCCCGCCCGACGGTCAAGGACCGCGTGAGCTCCGCGGTCGGCTCGGTCCAGGGGAGCCAGGCCTGGAGCTCGATCTTCCGGCCCGGCTCGATCTTCCGCAAGGGCTACACCGACAGCCCCCGCAACCGCAGCTACGTCATCATGAACTCGGTGCTCTACCACCTGCACCCGGTCAAGGTGAAGCGCCACGCGGTCAAGGTGAGCTACACGCTGTGCCTCGGCGGCCTGAGCTTCTTCCTGTTCATCCTGCTGACGGTCACGGGCATCTTCTTGATGTTCTTCTACCGCCCCGAGGCGACCGCCGCGTGGGACGACATCCAGAACCTGCAGACCTCGGTGACGTTCGGTCTCTTGGTCAGGAACATGCACCGATGGGGCGCGCACCTGATGGTGCTCGCCGTGTTCTTGCACATGGCCCGCGTGTTCTACCACGGCGCGTACAAGCCGCCGCGAGAGTTCAACTGGGTGATCGGGGTGATCCTGCTGACCCTGACCTTGCTGCTGTCGTTCACCGGCTACCTGCTCCCGTGGGACCAGCTGGCGCTCTGGGCGGTCACCGTCGGCACGAACATGATGGGGTTCACGCCGGTGTTCGGTCAGGAGGTCAGGTTCGTCCTGCTGGGCGGTGCCGAGATCGGCCCGGAGACCCTGTTGCGATGGTACGTCCTCCACGTGCTGTTCTTCCCGTTCATCATCGTCATCTTCATGGCGATCCACTTCTGGCGGGTCCGCAAGGACGGCGGAATTTCCGGTCCGTTGTGATTTGTCCGGTTCAATGTCTGGCAGGAATGCGCGAGGTGAGCGATGACTGAGATCCCAGAACACCTCCTCAAGCGGGCGCAGGCCGCGCGCGAGAAGGCCGCGTCCGAGCCGGCTGAGCAGGCCGCCGGTTCGGCTGCGGAATCCGCCGCGCAATCGAGCGAGCCGGCGGGCGACTCACGGATCCCCGAGCACCTCCTCCAGCGCAGCAAGGCCGCCAAGTCGGCCAAGGCTGGCGGCGACGCCCCGGCGGCGGAAGGGGGCGGCGGGGTCGCCGTCGCCGAGAAGGTCGGCGCGGTCGTCGCCGCGGCACCGGCCGCCGGCGGGATCCCGGTCGGGGCCGGTCCGGGGGGCCACACCCAGCGGTTGCTGACCGTGGTCAAGTCCGGCTCGATCCAGGACGTCAAGGCGACCCCGGTCGACAAGGTCCACACGTGGCCGCACCTGCTCGCCGCCGAGTTCGTCGCTGCGCTCGCGTGCACCGCGTTCACGTTCATCTTCTCGGTGTTCGTCAACGCACCCCTGCTCGAGCTCGCCAACACCAACCAGACGCCGAACCCGTCCAAGGCGCCGTGGTACTTCCTCGGCCTCCAGGAACTCCTGACGATGTTCCACCCGATGATCGCCGGCGTGACCATTCCCGGTGTCGGCTTGATCGTCCTGATCCTCGCCCCGTTCCTCGACCGCAACCCGTCGATCAAGCCGGAAGACCGCAAGTTCGCGACGTCGTTGATGACCGTCCACCTGATGTTCTGGGCGGTCCTCGTGCTCATCGGCTCGTTCTTCCGAGGTCCAGGCTTCAACTTCGTCTGGCCCTGGGTGGAAGGCCTGTTCTTCGAACTCTGATCCTCCGAAAGGAGACGCCCCCTCATGAACACCACCGCAGTCATCTTCATCATCGTCGGAGTCGTCGTCGCGCTCGGCGCCCTCGTCTTCTTCTCGTTCGCCCGCCGCGACGACGTCCGCGGCGCAGGCGCGCTGTCGGGCGAGACCCGCGACCGTGATCGCGCCGCCCGCCGCGAGCGCGGCGACGGCGCGGCGTCGGTCGTCACCGCCCGCACGGCTGCCGCCGCCGAGGCCGAGGGCACCGCCGCCCGCGGAACCACGCTCGTGAAGGCCGAGGAAACCCAGCCGATCGTGCCGTGGGTCCCGCCGGACCCCGAGGCGATCGGCGTGTCGCGGCGGCAGTTCTTCAACCGCGCGACGGTCACGCTGATGAGCGTCGGGATCGGCGCGTTCAGCGCTGCGGCGTTCGTCGCCTTCCTCTGGCCGACCGGCACCGGTGGCTTCGGCGGGGTGGTCAACGTCGGCAAGCTGGGCACGATCAAGGACGGCATCAAGCAGGGCAACGGGTTCTACTACGCCGCCGAGGCCAAGTCCTGGATCACGGAGTACCCGTCCGAGGCGCTGCCCGCCGCCGAGACGGTCTACCCGGAGAACGTGCTCGTGGCGATGCGCCAGGGCATCACGGTGCTCAGCCAGAAGTGCCCGCACCTCGGCTGCCGCGTGCCCGAGTGCACGACGAGCCAGTGGTTCGAGTGCCAGTGCCACGGCTCGCAGTACAACCGCAACGGCGAGAAGAAGGCCGGCCCGGCGCCGCGCGGGATGGACCGCTTCCCGGCGACGATCTCGGCGACCGAGGACGTCACGATCGACACGGGCAAGTCGGTGAGCGGCCCACCGATCGGCACGAACACGACCGGCCAGGAAGCCGAGGGTCCGCACTGCACCGGCGGTGGTGAGCACTGATGGCGACCGGTCTCGTCGCGCTGACGACCACGAACATCGCCATCCTCGGCTTCGTCGTCATCCTCCTCGGGTGGGTGGTCTACGGGATCTTCAACGTCGTCGGCGGGCGCAAGGAGGTCGGCTCGGAGCTCGAGCTGGCCGCCAACCGCAAGGAGTACTACGACGACGAGACGCTCGAGGGGCCGCGCCTGACGCGGGTGATGGGGATCGGGGTCGTCCTGCTGTTCATCACCGTGGTCGCGCTGCCGCTCTATTGGATCTTCGAGCCGAGCCGCCAGGCCGGTGCGGAAGAGGGCTGGAACAAGCGGTTCGCGAGCTGGGGTGCGGAGCTGTTCGCTCCGACGGCGGAAGGTGGCTTCAACTGCGCCGGCTGCCACGGCGGGATGCAGGCCGTGGGCGGTGTCGCGCCGTTCACGGTCACCGACCCGCTGACCGGTGAGGTCAGCGCGGTGAGCTGGAAGGCGCCGGCGCTCAACACCGCCCTCTACAAGTTCTCCGACGACGAGATCCGCTTCATCCTGAACTACGGCCGCCCGTTCTCGCCGATGTCGCCGTGGGGCCTGATCGGCGGCGGCCCGATGAACGCGCAGCAGATCGACACGCTGATCGAGTACATGAAGAGCATCCAGATCCCCCGCGAGGACTGCGGCGAGGGCGAGGTCGATGCCCAGTACTTCGGCGCCCAGCTCTGCGAGTCCGGCCACCTCCCGAGCGCGATCCAGGACGACATCGACGCGGCGGCCCGCAAGGCGGTCGCCGACGGCGACGCGGCGAGCTACGGCGAGGCGCTGTACAACCTCGAGATCGGGAGCGGCGCGTACAGCTGCGCCCGATGCCACACCCAGGGCTGGAGCTTCGACGACCCGGGCGTGACCGGGCAGGGCGCGTACGGCTGGAACCTCACCGGTGGCTCGACCAACAGCCACTTCAACAACGAGTCCGACATGATCGCGTTCATCAAAGCGGGTTCGGAGTTCGGCAAGGTCTACGGTAACCAGGGCCAAGGGAGCGGCCGCATGCCCGCCTTCGGGGCGCTGCTCACCGACGAGCAGATCCAGGCCGTCGTCGAATACGTTCGGAGTTTGTGAGACATGTCGCTGCTGGCCATCGGATGGGACCCCGAGCTGCGGGGTCTGCTGACCGTCATCATGGGTGTCGTCGTCCTGTGCGGCAGCGTGTACCTGATCCTGGCGACCAACATGGGCGCCCGGCTGGCGCTGCTCGTCGCGTTGGCCGGCCTGGCCGGCTGGATGATGCTGATGGGCATGGTCTGGTGGATCTACGGCATCGGGCTGCGCGGTCCTGATCCGACCTGGCAGGCGGTCCCGGGTGCCACGGTGCTCCAGGACACCTCAGCGCTGCGCGCGGGCGGTGCGCTCGAGTCGTTGCCGGCCGGCATCGATGACGCGGACTTCCCCGAGCAGGCCGAGCTGGTCGCCGGACAGTTCGAGGACGAAGGCTGGGTCGTACTCGACAAGGCCTCGCCCGCGTTCGGTCAGGCGCAGGCGGCGGCCAGCGTGTTCCTCGAGGAGGAGGGTGCCTTCGCGGCCGGGCAGTACGAGATCGTCGAGATCTTCGACATCGGTGGCGAGCGCTACCCCAAGATCAACGACACGCTCGACTTCCTGGCGTTCTTCCACGAGCCCCACTACGTGGTGGCCGAGGCGGCGCCGCTCGAGCAGGTGCGCGCCGAGCCGGGCCGGGCACCGGTCGCGCTCGAGATCGACGAAACCCGCCAGCGGCAGTACGTGTACATGATCCGCGACCTCGGTGCCCGCCGGCAGCCGGCGGTCGTGCTGACGTTCACCAGCGGTGCGATCTTCCTCGCACTGTGCTACCTGATGCACCGGCGCGACCGCATCCTGCGCGAGAACCTGGCGATGGCGACCACGTCTGCGGCGGCTCCGCCCGAGCGGGTGAGCGCGACGGTCTGACATGTCCCAGTACCTGCCGATCGTGTTGCTGATGTTCCTGGCGATCGTCTTCGGCGCGCTCAGCTTCCTCGCGTCCCGGTTGCTGGCGCCGCGCCGGCCGTCGTCAGCGAAGGAAGCCCCGTACGAGTGCGGGATCGTTCCCAGCCGCGAACCTCCCGAGCGATTTCCGGTCAGCTTCTACGTCGTCGCGATGCTGTTCATCATGTTCGACATCGAGATCATCTTCGTCTACCCGTACGCCGTCGCTCGCGAGGAGCTCGGGGTGTACGGGTTCTGGGCGATCTTCGTGTTCTCCGCGATCTTCTTCTTGACCTTCGTCTACGAAGTGGCCCGCGGCGGGCTCGACTGGGGCCCGCTCCAGCGGTACCGGAGCATGGAGGCCGACGCCGCCGCGGTGTCGCCGCAGCGCACGCTCGCCTCGACCGTGCGCCGTGTCGGCACCGAGGGCCGGTTGACCGGCAGCGACGCCGCGGACGACGCGGCCGCGTAGAGGATCGATCATGGGCATCGTCGGCGACGTGCGGGACCAAGGGCTCGGTGGGATCTCCCACAACATCATCACCGGCCGGCTCGAAGACCTGGTCAACTGGTCGCGGTCACGCTCGTCGTGGCCGGCTTCGTTCGGTCTCGCGTGCTGCGCGATCGAGATGATGGCCACGGGCGCCGCCCACTACGACATCTCGCGCTTCGGGATGGAAGTGTTCCGGGCATCGCCGCGCCAGGCCGACATCATGATCGTCGCCGGCCGGGTGAGCCAGAAGATGGCTCCGGTGCTGCGCCAGGTGTACGACCAGATGATGGAGCCGAAGTGGGTCATCTCGATGGGCGTGTGCGCCTCGTCGGGCGGGATGTTCAACAACTACGCGCTCGTCCAGGGCGTCGACCAGGTCGTGCCGGTCGACGTGTACGCGCCCGGTTGCCCGCCGACACCGGAGACGCTGATCCACGCGATCGAGACGTTGCACGGCCTGATCGAGAACGAACAGCTCCTGCGCCGCCGCCAGGAGACCGGGCGCGGCGCCGACCTGCACGTCGAGCTGATCGAGTCCCGCGACACGCCGGTCCTGCTCGGTGTCAAGCCATGACCGACGACGCGGCCGCCGAGGGCGGCGCCGGCGACGAGGCCCCGGACCTCGACGCGGCCGAAGCGAGCCGTGAGGCCGAGGCGGCGGCCACGAGCGTCGTCCACGTGCCGCGCGAGGAGTACCTCGGCACGGTCAAGTCGCTGGCCGACGACGGGTACGTGATGTGCGTCGACCTGACCGCGGTCGACTACCTCCAACATCTCGACCGGCCGCTGCCCGACGGCGTGCGCGGCGAGCGGTTCGAGGTGGTGGTCAACCTGCTCGACATGACGTCCCGCCGGCGGATCCGTCTGCGCGTCCAGGTCCCCGACGACGATGCGAGCGTGCCGTCGCTGTTCGACGTGCACCCCGGCAGCGAGGCGATGGAGCGCGAGGTGTTCGACATGTTCGGCATCACCTTCGCCGGCCACCCGGACCTCACCCGCATCCTGATGCCCGAGGACTGGGAGGGCCACCCGCTGCGCAAGGACTACGACGTCGGGCGCATCCCGGTGCAGTTCAAGGAGGCGAACGCCCGATGAGCACGACCGAGGAGCACTCCTACATCGGCTTCGTCCCCGGAACCGACGAGGGCAGCCAGCAGCTCAAGCCGCGCAGCGAGACGACCGCCGAGGAGTTGCTGCGCGAGGTCGGTTCGGTCCTGCGCATGTCCGAGGCCGAGGCGGCCCGTCTCGGCGATCTGCCCGACGACCCCGACGACGATCAGACGATGATCATCAACATGGGTCCGCAGCACCCGTCGACGCACGGCGTGCTCCGGCTGATGCTCGAGCTGCAGGGCGAGACCGTGCTGCGGTGCAAGCCGATCATCGGATATCTCCACACGGGGATGGAGAAGACCGGCGAGCAGCTCACGTACCTGCAGGGGGGCACCAACGTCACCCGGATGGACTACCTGTCGCCGTTCGCCAACGAGCTCGTGTTCTCGATGGCGACCGAGCGGTTGCTCGGCATCGATGGCGACATCCCCGAACGGGCGACCTGGATCCGGATGTTGCTCGCCGAGCTCAACCGGATGAGCAGCCACCTGCTGTTCATGGCCACCAACGGCATGGACCTCGGCGCGGTCTCGATGATGATCTACGGCTGGCGGGAGCGCGAGGAGGTGCTGCGGTTCTTCCAGGAGGTGACCGGCCTTCGGATGAACCACAACTTCATCCGCCCCGGCGGTCTCGCGGCCGACCTCCCGGCCGGCTGGCGCGACGGCGTGCTGCGCATCCTCGACCTGCTTCCCGAGCGCCTCGACGAGTACGACACGCTGATGACCGGACAGCCGTTGTGGCGCGAGCGGCTCCAGGGCGTCGGTGTGATCACGCCCGGCGAGGCCGTCGCCCTCGGCGCCACCGGCCCGATCCTTCGCTCGACCGGGGTCGAGTGGGACCTGCGCCGCGACCTGCCCTACCTGCACTACGACGAGGTCGACTTCGATGTCGTCGTCGGCTCGTACGGCGACGCGTTCGATCGGTACGCGATCCGTCTTGCGGAGATCCGCGAGTCGATGCGCATCGTGCGCCAGATCGTCGACCGCATCCCGGCGGGTGACTATCGCATCCAGGACAAGAAGGTGACGCCCCCGCCCCGCGCCCGGATCGACGAGTCGATGGAGGCGCTGATCCATCACTTCAAGCTCTTCACCGAAGGGTTCAAGGTTCCCGAGGGCGAGGTCTACGTCGGGATCGAGAGCCCGCGCGGCGAGATCGGCTGCTACCTCGTGTCCGACGGTTCGCCGACGCCGTACCGGATGCACATCCGCGCTCCATCGTTCGTCAACATCCAGTGCCTGCCGCACATGATGCGGGGCGGCCTCGTCGCCGATGCGGTCGCAGTGATCTCCTCGGTCGACCCCGTACTCGGAGACGTAGATAGGTGAGGGCCGTGCGTGGCACTACTGTCGGTTGGCGCGCCCCTGCTTGTGAAGGGGTTCTCGAACCATGAGCCGTCTGTCCGATCACCACGTCATCGTCGCCAAGGAGATCATCGGGCGGTACCCGCGTCCGAAGTCGGCGCTGCTCTCGCTGCTGCACCTCGCCCAGGAGCAGGATGGCTACGTCACCAACGAGGCGATGTCGCACATCGCCGAGCTCGTCGGGGTCACGCCGGCGGAGGTCTACGGCACGGCGAGCTTCTACGAGATGTTCAAGTTCGAGCCGGTCGGCACGTACTGCATCAACGTCTGCACGAACATCTCATGCCAGTTGCTCGGCGCATGGGAGTTGCTCGAGCACGTCGAGGAATCGCTCGGCGTCAAGAGCGGCTCGACGACCGCTGACGGCCTGTTCACCGTCGAGGACGTCGAGTGCATCGCGGCCTGCACCGAGGCCCCGGCGCTGCAGGTCAACTATCGGTACCGTTACCGGGTGTCCGACCGCGACTTCGACCAACTGGTCGACGACCTGCGGGCGGGGCGGTTGACCGAGGAGATCCCGCCCCACGGCACGCTCGCCCGCACGCGCCAGCGCACGCCCGACAACTGGGCGGGGACCGGCGCGGCCGCGCAGCAAGGGGTCGACGCGCGATGAGCGGCGACGGGCACGACGCCCCCTCGTACCACGTCGCCGGGCTGGTCCCGACCGGCCCCAGGCTGGTCACGAGTCGGTTCGACGTCGAGGACGGCTACACCTACGACGGCTACGTGCGCACCGGCGGGTACACGGCGCTTCGCAAGGCGATGACCTCGATGACGCCTCAGCAGGTCCACGACGAGGTCCGCGCCTCGGAGATGCAGGGTCGGGGCGGCGCCGGCTTCCCGGCCGGGGTCAAGTGGGGATTCCTCCCGCCCGACGTGTTCCCCCGGTACATCGTCGTCAACGGCGACGAGTCCGAGCCCGGCACCTACAAGGACCGGATGCTGATGGAGCTCGACCCCCACCAGCTGATCGAAGGCGTCGTCCTCGCTGCGTATGCGGTCGGCGCCGCGCAGGCGTTCCTCTACGTGCGCGGCGAGATGCCACTGGCACAGGAGCGGATCGCCCAGGCACTCAACGACGCGTATGCCCACCGCTTGGTCGGCGCGAACATCCTCGGCACCGACTTCTCCGTCGACATCACGCTGTCGTGGGGTGCCGGCGCCTACATCGTCGGCGAGGAGACCGCGCTGATCGAGTCGCTCGAGGGCGAGCGGGGGATGCCCCGGCTCAAGCCGCCGTTCTTCCCCGCCGCCAAGGGGCTGTACATGCAGCCGACGATCGTCAACAACGTCGAGTCGTTGGCCAACCTGCCCTGGATCGTCAACGAGTCGGGCCAGGCGTTCCACGACCTCGCGTCGCCGACCTCGACCGGGATGCGGATGTTCGCCGTGTCCGGTCACGTCAACCGCCCGGGCGTGTTCGAGGTGCCGAACGGGACGACGACGTTCCGGATGCTGGTCGAGGCGCCCGAGTACTGCGGTGGAGTCCGCGAGGGTCGCAGCGTCAAGGCCTTCGTCCCCGGTGGCGCGTCGGCGATGTGGTTCTTCGACGAGCACCTCGACCTCCCGCTCGACAAGGCGACCGTCGACCAGGCCGGATCGATGCTCGGGTCGGGCGCGATCGTGATCATGGACGACACGACCGACATGGTCGCTGCGTGCTGGCGCATCGTGCGTTTCTTCGCCCGCGAGTCGTGCGGTAAGTGCACCCCCTGCCGCGAGGGCACGACCTGGCTCGAACGCATCCTGAAGCGCATCCTCGACGGTCACGGCCGGGCCGAGGACCTCGCCACGTTGCTCGACGTGTGCGAGTCGATCAGCCCCGGCCTCGCATGGCCGCCCCGCCAGACCACGATCTGCCCGCTCGGTCCGTCGGCGGTCAGCCCGATCGCCTCGGCGGTCGCCCGGTTCGGGCACGAGTTCGAGCACTACATCGAGCACGGCCGACCGATCGACGGTGTCCACCGCCACGCCATCCACGGAGCCGGCGCCCATGTCTGACGACACCACGACCGGCGAGGCCGCTGTCGAGGCTGGCGTCGAGGCCGATCAGGCGGGTGGTGCGGAGACGGTCGGTGAGGCCGAGACGATCGATACGGCCGCCGAGGGAAGCGCCAGCGACGAGGCTGGCGTCGAGGCCGATCAGGCGGGTGGTGCGGAGACGGTCGGTGAGGCCGAGACGATCGATACGGCCGCCGAGGGAAGCGCCAGCGACGAGGCTGGCGTCGAGGCCGATCAGGCGGGTGGTGCGGAGACGGTCGGTGAGGCCGAGACGATCGATACGGCCGCCGAGGGAAGCGCCAGCGACGAGGCTGGCGTCGAGGCCGATCAGGCGGGTGGTGCGGAGACGGTCGGTGAGGCCGAGACGATCGATACGGCCGATGCGCCCAAGACGACGCTGACCGTCACGGTCGACGGGACCGACCACGAGGTCGAGCCGGGTCGACTGGTGATCCAGGCGTGCCTCGACAACGACGCCTACGTCCCGCACTTCTGCTGGCACCCGCGCATGTCGTCGGTCGGGATGTGCCGCCAGTGCCTCGTCGAGGTGGAGGGTCCGCGCGGCCCGATGATGGTCGTCTCCTGCATGACCCCGGTCGCCGACGGCCAGGTCGTCAACACCAAGACCGACGGCGTCAAGCGCGCCCAGGAGGGCGTGCTCGAGCTCCTCCTCGCCAACCACCCGCTCGACTGCCCGGTGTGCGACAAGGGAGGCGAGTGCCCGCTCCAGGACCAGGCCTTCAGCCACGGCCCGGGGGAGAGCCGGTACCTGGAAGAGAAGCGCCACTACGACAAGCCGATCCCGATCAGCGACCTCGTCTTCCTCGACCGCGAGCGCTGCATCCTCTGCGACCGCTGCACGCGCTTCGCCGACGAGGTGGCCGGCGATCGGCTGATCCATTTCGTCAGCCGGGGCAACGACACCCAGGTGATGACGTTCCCCGACGAGCCGTTCGTGTCGTACTTCTCCGGCAACACCGTGCAGATCTGCCCGGTCGGCGCGCTGACCGCGAAGCCCTACCGCTTCAAGGCCCGCCCGTGGGACCTCGAACAGCGCGAGTCGACCTGCACCACGTGTTCGGTCGGTTGCCGCACGATCATCCAGTCGAGCCGCGACGAGCTGCTCCGGTACCAGGGCGTCGACTCCGACCCGGTCAACCACGGCTGGCTGTGCGACCGCGGCCGATTCAACTTCGAGGCGGTCAACAGCGAGCACCGGCTGCTCGATCCGATGGTGCAGACCGATGCCGGCCTGATCGAGACGACATGGAACGCGGCCTTCGACGGTGCGGCCTCGCTGATCCGCGAGGCGCTCGCCGACCGCGGACCCGACAGCATCGCCGTCCTCGGCGGGGCCCGCGGAACGAACGAGGACGCGTTCTGTTGGGCGATGCTCGCCGACGCGCTCGGGATCGCCCGCCGGGACGCGCAGTTCGGCGACGGCCTCCCCGCAGCGGTGCTCGGCCTCCACCGGGCGACGATCGACGAGGCGGCGAACGCGTCGACCATCGTGCTCCTCGGCCCGGACCTCAAAGAGGAGCTGCCGGTGCTCTACCTGCGGCTCCGAGACGCAGCCGAGAAGCGGCGAAGCCGGATCCTCGAGTTCTCCGCGCTCGAGACCGGGCTCACGCCGTACGCGTGGAAGAGCATCCGCCACCAGCCGGGCGCCCAGCCGGGCGCGGTCGCCGCGGCGCTCGCCGACGACGAGATCGCGGCGCAGCTGGCCGCCGGCGACGTGGTGATCGTGGCCGGCCGGCCGAACCTCGCCGAGTCCGCCGATGCGACGATGAGCGCGGTCGCCGAGTTGCTCGAGGCCGTGCCGGGGACGAAGGTGCTGCCGGCGCTGCGCCGCGGCAACGTCGTCGGCGCCCTGTCGGTCGGGATGGCGCCGGCCGAGCCCCGGAACGACGGGCTCGCCGCGATCACTGCAGCTGCGGCGGGCAAGATCGACCTGCTGGTGTTGCTCGGCGCCGACCCGCTCAACGACTGCCCGGACGCCGACGTCGCCCGCCGAGCGCTGGAGTCGGTGCGCCGGATCATCTCGATCGACACGATGCCCAGCGAGTCGACCCAGCGAGCCGATGTCGTGCTCGCCGCGGCGGCCTACGGCGAGAAGTCCGGGACGACGACCAACCTCGAGGGCCGAGTGACCACGCTTGCCCAGAAGGTCACGCCCCCCGGCACCGTCCGGCCCGATTGGATGATCGCGCTGGAGCTCGCGCAACGGCTGGGGGAGTTCGGAGCGGGTCACCCGCTCGCCGACGTCGTCGGGGTCGACGACGTCACCGATGCGATCGCGGCGAACGTCGCCGGCTTCGGCGCCGTGACCCGCACGGCGCTCGCGGGGCGCGCGACGGGGTGATCGCCGACGTCATTCCGGTCGAGCTGCCCGAGCCATGGTTCACGGTGACCGGCCGGAACAGCTATGACTATCGACTCGTGGTCGGTCGCAAGCTCTACGACCGTGCGGTCGGTACCAGCATGTCGCGCTCGCTGGCCGGACTTGCTCCCGGCCCCGGGGCGCACCTCCACCCGCTCGATCTCGAGGGCCTCGGCGTGCGGGCGGGCGGCGAGGTCAGGATCATCTCGGCGCAGGCGGCCGCCGTTCTCCCCGCGGTCGCCGACCCCGCGGTCCCCGCGGTGTCGTCTCGGTGCCGTTCAACCAGGGCGGCGGGCGCATCGAGAACATCGTCGATGCGGACTCGCCGGTCACCGACGTCAGGATCGAGGCGGTCTGATGGGTGCGCTGGTCGCGGTCGACACGCTCCTCGACGGCCCGTTGTGGTGGAAGCCGTTGCTGATCGTCGTCGTCAAGGTGGTCGTGATCTTCGTCGTCGGCCTGGTCGGGACGATGTTCATGGTCTGGTTCGAGCGCAAGGTCGTCGCCGGGATGCAGAACCGGATCGGCCCCAACAAGGCGGGTCCGTTCGGCATCCTCCAGACGCTGGCCGACGGCATCAAGCTGTTCTTCAAGGAGGACCTCCTGCCCAACCGGGCCGACCGGATCGTGTTCCGCCTCGCGCCGTTCCTGGCGTTCGTCCCGGCGTTCCTGATCTGGTCGGTCATCCCGCTCGGTGGCGACTTCACCGGCGCCAACGACGGAACGGTCGTCTGGTGGGGCGAGGAGACGCGGTTCCAGCTCGCCGACCCGCCGATCGGCATCCTGCTCGTCCTCGCGCTGTCCTCGATCGCTGTCTACGGGATCATGCTCGCCGGCTGGTCGTCCGGTTCGAAGTACCCGCTGCTCGGCTCGGTCCGGGCGACGGCGCAGATGATCTCCTACGAGGCCGCGCTCGGCCTCAGCCTGGCCGCCGTCCTGCTGTCGTCGCGGACGCTGTCGACGGCGGGGATCGTCGACTTCCAGGACGGCATCGCCAACTGGAACGTGATCGCCACCGGCTTCGTGCCGTTCTTCATCTTCCTCGTCGCCGTCACCGCCGAGCTCAACCGGCCGCCGTTCGACCTCGTCGAGGCCGAGCAGGAGCTGGTGGGCGGGTTCAACACCGAGTACTCGAGCCTGCGCTTCGCACTCTTCTTCCTTGCCGAGTTCATGAACGTCATCACGATGTCGGCGGTGATGGTCACGTTGTTCTTCGGTGGCCCACAACCGTTCCTGATCGGAAGCTTCGACCTGTTCGCCGTGCTCGGCCCGCTCGGCGGCACGGCGTGGTTCGTCCTCAAGCTGCTCGGCTTCCTGTACCTGTTCGTGTGGTTCCGGGCGACGCTGCCGCGATTGCGCTACGACCAGCTGATGGACCTCGGGTGGAAGGTGCTGATCCCGCTGTCGCTGGGCTGGTTCCTCCTGCTCGCCGCGCTGCGCCAGTTCTCACCCGAGGGTGACGCGGGCGACAGCATCCGCGTCGTCGTGATCAGCGTCGTCGTCGGTGTTGCTGCGGTCGGGCTGTTCGGCCTCGCACTGCGCGTGGCGCGCGGCAACCGCCTCGACGAGTCGACGGGGGTGTCCACCTGATGGGTTACTTCGAAGGGTTCGGCGTCACGATCCGCCAGCACCGTTGGCCGTTCGGTGGCAAACGCGTCACGACCGAATACTCGGGCGGGCGGGGCGCGAAGAAGAAGGGCTCAGACGACCGTGACGTCGCCCACGACGAGAAGCTGCCACGGCCCGAACGCTTGCACGGGCGCCATGTCCTGAACCGCTACGAGGACGGCATGGAGAAGTGCATCGGATGCGAGCTGTGCGCCGGGGTCTGCCCCGCCAACTGCATCTACGTGCGCGGTGCCGACAACGACCCGGAGAACCCGACGTCGCCAGGCGAGCGCTTCGGGTTCGTGTACGAGATCAACTACCTCCGGTGCATCCACTGCGACCTGTGCGTCGAGGCCTGCCCGACCGAAGCGATCACCGAGTCGAAGCTCTTCGAGTTCTCCTTCACCAACCGCCAGGAAGCGATCTACACCAGGGCCGAGCTGGTCGTCGACGACGACGGCAGGCCGAAACGGCTGCCCTGGGAGGACTGGCGCGAGGGTGACGACCTGCTGACGAGCGGGTGGATGCGGGCGACATCGCCGTCGGGCGATGCGACGTTCGAAGGTGAGGTCGGGTGGAGCGGTGAGCTCGGTCACGGCGTGCGCGCCCCCGAGCCCAAGCAGGTCGAACGGGATGCGTCAGCCGACGATCGCCCCGGTGTGCGGACGGTCGAACGTTGACCGACGCGACCTTCCTCGAGTACGTCGTCTTCTTCGCCGCCGCGCTCATGATGCTCGGTGGGGCGGTCGCCGTCGTCGCGATGAGGAATCCGGTGCACGCCGCGCTCGGCCTGGTCCTCACGCTGTTCGGGGTCGCCGTGCAGTTCGTCGCCCAGGAGGCCCACTTTCTCGCCGTCGTGCAAGTGATCGTCTACGCCGGCGCGATCGTGGTGTTGTTCCTGTTCGTGATCATGCTGCTCGGCGTCGACAAGGCGATGGATCTCACGATCGAACCGATCCCGATCCAGCGCCCGCTCGCCGCGGTGATGGGCGTCGGCCTGATCGCCCTGATCGGCGCGGCGGTCGTCCAGGCGCGCGATGCCGTGGTGATCGGCGCCGGGAGCGGGCTCGACCGCGCCAAGGACGCCGGCCTCGGCGGCGATGCGAACATCCGCCAGCTCGCCCGCAACCTGTACAACGACCACGTCTTCGCCTTCGAGCTGACCTCGGTGCTCCTCGTCGTCGCCGTCGTCGCCACCGTCGTGATGACCCGCAAGTGGCCCAAGCGGGAGACCGACTCGTGATCGCCGCGATCGAGCCGACGTGGTACCTCGTGCTCGCCGCGATCGTGTTCGGGATCGGTGCGTTCGGGCTGCTCGTGCGGCGCAACCCGCTGGTGATGTTCATGTGCATCGAGCTGATGCTCAATGCTGCCAACCTCACGTTCGTCGCAATGGCGACGAGGCTGGGCGACATCAACGGGCAGACCGCGGTGTTCTTCGTGCTGGTCGTCGCCGCGGCGGAGGTCGTCGTCGGACTCGGCATCATCGTGTCGATCCTGCGTCGGCGCCCGGGCGCGACCGCCGACGACCTGGTGGAGCTGAAGGGCTGACGCGATGACCGACCTCGTGTGGTTGATCCCTGCGTTCCCCCTCGTCGGGTTCCTGACGATCCTGGTGTTCGGCCGGCGCCTCGGCGAACCGCGGGCGGGCTACCTCGCCACGTTGATGGTGCTCGCCTCGTTCGCCGTGTCGGTGGCGGTCTACTTCGATCTCGTCGGTCGGAGCGAGGAGGAGCGATCGCAGGTCGAGACGCTGTTCTCCTGGGTGCCGGTCGGCAGCCTGCGGATCGATCTGGCGTTCCTCGCCGATCCGCTGTCGATCACGATGTGCCTGTTCGTCACCGGCATCAGCGCGCTGATCCACCTGTACTCGATCGGGTACATGCACGGAGACCCGAAGTTCTCCAAGTTCTTCCTCTACCTCAACTTGTTCGTGCTGTCGATGACCGTGCTCGTGCTCGGCGAGAACCTGCTGGTCACGTTCCTCGGCTGGGAGGGCGTCGGCACCTGCTCGTACTTCCTGATCGCCTTCTGGCACACGCGCGAGTCGGCGGCCACCGCCGGCAAGAAGGCCTTCGTCACCAACCGGGTCGGTGACTGGGGCTTCATGCTGGCGATGTTCCTGTCCTTCTCGGCGATCGGGTCGATCAGCTACGGCGTGCTCAACAACAACGCCGAGTCGGGGCTGCTGTCGGAGACGACCGCGACCGGGATCGCCGCGCTGCTGTTCATCGGCGCGATCGGCAAGTCGGCGCAGCTCCCGCTGTTCATCTGGCTTCCCGATGCGATGGAGGGTCCGACGCCGGTGTCCGCGCTGATCCACGCCGCCACGATGGTCACCGCCGGGGTCTACCTGCTCGTGCGCATCAACCCGGTGATCACCGTCGCCGCCGACTGGGTCGGCCCGATGATCGCCTGGGTCGGCGTGATCACGGCGTTCGTGGCGGCGACGATCGCCCTCGCCCAGAACGACATCAAGAAGGTCCTCGCCTACTCGACGGTGAGCCAGCTCGGCTACATGTTCCTGGCGATCGGCGTCGGGGCGTATGTCGCCGCCATCTTCTTCATGATCGCCCACGCCTTCTTCAAGGCGTTGCTCTTCCTCGGTTCCGGCTCGGTGATCCACGGGATGAACGACGAGCAGGACATGCGCAAGATGGGCCGGCTCGCGTCGTTCATGCCGATCACCGCCGGGACGTTCATCGTCGGCTGGCTGGCGATCGCCGGCATCCCGCCGTTCGCGGGCTTCTGGGCCAAAGACGAGGACCTGCTCTTCGCCCTCGCCGAGTCGGTGCCGCTGTACGTCCTCGGTCTGGTCACCGCCGTGATGACCGCGTTCTACATGACCCGCCAGGTGATCATGGTCTTCTACGGCGAGGCGAAGTGGACGAGCTACGCCAACGACGACGAGGCGCCCGAGACCGCCGACGGTGAGGTGCCGGTCGAGACCCACGGTGCACACGGCGAGTTCAAGCCGCACGAGTCGCCCGTGATCATGCTGATCCCGCTGGTGGTGCTCGCCACGCTGACGATCTTCGGCGGCCTGATCCAGTTGCCCTCGCAGGGGGTGATTCCCGACAGCGCCGAGCACAAGCTGGAGGACTTCCTGCATCCGGTCGTCGCGTTCGGCGAGGCCGAGATCGAGGGGACGTGGGCCTACGAGCAGAGCGTGCTCCTGATCGGGGTCGCGGTCGCCTGCGCGGTGATCGGCCTGGTCGCCGCCTGGGCGGTGTACCAACGCAAGCTCGCCAAGCCGTTCGAACCCGAGATCCTCGCCAAGGGTTGGTACTACGACCGGGCGATCACCTGGTTCATGGGCAACCCGGGACGCAAGGCGTTCGAAGGCACGGCGCTGTTCGACGAGAAGGTGGTCGACGGCGCGGTCGACGGCGCAGCGGTCGCCGTGAGGGAGTCCGCCGGCCAGATCCGCAAGGGCCAGAGCGGCTACATGCGACAGTACGCCGGGCTGATCGCTGTGGGCGCAGTGCTGCTGCTCGCCTGGTTCGTCGTCGTGCGGGGCGGGTTCTGATGTTGGCTGCGGAGGGGGCCACGATCGGATTCCCGATCCTGACCGTGCTCGTGCTGACGCCCCTCGCCGGTGCGCTCGGCGTCTTGTTGACGCGTGCCTCGCGACCGGAGTACGCAAAGATGATCGCGCTGATCTCCTCGGTCGGCGCCGGCGCCTTGAGCATCTGGATGATGTCGTCGTTCGAGACCGGCGATGCCGGCTTCCAGTTCGTGTCGCAGCACACCTGGATCGAGCAGTGGGGCATCTCGTGGCACCTCGGCGTCGACGGCATCTCGCTGTTCCTCGTCGTGCTGACCGCGGTGCTGTTCCCGCTGGTGATCATCGGGATCGACCCCCACCACGGCGAGAAGCCGTACCTCGCCTGGCTCCTGATGCTGGAGACCGGCGTCCTCGGCAGCTTCCTCAGCCTCGACCTCTTCGTCTTCTTCATCTTCTTCGAGATCGTGCTCGTGCCGATGTACTTCCTGATCGGCGGCTGGGGATATGAGAACCGCGAGTACGCGGCGACCAAGTTCTTCCTGTACACGATGCTCGGCTCGGCGTTCATGCTCGTCGGGCTGATCGCCACGGTCTGGATCGCCAGCGACGACCTGGGCAAGGTCACCTTCGACCTGGTCGAGATCGCCGAGGGCGCCGACTGGGCGGCGTCGACGGGCCGCTGGCTGTTCTTCGCGTTCGCCATCGCGTTCGCCGTCAAGGTGCCGATCTTCCCCGTGCACACCTGGCTTCCCGACGCCCACACCCAGGCGCCGACCGGCGGTTCGGTCGTGCTCGCCGGCGTGATGCTCAAGCTCGGCACGTACGGGTTCCTCCGGTTCGGGGTCTACCTGTTCCCCGAGGCGTCGTACGCCAGTCGCAGCCTGTGGTTCACGCTGGCGGTGATCGGCATCATCTACGGCGCGATCGTCGCCACCATGCAGATGGACCTCAAACGCCTCGTCGCCTACTCCTCGGTCGCCCACATGGGGTTCATCGTGCTCGGCACGTTCGCGTTGACGACGCAGTCGATGAGCGGTTCGGTGATCCAGATGGTCAACCACGGCGTGTCGACCGGAGCGCTGTTCCTGCTGGTCGGGATGATCTACGAGCGGCGCAAGACGCGCAAGATCTCCGAGCTGAAGGGCCTGCAGACCGTCGCCCCGATCTTCGCCGCGGTGTTCATGGTCGTGATGCTGTCCTCGATCGGTGTCCCGGGCCTGAACGGGTTCGTCGGCGAGTATCTGATCCTCACCGGCTCGTTCCTGACCGCCCGCTGGTGGACGGTCGTGGCGGCGACGGGGGTGATCCTCGCGGCCCTCTACCTGCTGTGGGCCTACCAGCGCGTCTTCCACGGCGAGCCGGACGACGACAACAAGTCCTTCCCGGAGCTGAAGCTGAAAGAGGCCCTCGTCCTGCTGCCGTTCCTGGCGGCGATCTTCTTCTTCGGCCTGTACCCCAAGCCGGTCCTCGAGCGGATCGAACCGAGCATCGACTCGCTGATCACCCACGTCGAAGCACGCACCGACTACGTCGCACCGGTTCCGACGGTCACCATCGGCGAGATCGAGGACCACGGCGGCGAGGAGGAGGGCGGGTGATGCTCGGCCAGACCGACACCTTCGCCGGACCCGAGGTCGCCTGGTTCGCGCTGTCCCCGATGCTGGTGCTGCTCGGTGGGGCACTCGCGCTGATGACGCTCGGCGCGCTGACGCCGCGGTGGCCGAAGGGCATGTACGCGCTGTTCAGCGCGGTGACCGCCGGCACCGCCGGCGCGCTGGCGATGGTGCAGTGGGACGACATCACCGACAACGGGCCGAGCACGCTCGTCGGCGGGGCGGTCGCGTTCGACACGCTGTCGATGTTCCTCACGATCACGATCTGCGCGGCCGTGCTGCTCGTGTCGTTGCTGACCGACGAGCGCCTGCGCGACACGCCCAACGACGGCCCGGAGATCTACGCGCTGTACCTCGTCGCGGCGATCGGCGGGATCGTCATGGCGTCGGCCAACGACCTGATCGTGCTGTTCCTCGGCCTGGAAACGCTGTCCCTCGCGCTCTACGTCCTGGCGGCCAGCGACCGGCGTCGCGACGGGAGCGCCGAGTCGGGCATCAAGTACTTCGTGCTCGGCGGCTTCGCGTCGGCGTTCTTCCTGTATGGGATCGCGCTCGTCTACGGAGCGACCGGCTCGACCAACATCAGCGAGATCGTCTTCAACCTCCAGCGGACCGTCGATCCCGGCGGCAACGAGACCCTGGCGCTGGCGGGGATCGCACTGCTCGTCGTCGGCCTCGGCTTCAAGGTCGCCTCGGCCCCGTTCCACACGTGGGTGCCCGACGTCTACCAGGGCGCTCCGACTCCGGTGTCGGCCTTCATGGCCTCGGTGGGCAAGGCGGCGGCGTTCGCCGCGATGTTGCGCGTGCTCGTCATCGCGCTGCCGTTCTACCGCGACGACTGGCGACCGGTGATCTGGGTGCTGGCGCTGCTGTCGTTGCTCGTCGGTTCGATCGTCGCCGTCGTGCAGACCGACGTGAAGCGGATGCTCGCCTACTCCTCGATCAGCCACGCCGGGTTCATCCTCGTCGGTGTCGAGGCGGCCGGTCATCGCGCCGGGGAGGCCGATCCCGGTTCGGGGATGTCGGCCGTCGTCCTCTACCTGCTGCTCTATGCCGTTCTGGTCATCGGTTCGTTTGCGGTCGTCGCCGTCGTCGCGCACGACGACGGCGACACCGGCCTCGACCGCTTCGCCGGCCTCGCAGCGCGACGGCCGGCCCTGGCGCTCGCGTTCACCGTGCTGCTCCTCGCTCAGGCCGGCGTCCCGTTCACCAGCGGCTTCATCGCCAAGTTCGGCGTGATCCAGGCGGCGGTCGAGGAGGACAGCTACGCGATCGCGGTCATCGCGATGGTCACCGCGGTCATCGCCGCATTCGTCTACCTGCGGATCATGGTCAAGATGTGGCTCGGCGAGCCGGCCGGCGACGCGCGCCTGGCGGTGCCGCTGTCGGCCGGGCTGGCGATCACTGGCGCGGTCGTGTTCACGCTAGTGGTCGGCATCGTGCCCGGCTGGTTGATCGATGCGGCCGACACGGTCACCGCGTACGCCCGGTAGCCGACGGGACCAGGGCGCGGACCCGGGGCCGACGCGGCGCGAGTGCCCTGACCGCAAACGTTTGCGATGTTCCGCCGGCCGGCCCCGTCGCTCGCGGCGTTGCGGCTCCTCACCGTAGGGCAGGGCTACGCAGTCGTCGCCTCGCCGTGCGAGCGACGCACCCGACTCCGCGTCGACACCTCGAACGCTCACGGTCACGGCACTAGATCGTCGCGGTCGCAGGTTGGACGCTGGCGCGGGTGGCGAGCGGGAGGAGCAGGGCCGTCGCCATCTGCAGGCTGCCGGCGATGTAGAACGCAGTCTGCAGCGAGAACCGGTCGGCGATGATCCCGCCGGCGAGCGCGCCGACCGGCATCGCGGCGTAGACGAAGAAGCGGTAGGAGGCCCCGACCCGGCCGAGCAGGTGGTCGGGGATCAGCCGCTGACGGAGCGCGATCGTCAGCACGTTCCAGAACAGGATGACGCCGGCATCGACCGCGGAGAGGACGGCGACGACGGCCGGGATGTCGGTGAGTGCGATCGCGAACACCGCCATCCCCCCGATCGCGACCGACGCGGTCAGCGTGCGACGGAGCGGTAGGTGGCGGAGTCGATTGGCGAGCAGCGAGCCGAGGATGCCACCGACCGCCGGCGGGACGAGGATCAGCCCGAAGCCGATCGGGCCGAGGCCGAGTTCCTCACGGGCGAACAGGACGAAGACCGCGCTGTGCATGAAGGCCGAGAAGCCGAGCAACGTCGAGACGAGGGCGAGGTTCCTGAGCAGCGGCTGGTGCCAGAGCCAGCGGAACCCCTCGGCCAGCTCTCGACGGAACGACGGTGGCGACGTCCGCGCGCTGTCGACCTTCGGCCGGAACCGACCCGGGATCGTGGATGCGATCACCGCGGCGATCGCGAACGAGCTGGCGTCGAACCCGATCGGGGCAAACGCCGCCGCGGCGAAGAGCAGCCCGCCGATCGGTGGCCCGACCAGGCCGTTGCCGATCAGCTCGGTCGACTTGAGCAGGCCGCCGGCCTGCTCGAGGCGGGAATCGTCGACCAGCGCCGGTACCAGCGCCATCGTCGACCCCTCGACGACCGACTCCGCCCCCGACAGGATGGCGGCGACGGCGAAGATCGCGACCAGCGACGCGTTGTCGGTGACGACCAGGACCGCCAGCGCCGCCATCACGATCGCTCGCATCGTGTCGAGGCGGACGCGCAGGTCCCGGCGGTCGTATCGGTCGGTCAGCACGCCCCCTGGCAGGATCAGGAGCAGCCACGGCAGGCGTTCGGCGATGGCCACGCCGGCGATCAGGCGAGGATCGTCGGTGAGCTCGGTCGCCAGGAGCGGCAGCGCCACCTCGCGCACCCCGTCTCCGATGTTGGAGACCGCCGAGGCGGCCCAGAGCCTCCGGAACCGCCCTGGGAGCGGTTGGCTCATCGCCGGCGCGCCCCCGTTTTCGATCGGGGGCTCGTGCGGCGGGGTGCCCGTGACGATCTGCCCACGCTCTGCGGGACTTCCCGACGTTGCAGTGCGACCGGTGACTGCGCCCTCACGGAGAGGGCCTCCTCCCGGTGGCCATTTCCGGACAGTAGCAGTCGTTCCCGGCGGTCGATCGGCCCAACCGCCCCGCTGGCATCGATCGGTCGCCCCGGCTTGTGTGACCGAAGACGTCGGCTGTCGCACTGTTCGGTCACACGGATTCCGGGCGGCCCGGCTTGTGTGACCGAAGACGTCGGCTGTCGCACTGTTCGGTCACACGGACCGCGGGGACGGGGATCAGATGGTCGGGGCGTCGAGGACCTCGCCGGGGTAGTGGAACCACCGCAGGTGCTCGAAGTCGGCGTTGGTCTCGGGCAACCCGATCGGCTCCGGCGGGCGGGCAGCGAGCTCGTCGACGAGGCGTCGGGCGCGGTCGAGGTAGGCCGGCAGGCCTCCCTCGGGGAGCATGGTCGGTCGTCGGCGGTAGTGCATGGTCGCGCCCTCGTAGGACACGTCGTGCAGCGACAGCGGCGGCGCGGCGAGCAGCTCGCGGTGATGCCACAGCCCGCTGTCGGGCTCGAACCGGTAGTACGGCAGCAGGGTCCGCCCGCGGTCGGCGACGAGCGCCACCGCGTCGACGATGTAGCGGAACGTCTCCTCGGCGATGAAGTAGTTGAAGTTCACCCGCACCCAGCCCGGCTTGATGCCCTCGCAGCCCCTGGTGATCTCGCGCTCGAACTCGTGTGAGCGGTCGAGGTCGATCCCGAGCAGGCGGTGCCCGTACGGTCCGGCGCAGGAGCAGCCGCCGCGCGACTGGATGCCGAACAGGTCGTTGAGCAATGCGACGACGAAGTTGTGGTGCAGGTACGTGCCTTCGCCGTCGCGCACGACGAACGAGACGATCGAGAGCCGCTCCGCGTCGTGGCTGCCGAGGATCTGCAGCGCGCGATGGCGGTCCCACTCGGCGATCGCCCGGCGCACGAAGTCCTCCTCACGCGCCTTGATCTGCTCGGACCCGACCGCCTCCTTGAGCTGGAACACGAGCCCTGCTCGGATCGAGCCGATGATGTCCGGCGTCCCGCCCTCCTCACGATGCTCGATGTCGGTCCAGTAGTCGTGATCGAGCCGGTTGACGTACGAGACGGTGCCGCCGCCGGGTACGACGGGCACCCGATTGGCGAACAGCTCGCGCCGGGCGACGAGCAGCCCGGGCGTCCCCGGCCCGCCGATGAACTTGTGCGGCGAGAGCACGATCGCGTCGAGGTAGCCCGGGCCGTCGTCGGGGTGGCCCATGTCGATGTTGACGTACGGCGCGGCGGCAGCGAAGTCCCACAGCGCGACCGCCCCGTACCGGTGCAGGAGGGTCGACACGGCGGCGGTGTCGGTGACGATCCCGGTGACGTTCGACGCCGCGGAGAACGAACCGATCAGCTGCGGTCGATCACGGTGCCGCTCCAGTTCGGCTTCGAGATGGCGGAGGTCGATGTGCCCGTCGGCGTCTTCGTCGATCGTCACGACATCGGCGATCGACTCCCGCCAGGGCAACTCGTTGGAGTGGTGCTCGTACGGTCCGATGAACACGACGGGCCGTTCGTCGGCCGGGATGTGTTCGCTCAGCCGGAATCGATCCTCCAGCACCGACGGGATCCGCAGGCCGAGCACGCCGACCAGCTTGTCGATCGCGCCGGTCGAGCCGCTGCCGCAGAAGACGACCGCGTGCTCGTCGTTCGCCCCGACGCACTCCCCGATGATCCGCCGGGCGTCCTCGCGAAAGCGCGTCGTCTGCAGTCCGGTCCCCGACGATTCGGTGTGCGTGTTGGCGTAGAGCGGCAGGACAACGTCGCGCAGGTAGTCCTCGATGAACGACAGCGAGCGTCCCGATGCGGTGTAGTCGGCGTACACGACCGGTCGCGGGCCGAACGGACCGTCGACCATCTCCGTCCCGCCGATCACCGAGTCGCGGATCGTGTCGATCAGCGAGGTCGGTGGGCTCGATGTCGTCACGTTCAACGTCGGGTCGGCCACGTGCCCATCGTAGGAGGCCAGGTGCCGGCGGACCCGAACGGCGTGTGTGGCGTCGCCACGGTCGGACGGCGTGCCGGCGGTCGCCGCACCGGTAGCGTGCCGGTCGTGGGGGACCGGATCACCGACGACGCCCGGGCGATGTACGCCGACGACCTGGCGAGCCAGACGCTCGGCATCGAGGTCACCCACGCCGAGCCGGGCCGTGCCGTGACGACGATGACGGTCCGCACCGACCAGTGCAACGGGCTCGGGGTGTGCCACGGTGGGCTGATCTTCACGCTCGCCGACACGGCGATGGCGTTCGCCACCAACGCGTCCGGTGATCAGGCCTTCGCCACCAACGCCGAGGTCGACTTCGTGAACGCCGCCCGTCCCGGCGACCGGCTGAGCGCCGAGTGCGTGCGGATCGTCGATCGCGGCCGCACCGCGGTGTGCGACGTCACGGTCCGTAACCAGCACGATGCGATCGTCGCCGTGTTCCGCGGTCGAACCCTGGCCAGGCGCGCTCCGTCCCCGCCCGACGCGTGATCACCTCGCGCACCGGGGGCACGGGATGATCGGGCAAATCGAGTGCGGGTTGCGGTCGGGTGGGGGTGGACGCGTGATACTGGGGAGATGATGGACGTCCTGCCCGGATTCCATTCACCGGACATCGAGACGATGCCGCGCCAGCAGCTGGAGCAACTCCAGCTCGATCGGCTGCGCGCGACGATCGCGCTGCTGCGGACCAGCGTGCCGGTCATGGCCGAGCGGCTGTTGCCGTTCGACGATCCGACCTCGCTCGACGACCTCGCCGGGCTCCCGTTCCTGCAGAAGTCCGACCTGCGTGACAACTACCCGTTCGGGCTGTTCAGCGTCGAGCGGCACGAGCTCGCCCGTATCCACGCCAGCTCCGGGACGACGGGCAAGCCGACCGTCGTCGGCTACACGGCCGAGGACCTCGAAGTCTGGGCGGAGTGCGTCGCCCGCTGCCTTCGGGGGGCGGGGATCGATCCGGGATGGATGCTGCACAACGCCTACGGCTACGGCCTCTTCACCGGGGGCCTCGGCCTCCACGCCGGTGCAGAGGCGGCGGGGATCAGCGTCGTGCCGGTCAGCGGCGGCAACACCGAGCGCCAGCTCATGCTGCTCGAGGACTTCGCCCCCGAGGCGATCTGCTGCACGCCGTCCTACGCGCTCACGCTGGCCGAACTGCTCGGCGACCGCGGCCCCGCGTCGTCGCTCAAGGTCGGCGTCCTCGGAGCCGAGCCGTGGACCGAGGAGATGCGTGATGCGATCGAGGCGGGGCTGGGGATGATCGCCGTCAACATCTACGGGTTGTCCGAGGTGATCGGTCCGGGCGTCTCGTGCGAGACCGCCGATCGAGACGGGCTGGTCATCATGGAGGACCACTTCCTTCCCGAGATCGTCGATCCGGAGACCGGGGCACGGCTCCCCGACGGCGAGGTCGGCGTGCTCGTGCTGACCAGCCTGACCAAACGGGCCTTTCCGGTGCTGCGCTACTGGACCGGCGACCTGTGCTCGCTCACCCACGAACCGGCCCGGGACGGCCGGACCCACGCCCGCATGTCGCGCATCGTCGGGCGGTCCGACGACATGCTCGTCATTCGGGGCGTCAACGTCTATCCGAGCAACATCGAGCACACGCTGCTCCAGGTCGAGGGGGTGACTCCGCACTTCCAGCTGGTCGTCCGCCGCGAGGGCACGCTCGACACGATGCACATCCGGGTCGAGGGGGTTGCCGACCCCGACCACATCGGCCGTCACCTGCATTCGGCCCTCGGGCTGCACGTCAGCGTCAGCGTCGAGGCCCCCGGCTCGGTGCCCCGGTCGGAGGGCGGCAAGCTGTCGCGCGTGACCGACGAGCGGCGGCTGTGATGGTCGCCTGGGCCGACCTCGACGAGTTCGACGCCTTCATCGACGGCGGCGGCATGGTCGAACCGAACGACGACATGCCGGCCGAGTACCGCGACGAGGTCTTCCGGTTCATCGAGTTCCACGCCAACTCCGAGCTGATGGGTGGCCTGACCGAGCGCGACTGGATCCCGCGCGCACCGGGCCTCCGGCTCAAGCAGGTGTTCCTCGCCAAGACCCAGGACGAGATCGGCCACGCCCACCTGCTGTACATGATCGCTGCGGACATGGGGATCAAGACCCGCACCGAGATGCTCGAGGACCTGTTCGCCGGGCGCTCGCGCTTCCACAACGTGTTCCATTACCAGGCGGTCACCTGGGCGGATCAGATCGCGATCGCCTACCTGGTCGACGCCGCGGCGTTCGCCAGCCAGCGGGCGGTGTTCGCCGAGTGCTCCTACGGTCCGTACAAGCGCATCCTCCGACGGATCGTCGCCGAGGAGGGGTTCCACATGCGCCACGGCGAGGAGATGCTGATGCGCCTCGCCGAGGGGACGCCCGTCCAGCACGCGATGTTCCAGGCGGCGCTCGATCGGTGGTGGTGGCCGGCGGTCCAGCTGTTCGGCCCCGACTCCGATCCGGCCGACCCGCTGTTGCGGTGGAAGATCAAGTCGCAGCGCAACGAGGTCCTGCGCGATGCCTACATCCAGAAGTACGTGCCGCTGCTGCAGGGTTACGGGTTCGCCATCCCCGACGACGGCCTGCACCTGGACGAGGCGACCGGCCGCTGGATCACCAGCCCGATCGACTGGGAGCCGCTCCGAGCGACGATGCGCCAGGGCGGCCCGGACTCGCGGCGGCGGATCGAGACCGCGGCGCGCAATTGGGCCGACACCGCGTGGGTGCGCACCGCTCTCGACGCCGGCCGGGCGGCGGCGTGACCGTCCGGCTGTCCGTGGTCGGGGAGCCGACGGCGGCCCCGCGACCGACCGCCGCCCCGCCGCTTTCCGGCGCGCCCCCGGCGGTGCTCGGAGCGATCGCGTCCGTGCCCGATCCGGAGTACCCGGGGATCTCGATCGCCGAACTCGGTCTGGTCGAGCGGGTGCTGACCGCCGACCGACCCGGTGGGCTCGACGTCGAGGTCGAACTGATCCCGACGTTCTCCGGGTGCCCCGCGCTGGCGATGATCGCCGGCGACGTGCGGGCCGCGGTCGAAGCGGTCGCCGGGGTTGCTTCGTGCGACGTGCGCTGGCTGGCCTCGCCGGTCTGGTCGACCGACCGGATCTCGCCACAGGCGCAAACTCGCCTGCGGCAGGAGTACACCGTCGTGCTGCGCGGCACGGACGGCGCGCTGCAGTGCCCGGTCTGTGGCTCCGACGCCGTCGAAGACCGCTCGCTGGCCGGGCCGACCCGCTGCCGGTCGGTCGCCTGGTGTGGGTCGTGTCGCAACGTCGTCGAGGTGATGCGATGAGGAGCCCGGAGGACGCCGCCCGATGAACGTGTACGAAGTCTTCCTCAAGCGGCCCGGCAAGGACGAGTTCCGCCACGCCGGATCGCTCGAGGCCCCCGACGACGAGATGGCCGAGTTCTACGCCCGCGAGGCATACGCCCGGCGGCACGAGGGCTCGGAGATGTGGCTGGTCGCTCGCCGCCACCTGATCGTCGCCGACCCGGCCGAGCTCGACGTCAACGAGGACAAGCCGCACCGCCACAACGACGGCTCGACGATCGCCGCACGCCGCAAGCGGGTGCGCCGGGCCGACACCGGTGCCGGAACCGGGGGCACACGATGACCGCGCTGTCGCCGGCGGCCCGCGAGTACGTGCTGACGCTGGCCGACGACGAGCACATGATCGGGGCCCGTCACACGAATTGGATCGGCCTCGGCCCGTTCCTCGAGGAGGACCTGGCGTTCTGCTCGATCGCCCAGGACGAGCTCGGCCACGCGATCGGGCTGTACCGCCTGATCACCGGCGACGACCGCTCGGTCGACCACCTGGCGCTGCGCCGACCGCCGGAGGCGTACCGCTCCTCGTGGCTGGCCGAGGTGCCCTGCGACGACTGGGCGTCCGCGCTGGTGCGCCACTGGCTCTACGACCGTGCCGAGGAGCTGCGCTGGGACGCGGTGGCCGACTCGTCGATCGCCGGGCTTGCCGCGCTCGTGCCGGGCGCACGCCGGGAGGAGGCCTTCCATCTGCGGCACGCCGACCAACTGCTCGGCCGCGTGCTCGGTGCCGGCGATGGTGGAGCCGCGGCGACGCTCGTGGTGGCGACGATGCGCGAACTGCGCCCGCTCGGCGCGACGTTGTGGGTCGCGCCGTTCGACGAGCCGACCGCTCTCGCCGAACGGATCGCATCACGCTCGTTCGCCGAGTTGGCCGTCGAGTGGAACCGCCGTGTCGATGCCGACCTGATCCGCTGGGGCGTCGATCCGCAGACCGCGACCGGCGTGGCGATCGACCCGCCCGCCGACCGCAGCGTGCGTTCCGTGCACTTCGAGCGGTTCCATGCCGAGCTGAACGAAGTGCTGTCGATCGACCCCACCGCGGTGTGGTGAAGAGGAGGCCTTGATGCTGTCGTACCGACACACGAGCGGGAGTGCGCGATGACCGTGCGCATCGACCGAGCCGGCGACGTGGCGACGATCGTGCTCGATCGACCGGACGTGATGAACGCCCTCGACACCGAGATGGTCGGCGCGCTGCACGTTGCGCTCGGCGACGTGGGCGACGCTCGTGCGGTGGTGGTGGCCGGTGAGGGTCGGGCCTTCTCCGCCGGGCGGGATCTGTCCTCGGCGGCGCCGCTGGAGGAGGATGCCCGGGCCATCCTCGCCGACCTGTTCAACCCGTTGATCACACGGCTCCGGACGCTGCCGATGCCGACGATCGCCGCCGTCCGGGGTGCCGCCCTCGGCGTGGGTTTCGGAATTGCGATGGCCTGCGACCTCGTGATCGCCGGCGAGCGCGCCCGTCTCGGTTCGCCGTTCGCCAACATCGGCTGCGTGCTCGACTCGGGGGGTCACGCCGCACTGGTCAGCCGCGTCGGGCCGCACCGGGCGCTGGAGCTGATCTACACCAGCCGCCTGCTCGACGGGATCGAAGCCGCCGAGATCGGCCTGGTCAACCGGGTGGTCGTGGACGACGAGCTGTCGGCAACCGTCGCAGAGCTGGCGGCGACGATCGCCGCCGGCCCGACCGCTGCGTTCGCCGAGTCGAAGGCGATCGTCCACCAGTTCTCCGATCACCATCTCGACACCGCGGCGTCGATGGACGCCGAGGCCGCCGCCCAGGGTCGGCTGGCCGGCAACCCCGACTATGTCGAGGGCATCACCGCGTTCCTCGAGAAGCGCCGCCCGACGTTCGTCGGCCGCTGATCCGCCGCCGCCCACGTCCCCGTTTGCGTCGCCGTGATCGGACGGGTCGTCGGAACTGCGATGTCAACGAGACGGGGGTGGGCGGGGGACGCGGTCAGCAGCCGCTGAGCACGAACGGTGCCGAGACCGTGCCGACGTTGCCGCGCTGGTCGGTCGCTCGCACGACCCAGGTCCAGTCACCGTTCGTCGGGGCCGGCGCCAGCTCACCCTGCCAGCCCGACCGGAGCGGTGTCATCACGACCGATCCGGACGGTCCGGCGCCGCTCCACGCGAGTACCACGGAGCCGACCGGCGATTCGTCGGCGACGTCGACGACGACCTGCCCGGTCGCCGACGGGCACCGCAGGAAGGACGGCGCGGAGCGGATCGCCACGCTCGGGACCCGCTCGACCGAGGCGATCACGGTCAGCGGTGCCGTGCCGAGTGCGCTGCTCGACACGGTGAGCGACCGACTGTACGAACCTTCGGCGAGCGGGCCGCGGTCGATCGTGACGCGAACGTCGACCGCGCCGCCCGGCGCCAGCACGCCGGACCGCAGTGCCCAGACGAACGGGGTGGCGTCTCCGTCGATCGACCAGTCCAGCGGCTCCTCACCGCTGTTGGCGAGCCTCAGCGTTGCCTGCCGGTCGGCCGAGCCGAGGTTCAGGGTGCCCGCCGAGAGCCCGAGCGTGCCCGGCACGGGCGGCGGGGGCGGCGGGGGCGCAGGGGTGGTCGGCGGCGCGACGGCGGTCGCCGGGGGCGTCGTCGTCGGTGGCACCGTGGTGCTGGTCGTGGTGCTGCTGGAGGTCGAGGTCGAGGTCGAGGTGGTCGACATCGACGAGGTCGGCGCGACGGTGGTCGGATCGGCCGCCTCCACCGGGCCGTTCGCCGGTGGGCCGGTGGCACCCGCGTCCGACGCAGGTGGCGCGGCGGCCGCCTGCGCCGTGGTCGACACGCCCGACGGCGAGATGCCCGGGGCCTGGCCGGCGCTCGAACCGCTGTCGCCGGCGATGACGACCCACGCCGCACCGGCGAGGAGCAGCACGATCATGGTGACGGCAGCGGCCAGTGCCAGGGGCCGAGCCGTGCCCGCCGCGGTCGGGAAACCATCGGAACCGAAGGCGACGGCCGGCGTGGACGTCGCACCGGGGGTCTCGGGCGCACCGGCGCTCCCGCGGGTGCTCTCGAGCACGCGGGTGCGCAGCGACGGCGGGGCGGCGAGGACCGGTGCCGCCGACATCAAGGGCACGACGGCGAACTTGCGGCTCGTCCGCTCGCACGTGTCGCAGCCGTCGACGTGGGTCGCCACGCGCTTGCGGACGCGCGGATCGAACGTGCCGTCCCAGTGCTGCAGCAACGCCTGGAGATCCGGGCAGTCCTGGCGCCCGTGACGTGCGACCGCGAGCGCGCCGAGGCTGCGCTGCACGCGCCCCCGCATCCGGTGCAGCAGGACGTGGCACTGCTGTTGGCTCACTCCGACTGCGTCGGCGAGGTCGGCGCCGGCCAGACCCTGACGGGCGCTGAGCTCGAGCAGCAACTGGTCGCGTTCGGCCAGACCAGCCGCGGCCTCGCGCACGAACGTCGCCAGCTCCTCACGCTCGACGTCGGCGGCATCGGCGTGCGGGTCGGTGGGT
Source organism: Ilumatobacteraceae bacterium (assembly GCA_963825565.1). Taxonomy (GTDB): domain Bacteria; phylum Actinomycetota; class Acidimicrobiia; order Acidimicrobiales; family Ilumatobacteraceae; genus JBFGCT01. The sequence goes on from CAWGTW010000016.1 coordinate 101,994, forward strand.
GCGACCATCTCAGTGGTTCCCTGCGTGAGATCGGTCGCCCGGACGCGCGCCCGCTGCTTGGATCGGCGGTACACCTCGTGGCGCAGGATCGAGAACAGCCACGGCCGCAACCGGTCCGGATCGCGCAGCTGGCCGAGCTTGGCCGAGGCGATGACGAAGACGTCGTGCGTCAGGTCCTCCGCGTCGTGGCGGTTCGACAGCATCGCCGCTGCGGTGTCGTGCAGCGAGTCCGCGTACCGGTCGTAGATCGCGGCGAACGCGGCCGTGTCGCCGCCCAGGTGGGCGGCGACGAGGTCGCGATCGGTTGCGTGCGGTGGGCGAGCGTTCATCGGGCATGTCCTTCGCCTCGTTCGTTGGTGCGGTCGGGCACGGGCCGGAGCGAGGCATCGGCCGGTTCAGTCTGACCGATGCGTCGTCCCCTGTCACCCGGCGGTCGCAGGGGGAGAGCGATCGGCCGCCGACCACTTTCACTTCCGACGAAGATCGGCCCGATTATCAGCCCGGGCGTGTGCGCCGCCGTCGGCGCCCGATGGCGCGTGCGGGACTACGTCGTGGCGACGTAGATCGTGCTGCTGGCGTCGTGGCCGCTGTAGAAGTTGGGAAAGGTGACGACGTGGGCGTCGGCAGCGGCGAACTCGCCGGCGAGCACCCCGAGAAACCCGTCGTCGACCGGGTCGTTCGACCACAGCGCGAAGACACCGCCGGGCCGGAGGTGTTCGATCAACCGGCGGACTCCCGCCGGTTCGTAGAAGCCGGCATGACCCGGATCGAGCAGGTGCCGGGGGGAGTGGTCGATGTCGACGAGGACGGCATCGAACTGCGCCGGATCGTCGGGTCCGATCCGCATGCCGGTGGCGACCAGCTCGAAGAAGTCGCCGTGCACGAGGTGGCACCGCGGGTCCGCGGTCAGTTCGGCGCCGAGCGGCGCCAGGTGCCGGTGGTGCCAGTCGATCACCTCACCGAGCGCATCGACGACGTGCAGCGTGCGGACGCGCTGGTCGCGCAGCGCCTCCTGCGCGGTGTAGCCGAGGCCCAGGCCACCGACGACGACGTCGAGGCCGGTGCCGCGCGCCGCGGCCAGGCCGAACTCGGCCAGCGCCCGCTCCCCGGTGGTGAACAGGCTCGACATCAGGAACTCCTCGCCGAGTTGCACCTCGTACACCTCGACCTGCAGCGTCGGCTCGATCCTTCGCCGGAGGCTGATGTCACCCATCGGGGTCGGTTGCCGGGCGAGTTCCTCGAACGCCCGGCTCACGAGGCGCCGACCGTCATCGCCATCGTCGTGCTCGTGCTCATGCTTGCGTCGGTGCGGCAACGGGGGTCGGCCTCACGGTGAGCGGACGGGTCGTCCACAGCGCGGCGAGCAGGATGACGATGATCAACCCGACCGGCAGTGCGCGCCCGCTGGTCGAGTCGGCGAGGAACCCCGCCGCCGGTGGTCCGATCAACCCGCCGATGCCGAAGCTGAGGAACAGGATGCCCATCTTGCGGCCGAGGTCCTGGAGCCCGAGCTTCTCGATAGCGACCTCGGGGGCGATCGCGACGAAGCCGCCGTAGGCGACGCCGAGGATGACGGCGAAGAGCAGGAGGAGGGGGTAGTTGCCGCCGGCGACCAGCCAGACGGCGAACGCGATCGGCTGGACCAGCAGCGCCAGCTGGTAGACCCGCACCGCTCCGAACCGGTTGGCGACGTTGGTCAGCAGCAGGCGTCCGACGATGCTCGACAACCCGATGACCGCCACCAGGCGCGATGCGGCACTCGCGCCGACCCCGTCGTCCTTGGCGAACGGGACGACGAAGGCGAACGCGACGAACAGCCCGATCGACATCAGCAGCGCGGAGGCGAACAACGCGGGGAAGGCGCGGGAGGAGAGGAACGAGTAGTTCGCCCTGCGGCCCGCACCGACCGTCGACGGAGGCGGCGGGACGACTCGCACCCAGACCGCGACCAGCGCGACCGCGACGACGACCGCACCGACGGCCGCCAGCGTGAGGTAGGCCGACCGCCAACCGTTGGCGGCGATCAGCCGGTCGGCGAGCGGGGTGAGGATGAGCGTTCCGAGCCCGTTGCCGGTCGCCACCACGCCGAGGGCCAGCGTGCGGCGGGCGACGAACATCTGGCCGACGAGCGCGGTCAGCGGGGCCACGAAGCAGCCGGCCCCGATGCCGACGCCGACGCCGTAGGTCAGGTAGCCCACGCCCAGGCTGTCGACCCGGGAGGTCAGGGCGAGGCCGGCGACGAACATCGTCCCGCCGACCATGAGGACGCGCGGGTGTCCGAACCGGTCGGACAGCGGACCCGACACGACCCCGAAGCCGAAGAAGAACAGCAGCGTCAGGCCGAACAGGAGTGCCGTCGCACCGCGTTCGGCGCCGAACTCGTCGGCCATCGAGTCGAAGAACGTCCCGAAGGTGTACGCCGTTCCGAAGGCCATCCCGTTGACCAGGGCGACGGCGACGGCCGCGACCCACGCCCCCGGCGAGTCGGGCGAGATCGACCGGAACGACACGTCGGCAGCCTAAGACGTCGGCCCGCCGCCCCGAGCCTCGGAGCAGCGCCCGGCGTGCGGTGTCGGTGGTCAGCCGACCGGCCAGGTCGCGATCGTCTCGTACACCGCGCCGGTCGGCCGCAGCATGCTCATCACGAGGGCGATCTCGGCGACGTCGTGTACGGCGCTGACGGGGAGCCCGACGATCGGCGGTATCCGCGCCCTCCGCTTCACCCGGGCCAGCGTCGCGTGCCCGACGAACCGCTTCGGCGGCGCCTCGTCGCCGACGTCGCGGGTGGCGGAGATCACCGATGCCGCCAGCTCGTCCAGGCCATGGACCGGGACGACGATCGTCCGCTCCCACATCAGATCGACGCCCGGCCCGTAGCGCGCCCCGGCCGTCGGCAGGTCGGCGCGATCGAGGCGCTCGGCGACCTCGTCGATGTCGGCATCGCCGAGGAACCGCAGCGTGACGTGCCAGTGCTCCGGTTGGATCCACCGGATCCCGGGCCGCTCCTTGCGTGGCAGCGCGCGCAGCTCGGCGATCACGTCGTCCGGCGGCCAGACGGCGACGAACAACCGGACCATCCCGACGATCATGCCACCCGAGCGGAGCCGACGCTGCCGCGCCAGGTCCGGACCGCGCATGGCCATCGGTCGCGGTGGGCCTCCGCGCGGGTGCAACATGGGGGAATGGCGTTTCAGACGATCATCGAGCCGTTCCGCATCCACTCGATCGAGCCCCTGGTCATGACGACCCCCGAGCAGCGGCGTGACGCGCTCGCGGCCGCGCACCACAACCTGTTCGCACTGCACTCCGCCGACGTGCTGATCGATCTACTGACCGACTCGGGTACGGGCGCGATGTCGCGCGACCAGTGGGCGGGCGTGCAGCGAGGCGACGAGAGCTACGCCGGGTCGCCGTCGTGGTTCCGCTTCCTCGACGCGGTGCAGGACCTGTTCCCGTTCGAGCACGTCATCCCCACCCATCAGGGTCGAGCCGCCGAGCACATCCTGTTCACCGCGGTGGGGGGCGCTGGCAAGCTCGTCCCCAACAACACCCACTTCGACACGACGAGGGCCAACGTCGAGTACAGCGGTGCGACCGCGGTCGACCTGGTCATCCCCGAGGGCCGGGACTCCCAGTCGCGGCACCCGTTCAAGGGCAACATGGACCTCGCCGCACTCGACGCGTTCCTGACCGAACACGGCGCCGAACACGTCCCGGTCGTGATGGTCACGGTCACGAACAACTCCGGTGGAGGTCAGCCGGTGTCGATGGAGAACCTCCGCGGGGTGCGGGCGGTGTGCGACCGGCACGATGTGCCGCTGTTCCTCGACGCCTGCCGGTATGCGGAGAACGCCTGGTTCATCCACGAGCGCGAGGCCGGGCATGGCGATCGTGACGTCCGCGACATCGTGCGCGAGATGGCCTCGCTGGCCGACGGGATGACGATGAGCGCCAAGAAGGACCCGCTCGGCAACATCGGCGGCTGGCTCGCGATGAACGACGACGACCTCGCCGATCAGTGCCGCACGCTGCTGATCCTGACCGAGGGGTTCCCCACGTACGGCGGGTTGTCGGGCCGCGACCTCGAGGCGTTGGCGCAAGGGCTCAAGGAGTCGGTCCACCACGACTACCTGCGCTATCGCATCCGATCGACCGCGTACCTCGGCGAGGCGCTCGCCGCGGCAGGCGTACCGGTGGTCCAGCCGATCGGCGGCCACGCCGTGTATCTCGACGCCGGCGCGCTCCTCCCCCACGTCCCCGCCCGCGAGTTCCCCGGTCAGGCGCTGGCGGTGGCGCTGTACGAGGCGGGCGGCATCCGCGGCTGCGAGATCGGTTCGGTGATGTTCGGGTTGCAGCCCGACGGGAGCGAGCGACCGGCGGCGATGGAGCTCGTCCGCCTGGCGATCCCCCGCCGCACCTATACGCAGAGCCACATCGACTACGTGATCGAGGTCTGTACCGCGGTCGCCGACCGGTCCGCCGACCTGCGCGGCTACCGGATCACCAGCCCGCCGCGCCCCCTCCGCCACTTCACCGCCGAGTTCGTCCCGTTGACACCCGGTGTCTGACACCGGGTGTCAACAGTGGGGTTGTCCCCACCACGGATCTGCCGGGCTTCTCCATCGCAACCGGGCCGGTCCTGGCGCACGATCGAGGCATGAACGTCACCGCGCATCACGCACCGCCCGACCCAGTCCCGGAAGGGATCAACCGACCGCTGGTCCGCGCCCGCGACGTCACGCGGCGATGGGGAAAGGGTTCGGGAGCACAGCTCGGCGTCGACCGCGTCGATCTGGCGATCGGCCACAGGGAGCTGGCGGCGATCGTCGGCCCCTCGGGATCGGGTAAGTCGACCCTCGGTGCCCTGATCGCCGGGATCGACCGGCCCACATCGGGCTCGGTCGTCGTCGCCGACACGCGCATCGACCGGCTGGCCGTCGATCGTCTGGCCCGGTGGCGGGGCGCCAACGTCGGCATCGTGTTCCAGGACTTCCACCTGCTCCCCACGTTGACCGCGGCGGAGAACGTCGAACTGGCGGTGGGCTTCGGAGGTGGCCGGGCCGGCCGTCGAGCCCGTCGGGCGCGGGCGATCGACGCGCTCGGCGAGGTGGCGCTGGCCGACAAGGCGCGCCGGCTTCCCACCGAGTTGAGCGGCGGGGAGCAGCAGCGGGTGGCGATCGCGAGGGCGATCGTCAACCGGCCGCGCCTGATCGTCGCCGACGAACCGACCGGCAGTCTCGACCAGGCGTCCGGACTCGCCGTTTTCGAGCTGCTGCGCGGGCTTGCCGCAGCTGGGACGACCGTCGTCTTCATCACCCACGATCCGAACATCGCCGAGCAGGCCGACCGTGTCGTCGAGATGCTCGACGGGCGGATCGCCGCGCACACCGCGGCGCGCGTCGACGTCAGGCTCGATCCCGAATTGATCGGAGCGGTCTGATGTCGCGGGTCCTGCGGGAGATTCGGCGGGGACCGGCCCGCATCGTCACGACGGTGCTCGCGCTCGCTCTGGCGATCGCCGCGATCGGCGTCTTCGCCATCCCGACCGTCGCCACCAGCTCGCTGCGCGACGCGGCCGCGCGCGATGGGCTCCCCGACATCGTGCTCGGGACGACCGACACCGGAGAGGCTGATGTCACCAGCCTGCTCTCGACGATCGACGGGGTCGACCGCGTCGAGCGCCAGATCCAGACGACGGTCGTGCCGGACGGCGCCGGCCCGTTGACCGTCGTCGGCTCCGAGATCGGAGCGAGCCGGCTCGATGTCCTGCGCGTCGACGCGGGCAGGCGGCCGACCGGCCCGGGCGAGGTCCTCCTCGCCGGCCGGACCGTCCCGCTCGGCACGACGATCCCCGTCGTGACCGAGATGGGGCAACGCCGCCTGCTCACCGTCGTCGGCCTCGGCGGCACGAGCTTCTGGTCGGGTGAGGATCTCGCGTTCACCGACCTCGGTACCGCGTCCGACCTGGCCGGGACGGGTGGGGTCAACCGGATCGTGCTCGGGACGAGTTCGACCGGTGCCGAGGAGCTGCGGGCGATCGCCGACCAGGCCCGCTCGCTGCTCGCCGCAGCGCACGTGACGCTGACGTTCCTGCCGATCACGATCGCCGGCGACCGCCACCCGATCGAGGCCGACATCGAGCAGGTCAGCTCCCTGATCGGCCTCCTCGGCATCGTCGCCGGGTTGGTCGCGCTCGTGCTCCTCGGTTCGACGACCAACACCCTGATCACCGAGCGCACCCACGAGATCGCGGTCATGCGCGCCCTCGGCGCACCCGGGCGCGGCCTGCGCCGACGCCTGCGCCGGCTCGCCGTCGGGCTGGCCGTCGCGGCGGTGGTGATCGGCGTCCCGCTCGGCATCGTCGTCTCCAACGTGATCGCCCGCATGGTGCTCGAGGAATTCGTCGGGCTGACCCCGGGCGTCGCCGTGTCGATCCCGGTGATGATCGCGAGTGCCCTCTTTGCGCTGGTCGGAGCCCGCCTCGTCGCCACACGCGCCGCGTGGCGGGTGACGAACCGACCCCTCGCCGAAGCGCTGCGCGACCGCGACGGGAACCCCTTCGGCCGGCGCGCCAGCGAACGCTTCGTCGCCCGGCTGCGGGTCGGTGGGCCGCTCGGCCGGAGCGCGGTCCGCAACGGCGTGCACCGCCGGGCGCGCTCGCTCGCCGCCGTGGCGCAGATCACCGCCGCCGTCGCCGCGCTGATGATCATCACGTCGCTCGCCACGACGGTGAACGCGTTCAACGCTGCCGAGCTCGAGTCGTCGAACTGGGCGTCGCAGACGTGGGTCGCCGGCCCGGGCCTCGACATCGATGCGTCGCTCGCCGATCGCGACCTGCGCAGCGAGACCGCGATCGACGTCGAGGGCGAGGTCGCGGGCTGGCGGGTCGACGTGGTCGGCTACGCACCCGACACGGCGATGATCGACCGCCGGCTCGATGCCGGTGCGTGGCCGCGATCGGCCCGCGAGGCGGCGGTGTCGACCGGGTTCGCCGAGCGGGTGGGGATCTCGGTCGGGGATCGGATCGAGGTGTTGCTCGCGTCGGGGAGCGTCGAGTACGAGGTCACCGGCCTGCAGCGCGACCACGGCCGCCGCCTGTTCGTCGACCGCGACGCGTTGGCGGTCGAGCTCGGGGCACCCGGGCTGGCCAACGTGGTGTACTCACTCGACGCCGATCCGGCGACCGCCGTGCCCGGGTTCACCACGACCACCCAGCGCAACGATCCGACCGAAGATCAGTCGGCACGCGACGCGATCCTGCTCATCTTCGGGGCGATCGGCCTCGTCGTCGTGTCGGTCGCCGGTCTGGCCGTTGCTTCCGGGCTGGCGGTCAACGTGTACGAGCGGCGCCATGAGTTCGCCGCGATGCAGGCGATCGGCGGTCGCCGGCGGCACGTGTTCCGCGTCGTGTCGGCCGAAGTCATCCCGCTCGCCGTCGTCGGCGTCGTACTCGGCCTGGTCGCCGGCTACGTCGGGGCCGGAGCGATCATGGCCTCGTTCGAGGCGTCCAACGCGGTCGAGCTCGGCTTCGTGTTCGCCACCGGCGCGATCCCGGTCGCAGCGATGGTCGCCATCGTGGGCTCGATCGGCCTCGCCGCGCTCGTCGTCCACCGGGTGACCCGGCGCCCGATCGCAGTGACGCTGCGGGGCGCGGTGTGAGCCGGGGGAGCGGTCCGCCACCGGCGAGCCGGTCCGCCACCGGCGGGCGCGACCGACGGCGCGATGATGGCGAGGTGACCGACGGGACCGAGACCGGGAGCGCCGAGCTGCCGCCGCCGACGGGTCCGCCCGCCGGCGAGTCGGCCCCAGCGTCGAGCGCGCCGTTCTGGGCGAACTGGGAACTGCCCTTTGGCACCGCCCGCGAGGCGGCCGAGTGGTGGTTCGGCCCGCTCGTCGCGTCGCGATCGTGGATCGGTTTCGCGTACCTCCTCGCCGGAGCGATCCTCGGAGTGATCCGTTTCGTCGTCGTCGTCGTCATGCTGTCGGTCAGCCTCCCGCTCATCATCGTCGGCGTCGGGATCCCGCTGACCGTGCTCAGCTTCACGGCGATCAACGGCATCGCCACGCTCGAACGGCGGCGCGCCGCGTGGGTCGGCGAGCCGATCGTCCCGCGGCCGTTCGCGGCCTCCTCTGGGCCGTGGTGGCGGCGGATGCTCATCGGGCTGGGCGACCCGACGAGATGGCGGCAGGTCGCCTTCTTCATGGCGTCGCTCGTCGTGGCACCGGTGCTGCTCGCGGTTGCGGTACTCCCGCTCGCCGCGCTGGTGCAGTCGGTGTCCTCGGTCGTCTCGGGCGCCGGCTTCGTCGGCTTGACCGGCCTGCTCGATGTCGGCGGCATCGCGGTGGCGATCCTGATGGCCGGGCTGGCCGGACGAGCGGCGGTGTTCGTCGCCGGCATCGAGCGGTCGTACGTCGCATGGTTTCTCGGACCGGACCCGACCGCGGCGCTCGAAGCCCGGGTCGACACGCTCGCCGAACAGCGCGACGACATCCTCGAGGCGGTGGCAGCCGAACGGCGGCGCATCGAGCGCAACCTGCACGACGGCGTGCAGCAGCAACTGGTTGCGATCGGCATCGACATCGGCCGGGCGCGCGCCCGCATCGACGAGGATCCCGAGAGCGCCCGCGAACTGCTCGACGAGGCGCGGGACAAGGTGCGCGGCTCGGTCGGTGAGCTGCGGATGATCGGGCGAGGGTTGCATCCCGCCGTACTCGGCGATCGCGGGCTCGACGCGGCACTGTCCTCGATCGTCGCCAGCTCACCGATCCCGATCGACGTGCGCGTCGAGGTCGACGGCGCGATCCCCGCCGGCGTGGCGGAGACGGCGTACTACGTCGCCAACGAGGCGGTCGCCAACGTCCTCAAGCACGCCGGTGCGCGGGCGGCGTCGATCCGCGTCGTCGAGCTGAGGCGGCCGTTGCCGGTGCTCTCGCTCAGCGTGCACGACGACGGCTGCGGTGGCGCGTCGTTCTCCAACGGTGGTTCCGGGCTTGCCGGCATGGCGGCTCGGGTCAGGGGTGCCGACGGGTGGTTCTCGGTCGATTCGCCGGTCGGCGGGCCGACGGTCGTCACCGCATTGATCCCGCTCGCTGAGGGCGGGGGCGATGACTGAGCCGCAGCTGACCGCGGTGATCGCCGACGACTCGGTGCTGCTGCGCGACGGTGTCGTCCGCCTCCTCGGCGACGTCGGGATCGAGGTGGTCGCAGCGGTCGGCGATGGTGAGGCCCTGCTCGCCGCGGTCGACCTCCACCGTCCCGACCTCGCGCTGATCGACGTGCGGATGCCGCCGACCCACACCGACGAGGGCATCCGTGCCGCGCTGCTGATCCGCGAGCGCTTTCCCGGGGTCGCCGTGCTCGTCCTGTCGCAGTACGTCGAGGAGCGCTACGCCACCGACCTGCTCACCGGGGATGTCGCGGGCGTCGGCTACCTGTTGAAGGACCGCGTGGTCGACATCGACGAGTTCGTGGCTGCGGTTCGCCGCGTCGCTGCGGGCGGGAGCGCGATCGACGCCGAGGTCGTCCGCCAGCTCCTCGGCCGGTCGGCGCGCAGCGCCGAGCTCGATCGCTTGACGCCGCGCGAGCGTGAGGTCCTGGGGCTGATGGCGGAAGGGCTGTCGAACAGCGGGATCGCCGACCGCCTCGTCGTCTCCCTCGGGGCGGTGGAGAAGCACATCTCGAACGTGTTCGCCAAGCTCGACCTGGAGCAGGAGGAGCACGCCCACCGGCGCGTGCTCGCGGTCCTGACCTACCTCGCCGCGGGTCGCTGAACGCCGGGTCAGTGACATCCGGGCGGCGGGGGGACGTGGACGTTGCCGAACGAGGTGCTTGACTGGATCGGTGCAGTTCCGGCGAATCGTCCTCGCAGCCCTGGTCACGGTGGTCGCGGCCATGCTGTCCGCATCGCCGGCCGCGGCCCACACCGGTCTGGACGCCACGGAGCCGGCCGCCGGTTCGACAGTGGCCGGACCGCTCGAGACGGTGGTCCTCGACTTCACCGGCACGCCGACGGTGATCGACGGCGGGGTCTTCGCCTTCGACGCCGCGGGAACTCGCTTCGAACCCGTCGAGCTGACGCAGGACGGCCTGCGGATCACCGCCCGCTTCGACCCGCCGCTCGCCGGCGGGTCGTATGCGGTCTCGTGGATCGTGCGTTCCGACGACACCCACACGATCGATGGGTCGTTCGGTTTCGCGGTCACGGCGCCGGCGACCACCCTCCCGGCGGCAACCGCGCCGGCGACCACCCGTCCCGCCCCGGCCGTGCCAGCGACGACCGTGGCAGGCACGACGGTCGCGCCGACCTCGCCCGCCCCGACGACGACCGCACCGGTCGGCGCCGGCGGGTCGGCGGCGGACGAGGAGCCCCCGGTCGATGAAGCACCGGCGGTCGTGGTTTCGGCACCCGCTCCCACGGTCGCCGCCGACATCGCGGACGGCGAAGCGGTCGCCCGCATGGGGCGTTTGGTGCTGTTCCCGGCGGCGGTCGTCGCGATCGGGGTGCTGACCTTCGCCGCGTTCTCCTTCGCCGGCCGGCGGGACGACCTGGCGGCGCTGGTGCGGCTCGTCCGGTGGCTCGGCGTCGGCGTCGCAGTCGGGGCCACGCTCGAGGTGCTCGGTTTGCGCGAGGTGTTCGGCGCGTACGGCGAGCTGCTCGGCAGTGGAGCCGGCCGGGCGGCCGTGGGCCGAGTCGCGGCCGGCCTGCTGCTCGCCGCCGGCTTCGGGACGATCGCCGGCTCGCCCGCAGGCTCGCTCTCGGCGGCCGTGCTCGACGAGGTCTCCACGGCGTCGCCCGCCGGTCGTGTCAGCCGCTGGCGGCCCGGTCGGCGCGACGTGTTCGGACTGCTCGGCGTCGTCGTGCTCGTCGTGTCGTTCGCGTTCGACGGCCACACGGTCAGCGAGGGGCCGCGCGTGGTCCACGCGCTGGCCAACGTCGCCCACGTCGCAGCCGCGTCCGTCTGGGCGGGCGGTGTGGTCGCGTTGGCCGTCGTCCTGTGGCGGCGGCACCGTGCGGGCGTTGCGTCGGCGGCAGTCGAGTTGATCGTGCGGTTCTCGGTCGTGGCGATGGTGTCGCTCGGCGTCGCCGGCGCGGCCGGTCTCCTGATGGCCTGGTTGATCGAGTCCGACCTGGGGGCGTACCTGTCGACCGACTGGGGCCGCCTGCTGCTGGTCAAGATGGCCCTGGTGCTCGGCGCAGTGCTGATCGGCGGGTACAACCACTTCCGGTTGCTCCCCCGACTCGAAGCGTCACCGGACGACGACGCGGTGGTCGCCGCGACCCGCTCGACGGTCACGACCGAAGCGGTTCTGCTCGTCACCGTCGCCTTCGTGACCGCGCTGCTCGTCGGCGCCTCGACGATCTGAGCGCGTGGCTCGCCCGCCGCGTCCTGCGGCTCGGCAGGCCTCGGGCTGCGTCGGGTCAGGCCGGCTGGAGGGTGGCTTGGCGCTTCTCGGCGAACCGACGGGCGACCTTCTCGCTGGTCCGCATGCGCTTCATCAGTCGTTCCTGGGCAGCAGCACCCTCGGCGGACAACCCGCCGATGTTGGCCGCGTCCCACTGGCGGAGCACGACGGGGGCGAGGATCTGCTCGTGGTGGATCTGGAGGTCGTAGATGCCGGCGCGGGCGATCAACGCGGCATGGCGGTCGAAGTCGGGGATGCCCACCCCGGGCATCGCGAAGTTCCGCACGCCGCGCTCCAGGGCGATCATCATCGTGTCCGGGTCGACCTCGAAGGCGGCCATCGCCAGGTCGCGGTAGAAGAGCTGGTGCAGGTTCTCGTCGCTGCCGACGCGCTTCATCACCTCGTAGCCGACCGGGTCGCCGAGCAGGCGACCGGTGTTGCGGTGGGAGATCCTCGTCGCCAGCTCCTGGAGCGCGAGGTAGACGAAGCCGTCCTGGATCGTCTCCGGCTCCGGCGTGTTGCCGCCGGAGACCTGCACCATCCGCGAACGTTCGAGCTCGACGGGATCGATCGCCCTGGTGGCCATCAGGTAGCCGTAGATCACCATCGAGTGGCGACCCTCCTCGGCGGTCCAGCGCCGCACCCACTCACCCCAGGCGCCCTCCTTGCCGAACATCCGCTCGACGGTGCGGAAGTAATAGGGGAGGTTGTCCTCGGTCAGCAGGTTGACCAGCAGGGCACTGCGCACCTCGTCGCTGATCACGTGCCCACCGAGATCGCTGTCCTGCGCGCTCCAGACCTCGCCGGGGACGTGGTCGCGGCCCCGGCTGTAGGGCACGAACTCGTGCGGGAACCACTCCTTGGACGTGCTGAGGTGTCGCTCGAACAGCTGCTCGATGACCGGCGTGAGTTCCTGGATCAGGTGCGCTTCGTCCACGGCGGCCAGCCTACCGACCAGTAGGTAGGAACGCTCGTCATCGGCGCGATCCCGACCGGGTGGCGAACCGCGCGGCGGTCCGGATCCGTCGCGAGCACGCGGGTCGCGCCTGGCAGACTCGCTCGGGAGCTCCGAGTCGGGCAGGAAGGCAGGATCGAGGCATGAAGGCGAGTGCACAGGTCGTGGTGATCGGCGGTGGGGTGATCGGCGCCAGCATCCTGTATCACCTGACCAGGAACGGCTGGGCCGATGTCGTGCTCGTCGAGCGCAAGGAGCTGACCGCCGGGTCGACGTGGCACTCGGCGGGCGGGATGCACACGCTGAACGGTGATCCGAACGTCGCCGCGCTGCAGAAATACACGATCGAGCTGTACGCCGAGATCGAGCGCCTCTCGGGGCAGGACTGCGGGTTGCACCTCACCGGCGGGCTGATGCTCGCCGACACCGAGGAGCGGCTGGACTGGCTCCGGCTCGCGCACTCGCGCAATCGCTACCTCGGGCTCGACACCGAGATCATCTCGGTCGCCGAGGCCAAGGAGATCCTGCCCTACCTGGACGAGCAGTACTTCGTCGGCGCGATGTACGACCCGATGGAGGGCCACGTCGATCCGTCGGGCGTCACCCACGCCTACGCCAAGGCGGCGCGTCTGGCCGGGGCCGAGGTGTACCGCAACAACTGGGCGATGGACATCGTGCAGCGAGCCGACGGCACCTGGGACGTCGTCTGCGAGCAGGGCACGATCAACGCCGAGCACATCGTCAACTGCGGTGGATTGTGGGCGCGCGAGGTCGGCCGGATGTGCGGTATCGAGCTGCCGATCCTGGCGATGGAGCACATGTACCTGCTGACCGAGGAGGTGCCCGGGCTGCTCGACTGGAATCGGTCGTCGGGTCGCGAAGGGCTGCACTGCATGGACTTCGGTGGCGAGATCTACCTGCGCCAGGAGGGCAACGGCCTGCTCCTCGGTACGTACGAGCGCCAGGGGGTCCCCTGGTCGGAGCACCAGACGCCCTGGTCGTTCGACATGCAGCTCCTGCCGCCCGACCCGGACCGGATCGCCGAGTCGCTCGAGGTCGGATTCCGTCACTTCCCGATCTTCAACGAGGTCGGCATCAAACGGATCGTCAACGGACCGTTCACGTTCGCCCCCGACGGGAACCCGGTGATCGGGCCGGTCAAGGACCAGCCGGGGCACTGGTTGGCGGTCGGGATCATGGCCGGGCTGTCGCAGGGCGGCGGCGTCGGCATGGCACTCGCCAACTGGATCACCGACGGCGATCCCGGTTTCGACGTCTGGGGCATGGACTGCGCCCGCTTCGGCGACTTCGCCACGCCGAAGTACACCAACGCCAAGGTGCGCGAGAACTACTCCCGCCGGTTCCGCATCGCCTACCCCAACGAGGAGCTGCCGGCCGCCCGCAACGTCCACACGTCGCCGATCCACGGGCGGCTCGACCGGGCCAACGCGGTGTGGGGGGTGACCTACGGGTTGGAGCACGCGCTCTGGTTCCAGGCCCCGGGTGGCGTGCCGGTCGAGGACGTCACGTTGCGGCGCTCGAACGCGTGGGGTTCGGTCGCCGCCGAGTCGGTCGCCGTGCGCCAACGCGTCGGGTTGATCGAGACGACCAACTTCGCCAAGTACACCTTCACCGGCGCGGGCGCGCGCGCGTTCCTCGACCGAATCCTGACCAACGAGTTGCCGGCGCCGGGCCGGATGGCGCTGTCGCCGATGCTCAACCACCACGGCAAACTGATCGGTGACTTCACCGTCGCCAACCTCACGCCGACCGGCGACGCCGGCTCGTACTTCGGGCGGGCGGCGACCGGCCGCTCGTACGGGATGCCGCTCGGCTCGGAGCGATTCGTCGTCTTCGGCTCCGGCGTCGCCGAGCACTACCACGAGCGCTGCTTCCTGTCGGTGATGCGCGGGATCGGGCACCGCGCCTCGGGCGACGTGCGGCTCGAGGTGCACGGGCGATCGCTGTGCGGCCTGTCGATCGCCGGGCCGCGAGCGCGCGACGTGCTCGCCAAGGTGATCGACGACGACGTGTCCAACGAGGCGTGGCCGTTCCTCGACATCCGTGAGGCGTGGGTCGGCATGGCGCCCTGCATCGTCGGGCGGATCACCTTCACCGGCGACCTCGGGTACGAGATCTGGATGGAAGCGGCTGCCCAGCGCTACGTGTTCGACCTGCTCGTCGAGGCCGGCACCGAGTTCGGCATCCGCCTGTTCGGCGGGCGGGCGCTCGACTCGCTCCGGCTGGAGAAGAACTTCGGTGCATGGGCCAGCGAGTACCGCCCGATCTACGACCCGTACGAGGCCGGGTTGGGCTGGTGCGTGAAGCTCGACAAGGGCGACTTCGTCGGGCGTGATGCGGCCGCTGCAGCCAGGGCTGCGGGTCCGGCGCGCCGGCTGGTGTTCTTCCGGGTCGACGCCGACATGGGTCCCGACGGTGCCGACGTGATCGGCGACGAACCGGTCTGGCACCGTGACGGGTCGGGGGGCGACGAGGTGGTCGGCTGGATCACGTCCGGTGGGTACGCCCACGCGTCGCAGGCGTCGATCGCGATCGGCTACGTCCGCAGCGAGTTCGCCCGTGCCGACTCCGGCTTCGAGATCGAGATCCTCGGGGTCCGGCGCCCGGCGACACGGCTCGACGAGCCGATCTTCGACCCGTCCGGTTCGCGCATGCGCGGCTGATCCGCCCCCCGCCCGATCGCACCGAACCGAATGGACCCAGGCCGGGGTTTGTGTGACCGAAGACGTCGGAGGTCGGCCTGTTCGGTCACACAGATCGAGGCGGCCGGGGTTTGTGTGACCGAAGACGTTGGAGGTGGGCCTGTTCGGTCACACAGATCGAGGCGGCCAGGTGCGCTGTAAAACGGGCGGGGCGGGCGTACAATCTCGCCGTCGGTCGAGACCCGTCCGACATTCACACTCCAGGGGGAGAACCTGATGCTCAAACGAGGACGTTCACTGATCGTCGGACTCGCTGCGTTGTCGATGGTTGCCGCAGCATGCGGCAGCGACGACGACGGCGGCACCGCCGACACCGCGGCACCGGCCGACAGCGCGGCACCCGCCGACAGCGCGGCACCCGCCGACAGCGCCGCACCCGCCGACACCGGCGGCGGCGACACCGCCGCCAGCGGCGAAGGCAGCATCTGGGTGCTGCTGCCCGACTCGGCCACGTCCGACCGGTGGGAGAAGGACGACCGTCGCTTCTTCCAGCAGGCGTTCGACGACGCCGGCCTCACCGAGGGCACGGACTACAACATCGTCAACGCCGAGGGCGACGCAGCGACGCAGATCAGCCAGGCCGAGCAGGCGATCGGTGACGGCGCCTCCGTCATCGTGCTGACCAGCAACGACTCCGGCTCGGGCGCCACGATCATCGATCTCGCCAAGGCCGCCGGCGTCAAGGTCGTCGAGTACGACCGGTTCAACACCGAGGGCAGCTCGGGTGGCGACGTCTACGTCAGCTTCGACAACGTCCGCGTCGGCGCCACGATGGCCGACACGCTCACGCCCGTGATCGACGCCCTCCCGGTCGAGGTGCCGCAGGTCGTCATGCTCAACGGTGGCGAGGCCGACAACAACGCCTTCCTGTTCCGCGACGGCTACGCCGCCACGGTCGACGAGAAGGTTGCCGCGGGTGAGTGGGCGCTGGTCGACGACCAGTTCGTCCCCGACTGGGACAACGCCAACGCCCTCGGCATCTTCGAGCAGATCCTCGTCGGCGCCGAGAACAACGTCAATGCGGTCTTCGCCGCCAACGACGGCTTGGCCAGCTCGGTGATCTCGGCGCTCGAGAGCGCCGGCATCGACCCGACGACCGTCCCGGTCAGCGGCCAGGACGCCACGCAGGCCGGCATCCAGAACGTGCTCCTCGGCAAGCAGACGATGAGCGTCTACAAGCCGATCGCCCAGGAGGCCGCAGTCGGCGCACAGGCCGCGCTCGCCCTGCGCAACGGCGAGGACATCACGTCGCTCACCGGCCCGTTCTCGATCATCGGCATCGGCCCCGATGGCAAGCCGACCGAGTCGCCCGACGGCGTGGTCGCCTACATCGCGCTCGTCCCGATCGCGGTCACCGCCGACAACGTGCTCGACACCGTCATCGCCGACGGCTTCCGCACGATCGAGGAGCTCTGCACCGGCGACGTCGCCGAGACCGAGTTCTGCCAGGCGAACGGCTGAGCGGAGCACCGAACGAGCGTTGATCCCTCCGGGTCGGCGCTGATGTGACAACATCCGTGGTGGAGGCGCTCCGGCGCCGCCACCACGGATGTTTCGCGTTCGACGAGAAGAGGGGGGTGGCACATGACAGCCGCCGAGAGTTCGGGGGATGCTCCGCTGCTGCGCTGCGACGGTGTCTCGAAGCGCTTCGGCGCGGTGCACGCGCTGTACCGGGTCGACTTCGAGGTCCGCTCCGGGGAGGTGATGGCGCTGGTCGGCGACAACGGCGCCGGCAAGTCGACGCTGATCAAGGGCATCGTCGGCATCTACCCGTTCGACGAGGGCACGACCACCTTCGCCGGCCAAGAGGTCAAGATCCACGGCCCGAAGGACGCCGCCGACCTCGGCATCGAGGTCGTGTACCAGGACCTCGCCCTGGCCGACAACCTCGATGTCGTCGCCAACATGTTCCTCGGGCGGGAGATGATCAGCCGCGGGATGCTCAACGAGGTCGCGATGGAGCATCGGGCGCGTGAGACCCTCGAGGGGCTCAAGGTGACGACGCTGCGTTCGGTCCGCCAGACCGTCGCCGGCCTGTCCGGCGGCCAGCGGCAGGCGGTGGCCGTCGCCAAAGCGGTGATGTGGGGCGACTCGAAGATGGTCATCCTCGACGAGCCGACCGCCGCCCTCGGCGTCGCCCAGACCCGTCAGGTCCTCGACCTGGTCGGGCGGCTGTCCGAGCAGGGCTACGCCGTCGTCCTGATCTCACACAACCTGCACGACATCTTCGAGATCGCCGACCGGATCACCGTCCTGCGGCTCGGCCAGCAGGTCGCGGTGATGGATCGCCGGGCGAGCACGCAGCAGGAAGTGGTCCACGCGATCACCGCCGGCGAGATGAGGTACGTACCAGGAATGGACGAGGAGACGGTGGCCTGATGAGCGACACACCATCCCCCTACGACCCCGACGCCCTCGAGGCGTCGAGCTCGACACCCTCGGATGCGCCACCCCCAGGCGCGCAGCAGACGCTCCCGGCCGGGACCTCACCGCGAACCGCCGGCTTCGCCGCGCCGACCTCCGGCATCGCCGACTACGCCCGGCAGCGGTGGGACGCGATCAAGGCCGGTGAGCTCGGCTCGCTCCCGATCATCTTCGGGCTGATCGTCATCGTGGTGATCTTCGGTTCGCTCGAGGAACAGTTCCTCACCGCCCGGAACTTCACCAACCTGCTGCTGCAGATGGCGCCGATCGCCGCGCTGGCGATGGGCATCGTGTTCATCCTGCTGATCGCCGACGGCGAGGTGGTGACGATCGACCTCTCGGTCGCCTACGTCGCGGCGGTCGGTGGCGTGGTCATGACACTGCTCCAGCGCCCCGGCGACCCCGGCTGGCCCTGGTGGGCGTGCATCCTCGGCGGCGTCGCGGTCACCACGGCGATCGGGTTGCTGCAGGCGTTGATCATCACCAAACTCGGGGTGCCATCGTTCATCACGACGTTGGCCGGGTTCCTCGTCTGGTCCGGGGTGGTACTCATCCTGACCACGCAGTTCACGACCGCCGGAACGATCCGCATCCAGGATCAGCGGCTGATCGACATCGCCAACAACTTCCTCTCCGACCAGCTCGGTTGGGCGATCGGCATCGCGGTGATCGTCGGGTACGCAGTCGTGCAGTTCCGGGCGATGCGGGCCCGCCAGGTCCGCAACCTCGACAGTAAGCCGTTCGCCGTCGTCGTCGCCCAGGTGGTCGGCATCGCCGTGATCATCGTGTGGGCGGTGTGGGTCGCCAACAGCGATCGCGGGGTCCCGCAGATCACGGTCACGCTCGGCGTGTTCCTGCTGTTCTGGACGTTCGTCACGACGCGCACGGCGTTCGGCCGCCACATCTACGCGGTCGGGGGCAACCCGGAGGCGACGCGGCGGGCCGGCATCAACGTCGACGGCATCCGCATCGCCGTGTTCGCGATCAACGGCTTCATGGCCGGCGTCGGCGGCGTGATCCTGGCGTCCCGGCTTCGTTCGGTGGCGACGAGCACCGGTGGCGGCAACCTGCTGCTCAACGTGATCGCCGCGGCGGTGATCGGCGGAACCAGCCTGTTCGGCGGCTCGGGCCGAGTGGTGTCCGCGCTGTATGGCGCACTCGTCATCACGGCGATCCAGAACGGGATGGACCTGCTCGGTCTCGCGTCGGGCACCAAGTTCATCGTGACCGGTCTCGTGCTGCTCGCAGCCGTGCTCGTCGATTCGATCTCCAAGCGCCGCCGCGCTGCTCGCGGCCTCACCTGATCGGCCGAGTCGCCGCCCGCCGGTGACCGCTGCGCGGTACCGGCGGGGTGACGGTCGCCGGTCGCGGGCGCGAACCTATGATCTGTCACGATGACTTGCTCGCCGCGTCGGGGTCGGCGTCGGCGGCCCGGCGGCTGGTGGCTCGTCGCCGTCGGCTTGGTCGCCGCGGCCGCGTGTGGTTCCGATGGCGAGCCGCTCGCCGCGGGCGCCGACACCGATCGACCGGCGCTGCCCGCGATGGATCTCGTCCGCTTCGACGACGTCGCCGCCGAGGTCGGCCTCGACTTCCGGCACGGTGCGTTCCGATGGGAGACCGTGCCCGACGTCGGCGCGATGATGGGTGGCGGCCTCTGCTGGATCGACTACGACCGCGACGGCTGGCTCGACCTCTATGCGGTCAACACGTGGTCGAACGGCGAGTGGGGCCGCTGGCGTGCGGAGGGCGCGCTCCCGTCGAGTCGCCTGTACCGCAACGACGCCGGCGTCTTCGTCGACGTGACCGAGACCGCCGCCGCCGGCGTCGAGACCAGGGGAATGGGCTGCGTCGCCGCCGACCTCGATCTCGATGGATGGACCGACCTGTACGTGACGACCGAGCGGGACAACGTGCTGCTGTGGAACGACGGGGGGAAGCGCTTCGTCGACGACGCCGTCCGCCCGGAACCGTCGGGAGCGGGGGTCTTCGGCTGGCACGCAGGGGCGTCGGTCGGTGACGTCGACGGCAACGGCTGGCCGGACCTGTTCGTCGCCGGATACACCGATCTCAACCGCCCGATCCCGTCGGCCGACCAGGGATTCCCGAACACCTTCGAGCCGGAGCCCGACCTGCTGCTGCTCAACGACGGCCCATCCGGTGGCGCTCGGGTGCGGTTCCGGGAGGTGGCCGCACAGGTGGGCATCGAGCCGCTCGGCCCCGACTACGGCCTCGGCGCGGTCCTCAGCGACCTCGATCTCGACGGCGACCTCGATCTCTATGTGGCGAACGACACGACACCGAACCAGCTCTACGAGAACGTCCGCGTCGCTGGTGGCGACGGATTCCGATTCGTCGAGCAGGGGGTGGCGGCCGGTGTCGGTGACACCGGTGCCGGGATGGGTGTCGCGTCCGGCGACGCGGACGGCGACGGTCTGCCCGAGCTCGTGACGACCAACCAGCTCGACGAGCGCCACGTCCTCGTCTCGAACGTCTCGTCCGACCGGCTCTCGTTCGTCGACGCGTTCGCGCCGGCCGACTTCGGAGCCGGTTCGACCGGGTGGGGCGCGAGCTGGATCGATGTCGACCTCGATGGCGACCTCGACCTGTTCGTCGGCCAGGGCAAGATCCCGGTCCGCGACCTGGTCGCCGATCGGGAGGTGCCGCAGTTGCTGGAGAATGTCGGCGCTGCCAGCGGAGGGACCAGGCTGGTCGACGTGACGACCGAGGTCGGCCTGAGCGCGGTCGGACCCCGCCTGGGTCGCGGTGTCGCCGCGGCGGACTTCGACAACGATGGTGACATGGATGTGGCGATGGGGACGATCGGCGGCGATCTCGTGCTCCTGCGCAACTCCGGGGCCGGCGGGACCTGGCTCGAGGTGGCGACGAAGGTGCCGGCGCCCGGCACGATCGTGACGGTCGAACTCGACGACGGGAGCGTGCTGCGGCGCGAGCTCGGCGCCGGTGGCAGCTACCTCTCCTCGGAGGACCCGCGTGCGCACTTCGGTCTCGGTGGTGTCGACCGGGTCGCGTCGGTCACGGTCGAGTGGCCCGACGGTGTGATCGTCACTCGTACCGACGTGGCCGCCGACCAGGTCGTGCGCGTGGAGCACGGTGACGCGTCGTGAGCCGTGCCCGCTGGCGGACCGCAACGATCGTCGCCGCAGCGCTCGTCGCAGCCGGTGCCGCAACGTTCGCGATCGCCGGCGTCGTCGCCGAGCAGGAGGACCGCGAGCGGCCGTGTGAGCGGACCACCGACCCGGAGCGCTCGGTCGCCCGGCTCTGGAACGAGGCCGTGCTGGCGGCGATCCGCAGCGACTTCCCCGCCCCCACGATCCACGCCCGCAACCTGTACCACTCGTCGGCGGCGATGTGGGACGCGTGGGCGGCGTACGACCCCGGCGCGCGCGGGGTGTTCGTCGACGAGGAGCGCACGGCCGCCGACGTCACCGAGGCGCGCGAGGAGGCGATGAGCTACGCCGCGTACCGCGTGCTCGTCGCCCGCTACCTGCCGTCGCCGCGCGCCGAGGTTGCCGTCACCCAGCTCGACGAACTGATGGACGCCCTGTGCTACGACCGCTCGGTCACGACGACCGAGGGCGACAGCCCGGCGGCGTTCGGCAACCGCGTCGCCGAGGCCGTGCTCGCGTTCGGCCTGACCGACGGCTCGAACGAGGCCGAGGGTTACACCGCCGACTACACGCCGGTCAACCCGCCGCTCGTCGTCGACGAACCGGGCACCGTGCTCGACGACCCGAACCGCTGGCAGCCGCTCGAGCTGGAGGTGATGGTCGCCCAGAACGGGCTACCGCTCGCGGACAACGTGCAGACCTTCGTCGGGCCGAACTGGGGGTGGGTGACACCGTTCGCCCTGCCGCCGGCCGATGCCGACGGCCTGACCAAGGATCCCGGCCCCCCGCCGATGCTCGGCGACCCGGCGACCGACAACGACTTCAAGCTCGCTGCGAACGAGGTCGTCCGCTACAGCGCGACGCTCGATCCGTCGAGCGGCGCGACGATCGATCTCTCTCCAGGGGTGCAGGGCAACCGCGAGCTCGGCACGTACGAGTCGATCGGGCGTCCGGTCAACCCGGTCACGGGTGAGCCCTACGCCACGAACGTGGTCGCGCTCGGCGACTACGGCCGCGTCGTCGCCGAGTACTGGGCCGACGGTCCGATGTCGGAGACCCCGCCCGGGCACTGGAACTCGATCGCCAATGCGGCGGTCGACGACCTCGCCCGCAGGGGGCCGCTGCGCGTCGCCGGCGACGGACCCGAGGTCGACCGGCTGGAGTACGACGTCAAGCTGTACCTCGCGCTCAACGGTGCGGTCCACGACGCGGCGATCGCCGCGTGGGGCGCGAAGGGGCACTACGACTACGTCCGGCCGATCTCGATGATCCGCTATCTGGGCGGTCGCGGCCAGTCGAGCGATCCCGGCGGTCCGTCATACGACCCGGAGGGCATGCTGCTCGAGGACGGGCTGGTCGAGGTGATCACCGAGCCGTCGAGCGCTCCGGGCGAGCGACACGAGGCGCTGGCCGACCACGTCGGCGAGATCGCCGTGCGCTCCTGGCAGGGTGAGCCCGGTGACATCGAGACCGAGGTCGGCGGCGTCGGCTGGATCCGGGCCGTCGAGTGGGTGCCGTACCAGCGGGCGACGTTCGTGACGCCGGCGTTCGCCGGGTACGTGTCGGGCCACAGCACGTTCAGCCGGGCGGCGGCGGTGATCCTGTCGGAGTTCACCGGCAGCGCGTACTTCCCGGGCGGGCTCGGCGAGTGGCAGGTCGAAGCGGGCGGCCTGGAGTTCGAGGCCGGCCCGACCGAGCCGGTGACGCTGCAGTGGGCGACGTACGCCGACGCGGCCGACGAGGCCGGTGTCTCCCGGCTGTACGGCGGCATCCACGTGCGCGCCGATGACCTCGAGGGTCGCGTGCTCGGTGCCCGGGTCGGCGCCGACGCATGGGCGCACGCCCGCCAGTTCTATGCCGGCGCGTCGGCTGAGTAGCGTCGTCGGTCGTGAGGGAGCTCTCGGTGGCGGCGGTGCAGATGGCGATGGTCGACGATGTCGCCGACAATGTCGCAACCGCCGAGCGGCTGGTGCGCGACGCCGCGTCGAAGGGGGCGCGCGTCGTCCTGATCCCCGAACTGTTCGAGGGGCCGTACTTCTGCAAGGACCAACTCCCCGAGCACCTCGGGCGGGCCCGGCCGCTCGCCGGCCATCCGACGATCGAGCACTTCGCTGCGCTCGCCGCCGAGCTCGACGTCGTCCTGCCGCTCAGTGTGTACGAGCGCGCCGGGCAGGCTCGGTACAACACCGTCGTCGTCGTCGACGCCGACGGATCGACACTCGGCCACTACCGCAAGAGCCACATCCCCGACGGTCCCGGCTACACCGAGAAGTACTACTTCTCGCCCGGCGACACCGGGTTCCGGGTGTGGGCGACCCGGCACGGGACGATCGGCGTCGGCATCTGCTGGGACCAGTGGTTCCCGGAAGCGGCCCGATCGATGGCGCTGCTCGGCGCCGAGGTGCTGCTCTACCCGACGGCGATCGGGAGCGAGCCGCCCGACCCCGCCTGGGATTCGAGCGGGCACTGGCAGCGCGTGATGCAGGGCCACGCCGTCGCGAACCTGATGCCGGTGGTCGCCGCCAACCGGATCGGTCGCGAGGTCGGGGCCACCACCGAGATCACGTTCTACGGCTCGTCGTTCATCGCCGACGCGACCGGAGCGATCGTCGCCGGGGCGGGGCGTGACGCCGAGGCGGTCCTGGTCCACACGTTCGATGCCGACGCGCTGCAGTCCGGGCGTGCCGCATGGGGCATCTTCCGCGACCGCCGTCCCGACCTCTACCGCCCGCTGCTGACGCTCGACGGCAACCCCGATCAGAGGCGTTCATGAGCGGCCGGAATCGGGGCGAGCGATCGCCGCGCCCACCTCGTCCGATCCGCCCTCCGAGCTCGTCGGGCGGTGGCGGCCGTCGCGGTCTCGTCGAGGTAGCGACCGCGATCGGGGTGGCCGGGTGACGCGGTTGCCGGCGGAGTGGGAGCCTCATGAGCGGACGGCGATGTGCTGGCCGGCGCGGGCGTCGCTGTGGCACGAGCACCTGATCGACGCAGAGTTGGCCCACGCCGCGGTGGCCGACGCGATCGCGCGGTACGAACCGGTGACCATGCTCGCTGCGCCGCGGTCGCTCGAGCGTGCTCGGTCGCTGTGCGGGCCGGGCGTCGAGGTGATCGAGCAGGTGATCGACGATTCGTGGTTCCGCGACACCGGGCCGATCTACGTCGCCGACGACGACGGCGCGCGTGTCGCCACCGACTGGTCGTTCAACGGGTGGGGCGACAAGTTCGTCCCCTACGACGACGACGAGCTGGCGGCGCGCCGTTTCGCGGAGCACCGCGGCGACGCCGTGCGCACGGTGGAGATGGTCCTCGAAGGAGGTTCGATCACCGGCGACGGCGAGGGAACCCTCGTCACGACGACCCAGTGCCTGCTGCACCCGAACCGCAATCCGATGATGCGCCAGGTCGACATCGAGGCGGTCCTCCACCGCGAGCTCGGCGCGACCCGCACGATCTGGTTGCCCCACGGGTTGGCGCTCGACGACGACACCGACGGGCACGTCGACAACGTCGCCGCCTTCGCCGCACCCGGGCACGTCGTCCTTCAGGGGTGTGACGACCCCGCCGAACCCGACTGGTTGCGCCTCGACGTCAACCGGCGGGTCGCCACCGGGGCGCGCGACGCCTGCGGGCGTGAGCTGGAGGTCACCGTCGTACCGGTGCTGCCGTTCGCCGAGGTCGGCGGCGAACGGGTCGCCGTGCCGTACGTGAACTACTACGTCGGCAACGGGTTCGTGGTCGTGCCGACCTGTGGCCACGACGCCGACGAGGAGATGATCGCGCTGATCGGCGACCAGTATCCGGGCCGGGACGTGTTCGGCCTCGACGTCGGAGCCATCCTCGCGTTCGGCGGTGGCGGGATCCACTGCATCACCCAGCAGGTCCCCACGGCCTGAGCCGCCGGGCTCAACCGAACAGCACCAGAAGCCGGTCGACACGCCGCACAGTTCGTAGCGGTCCGGGTCGGGGGTGCGCCCTGCGCACAGCTTGACGAAGGTCACCCCGTCGGTCCGCAGGTCGCCGACCGGCTCGCCGATCCCGAGGTCGAACCGGTGATCGCCGAGGTCGACGCGGACGCCGTCCTCCGCCGGCCGCTCGCGGCGGGGGCCACCCCAGCGGGATCGTTCCGTGGCAGGCTGTGGTATCGAATCGGCACGTGTTGATCAGTGGTTGTGGTCGGTCCGGATCACCAAGACCCGCAGCGACGCCGCCGGCGCGTGCCGTGCGGGCCACGTGAAGGTCAACGGCCGTGCGGCGAAGCCGTCCACGCCGGTCAAGGTCGGTGATCGGGTCGAGGCGTTCGTCAATCGTCGGGAGCGGGTCCTCGAGGTCGAGTCGATCATCGTCAAGCGGGTCGGCGCGGCGATCGCCGGCGAGTGCTACGTCGACCACAGTCCGCCGCCACTGGAGCGCATCGACGAGCCGCCGGTCTTCCGCCGCGACCCGGGCACCGGCCGGCCCACCAAACGGGATCGGCGCCAACTCGATCGCCTCCGCGGCCGCACCCGCTGACCCCGACCCGACCCCCCGACCCGTTCGTTCAGCGGTCGCCGGTGCCGGCGCGATCCGGGCGTGCGAGTTCGCGCTCGGGCGTGTCGGGCGGGCGGGTCGGTCAGCCGTTGACCGACATCGAGGACTCGGGGTGGATCTCGCGCTTGCGGGAGAACGTGGCCATGTCGAGGGGGAGGCCGGTGTAGCGGCCGGGGATCGTCAACGGTTCGATGTCGGTGTCGTGGCCGGATTCGTTGGCCTCGATCATCTCGCACACGCAGTGCGAGGCGACCGTCGCGTTCTTGTACTGGTTCCCGCTGGTGCCGACGAGCAGGTAGAACCCGGTGAGGTCGGACTTGTCGTAGATCGGGATCCAGTCGTCGGCCACGTCGTAGCAGTCGACCACGCCGCGCTTGTGGTGCGGCACGCCGACGCTCGGCATCCGCCGTGCCAGCCGCAGCACCTGGGTCTCCCAGAACTCCGGGGTGATGTCGCGGTCGAAGTCGTCGGGATGCTCGATGTCGACCCAGTCGTGCGGATCGCAGTCGGCGTCCTCGCCGCCGATCAGTACGTTGCCGCCGATCTCGGGCCGGAAGTACATGCCGATGTCGCCGTCCTGGGTGTGGAACCCGCGCTCGTAGAAGCTGACGCCATCCTGCTCCGGTGCTGGCACGTAGTGCACCTCGTGGCGTAGCGGCCGGGTCTTGATGTTCATCGACTCCCACACCCCGGCCAACTTGTTGATCACCGGCGACGCGGGTCCGGCGACGTTGACGACGATCGGGGCGCGCACCGACTCGCGTCCGCGCCCCGACTCGACCTCGACCCCGGTGACCCGCCCGGCGTCGCGGAGCACGCCGACCACGGTCGTCCGGAACCGGAAGTCCGCACCGAGCCGTTCGGCTGCCCGCTGGAGGTTGTGCGCCGAGAGTTGCGGGTCGTTGACGTAGCCGGCCTCTGGGCAGTACAGCCCACCGAGGATCGTCGAATCGGAGTCGTCCCAGAACGCGTCGTCGGTGTGCAGCTTCGGAGGTCCGTACGAGCCGACGTCGAACAGCGGCATGAACTCGCGCAGCCGGTCGGCGTCCATGTCCTCGTACGGGATGCCGAGCGCGTCGTAGTGCGGCTTGACCCGCTCGTGGTGGCCACCCTCGCGCTTGAGCAGCATGTTGCCGCACTGGTGGAACTCGATCAGCCCGGACTCGTCGATCGTCGCAGGATCGACGGCGCGCCCGTCCGCGAGGTACTCGCCCCACCGCTTCCAGTACTGGAGTCCTTCGTACGACATCGCCACCCCGCCGAACGTCGAGTACGTGAACCGAATGATCGACGACGAGTTGCTCGTCGAGCCGTACCCGGCGACCGGATGCCGGTCGACGCAGAGCACGCGGCGGCCGCGGCGGGACAGCTCGAACGTCATCGCCGCGCCGATCACGCCGGCCCCGATGACGACGGCGTCGTAGGACAGGTTCGGATCGTCACGCACGCCGCTGATCCTATGGCTCGGGGCCATCGGCCGACGCGCCGCGCCGACGTCCGATGGTGCGTGCACAACGTCGTGCCGAGGCGTAGCGTTTCGGCTCTGACCGCGTTCGATCCCGCCGCCGCCGCCTCCCCGAGCGATGCTGCGCCTCTCGACGCGACGCGTACCGACGTCTCCGGGGCGACGATGGGCGAGGATCCCGCCGGGCACGACCGGGCCGCGGCCGATCTCGCACCGGGTGCCGGCGCCGGCGAGCCGCCGGCGCAGATCGTTGCCGTCGCGATCGGCGACGAGGCGATCGACGAGCCCGAGCATCCCGGCGTGGCGGGCCTGTGGGCGCTGTTCCTCGGGCTGGGGCTGATGATGATGGGCAACGCCCTCAACGGCTCGCTCGTCGGACTCGAGTCGGGAGCGGAGGGGTTCAGTCTCGTCGTGACCGGCGTGGTCATGGCGGGCTACTTCGCCGGTTTCCTGCTCGGCCCGGCGGCGGTGGTTCGGATGATCCCGAAGGTCGGTCACATCCGCGTCTTCGCCGGTCTCGCCTCGACGGCATCGAG
The DNA here is from genome assembly GCA_963825565.1 of Ilumatobacteraceae bacterium. Taxonomy (GTDB): domain Bacteria; phylum Actinomycetota; class Acidimicrobiia; order Acidimicrobiales; family Ilumatobacteraceae; genus JBFGCT01. Next base: position 129,156 of record CAWGTW010000016.1, read on the forward strand.
CGCGGTGCTCGTGTTCACCATCGTCGTCGACCCGTTCCTCTGGGCGGTCGTGCGTTTCGTCTTCGGGTTCTGCATGGCCGGGCTGTACGTCGTCATCGAGTCGTGGCTCAACGAGATGTCGTCGACGCGCAACCGCGGCCGCACGCTCGCGGTCTACATGCTGGTCACGATGGGCGGCATGGTGCTCGGCCAGCTCCTGCTCGGCGTCGGTGGCGAGGACAACGCGACGAAGCTGTTCGTCGTCGCGTCCGTTCTGGTGTCGATGTCCCTCGTCCCGATGGCGCTGGCGGCAACGACCGAGGCGCCTCCGATCCGGATGCCGTCGCACACCTCGGTGCGCGAGCTGATCGGCTACGCGCCCACCGGAGTGGTCAGCTCGCTCATGAACGGGGCGTCGGGTGGCGCGCTGCTCGGTCTCGGCGCCGTGTACACCACCCAGGTCGGGTTCTCGATCGAGCGGACATCGCTGTTCCTCGCCGCCCCGCTGCTCGGCGCGATCGCGTTCCAATGGCCGGTCGGCTGGGTCTCGGACCGGATCTCCCGGCGCTTCGTGATCTTCGTCGTCGCCAACGTCGCCGGGGCCTCGGCGACGTTGCTCGCGCTGATCCCGACCGGCAGTCTCCTCGTACTCCCGCTGATGCTGTTGTTCGGCGGCGCGACCTTCTCGCTCTACTCGCTCGTCGTCGCCTTCACGCTCGACTGGACGCCGCTCGACAAGACGGTGTCCGCCTCGGGCACGCTGGTCAGGATCAACGGTTCGGGCGCGATCCTCGGGCCGCTGATCGGTGCAGCGATGATGGCGCTGTTCTTCCCGGCGATGTTCTACTGGACGCTCGTCGGGGCGAACGGGGTCATCGTGTGCTACGTCGGCTGGCGCATGCTGGTCAAGGACGCCCTTCCCCTCGAACGGCAGCGGCTCTTCGTCCTCATCCCGGCGAGGGCGAGCGAGCTGGTGCTCCGGCTGGCCCCCAAGCCGCGCCCGCGCCCCGACGAGCCCTGACGGCCGGGGGGAACCGGGCCGGCGGTGGCGATCGGTCGACGGCCCCGAGCGGCGGTCGGTTGCGGCGGTCGGCGGCCCGCGCCGGCTCGGGGCTGCGACCGACGGCGCGATGCGCGATGTGGTCGCCGGCTCAGGCCGGGCAGGCCGGCGCGGCGGCGACGTCGAGCTGGGCCTCGAACAGCAGCGAGCCGAGCGAGCCGCTCACCTGGGCGTCGAACGTGTTGCCCGACACCGTGCCGGCGCCGCTGTACGGCGGTTCACCGGCCTTGCGGACGTAGATGATCTCCGCCGTGCCGTCGCCGGCGTCGGTGATCGTCGCCCTGCCCTGGTCGGTGAGGACCGCGTCGTAGATCGTCGTGGCGCCGTCGGGGACCCCGCAGAGGTCGAGCACCGCCTGCGTGAACGGTTCGTTGACCGGATCAGACACCGCGGTCACCACGATGTCGGGGCACCCTGGGATCGAGGGCGGCGGGTTGACGGCGATCTCGAACGAACCGGCGGTTCCGGTCATCGAGGCGACGAACCCCGAGTCGACCGGCGTCACCGAGGTGTCGACCGCAGTGCGCCCGTCGCGGACGTTCAGGTAGTCGACCCCGTCGGTGCCCTCGTCGAACCAGCGGTCGACCTGCACCCGGTCGCTGCCGACCCGCATCAGGAAGCCGGTGACCTGGTAGCTGCCGGATGCCGGGGCGTACGGCACGACGAAGCAGGTGGCGACGATCGGGACGGTCTGGCCGCCGATCGTGGCGAAGCCCGGGTCGGGAAGCTGCGGAGCGGGGGCGGTCGTCGTCGAGGTGGTCGTGGTCGACGTCGTCGTCGAGGTGGTCGTGGTCGACGTCGTCGAGGTCGTCGTCTCGGGCACGGAGGTCGTCGTGGTCTCGGGCGGCACGGTCGTGGTCTCCGACGGCAGCGTCGTGTCGAGGCCGCTCGTCGTCGGAAGCCCTTCGATGGTGGTCTCGATGGCTGGGAGCGTCGTCGTCGAGGACTCGTCGTCGCTGTTGTTGCGGACGAGGATGAACCCGAGGCCGACGATCAGGAGCACGACGAGGCCGATCGCGGTCGGCAGGAGCCAGGGTGGCGGACCGCCGGCATCGCCGCCGTCGGGCGGCCCGCCCTGCCCCGGCGGCGCCGGGGGCGGCGCGCCGTAGCCCGCACCAGCGCCAGCGCCCGCGCCCGCACCGGCACCGGCGATGGGGACCGTCGGCTGGACCGTTGTCGGGTCGATGCCGGGGGGAACCGCGCCGGGGAGCGTTGGCTCGGGCGGCGTGGAGCCGGGCGGCGTGGTGCCGACGGGCGGCGTACTGTCGGGATCGAGTGGCACGATCGGCTCGGGTTGGGGGGCACCCTCCGGCCTCGTGTTGGCCCAGACGTCGTCGCCGCTGTCGGTCATCCGCCCATGCTGACACACGGCGCGGGCCGATCGGTGGCGATCGGTGGCGAATTGCCGACCCGAGCCGTCAGTGGCTCGATGGTTCCTCCGGCCGTTGCCCTGGCGGCGCGACCGGGTGTCAGCGATGCAGCGTCCGATCGCGCCACGCCTCGGTCGTCGCGACCTGGTTGAAGCTGAACAGGTGCAGCCCGCCGATGCCGAGGTCGTCGAGATCCGCGGCGAGCGGTCGGAGCAGTTGGTCGGGCTGGAACGCCCGCTGCGTCATCAGCTTGCCGACCGCCTTGCGATTCTTCGAGAGGTAGCGCAGCGACGTCCCGACGCCGAGCCGCATCCCCATGGTCATCAGCTTCGACTTGTCGATCACGCCCGGCAGCCCGAGGTGGACCGGCACGGACAGGCCGGCGGCCCGCTCGGAGCGCAGCCACGAGCGGATCTGCTCCGCGGAGAAGCACATCTGCGTCGTCACGTGCGCCGTGCGCCCGGATTCCAGGATCAGCTGCTGCTTGCGGTGGAGGGCGTCGTGCAGCTTGGAGGCGTCGATCAGCGGGTGTGTGTCGGGGTAGGAGGTGAAGCCGACGTGGTCGACTGCGGGGTCGAGTGCGAGGAACGCTTCGAGAAACTCGATGGCGTCGAAGAATGTCCCGGCCGGATCGGCATCGCCGGCGACGACGAAGATCTCGCGGACGCCTAACTCCTCGATCCGGGCGACGATCTCGTGCAGGTGATCGTCGCTGCGGACCATCCGGGCCGAGATGTGCGGCGTCACACGGTGCCCGAGCGCGAGGAGGCGTTCGGTCTCGACGAGCGTCGCCTCGATCGACTTCGCAGGGGAGCACGTCACCGAGATGCGCGTCGCGGGCCGCAGGGCGCGGACCGCGTCGTCGAGGCTCTTCATCGGAATCAGCTCGATCGTCGCGCCCTCGACCAGCGAGCGCATCGTCGTCGAGTCGGGCCGGATGAGCGGCCGGCGGGTCGAGCGGGGCAGGCGCGGCTTGAGCGAGCGGGTCACGCCGTTCAGCGAGTCGGGTCGGGCCGACATCAGCTCAACCCCACGATGTTGCCGTCGGCGTCGATGTCGATGCGCTGCAGCGCCGGGCTGGCGCCCAGGCCGGGCATGGTGCGCATGTCGCCACAGATCGGGTAGACGAATCCGGCCCCGACCGATGCTCGGACCTCCCTGACCGGCAGCGTCCATCCCGTCGGTGCCCCCTTCAACGAGGCGTCGGAGGAGATCGACAGGTGCGTCTTGGCGATGCACACCGGCAGGTGACCGAAGCCGGCCCCCTCGTACGTGTCGAGTTGGCTGTTCGCCTGGCTGGAGAACTCGACGTCGGCGGCGCCGTAGACCTTGGTGGCGACGGTGCGGATCTTGTCGCGCAGCGGCATGTCGTCGGGGTACAGCACGCGGAACTCGCTCGGCTCGTCGGCCGCCTCGGCGACGGCGTGGGCGAGCTCGATTGCGCCCGCTCCGCCGTCGGTGAAGTGGGTGGAGACCGCGGCCCGCGCATCGAACTCGGCGGCGATCTCCTTGATCGCCGCGATGTCGCCCCGGTGGTCCTCCGGGAACACGTTGATCGCGACGACCGGCGTGCAGCCGTGGATGCGCATGTTCTCGAGCTGCTTGCGGAGGTTGTCACCTCCCTGGTGCACCTCGTCGGGGTTCTCCTTCAGCAGGTCCTCGGGGAGTGGCTTGCCGGCGATGATCCGGTGGTTGCCGCTGTGGGCTTTGAGGCCGCGCACCGTCGCCACCAGCACGGCGGCGTCGGGGGCCAGGCCCGATGCCCGGCACTTGATGTTGAAGAAGCGCTCGGCGCCCATGTCGGCGCCGAACCCGGCTTCGGTGATCAGGTAGTCGCCCATGTGGATGCCCACCTGGTCGGCGACGATCGAGCTGTTGCCGGTGGCGATGTTGCCGAACGGGCCGGTGTGCACCAGCGCCGGCGTGTTCTCCAGCGTCTGCATGAGGTTCGGCTTGATCGCCTCGCGCAGGATCACGGCCATCGCGCCGGCGACCTCGATGTCCTCGGCGGTGACCGGCGTGCCGGCCTTGGTGTAGCCGACCACGATCCGGCCGAGCCGCGCGCGCAGGTCCTGGAGGCTGGTGCACAGCGCCAGCGTCGCCATCACCTCGGAGGCGGCGGTGATGTCGAAGCCGGTCTCGCGGGGAATGCCGTCGAGCCGGCCGCCGAGCCCGATCACCGTGTTGCGCAGTGCCCGGTCGTTGACGTCGATCACCCGGCGCCACGTGATGTTGTGGAAGTCGATCCCGGTCGCGTTGCCGTGGTAGAGGTGGGCGTCGAGGGCGGCCGAGCACATGTTGTGGGCCGCGGTGACCGCGTGCATGTCGCCGGTCAGGTGGAGGTTCAGCAACTCCATCGGCACGACCTGGCTGTAGCCGCCGCCGGCGGCACCGCCCTTGATCCCGAACGTCGGACCCATCGACGGCTGGCGGATGGCGATCGTCGCCCGCTTGTCGATGTGGCTGAAGCCCATTCCGAGGCCGACCGTGGTGGTGGTCTTGCCCTCGCCGAGCGGGGTCGGCGTGATCGCCGACACGACGACGTACTTCGCTCGCGGGCGGTCGGCCATCTTGCCGATCGCGTCGAGCCCGATCTTGGCGGCGCCGGAGCCATACGGTTCCAGGCACTCGAGCGGGATTCCCGACGCGCCGGCGATGTCTGCCAGCGGTTTGAGCCGGGCGGTCCCGGCGATCTCCAAGTCGGATGGGAAGCCCATCTTCCGTCCTGTTCTGCCGCGCCCTTTCGGCGCGACCGTCCTCCGCTGCCAGCGGAACCCGTCGTACTGTCCGTCACGCAGCGGATTCCGCATCGTGGAACGGTTCCATCATACAGAACAGCCTCCCTCGTGTCGACCCCCGATCGCCCGAATTCGCGCGCCTCCGATGACGCCCAGCGCGACCGTCGCTCGCGAGTCCGGCCGGGACGGTTCAGTCCCAGCCGTGGCGGGTGAGGGGCATGCCCGAGCGCCCGTCGGCGAACGGCTTCACACCGAGGGTCTGGTGGTGGTGCAGCCCACCGTCGGTGAAGCCGTTGATGCTGCCCGACATGTAGAGCCGCCAGACGCGGGCCCGCCCTTCGCCGACGAGTCCGACCGCCTCGTCCCAGCGCTCCTCCAGGTTGGCCACCCATTGGGTGAGCGTGCGGGCGTAGTGTTCGCGAAGGTTCTCGACGTCGCGGACCTCGAAGCCGGCCTGCTGCATCTTGACCGCGCTGACCCCGACGTCGATCAACTCGCCGTCGGGAAACACGTAGCGGTAGACGAACTTGCGACGGCCGAGCTTGGAGCCCCCGATCGAGGAGATCGCATGGTTCAGCAGCCGCCCGCCGGGGCGCAGCAGCGAGTGGAGTCCGGCGAAGTACGTCGGGAGGTTCCGCAGCCCGACGTGTTCGGCCATGCCGATCGAGGAGATCGCGTCGTACGGACCGTCGCCGACCTCGCGGTAGTCCTGGATCCGGATCTCGACGCGGTCGGAGAGGCCGGCGTCCTCGACGCGACGGCGAGCCTCGACCGCCTGCTCGTCGCTGATCGTGACGCCGACGACGTCGACATCGTGGTGGCTGGCGGCGTGGATCGCCATCGACCCCCATCCGCAACCGACGTCGAGCAGCCGGGGTCGGTCCCCGCCGCTCGCCGCCCTCACGGCCGGTTCGGCGAGGCCGAGCTTGCGGCAGATCAGTTCGTGCTTGGCCGCCTGTGCCTCCTCCAGGGTCGCGTCGTCGGAGGTGTAGCGGGCGCAGGAGTAGGTCATCGACGGCCCGAGCACCAGCCGGTAGAAGCCGTTGCCGACGTCGTAGTGGTGGCTGATCGCCTCCTTGTCGCGGCCGATCGAGTGGCGGATCCCGCGCGGCTGCGCTTCCTCCGGGGGAGGTGGCGGCGGCGAACCGAGCACGCCGAGCTCGCGGGTGGCGGCCAGGATGCGCGGCGCGGCGCTGGCGATCGCGGTGGGGCTCTGGCGAGAGGATCGATCGAGTGCCTTGAGCACCTTCGCCGCCGGACCCTCGACGTCGATCTCACCGGCGACGAACGCCCGTCCGAACCCGAGCTCGTCCGGCGCCCACACGATGCGCCGCAGCGCATCGGGGGTGTTCATCCTGATCGTGCCCGGACCGTCGTCGGCGCCGAGCGCGCTCCCGTCCCAGAACTCGATCCGGACCGGCGGGGTCCCGTCGATCAACACGTCGATCGCGGGCCGCATGATGTCCGCGACCGACCTCGTTTCCGAATGCGTCATGTCGTCCCTCCCTTTCCGCAAACGCTCCCCGCGATGTTGCCACGTCGCCAGGGTCGTTCGGCAGTGAAGGTGGTCGGTGGCGCTGTCGCGCGGTCTCGGTGTCGACGGTTCCGGGGGCCGGAGCCATCGACACCGAGAGAGCGCTGATCGACGCTCAGTTCCCGGCGAGCGGGGCGCCGAGGCGATGCGTCACCGCGTTGCGGACCTGGGCGTCGAACGACTTGACGTGGGCGTCGACGAGCGCGGCGGCGCGGTCGGCGTCGCGGTCGAGCAGCGCGGCGTGGATCGCCTCGTGCTCGTCGACCGCGTGCCCCATGTCGGCGACGTCGGCGAGGTACATGTGCCACAACCGGTCGCTCTGGGCGTAGAGCATGTCGAGCGTGTCGGTGAGGAAGCGGTTGCCGGCGGCGCGCCAGATGATCTCGTGGCACTGCCGATCGAGTTCGAGCAGTTGCTCCGGCGTCGTGCCGGGCCGGGTCGTCTCGGCGAGGACGGCTGCCATGTCGGCCCAGTCGGCGTCGGTGCCCCGTACGCAGGCCAGGCGGGCGGCGTACGGCTCCATGATCGAGCGTGTCTCGTAGAGCGTCGCCAACTCCTCGACGTCGATCGCGCTGACCAGCATCCCGCGGCGGGGGAGCACGGTCACGAAGTGGTCGCGGGCCAGGCGCTGGAGCGCCTCGCGGATCGGCGTGCGCCCGATCCCGAGCCGCTGTTGGAGATCGGCCTCGCGGACCACGTCGCCGGGCGCGAGCTCGAGGCGGATGATCATGCGGCGGATCTCGTGGAACGCGTGCTCGGCGAGCGAGGTCGAACCCTCGCCCGACGTTGCGTTGGTCGATCCGGTCGTCGTGTTCGCAGCGCTTGACATCATCCTGATACGGTGATGATATATCAGACCGTCAACCGCCGCATCCACGATCCCGCCACGTCTCGGTGTCGACCGTCCCGCCCGCCGGGTCCGTCGGCGCCGAGCGCCGGGGTGGACGCCTGCACCGGGAGTGATCCATGAGTGACGCAACATCCACGCCGGAGTTCCCGTCGAGCGCCAAGGTCGTCGTGATCGGCGCCGGGATCGTCGGCAATTGCCTGGTCGGCCATCTCGCCCGCCTCGGCTGGACCGACATGGTCCTGCTCGACAAGGGTCCGCTCCCCAACCCCGGCGGATCGACGGGCCACGCGTCGAACTTCATCTTCCCGGTCGACCACAACAAGGAGATGGCGCTGCTCGGGGTGCAATCGGCCAACCAGTACCGGGACCTCGATCGCAGCGTCGACTCCGGCGGCATCGAGGTCGCCCGCACGCAGCAGCGGATGGACGAGCTCCAGCGGCGGATGACCAGCGCGACCGCATGGGGAGTCGAGGCCCACCTGCTCACCCCTGCGGGCGTGAAGGAGCTCGTCCCGTTCATCAACGAGGACGTGATCCTCGGTGGCTTCTACTGCCCGTCGGTGTCGGTGGTCGACTCGCTCGACACCGGGACGCTGTTCCGCCAGGAGGCGATCGACACGGCCGGCCTTCAGGTGTTCGCCAACACCGAGGTGCTCGACATCGAGACCGAGGACGAACCGGCGACCGGCCTGCAGAAGGTAAAGGCCGTCGTCACCGACAGGGGCCGAATCGAGGCCGAGTACGTCGTGATCGCGTGCGGTGTGTGGTCGAACCGGATCGCCAACATGGCCGGTGCGACGATCCCGCTCGTGCCCGCGGTCCACCAGATGGCCGACGTCGGCCCGATGGACATCCTCGCCGAGACCAACAACGAGATCGGCTACCCGATCGTCCGCGACATGGACACGTTCTGCTACGAGCGTCAGTCGGCCGGCTCGATGGAGGTCGGGTCGTACGCCCACCGCCCGATCCTGCACCACCCCGACACGATCCCGTCGAACGACGAGGCTGCGCTGAGCCCGACCGAGATGCCGTTCACCGCCGACGACTTCGACCCGCAGATGGAGCAGGCGATCGAGCTGATGGACATGCTCGGCGACGCCGAGATCAAGTACGCGATCAACGGCCTGCTGTCGCTGACGCCGGACGCGATGCCGTGCCTCGGCGAGACCGTCGAGGTCCGCAACCTGTGGTCGGCTGCAGCGGTGTGGGTCAAGGAGGGTCCGGGCATGGCCCAGGTCGTCGCCGAGTGGATGACCTACGGCTACCCGCGCGTGATCGACGCCCACGGCGCCGACATCTCGCGCTTCTACCCCGAGGAGCGGGGCGACGAGCACATCTGGGCCCGCGCTGCGGAGCACTTCAACAAGACGTACGGGATCGTGCACCCGGCCGAGCAGTGGGAGAGCCGCCGCAAGCTGGTGGTGTCGCCGTTGTTCGAGCGCGAGGAGCAGCTCGGGGCGTTCTTCTTCCAGGCTCGGGTCTGGGAGCGGCCGCAGTGGTTCACGTCGAATGCCGACTTGGTGGATCGCTACGGCGTGGCGGAACGCGACGTCGAGTGGGACAACCGCTGGTGGAGCCCGATCACGGTCGGCGAGCACCTGAACATGCGCGAGCACTGCGGGCTGTTCGACCTGTCCGCGTTCCAGATCTTCGAGCTGAAGGGGCCGGGAGCCGTCGACTTCGCCGACTACCTGTGCGTGAACAAGATCGGGCCGGTCGGCAGGGCGACCTACACGCCGTTCCTGACGCCGGCCGGCGGGTTCCACTCCGACCTGACGATGCAGCGGGTCGCCGAGGACACGGTCAACGTGGTGACCGGCGCTTTCGACGGACCCCGTGACCTGGCGTGGATCAAGAAGTACCTACCCGACGACGGCTCGGTCACCGTGACCGACCGGTCGCGTGAGATCGCCACGCTCGGCCTGTGGGGTCCGAATGCCCCGGCGCTGCTGGCGACCCTGACCGACGCCGACCTGTCGCAGGAGGGGTCGCCGTACGGTTCGATCGTCGAGGTCGACCTGGACTGCGACGGCGACACCGTACGGGCGACGCTGTTCCGCATCTCCTACGTCGGCGACACCGGCTGGGAGATCTACGTGCCGTGGGACGAGGCGACCAAGGTGTGGGACGCGCTGATGGCCACTGGCGAGCCGTTCGGGCTGCGGCCGACCGGGATGGGCGTGTACGCCGTGTCGGGCCGGATCGAGAAGGGCTACCGTCTGCAGGGCGCCGAACTCGAGAGCGAGTACAACCCGCTCGAGGCGGGCCTGGCGCGCCCGAAGGTGAAAGCGGCCGACTTCATCGGCAAGGAGGCGTACGTGGCGGCCCGCGAAGCCGGCGACCCGGAGGTGCTGATGTGCACGCTGACCGTCGAGGACCCCACCGACTCCCAGGGTCGCACGCGCTGGTTGCAGGGTGGCAACGAGCCGATCATGGATCTCGACGGCAACGTGCTCAGCGATTCCCATGGCAGGGTGTCGCGGGTGACGACCGCCGGCTACGGCCCCTCGGTGGGCAAGCAGATCCTGATGGCGTACCTGCCGCGCGACCTCGCCGTGCCCGGGACCGACCTCCAGGTCATGTACATGTACGAGAAGTTCCCGGTCAAGGTCGTCGGCACCGACGGCCCCTTCGACCCGGAGAACACCCGGCTCAAAGCATGAGTCCGATCGCCGATGCAACGCGGTGGGGGAGCACGAGGGGGTGCTCCGCGATCCCCCTCGCCGATCGGGCGACCCGCCTTGTCGTGAGCCCGACATGAGAGTCCTGGTCTGTGTGAAGCGGGTGCCGGCGCCAGGGGCGAAGATCAACGTGACCCCCGACGGGCAGTCGGTCGACACGGCGAACCTCGGATTCACGATGTCGCCACACGAGGAGTGCGGGGTCGAGCTGGCGGTGCAGCTCGTCGAGCAGCACGGCGGGGAGTCCCACGTGCTGACCCTCGGCGTCGCGGAAGCCGACGAGCAGTGCCGGTACGCCGCGTCGATCGGGGTGGACAAGGCCACGCTCGTGGCGGTCGACTCGATGGACTGGGACCCGCAGCGCACCGCCCGCGCGCTGACCTCGACGATCGGGGCGATCGAGGCCGAGGACGGCCCGTTCGACCTCATCGTCATGGGGAACGAGTCGGCTGACACCGGCGGCTTCCAGGTCGGCATCCGGGTCGCACGAGCGCTCGGCCGCCCGATCGTGCAGGGGCTGAAGGGTGTCGAGCTGTCCGACGGCGGTTCGTCGGTCGTCTGCCGCCGCGAGATCGACGCCGGCGCTGAGGTCTACGAGCTCCCGCTCCCGGCGGTGGTCGGCGTGAAGGAGGGCATCACGTGGCCCCGCTATCCGACGATGCGGGGCCGTCTGGCGTCGAAGAAGCTCGACGTGTCGGTCGTGTCCTCCGACGCCGAGCCGGGCGGCCAGTCGAAGGTCCGTCTCGTCCGGCCCGAGGAGAAGGTGTCCGAGACCGTGATCCTCGGCCATGGCCCGGAGGCTGCCCCGAAGGTGGTCGAGCTGCTGCAGGAGCTCGGCCTCTGGCCCGAAGGAGTTCGCGCATGATGCCGGCAACCCGACGTCCGACGGCAACGGTCGGCGAGCGAGCGGTGTCGGCGTGAGCGGCCCGGTCCTCGTCGTGATCGAGCACGACCGCGGCACGATGGCCGGCGCGTCGGCGGAGGCGTTGACGTTCGGTCGCTCGGTCGCCGAGCAGCTCGGCGTGGCGTGCGAGGCGCTGCTGATCGTCGACGGATCGCTCGCGGACGAGTGTGCCCGCTACGGGGCGTCGACCGTCCACGTCGCGGCCGTCGACCGGCTCCGCGACTACAGCCCCGAGGTCTGTGGCGACGTCATCGCCGCGGCGGCCGATGCGTTGTCGCCGTCGGGCATCGTCGCCTGCGGCACCGACCGCGGCAACGAGATGCTCGCCCACGCGGCGGCCGTGCTCGACCTGCCGTTCGTCGCCAACTGCCTCGACGTGAACTGCCTCGACGTCACGGTCGCCGACGACTGGGAGATGACCCGGGTCCAGTGGGGTGGCAGCCTCAACGAAGACGCCCGCCTGTCGTCGCCCCTCCCGATCGTGTCGGTCGCCCATCACGCCGTCGAGGCCGCGGAGTCCCCGGTCGAGCCGAACGTGGCGCCGCTCGACGTCTCGGTCGCCGACACCGGTCTGCGCACGATGGTCAAGGACCGCGACGTCGTCGAGGGCGGCCTGACCCTGGCGACCGCGCCGGTCGTCGTCGGAGGTGGCCGCGGCGTCGGCAGCGCCGAGGGGTTCAAGGTGCTCGAGGAGTTGGCGGCGAAGCTCGGCGGTGTCGTCGGGTGCAGCCGGGCCGTGACCAACAACGGTTGGCGCCCCCACTCCGATCAGGTCGGCCAGACCGGCACGCGGATCGCGCCGCAGCTCTACATCGCTTGCGGCATCAGTGGCGCCATCCAGCACTGGGTCGGCGCGAAGGGCGCGAAGAAGATCCTCGCGATCAACACCGACCCAGCCGCGAACATGGTCGTCAAGGCCGACTACGCCGTGATCGGCGACCTGTTCGCCGTCGTGCCCGCGATCGCGTCCGCGGACTGATCGCCCGACGACCCGACCGGTCGGGCGGTGACGGGCGCCATGACGTCGGCCAGCAGATCGACCGAGCGAAGGCGCTCGGCGACGGTCGGGGCGGGATGCACGGTCATCAGCTCGTCGGCCCCACTGGTGCGGGCGAAGTCGTCGAGGTAGTCGGCCACCGTGTCCGGCGATCCCGCCGCGGTGTAGTGCATCATCAGCGCGATCTGCCGGCCCTGCGGCGACTCGAGGAGCCGGTCGGCCTCGGCGTCGGTCAGGTCGCGGCGGGGCGTCACGAACCGGGCGATGCGGCGCCGGGCGACGACGGTTCGCTGGCGTTCGGCGTCGTCGTCGGTGTCGGCGGCGAGCACGTTGACGCCGGCGATCACGTACGGCTCGCCGAGCTGCTCGGACGGACTGAACTCCCGCCGATACAGGTCGACGGCGTCGAGCAGGTGGTCCGGTGCGAAATGCGAGGCGAAGCCGTAAGGCAGCCCCAGCATCGCCGCCAGCCGGGCGCCGAACAGCGACGACCCGAGGATGTACAACGGGACCTTCGTGCCCGCACCAGGCATCGCCTCGACCCCGGGCACCCGGCTCGCCTCGCCCAGGTAGGCCTGGAGGTCGAGCACGTCCTCGGGGAACCGATCGGCCGCGCCCGGGTCGACCCGCATCGCCCGCATCGTGTTCCGGTCGCTACCAGGAGCACGGCCGAGACCGAGGTCGATGCGGCCCGGGTGCAGCGTCGCCAGCGTCCCGAACTGCTCGGCGATGACCAGGGGCGAATGGTTGGGGAGCATCACACCGCCCGCGCCGAGACGGATCGTGCTGGTCTGCGCCGCCACGTGAGCGATCAGCACACCGGTCGCCGACGATGCGATCGACGCCATGTTGTGGTGCTCGGCGTACCACACCCGCCGGTAGCCGCGTGCTTCGGCACGTTGCGCGAGCACGACGCTGGCCCGGAACGCGTCGGCCGGCGTCTCGCCCGTGCCGACGATCGCCAGGTCGAGGATCGACAGCGGGATCGGCCCGGTCTCGCTCATGGCCCACAGCATGCCGGATCGCGGCGCAGGTCGGACTCCAGACCGGGCGCCGCTCCGCGACGACGGTGGTGGTGGTCGGTCCTCCGATGGGAGGTCGCCGGGCATCCGGGTCGGACCGGTACGGGTCGGGAGCTGGAAAGACGCTTCAGCTCGTGCCCTGACCGCAAACGTTTGCGGTGTTCCGCCGGCCGGTTCCGCCGCTCGCGGCGTTGCGGCTCCTCACCGTAGGGCAGGGCGACGCAGTCGTCGCCACGCCTTGCGAGCGACGCACCCGACTCGGCGTCGACACAGCGAACGTTCACGTTCACCAGCCGACGGCGCATGGCGTTGGGAGGAGGTGCTCGATGGCGCGGGCGGTGATCGTGGGAGCACGGTTCGCGCGCGCCGTTGCGCACAGCGCGACGATCCGTCGTGATTTCGGGAAAGATGGGGCGATGTCGCAGCAGATGAACGTGTTGGGCGGGGAGCTGAAGCCGTGCTCGTACGACCCGATGACCGGGTACTACCGCACCGGGTGCTGTGAGAGCCGCGGCGACGACCCCGGCATGCACACGGTGTGCGGGCGGGTCACCGCCGACTTCCTGGAGTTCTCCGCGTCGCGCGGCAACGACCTGAGCACGCCGATGCCGCAGTACGGATTCGCCGGGTTGCGGCCGGGCGACCAGTGGTGCATCTGTGCCGACCGGTGGAACGAGGCGTTCGAGGCCGGTCGCGCCTGTCCGGTCGTGCTCGAGGCGACCCACGTCTCGACGCTCGAGTACGTCGACCTCGCCGACCTGCAGGCCCACGCGATCACCGCCTGACGCGAAGCGATCCTTCATTCGTGTGACCGGATGTTGCGACCTCCCGCGGGTTCGGTCACAACGACCGGGGCTGCCGGACGGTGCCCTCCCCCGCCAGGACTCTGTGTGACCGAAGACCACGGAGGTCGACGTGGTCGGTCGCACGGACATCTTGGAGGGGCAAGAGCGGGTCGGGCGGGAGGTACCGGTGCTCCCGCGGTGCATCGGTGCGCCGACCCTGACTAACTTCGAAGCGGTGTACGGCATCGTGTTCGCCGACGTGACCAAGGTCTACCCGCAGGGTCCGCCGGCGCTCGACGACTTCAACCTGGCGATCGATGCCGGTGAGATGATCAGCCTCGTCGGCCCGTCGGGCTGCGGGAAGACGACCGTGCTGCGCATCCTCGCCGGGCTGGAGGAGCCGACCGCGGGCCGGGTGTTCGTCGGCGGCCGCGACGTCACCGAAGTCGAAACCCACGAGCGCGGCTTCGCGATGATCACCCAGCAGAACCAACTGCTCGGCAAGCGGACCGCGGCCGGCAACATCCGGTTCCCGCTCGACGTCGGCGACCCCCGCAACCGGCCGGACAACCGCGACGAACTCGTCGACTTCGAGGCGTCGCACCTGCGCATCGGGCACCTCCTCGACCGCAAGCCGTCGACCCTGTCCGAGGGCGAGCGCCGCGTGGTCCAACTCGCCCGATGCATCATCCGCAGCCCGTCGACCCTGCTGATGGACGAGCCGCTGGCGTACCTCGAGGACCAGATCCGCCTGCGGTTGCGTTCCGACATCATGCGCGTCCACCACGACCGCGGGCTGACGACGCTGATGGCGACAGCCAGCCAGGCCGACGCGATGGCGATGAGCGATCGGATCGTCGTCATGTTCGACGGCGTCGTCCACCAGGTCGGCTCGCCGTTCGATGTGTACGACTTCCCGGTCAGCGCGCAGGTCGCGGCGTTCTTCGGCGAGCCGGGGATGAACATCCTGCCCGCGTCGGTCGAGGTGTCCGGCGGCGAGCGGATCGTCGACCTGCTCGGCCTCCGGCTTCGGCTGTGGATGCCCGTCCTCGACGATTTCGCCGGCCAGCCGATCCTCGTCGGCATCCGGCCCGAGGACCTCGTCCCTGGCGGCAAGGCGACCGAGAGCATCGAGGTCCGGGTCGGGGCGGTCGAGCCGCTCGGCCGCCAGACGTTGACCGAGGCGTACACGCCGCACGGTGAACGCATCGATTGCGTGCTGCCGGGCATGCCGCCGCCGATCGGCACGACGCTCGACCTCGGCGTCCCCGCCGATCGGCTGCACCTGTTCGACCCGGTGACCCAGCGAGCGATCTACCACCCACCGCCCCGCTGACCGGGCGCGTGGCTCAGTCCCAGACCTGGAGCCAGAGATCGTCGCCGTCGCAGCAGGCGAGTGCGGTGCCGGCCGGCGACCAGCGGGCCCAGGAAGCGGGTCGGGCGAGCTCGACCGGCTGGAAGGTGGCGAGGTCGATCACGATGACCTCGTCATCGAGTGTCACGACCAGCATCAGCCGCTCGGACGGGTCGAGGTCGACGCGCACGGGCGGCGCCCCCACGTCGACCGCCTCGAGCACCGCACCGCGCAGCACGTCGTCGATCACGAGCCGGCCGTCCTCGCCCGACGTGACGAGCAGGGTCGCGCCGAGCGCGGCGGCCAGGTTGGACCCGTCGGTGTGGGCCGGGAACGAGCGCAGCAGCGCGCCCGCCTCGTCCCGGACGTCGAACGGGCCGTACTGCCCCCACGTGACGAGCGCCGTGCCGGCGGGCGACCAGCGGGCGAACAGCGGGCCGCGCTCGAGATCGTCGGCGACGACCCCGGTGCGGGCGCCGGTGGCGGTCAGCCGGGCGACACCGGCCTCGTCGACGATCAACAGTTCGTCGCCCTCCGGCCGCCACGAGACGTGGTGCGCGGGCTGTTCGAGGACGACGGTGCCGTCCGGCGAGCGCACGACGACGCCGTGCGGGACGCGGTGGCTGGCGAGCAGCTGCGCCGATGGCGCGAGCAGGAGATCGGCTCCGCTCGGATCGACGCGAGCGGTACCGGACCCGTCGACCAGGATCGACCCGCCGACGACCGCCAGGAGCGGCGCCCCGGGGTCCCAGGTCAGCGCCGTGACGCCGCGAGCCGGCTGGTCCCAGACGCGCTCGTCCGGTCCGAGGCCGACGAGCCGGCGGTCGGCGGTGAGCGTGATCGCCAGCCGACCGGCGCGGTCCCACGACACCCGCCGGGCGCCGAGGCCGGGAAGCGGCCCGATCAGCCGAGCTCGGAGAGCCATCCGCGCAGGATCTCGGCCAGATCGCGGTCGGAGGGCTCGGTGCCCTCCCACTCGTAGGGCTCCTCCTCACCCGAACGCTCGGCCGCCTCGACCTCCCGGGCGAGCGCGACCGAGTCGCCCGCTTCGGCCGCACCGGCCGCGGTGCAGATCGGCCACCACCGCGGACCGAGCTGCGGTTGACCGAACCGCGCCGCCAACTCGGGAAGCTCGGACCGCCGACCGGCCAGCACGTACGCCGCGCACAGCGTTCCCGCCCCCGGGTTCAACGTTGCTGAGCTCCACGCGGTCGATACGAGCGGGATCGCCGCCTCGGCGTGCGAGGTGGCGGCCGCGGTGTCGCCGATCATGCGGAACATGTTGGCCGCACCGAGGTGCCAACCGTCGCTCGGGTCCGTCTCGGCCAACGCGGCGAAGCCGAACGCGGCCCGGGCGAGCGTCTCCGTCCAGCCGTCGAGCCCGCCGGCCCGCTCGATCCGCCCGATCGCTTCGAGCTTCGCAGGCGTGTCCGGCCGGATCCGGAGGTCGGTGAGCTTGCGCTGCAGCACGTCGCGCAGCTCCGGCGCCAGCGCGTCGTAGCGGGCCGGGAGCTCGACCGGGTTGGCGCGCACGGCGCGCTCGATCATCGCGGACATCCTCGCCCGCTGCTGCGCCTCGGTCCGGCCAGCGACATCCTGCATCGCCGGCCCCAGCCGGACGGTTCCCAGGCCCTCGATCTGAAGTTGCTCGCCGCCCGCGTCATAGGCGATCTCGCCGTCGAACCCGAGTTGGCGCGCGGCGGCGATCGCCATCTCGACCTGCGGTGGCACCGCCGCCTTCCGCTTGAAGATCATGCGCCGAAGTTAGTGCCCGGCGAGGAGACCGCTGAGTACTGCCGTTGCCGGGGTCGGCCCGCAGGCGCGCCGGTCGCACGGCCGCAGGATTCGCCACCACCCGTCGGTCATGGCGCGATCCGGGAACGCGGCGGGTGGGCGATGCCTGGCGGTCGAGATCGGCGACATGTGGTGCTCAGCGGTCCACTAGGGCGTGAGCGCAGCGATTGCATCGTCGAGCAGGCTGCCGGGCACGTCGATCTCGAGTACCTCGCTCGCCCCGCCGTTGTTCAGGGCGAGCAGCGCGTTCTCGAGCGAGCCGCCGAACACCGTGCGGCGCGACACGCCGGCGATGACGACGTCGTACGGCGCACCGCCGAGGATCTCGTCGATCGCCGCCGCGGCGTCGGCCAGGCGTCCGGTCTGGTCGATCTCGGCTGCGGCGTTGAGCGTGTTGCGGTACCTCGTGCCGGCGGGGTCCTGCAGCCAGTTCCGGCTCGTCTGCACGCCGGCACTGTTCGTGACCGTGCTCTCGCCGATTCGCAGCGTGTCGAGGTTGCTGCCCTTGACCTCGATGATCACCGGCCTGCCGCTCGGGGAGCGGGCGATGATGTCCGGGCCGTTGACGATCGAGCGGCGGACGTCGGTGCCGACGTCGAACGGGACGTTGCGGCTGACGTAGACCACGTCGTAGCCGCGCCCCTGCAGGACCGTGACCACCGCTTCGGTCGAGACCGCCTCGGCTGCGAGGTTGCGGATCGTGCGTTCCGCTGCGGCCTCGCCCGCCTCGTCCCAGTTGGCGACCACGGCATCGAGCACCGAGTCGGAGTTGGCCGACGCCTTCGAGATCCGGTTGGCACTGTTGCGGGCCAACCACTGCGCCAGCTTGGACGTGTTGACGAACTCGTCGCCGAGCTCGACGATGTCGTCGCCGACCCTGGCGAGCTGGTCGTCGGTCAGCCCCCAGACGCGCTTGATGAAGGGCGTCAGCAAGTCGTCGACCTTGTCACCGAACCGCTTCGCAGCGAACGCGAACACCGCGCCGGCCGCCTCCGGGACCCGAGCGACGAACTTGATCGCCTTGCCCGCGATCCCGGGGATGTCGCCGGCGACCGGGGCGAAGAAGCCGACGATCCCGAAGATCGTCTCGAGCCCCGCTCCGAGCCAGTCGCCGTTGATCAGCGCCCCGACGACGTCGCGCACGCTGGCGACGATGTCGACGAACGGCACGAGCGACAGGGCGATCCATCCACCGAGGTAGGAGATCGAGGTGGCGTACGCCGGGTCGTACTTGATGCGGAAGTTGAGGAGGTCGCAGACCGCGTCGCCGGGTCCCCCGCCGAACGGGTTGACCCAGCCGATGAAGTCGTTCGCGCCGCATCCGATGCCGACGAGCGACCCGCTGACCAGATCGGCGATGTTGCGGAGCCCGTCGCTGAGGTAGGGGATGTCGGGCGCCAACTCGACCAGGTCACCGGCCAGGTCCTTGAGGCTCGTGTCGAACGCCGGGACGTTCTGCCCGAACTCGCCGAGCAGCGCGCCGGCGACGAACGCCCGGCCCTGGTCCGGCCCGTCGAGGTCGTAACTGAACGGATCGGAGCCGCGCTCGAACTCCTCGAAGTCGCCGAACGGGTCGTTGTCCGGGTTGCCGTCGCGCGGATCGAACCCGGTCAGCACCTCGATGCCATCGGTCAGGCCGTCGCCGTCGAAGTCGCTGTCGCGCGGGTTGAGCGACACCTCGCGCTCGTCGCCGTCGCCGAGCCCGTCGTTGTCCGAGTCGATCGACGTCGGGTCGGACGAGACGACGTACGCGTACAGGACGCTGAAGTCGCCGAGGAAGATCTCGTCGCCGTCCATCAGCCCGTCCCCGTCGGTGTCGGGGTCGAACGGATCGAGGAAGTAGGTCGCACCCGAGCCCGTGATCGCACCGTTCAGCTCGGTGCCGTTGGGGATCCCGTCGAAGTCCTCGTCGCCGGCCGGGTCGAGATTGACCGGGATGCGCGAGAAGACGTCCGGCAGGTCGTCGGCCGTCGCGACCGGGAAGTACTGCCCGCCGGTCGCTTCGGCGATGCCGGTGAGCAGCCCGGCGTCGACCCCGGAGCCGAGCCCGATCGTGTAGATCACGATGTCGTTGTCGATCGCCTGCTGGGTGAGCGCCGGGTTGTACGACCCGACGCCGTCGGTCAGCACGATCTGCACACGGGCGTGCGTCGGGTCGCCGTTGTTGATCAACTCGTTGTTGGCCACGCTGACGCCGGCTCCGATGTTGGTGCCGCCCGAGGAGTTGACGAGGTCGACGGCGGCCTTCGCCGCGGCGAAGTCGGTCGTCAGCGGCTGGTACAGCCTGGCGAACGAATCGAAGTCGACGACCGCGACCTGGTCGCCCTCGATCAGGGCGTCGATGAAGTCCTTGGAGGCAACCTTGCGCAGCCCCAGCGGGTCGTTGGACAGCATCGAGCCCGAGGAGTCGAGAACGAGCACGACGTCGACGAACTGCGCCTCGCCGCCGCCGCCGCCCGTCCCGGGATCGGGGTCGAACGCGTCGAGCACCGCCTGCCAGTTCGGGATGTAGAAGACCGCGAACAGCGTGAAGTGATCGGTGACCGCGGTGACCACACCGCTCGGATCGACCGTCGTCTGCGCGGCGGGGAGCGGCACCCAGGTGCCGGCGGCCTCGTCGAAGTACAGGATGCCGACTCCGGCGAAGTCCCCGTTGTCGACGGCGGCGGGATCGAACGGGATCGTCAGCGTCGCGCGCTCGAACGGCTGCGGCGTCGTGATGTCGACGACGTCGGAGGCCAACCCGGGCAGGTCCCCCAGCCAATCGGACTCGGACTCGTCGAGCAAGGCGACCGACGGTGCGATGTCGCCGACCCCGGTGATCGCCACCTCGACGCCGTTGTCCGGGAACGACGCGCTGGTCGTGTACACCTCGTCGCCGTCGAGGATGCCGTCGTCGTCGGTGTCCGGGTCGAGCGGGTCGGTCCCGACGCGCAGCTCGGAATCGTCGTCGAGACGGTCGGCGTCGGTGTCGCGCGTGCTCGGATCGGTGCCGAGCGTGAGCACCTCGGTGCCGTCGTGGAGCGTGTCGCCGTCGGTGTCCGCGACCAGCGGGTCGGATCCGGCGGCGAGTTCGTCGTAGTTGCCGAGCCCGTCCTGGTCGGGATCGGCGTCACGGTCGTTGGTCGCACCGTCGGTGCTGGCGGTCGCGGGATCGGTGAACGTCGTCCAGAGCTCCTCGATGTCGGCCAGCCCGTCGTCGTCGGTGTCCGCGTCGTCCGGGTCGAGACCGAGCTGCACCTCGATGTCGGCCGGAATCAGGTCGTCGTCAGCGTCGAGCTCGTCGGCGAGGTCGGACAGGGCCTTCGACGCGTCCTTCCAGGCGTTGCCGTACTTCTTGATCGCGTTGTCGTACTTGCCGTCGTCGCGGTACTCGTCGCCCTTGGCCAGGTCGTTCTCGGCGTGCTCGAGGTACGTGAGTGCCTTGTCGATCTCCTTGTCGAACTCGACGGGATCGATGGTGAGCAGCCGCGACCTGACCAGCGCGATCTGCACTTCGGCGGCGATGCGGTCGGCGTCGGCGAGCAGCTGTGAGATCCGCTCGATCCGGTCCGCGTCCAGCGGTGACTGCTCGAGATACGAGATGCCCTTCGCGTCGTGCTTGAACGCGTTGTCGTCGGTCACCCCGTCGGCGACGACGAACTCGAGCGCGCGCCCGAACTGCTCGAGCGCCTTGTCGACCTTGTCGTCGCTCGTGTCGACGCCGACGAACTCGCGGTAGGCACCGATCCGGGCCGTGAAGCCGCTGCCGTACGCCGGCGCCTCGATGCCCGGATCCGGGTCGGGAACCTGGGCCTCGACGGCAGCGACCGACCCGATCAGCAAGGCCGCGGCGAGCGCTCCCGCGGCGACTCCCCGTGCTCGATTTATCGCCCAACCATTCATCTCGCGCCTCCTGAGTGCTCGCGGGCGGGCCCCTTCGTAGCACACGGTGGCGGTGTCGGCGCAAGACGCGACATGGCTCCGTGGCGGCGTAGTCTGTGCTCCCGCCGGCGCGGAGACGGGATCGACCAGGGGGTCGCGGGTGATCAGGACATTCGGGAGCGAGACAGCGCTGCTGGTCATCGACGTCCAGCACGGCGTCGACGATCTGGCGTACTACGGAGGGCCGACCGGACGACGGAACAACCCCGACGCCGAGCCGCGGATGCTCGCGCTCGTCGGCGCATGGCGCGAGCACGGGCTGCCGGTGTTCTTCTCGCTCCACGACTCGCGGGAGCCGGGATCGCCGCTCAAGCTGTCGCTGCCGACCGGCGCCTCGAAGGCCGGCTTCGAGCCGCTGCCGGGCGACGGCGTGGTGACCAAGGACGTGAACAGCGCGTTCATCGGCACCGACCTCGAAATCCAGCTCCGGCGGGCAGGCGTCACGAGGCTGGTCAACTGCGGCTACTTCACCAACATGTGCGTCGAGACGACGACCCGCCAGGCGGGGAACCTCGGCTTCGACACCTATCTCGCCCACGACGCGTGCGCAGCCACCAACCGGGTCGGTCCCGACGGCGTCGACCACGATCCCGAACGCGTGCACGAGATGACGGTGGCCAACCTCCACGGGGAGTTCTGCACCGCGCTCGCCACGGCCGATCTGGTGTCGCTGCTCGACGGTGACCGGGCCGACCTCGACCGGGTCCAGGGGAACGAGTGACGATGGCCGGCTACGGCGCCCACTCGACGACCGGGCCGCTGGAGTGGGTGGCCGTTCGGCGACCGCCCACATCGCTGGGCGATGCCGACCCGGCGGTGTGGCACTATTCCGAGTCGGTCGACGTCGCCGCCGCGCGGGCCGAGCACACCGAGTTGGTGGGGCTCCTCGAACGGGCCGGCGCTCGAGTCAGCCTGATCGAGACCGCCGCCGACGAGCTACCCGACTCGGTCTTCACCTACGACCCGTCCCTCGTCACTCGGGGGGGCGCGGTGCTGTTCGAGATGGGTAAGGACCTGCGCCGCCCCGAAACCGACCTCCACGCCGCGTTCTACGCCGAACTCGGCATCCCCATCCTCGGTCGAGTGGTCGCGCCCGGCACGGTCGAGGGCGGCGACACCTTGTGGGTCGGCGACGACACGCTCGCCGTCGGTCGCGGCTACCGCACCAACGACGAGGGGATCGCCCAACTCACAGCGATCATGGCGGCGATCGGCGTCGAGGTCGCGCCGTTCGACCTGCCGGTGTACCACGGCCGCGACGCCTGCCTGCACCTGATGTCGCTCGTCAGCCTCTGCGCCGACGACCTCGCGCTCGTCCACGTTCCGCTGATGCCGGTGCGCTTCCTGCAACTGCTCGAGGACCGCGGCTACGAGATCGTCGTCGCCCCGCCCGACGAGTTCGAGGCGAGCTTCGGCATCAGCTGCAACGTGCTCGCCACCGGCCCGCGCCGGATCGTGATGGTCGATGGTGCGCCGAAGACCCGGGCCGTGCTCGAAGCTGCGGGTTGCGCCGTCGAGACCTTCGCCGCCGCCGACCTGTGCCTCAAGACCGAGGGCGGCCCGACTTGCCTGACACGCCCGCTGCTCCGAGCCTGAGCGGCGAGTTCGCCGGCCCGGCCCGGCCTCGGCGGCCGATACGTCCTCTCGCCCCCGAGTAGCCTCGACGCCCATGGCAGTGAGCGACACCCTGAAGGACTTCCAGATGAAGACGATGAACTTCGTCCATCGCGGCCTGTTGACGGTCTCCGGGGGGCGGATCGGCAAGACCCTCGGGTCGATGCCCGTCGTGCAACTGCACACGATCGGACGCAAGAGCGGCGAGCGGCGAACGACGATGCTGACGACGCCGATCGCCGAGAACGGGACGTACGTCATCGTCGCCTCGAAGGGCGGCGACGACCGCGATCCGCAGTGGTATCTCAACCTCGTCGCCAACCCCGAGATCGAGCTGACGACGAGCGACGGCGAGGAGCACGAGCTGGTCGCCCGCGTGGCCGACGACGACGAGAAGGCCGAGCTGTGGCCGAAGATCGTCAGCGCCTACAACGGGTACGCCAAGTACCAGGAGAAGACCGATCGCTCCATCCCGGTCGTGATCTGCGAGCCCCGCAGCTCCTCCTGATCGCGGCCGCGTGCACAGCGACCCGGCGTCGATTCGGGTGACGAGGAGCATGTTGTCGACTCAAGAGACTCCCAGCCGCTTGCGGGCCTCGGTCTCGCCGTCGACGATCCGGCCGGTCGGTTCGAAGCCGCGGGCCTCGTAGAAGCTGCGGGGGGAGCCCTTCCCCTCGGCCCAGCTCACCGTCAGCGTTTCGTGGCCCATCGCCCGGCACTCGGCGGTGATCAGATCGAGCACCCGGTCGCCGATTCCACGCCGCTGGTGGAGGCGGTCGATCAGCAGCCGCCACAGGTACGGCTCGGGATGATGCTCGGTGACCAGCGCCAGCATCACGAAGCCGACGATCTCGCCGTCGGCGACGACCGAGCGCATCCACGGCACGAGCGGCGCGCCGTCGACCACCTCGGGGAAGAGGGCGTCGGCAAACGACCACTCCATCGGCGCGACGAATGCCCGCTGCGAGCGATGCGTCGCCACCTTGGCGACGACGAGCGCGCTCGTCGCGTCGATCTCGTCGAGCCGGACCTCGGCCGGGGGAGTGCGGCGTCGGTCGCGCCAGGCCTCCCAGTCGGCGCGCAGCATCCCGTACAGCTTGTCGTCGGAGTTGACGTCAGCGACCCAGAAGGAGCCACGCGTCCGGCCCTCGTACAACATGCCGACACGTTCCAGGACCATCGCCGACGCCCGGTTGTCGGGGTGGGTCGACGCGCTGACGCGGTGCACCCCGAGTCGCTCGAACAACCACCCGACGAGCGCCTCGACCGCCTCGACGGCGTAACCCCGGCCCCAGTGCTCGGCGGCGAGGCTGTAACCGATCTCCGCGCTCCGCCCCTCCCAGGTGAGCTGGACGGCGAGGTCGCCGATCACCGTGCCGCCGGCCCGCTCGCAGACCGTCGCCATCCACCACGTGTCGCTTTCCGGCCCGGCCATCGCGGACACGTCCGCGACCAGTGCGTTCGCGCGCTCGCGGGAACGGCAGGACCCAGTTCTGGAATCGGGCGACTTCGTGGTCGTTGCGCCGCACGACCAACGGTTCGACGTCTCCGGGCTCGACCGCTCGGATGAGGAGGCGATCGGTGCGGATCGGCTCGAACATCACCGCAAGTGTGCCAGCCGGTGGCCACTCAGTGAGCTGCGTGGGGCAGGGGTGCTCCACAGCGAGTAGACATCCGCCGATGCGGTTTCGCGCGTGTCCACCACGTGTCGATCAACGTCGACGACATCGTCGAGTCGCGGCGCTTCTACTGCGACGTGCTCGGTCTCCAAGCGATCGCGCGGCCGGACTTCGACTTCGCCGGCGAGTGGCTGGCGGCGGGCGAGCAGCAGATCCACCTGATCGAGGTCGCCGGGTTCGCGCCGCCGATGGGCCAGCACTTCGCGCTCGAGGTCGACGACCTCGATGCGAGCATTGACGACCTCGTGTCACGTGACGTGGCCGTGTCGGCCGCGGCGGAGATCGCCGGTGTGTGCCGCCAGGCCTTCTTCACCGACCCCACCGGCAACCTGATCGAGCTCACCCAACCGCTCCCGTGAGCGAGGGTCCCGGCACCGACGGTACCGTCGGGCCGATGAAGCTCTCCGACGTCCGCATCTTCACCGAGCCGCAGCAAGGTGCGTCCTATGACGACCTGCTGGCGGTGGCCCGGCGCGCCGAGCTCCTCGGGTTCGGGGCGTTCTTCCGCAGCGACCATTACCTGGTGATGGGTGATCACGATGGTCGGCCCGGGCCGACCGATGCCTGGATCACCTTGGCGGGATTGGCACGCGACACGACCACGATCCGGCTCGGCACCCTGGTCACCTCGGCCACGTTCCGGTTGCCCGGTCCGCTGGCGATCAGCGTCGCCGGGGTCGATCAGATGTCGGGAGGTCGTGTCGAGCTCGGTCTCGGTGCGGGTTGGTACGAGGCCGAGCACACCGCGTACGGGATCCCGTTCCCGCCGCTCGGCGAGCGCTTCGACCTGCTCGAGGAGCAGCTGGAGATCATCACCGGCCTGTGGTCGACCGAGGAGGGGGAGACCTTCGACTCGCCGGGAGGGCGGTACCCGGTCGCCGGCTCGCCAGCGCTCCCGAAGCCGGTGCAGCCGTCGATCCCGATCGTCATCGGCGGCGGCGGGCCGCGCCGTACGCCGGCGCTCGCCGCCCGCTTCGCCACCGAGTTCAACACCCCGTTCGTCTCGCTCGACTTCTTCGGTACCCAGACCGACCGGGTGCGCGCAGCGTGCACCGCCGTCGATCGCGACCCGGCAACGATGACGTTCTCGGCCGCGCTGGTGGCGTGCTGCGGGGCCGACGACGCGGAGGTCGCCCGGCGGGCCGCGGCGATCGGGCGGGAGCCGGCCGAGCTGCGAGCCAACGGCGTCGCCGGAACCCCCGAGGAGGCCCGCGCCACGATCGACCGCTGGCGCGCCGCGGGGGCCGAACGCATCTACCTGCAGATCCTCGACCTCGGTGACCTCGATCATCTCGATCTGCTGGCCGCCACCCTCGACCGCTGATCCGGCAGTGCGAACTGTTCTTCGCACGGGGTTGACATCGTGCGCACTGCTTGATAAAGTACGCAGTACAACACCGAATCGAGCACCCCCCGCTCGGTCCGAAGAACCAGAAAGAGGAACCAACCGCCATGCGCGACCAGATCAGCACCAGGATCGCCGACGTGACCAAGACGGTCACCGAGGGCTACACCGAGACCAACCAGCGAGTGCTCGATGCCGTCGTCGAGAACAGCCGCAAGGCTGCCGACCTCTACGTCAAGACCGCCGACCAGGTGGCCGAGCAACTCCCCGATGTCGACCTCCCGTTCGACCTCCCCTTCGAGCTCCCCACCCCCGCCGAGGCCGCTGAGCGCTACCTGGATCTCGTCGAGCGCGTCGTCGAGATGAACCGCGACTTCAGCGAGCGGATCGTCAAGCTCAACCGCGAGTACACCGATCGCGTCGTCGAGATGCTGAGCGCCGATGCGCCGAAGCCCGCTGCGAAGGCCACGACCAAGCCCGCCGCCAAGCCCGCCGCCAAGCCCGCCGCGAAGAAGGCTGCAAAGCGCCCGGCAAAGCGGACCGCCAAGAAGGTCACCGCCTCCAAGTGAGCCAACCGGCCGCGACCGTGGGTGACGGGCACCAGGCCCGTGATCGATGACCGCGCCACCGAACGACCGCCGGGGCGTCGATGCCCTTGGCGATTTCATCAGAAGTCAGCGCCGCCTGGCCGAGCTCTCCCAGCGGGAGCTCGCCAGGCTCGCCGACCTGTCCGACGCGTACCTGTCGCAGCTCGAGCGAGGTCTCCACGAGCCATCGGTTCGCGTGCTCAACGGTCTCTCCCAGGCGCTGAACGTCCCCGCCGAGCGACTCCTCCGCTTCCTCGGCCACACCGACGACGTCGAGGCCCCGACTCGTCCCGAGACCGAGTCGGCGATCCTCACCGACGATCGCCTCACCGATTCGCAGAAGCAGTCGCTGCTCGACGTCTACCGCGCGTTCCTGGCGACCAACGACTCGATCCCACAAGGCGGTTGACGCCCGGTCAGGCTGCCGCTGCGGAGCCTCCGCGGTCCCCCGTCGTGACCGTCACCGAGCGGTCGACGGGTCAGCCGGCGGCGAGCAGGAGGCGAGCGGCTCCGACGGCGACGCCGACCGTCGTCGACTCGATGCGCCGCGCCGTCGCCTCGTCGGGTGTCTCGGTCTCGGTCCGATTGACGAGGACGCCGGCGACGCAGCCTGCGCGGAGCCCCTGGCTCGAGCATTGCGTGAAGAGCGTCGCCGCCTCCATCTCGTAGTTGAGCACACCGATCGCCTGCCACTCCTCGAGGCTGCCGCGGAACCGGCGGGTCACGCGGCCCGAATACGTGTCGTAGCGCTCCTGCCCTGGGTAGAAGGTGTCCGACGACGCGGTGATGCCGATGTGGGGCGTCACGCCTGCCGTCCGCGCCGCCTCGACGAGCGCCGTCGTGCACGCGTAGTCGGCGACGGCCGGGTACTCCATCGGGGCGAAGTGCGAGCTGGCGCCGTCGAGCCTGACCGCGCCCGTGGTCACGATCACGTCCCCCGGCTTCAGCCCGGGCTGGATCGCTCCGGTCGTGCCGAGCCGCAGGAATGTGCGCACGCCGAGCTGAGCGAGCTCCTCGACGGCGATCGACACCGACGGGCCGCCGATCCCGGTCGAGCAGACGACGACCGGACGGTCGTCGAGCCGGCCGAGCCAGGACGTGAACTCACGATTCGACGCGAGGAACGACGGACCGTCCATCGCCGACGCGGTTCGCTCGACCCGGCCCGGGTCACCGGGCACGATCGCCACGGTCGCTCCTTCGAGCATCCCCTCGGTCAGGTCGAGGTGAAAGACGCCTGTCATGCCCCCGCACCGTACTTCGACCGGGACGCGGCGTCTGACCCCGCGTCGCCGACTGCATCGAACACCAGCTCAGTGGTCATCCGCGCAACCGTGGCCGTCCGATCGCCTCCCGCACGGACTGCAAGGGCTTCGTTAGGCTCTGCGCAGATGAGCGCCACGACCGAGCGGACGATCACCGTGTTCGGTCACATCCCGAAGACGGCCGGGATGACCGTGACGCGGATGCTGAGGTCGACCTACGGGTTGGCCCATTGCCGGGCGCTGTGGGCCCACCGAGACGGCCCGGGCGCCGGCGTCGACCTGATCCTCGGCGCCTACCCGCGCGTGCGCGTCATCTCCGGGCACTCGATGCGACCGTGGCACGACTACGGCTTCCATGAACGGCGATTCCGCTGGTTCACGATGCTGCGCGAACCGAACGAGCGGTTCTTCTCGCACTACCGGTACTGGTGCCAGCAGGCGCGGTCGCCGATGTCGTTCGCCGAATGGTGTGCCGAGAACGGAGAGCGTCTTGCGAACCGCCAGGTCTTCTGGCTCACGGGGGAGCAGGACCTCGACGAGGCGAAGCGAGTTCTCGTCGAACGGTTCGAGGCGGTCGGCGATCAGGCCGATCTCAACACGTCGCTGCGGATGTTCGCCGAGCGGATCGACGACGGCCGGTTTCCGACGTCCACGACCTTGGTCGAGAACAGTTCCGCCGCAGTGGAGACAACCGCCGACCGCGCGATTGGCAACCGGTACAACGAGCTCGATCAGGAGCTGTACACGTGGTTCAGGGAGGTCGTCTGGCCGAAGCAGTTGAGTCGGCTCCGCGGCGGACCGGAACGACCGTTCGTCGACGATGTTCCTTCCCGGGTCCGCAACGGTGTGAATCGTGCGTATCACGGTCTCATGTACCGGCCGCTGGCACGGCGGACGGCGTCCATTCCTCCGAGTCGTGGCGCCGCACTCGATCGTGTGCGCGATCGCCTCCGGTGACGCGGTGCCTCGCCACCGATCCGAGTTCTCCGTCGTAGCGTTCCTCGCGTTCCTCGGGGTGCTGATGGCGTTCGGGATCGACGTCGCTCTGCCCGCCTTCGACGAGCTGCGCGCCGAGTTCGACACCGACGCCCGCGGCGTGAGCGTGGCGATCATCGGCACGCTGTACATCCTCGGCACGGCCGGCGGCCAGCTGTTCTGGGGTGCCGCCGGCGATCGGTTCGGGCGGCGCGGCGTCCTGCTCGTCGGCATCGGGCTCTACGCGCTCGGCGCGCTCGGTTCCGCGCTCGCTCCGAACCTCGAGGTGCTCCTCGTCGCTCGCTTCGTGTGGGGCCTCGGCGCGGCCGCCCCGTACGTCCTGCGGTTGGCGATCGTGCGCGACCTCTACTCCGGCGACCGCATGGCGCGCATCGTGACCGTCACGATGGCGGTGTTCCTGCTCGGCCCGATCTTCGTGCCGGTCATCGGCCAGGGGATCCTGACCGTCGGCAACTGGCAGACCGTGTTCCTCGGCGCCGTGCTCCTCGCATGCGCGGCGTTCGCCTGGACGTTCCGCTTCGGCGAGACGCTCGCCCCGGCCGACCGCCAACCGCTGAGCTGGCGACCGTACGGCCGCGCGGTCGGGCGGGTGTTCACCACCCGGGTGACGATCGGCCACATCGTCGCGGCGACGCTGCTCGCGGCGCCGTTCTTCTCCTACCTCGGGAGCGCCCAGCCGATCGTCGACCGGATCTACGGGCGGGCCGACCAGTTCGCGTTCCTGTTCGCCGCCTCCGGGGTGCTGATGGCGCTGACGCTGCTCGTCAGCAATCGACTGATCGCCCGGCACGGCACCGAGCGCCTGGCGCCGCTCGCCGGCGTCGCGCTGGTGGCGGTCGCCGTCGCCGGCATCCCGCTCGTCGTGCTGGGCGACGGTGTGCCACCCCTCGGTGCGTGGCTGCTGTGGGTCGCGGTCAGCAACGCCCTGTCCGTCGTCCTCGCCCCGATGTGCAGCGCGCTGGCGATGGAGCCGATGGGCGACATCGCAGGGACGGCCTCTGCCCTGCTCGGCTTCATCACGCTCGCCGTCGGCGCTGCGCTCGGCGCGGTCATCGACAACCTGATCGAGGACACGGTCACGCCGATGGTCGGTGCTTACGTGGTCTGCAGCCTGGCGGCGCTCGTCGCCCTGCGCTGGTCGCGCCCGGCCCGGACCCCGGATCCGGCGGTCGGCCCAGAGCCGGTGACGCTCGCCGCTCGTTGAGGTCGGGTCAGCCGATCTCGTCGGGCATCTCGGCCTTGCGCCGCTCGACGAAGGAGCGCAGCTCCTCGTCGATCGCCTCGTCGAGCGGCGGGGGCTCGTACGCCGCGAGCGCTTGCTTCCACGCCCGGTTCGCTCGATCGGCCGCCGTGAGCGACCCCTCTTCCAGCCACTGCTCGTAGCTCGCGTTGTCGGCGATCGAGGAGACGTAGAAGGCGGTCTCGAAGTTCTCCAGCGTGTGGGCGGTCCCGAGGAAGTGCTCGCCGGGGGTGTGGGCACGGATCGTCTCGATCGCCTGCCCGTTGGGCGAGATGTCGAGGCCCTGGGCGAACTTGCTCATCATCCCGAGTTGATCGGCGTCCATCATGAACTTCTCGTAGCCGACGGCCAGGCCGCCCTCCATCCACCCGGCGGCATGGAGCACGAAGTTGACCCCTGCCATCACCGTCGGCAGGATCGTCGACGCCGACTCGTACGCGGCCTGGGCATCGGGGAGCTTGGACGCGGTCATCGAGCCACCCGAACGGAACGGGACGCCGAGTCGGCGGGCGAGGGCGGCGACGGTGTACAACACGATCGCCGGCTCGGGGGTGCCGAACGTCGGTGCGCCGGTCTGCATCGACATCGACGACGCGAACGACCCGAAGACGACCGGCGACCCCGGGCGGACGAGCTGGCAGAACGTCATGCCGGCGAGCGCCTCGGCGAGGGTCTGGGCGGCGACCCCGGCCGCGGTCGTCGGCGCCATCGCGCCCGACAGGATGAAGGGCGAGATGATCGACGCCTGGTTGGCGGCAGCGTAGGTCTCGGCGGCGGCGAGCATCGTCGCGTCCCAGACGAGCGGCGACGACGCGTTGATCAACGACGACATCACCGTGCGGTCACCGAGGTCGCCGCCGAATCCGATGCGCGCCATCTCGACCGAGTCGGCCGCCCGCTCGCCGGCGGTGACCGAACCCATGAACGGCTTGTCGCTGTATCGCAGGTGGGCGTACACCATGTCGAGGTGGCGCTTGTTGACCGGGATGTCGACCGGTTCGCACACCGTGCCGCCGGAGTGGTGGAGGTTCGGCGACAGGTAGGCCAGCCTGACGAAGTTGACGAAGTCCTCGATCGTGGCGTAGCGCCGACCGTTGTCGAGGTCGAAGGCGAACGGCGAGCCGTAGTTCGGGGCGAAGACGGTCGCGTCGCCGCCGATCTGCACGCTGCGCGCCGGGTTGCGGGCGTGCTGGGTGTACACGCTCGGTGCGTGCTCGCTGACGATCTTGCGGCACAGGCCTCGCGGGAAGCGGACCCGCTCGCCGTCGACGTCGGCCCCTGCGCCGCGCATCAGCTCCAGCGCTCGCGGGTACTCGCGGAACTCGATGCCGACCTCTTCGAGGATCGTGTCGGCGTTGTGCTCGATGATCTCGAGTCCCTCGTCGGACACGATCTCGTAGGGCTTGATCAGCCGCGTGAGGTACGCGGCGTCGGTCGGGCGGGTCGACGCGCGCCGCGGCCGCCCGCCCGGCACGGCCCCCGGTCCGGCGTCGGCTCTCCGTCATCTGACCCCCTGTCCCACTCCCCGAACGTCCTCACTGTCCCGCATCGCGGAACGGTTCCATCATACAGAACGCCTCACTCTCCCGTTCTGTCGTGCTGCGGTTGCGGTCGGCGCACTGGACGGCGGAGGTGTTGGCGCGTCGGGCGGGCTCCCCGTTCCGCCGCGCGGCGGTTGTGGTTCGTGCACGCGTCGGGGGAGATGTCGGGTAGGGGGTCCGCGCGGGTGAGCGTCAGGGTTGGCGACGGCGGCGGCGTGCCGAGCGTGGCGAGGGGGGCTTGGCGCGGGCGATCGGCAGCGCGACCTCCTGGGCCAGGTTGGGGGTCGGCTCGGTCGTGTGAGGGAAGCCCATCGCGTCGACGAACAGCTCCTGGAACCGGGGTTCGGTCGCGGTCTCGATCTTTTCGACGCGTCGCACGGTGGCTTCGATCTCGCGTCGCTGGCCCGCCGACACCAACGCCCGCACGGCCCCGGCACCGGCCGCGTTGCCGACCGACCGGACCCGATCGACCGGCACGTCGGGGACCAGTCCGAGCACCTTCGCGTACAACGGATCGATGTGCGCCCCGAACGCACCGGCGAGGCGCACCGACTCGATCCCCCCGGTGTCGGTCCCCCCGGTGTCGGTCCCCCCGGTGTCGGTGTCGCCGGCGTGCTCGCGCAGCAGGTCGATCCCCGCCCGGAGTGCAGCCTTGGCGAGCTGGATCGCCCGCACGTCGTCCTGGGTGACCGAGATCGCGTCGGCGTCGTCGACCCCGCCGTGCAGCCGGTAGGAGAAGGTCCGCCCGCTGGCGAAGACCCGATCGGTGCGATCGGTCGTGTCCGAGCGGACCGTCCCGTCGACGTCGATGATCCCGGCCAGGTACATCTCGCCGATCACCTCGATGATCCCCGACCCGCAGATCCCGGTGATCTCGAGATGCCGGGTCGCCGCCTCGAACGTCGGATCGTCCGACCAGACGTCGGAGCCGATCACCTTGATGCGCGGTTCGAGCGTCTCCCGGTCGATGCGGACGCGCTCGATCGCGCCGACCGTCGCCCGTTGCCCGGCCGAGATCTGCGCGCCCTCGAACGCCGGGCCGGTCGGGCTCGATGCCGCGAGCACGTGGTCGCGGTTGCCGAACACGATCTCGGCGTTCGTGCCGACATCGACCAGCAGCTGGATGCCGTCGCTTCGATGTGGTCCCTCGGACAGCATCGCCGCCGCGGTGTCGGCTCCGACGTGTCCGGCGATGCAGGGCAGGAGGTACACCTCGGCGAAACGGGCGTCGAGATCGAGGTCGGTGGCGCGCACGGTGACAGCGGCGTCGGTGGCGAGCGTGAACGGGGCCTGTCCGAGCGGGGTCGGGTCGATGCCGAGCACGACGTGGTGCATGATCGGGTTGCCGACGATCGTCATGTCGAGCACCGAGTCGCGGGTGAGGTCGGAACCGGCCTCGGCGACGAGCTCGCCGATCAGGTCGTCGAGCGCCGATCGGACGACCCTCGTCAGCTCGACCTCGCCGCCGGGGTTCATCATCACGTAGGAGACTCGGCTCATCAGGTCGTCGCCGAATCGGATCTGCGGGTTCATCATCCCACTGGTGGCCAGCACCTCTCCGGTTGCGAGGTCGACCAGGTGGCCGGCGATCGTCGTCGAGCCGACGTCGATCGCGACCCCGGTGGCGCGGTCGACGTAGCCGGGGTACACGGCGCAGATCTCCGAGCCGCGCCGCACCGCGACGGTGACCCCGCCGCCGGCGCCCGCCGATGCGGGACCGAGCAACGGCAGCACGTTCGAGGCGATGCCGTCGGGCCGGACGTCGAAGTCGCGCCCGAGTCCGTCGACGATCTGCTCGCGCAGCCCGCCGACGTCGGCCCCGAGCTCGGGTGCGGGCAGCTCGACGTAGTGCAGGCGGACGAGCGGATCGATCTCGATGTCTCCGAGGTCGACCGACTTGCGGACGACCTGGCGGTGGACCTGGCTGGCGGCGGGGATCTCGACGACGGTGTCGGCGAGCACCTGTGTCGCGCAGCCCAGGCGCTGGTCGCCGACGATCGGGCGGCGACCCGAGTACGACTGCTCGACCGACGTCCAGCCGGTGATCGCGTCAGCGGTCGAGTCGATCCGCCACTTGGAGAACGAACCGACCGACGGCACGACCTGGCACCGCCCGCACAGGCCACGGCCGCCGCACGTCGAGTCGAGGTCGGCGCCGACAGCCCGGGCGGCGTCGAGCACGGACGTGCCGACGGGCACGCGGGCCTCGAGCCCCGACGGGGTGAACACGACCCGGCAGGTCGCTGCGTCACCGCTCATCGCCGTCCCCGTGCGTGAACACCTGGTGTCTGACACCCGGTGTCGACGCGTGCGCCGGGGTCGTGCGCGGTCATGGCGTCAGCCCTCGACGCGGGCGCGGCGACCGCCGCGGCGGCGCGGCCCGCCGCCGGCGGATGCCGCGGCCGCGACGTCGCCACCGTCACGGTTGGCCATGATCCACGACGCGCAGTCCTGGTCGTGGCCGGCGAGCACGTCGGCCGCCATCACCGCGTTGCGGACCTCGTCGTGGAGCGGGTTCATGATCGCCGAGGTCATCCCCGCTCCGATCGCCATCGACAGGAACGTGCCGGTGATGACGTGTCGGTTCGGGAGCCCGAAGCTGACGTTCGACGCTCCACAACACGTGTTGACCCCGAGCTCGTCGCGCAGGCGGCGGACCAGGGTGAACACCTGCTGGCCGGCCTGGCCGATCGCGCCGATCGGCATCACCAGCGGATCGACGACGACGTCGGCGCGCGGGATGCCGTGGTCGGCGGCCCGCTCGACGATCTTCTTCGCTACCGCGAACCGCACGTCCGGGTCTTCGGAGATCCCGGTCTCGTCGTTGGAGATCGCGACGACCGCGGCGCCGTGCTTGGCGACCAGCGGCAGGATCCGTTCGAGCACCTCCTCCTCGCCGGTGACCGAGTTGATCAGCGGCTTGCCGACGTAGGCCGCGACGCCGGCCTCGAGCGCCTCGACGATCGAGGAGTCGATCGACAGCGGCACGTCGGTCACGGCCTGCACGAGCTGGATCGCCCTGGCCAGCAGTGCCGGCTCGTCGGCCAGCGGGATGCCGGCGTTCACGTCGAGCATGTGGCAACCGGCCGCGACCTGGGCGATGGCGTCGGCCTCGACCCGGCTGAAGTCGCCGTCCTTCATCTCGGCTGCGAGCAGCTTGCGCCCGGTCGGATTGATGCGCTCGCCGATCATCACGAAGGGCCGGTCGAAACCGATCACGACCTCCTTGGTCGCTGAGCTGAGCACGGTGTCGGTCACGGGGACTCCTCGTCGGGGTTGGCTGGAGCGCACGGCGCAGCAGCAGGTGCGGGATCGGGGACCGGCGGTGGGCTCCCCGCTGGATCGAGTCCCCCGTTGGCGACGATCGACTCGAGCCGGTCACGAGGGTAGGCCGCTTCGATGTCGGCGCAGAGGCGGTCGAGCTGGACATCGACGCTTCCCGGCTCGAGCGGGCCGGTCACACTGCGCCACTCCTGGACGTAGTCGTTGGTCGCCGTCAGCCCGGCCACCGCCGCCGCCCGGTCGATCGCGTGCTGGAAACGGGCATCGAGCAGCAGCTTGTGCTGCCCTTCGGCGCTGCGTGCGGTCAGCTGTGCGGGGATGTCGCGCCAGTAGATCGTCGACACTGCTGGACCGCCCGATCGACGGCGCCCACCCCGTGTGCTGCTACGTCGCTCGCGCTGGTCGCTCATGTTGTCGCTCCGTGCCCGGCGACGCCGGCGGGACGCCGCGTGAACTCGACCACGCTCGACGCGAGCTCGCCGTACCCGGTGCGCTCGACCGTCAGCGTGAGCCCGAGCCGTCCGGCGGCCGCCTCCGCCCGCTCGACGAGCGTCGGATCGTCGACCTGCGCGAGGTAGACGAGCCGGGTGTAGTTGCCGAAGTACATCGGCAACAGCTCGGGGTGCCGGTCGATCCCGAGGCCCTCCCAGACGAGCCGATCGAAGTGCTTCACGAGGAAGTCGGTGAGGTAGAA
Organism: Ilumatobacteraceae bacterium; assembly: GCA_963825565.1. GTDB lineage: Bacteria > Actinomycetota > Acidimicrobiia > Acidimicrobiales > Ilumatobacteraceae > JBFGCT01. Next base: position 164,394 of record CAWGTW010000016.1, read on the forward strand.
CGACCCCATCTCGTGGTCCTGCAGTCGCGCGAATCGCTCGGCGGTGGCGAAGAACTCGTAGCAGTGGGCGCCGGGGAGCCGTTCGACGCCTTCCTCCTCGCAGACCCGGTCGAGCAACCCGCCGGTCCCGCAGTCCGCGTACCCGACCAGGATCCGATCGAAGTCGGCACGCTCGGCGTCGACCCCGCCGCCGGTCACCCGCACTTCACCGTCGACGAGGTCGGCGTCGGCCAGCTCGGACCGGCCGGCTGAGCGATCTGGGGTGCCGGCGCGGGCGCGGCGGATCCGAGCCCGGACGGCGTCGGGGATCTCCTTGGGGCGGTTGTGGAGCGCGGCGGGAAGGCACTCGACCGTGACGTTGTCGAGCCCGTTCAGCTCGGCGATCGCGAGCAGCTCGCGCGCGAGCGCGCCGCAAGCGATCACCAGGGTGCGCGGTGTGGCCGTCGGAACCATTGCGTCATCTTGTCGTGTCGTCGTGGGGATCGGGCGGCGAGATGGCAAGCCGCTCAGACCGGTACCGACGGCCCCGCCGGCTCGCGGCGCCCGCGCTTGGCCGTGACGAGCTCCTTGGCCAGCTCCGACGCCATCGCCGCATCGCGGCAGTAGTGGTCGGCACCGATCGCCGCGCCGAACTCCTCGTTGAGGGGGGCACCGCCGACGAGGACGATGTACTGGTCGCGCAGCCCCTTCGCCACCAGCGTGTCGATGACGACCTTCATGTACGGCATCGTCGTCGTCAGCAGCGCGGACATCCCCAGGATGTCGGGCTGGTGCTCCTCGAGTGCGGCGAGGAACTCGTCGGCACTGGTGTTGATGCCGAGGTCGAACACGTCGAACCCGGCGCCCTCGAGCATCATCGCCACCAGGTTCTTGCCGATGTCGTGGATGTCGCCCTTGACCGTCCCGATGACGACGGTGCCAACCGGCTCGGCGCCGGTCTCGGCGAGCAGCGGGCGCAGGATCGCCATACCGGCCTTCATCGCGTTCGCCGCGAGGAGTACCTCGGGGACGAAGAGGATGCCGTCGCGGAAGTCGATCCCGACGATCCGCATGCCCTCGACCAGCGCGTCGTTCAACACGCGGTCGGCGCTCCACCCTCGGTCGAGCAGGATGGTCGTGCCCTCGGCGATCTCGTCCTTCAGCCCGTCGTAGAGATCGTCGTGCATCTGCTGCACGAGATCGTGGTCGTCGAGCGTCGCCAGGTCGATCTCGGCTTCGTCGTCGGCACCGGCGGCGTCGCCGGTGATGTCATCGCTCATCGATGCTCCCAGAGGTCGAACGGGGTTGGACCCTGTTCCGTCATGCGGAACTGTACCGTAGAGTGGAACAGTACGCCAGACCCCTCTGGGTAGGGCGCAGCGGGAAGGCTAACGACGCGGTGCCGGGTCTGCAATCGGGCGGGCCGGTCGGGCGCTGGCGCCGGTCGAGCGTTCACGGTGCGCCGGAGCATCGAGGAAAGGACCGCGATGGCGGGAGTGCAGTCGATCGAGCGGGCGTTCGCCGTCCTGCGCGTGCTCTCGCTCGGGCCGGCGGGGGTCACCGACATCGCCGAGCGCACCGAGCTGCCGAAGTCGACCGTCTCCCGCCTGCTCGCCGCGCTCGAGGTCGAAGGTGCCGTCGAGCAGCGCCACCTCGGCGGCGACTACCAGCTCGGTGCGGGGCTGGCGGCGCTCGCCGACGCGGGCAACCCCGCCGGCAACATGGCCGCGGTGGTCCGCCCATTCCTGCTGGAGCTGACGAGTGCGATCGGCGAGAGCGCCGGGTTCACCGTCAAGTTCGGCCGCGACGTGTACTGGGTCGACAACGTCGAGCAGCAGGCGCTCGTCCAGGTGCAGGATCAGACCGGCCACTACGCGCGGATGCACACCGTGCCGTCCGGGCTGACCATGTTGGCCATGCTCGACGATGCCGCGCTCGACCGCTATCTCGGCGAGCCGCTCGAGCGGGTCACCGACCGCACGCCGACCGATCCGGTGGCCCTGCGGCGGCTGCTCGCCCGCATCCGCGCGGCCGGGGTGTTCTGGTCGTTCGAGCAGCTCGACGAGGGGATCAACGCCATCGCCGTTCCGTTCCGTGGCGCGAGCGGTACGTACGACGCGGCGATCTACGTCAACGGCCCGAGCTACCGGTTCCCCCACGACGGCGATCGGGATCGCGTGGAGCGCCTGGTCACCGAGGCCGCCCGCCGGCTCGGCGAGCGCTTCGCGAGGCGCTGACGCGGAACGACCCCAGATCCGGCGGATCGACCACCCGGCCGGCCGCAGCCCCGCCGCCGCGGGCGGCGAACGATGCGTCGTGGTGTCCGGCGGTGATCTCGTCCGCAGCCCGCACCCTCCGCTCGATCTCGCCAGCGAAGGTCTGGACCGAGCCCGACGACGGCGGCGGCAACACGGTGATGTCGGCGATCACGACGGCGAAGACATCGGTCGACATCGTGATCAAGGCCGACGCCGTCGACATCCGAATCGTGCTCGACGGCCAGTCGATCCCGACAGCGCACCATGGCGCGCTCGGACGGTCGCCGACCGAGCGCGCCCACGACGAATCCGGTGCCGCCACGCGGCGGGCGCCGGCGGGCGCGGCTGCCACCTGAGGCGGCGGATCGGATCCGCCGATGCCGTGCAGGCCGATCGAGCCCGCGGTCCGACCGAATCGGCGTGACCGATCGCCGACGCGGTGTCGGACGATCGTGAGATTCAGGGGCGCCGAGTTTGGGAGGGATTTCACGAGCCCTGGTATCTTCGGCCCCCGATGTCGCTGTTTCTGCGCGATTACCTCACGGTTGTCTGGTTCGGCCTCGCCGCGCTCGTCGTCGGCGGGCTGCTGCTCGGCCTGGCGGCTGCGGTGCGTCCGTCGCGCCCTGGTCGCGAGAAGTCGATCGCGTACGAGTCGGGTGTCGACCCGGTCGGCGACGGGTGGTCGCAGAGCCAGATCCGGTACTACGTGTTCGCTCTGCTCTTCGTGATCTTCGACGTCGAGGCCGTCTTTCTGTTCCCATGGGCCGCGTCGGTCGAGCGCTACGGCGCGTTCGGCCTGATCGCCATGCTCGTCTTCATCGTGCTGCTGCTCGATGGACTGGTCTACGCCTGGAAGCGAGGGCTCCTCCGATGGGTCTAGTCGACCGGGGCCGGATGCCGTCCGGTCTCACCAAGCTGTTCAACATGAGCCGCGCCTACTCGCTCTGGGTCTACCAGTGGGGGCTCGCGTGCTGCGCGATCGAGATGGGTGCGGCGTTCGGTTCGCCGCGCTACGACGTGATGCGCCTCGGCGTCATCCCGTTGCCGGCGAGCCCGCGCCAGGCCGACTTCGTCTGCGTCTCCGGAACGGTGACCGACAAGATGGCACCGGCGGTCAAGCGCCTCTGGGAGCAGATGCCCGAGCCGAAGTACGCGATCTCGATGGGCTCGTGCGCCAACTGCGGCGGCCCCTACTGGGACAGCTACTCGGTGACCAAGGGCGTCGACCAGATCATCCCGATCGACATCTACGTGCCCGGTTGCCCGCCGCGCCCCGAGGCGCTCCTCGAGGGCATCGTCCTGCTCCAGCAGCGGATCATGAACGAGGACATGCAGGCGAAGTGGAACGGCGACGAATTCCAGACCCTGCAGCGCAAGCGGTCCCTGGCTGCAGGGGAACAACCGGTGCCGGACGAGGCAGCCGCGCCCGAGCCGGACCGCGAGCCGATCGTGGTGGGCGGTGGCCCGATTGAGTGACACGGCTGCGACCGATGCCGAACCCGCGGCACTGCCCGGCGACGGGCTGCGCGAGGGCATCGTCGACGACCTTCGGCGCCGGATCGGCGACGCGATCGTCGATACCCATCTCGTGCCGCAGGACGACCTGTGGGTCCGCGTCCGGACCGAGGCGTGGGCCGATGCCGCGGCGGCGCTGAAGGCCGCCGGCTTCACGTACTTCTGCTTCCTCTCGGCGATCGACTGGCTGCCCTCGCCGTACGGGAAGGGCGAGGAGGACCCGACCGCGGAGCCCGTCGAGCCCGACACCGAGGTCCGCCAGGGTGTCACCGGCGGCGAGACCCGGTTGCAGATGCTGGCGCGCGTGGCCGACATCGATCGCCACGTCGGGGTCACGCTGAAGGCCGACGTCCCAGACGATGCACCCGTCGTCGACTCGTGGGTCGGCACCTATGCCGGCGCGAACTGGCACGAGCGCGAATGCCACGAGATGTTCGGCATCGGCTTCAACGGCCATCCCGACCTGCGCAACATGTACCTGCCGACCGACTTCGAGGGGTTCCCGCTGCGCAAGGACTTCCCATTGCTCGCGCGGATGGTCAAGCCCTGGCCCGGCATCGTCGACGTCGAACCGATGCCCGAGCAGGACGCCGAAGCCCCCGATGCCGACGCCGAGGCAGCGGAGACGTGATGACGGTCGTGCACGATCAGATCGCTCCGGGAGCATCGTCATGACCGCGCTGTCCGATCGGGAGCAGCTCTCCTACATCGCCGGCCAGGCCGCCGACGCCCGGCTCAACGTCGAGCTCGAGACCGAGGGGATGACCCTCAACATCGGGCCGCAGCATCCAGCGACGCACGGAACGCTGCGCATCATCTGCCGCCTCGACGGCGAGCAGGTGATCTGGGCCGAGCCCTCCGCCGGCTACATGCACCGGGGGTACGAGAAGCTGACCGAGGTCCGCACGTTCCCCCAGGTGACGACGTTGATCAATCGGATCGACTGGCTGGGCAGCTTCGCCAACGAGGTGCCGTTCATCCTCGCGGCGGAGAAGTTGATGGAGATCGAGGCGCCGCCGCGAGCGCAGGTCATCCGCACGATTCTGTTCGAGCTGTCGCGGATCGCCAACGTGTCGCTGTTCCTCGGCGACCTCGGCGTGCAGATGGGCGCGATCACGCCGGTGTTCCTCGCCTTCCGCGACCGGGAGTACGTGCTCAACCTGATCGAAGGGGCGACCGGCGGGCGGTTCCATCCGAACTTCGACCGCATCGGCGGCCTCAAGGACGACCTGCCCAAGGGATGGATCGATGAGACCAGGCAGGTGATGAAGAAGCTGATCGGGTTCTGCGACCAGATCGAGGACCTGCTGTTCGGCAACGAGATCTTCCAGAGCCGGACGCGGGGCATCGGCGTGATCCCCGCCGACGTCGCCAAGAGCTACGGCCTGTCCGGCGCGAACCTGCGAGCGAGCGGAGTCGACTGGGACCTGCGTCGCGACCAGGACCTGCCGATGGCCTGGGACAAGGCCGACTGGCGGGTGTGGACCCACCCCGACGGCGACAGTTTTGCCCGCTGCTGGGTTCGGCTCGAGGAGACCCGCGAGTCGTGCCGGATCGTCGAGCAACTCCTCGACCAGATCCCCGCCGGCCCGATCATGACCAAGGTGCCTCGGATCATCAAGGTGCCCGCCGGCGAGGCCTGGGTGTCGACGGAGAACCCGCTCGGCGAGATGGGGTACTACGTCGTGTCCAAGGGCGACCTGGGGCCCTTCCGGGTCAAGATCCGCTCGGCCAGCTTCAACAACATCTCGATCGTGCCATGGGTCCTGCGCGGCGTCTACGTCCCCGACGTGATCAGCATCCTCGCCAGCCTGTACTTCATCCTCGGAGACATCGACCGGTGACCGCCATGTTGGCGATCGAGATCCCGTACTGGGGGCAGTCGCTGCTGCGCGTCGTCGGCGGGCTGGTCGCGGTGCTGCTGCCGGCGGGCACGATCGTCTACTTGTTCCTGTTCAAGATGATGTCGTTCATGCAGAGCCGGCTCGGCCCGATGGAAGCCGGGCCGTACGGTTCGCTGCAGCTCGTGGCCGAGGTCGGCAAGTGGATGCAGAAGGAGGACCTCGTCCCAGGGCGGGCGGACAGCCCCGTGTTCAAGATGGCGCCGCTCGTCGTGCTGCTGTCGACGTTCCTCCTCGTCGTCGTCGTCCCGTTCGGCCCCGAGGCGTACTTCACCAACTTCGAGACCGGCATCTTCTTCGCCCTCGCCGTCGGTTCGATCAGCGTGCTCGGCATCCTGATCGCCGGGTGGGCGAGCGCCAACAAGTACTCCCTGCTCGGCGGTCTGCGCGCCGCCGGCCAGCTGATCGCCTACGAACTGCCGATGGTGCTCGCCACGCTCGGCGTCGTCATCCAGGCCGGCACGATGAACATGCAGGGCATCGTCGTCGCCCAGAACACCGGATCGATCTTCGGCGTCGACTGGTTCGGCAACCCGTTCATCATCACCCAGTTCGTCGGCTTCTTGATCTTCATGGTCGCCGTCCAGGCCGAGCTGACCCAGGCCCCCTTCGACATGCCGATCGCCGAGTCCGAGCTGGTGTCGGGCTACATGACCGAGTACTCGGGCTTCCGGTTCCTGATCTTCTTCATCGCCGAGTTCGCCACCGCCGGCGTCTTCGCCTTCATCGCCTCGGTCTTGTTCCTCGGTGGGTGGGGCGTCCCGTTCTCCTGGTTCGGTTGGGACAACCTCGACGACGTCGCGTGGTGGATGAACATCGTCGGGCCGGGGATCATGTTCACCAAGATGCTGCTGTTGACGGGCATCATCATGTGGGTCCGGTTCAGCTACCCCCGATTCCGTGAGGATCAGCTGCAGACGTTCGCCTGGAAGTTGCTCATCCCGCTCGCGCTCGCCAACGCTGCCATCACGGCGATCTTCAAGGTGGTCGTCTGATGCCCAAGATCCCCGGGATGCTCAAGGGGCTCGGTGTCACGTTCGGGACGCTGATCGACACGGTCAAGGACGGGGCGAACACCGTCCAGTACCCGCACGAGAAGGAGACACCGCCGACCAGGGCGCGCGGCGTGATCGCGCTCCACGAGGGCAACTGCACCGCGTGCATGTTGTGCGTGCGTTCGTGCCCCGACTGGTGCATCTACATCGAGGGTCACAAGCAGCTCGCCCCGCCGCGGCGGGCGGGCGGCAAGCCGCGCCAGGTCAACCACCTCGACCGGTTCGACATCGACTACGCACTGTGCATGTACTGCGGGATCTGCGTCGAGGTGTGCCCGTTCGACGCCCTGTTCTGGAGCCCCGAATACGAATACTCCGAGCCCCGCATCGCCGACCTGCTGCACGACAAGGACAAGCTCGGCGAGTGGATGGAGACCGTCCCCGAGGCGCCCGAGCTCGAAGCGGGAGCGGCCAAGAAGTGAGCGGGCTCGCACTGATCGCCGCGGACAACGTCAACGTTGCGCAGAACATCGGCTTCGGCATCATCGCGTTCTTCATGATCTTTGCCGCCCTCGCCGTGGTGAGCACCAACAACGTCGTGCACGCTGCGCTCTGGCTCGTGATGGTGCTTGGCGGCGTTGCCGCGCAATACGTGCTCGCCGCAGCCGAGTTCGTAGCGGTCTCCCAGGTCCTGGTCTACATCGGTGCGGTGATGGTGCTGTTCCTGTTCGGCATCATGCTCACCCGTGCGCAGATCGGCCAGGAGGGCAACCTGAACAACAAGAGCTGGGCGCTCGGGATCCCGGTCGCCGCGGTGCTGTTGGGCCTGCTCTCGTGGGTGATCCTCGACGCGACCGAAGACAGCGTGATCCCCGAGCGTGTGGCACCGTTCCCCGCCGAGGGCCTGAGCGACCGCTTCCTCGATCCGTACCTCGCCCCGTTCATCGCCATCTCCTTCGTCCTCCTCGCCGCCGCCGTCGGCGCGATCGTCCTGGCGCGTAAAGACTGATGCTGGCCGCCAACTTTCGTGCTGGTGCTGGGCTCGTCGTCCGCTGCGCTTCCTCCTCGCGCCAGATGCGACTCGTCGCTGGCGCTTCCCTCGTCGCCTGGGTGGACATCTGATGCTGGCCGCCAACTTTCGTGCTGGTGCTGGGCTCGTCGTCCGCTGCGCTTCCTCCTCGCGCCAGATGCGACTCGTCGCTGGCGCTTCCCTCGTCGCCGGGGTGGACATCTGATGCTGGCCGCCAACTTTCGTGCTGGTGCTGGGCTCGTCGTCCGCTGCGCTTCCTCCTCGCGCCAGATGCGACTCGTCGCTGGCGCTTCCCTCGTCGCCTGGGTGGACATCTGATGCTGGCCGCCAACTTTCGTGCTGGTGCTGGGCTCGTCGTCCGCTGCGCTTCCTCCTCGCGCCAGATGCGACTCGTCGCTGGCGCTTCCCTCGTCGCCGGGGTGGACATCTGATGCTGGCCGCCAACTTTCTACTGCTGGCTGCGGTGCTGTTCTGCATCGGGGTGTACGGGGTCATCGCCCGCCGCAACGCGGTGCTCGTTCTCATGTCGATCGAGCTGATCCTCAACGCGGTCAACCTCAACCTGATCGCGTTCGCGCTGATCAACGACAACCAGGACGGTCAGGTCTTCGCGCTGTACGTCATCGCCATCGCCGCCGCCGAGGTCGGCGTCGGGTTGGCGATGGTGCTGATGATCTACCGCAACCGCCGGTCGATCTCCCTCGACGAGCTGTCCGAGATGAAGGGCTGACATGTTGGCTGCCGAAGCCGCAGAGCTCTCGTCCGGGTGGTTCCTCGAGAACGCCTACCTGATCGCACTCGTCCCGATCGTCGCGTACTTCCTGATCCTCCTGTTCGGCAAGCGGTCGCCGATGCACGGGGCGGGGATGGGCATCGCCTCGATGGCGGTCTCGCTCGTGCTCGCCACGGGCGCGGGTATCCAGTGGATCCAGCGGGTCAACTCCGCCGACGACGCGCACTCCGGCGGCGAGGCGTTGGGTGCTGTGGCCGGGTTCGCCCGGTCGGTGTTCCCCCGGGCGACCGAAGGTGAGGTGGAGCCGTACGTCGAGCCGGTCGTCAGGTCGTGGACGTGGTGGTCGAGCGGGGGTCTCGATTTCGGCATCGGGTCGTACATGGACGGGCTCGCCGTCCTGATCCTCTGGCTGGTCGCCTTCATCTCGTTGCTCGTGCAGATCTACAGCGTCGAGTACGTCCGGGGCGACCGCCGCTACACCCACTTCTTCAGCGCGCTGACCCTGTTCTCGGGTGGCATGTTGATCATGGTGATGGCGGAGAACATGGTCCAGCTGATCCTCGGCTGGGAGATCATGGGGCTCACGTCATTCCTGCTGATCGGGCACTGGTGGGAGGACCGGGCGAACAGCGAGGCGGCGCTCAAGGCGTTCTGGACCGTGCGCGTCGGCGACGTCGGCCTCCTCGTCGGCACGGCGATCATCTTCTTCGGGGCCAATGCCTGGGCGGTCGACAATCTCGGAAGCAACGGCTTCAATATCGGCGCCATCCAGGGCTGGGCGCTGTCGGGCGAGGGCTCGAGTCAGGTGCTGCTCTGGGGGGCGGTCGCGCTGTTCATCGCCTGCATCGGCAAGTCGGGCCAGTTCCCGCTGCACACGTGGCTTCCAGACGCGATGGCCGGCCCGACCCCGGTGTCGTCGCTGCTCCACAGCTCGACGATGGTCGTCGCCGGCGTGTACCTCGTCGCCCGACTGTTCCCGCTGTTCTGGACGGCGTTCGACCTCTTCGACGGATCGGTCACGTTCATCGCGGTGATCGGCGCGATCACGATCATCATCGCCGCGTTGCTGGCGTTCGTGCAGGACGACATCAAGAAGGTGCTCGCCTACTCGACGGTGAGCCAGCTCGGCTACATGATGCTCGCCCTCGGAGTCGGCGCTTGGCTGCCGGCGGTGTTCCACATCTTCACCCACGCCTTCTTCAAGTGCTGCCTGTTTCTCTGCGCCGGTTCGATCAGCCACTCCGCCTCGCATCACTCCTTCGACATGAAGAAGGACATGGGGGGCTTGCGCAAGTACATGCCGTGGACGTTCGCCGCGTGGATCGTCTCGACGCTGGCGCTGACCGGGGTGTTCCCGTTCGCCGGCTTCTGGTCGAAGGACGAGATCATCGACAACGTCGGCAACAACGGCTACACGTTCTTCTTCTGGGTCGGCCTCGGCGGTGCGGCGTTGACCGCGATGTACATGACGCGGGCGACGTACTTGACGTTCTTCGGCACCCCGCGCGGCGCGGCGGCCGGCGAGCATCATCCCGGCGAGGAGCACGCGGAGGAACACGAGCTCGACGAGGCCCATGTCGGCGCCCCGCTGTCGCTGAGCGCGGCGGTCAACGATGGGTCGATCGGCGACCACCACGAACCGCCGCTTGCCGACTCCGGCGACGACCACGACGCAGGTGGGCACGACGGCGGCCACGACGACGGCGACCACGGTCACGGCGATCATGACGGCCCGCACGAGTCGGGTCCGCTGTTGCTCGTCCCGATCCTGATCCTGGCCGCCTTCGCCTGCGTCGCCGGGTTGTTCAACGCCACCCCGCTCGGCGAGGACTGGGAGCAGATCAAGAAGTACGTCGAACCGCGGCCGGAAGCGGTCTTGCTCGAAGAGGTCCGGGCGAGCGGGCCGGGCGAGACGCTGCAGCTCGTCATCCCACAGGCCGAAGAGGGCGAGCCGAAGTCCGGCTGCGGGTTCGAGGAGCCGCCGGCCGGCGAGGCCTGCTTCTTCCCCGAGGTCAGCCACGCCGAGCCCGAGCTCGCCAAGATCCTGCTCTCGCTGGGCGTCGTCGGCGCCGCCTACGCGATCGCGATCGCCTTCAACGTTGCGTTCTACGGGCGCCGTGACCGGCGGCTGGTCGGGCTGACCGAGCGGCGGCGCGGGCTGCGGGCCGGCTACCTCTTCCTCAAGAACAAGTACTACCTCGACGACCTCTACCTGGGGATCTTCAAGGCGTTCGCCTATCCGATCTCCAAGTTCGCGTACTGGACCAACCAGCGCATCATCGATGGGGTGGTCAACACCGCCGGCGAGGACGCGGTCAAGTCCGGCCGCTGGGTGTACAAGTACATCGACCAGGGCCTGATCGACGGCGCGGTCGACGGGTCGGGCACGCTCGCCTCCGAGACCGGCCACGCCATGCAACCCGTCCAGTCCGGCAAGGTCAACCAATACGGCGCCCTCCTGTTCGGGGCCGCCGCCGTCGGTGCCATCGTCCTCGTCATCATCAACATCTAAGCGAGCTCAGACATCATGGAATTCCTCACCGACTCCGCCAACAACTGGGTCCTCACCGTCGGAGTGTTCCTGCCGCTGCTCGGCGTGCTGGCGATGATGCTCGTCCCGAGCGGGGACGAGGCGACGATCAAGGCGGTCGGCATCGTCACCGCCGGGGCGACCCTCGCGGTCGGCGTCGTCACCCTGTTCCTGTTCGACTACGACAAGGCCGAGGAGCTGCAGTTCTTCGTCGATGTCCAGTGGATCGAGGTGATCAACTCGCGCTACATCGTCGGCCTCGACGGCATCAGCCTCGGGCTGTACATCCTGTCGATGGCGGTCACGTTCCTCGTGATGATCTACTCGTGGAACAACATGCCCGAGGCGGGCAACCCGAAGGCGTTCTTCAGCCTGATGCTGATCCTGCAGACCGGCATGGCGGGCACGTTCGTCGCCCAGGACCTGATCCTCTTCTTCGTCTTCTTCGAGGTCGTCCTGCTGCCGATGTACTTCATGATCGGTGTGTGGGGCGGCGAGCAGCGCAAGTACGCATCCCTCAAGTTCTTCCTGTTCACGATGTTCGGCTCGGCGTTCATGCTCGTCGCGTTCCTCGCGCTCTACTTCCAGACGGGTGCCGAGAGCTTCGGGTTCGCCTACCTGATCGAGGCCAGCCAAGGCGTCGATCACGACGTCCAGGTGTGGATCTTCGCCGGCATGTTCCTCGGCTTCGCGATCAAGGTGCCGATGTTCCCGTTCCACACCTGGCTGCCCGACGCCCATACCCAGGCGCCGACCCAGGGGTCGGTCATCCTGGCGGCGATCCTGCTGAAGCTCGGCACGTATGGGTTCGTGCGGATCGCCATCCCCATGCTCCCGCAGGGCGCGGTCGAGTGGGCGCCGGTGATCGGGATCCTCGCCGTGATCGGCATCATCTACGGCGCGCTCGGGTGCCTCGCGCAGACCGACATGAAGCGGCTGATCGCTTTTTCGTCGGTCGCCCACATGGGATTCGTGATGCTCGGCATCTCGACGCTGACGACGCTCGGGATCAACGCCGCCATCTTCGGCATGGTCGCCCACGGTCTGATCACCGGGATGCTGTTCTTCCTCGCCGGGTCGGTCAAGCACCGCTACCACACGCTGGAGATCAAGCGGCTGTCCGGGATGCTCATCCAGATGCCGCGACTCGGCTGGATCCTCGGCATGTGCGCGATGGCGTCGCTCGGCCTGCCCGGCCTGGCCGGGTTCTGGGGCGAGTTCCCGGCGATCCTGTCCGCGTACAGCCCCGGCTTCGGGTTGAGTCAGCCGCTGTTCCGGACGCTGATGGTGATCGCCGCGGTCGGCACCGTCTTCGCCGCCGGCTACCTCCTCTGGCTCTACCAGCGGACCGCCTTCGGTGAACCGAGCGAGGAGTTCTCCGGCCGAGTGCCGCACCCGGTGGGCGCCGGCGTGAACGACGACCACGACGAGCACGCAGACATCCACGACGTGACGCCGGTCGAGTGGATCGCCTGGTCGCCGTTCCTGGTGATGATCATCGTGCTCGGTGTCTACCCGCAGCTCCTGTTCGGCGTGATGAACCCCGCGGTCGAGCTGCTCGTCAGCCGCCTGGGAGTGTCGCTCGGCTGATGCTCGCGTCCCTCCTCGCCCAGGCCGACTGGACGGCGCCGACGATCGACTGGCACGCGCTCGCGCCCGAGCTCGTGTTGATCGTCGGGATCAACGTGATCCTCGCGGTCGACCTGCTGATCGACGAGTCCAAGAAGTGGGCGGTCGCCACGTTGACCGGCTTCGTGATGCTGATCGCCCTGATCCCGGTGGTCACCCTGGCGGTGATCGGCGACGACACGAGGTCGATGTTCGGCGGTCGCTATGTGGTCGACGAGTACGCGCTGATCCTCAAGGCGCTGTTCCTGCTGACCGCCTACGTCGTCGTCCTGATGAGCCAGACCGAGCTCGAGGAGGGGGGCTACTACCAGGGCGAGTTCTACGTGCTGATGATCGCCAGCGTGCTCGGCATGTTGATGATGACCTCGGCCCGCGACCTCGTGAGCATCTTCGTCGCCCTCGAACTGCTGTCGATCCCGGCCTACATGATGGCCGCCTGGAACAAACGCGACGAGAAATCGAACGAGGCGGGCGTCAAGTACTACCTGCTCGGCGTCTTTGCGTCGGCGATCCTGCTGTACGGCATGAGCTTGCTGTTCGGCACGGCGAACTCGACGCTGCTCACCGAGATCGGCGCGTCGCTGGTCGACGGTGAGCTGATCGGGCTCCAGGTCGTCGCCGTCGTGTTCGTCATCGCCGGGTTCGCGTTCAAGATCTCCGCCGTCCCGTTCCACTCCTGGGCACCCGACACCTACGAAGGGGCGCCGACGCCGGTGACCGCGTTCTTGTCGGTGGCATCCAAGGCGGCCGGGTTCGTCGCGCTGGTGACGATCGTGTTCGTCGCCTTTCCCGGCGCGTCCGACGTGTACGAACCGTTGATCTGGGTGCTCGCCGTCCTCACGATGACCGTGGGCAACGTGCTCGCGCTGCGCCAGACCAACATCGTCCGCCTTCTCGCGTATTCCTCGATCAGCCAGAGCGGGTTCATCCTGATGCCGCTGGCGTTCGCCGGCAACACCCAGGCGGCCGGTTCGGCGATCAACGCCGTCGTCGTCTACCTGCTGATCTACGCCGTGACGAACCTCGGTGCGTTCGCCTGCGTGATCGCCGTCTCGCGCAAGACGCACAGCGGTGAGATCTCCAGCCTCGGCGGTCTGTTCGGTTACGCGCCGGGCCTGGCGATCGCGATGACCGTCTTCTTCGCCTCGCTGGCCGGCATCCCGCCGCTCGGTGGCTGGTTCGCCAAGTTCAACTCGTTCCGCGCGGTGCTCGACGCGGAGACGACGGCGGCCTACGTGATGGCCGCCATCGCTGCCGTCAACACGGTGATCGCCGCGGCGTACTACATGCGCGTGTTGCGGGTCATCTGGGTCGAGGAGGCGCCCGACGGCGATGTCACCCCGATCCGCATCCCGACCCCGGTCGTCACCGCGCTCGGGATCACCGCCGTCGGCACGATCGTGTTCGGTGTGCTTCCGGGCCTGGTCGCCCGCTTCGGGGATCTCTCCGATCTCACCGGCGCCCTCGCCCCGTGACCCCGTGACGGGCCAGTTTCGCCGCTTGCGGCGTTGCGAGGCTTCGTCGCTGGCCTGGGTCAGCTTCCTCGGCTCGCGCCTGGCGAGCGACGAACCTGATCCCGTCACGGGGGGCCGATGGTGGGTCGTTCGTGGTGGGGGTGGTGCGGGCCTTTCGTTCGCGGCGTTGCGAGGCTTCGTCGCTGGCCTGGGTCGGCTTCCTCGGCTCGCGCCTGGCGAGCGACGAACCTGATCCCGTCACGGGGTGAGGCGCTCGGCGTGGGATGATCGCTCGGTGACCGAGGAACTCATCGCGCGCATCGCCGCGGAGGGACCGGTGTCGTTCGACCGGTTCATGGAGTTGGCGCTCTACGGGGACCGTGGGTTCTACACGTCGGTGGGCGGTGGTCGCGCTGGGCGGCGGGGGGACTTCATCACCTCGCCGGAGGTCGGACCGTTGTACGGCGCCGTGCTCGCTCGACATCTCGATGCGGAGTGGGAGCGAATCGGGCGGCCCGACCCGTTCACCGTCGTCGATGCCGGGGCCGGGCCGGGGACCCTGGCCCGCTCGATCATCGCCGCGACCCCCCGATGCGCGGCGGCCCTGCGGTACGTCGCGGTCGAGGTGTCCGACGTGCAGCGGTCAGATCATCCGCCGGTCGTCGAGTCGAGGGCGGCGATGCCCGACCAGGCGTTCGACGGGGTGGTGCTCGCCAACGAGTTCCTCGACAACCTGCCGTTCCGGCTCGCGGTGTTCGACGACGGCTGGCGCGAGTCGTTCGTCGAGATCGGGCCCGATCGCCGGTGCGTCGAGGTGCTGTCTGCACCGATCGACCCGCTGCCCGCAGTGCTCCCGGCGACGGCCCCGCTCGGCTCCCGCGCCCCGCTCGTCGACCGGGCGCGCGAGTTCGTCGGCGTGGCGCGATCGCTGGTGCGATCGGGATCCGTGCTCGTCATCGACTACGGCGTCGCCCGTACCGGGGAACTCGTCCTGCGACCATGGCGGGAGTGGCTGCGCACGTACCGCGGCAACGAGCGGGGCGGGCACTACCTGTCGGCGCCGGGCACGCAGGACATCACCCTCGACGTCCCGTTCGACCAGCTTCCCGAACCGGACGCGACCCGCACCCAATCGCAGTTCCTCCAGCTCCACGGCATCGACGAGCTGGTCGAGGAGGGCCGCCGGGTGTGGACCGAGCGGGCGGCGGCGCCCGATCTGGCTGCGCTGCGGATGCGCAGCCGGGTCAGCGAATCCGAGGCGTTGCTCGACCCGCACGGCCTCGGCCGGTTCCTCGTCGCCGAGTGGCGCTCCTGACCTCCGCCTCATCCTCGGCTCCCATCCTCCGGTGAGTCCCGGCGCGACCTGTCGGCACCGAACCTCCACGGGCTGGTGGGTGGGGGAGCGAGTGGGGCGCCTGCGACCGGGGTTGGCCGCGTGCTTTACGATCGCGACATGGCCGATGAGGAGACCCACGACACGATCGACGCGTTGATGGCGGAGAACCGCACCTTCCCTCCGACCGAGGAGTTCAAGGCGGACGCGCTGGTCGCCGGGACGTTCCTGTACGACGAGGCGGCCGAGGACGACGAGGCGTTCTGGGCGCGTCGGGCGGCCGACCTGATCGACTGGGCGCGACCGTGGGACACGATCCTGGAGTGGGACCTACCCAACGCCAAGTGGTTCGTCGGCGGGCAGCTGAACGTGTCGTACAACTGCCTCGATCGTCACGTCGAAGCCGGGAACGGGGAGCGCATCGCCTTCCACTGGGAGGGCGAGCCCGGCGACACCCGCACGATCACCTACGCCGACCTGCTCGAGGAGGTGTGCCGCTTCGCGAACGTGTTGAAGGGCCTCGGCGTCGAGCGCGGTGACCGGGTCAACGTCTACCTCCCGATGATCCCCGAGGCGGCGGTCGCGATGCTCGCCTGCGCCCGGATCGGGGCCGCGCACAGCGTCGTCTTCGGCGGCTTCTCGGCGCAGTCGCTCGCCGATCGCATCGACGATGCCGAGGCGAAGGTCCTGATCACCGCCGATGGCGGGTACCGGCGGGGTGAGGTGTTCGCGCTCAAGCCGGCGGCCGACGAGGCGTGTGCGGCGGCACCGTCGATCGAGCACGTCGTCGTCGTCCGGCGCGGCGGCAACGACGTCACGATGGTCGACGGCCGGGACCACTGGTACCACGAGCTGATGCAGGACGCGTCGGCAGACTGCCCGGCCGAGCCGATGGACTCCGAGCAGCTCCTCTTCCTGCTGTACACCTCGGGGACGACCGGCAAGCCGAAGGGGATCATGCACACCTCGGGCGGCTACCTCACCCACGCCGCCTACACCCATCGCTACGTGTTCGACCTCCACCCCGAACGCGACGTCTTCTGGTGCACCGCCGACGTCGGCTGGATCACCGGGCACAGCTACATCGTCTACGGGCCGCTCGCCAACGGATGTACCCAGGTGATGTACGAGGGCGTGCCCAACCACCCGGGCAACGACCGCTTCTGGGAGATCGTCGAGAAATACGGCGTCACGACCTTCTACACCGCACCGACCGCGATCCGCACGTTCATGAAGTGGGGGGCGGCGGAACCGGCCAAGCACGACCTGTCGTCGCTGCGATTGCTCGGAACCGTCGGCGAGCCGATCAATCCCGAGGCGTGGATGTGGTACCAGGAGCACATCGGTGGCAGTCGTTGCCCGATCGTCGACACGTGGTGGCAGACCGAGACCGGTGGGATCATGATCAGCCCGCTGCCCGGTGCGACGACGACCAAGCCCGGGTCGGCCACGTTCCCGCTGCCCGGCGTCTCGGCCGAGGTGGTCGACGACGACGGCAATCGCGTCGAGGTGGGCGGTGGATACCTCACCCTGACCCGCCCGTGGCCGGGCATGCTGCGCGGCATCTGGGGCGATCCGCAGCGCTTCGTCGACACGTACTGGGCTCGCTTCGCGGGCCGATACTTCGCCGGTGACGGGGCCAAGCTCGACGACGACGGATACCTGTGGCTACTCGGGCGCGTCGACGACGTGATGAACATCTCGGGTCACCGAATCTCGACGACCGAGGTCGAATCCGCCCTGGTCTCCCATCCCGCCGTCGCCGAGGCGGCCGTGGTCGGCGCGACCGATGCGACGACCGGACAGGCGATCATCGCCTACGTGATCCTGCGCGGCGGCTCGGAGGTCGACGAAGCCGATCTGCGGGCGCACGTCGCCGAGGAGATCGGCGCGATCGCCAAGCCGAAGCGGATCTACCTCACCCCCGACCTGCCCAAGACCAGGTCCGGCAAGATCATGCGCCGGCTGCTGCGCGACGTGGCCGAAGGCCGCAACATCGGCGATACGACGACGCTGGCCGACTCCTCGATCGTCGCCGAGTTGCAGACCCGGGCCGCAGCGGCCACCGATGACTGAACCGACGCGACGTCGGAGTTCTTGACGAAACCCCAACTTTCGCTCAAGGCGGTCGGGTGGACCGCCGATACTCGGACATGGGTCTGCTCGACGGAGGTCGGAACCGCGATCTTCCGACGTTGACCTGGGAGTCGGTGCTCGAAGACGACGGCGACGATCCCGGGACCACCGCGCGGCCGGCAGCCGCGCCTGTGCCGCCACCGCCGGCGCCTGCGGTAGCGCCGGCCCCACCACCGGCCGCTCCCGGAAGCGGTTTCGGCGAGATCAAGCTCGAGATCCCGCCGCTCGACAGCCGTCCCGGCGACCTCGGCGCGTCCTCGCACGATGCGATCCTCGACCCAGCGGCCGTGCGACCGATCGTGGCGCCCACCCCCTTGCCGCTGCCGACGAACGAACCCGGCGCCGCCGACGTTCACGCCGGTGTCTCGTTCTCGATCCCCGACATCCAGGAGGCCACGCCGGTCGCCCCCCTGACCTTCGACGAGCGGTCGGCGCTCGGAGCGCTCGCCCAGGACTCGCTCGCCGCACCGGTGCCATCCGCAGTGCCGGAGGCCCGGGTCGCACCGGTCGACCCGGTGGATCCGGTCGTGCCCGAGTCGTCCGAGTCGCCCGAGTCGCCGGTGGTGACGGCCGAGGCGCAGCCCCTCGCCGTGCCGTCGGCGGCGGTCGATGCCGACTCGCTCTCCGCGCCGGCGGCGCCGACGATCCCCGCCCCGCCGCCTGCGCCGCCCGTCGGGCCGACGCCATCCATGCCCGCGACGCCGCCAACGACCGTGGTGCCGGTCGCCGTCCTGCCGGCCACACCGGCGGTCCTCCCGCCTCATCAACCGGCACCGCTCCCCTACGGGGCTCCGGCGCAGACGCCTCACGGTCCGAGCGCGACACGCCCCGCGCGGGCGGCCGGCTCGGGTGCCGGCGGCCGGGCGCTGCGGTTCCTGTTCGTCCTCGTCGTCCTCGGCGCGCTGGGCGCCGCGGCGGTCGTCTACGGGCGGCCGTACCTGTTCCCGGACGCATGGCAGGCGGAGGTCCGCCCCTATGCCGAAGCGGTCGAGGCGGCCCGCGGGAGCGAGTTCGTCGAACCGGTGACGATCACGGCCGAAGCGCCGGATCTCTACGCCGCGCGGCGTTCCGAACAGCTCTTCGGGAGCTGGCAGGCCCAGCTCCCGCTCTGGCGCTCGCTCGGTCTGGCGAACGGCGAGATCGATCCAGCGGCCCTCGATGCGCTGCTCGACGGTTGGTCGCCGGCGCTGTACTCCACCGTCGACGGGCAGGTGTACTACGACTCCACGCTCGTCGAACCCGAACTCGATGCCGAGCTCACCTCCGCCGTCGCCCAGGCGGCACTCGACCAAAGCCTTGCCTGGTCGACTCAGCACCCGGCGAGCACGATGGACGACGACGCGCTGGTCGAGGCCCACGTGCACCGGCAAGCGCAAGCGATCCAGGAATCCACGCAGTTCGACACCCCGTTGCAGCGCCCCGATCCGCTCCCGCTCGTCTACCTGCCTCCGGTGCTCGGCTATCGGGTCGTCGCTCCGATCATGTTCGCCGAGCTTCTTGCCGACGTCGACCCGATGGCGGCGGTGACGAACCCGCTCGCCGATGCCGACGGTCCCGGTCCGCTCGCCGCGGTGGTGCCCGAGTTGGCCCGCTCACCCGAACTCGCGGTGGGCGAGCGGATCGTCCTCGGCCCCGTCGCCGAGGACCGGAGCTTCTGGTTCCTCGCACTCGCCTCGTACCTGGACGCGCCGCAGGCCGACGCGGCCAGTCGAGCGATCGTCGAGAACTCACTCGCCCTGATCGAGCGCGGTGGCCGCTCGTGCGCGGTCGCCACGTTCTCCGGCGGCGACCTCGCCCAGACCTCGACGCTCAGCTCGGCGCTCGACGCCTGGGCGGTCGCCGCACCGGTTGAGTTGGCGGCGACGACATCGGTGCTGCCCGACGGGGCGGTTCAGTTCACGTCGTGCGATCCGGGCGCCGGGTTCGAGAACGGCGCCCGCTTCGGCACCGCGCGCGAGCTGATCGGGTTCCGGCTCGGCGAGATCGCGCTGGCGATGGCCACCGATGGTGCCACCAAGTCCGAGGTCGAGGCGGCGAACGCCCGGTACGAGCTCTCGGGGATCGGGCCGGAACTGGCCGCGCTCGGCTTCGATACCAGCCCGGCCGATGCCGCTGCTGCGGCGCGGACCGCGGTCGCCAGGATCACCGAGCCGGCGATCGTCACGCCGCCGGCGGGTGGGTGACCGGCCCGAACCGGCTCAATCCCGGAAGTTCACGAACTGGAGCGGGATGCCCACGTCTTCGGCCTTGAGCACGGCGATCACGTCCTGGAGCGCGTCGCGCTTCTTGGCGTTGACACGGATCGAGTCGCCCTGGGTCTGGCTGGACACGCCCTTGGCGCCCTTGTCCTTGATCAGCTTGTTGATCTGCCGGGCCTTGTCGGAGGAGATGCCGACCGCGATCGTGACCACCTGACGGACGGTGCTCTGGCTCGCTTCCTGAACGTCGCCGTACTCGACGCCACGCAACGAGACCCCACGTTTGACGAGCTTCTCCTCGAGCACGGTACGAAGCGCGTTCAGCCGGTCCTCGCTCACCGTGTGCAACGTGACGGCCAGGTCGTTCAACTCGATGGACGAGTTGGTGTTCTTGAAATCGAACCGGGTGGCGACCTCGCGCTGCGCCTGGTCGACGGCGTTGCGCACCTCCTGCCGGTCGACCTCGGACACGATGTCGAAACTTGCCATGGGTCCGGAGGATACCGCGTCGACTCACCAGGGGGTCCTGAGCGCGGGTGTGGGGCGGCGCCGGCGGCGGTACGATCATCGCGCCTCGTACGTCGGTGACCGGCGTACCGGGCGGTCATTGGGTCGGTGTCCGAGCGGCCAAAGGAAGCAGACTGTAAATCTGCCGGCGTATGCCTTCGGAGGTTCAAATCCTCCCCGGCCCACCATCTCGATTCGGCTCAGCCTCACCGACGGTCGGTGGGCGCTGGCCGTCGGGTTCATCGCGTGGTGTCCGATCCGCAACACTGGGGCGATGTCGACCAAGCCCAACGTGGCCGTGATCGGTGGCGGATCGTGGGGCACGGCGCTGGCCCGGCTGCTCGCCGCCCAGGGTGTGCCGACCCTGCTCTGGGCGCTCGAGCCGGAGGTCGTCGACTCGGTCACCACCGAGCGCGAGAACACGACGTTCCTGCCGGGCATCCGGCTCCCGCAGGCGCTGCGCGCCACGAACGATCTCGATGTGGCGCTGTCTGCAGCCGACGTCGTCGTCTCGGCCGTTCCGACCCAGCACGTGCGCGGCGTGTTCGCAGGCCGCGAGGCGCTGTTCCGCGACGTCTCCGTCGTCGTGTCGGTGTCCAAGGGCATCGAGGTCGACACGCTGCGGACGCCGACGCAGATCCTGCGCGAGGTACTGCCGACCTCGGTCGCCGACGGCGTGGTCGCGCTGTCCGGGCCGTCGTTCGCCCGGGAGGTCGGGATCGACTACCCGACCGCCGTCGTCGCCGCCAGCCGCTCCGCGCGCAATGCGTACTTCACCCGGGAGCTGTTCTCGACCGGCGCGTTCCGGGTGTACTCCTCTGACGACATCGAATCGGTCGAGATCGGCGGGGCACTGAAGAACGTGATCGCGATCGCCGCGGGGATGTCGTTCGGCCTCGGGTACGCCCAGAACTCCGTCGCCGCGCTGATCACCCGTGGGCTGGCAGAGATGATGCGGGTCGGGGTCGCCAGGGGCGGCGATCCGCTGACGTTCGCTGGGCTGTCGGGGATGGGCGACCTCGTGCTGACGTGCACCGGCGACCTCTCGCGCAACCGCGCCGTCGGGCTGGAGATCGGTCGCGGCCGCAAGCTTGCCGACATCCTCGCGGAGACGCGCACGGTCGCGGAGGGCGTGAAGACGACGCTGGCCGCCCACCGGTTGGCCGCTGAGGTGGGCGTCGAGATGCCGATCACCGAGCACGTGCACGCGACCCTGTACGCCGACGAGGATCCGACCGACGCAGTGGCCGCGCTGATGGGCCGGGCGCTGCGCGACGAGCGCGACCGCTGAGCCGGAGCGATCGCGGTCGGGAGCGAACCGCCCGCCGGCGCGTCAACCGGTCAGCATCAGCTGCATCACCGCCACGTCGAGCCAGCGGTTGAACTTGCGGCCGACCTCGCGCTCGATGCCGACGAGGTCGAACCCCACGCCGGCGTGGAGCGCCCGCGAGGCGGCGCTCGACGCTTCGACGCGGGCGATCATCGAGTGGAAGCCCGATTCGGTGGCGACGGCGATCAGGTGCTCCATCAGCGCCCGGCCGATACCCCGGCCCCCGTGCTCGCGGGCGACGTAGATCGAGTTCTCGACCGTGGTGCGGTAAGCGGCGCGCTCCTTGTACGGCGACAGCGAGGCGAAGCCGACGACGGCGGGCTGGTCGGCGAACGACGCGACAACCGCCGAGAACGCCCCGGACCGCGCTGCGATCCACTCCCGTTGCTCCTCGAGCGAGCGGGGCACGAGATCGAACGTACTGGTCTGGGTTTCGACCTCCAGGTTGTAGATCGCCCGGATCGCGGCCGCGTCATCGGGTCGGGCAAGGCGGATCGTCACCGCTGCGGAAGTCCCCGGCATCGGCGTCTCACCGTAGCCGTGGCAGGGCCTGCCGTGGCCGATCCCGGATCGGTGGTCGCCGACCGGCGATCGCGGTGGTTGTGCTGGAGGCGGGGGATACACTCCTCGGCCTGGTCGCGGCCCGGCCGCGCCCCGAATGGTGCCCAGGCATCGGACCACATGGCGCTTCGGCGCTGTCAACGTGCAGCGCTTCGGTGCTGCGCCACATCGCCCTCTTAGCTCAGTCGGCAGAGCACAGCCATGGTAAGGCTGGTGTCGTGGGTTCGATTCCCACAGAGGGCTCGACCAAGTGGTCGAGGCAACTCGGCGACGAGCCAAACCCTGGCGGCGTAGCTCAGTTGGTCAGAGCATCCGGCTCATAATCGGAAGGTCATCGGTTCAAGTCCGATCGCCGCTACCAGCAAGCAATCAACGATCCATCGGAACCTCGGGAGCAAGAGGACAGACAATGAGCAAGAAGAAGTTTGAGCGGACGAAGCCGCATGTGAATATTGGTACGATGGGTCATATTGACCATGGTAAGACGACGTTGACGGCGGCGATTTCGAAGACGTTGGCGGAGCAGGGGTTGGCGGAGTATTCGCCGTTTGATTCGATTGATAAGGCGCCGGAGGAGAAGGCGCGGGGTATTACGATTTCGATTGCTCATATTGAGTATGAGACGGCGAATCGGCATTATGCGCATGTGGATATGCCGGGTCATGCGGATTATATCAAGAATATGATTACGGGTGCGGCGCAGGTGGATGGTGCGATTTTGGTGGTGGCGGCGACTGATGGGCCGATGCCGCAGACGCGTGAGCATGTGTTGTTGGCGCGGCAGGTGGGGGTGCCGTACATCGTGGTGGCGTTGAACAAGGCTGATGCGGTGGATGATGATGAGTTGATCGAGTTGGTGGAGCTCGAGGTGCGGGAGTTGTTGAACGAGTATGAGTTCCCGGGTGATGAGGCGCCGGTGGTGCAGGTGTCGGCGTTGAAGGCGTTGGAGGGTGATGCTGATGCGCAGGCGCAGATCATGGAGTTGTTGGATGCCTGTGATGCGTCGATCCCTGAGCCGGTGCGGGAGTTGGACAAGCCGTTCTTGATGCCGATCGAGGATGTGTTCACGATCACGGGTCGGGGGACGGTGGTGACCGGGAAGGTGGAGCAGGGTGTGATCCATACCGGTGACGAGATTGAGATTGTGGGGTTGCGGCCGACGCAGAAGACGACGTGTACCGGGGTGGAGATGTTCCGGAAGTTGTTGGATGAGGGTCGTGCTGGTGACAATATTGGGGCGTTGTTGCGGGGGACGGGGAAGGATGATGTGGAGCGGGGTCAGGTGTTGTGTAAGCCGGGTTCGATTACGCCGCATACTGATTTTGAGGGGAATGTGTATATTTTGACGAAGGATGAGGGTGGTCGTCATAAGCCGTTCTTCAATAATTATCGGCCGCAGTTTTTCTTTCGGACGACGGATGTGACGGGGTCGATCAAGTTGCCGGAGGGGACGGAGATGGTGATGCCGGGTGACAACGTGGAGATGACGGTGGAGTTGGGGAAGCCGATCGCGATGGATGAGGGGTTGCGGTTCGCGATCCGTGAGGGTGGTCGTACGGTGGGCGCTGGTCGTGTCACCAAGATCCTCAAGTGACGATCACCACGTGACCCCGGCCGACGCGCCGGGCAACGACAGACGACGAGACAGACACGATGTCGACCGGCCTCGATGGCCGGCCGACGGAACGGGCCGGAGGTCCTGATGGCGAAGAGTGACAAGCGGGTCAAGGTGACGCTGGAGTGCACTGAGTGCAAGCGGCGCAACTACATCACCATGAAGTCCAAGATCAACGACCGGGAGCGCCTCGAGATGAGGAAGTACTGCGCCAACGAGCGCAAGCACACCATCCACAAGGAGACGCGCTGACGGAAGTGGGGCGCGCTGCGGTCTCGACGAGGTCGCTGCGACCCTCCGGGAATGCGCTGGTACCCTGGCGCTCCCAACCGAGGGCAGTAGCTCAGCTGGAAGAGCATCGGTCTCCAAAACCGACGGTCGGGGGTTCGAGCCCCTCCTGCCCTGCCCACCACCCGAACGAGAAACCATGTCACTGGACGATCTGAACCGCGAGCAGAAGCGGCAGCTCAAGAAGATGGGCGCCATCGACGAGCAGGGCAAGGTCGCGCGCTCGCCCCGCCCGGCACCCAAGAAGCGCAGCGATCGGGTCGGCCCGCGCCAGTACCTGCGCGAAGTCCGTGACGAGATGCGCAAGGTCGCCTGGCCGAAGCGGCCGGAGGTGCGGCGCTACTCGATCGTCGTCATCATCACCGTCGTGGTCTACACCTCCCTCGTCGGTGGGCTCGACTACGCGTTCGGCGAGCTCTCACAATGGTTCTACTCCTCATGACCGACGACACGACCACCCACGATCCGATCGCCGACGACATCGACGTCGTTGCGACCGACGACCCCACCGCCGACGACAACCCGGCCGACGACGTCGTCGACGAAGGCGGCGACGCGCCGACGAGCGCTGCCGATCTGCTCCCCACCGGCGATGTCGACGTGCTCGCCGAGGACGAAGTCCTCGGCTCGCTCCCGATCGGCGAGGCCGACGTGTTCGCCGACACGACCGAGTCCGAGTTCACCCGGTCCGGCGGGTCGGTCGATGCCGAAGCGACCGCGGGTGCCGAGGCTGCCGCCGGTGCCGACGCCGCGATCGAGGCCGAGGAAGCGGTCGCGGTCGTCGAGGCCGACGAGGCCGACGAGGCCGACGTGCTCGCCGCGGAGACGGTCGAAGCCGATGTCGAAGCCGATGTCGAGACCGCAGCCGACGAAGCGGGCGAATCGGCGATCGTCGACGATCCGGCCAAGCGGCCGGGCAACTGGTACGTGGTGCACACGCAGTCCGGCTACGAGAAGAAGGTCACGGCCAACCTCAACGCTCGGATCCAGTCGATGAACATGGAGGACAAGATCTTCGAGGTCGTCATCCCCATGGAAGAGGTCGACGAGTTCAAGAACGGCAAGAAGCAGACCGTGCAACGCAAGGTCTTCCCCGGCTACCTGCTCGTCCGCTGCCGCATGGACGACGAGTCCTGGTACTGCATCCGCAACACGCCGGGGATCACCGGGTTCGTCGGCCAGAGCCGGCACGGCCAGAAGCCGACGCCGCTGTCGCGCCGCGAGGTCAAGACGTTCTTGACCCCCAAGACCGACGGGGCCGAAGCAGCACCGCGCCGCAAGGCCAAGCTCGACTACGAAGAAGGCGAGAGCGTGCGCGTGCGCGAGGGACCCTTCGCCGACTTCACCGGCGAGATCGCCGAGATCAACGCCGATCACATGAAGCTCAAGGTCCTGGTCAACATCTTCGGCCGCGAGACGCTGGTCGAGATGGACTTCAGCCAGGTGGCCAAGTTGTGACCACGATCAACCGCTGAGCCCGACCTCCCCACCCATTCTCGACGACACCCCAGAAGGACGCCCCCATGGCCAAGAAGAAGGTTGCCGCGATCGTCAAGATCCAGATCGAAGCCGGCAAGGCGAGCCCGGCGCCGCCCGTCGGCACCGCGCTCGGCCCGCACGGCATCGCGATCATGGACTTCGTCAAGGCGTACAACGCCCGGACAGAGTCCCAGGTCGGCACGGTCGTGCCGACCGAGATCACGATCTACGAGGACCGCACGTTCGACTTCATTCTCAAGACCCCACCGACGCCGGTGCTGATCCGCCAGAAGGCCGGCCTGGCCAAGGCGGCGAACAACCCGGGGTCAGAGACGGTCGGCAGCATCACCGAGGCCGATCTCGAGGAGATCGCCACGATCAAGCTGCCCGACCTCAACGCGTACGATCTGGAGGCGGCCAAGCTGCAGGTCCGCGGCACCGCCAGGTCGATGGGCATCGAGGTCGCTTAGCGATCTGCCGCGGCCCGAGCGACCGCGGCACCGACCGCGCAGCGCCCGGTTCCTGCGCCGAGGGCCATAGCCTGCGCACCGCACGTTCCGACACACCGCCTCGACCGGGAGTACCTCGCCCGGCGGGCGCACCACCTGAGGGAGACATCCAATGTCCGGCAAGAAGTTCACCGACGCACTGAAGCAGTTCGACCGTGACCAGGTCTACGGCCCCGTCGAGGCGGTCACGCTCGTCAAGACGATGGCACCGGCCAAGTTCGACGAGAGCATCGACATCGCCATTCGGCTCGGCGTCGACCCGCGCAAGGCCGACCAGATGGTGCGCGGCACGGTCGCGCTCCCCGCCGGGACCGGCAAGGACGTCCGCGTCGCCGTGTTCGCCACCGGCGACGCCGCGGACGAGGCGCGGGCAGCCGGTGCCGACATCGTCGGTGCCGACGACCTCGCCGCCGATGTCGAGGCGGGCAAGATGGACTTCGACATGGTGATCGCGTCGCCCGACATGATGCCCCTCGTCGGCCGGCTCGGGCGCACGCTCGGCCCGCGCGGGTTGATGCCCAACCCGAAGACCGGCACGGTGACCACCGATGTGGGCAAGGCGGTCGAGGAGTTCAAGGGCGGCAAGGTCGAGTACCGCACCGACCGCTACGGCAACGTCCAGGTTCCGATCGGCAAGGTCAGCTTCGAGCCCGACGCGCTGGCCTCCAACTTCTTCGCCGTGATCGACGAGCTCCAGCGGGCCAAGCCGGCCTCGGCGAAGGGTCGCTACATCAAGAAGATCGCCGTGTCCTCGACGATGGGTCCCGGCGTGCGCGTCGACACCAACCGCCTCAAGCCCGACGCCTGACCGGTCAGGTCAGCAGCAGCAGGCCCCGGCGGCGGCGGACCACGTTGCGCAGCGGTGTCCGCACCGACTCGAGCCCGAGGTAGAACGCCGGGAACGTGAGCAGCACCAGCACGGTCGAGCTGACGAGCCCGCCCATCAGCGTGAAGCCGAGGGACTCCCAGAACGGGTCGCTCAGCGACAGCGGGAGCAATCCGACGACCGTGGTCAGCGTCGTCGCGACCAGCGGGCGGAAGCGGGTCTGCACGGCGTACTGGATCGCTTCGCCCGCCGAGGCGCCCTCCCGCCGACGCCGGTTCGCAGCGTCGACGAGCAGGATCGTGTTGTTGACGGCGACGCCGATCAGCGCGATGAAGCCGACGACGGCGAGGAACGACAGCGGGTTGTCGGTCGCCGACAGCGCGCTCGAACACCCCGAGGAAGCTGAACGGGATCGCGAGGAAGATCAGCAACGACTGGGCGAGCGACCGGAACTGGATCGTGATCAGCACCAGCATCAACAGCAACGCCACGATGGCGGCCACGCCGAGTGCGGCGAAGTCGTCCTGGTTGTCGGACTCCAG
Organism: Ilumatobacteraceae bacterium; assembly: GCA_963825565.1. Classification (GTDB taxonomy): domain Bacteria; phylum Actinomycetota; class Acidimicrobiia; order Acidimicrobiales; family Ilumatobacteraceae; genus JBFGCT01. The sequence continues at coordinate 191,742 of CAWGTW010000016.1, forward strand.
ACCGAAGTCGAAGCCGACCGCGTCGGCCGACAGCCCGCGTGCCTCGATCTCCGTCGGCCGAGAATTCGGCTTCGACGATCGAGCGCGTGTCGTTGAGGATGCCGCTCAGGCCCTGATCCTCGTCGTACTTGGCCCGCACCTCGATGATCCGCTGACCGTCGATCCGGTCGATCTCGCCGTCGGTCGACACGATCGCGTCGATCACGGTGACCGTGATCGCCGCCCGAGTCGAGCTGCAGGCCGAGCAACGAATCGCGGATGTCCTCGGCGAGTTGCTGGCCGGCGTCGACGGTCGAGGGGTCGCCGACGTCGATCTGCGCGGCGAACGGGAACTCGAGCGATCGGTGGACCGTTCTCGGTCTGGCCGACGGTGACCCGGACGCCCTCGATCGTGGCGACTCCCTCCTCGATGCGCTCGACGAACGTCGGCGCCTTGGTCGAGCGGGACTCGATCGGCGACAGGTCGATGAACGTCTCGGTCAGCCGCTCGTTGCCGCGCGCGTACTGCGAGCGCTCCAGCTCGTCGCCGAGCACGCCGGTGACGACGTCGTCGATCTCGTCGGAGATCGACTGGGCCTGCTCGATCGTGGTGCCCGTTGTCGAACTCGGCCGAGACCTGCAAGCCGGTCGAGTCCTTCCCGGTGGGGAAGATCGAGAAGCGGGAGCGTGCCGGCGATCCGGCCGCCGGTGATGATCGCCAGCAGGGCGACCACCACCAGCCCGATGCCGGCGAACCGACCCTTCCAGCCGTTGCGCCACGGGTAGGCGGCGAGCCGGCCCATCGCCCTGGCGGCGTGCTTCTCGGCGCGCACGACCGGGTTGGAGCCGGGGCAGGCGCGGAGCAGGAAGACGCGGGCGACGGCGGGGATGAAGACGATCGAGAACACGAACGACAGCAGGAGGGTGATGATCACCGTCGCCGGGATCGACCGGATGAACTCGCCGAGGATCCCGCCGATGAACAGCATCGGCGAGAACACGACGACGGTGGTGAGCGTGCCGGCGAGCGAGGGCGACCCGACGCGTTCGAGCGCGGTGCGGATGACCCCGAGCTCCCGGTCCGACTCGATCTCGTCGGGCTCGGTGCGGCTGGAGTCGATCGACTCCGAGATCACGATCGCGTCGTCGACGAGCAGTCCGAGCGTGAGGATCAGACCGAACAGGGTGATCGTGTTCAGCGAGTACCCGAACACCCAGAGGCCGATCAGCGCGCCCATCAGCACGATCGCCATGAAGCCGGCGGTGATCACGGCGGCCCGCCAGCCGATCAGCAGCAGGCTGACCAGGGCGACCGCAGCCAGACCGGTCAGCAGGTTGGTCGTGAGCGACGAGAGCTGCTGGCGCACGCCGACGGCGAAGTCGGCGGTGATCGCCGCGGTGTACCCGTCGTCGAGTCCGGCCGTCTCGGGCGCCAGACGGTCCTCGATCAGGTCGCTGAAGCCGAGGACGTCGAGGTCGGAGTCCGCCGACCTGATCAGCCCGATCGCGATCGCGTCGCGGTATCCGGAGCTGTCGAGCGCGACGCGCGTGAAGCGGGTGAGCCGGGCCTCCTCGGCACCGGTCGCCGGGTCGATCGACTCGGTGACCAGATCGCGGACGTCGGCCTCGGCGACGTCGTCCAGCCGTTCCAGGCTGGCGGCGAGCAGGCTCGCTTCTTGCTGGAACTGCTCGGCGGTCGTTCCCGGCGGGCCGAGGACCGACACGAGGACGTCGTACTGCCCGACCAGCTTGGCCGCGTTGACCGGGTTGTAGAAGAGCCGAGCGCCGTCGGGGACCGCGAGGCCGAGGTCGAGCAGACGCTGCGTCCCGACCTCGGAGTCGATGTCCGAGTCGAACTCGACGACGATCGAGAACGAGCTCTGCCGGGCCGTCGCCTCGGTCGAGACGACGCCCTCGACGTCGCGGAACGCGGCGTCGAGCGGTTGGACGACCTCGGCGTCGACCCGCGCCGGGTCGTCGACGAAGTAGGTGCCCGAGACGACCGAGATCGGGGTGTTGATCGGTGGGAAGCCCTCGCGGTCGAGCCCGAACCCGTAGGCCGAGGCGCCGACGATCAGCACGGCGACGAGCAGGCCGAAGGTGATCTTCCAGCGGCGGGCCGCCTCGGTGGCGATCGCCGCGATCACCGAACGCCGATGGGGTGACGGCGTGACGCCGTCGTTGGGTTCAGCGACGTCGAACTGCTCGGCGAGGGTCGGTTCCGCGTCGATGACGATGTCGTCGATGGTCATGGGGGTGTGCTCCAGGCGAGGGAGGGGGGGCCGAGATCCGGGATGGCTCGAGCCGTCGCAACGTGTGCAACGGCGGTGGCCGGCGACCTATTCCTGCTAAATGGTGTGGCGGTCGGCGGCGTGCGGGCGGTCAGTCCGCGTCGGATCCGCTGGGGTCCGGCATCGCCAGCCGGGAGCGCTGTCGGCCGTCGGGGTCGAAGTTCTGGGGCGAGAGCCAGGTGATGAACTCGCGCCTACGTGCCGGCCACTCCGAGTCGATCACCGAATACCACGCCGTGTCGCGGTTGCGGCCCTTGACGACCGCCGCCTGGCGGAAGACGCCTTCGAACGCGAACCCGAGGCGGATCGCAGCGGTGCGCGACGCGGCGTTCAGCGCGTCGCACTTCCACTCGTACCGGCGGTAGCCGAGGTCGAATGCCCGGCCCATCATCAGGAACATCGCCTCGGTCGCCGCCCGCTGCCGCTGGAGCAACGGCGAGTAGTTGATGTGGCCGACCTCGATCGAGCCCTGGACCGGAGCGATCCGCAGGTACGACGCGACGCCGACCGCGCCAAGGTCGTGATCGACGATCGCGTGGAACAGCGGGTCGGGGTCGCGGCAGGTCGCAGCCATCCACTCGACGTAGTCCTCGAGCCGCCCGAACGGGCCGTAGGGCAGATAGGCCCAGTTCCGGCCGTCCACATCGTGCCGGTTGGCTGCGAACAGCTGCGCGGCGTGGCGTTCGATGTCGAGCGGTTCGACCGTGCAGTACCGGCCGACCATCGGCTCCGTGCCGGGCACGGGAGGTGGCGTCCAGCCCGGAACCGGCCGGCCCGCCGGGAGCTGATCGTCGATCATCGAGCCCGATCGTAGGTGGAACGCCCGGCGGACCGCCCTAGCCTTGCCCCCCGTCACAACTGATCGGTCGCTCGCCGAAGACCGTTGGTCCACCCTGCGGGTGGTTAATGCCAGAGATGGCGCCAGCCGAGGTGCATACCGCTGGGAACCCCGGTCCGTCCGGTCGCTCCTCGCTGGTGTTCGCATCACTGCGAGCACCTCGAGTCGAGCGAGAGGAGGTATGCACACATGACAACAGACACCGCACCGCGGCCCGACAAGGTCGCCATCGTCGAGGAGATCACGGCCAAGCTCAACGAGAGCGTGGCGGTCTTCGTCACCGAATACCGCGGCTTGTCGGTCGGCCAACTCGCCGACCTGCGCACCCCGCTGCGCGCCGTCGGTGCCGAGCACAAGGTGTACAAGAACACCCTGGCCAAGCTCGCCGCCACCGCCACGGGGAGCGACAGCCTCAACGAGTTCCTGACCGGCCCCAACGCGCTGACGTTCGTCACCGGTGATTCGGTCGCCGCCGCCAAGGCGCTGACCGACCTCGCCAAGACGAACCCGAAGCTGGTCGTCAAGGGTGGGCTGCTGGGCGACGCCCCGCTGTCGGCCGACGACGTCAAGGCGCTCGCCAGCCTGCCGTCGCGCGAGGAGCTGCTGGCTCGTCTCGCCGGCGCACTGCAGGCACCGCTGGTCAAGACCGCCGGTTTGCTGAGCGCGCTCCCGCGCAACTTCGCCTACGGCCTCGCGGCCCTCATCGAACGGCAGGAAGCCGCCGCCTGACCCCAGGCCCGACCCCAAGACCCTCCACCTCCGTTGCGCCCGGCGCAACGATCCCCGAACAGTTCAGACGATTTCAACAAGGAGATTCAGCCAGATGGCTACCAAGGACGACATTCTCGAGTCCATCAGCAACATGACCGTGATCGAGCTCAAGGAACTGCTCGACGCGTTCGAAGAGAAGTTCGACGTGACCGCTGCTGCCCCGATGGCCGTGGCCGCCGCCGCGCCGGCCGCCGGTGCCGGCGACGCCGCCGCCGAAGAGGAGCAGAGCGAGTTCGACGTCATCCTCGCCGGCGCCGGTGCCCAGAAGATCCAGGTCGTCAAGGTCGTCAAGGATCTGCTCGGCGTCGGCCTCAAGGACGCCAAGGACCTGGTCGACAACGCCCCCGGCCCGATCATGGAGAAGGCGAGCAAGGACGACGCCGAGGCCGCCAAGGCCAAGCTCGAAGAGGTCGGCGCCACCGTCGAGCTCAAGTGAGCACGTGCGGCGCATCGCGCCGCATCGAGTCCGGCGGGCGGGTCCTGTCACCGGAAACGCCGATCGGCGGGCGGCCTTCGGCCGGTCCGACCGGGGTTCCGGTGCCACCCGCCCGCTGTTTTCGTTCCCGCACCGCCCGCCGTGACCCCGACGGAGCCCGGCGGGCGGGTCGAACCTCGCCACCATGCTTGACATCGGTGACCGAGTTCTTTACGTTGTGCGGCACAAACGAGGTTCTGAGCGCCCCAGCGCCCGACAGACTCATGTCGGAGCCGGTTGATTTCGTTCGCCCCGTCTGGATAGGATCGTCGGTTGCCGTGCGTCTCCTGTTCCGTCCCCGCTCTGCCGGTCTGGTCCAGCGCGCCCGCACGCTCCTTCCCACCCTCGACACCCTGGAGTGATCTGTGGCGACTCGTACCGTGTCCCGTGAACGCTATTCCTTCGGCAACCTCAAAGAGCCGCTCGACATCCCCGATCTGATCGCAGTCCAGCGCGAGAGCTTCGAGTGGTTCCTCAACGTCGGGCTGGCGAACACGTTCCGCGACATCAGCCCGATCAAGGACTTCTCCGAGTCGCTGCAGCTCGAGCTGGAGTTCGACCCGTTCGACGAGGATCTCCGCCCGCCGCCGAAGTTCACGGTCGAGGAGTGCAAAGAGAAGGACATGACCTACAGCGCGCCCGTGTTCGTGCGCGCCCGGTTCATGAACCGCAACACCGGCGAGATCAAAGAGCAGACGGTGTTCATGGGCGACTTCCCGATCATGACCGAGAAGGGCACGTTCATCGTGAACGGCACCGAGCGCGTCGTGGTCAGCCAGCTCGTCCGCAGCCCCGGCGTCATCTTCGAGCCTGGCGAACGCTTCCGTCTGCGCAACCTGACCAAGCACCAGCTCGTCAAGGGGACGATCCACCCGTACCGCGGTGAGTGGATGGAGTTCGACGTCGAGCACAAGCCCGGCAAGGACGTCACCGCCGGCACCCGCGTCGCCCGCAAGCGCCGGCTCGGCATCTTCACCCTGCTGCGCGCGCTCGGCTACGACGAGGAGAACGCCCCGGGATTCCTCGAACGCTTCGTCGCCCACTTCGACTTCCTCGAGGGCCAGTGGGACAAAGAGCGCGACATCGCGCCCACGCAGGACGAGTCGCTGATCGAGATCTACAAGCGCGCACGGCCCGGCGAGCCGCCGACCGTCGAGTCGGCCAAGGCCTACTTCCGCAACGCCTTCTTCGAGAGCCGCCGCTACGACCTCAGCCGCGTCGGCCGCTACAAGCTGAACCGCAAGCTCGGTGACGAGGTCGCCCAGCTCGGCGAGATGTTCGGCCTCACCGGCGCGGTCAACGCCGAGGGTGAGCCGCTGCTCGACCTGCCCGACGAGAACCAGAACGTGCTCAGCCGCTGCGAGGTGCTCGCCGCGGTCACCTACATGCTGCACCTGGTCAAGCAGGAGCCCGGCTACCGGCTCGACGACCAGGACCACTTCGCCAACCGGCGCATCCGGTCGGTCGGCGAGCTGATCCAGAACCAGGTCCGGATCGGCCTGTCGCGCATGGAGCGCGTCGTCCGCGAGCGCATGACGACCCAGGACGTCGAGGCGATCACGCCCCAGACCCTGATCAACATCCGCCCGGTCGTCGCCGCGATCAAGGAGTTCTTCGGGACCTCGCAGCTCAGCCAGTTCATGGACCAGGTCAACCCGCTGTCGGGCCTGACCCACCGCCGCCGGCTCTCCGCGCTCGGCCCGGGTGGCCTCAGCCGCGAGCGGGCCGGGTTCGAGGTGCGCGACGTCCACTTCAGCCACTACGGCCGGATGTGCCCGATCGAGACCCCCGAGGGTCCGAACATCGGCCTGATCGGGTACCTGTCGGTCTACGCCCGGATCAACGAGTTCGGCTTCATCGAGTCGCCCTACCGCGAGGTCAAGGACGGCAAGGTCACCGGCAAGATCGTCTACATGGCCGCCGACGAGGAGGAGAACTACGTCGTCGCCCAGGCGAACACGCCACTGCGCGAGGACGGCTCGCTCCAGGACGCCCGCGTGCTGGTCCGCCGGTCCCCGCAGGCGGCCAGCCTGGAGGACCTGCGCAAGATGCTCGAGGCAGAGAGCTTCTTCGGCGCCACCACCGACATCGGCTACGTGCCGCCGACCGAGGTCGACTTCATCGACGTGTCGCCCAAGCAGATCGTCTCGGTCGGCACCGCAACGATCCCGTTCCTCGAGCACGACGACGCCAACCGCGCCCTGATGGGCGCGAACATGCAGCGCCAGGCCGTCCCGCTCCTGCGCGCCGAGGCGCCGTTCATCGGCACCGGCATCGAGGATCGTGCGGCCCGCGATGCCGGCGACCTCGTCCAGGCGACCGACGACGGTGAGGTCATCGAGGCCTCCGGCGACTCGATCACCGTCGAGTACAAGTCCCAGGGCAAGAAGGTCTACCGGCTCGCCAAGTTCCGGCGGTCCAACCAGGACACGTGCATCAACCAGAAGCCGCGGGTCAAGGAGGGCGACAAGTTCAAGAAGGGCACGATCCTCGCCGACGGCCCGTCGACCGACGAGGGCGAGTTGGCGCTCGGCAAGAACCTGCTCGTCGCGTTCATGCCGTGGGAGGGCTACAACTTCGAGGACGCGATCATCCTGTCCGAGCGGCTGGTCAAAGACGACGTGCTCACCTCGATCCACATCAAGGAGCACGAGGTCGACGCCCGCGACACCAAGCTCGGCCCGGAGGAGATCTCCCGCGACATCCCGAACCTGTCCGACGACATCCTCGCCGACCTCGACGACCGCGGGATCATCCGCGTCGGTGCCGAGGTCGGGCCGGGCGACGTGCTCGTCGGCAAGGTCACCCCGAAGGGCGAGACCGAGCTGACCCCCGAGGAGCGCCTCCTGCGGGCGATCTTCGGCGAGAAAGCCCGCGAGGTGCGCGACACCAGCCTCAAGGTGCCCCACGGCGAGGTCGGCAAGGTGATCGACGTCAAGGTCTTCAACCGCGACGACGGCGACGAGCTGCCGCCGGGCGTCAACCAGCTCGTGCGGGTCTACGTCGCCCAGAAGCGCAAGATCAGCGTCGGCGACAAGCTCGCCGGCCGGCACGGCAACAAGGGTGTCATCTCCAAGATCCTGCCGATCGAGGACATGCCCTACACCGCTGACGGCCAGCCGGTCGACATCATCCTCAACCCGCTCGGCGTCCCGAGCCGGATGAACGTCGGCCAGGTGCTCGAAGCGCACCTCGGCTACTGCGCCCGCTGGGGCTGGACCGACCCCGACGGTTCCGTCATCGGCGAGGTGCCGATCACCGGCAGCGAGACCAAGACCCGGCCGACCACGCCGCCCGCGGTGTTCGTCAACACGCCGGTGTTCGACGGCGCCAACTGGGACGAGAAGGAGAAGTCGGGCGAGCTCCCGACGATCCAGGAGATCCTCGAGAAGCTCAACCCCGAAGCGGCGAGCGGCGACCGCCTCGTCGGCCTCGACGGCAAGGTGACGCTCTACAACGGGCGCACCGGCGAGCCCTACGACAACCAGATCACCGTCGGCTACATGTACATCCTGAAGCTGGCGCACCTCGTCGACGACAAGATCCACGCCCGCTCGACCGGCCCGTACTCGATGATCACCCAGCAGCCGCTCGGCGGCAAGGCGCAGTTCGGTGGCCAGCGCTTCGGCGAGATGGAGGTGTGGGCGCTCGAGGCCTACGGCTCGGCGTACTGCCTCCAGGAGCTGCTGACGATCAAGTCCGACGACGTGCTCGGGCGGGTCCGGGTGTACGAGGCGATCGTCAAGGGCGACAACATCCCCGAGCCCGGTGTGCCCGAGAGCTTCAAGGTGCTGATGAAGGAGATGCAGGCGCTGTGCATCAACGTCGAGGTCCTGACCGAAGACGGTCAGGAGATCGAGATGCGCGACCTCGACGACGAGGTCTTCCGCGCCGCCGAGGAGCTCGGCATCGACATCTCCCGCCCCGAGCGTGGCACCGAGGAAGACGACGCCCGCCGCGAGCGTGAGCGCGCCGAGCGCGCCTCTTATTGACGGGTCGGGGCCGTCTCCGCTCCGCGGTGACCGCTCCCTCCCTGCGGCTCGGCGCTGGCGCTTCCCTCGCCACCTCGAGCCCGGTTCGACCGACGAGTACGACACAAACACGACACGAATGAGACAGGACCGAGCGCATGCTTGACGTGAACATGTTCGACCAGCTCAAGATCGGGCTGGCCACCGCCGACCAGATCCGCACCTGGTCGCACGGTGAGGTGAAGAAGCCCGAGACGATCAACTACCGCACGCTGCGCCCCGAGAAGGACGGCCTGTTCTGCGAGAAGATCTTCGGGCCGACCCGTGACTGGGAGTGCTACTGCGGCAAGTACAAGCGGGTGCGCTTCAAGGGCATCATCTGCGAGCGGTGTGGTGTCGAGGTCACCCGCTCCAAGGTCCGCCGCGACCGGATGGGCCACATCGAGCTCGCCGCGCCGGCCGTGCACATCTGGTACCTCCGCGGTACCCGCTCCTGGCTGGCGTACCTCCTCGCCGGCATCGAGCCGAAAGAGGAGCTGAAGGCCAAGCAGCTCGAGAAGGTGATCTACTTCGCCGCCCATCTCGTCAGCTGGGTCGACGAGGATGCCCGCCACGAGGCCCTGGCGAACCTCGAGGCCGAGTACCTCGAAGAGCGCGACGCCGTGCAGAAGGAGATGGACCTCGAGATCGACGCGCGCTACAAGGAGCTCGAGGAGACCGCCGCCGAGGCCGAGAAGGCCGACGCCAAAGCGGCCGACCTGAAGAAGCTGCAGAAGGAGTCCGACAAGGACATCGAGGCGATCCGTGAGCGCTACGAGGTCGAGCTCGATCTGATCGCTCGCACGTGGGACGAGTTCAAGAGCCTCCACGCCCGAAAGATCATCGAGGACGAGCTGCTGTGGCGCGAGATGCGCGACAAGTACGGCGAGTACTTCGAGGGCGGGACCGGCGCCGAGGCGATCAAGTCGCTGATCGACCGGATCGACTTCGACGAGGAGGAGGTCAAGCTGCGCGGGGCGATCGACCCCGGTGACTCCGGCCGCAAGCCGCTCAGCGCCCAGCGCAAGCAGAAGGCGATCAAGCGGCTGAAGATCGTCGCCTCGTTCAACCGCCGCGACGACCACGGCCGCCGGATCAACGACCCCAAGGCGATGATCCTCGACGCGGTGCCCGTGATCCCGCCCGAGTTGCGCCCGATGGTCCAGCTCGACGGCGGCCGCTTCGCCACGTCCGACCTCAACGACCTGTACCGCCGCGTCATCAACCGCAACAACCGGCTCGAGCGTCTGCTCAACCTCGGCGCGCCGGAGATCATCGTCAACAACGAGAAGCGGATGCTCCAGGAGGCGGTCGACGCGCTGTTCGACAACGGCCGCCGCGGACGCCCGGTCACCGGTCCGGGCAACCGCCCGCTCAAGTCGCTGTCCGACATGCTGAAGGGCAAGCAGGGCCGGTTCCGCCAGAACCTGCTCGGCAAGCGCGTCGACTACTCGGGACGCTCGGTGATCGTCGCCGGCCCGACGCTGCGCCTGCACCAGTGCGGCCTCCCGAAGCTGATGGCGCTCGAGCTGTTCAAGCCGTTCGTCATGAAGCGGCTCGTCGACCTCGAACTCGCCCAGAACATCAAGACCGCCAAGCGCATGGTCGAGCGCCGCCGTCCGCAGGTGTGGGACGTCCTCGAGGACGTGATCAAGGAACACCCGGTGCTCCTCAACCGCGCGCCGACCCTGCACCGCCTCGGGATCCAGGCCTTCGAGCCGATCCTGGTCGAGGGCAAGGCGCTGCAGATCCACCCGCTGGTCTGCACCGCGTTCAACGCCGACTTCGACGGCGACCAGATGGCGATCCACGTCCCGCTGTCCGCCGAGGCCCAGGCCGAGGCCCGGGTGCTCATGCTGTCGGCGAACAACATCCTGTCGCCCGCGTCCGGTCGCCCGATCGTGACCCCGACCCAGGACATGGTGATCGGCGGCTACTACCTCACCGAGTCGATCGTCGGCGCACCCGGCGAGGACCGCGTGTTCCGCCACCTGTGGGAGGTGCTGCGGGCCTACGACGAGGGCAGCCTCGATCTGCACGCCAAGATCATGATGCGGCCCGGCCACGGCGAGGAGCCGTACGAGACCACCGCCGGGCGGGCGCTGTTCGAGGAGGCGCTCCCGCAGCGGATCGTCGACGCCGAGGGCAACGTGATCCAGGAGTCGTACGTGCGCCAGTTCGGCCACTTCACCGACATCGTGAAGAAGAAGGAGATGGGCGTCATCGTGGAGCGCCTCTCCGACAACTACGACAAGGCGGTGATCGCCGAGTCGCTCGACAAGGTGAAGAACCTCTGCTACCGGTTCGCCACCCAGTCCGGGCTGACCGTGTCGATCGACGACGTCAAGACGCCCAAGGTCAAGCGCGAGCTGCTCGACGGCTACGAGGCGCAGGCCGACAAGGTCGAGAACCAGTTCCGCCGCGGCATCATCACCGACGGCGAGCGGCGCCAGCAGGAGGTGCGCATCTGGACCGACGCCACCGCCGAGGTCCAGGCGGCGATGGAGAAGGAGTTCAAGGCCGCCCAGTTCAACCCGATCGACATGATGGTCGGCTCGGGCGCCCGCGGCAACATGACCCAGATGCGCCAGATCGCCGGCATGCGCGGCCTGGTCGCCAACCCTCGCGGCGACATGATCCCCCGCCCGATCAAATCGAACTTCCGCGAGGGCCTCGAGACGCTCGAGTACTTCATCGCCACACCGGGCGCACGCAAGGGCCTTGTCGACACCGCGCTGCGCACGGCGGACTCGGGCTACCTGACCCGGCGGCTGGTCGACGTCGCCCAGGAGCTGATCGTCCGCGAGCCCGACTGCGGGACCACGCTCGGCATCTGGATCGAGAACGTCGAGCCCGATACCGCCAACCGGCGCTCGTACCTCGAGACCAAGCTCTACGGTCGGGCGCTGCTCCAGGACACCCCGCTGGCGGCGCCGATGGTGAAGGACGGCGAGGAGCTCGCCGTGCTGCCGCGCAACACGATCGTCGGCGACGAGGAGATGGAGGCGTTGCGCGACGACCCCGAGATCACCCGTCTGCGGGTTCGGTCGGTGCTGACCTGCGACGCCGAACTCGGCGTGTGCGCGATGTGTTACGGACGCTCGCTGGCGACCGGCAAGATGATCGAGCTCGGTGAGGCGGTCGGCGTCATCGCCGCGCAGTCGATCGGCGAGCCCGGCACGCAGCTGACGATGCGCACGTTCCACACCGGCGGCGTCGCCGGCAAGGACATCGCCGGCGGCTTGCCCCGCGTCGTCGAGCTGTTCGAGGCCCGTACTCCCAAGGGTTCGGCCCGGCTCGCCAAGGCGACCGGCGTGCTCCACCTCCGCGAGGACGAGGGCAAGGGCATCCCGGTCGTCGTGACCGACGATGCCGGCGAGGAGCACGAGGTGTTGCTCCCGCTCGGGGCCCGCCCGATCGTCGAGGACGGCCAGGAGGTCAAGGCCGGCGCGCCGCTGACCGACGGCCCGTTCGATCCGAAAGAGATCATGGAGATCAAGGGCATCCGCGAGACACAGCTCTACCTGGTCGAGGAAGTCCAGCGGGTGTATCGCGACCAGGGTGTCTCGATCCACGACAAGCACATCGAGCTGATCGTGCGCCAGATGACCCGCCGTATCGGGGTCCAGGAGCCCGGCGGCACCAGCTTCCTGCCCGGCGAGCGGGTCGATGCGAAGGTGTTCCGCGACACGAACCGACGGATGGTCGAGGAGGGCGAGCGTCCCGCCGAGGGCCGCCCGGAGCTGATGGGCATCACCAAGGCGTCGCTGGCGACCGAGTCGTGGCTGTCGGCCGCCTCGTTCCAGGAGACGACCCGGGTCCTGACCGAGGCTGCGATCGACGGCCGTGGCGACAACCTGATCGGCCTCAAGGAGAACATCATCATCGGCAAGCTGATCCCGGCCGGCACCGGGATGATGCGCTACCGGGAGTTCGGCATCGAAGCACCCGACTACGAGCCGATGACGTTCTACTCGAGCGATGCCGGCGAGGAGGACCCGGCGGCGTTCCTGGCGAACCTGCACGGCTCCTACGACGGCGATCCGGTGCTCACCGAACCGATCGGCTGACCCCCCACCAACCCGAGCGGTGCCCCGGCCGAACGGCCGGGGCACCGTCGCGTCCTGGGCAGGGTGCAGTGGCGGACCAGGAGCCGGCCAGACTTCACCCGTGCTCGTGGAACGATCCGAACGGGGAGTCGGGAGGCTGGCCGATGGCATCCGCGACGTCCGGCGGGGCGGTGGGTGCCTCTCGTGCCCCACCGGACGTCGCGGGGAGTTGGCCGGCCGACAGCCGGAATTTCGGGCCGGCCAGCAGCGGGTTGCGCCGGCGACCGCGGGGGACGCGGGCGACGCCTCGGGCGCCGGCGAGGGCGGCTTCGAGGACCCCGTATGTCAGGTCGTCGATCATCGACGTCGGGGCGCCGGCGCCGACGAGCGCGGGGACGGGCGCCGGGCGCGTGGCGGCGCTGGATGCCAACTCGGCGTCGAGCCAGGCCTCGGCTTGCCCGGCCTCGTCAGGGTGCTCCATCGCCCAGACCTGCCACGGCGTGGAGACGGCCGCCGGTCGCATCGGGGCGACCGCCGGCGCCCGTCGATCGGGAACCGCGGTGGCAACCGGGTCGACGGCCGCGGCGACCGCGGGCGCCGCCGGTCGAGGGGCGGGCGCCGGCGGCTGCTCGACCTCGCTCGGCCGGCCGCCGATCGACCGCACCCGTGCGTACAGCGACGCGAGTTGCGGCGCGAGCAGCGTGCCGGCGGTGACCAGCGAGATCAGCTTCCATCCCGGGTGGAGGATCGCGCCGGTGACCGTCGCCTGGACCCACCACGTCGTGGTCAGGACGAACGACCCGCCGAGCAGGACGCCGTACAGCACCCGTCGCGGCGACGTGCGTTGCGCGTCGTTGGCGAGCAACCCCGGGAGCAGCAGCGGCGTCAACGCCAGCGAGCCCAGGGCGAGGTGGGACTGCCATTCCGCGTTGAAGAACCGCCCGCCCGCCCAGAGCGCCGTCCAGGAGATCAGCGATGACACGAGCAGCATCGAGGAGAACTTGCGGCGACCGAACAGGATCATGTTGTTCATCAGGATGCGGGTGACGACGAGGTAGGTCAGCGTGGCGGTCGCGATCGCCGCGGCGACCTGCCACGGGTCGCCCATGAACATGCTGATGAACGCCGCGCCGACGAACCCGCCGCTGCGCAGGCCGTAGTTCTTGGCGACCGCCCACGACGCGAAGACCGAGAGCAGTACGGCCAGCGGCAGCCACTTCCCGTCGATCGCCATGCTGCCGAAGCCGTCGAGCGGGGCGAGGTCGTTGACGCCGGGCAGGTCGAAGATCAGTGCGAGCCAGATCGGCGTCGCGACGATGCAACCGGCGAGCAGGACCGACCGGGTCGTCTTGGCGACGCCCTGGCGCGCCATGTCGTGGGCGATCAGCGCCGGGACGACGTACCCGACGCCGATGAACAGCGGGATGTTCGATTCCCAGAGCCACGGACCGCGCGGCGTGACGCGGAGCAGCACGCTCTGGATGATCGTCGACGTCGCGGCGAGGATCGTGAACTTGGTCCGGCCGTACAGCAGGAAAAAGCGGCGCAGGACGACGTTGACGAGCCAGTAGGTGAAGAACACGTTGGCGAACGTCGCGATGATCACCAGCGGGTGGATCATGAACACCGCGATGTAGCCGGGGACGACGATCGACCCGGTCGTCAGGTGCCGCCGCTCGTACAGCAGCATCGACACCGCGACGCCGAGCACGAATGCGAAGCGGACCCACTCCGAGGAGAGCAGGTAGTCATGCATCGCGCCCGCCGACGGGTTACGTCGGCGCCCCTTCGAGCCCCTCGGCGACCAACCACGGTTCGGCCTCGTGCTCGAAGTACTCCAGCATCTCCTCGGCCTGGTGGGTGTGGATGTTGACGAACCCGACGACGAGCACGTGTGGGCTCGGCATCTGGACGACCATCCGGTCGATGATCTCGTGCTGGGTGTAGCTGTGCTCGTCGCCGAGATTGAGGATGTGCTCGGTCGGGTATCCGTTCTCCTTCAGGCGGTCGGTCACCAACCCTTCGTACGCGCCGAACGTGACCAGCCGATCGAATGTCAGGTCGTGGACGGCGACGTCGGCGAACTGGATCGCCCGCCGCTCGCGGTCGGACCGGTTGTTGAGGATGCCGACGACGATGGTCTCGTCGGTCATGAACGGGTCGAGCTTGGTCATCGCCGCGACCATCGACTCGCGGTCGTTGACCGCGAACAGGTTGGCCCACGTCACCTTCTTGTCGGCGATGCGCAGCTCCTTCATCCGCAGGACGCCAGGGTCGGGCGGGGCGTCGACCATCCCGCGCATCGCCACGTCTCGGGGGATCCCGACGATGTCGGCGACCGACAGCGCGATCGTGACGTTCTCTTTGAACGCGATGTAGTCGAACCGGGCGACCTCTTCGTCGGTCACCCGCTCCGGATCGGCGACGACGAGCTTGGAGCCCTTGCCGGCGGCGACCTCCTCCATGATCTCGATGATCTCCGGGTTCTGCTCCGAGGTGATCAGGATCCCGCCGTACGGGCAGGTCGACAGCAGCGAGCGAGCGATCTCGGGCAGCGTCTCGCCCATCACGTCCTGGTGGTCCTCGCGCACGTTGGTCAGGACACCGATGTTCGAGCGAACGATCATCCGCTCGGAGACCTCCTGGTACTCGGGCTTGAGCGCCATGCACTCGATGACCAGCGCGTCGACATCGGGGGTCACGTACTGGCGGGCGATCTCGATCTGCTCGAGAATCGTCGCAGGTCCCTTGCGGTTGATCGGTTCGTCGACACCGTAACGGTTGATGACCGCAGCGAACGTGCCCGTCGACTTGGCGACGGTCACCAGACCATGCTCCCGGAGCATGCCCGCGATGATGCGGGACACGGTCGACTTGCCGCGGATCCCGTTGACGTGGATACGCCAGTCGAGACCATCGACCCGTCGCCGATGCGCCAGGGACTCCAGTCTCCAGCGGAGGATCAACGTGACGCTGACGGCGACGCCGGCGAGCACTATGAGAGGCACACGGGATCATCGGCACCCGTCGACGAGTCCTTGAGGGTTTCCAGATGTTCCCCACGCGGACCCACCCGCCGTCCCCTCCCACCCGCCGTCCCCTCTCACCCGCCGTCCCCTCCTCCCGCTGTCCCCTCCTCCCGCTGTCCCCTCCTCCCGCTGTCTGCGTGACCGAACAGCGCGACCTCCGCCATGTGCGGTCACACAGATCGCGGACCCGGCGGTTTGCGTGACCGAAGATCGCGACGGTGGGCCTGTTCGGTCACACAGATCGCGGGCCGCCGGGTGGCGACCGTCCTGCCGGGCAGGTTGCCGGACACCGGCGGCGGCCATAACCTTGCTCTGTCGTGTCACCGGACGGTCCGGCGACGAAGACGTGCAGTCGAACGAGGTTGATTCGTGCCCACCATTCAGCAGCTGGTCCGTCAGGGCCGGAGCTCGAAAGTCACCAAGAGCAAGACGCCGGCGCTCAAGGGCTCTCCCCAGCGGCGCGGCGTTTGCACCCGGGTGTACACCACCACCCCGAAGAAGCCGAACTCCGCGCTGCGCAAGGTCGCCCGGGTCCGGCTCAACTCCGGCGTCGAGGTGACCGCCTACATCCCCGGTGAGGGCCACAACCTGCAGGAACACTCGATCGTGCTCGTCCGCGGTGGTCGCGTCCGCGACCTCCCGGGTGTCCGCTACAAGATCATCCGCGGCGCGCTCGACGCCGTCGGCGTCAAGAACCGCAAGCAGGCCCGCAGCCGATACGGCGCGAAGAAAGAGAAGTGAGCTGAGTCATGCCGCGCAAAGGCCCCGCCCAACGGCGTGAACTCGTCGCCGACCCGATCCACCGATCGGTCGTCGTCACCCAGCTGATCAACAAGGTCATGCTCCACGGCAAGCGCAACGTCGCCGAGAAGATCGTCTACGACGCGATGGAGATCGTGCAGAGCAAGCTCGACGCCGACGAGCAGGCGATCGACATCGTCAAGCGGGCGATCGACAACGTCAAGCCGCCGCTCGAGGTGCGCAGCCGACGCGTCGGCGGCGCCACCTACCAGGTCCCCGTCGAGGTGCGACCGCGCCGGTCGACGACGCTGGCGATCCGCTGGATCGTCGACTTCGCCCGCCAGCGGCGCGAGAAGACGATGGCCCAGTGCCTGGCCAACGAGTTGATGGATGCGGCCAACGGCCTTGGCGCGGCGATGAAGCGCCGCGACGACATGCAGAAGATGGCCGAGTCGAACAAGGCCTTCGCCCACTACCGCTGGTGACCTGCCGCCGGTCGGCCGGCGAGACACCCACCCCCGACTGCGAAGCCCGGAGCCCCTGTGGACCGGGCTTCGTCGCGTGTTCGCAACGATCGGTGGTTCACAAATGAACTAGGATCGGACGACGGGGGAGTTCTCGACAGCGCGTCGACACGACTTGGCACGAGAGGGGTACTCGATGAACGTCCAATCGATTCTCAACATCAAGGGGTCGTCCGTCGCGACGATCCCACCGTCATCGACACTCGCCGATGCGACCGCCTCACTGCGCGACCATGGCGTCGGCGCACTCGTCGTCAGCACCGACGGGTCGTCGATCGACGGGATCCTGTCCGAACGCGACGTCGTGCGCGCGCTGGCCGGCCACGGTGCCTCGACGCTCGGGCGCCCGGTGTCGTCGGCGATGTCGGACCACGTGGTCACCTGTGCGATGGCCGACTCGGTCGACGAGCTGATGGCGATGATGACCGACCGCCGGATCCGCCACCTGCCGGTCGTCGACGACGCCGGGGCGCTGGCCGGCATCGTCTCGATCGGCGATGTCGTCAAGTGGCGGCTCGGCCATCTCGAGCAGGAGAACGACCAGCTCTACGACTACATCCAGGGCCGGGCGTGAACGCGTCGGTCGGCTGAAGGTGATCGCCGGGCTGGCCGTCCGCCGGCGGCACCGGGCGCGCGTCCGTCGGCTGCCGCACGAGCCGCTCACCGGTCGTCGCCTGACCGACCCGCACGCGACGGTCGCGGTGCTCGTGTACCAAGGCGTCACGACCGTCGAGGCCGAGGTGCCCATCGCCCGCCTCGCCGACCGGCTGCACGCCGACATCGTGCTCGTCGGCGCGCGGCCCGGCCGGGTCACCGGCGTCGAGCCGGCCCGCCCGGTCGTGGCCGACGCCGGCGCGGACGACGGTGTGCGGTGTGACGTCCTGGTCGTGCCGGGTGGTCTCGGCTGGAGCCGAGTCGCCGGCGACGAAGCGGTGAGCGCCTGGCTCCGGGACGCGGCGTCGGCGGCGAGGGGCGTGCTGGCGATCTCGACCGGCAGCCTGCTGCTCGCCAGTGCCGGGCTCCTCGACGGGTGTGAGGCGACGGGCCACTGGCTTGCCGAGGGCGACCTCGCCCGCCTCGGCGCACAGGTGCGATCGTCGCGGGTGGCCCACGCCGACGCGGGCCGCCTGGTCACTGCGTCGGGGGCGCTGGCCGCGCTCGCCGCCGTCGATGCCCTCGCCGACCACGTCAGCTGGTCACGCCGCTGACGATTCCGGTCTCTTCGTTCTGACGCTCGTCGAGGAGCCGAGTTCGCGCGGCCCGGCCGCGCGAGGGAAACCAGCGTCGTCGGTTGCGGCGGGGATTCGGCCGGTACACTGCACAGCCGTGCCTGCGGCGCTTGATGCGTCGCAGATCCCCCGCACGGTTGCCCTTTGAGACGGAGAGTAGAGAGATGGCCAAGCGAGAGTTCCCCCTGGAGCGCACCCGCAACATCGGCATCATGGCGCACATCGATGCGGGCAAGACGACCACGACCGAGCGCATCCTCTACTACACGGGCAAGAGCTACAAGATCGGCGAGGTCCACGACGGCGCGGCGACGATGGACCACATGGCCCAAGAGCAGGAGCGGGGCATCACGATCACGTCTGCGGCCACGACCTGCGTGTGGAAGAACCACCGCATCAACATCATCGACACGCCCGGGCACGTCGACTTCACGATCGAGGTCGAGCGCTCGCTGCGGGTGCTCGACGGCGCGGTCACCGTGTTCGACTCCGTCGCCGGCGTCGAACCGCAGACCGAGACCGTGTGGCGGCAGGCCAACACCTACAAGGTCCCGCGGATGTGCTTCGTCAACAAGATGGACCGCATCGGCGCCGACTTCTATCGCACGGTGCAGATGGTCAAGGATCGGCTGCAGGCCGTCCCCCTCGTGCTCCAGCTCCCGGTGGGCGCCGGCGGACCCGAGGCCAACGAGCCGTTCGCCGGGCTGGTCGACCTGGTCAAGATGAAGGCGTTGATCTGGCGTGACGAGGAGCTCGGCGCGAAGTGGGACGAGGTCGACATCCCCGAGCACATGGTCGACCTGGCCGACGAGTACCGCGAGGCGATGATGGAGCTGATCGCCACGCAGGACGACGACCTGTTCCACGCCTACCTCGACGGCAAGGACGTCTCCGAGGAGGCGATCAAGAAGGCGATCCGCAAGGGCACGCTGGCGTTCGACTTCGTGCCGATCCTGTGCGGTTCGGCGTTCAAGAACAAGGGCGTCCAGCCGATGCTCGACGCGGTCATCGACTATCTGCCGAGCCCGCTCGACATCCCGCCCGCCGAAGGCACGAACCTGAAGGGCGACGAGGTGATCCACCGCGGCCCGGAGGACGAGGCGTTTGCCGCGCTGGCGTTCAAGATCGTCTCCGACCCGTTCGGCAAGCTGACGTATTTCCGGGTCTACTCCGGTGAGATCAACAAGGGCGACGAGGTGTTCAACTCGGTCAAGGAGGATCGCGAGCGCCTCGGCCGCATCCTGCTGATGCACGCCAACCAGCGTGAGGACCTCGACGTGGCGATGGCCGGGGACATCGTCGCCGGCCTCGGCTTCAAGAACGTCACGACCGGCGACACGCTGTGCGACCGCAGCGACCCCGTCGTGCTCGAGCGCATGGAGTTCCCCGAGCCGGTGATCCACGTGGCGATCGAGCCGAAGACCAAGTCCGA
Organism: Ilumatobacteraceae bacterium; assembly: GCA_963825565.1. Classification (GTDB taxonomy): domain Bacteria; phylum Actinomycetota; class Acidimicrobiia; order Acidimicrobiales; family Ilumatobacteraceae; genus JBFGCT01. The sequence continues at coordinate 211,110 of CAWGTW010000016.1, forward strand.
CCAGGAGAAGCTGGGCAAGGCGCTCAAGTCGCTCTCCGACGAGGACCCGACGTTCCGCATCCGCACCGACGACGAGACCGGCCAGACCGTGATCTCCGGCATGGGCGAGCTGCACCTCGAGGTGCTGGTCGACCGCATGCAGCGGGAGTTCTCCGTCGAGGCGACCGTCGGCAAGCCGCAGGTCGCCTACCGTGAGACGATCACCAAGGCGGTGCAGAACGTCGAGTACCGCCACATCAAGCAGTCGGGTGGCTCCGGCCAGTTCGCAGTCGTCAAGATCGACATGGAGCCGAACCCGGGCGGCGGGTACGAGTTCGAGGACAAGATCACCGGCGGCCGCATCCCGCGCGAGTACATCCAGCCGACCAACCAGGGCATGCAATCGTCGCTCGACAACGGCGTGCTCGCCGGGTATCCGACCGTCGACGTCAAGGTGTCCCTCGTCGATGGCCAGTACCACGACGTCGACTCGTCGGAGATGGCCTTCAAGATCGCCGGCCAGCACGTGTTCCGCAAGGCGGCCGAGCTCGCCAAGCCGGTGCTGATGGAGCCGATCATGTCGGTCGAGGTCGTCACCCCCGAGGACTACACCGGCGACGTGATGGGCGACCTCTCGAGCCGGCGCGGACGCGTCGGCGGCATGGAAGCGCGTGGCAACACCCAGGTCGTCAATGCCCAGGTCCCGCTGTCGGAGATGTTCGGCTACAGCACCGACCTGCGCTCGCGCACCCAGGGCCGGGCGACGTACACCATGCAGTTCAGCGAGTACGCGGAGGTCCCCAAGACCATCGCCGAGGAGATCGTGAAGCGGGTGCGCGGCGAGTGATCGTCCGGAGCCCGCATCATCACCACCGGGGTTCGTCCCGGCGTTCTTTGACAACCCATCCAGACAACGAAATCAACATTGGAGTCGCAAGGCCATGAGCAAGAAGAAGTTTGAGCGGACGAAGCCGCATGTGAATATTGGTACGATGGGTCATATTGACCATGGTAAGACGACGTTGACGGCGGCGATTTCGAAGACGTTGGCGGAGCAGGGGTTGGCGGAGTATTCGCCGTTTGATTCGATTGATAAGGCGCCGGAGGAGAAGGCGCGGGGTATTACGATTTCGATTGCTCATATTGAGTATGAGACGGCGAATCGGCATTATGCGCATGTGGATATGCCGGGTCATGCGGATTATATCAAGAATATGATTACGGGTGCGGCGCAGGTGGATGGTGCGATTTTGGTGGTGGCGGCGACTGATGGGCCGATGCCGCAGACGCGTGAGCATGTGTTGTTGGCGCGGCAGGTGGGGGTGCCGTACATCGTGGTGGCGTTGAACAAGGCTGATGCGGTGGATGATGATGAGTTGATCGAGTTGGTGGAGCTCGAGGTGCGGGAGTTGTTGAACGAGTATGAGTTCCCGGGTGATGAGGCGCCGGTGGTGCAGGTGTCGGCGTTGAAGGCGTTGGAGGGTGATGCTGATGCGCAGGCGCAGATCATGGAGTTGTTGGATGCCTGTGATGCGTCGATCCCTGAGCCGGTGCGGGAGTTGGACAAGCCGTTCTTGATGCCGATCGAGGATGTGTTCACGATCACGGGTCGGGGGACGGTGGTGACCGGGAAGGTGGAGCAGGGTGTGATCCATACCGGTGACGAGATTGAGATTGTGGGGTTGCGGCCGACGCAGAAGACGACGTGTACCGGGGTGGAGATGTTCCGGAAGTTGTTGGATGAGGGTCGTGCTGGTGACAATATTGGGGCGTTGTTGCGGGGGACGGGGAAGGATGATGTGGAGCGGGGTCAGGTGTTGTGTAAGCCGGGTTCGATTACGCCGCATACTGATTTTGAGGGGAATGTGTATATTTTGACGAAGGATGAGGGTGGTCGTCATAAGCCGTTCTTCAATAATTATCGGCCGCAGTTTTTCTTTCGGACGACGGATGTGACGGGGTCGATCAAGTTGCCGGAGGGGACGGAGATGGTGATGCCGGGTGACAACGTGGAGATGACGGTGGAGTTGGGGAAGCCGATCGCGATGGATGAGGGGTTGCGGTTCGCGATCCGTGAGGGTGGTCGTACGGTGGGCGCTGGTCGTGTCACCAAGATCCTCAAGTGACGATCACCACGTGACCCCGACGAACGACAGAAACGACTGACCCATGGCCCAGAGCATCCGCATCCGCCTCAAGGCGTTCGATCACGAGATCATCGACCAATCGACGAAGAAGATCGTCGAGACCGTCACCCGCACCGACGCCAGCATCCGCGGCCCGATCCCGCTGCCGACCGCCAAGCACCGGTACACGGTGATCCGCGGACCGCACGTCGACAAGGACTCCCGCGAGCACTTCGAGATGCGTGTCCACAAGCGCCTGATCGACATCGTCAACCCCAACGCGAAGACGATCGACAGCCTGCAGCGCATCGAGCTGCCGGCCGGGGTCGACATCGAGATCAAGATCCAGAACGCCTGACGGCGCGGGTCGTCCCCGGCGCTCGGCGGGCACGCTGAAGTTGTGAAACCGGTGTGAACCCGGTCGCCGTTCCAGGCGAGGGCTTCAGCGGCCGATAGAACCGGGGTATGGCCGATCTGCCACCTCCCTCGCCGGGTGCAGCGCCGTACGCGCCTGCACCCCCGCCCGCGAGCCACGGCACAACGTGATGCTCGTCGTCCTCGTGGCGTTCGTCGCGTCGATCGCCGGGATGTTCGGCGTGATCGCCGGCGGCCAGGTGTCGAACTGGATGGACCGGCCGCCGACGCGGCCGTCGAGTGAGCCGATCGATGTCGCGGCTCCTCGCGACCCCTCCGAGGCGCGGATCGACGTCGCCAGGGTCGCCGAGTACGTCGCCCCGTCGGTCGTCACGATCAGCGCCGATGTCAGCGGTGGGACCGCGGTCGGCACCGGGGTCATCGTCACCTCCGACGGCGAGATCCTGACCAATGCCCACGTCGTCGAGGACGCCGGATCGATCCGGGTCCGGCTGGCCGGCGAGACCGAACCGCGCGAGGTCAGCCTGCTGGCGATCGATCAGGGCAACGACCTCGCCCTGCTGCGGATGGACGGCGACGGATTCCAGGCGGCGACGTTCGCCGACCCGGGCAGCGTCCGGCTCGGCGACGACGTGGTCGCGATCGGGTTCGCCCTCGGTCTCGACGGCGACCCGTCGGTGACCCTCGGCATCGTCTCCGCGCTCGATCGCACGATCGCCCAGGACAACGTGTTCCTCGACGGCCTGATCCAGACCGATGCCGCGATCTCGTCGGGCAACTCGGGCGGCCCGCTCGTCAACGCGGCGGGCGAGGTGGTCGGGATCAACACCGCCGTCGCCCGCGACTCCGCGGTGATCGCGGCGACGAACGTCAGCTTCGCCATCTCGGTCGGCGAGGCGCTGCGGGTGATCGACGTGCTGCGCGACCGCGCCGACGGGGTCGAGCGCCGCGAGGGCTTTCTCGGCGTCGCGCTCGACGACCGGCGCGACGGCGGGCAGGGTGCCATCGTCACCGGCGTGGAGGAAGGAACACCGGCCGCCGAGATCGGGGTCGCGCCGGACGACCTGATCGTCGCCGTCGACGGCGCTCCGACCGACGGCACCACCGGTTTGATCGCGGCGATCCGCGACCAGCAGCCGGGCGACTCGGTCACCCTGACGATCGTGCGCGACGGTGAGGAGATCGAACTCCCCGTCACCCTCTCTTCCCGCCCGTGAGCCGGCCCGGGTCGCCGTGGGGACGGGGACGGAGGAACACCGGACGGGAGCGCGACGGGTGCCGGCGGCAGCCTCAGCTGCCGACGTGCGTCTCGCGGTCGGCTTCCCGGCGGCTGGCACCGATCGACAGGTTGGTCGTCTGGCCGACCGACACCCCGACGGCCTCGAGCGCGTCGACGATCGTGCTCAGCAGCAGGCCGCGGAACCACGGCTCCTGGGTCCGGTCGTCGATCCATGCGTAGGCGTTGAAGAACATCGCTTCGCTCCCGACGTGATCGAAGGCGACGAACGGTCGCTTGCCGGTGCTGTTCCACGCCAGCGACGTGACGACCTCGTTCATCACCTGGTGTGCCGTCGTCCGATCGGACGCACAGTCGAGCGGGACCTGGACACAGATCCGCCAGCCGCCCATCCGGCTGTGGTTCATGACCTGGTTCTCCTGGAACGCGGAGTTGGGGACCCACGCCTTGGAGCCGTCCGGCAGCTCGAGCTCGGTCCGCAGCATCGACCGGTAGACGACCTTGCCATGGATGTCGCCGACCGTCACCGCCTCGCCGACCCGGTAGATGTCGTCGATCCGGATCATCGCTCCGGCGACCAGGTTCTGGCCGACGGGCGTGAAGATCACCGCGCCCGTGAACCCGACCGTCGCCATCACGGCGGCCATCCCCGAGACGTCGATGCCGATCGCCGCGAGTGCGACGACGGCCGTCACGACCGCGATGATCTTGGGAACGAAGAACAGCAGCTGCTCTCGGAATCGATCGTCGTCGATTCGGCGGATCAGACGGCGGACCACGCCCATCAGCACGATCCAGCCGATCAGGACGACGACCAGCCGTCCCATCGACTGCGCGAACGGGACGACCAGGCTGCCGACATCGAATCCGACAGCGGAGTCGACCGCGTCGTAGTTGTCCATGAGTTCTGCCCCCTTGGTCGTGGGGCCCGCGCCGCAGACCGTAACACAACTGCAACATGACGCAAGGGGTGTGACGCAAGGGGTGTGTCGTCAGTCGACGAAGCCGACCATCCCGCGATGTGACCCCTGACCGGGGCGTTCGACCCTAGGCTGCAGGACCGGCCGGTCGCACCGTCGAAATCATGAGGGCCGCGGCGCGGTTGATGGTCGGACTCGTCGGGTGCCTACTGCTGGGTACCTCCGGCTGCGGTGGTTCGGGTGGCGGCGATGACGTGACCGGGGCGGGCGATGTCGCCGAGGTCAGCGCGGCCGACGAGGTGGCCGACAGCGCCGTCGGGGGAGACGTCGACGACGTGATCACCCTCGAGGACGCCATGGCCACGCCCATCGACGATCTTCGCCCCAACCTGATGGCCCTCGTCGGCGAGCCGCAGGCCTTCCGCATCGTCTTCGTCCCGACCGCCCTCGGCGTCGTCCGCCACGAGACGTGGGACTACCTCGAGCTCGGGAGCCGCTTCGACTTCATCGACGGTCAGCTCGTGCTGATGGCAGACATCGACCACGCCGGTGACGGCGCGTGGTACCCGGGCCACCTCTCGCCGACCGACTTCGAGGAAGGGATGGACCGCGACGAGGTGCGCGCGCAGCTCGCCGGCGTCGAGCTGCAGGAGGTCGACCTGGCGGAGGTGACGGGTGAGGGCGGCACGGCGCTGGTCGGTGGCCAACTCCTCGTCACGTTCATGGACGACGTGCTGGCGAGCGTCGAGACGTTCGTCCTGGAGCCCGACGCGCAGGGCGACTACGACGAGCTGATCGCGGCGGTGACGCCGTGAAGCGCCGCGTCGCCTTCCTCGTTGCGTTCCTGTTGCTGGGAGCGAGCGGTGCCGCCGCGCCGGCGCCCACCGCGCCGGTGCACGCCGCCGCCGGGCCGCAGCAGGTGCTCGCCTTCGCCGATGTGTTCAGCGCCCTCTTCCAGCGCAACCGCGTCTACCGCAACGCCGCCGACGTCCAGAACGAGCTGCGCAGCTACTACGACGGTCTGCTGACGACGGCCCGCGCCGCGTTGCTCGACCGTGAGCTCGCGCTGACCGGCTCACAGCTGGCCGCCTACCGCCGGATGGTGGAGACGTTGGAGCAGGAGAAGAACGCCGCCCTGCAGTTGCTCGAAGACGACAAGCGCGGCGCCCGGCAGACGTTCAAGAACACGCTCAATGCACAACTCCCCGCGCTGCTGCTGTCGATGCCGGCGGCGCGCGACGCCGCCCAGGTGCTGCGCACCAACCTCGCCGAGATCCGCGACGTGCTGCAGGCCACCCGTGCGGCGGTCGTGTCCGGTCGGCCCGGGGCGCTGGTCGACATCGCTCGGGTGCGCACCCAGCTCGACAAGTACGCGGCCGTGGTGGGTCTGATCGGCGGCAGACCGGGCCGTGATCTCGCCGACGCCGTCGGCACGGTCGGCGTCCAACTGCAGCAGCTCGAGAACGCCGCCGGCTCGACGACCAGCGGCCTCGAGCAAGGGATCGACGAGGCCGACGCCCAGGTGGCCACGGCCCTCGAGCGACTTGACCAGCAGCTCTCCGAGGAGGTGCGCCCGACGTCGGTGAGCGTGTTCGGCGGCCTGCACGAGGTGCAGTTGCCGGCGCAGTACGCCTTCTACGCCGCGGTCGCCCAGGCGCTGAGCCAAGCGGGGGCGACCAAGCACGGCATGACCCGCGATGCGATGCGCGACCGCGTGCGCCAGTACCTGGTCGCCTCGCAGGGGGCGCTGATCGCCGGGACGCGCGACTGCTACCGGGCGATGGCCGCCCAGATCCGTGCCCAGCTCGCCGGTGCGGCGGGCCGGGAAGGTGCTGCGGCGGAGCTGTTGACCGCCGACCTGACCAGCTGTGATCCCGACCTGGTCGCCGCGGTGCTGGCCGCCGCCGCCGAGTTGGAGCCGCCGGCGTCCACAGAGGCGACTGCGCACTCGGCGGGAACGGACGAGCAGGGCGGTACGCCGGCCGGCGATGCGGCGGACGGGACGGACGCGGACGAGACGGCACCGGACCAGCTCACCGGCGGCAGCGTGCACCCGGTCACGTCCGACACCGCCGGCATCGTGGTCGGCAACTCGGGCATCAACTGCCTCGAGTATCGCGAGTCGCGCTCGGAATCGATCCCGCTGATCCTGTCGGCCTGCACCGATGCCGCCGACTTCGACGTGGTGTTCGATTTCACCGCCGGCACGGTCGCGGGAACCGTCGCTCTCGAGCTCGTCTGCCCGGGATTCGAGCCGTGCTGGCAGGGCACGACGTCGGCGACCGGCTCGGTGAGCGGCACGTTCGGTCCCCTCGTGTACGGCCAGAAGCCGAGCACACCGCCCGCCGACTTCCCCTTCCCAGCACACCACTGGAGCGACGACGGCTTCGGCGACTGGCTCGCCGGCGGACCGATCGAGCTCGCCGTGTCGATCTCCGGCGAGTCCACGCTCTCCGATCAGGTGGCCTCGGGCGGCGCGTCCACCACGATCACCGGGTGGGTCGAGTCCCGCGTCCGTCCCGCGTCCGGCTCGTCTCTGGCCGACGTGACCCACTGGAACGCGAGCATCGGCATCCGCCTCGACTTTCCCCAAGATGTCGACCCGAACTGGTATCTGTGGACCGGGTTCGCCATCGATCTGGAAGACCCGGGCGTCGAGCTCCCACCCTGGAGGGATTGACCGAGCACCACGCGGGAGCAACCGCCGGGTCGCCGCGGATCGGCAGGCTCGGCGGGTTGGAACGCCCGGCGGGCGGTCCTAGCATTGCCTGGCCGTGTTCGGGAGGCATCCCGGGCACCAACACACTTCGCAATCGATGTCTCGGTAGGCCGCCCACGACGCTGGGGACCGGAACCGCCGGGCGACAACAGAGTTTCAAAGCTCCGCGTGTCCGTGGATCCCTCGGACGGCGGAGCTTTTGCGTGGAGAGCCCCACGCACCGCCCGGTGCGCGATGGGTTTGGACAACGAGAAGGAACCGCCTCATGGCACAACTAGCGATCGTCGGCGAGAAGGTCGGCATGACGCAGACGTGGGTGGACGACAAGGTCGTCCCCGTGACGGTCGTGCGCGTCGACCCCATGCGCATCGTGCAGATCAAGACCGACGCCCACGACGGGTACAACGCACTGCAGGTCACCTACGGCCATCGGGACGCGAAGAAGCTGACCAAGCCGATCGCCGGCCACTACGCCAAGGCCGGGGTCGATCCGGGCAAGCGCCTCGTCGAACTCCGCCTCGACTCGGTCGACGGCTTCGAGGTCGGCCAGGAGATCACCGTCGAGCAGATCCCGTCGGGTTCCAAGGTCGACGTCACCGGCACGAGCCGGGGCAAGGGGTTCGCCGGCGTGATGAAGCGGCACAACTTCAAGGGCCAGCCGGCCTCGCACGGTAACCACAAGAGCCACCGCAAGCCCGGCGCGATCGGGTCGTGTGCCTTCCCCGCCCGGGTGTTCAAGGGCGTGCGGATGGCCGGCCACATGGGCCACGAGCAGGTCACCACCCAGAACCTCGAGGTCGTGCAGTCCGACGGCGAGCGCAACCTCTTGCTGGTGAAGGGCGCGGTTCCCGGCCCCGCCGGCGGCGTGGTCGTCGTCCGCAACGCCGTCAAGCTCGCAGGGAAGGGAGCCTGATCATGGCGACGCTGACCGTCAAGAACCCGGCCGGCAAGGACGCCGGCACCGTCGAGCTCGACGAGGCGATGTTCGGCGTGCAGCCGAACGTGCCGCTGATGCACCAGGTCGTCACCGCGCAGCTCGCCGCCCGCCGCTCCGGGTCCCAGAGCACCAAGACCCGCGCCGACGTTCGCGGTGGCGGCGCCAAGCCGTACCGCCAGAAGGGCACCGGCAACGCCCGTCAGGGGTCGATCCGTTCGCCGCAGTTCACCGGTGGCGGCGTCGCCCACGGACCCAAGCCGCGCAAGTACGGCCAGAAGACCCCGAAGAAGATGATCAAGGCGGCCCTGCGGTCCGCGCTGTCCGACCGGGCCAACGACGGCAAGATCATCGTCATCGAGTCCTGGGGCATCGAGACCCCCCGCACCAAGGACGCCAGGCGGGCGATCGACGCGCTCGGCATCGAGGGGACGGCGTTGATCGTCCTCGACCGCGACGACGATGCTGCTGCGGCGCTCAGCTTCCGCAACCTGCCCCGCGTCCAGGTGATCGACGTCGCCGAGCTCAACGCCTACGACGTGCTGTGCAACGACTGGATCGTCTTCACGACGTCGACCCTCCCGACCGGCCAGGCCGCAACGTCGAGCGCGGCGCAGCCGACCGCCGAGGCCCCGACCGAGACCGCGGACGCGACGTCGGCGCCGGCCGCCGACGACGTGATCGGCGACACGGCCGATGACGCTGTCGACGATGCCGATGCCGATGCCGATGCCGATGCCGATGCCGATGACGCTGCCGCCGCTGACGCCGCCGCCGAGGGAAGCGCCGGCGACGAGGATGGCGCCGAGCCCGACCAGACGACCGCAGACGAGACCGACTCCGAGGGCGAGACAACGACATGAAGGACCCGCGCGACATCATCATCGCTCCGATCGTCTCCGAGAAGAGCTACGGCCTGATCGAGACCGGGGTCTACACGTTCCGCGTGCACCCGTCGGCGTCCAAGCCCGAGATCCGCGACGCGGTCGAGGCGATCTGGGGCGTCGAGGTGCTCAAGGTCAACACCCTCAACCGCAACGGGAAGCGCAAGCGCACCCGTGGGACCAACCGCGTCGGCACCACGCCCGACACCAAGCGGGCCATCGTCACCCTGGCCGCGGGCGAGATCCCGCTGTTCGAGAACTGAGCGCATCATGGCCATCCGTTCCCGCAAGCCCACCAGCCCCGGCCGTCGCTTCCAGACGAGCTCCGACTTCGGCGAGATCACCAAGACGACGCCGGAAAAGACGCTCCTGGCGAAGAAGTCCAAGACCGGCGGTCGCAACAGCTACGGCCGCAAGACCTCGCGCCACCGCGGTGGCGGGCACAAGCAGCAGTACCGGATCATCGACTTCAAGCGGGTCAAGGACGGGGTGCCGGCCAAGGTCGCGGCGATCGAGTACGACCCGAACCGCACCTGTCGGATCGCGCTGCTCCACTACGCCGACGGCGCGAAGGCCTACATCCTCGCCCCGCGTGGCCTCGGTGTCGGCGACCAGGTCCAGAGCGGCCACGGGGCCGACATCAAGCCCGGCAACGCGATGGAGCTGCGCTACATCCCGGTCGGCACGGTCGTGCACAACGTCGAACTGCGTCCGGGCCAGGGTGGCAAGATCGGCCGTTCGGCCGGGATCGCCGTTCAGCTCGTCGCCAAGGACGGCGACTACGCCACGCTGCGCATGCCCTCGACCGAGATGCGCCGGGTGCTGATCGACTGCCGGGCGACCGTCGGCGAGGTCGGCAACTCCGAGCACGAGCTGATCAAGATCGGCAAGGCCGGTCGCAACCGCTGGCGGGGCAAGCGCCCCCAGACCCGCGGCGTGGCGATGAACCCGGTCGACCACCCGCTCGGTGGTGGTGAGGGTCGGACCTCGGGAGGTCGCCCTGCCGTGTCGCCGTGGGGCCAGCCCGAGGGCCGCACCCGCAACAAGAAGAAGTCCAGCCAGCAGCTGATCATCCGCCGCCGCCGCTCCGGCAGGGGTCGCCGCTGACGCGGCGGACCAGGAACCAGAAGGGTACGGAAACCGCATGTCCCGCAGTCTGAAGAAGGGCCCGTTCGTCGACGAGCACCTGCTCAAGAAGATCGACGCGCAGAACGCCGCCGGCGAGCGCCGAGTGGTGAAGACCTGGTCGCGCCGCTCCACGATCATCCCCGACATGGTCGGGCACACGATCGCCGTCCACGACGGCCGCAAGCACGTCCCGGTGTACGTCACCGAGTCGATGGTCGGCCACAAGCTCGGCGAGTTCAGCCCGACCCGGACGTTCAAGTTCCATGCCGGGCAAGAGCGGGGAGCTCGTCGCTGATGACCGGTCCGAAGCTCAACGAGAAGTCCTTCGTCGTCGGCGAGCGGTCGGGCACGAAGGCCACCGCCAAGTACGTCCGTGCCTCGGCGTCCAAGGCGCGCGAGGTGCTCGACCTGATCCGCGGCCTCGACGTGCGCAGCGCCGACCAGGTGCTGCAGTTCACCGAGCGCCACATCGCCCGCGACGTCCGCAAGGTGCTCGCCAGCGCGGTCGCCAACGCGGTTGCCAACGACCTCCAGGATCCCGACGAGCTCTTCGTCGTCGCCTGCTTCGCCGATGAGGGGCCGACGCTCAAGCGGTTCCGCCCCCGCGCCCGGGGCCGCGCGTCGCGGATCAACAAGCGCAGCTGCCACATCACCGTCATCGTCGCCCGGATGAGCGACGACCGCATCGCCGTCCTGCACGCTCGCCAGGAGCGGGCGGGCGGGAGCACCGGTCGGGGCCGCCCGCAGTCGTCGGCAGCCAGCCGCCGGGCGCGCGTCGCCCGCAGCCGCAAGGGCGGCCCGGATGCCGCCGAATCGACCGGGACCGACCAGGCCGACACGGCTGCCGAGGAAGCCGTCGATGAGCCGACCGTTGGGACCGAATCCGCAGCGGCCGTCGCCGAGGCGGAGGTCGTCGAAGGCCAATGGGCCGGCAGCGCCGAGCCGCTCGCGGACAGCAGCGAGGCACCCGACGGCTACCCGATCAAGGGCAATGCCGGCTCGATGCTCTTCCACGAGCCGGGGAGCCGGTACTACAAGGCGACCAAGGCCGAGGTGTGGTTCGACTCGGTCGAGTCCGCCGAAGCCGCCGGCTTCGCCAAGCCCGGCACCACCGCCGACGCCGGTGAGGCCGAGTCAACCGAGAAGACCGCCGAGGGAAGCGCCAGCGACGAGGCTGGCGACTCGGCCGACCGAACGCAAGCAACCGCCGACGCCGGTGAGGCCGAGTCAACCGAGAAGGCCGCCGAGGGAAGCGCCAGCGACGAGGCTGGCGACTCGGCCGACCAGCCTGAAGCCGCTGGGACCGACGGAGAGGCTGAGGAGAACTAATGGGCCAGAAGATCAACCCCTACGGGTTCCGACTCGGGATCACGACCGACTGGAAGTCGCGTTGGTTCAGCGAGCGTGAGTACAAGGACTACCTGACCGAGGACTGGAAGATCCGTGAAAAGATCATGACCCAGCTCGAGTCGGCGGCGATCAGCCGGATCGAGATCGAGCGCACGCGCGACAAGCTGCGCGTCGACGTGCACACCGCACGCCCCGGCATCGTCATCGGGCGCCGCGGCGCGCAGGCCGACGAGCTGCGCAAGATGATCACCGACATCACCGGCAACCCGAAGATCCAGCTCAACATCGTCGAGATCAAGACCCCCGAGCTCGATGCGGCCCTGATCGCTCAGGGCGTCGCCGACCAGCTCGTCAACCGGATCGCGTTCCGGCGGGCGATGAAGCGGGCGGTCCAGAACGCGCAACGCGCCGGTGCCCTCGGCATCCGCGTCCAGTGCTCCGGCCGGTTGGGCGGCGCCGAGATGAGTCGCACCGAGTGGTACCGCGAGGGCCGGGTGCCGCTGCACACGTTGCGCGCCGACATCGACTACGGGATGCGCGAGGCCAAGACCACCTCGGGCCGCGTCGGCGTCAAGGTGTGGATCTACAAGGGCGACATCACGCCGTACAAGAAGCTCAACGAGGACAAGATCGCCCGTGAAGCTGCGATGGCGGTCGGTGAGACGTCGGGCCAGGCCGGCCCGCGCCGGGTCGTGTCGTCCGCCAGCCGGCCCAGCACCGCAGCGGTCCCCGAGCCCGAGGCCCAGCCGCTGATCAAGGAAGCTGATCCCGAACTCGAGAAGCTGCTCGACGAGGAAGAGGCCATCGCCCGGCGCACGGCGCAGGGCGAAGGCCACGAGACACCGCACTTCCGCGGTACGGACTGAAAGGGGACCGACTGATGCTGATGCCCCGCAAGGTCGCCCATCGCAAGCACCATCGCGGCCGCACCCGCGGCCTGACCAAGGGCGGCTCCGGCCTGCACTTCGGCGAGTACGGGATCCAGGCTCTCGAACCGGGCTGGCTCACCGCCCGCCAGATCGAGGCCGCCCGTATCGCCATGACCCGCGCGATCAAGCGCGGCGGCAAGGTGTGGATCAACGTGTTCCCGGACAAGCCGGTGACGAAGAAGCCCGCCGAGACCCGCATGGGGTCGGGCAAGGGCAACCCGGAGTTCTGGGTCGCCGTGGTCAAGCCGGGCCGCACGCTGTTCGAGTTGTCGTACCCGAACGAGGCGCTGGCCAAGGAGGCGCTGAACAAGGCGATCCAGAAGCTGCCGATCCGGGCGCGGATCATCACCAGGGACGAGGAGATCTGAGATGGCCAAGAAGCGTGCCGACCTCGCCGACCTCAGCCTCGGCGAGCTGATCGACGAACTCAAGGCGACCAAGCAGGAGGCACTCAACCTGCGCTTCCGCAACGCCACCGGGCAGCTCGACAACACCGCCGAGATCCCCAAGGTGCGGCGCCAGATCGCCCGAATCAACACCCTCATCCGCGAGCGTGAGATCGCCGCGGCCGAGGCCGGAACGTCACGGTGACCGAGATGACCGAAGGACCCGACATGGCAGACACCCCGGCGACCGCGGTCGCCGACACCGAGCCGGACACCACGCCGGACACCACACCGGACACGTCGACGACGACTCCGGCCACCGAGCCGGAGGGATCGGCCGCCGAGCGAACCGCGCGCAAGGTGCGCGAGGGCCTCGTCGTTTCGAACAAGATGGACAAGACCGCCGTCGTCGCCGTCGTCGACCGCGTCCGGCACGCGAAGTACAACAAGTTCGTCCTGCGGACCAAGAAGCTGTACGCGCACGACGAGACCAACGACGTCAACATCGGCGACCGGGTCCGGGTCATGGAGACCCGCCCGATGAGCAAGAACAAGCGCTGGCGGGTCACCGACGTGCTCGAGCGGGCGAAGTGAGCCGACGATGATCCAGCAGGAATCACGACTCCGCGTCGCCGACAACAGCGGCGCCAAGGAAGTGCTGTGCATCAAGGTGCTCGGCGGCACGCGCCGCCGGTACGCCTCGATCGGCGACATCTTCGTCGCCACGGTCAAGGATGCGATGCCCGGCGCCGCCGTCAAGAAGGGCGAGGTCGTCAAGTGCGTCGTCGTCCGCACGAAGAAGGAGAAGCGCCGTCCCGACGGCAGCTACATCCGCTTCGACGAGAACGCCGCCGTCCTGATCAAGGACGACCTGACCCCGCGCGGCACGCGCATCTTCGGCCCGGTCGGCCGGGAGCTGCGCGACCGCAAGTTCATGCGAATCGTCTCGCTCGCGCCGGAGGTGCTCTAACCCATGTCACGAGGACTGAAGTTGAAGAAGGGTGACACCGTCGAGGTGATCACCGGCAAGGACAAGGGTCGGCAGGGCGAGATCGCCTTCGTCTTCCCCAAGTCGAACAAGATCATCGTCAACGGGATCAACGTCGCATCGAAGCACAAGCGCCCGACGCGGGCCAACGAGCCCGGCGGGATCATCGAGAAGGACATGCCGCTCGACGCGAGCAACGTGATGCTCGTGCACAACGGCAAGAAGGTGCGCGTCGGCTACAAGGTCCTGGACGACGGCACCAAGGTGCGCGTCGCCCGCCCGAGCGGGGAGGTCATCAAGTGAGCGACACGATGACGAGCACTGCGACCGTCCCCCGCCTCAAGGCGAAGTACCAGGACGAGGTCAAGGACAAGCTCCGCACCGAGCTCGGGATCACCAACGTGATGCAGGTGCCGACGTTCGAGAAGATCGTGATCAACATGGGTGTCGGCCGTGCGGCCGGGCAGCCGTCGCTGCTCGACGGAGCCGTCCACGATCTCACCGTGATCTCCGGCCAGAAGCCGGTCGTGACCAAGGCGACCAAGTCGATCGCCAACTTCAAGCTGCGCGAGGGCCAGGCGATCGGTGTCAAGGTGACGATCCGCGGCGATCGCATGTGGGAGTTCCTCGACCGGCTGGTGTCGGTGGCGATCCCCCGGATCCGCGACTTCCGCGGATTGCCGGCCCACTCGTGGGACGGCAACGGCAACTACACCTTCGGCTTGAACGAGCAGACGATGTTCGCCGAGATCAACCCGGACAAGGCCGACCAACCCCGCGGCATGGACATCACCATCGTCACGACCGCGGCGGACAACGAGGGCGGCAAGGCGCTGCTCGATGCCTTCGGGTTCCCGTTCAAGCGGGGCGTCGAAGCCGACAATGCACCGCGCAAGAAGCGGCGCACGACCCCCCGCCACGGCAAGCGAACCAAGTGAACTGAGACCCAGAGAACGTTATGGCAAAGCAAGCACTCATCAACAAGGCCAACCGCAAGCCGAAGTTCAAGGTTCGTGCCTACACCCGCTGCCGGCGGTGCGGCCGTGCCCGCTCGGTGTACCGCAAGTTCGGTCTGTGCCGTGTCTGCCTGCGCGAGCTGGCACACGCCGGCGAGATCCCCGGCCTGACCAAGTCGAGCTGGTGAGGAGGAACCCATCATGATGACCGATCCCATCGCCGACATGCTGACCCGCGTGCGCAACGCGAACACGGCCAAGCACGACGAGGTGCGCATGCCCTCCTCCAAGCAGAAGGTCGCCCTCGCCGAGGTCCTCCAGAAGGAGGGCTACATCGGCGGCTTCGAGACCAGCCCGTCCCCCCGGGGCGTCGGCGAGGTCCTGACGATCCAGATGAAGTACTCCCCCGACCGCGATCGCACGATCGCCGGCCTGCGGCGCATCTCGACTCCCGGCCTGCGCGTCTACCGCGGCGCCGGCGACGTGCCCCGCGTGCTCGGCGGTCTCGGGGTCGCCGTCCTGTCCACGTCCCAGGGTCTCATGACCGACCGCGAGGCGCGCCGGCGCCACGTGGGCGGCGAGGTCCTCTGCTTCGTCTGGTGAGGAATGCCAATGTCCCGAATCGGTAACGCACCCATCACCTTGCCCGCCGGCGTCGACGTCACCGTCGCCGGCAGCAGGGTGTCGGTCAAGGGTCCCAAGGGGTCCCTCGAGCGCAACGTACCCGTCCTGATCAAGGTGGTCGTCGACGGCACGACGGTCACGGTCGAGCGCCCGAACGACGAGAACAAGACCAAGGCGCTGCACGGACTCACCCGCAGCCTGGTGAACAACATGGTCATCGGGGTGACCGACGGGTTCCGCAAGGAGCTCGAGATCCACGGTGTCGGATACCGGGCCGAGGCCAAGGGTCCGAACGCGCTGCGGCTGAACCTCGGATTCAGCCACCCCGTCGACGTCTCGGCGCCCGACGGCGTGAGCTTCGAGGTCCCCCAGCAGACCCAGGTCATCGTGACCGGGATCGACAAGGAGATCGTCGGCCAGGTCGCGGCCAACATCCGCAGCATCCGCAAGCCCGAGCCCTACAAGGGCAAGGGCGTCCGCTATGCCGGCGAGCGCATCATGCGCAAGGCCGGCAAGGCCGGGAAGAAGTAACGGAGATCCGATGAGCAAGATCGCCCAAGCACGACGCACCGGACGAATCCGCCGCCACCGCCGGGTGCGCAAGAAGATCCATGGCACCGCGGCGCGCCCGCGCCTCGCCGTCTACCGATCCAACAAGCACCTCTCGGTGCAGTTGATCGACGACGACGCCGGCACGACGCTGGCGGCGGCATCGACCACCGAGGCCGATCTGCGGGCCGCTGGTTCGTGTTCGAGCGTCGCCGCGGCATCGCGCGTCGGCACGCTCGTCGCCGAGCGGGCCAAGGCCGCAGGCATCGAGCAGGTCGTGTTCGACCGCGGCGGGTTCGCCTACCACGGCCGGATCGCGGCCGTGGCGACCGCCGCCCGTGAAGCAGGTTTGGAGTTCTGATGGCCAACGGCAGCAACCAGGGGTTCGGGCGCGACAACCGCGACGGCCGAAGCGACCGCGACGACGACGGGGGCCTGCGTGAATCGCGGGTGATCACGATCAACCGCGTGGCCAAGGTCGTCAAGGGCGGTCGGCGGTTCTCCTTCACCGCCCTCGTCGTGATCGGCGACGGCAACGGTCGGGTCGGCCTCGGCTACGGCAAGGCCAAGGAGGTGCCGCTGGCGATCCAGAAGGGCACCGAGGAGGCCAAGCGGAACCTGTTCGAGGTGCCGATGGCCGGCGGCACGATCATCCACCCGGTGATCGGCCGGACCGGTGGTGGGCGCGTGATGATGAAGCCCGCCGCGGCCGGTACCGGCGTGATCGCCGGCGGCGCGGCCCGGGTCATCCTCGAAGAGGCCGGCGTCCACGACGTGCTGTGCAAGTCGCTCGGCTCGGCCAACCACATCAACGTGGCTCGCGCCACGATCCAGGGCCTCAAATCGCTCCAGCGCCCCGACGAGATCGCCGCCCGCCGCGGCCTCGCAGCCGAGGAGTTCGTCCCCAAGGGCCTGCTCAACGCATACAACGACCGCCAGCGCGAGCGCCGGGCTGCGGCAGGTACCGGAGGCAGCGAATGAGCGACACGATCACGGTCACCCAGACGAAGTCGGCGATCGGCACCAAGCCCAAGCACCGCGGCACGCTGCGAGCGCTCGGCCTCGGCCGCATCGGCTCGACCAACACCCTGCCCGACCGCCCCGAGATCCGCGGCATGATCGCCCGTGTGCCACACCTGGTGCACGTCGACGAAGAAGGAAGCTGACCATGAAGGTCCACGATCTCGCGCCGGCGCCCGGCGCACGCAAGAGCCCCAAGCGCGTCGGCCGGGGAACCGGTGGCAAGGGCGGCAAGACCGCCGGGCGCGGCACCAAGGGCCAGCGCGCCCGCAGCAAGATCGCCCGCGGGTTCGAGGGCGGCCAGATGCCGCTCAAGCAGCGGGTCCCCAAGCTGAAGGGCTTCAACAACCCGTTCCGCGTCGAGTACCAGGCGATCAACCTGCACGCGCTCGCCGATCTGGTCGAAACGACCGGGGACAGCACGGTGACGTTCGAGACGCTCGTCGCGCACGGGCTGGTCCGCAAGGACGCGTACGCCAAGGTCCTCGCCCGCGGCGAGATCACCCGCCAGGTCGACGTCCACGCTCACGCGGTCTCCCGGGCTGCGGAGTCGGCGATCGTCGCCGCCGGCGGGACGGTCACCCTGATCGAGCTCCCGTTCAAGGCGGAGGGCAAGGCCGGTCGGCCGGCGGTCAAGGGCAACCAGTTCGCCAACCGCTGACCAGGGGCCTGCGGCGCCGCCCGATAACCTCGGCGCCGTCATCGCCCCGGCCGGACTCGACCCCGAGACCGGCGAGCCACCCCGACCGACACCGTCCTGAGAAAGCGAGCACGCTGGCGTGATCTCGAATCTGCTGAACATCTTCAAGATCAGCGATCTACGCAACAAGCTGCTGTTCGTCGTTGCGATGGTCGTCGTGTACCGGCTCGGCGTCGCCATCCGCGTCCCCGGCGTCGATGCGATCGCAATCGAGCAGCTCCGTGACCAGGCCAGCCAGCAGGGCGCGCTCGGGTTCCTCAACCTGTTCTCGGGCGGCGCGTTCGAGAGCTTCTCGATCTTCGCCCTCGGGATCATGCCGTACATCACGGCGAGCATCATCATGCAGGTGCTCGGTGTGGTCATCCCCAAGCTGGAAGAGCTCCAGCAGGAGGGCGCGGTCGGGCAGCGCAAGATCACCCAGTACACCCGCTATGTCACGATCGGCCTGGCCACGCTCCAGGCGACCGGTCTCGTGTTCATCTTCGGCACGGGCCGGGGCACGGCGTTCTTCTCGGCGGCCAGCGCGGCGCCGACGGTCCCGCTGCTCCCCGACGGGTTGTGGCCCCGCGGCTACCTGATCATCCCGACCCTCGTCGCCGGCACGGCGGTCCTGATGTGGATCGGTGAGCTGATCTCCCAGCGCGGCATCGGCAACGGCATGTCGATGATCATCTTCGCCTCGGTGGTCGCCGGCATGCCCGCCGGGTTCTGGAGCATCCTCCAGCTCAGCGGATGGGGCTGGTTCATCGCCATGATCGTCCTGACGCTGTTCATCATCGTGGCGGTCGTGTTCGTCGAACTCGGCCAGCGACGGATCCCGGTGCAGTTCGCCAAACGGGTGGTCGGCCGGCGGATGATGGGTGGCCAGAACACCTACATCCCGCTCAAGGTCAACCAATCCGGCGTCATCCCGATCATCTTCGCCAGCTCGATCCTGCTGCTGCCGGTGATCCTGTCCAACGTGCTCGGTTCCGGCGAGGGCTGGCGCGGCGAGGTCGCCAGGGTCGTCGACCAGTACATCGTCAACCCGCAGAACTGGGTCTACATCGGGCTGTTCGCGCTGATGATCATCGCCTTCGCCTACTTCTACAACTCGATCGCCTTCGATCCGGTCCGCCAGGCCGATCAGCTGCGGCGCCAGGGCGGGTTCATCCCCGGCGTGCGCCCCGGCCCGCAGACCGAGAAGTACCTCGGCAAGGCGGTCAACCGGATCACGCTGCCCGGCGCGGTGTTCATCGCGGTCATCGCCATCCTGCCGTACATCCTCCTGCTGGTCGCGGGCGTCGGCACCTTCGGGTTCGCCGGCACGAGCGTGCTGATCTCGGTCGGCGTGGCCCTCGAGCTGATGCGTCAGATCGACAGCCAGCTCACGCTCCGCAACTACGAGGGCTTCCTGAAGTAGGGCGCCGTGATCCCAGGCGCCCGACTGATCATCCTCGGGCGGCAGGGTGCCGGCAAGGGCACGCAGTGCGTGCGGTTGTCCCGGCACTTCGTCGTCCCGCACATCTCGACCGGCGAGATGCTGCGCGGCGCCGTGCGTGAGGGGACCGAGCTCGGGTTGATGGCCAAGAAGATCATGGACTCCGGCGGGCTCGTCGGCGACGACGTGATGATCGGTCTGGTGCGCGAGCGACTCGGCGCACCCGACGCCGAGTCGCGGGGGTACATCCTCGACGGGTTCCCGCGCACGATCGACCAGGCGGATGCGCTCGACGAGATCGTCGGTCCGAAGCCGATCGACGTCGTGCTCGACTTGAACGTGCCGCGCGAGATCGTCCTCGAACGGCTCTCCTCACGCCGGGTCTGCCAGGACTGCGGCACGAACTACACCTCGAGCGGCACCGACCCCGACCCGTGGATCTGTGAGGTGTGCGGTGGCGACGTCAAGCAGCGCGGCGACGACACGCCCGAATCGGTCAATCGCCGGCTCGATCTCTACGAGGAGCAGACGTTCCCGCTGATCAAGCACTACGGCGATCAGAACCGCCTCGTCGTCGTGAACGGCGTCGGGCGGCCGGACGCGGTCTTCGACCGGCTGGTCAAGGCCGTCGATTCCAGCCGCCCCTGACGGCCGCGGCCTGTCCGCAACCCGAGCGGCGGTGCGCCGGGTGCGGTCACCCGTCCCTCCGCGGTGCCGCTCCGCTCCGCTGCGCAGCGTGGCGGGGCGTCATACTCGCGCCCATGGTCGTCACCGAGGGCACCGGGCGCAAGCGGGGTCGCCCGCCGGCAACCGACTCCGCCGAGACGTGGCGGGCGATCCTCGACGGCGCCCGGCGCCTGTTCGGCGAGCGCGGCTACGGGGCGGTGACCAACAAAGACGTCGCCAACGAGGCAGGGATCACGACCGGTGCCCTGTACCACTACGTGGAGTCCAAGCTCGACCTGTACGTCGCCGTCGACGTCGACCTCCAGGAGAACGTCTATGGTCGCTTCGTCGACGCGGTCGCCAGTGCGGCGACCTTTGCCGGCAAGCTCGAAGCCGTGCTCGAGGCCGCGCACCACATGGCCGCCGAGGACGAGACCGTCGTGCTCTTCATCGGTGCCGTGCGTACCGACATGCGGCGTCATCCGGAGGTGGCCGACCGGCTCGCCGACGCTGCCCGCGAGCGGGAACGGTTCTTCCTCGGGCTGGTCGACGTCGGTGTCGAGACCGGCGAGATCGCCCCGGCCGACCGCGGGTTGGTCGCCGAGTTCATCAGGACGATCCTGCTCGGACTGACCGCCGGATCCACACCCTCGCTCGGGCACCACCGCAAGGCGATCGATGGGATCGTTGCCCTCGTGCGGGGCGAACTGATCCGCCCGCCGAGATGACGCCGGCGGAGGTGGTGACGGTCCGATAGCACAACCGGGCCGAAATCCGGTGGATCGGCCCGGTGTCGTTCCGTTCTTGCGCCGCTACCATGCCATGTCGGTCTGCCCACAGATCGCGGCGGCTCGTGCCGCCGGCCCATGTCCGCGTCGGTGATCCGTTGCCGCTGTCGTCACGGTGAGGAGAATCCCCTGCCCAAGCCAAAGGAAGACGCGATCGTGCTCGAAGGCACGATCAAGGAATCCCTTCCGAACGCCATGTTCAAAGTCGAGCTCGACAACGGCCACGCTGTTCTGGCGCACATCTCCGGGAAGATGCGGATGCACTACATCCGGATCCTCCCCGGGGACAAGGTGCAGGTGGAACTCACACCCTACGACCTCAACCGTGGTCGTATCACCTATCGGTACAAGTAGAGAGCACCATGAAAGTCCGTCCCAGCGTCAAGCCGATGTGTGACAACTGCCGCGTGATCCGCCGCAACCGTCGCATCATGGTCATCTGTACGAACCCCCGTCACAAGCAGCGTCAGGGCTGAGGGGAGAGGAGCACGTAATGGCACGTATCGCCGGCGTCGACATCCCCCGCGAGAAGCGGCTGGAGATCTCGCTCACCTACATCTACGGGATCGGCCTGCCGACCGCGCAGAAGCTCGCGGCCGACCTCGAGCTCGACCCGGACACCAAGGTCTCGAACCTGACCGACGACGAGGTCAACCGCATCCGCCACTACATCGACCAGAACCTCAAGATCGAAGGCGACCTGCGGCGCGACGTCCAGGGCGACATCAAGCGCAAGATCGAGATCGGGTGCCTGCAGGGCATCCGTCACCGCAAGGGCCTCCCGGTCCGCGGCCAGCGCACGCACACCAACGCCCGGACCCGCAAGGGACCCAAGCGCACGGTGGCCAACAAGAAGAAGGCCGTTCGCAAGTGAGAGAAGAGAAGTAAGCACCATGGCCAAGCAGCAGGCTGCGAGCCGCCGACCGCGCAAGCGCGACCGCAAGAACATCAGCACGGGCGTCGTCCACATCAAGAGCTCGTTCAACAACACGATCGTGTCGATCACCGACACCGAGGGCAACGTCATCGCGTGGGCCAGCTCGGGCGGGGTCGGCTTCAAGGGCAGCCGCAAGAGCACCCCCTACGCCGCCCAGCAGGCTGCCGAGAAGGCGGCCCGCGCGGCGATGGAGCACGGCCTGCGGCGCGCCGAGGTCCAGGTGAAGGGTCCGGGCTCGGGACGCGACACCGCGGTTCGGTCGATCCAGAACGTCGGTATCGAGGTCATCTCGATCAAGGACGTCACCCCTGTCCCCCACAACGGCTGCCGCCAGCCCAAGCGCCGGCGCGGCTGAGGAAAGGTGGTCTGACGATCATGGCTCGCTACACCGGCCCCAAGCTGCGCATCACGCGCCGGCTGGGCACCAACATCTTCGAGAACGAAAAGGGCCGCCAGGCCCTCGAACGCCGGCCGTTCCCGCCCGGCCAGCACGGTCGCACCCGCCGCCGCAACGCCGGCAGCGAGTACCTCGCCCAGATGCAGGAGAAGCAGAAGGCGAAGTACATCTACGGTGTACTCGAGAAGCAGTTCCGCAAGACCTACGACGAGGCGATCCGCTTCCAGGGTCCGACCGGCGAGATCCTGCTGCGGCTCCTCGAACAGCGGCTCGACAACGTGGTCTACCGCGCCGGCTGGGCGTCGACCCGACCCCAGGCCCGCCAGTTCGTCAACCACGGTCTGATCCTCGTGAACGGCAAGCGGGTCGACATCCCGAGCTTCCGCGTCACCAAGGGCGACGTCGTCAGCCTCTCGCCGAAGTCCCAGAAGATGATCGTCATCCAGCACAACATCGACGTGCTCGACCGGTCGCTCGTCGGTTGGCTCGAAGCCGGCGAGGGCGGGCGGGCGGTCACCGTCCGCAGCCTCCCCGAGCGCGAGCACATCGACGTCCCGGTGCGCGAGTCGCTCATCGTCGAGCTGTACTCGAAGTAACCCGTCGCCGAGCTCCGCTCTCGTCCCGACACGTTTCCCCATCGCCTGAAAGGTCCCGGCCAAATGCTCGTCATGCAGCGCCCATCCATCGAACCCATCGGTGAGGAGTCCGCCAACCGTCAGCACTTCGCGATCGGCCCCCTCGAGCCTGGGTTCGGTCACACGCTCGGCAACTCGTTGCGCCGTACGTTGCTGTCGTCGATCCCCGGCGCGGCGATCACGACGGTCCGCTTCGACGAGGCGCTGCACGAGTTCGACACGATCACCGGCGTCGCCGAGGACGTCACCGACATCATCCTCAACCTGAAAGACGTCGTCGTCACGTCGTACTCCGAGGATCCGGTCACGCTGCGCCTCGACGCTCGCGGGCCGCGTGAGGTGAAAGCGGGCGACATTGAGTGCCCGTCCGACGTCGAGATCCTGAACCCCGACCTGCACGTCGCCAGCCTGAACACCAAGGGCCGCCTGGCGATCGACCTCACCGTCGAGCAGGGCCGTGGCTACCTGTCGAGCAACCGCGAGGACGACAACCGCACGATCGGCATCATCCCGATCGACGCGATCTTCAGCCCGGTCCGCCGGGTGT
Organism: Ilumatobacteraceae bacterium; assembly: GCA_963825565.1. Classification (GTDB taxonomy): domain Bacteria; phylum Actinomycetota; class Acidimicrobiia; order Acidimicrobiales; family Ilumatobacteraceae; genus JBFGCT01. The sequence goes on from CAWGTW010000016.1 coordinate 234,304, forward strand.
CGTTCGTCGTCGAGCCGACGCGGGTCGAGCAGTCGACCAACTACGACCGCCTCGTGATCGAGGTCGAGACCGACAGCTCGATCACGCCCGCCGATGCTCTGGCGTCGGCCGGGGCCACGCTGCGCTCGCTCGTCGATCTCGTCGCCACGATGTCCGACGAGCCCAAGGGCCTCGAGCTCGGCGAGGTCGTCGACGCGGCGGTCAGCTCCCCCGATCTCGACCTGCCGATCGAGGATCTCGACCTCTCCGAGCGCCCGAACAACTGCCTCAAGCGGGCCCAGATCAACACGGTCGGCGAGCTGCTGACCAAGAACGAAGACGACCTGCTCAACATCACCAACTTCGGGCAGAAGAGCCTCGACGAGGTGAAGGCCAAGCTCGACGAGCGCGGCCTGAGCCTGCGCGGCTGACCCGCCGCCGACGACGAAAGACGACTGAACCATGCCGACCCCACGCCGTGCCCGCAGCTTCGGGAACTCCGCCGCCCACCAGCGCCTGATGATGGCAAACCTCGCCGCGTCCCTCTTCGCCGCTGAGGCGATCACGACCACCGAGGCCAAGGCGAAGATGCTCCGCCCGATCGCCGAGAAGCTGATCACCAAGGCGAAGAAGGCCCAGGATGAGGGTCCGGCCCAGGTGCACCGAGTGCGCCAGATCCAGGGCTACCTGGGCGACCGTGAGATGACCTACAAACTCGTACACGATGTCGCTCCCCGGTACCTCGAGCGCAACGGTGGGTACACGCGAATCCTCAAGCTCGGACCGCGCCACGGCGACAGCGCCCAGATGGCTCGCATCGAGCTCGTCTAGCTCGCCCCACCACCTTCTGGTTCGAGTGACCGAACGGGTCGACATCGGGCGTTTTCGGTCACCCAACTCCAAGGGCGGTCGTGCGGCCCCAGGCTCTCGACATGACCGGCAACGCCCCCGCTGAGATCGAGTTGCGGAATGTGCGCCTGGTCGTCGCGTACGACGGGGCGGAATTCCGCGGGTTCTCGCCGTCGACCGGCGTCCGGACGGTGCTCGGGCTGCTGAGCGACACGATCGGCCGCATCGTCCGCCGGCCCGTGACGCTGTTCGGCGCCGGTCGAACCGATGCCGGGGTGCACGGATGGGGCCAGGTGGTCAGCGGGCAGCTCCCGGCTGCCACCGACCTCGGACGGCTGCAGCACTCCTTCAACCGGATGTGTGGTCCGGAGATCGCAATCCGCGACGCGCGGTGGGTCGAGCCGGGCTTTCACGCCCGGTTCTCTGCCACCTCGCGCTCGTATCGGTATGAGGTCTGGAACGATCCGGTCCCGAATCCGCTCGTCGCCCGCTCGACGTGGCACGTCCACCAGCCGCTCGACCTGCCGCTGATGAACGAGGCGGCGGACCGGTTCGTCGGCGAGCACGACTTCTCCTCCTTCTGCCGCCGGCCGAAGGTCGCCGACGACCGGCCCGAGCCGCGTCTGGTGCGCATCGTGCGGACCGCGCGGTGGGGGCGCGTCGACGACACCCCGCTGTTGCGCTTCGAGATCACCGCCTCGTCGTTCTGCCAGCAGATGGTGCGCAGCATCGTGGGAACGACCGTCGATGTCGGCCGCCGCCGTCACGACGGTGCGATCGCCGAGACGCTCGCCGCTCGCGATCGGGCGCGGGCCGGAACCGTGGCCCCGCCGTACGGCCTGGTGTTGTGGGAGGTCGGCTACGACGGGGAGCGCTGGGACCGCTGACGCCGGCCGGGTCTGGCGCCCCACCGAGGGCTGGGCCGAGCGAGCTATGACGGCGTCGAACGCTCGGACGCCCGACCGGGGCCGGTCCTGAGCGTCGGGATCATCCCCATGATCTCGTCGGCCGAGACCGCCTTGGAGTAGAGCCAGCCCTGGAAGGCGGTGCAACCCAGCTCGGCCAGTCGATCACGCTGGTACGGCTGCTCGACCCCCTCGGCGACGCACGCCAGCCGCAGGCTTTCGCTCAACCCGAGGATCGCCGTCGTCAGGTTGGTCGCCGCCGCGTCGACGTCGATGCCGGCGACGAACCGGCGATCGATCTTCACGCCGTCGACGGGGAGCTCGAGCAGGTGGGCGAGGCTGGAGTACCCCGTGCCGAAGTCGTCGATCGAGACGTGGATCCCGGCGCGGCGCAGGGTCTGCATGTTGGACAGCGACGACGCGCCCGGCGCCAACAGGTCGGTCTCGGTGATCTCGACGACGAGCTGGGCCGGGTCGGCTCCGATGCGCTGGCAGCGCTCGAGGAACAGCGCGCTGAACGCCGGTTGCGCGATCACCTTGGGATCGACGTTGACGTGCACCTCGACGCCCGACGCATCGGCCGACGCCAGACGCACCGCGAACTGCATCGCCAGTTCGAGCACCTGTTCGTCGACCGCCTCGGCCAGTCCGGCGAGCTGCGCCAGCGGCAGGATCTCGTCGGTACCGAGCACGCCGCGCAGCGGGTGGACCCAGCGCACCAGCGCCTCGACCGCCACCACCCGGCCGTACGGGTCGACGATCGGTTGGAAGAACGGGCGGATCTCGCCGGCGTCGAGCGCGTTGCGTAGGTGGTCGACCTGGCGCCGGCGCTGGGCGATCGCGTCGAACGAGATGCTCTCGCCGACCTCGAGCTCGGACCGCCGCTTGATCGACATCAGTTCGTTGCTGGCGGTGACCAGCAGCGAGTCGAGCACCTCTGGACGGGCCTCGAACGCGATCGCCGTGCGGATCGCCAGGTTGATCTCCTGCTCGTCGATCATGACCGGCCGACCGACCTCGCGGTGGACCCGGTCGCGCAGCGCCCTGATCGTGTCGTCGCTCGAGGATCGGACGGCGATGACGAACTCGTCGCCGCCGAAGCGGGCGGTCACGATGTCGGGGAGCCGGATCTGGTCGATTCGCTCGGCAAGCGCGGTGAGCACCCGATCGCCGACCGGCTCCCCGTAGAGCTCGTTGATCGAACGGAAGTGCTCGATGTCGATGATCATCAGCCCGAGCCCGCTCCCGGCCCGGATCAGCTCGTTCGCTCCGCGCATGAACCCGTCCCGGTTGAGCAGGCCGGTGCGCGCGTCGTGCTCGGCGAGGAACTCGACGCGGTTGCGGGCGTCGGTCAGCGCGGCGGCAACGTGGCCGCTGACGACGAAGCAGCCGACGACCGGATCGTTGAGCAGGTTCTTCACCGTGAACTCGCACACGACCGTCGTGCCGTCGTCGGTGCGGAAGCGGGCGTCGAGCGTGAGCGACTGCTCGGGTGACACCGTCTGCCAGGCGGCGAGGACCTGCTCGCGGTCGTCCTCGTGCACGAGGTCGTCGAACCGTCGCCGCCGAACCAGTTCGGGGTCGTGGCCGAGCTGACGGGTCACCGCGCCGTTGATCGCCTGGACACGGCCGTCGACGTCGACGAGGAGGACCATCCCGTGCATGTTCGCCATCACCGCGCGCAGCACGTCGATGTCGTCCTGATCGAGCGCATGTCGGTTCCGATGGGTCATGTCGCGGGTGACGAGCACGATCAGCCGATCGTCGCCGGCCACGGCGGTCGCGCCCCGGACCTCGAGGTAGATCCACGTGCCGTGGCTCGTGCGGGCCCGGATCGGAATCAGGTCGCCGATCCGCTTGGTGACGATCGTCTGGAGCGAGGCCATCGCCAGCGCGACGTCGTCAGGATGGACGAGGTCGAGGACCGACCGCCCCGTGAAGTCGTCGCGATCCCACCCGAGGATTTCCTCGGCGGCCGCGTTGGCGTACGCGAGCACGCCGGTCGGGTCGATCACCAGGACGGGGTCGCCGAGGACGTCGAGGCCCGGTACGAGGTCAGCCAGCCCGTCCGCCGCGTCGGACGACGACGGGTCCGACGCCTGCTGCGCGCGGGGGGATTCCCGCTCGGCGGGTGAGGTCTGATCGATCACGTGGCCCAACGGTATGCGCCGGGCGCGGGCCGGATCGGTCTTTCCACCGAATTCGGCCGGTGCTCGGCCTCGTCCCGCCGGGAATGCGCTGCCCGCGAGCCCGGTTGTACAGCCAATGGCAAGCGACGCAGCAGGGGGAGCGGCGAGCGGGCGTCTGCGGATCCTCCTGGCGTCGACACCGGTCGGCCCGCTCGGGTCCGGGGTCGGCGGCGGCGTCGAGTTGACGCTCCACTCGCTGGTCTACGGGCTCGGTGCGGCGGGCCACCACGTCGAGGTCGTCGCGCCGGACGGGTCGCTCCACGTCGGCGCCCGGGTCCACCAGATCCCGGGTGTGCTGCAGGTCAGCAGCCAGACCGTCGGGCGTGGTGCGCCGGTCGAGCTGCCCGCCGGGTCGGTCCTCGCCGCGATGTGGCAGCACATCGGGGAGATCGCCGACCGCTTCGACGTCGTCGTCAACATGGCCTACGACTGGCTCCCGCTGTACCTGACAGCGTTCATGGAGATCCCCGTCGTCCACCTGGTGTCGATGGGCTCGTTGAACGACGCGATGGACCTCGCCGTCGACCAGGTGGCCCGGCTCCGGCCGGGTCGGCTCGCCGCCCACACCGCGTCGCAGGCAGCGACGTTCCGGTCGCCCGAGGTGTTCCGACTGGTCGGCAGCGGCATCGTGACCGAGCGGTACGAGGTGCACCTGACCGCCGAAACGCCCGCCCACCTCGGTTTCGTCGGGCGGATCTCGCCGGAGAAGGGGCTCGAGGACGTCGCCGAACTGTCGGCGCGCACCGGCTTGCCGGTCAGGGTGTGGGGCATGGTCCAGGACGAGCGGTACTGGCAGGCTGTGCTCGCCGCCCATCCCGCCGCCCAGCTGGAGTACCGCGGCTTCCTGCCGACCGACCGGCTCCAAGAGGAGCTCGGCGGCTGTACCGCACTCGTCATGACGCCGAAGTGGGTCGAGGCCTTCGGCAACGTCGCGATCGAGGCGATGGCGACCGGTGTGCCGGTGATCACCTACGACCGCGGTGGTCCGGCCGAGATCGTCACCGACGGCGAGACCGGGTTCGTCGTGCCCGCCGACGACATCGCCGCACTGGCGACGGCGGTCGAGCGGGTCGGCGAGATCGACCGGGTGATGTGCCGGCAGCGGGTCGAGGAGCGGTACTCCTCTGCCGCGTTCGCGGCGCGCGTCGAGGCGTGGGTGCGCAGCGTGCTGTTCGCCTCGTCGGCCGCCGGTCGCTGATCGCGGCGGCCCCGCACGTCGGGCGGGCGCGCGTCGGCGGAGCGCGCGTTGGCGCTGCCGTGTTGGCGCCGTATCATTTCACGGTTCCCCGGTTCTGGCGGGGGTCCCACCTGCCCGGAGACGATCGAAGCAGCCGAGAGCGCACGGAGATGCCCGTCATGGCGACGTATACACCCAAAGCAAGCGAGATCGAGCGTGCGTGGCACGTCGTCGATGCCGACGGCCTCGTGCTCGGGCGGCTCTGCACCGAGGTGGCGCGCGTGCTGCGCGGCAAGCACAAGCCGACGTTCGCGCCCAACATCGACACCGGCGACCACGTGATCATCGTCAACGCCGACAAGGTCGTGCTGACGTCGGGCAAGGCGGAGCGGACGATGGTCTACCGTCACAGCGGCTATCCGGGCGGCATCAAGTCCGAGACCTACGGACACCTCCACCGTCGCAAGCCTGCCGACGCGGTCCGCAACTCGGTGCGCGGCATGCTGCCCAAGGGTCCGCTCGGCCGCCAGCAGCTCGGCAAGCTCAAGGTCTACGCCGGACCCGACCATCCCCATTCCGCCCAGTCGCCGGTCCCGCTCGTGCTCGACCACGCCAAGGCCCGCTGACAAGACGACGACCGACAGGGACGACATTCGACATGGCAACCGCACCGCTCACCCAGACCACCGGCCGCCGCAAGGAGGCCGTCGCCCGCGCCCAGCTGCGCCCGGGCTCGGGCCAGTTCACGATCAACGGCAAGTCGCTCGAGGAGTACTTCACGACGGCCGCGTCCCGCATGGTCGTCGCAGCCCCGCTCGACGTCACCGACAGCCGCGAGGCGTACGACGTGACCGCGTCGATCCACGGTGGCGGGGCGAGCGGCCAAGCCGGCGCCCTGCGCATGGCGATCGCCCGCTCGCTGGTCGAGATCGACCCGGAACGGCGTCACGCCCTCAAGGCCGCCGGCCTCCTGCGGCGCGATCCGCGCAAGAAGGAAAGCAAGAAGTACGGCCTCAAGAAGGCCCGCAAGGCGCCGCAGTTCACCAAGCGCTGACCGGTCGCAGGCACTGCGCCGTGAAACGGACGAGCGGCTCGCCGATCGGCGGAGCGGCGCGATGAAGTTCGGGACCGACGGGGTCCGCGGGGCCGCCCACACCGAGCTGACCGCCGACTTCGCGACCCGCCTCGGCCGCGCCGCGGCACGGGTGCTCTGCCGCGATCATCCCGAGATGCCCGTCGTCGTCGGTGGCGACACGCGCGAGTCGACGCCGGCGTTCACCGACGCCCTCGCCGCCGGGTTCTCGACCGAGGGCGTCGACGTCGTCCTGCTCGGAGTGGTTCCCACCCCGATGGTCGCGTTCGAGGCCCAGCGTCGCGAGGCGATGGGCGCGGTGGTCTCGGCCTCCCACAACCCGTACACCGACAACGGGATCAAGCTGTTCGCCCGCGGCGGGACCAAGCTCTCCGACGACGTCGAGGCCGAGATCGAGTCCGAGCTCGACCGGCTGGACGGTCCGGGCGACGCCGCGGCCGCCCGAGCCGGCGCAGTGACCGTCGAGTCCGATCACGGGCCGTACGTGCACCACGTGCTCGGCCTACTCGGCGGGAGGCGGCTCGACGGCCTCAAGGTGGTCCTCGACTGCGCCCACGGCGCCGGCACGGTCGTCGCGCCCGAGGTCCTGCGGGCCACCGGCGCCGACGTCACCGTCATCGCAGACCGGCCCGACGGGCGCAACATCAACCTCTCCTGCGGTGCGACGCACCCCGCAACGGTGGCCGCCGCCGTTGCCGAGCACGGTGCCGACGCAGGCATCGCCCTCGACGGTGACGCGGACCGCCTGATCGCGGTCGACCACACCGGCGCGATCGTCGACGGTGACCATCTGATCGCGATCTGCGCCGGCGACCTCCGCGACCGCGGCGGACTGCGGCACGGGACCGTGGCCGTGACCGTGATGACCAACCTCGGGTTCCGGTTGGCGATGCGCGACCGGGGGATCGGCGTCGTCGAGACAGCCGTCGGCGACCGGTACGTGCTCGAGGCGCTGGCCGAGCACGGCCTGTCGCTCGGCGGCGAGCAGAGCGGACACGTCATCTTCGCCGATCATGCGACGACCGGCGATGGCGTCCTGACCGCGGTGGTGCTGCTCGACATCGTCGCCCGCAGCGGTCGCCCGCTCGCCGAGATCGCCCGGGCCGCGATGACATCGCTGCCGCAGGTGCTCGTCAACGTGCCGGTGGCGGCCAGGGAGCGGGCGGTCGCCGGCTTGCTCGCCGACGACATCGCCGCCGCCGAGGCGGGCCTGGGCGAGCAGGGCAGGGTCCTCGTCCGGCCGAGCGGCACCGAGCCGTTGATCCGCATCATGGTCGAGGCCGCGACCGAGCAGTCGGCGCGCTCGACGGCCGAGCAGCTCGCGGCGACGGTGCGGCGCCGTTTCGGCTGACCGCCACGGGCGGGCTGGTTCGCCTCGGTAGCCTGATCGCCCATGTGCGGCATCATCGGCGTCATCAGCCGGACCCCGACGCGGCCGACCCCATCGGCCGGCGAGTTGATCGCCGGGATCGATCGGGCACTCGCCAGGCGCCCCGACCTCGGCGCGGTCATCGCCGAGACGACCGGCGTCGACGCGCTCCTGCGCGGGCTGCCCGGAGTGGTCGCGCTCGCCGGGCAGGTGGACGTCGTCGCCTCGATCGCCGCTCGCCTCGATGAGCTCGACCGGTACGCGGCGGAGACCGAGCTGGAGCTCGACACGAACGCCGGCCGGCTCGACCTCGATGAGCTCGAACGGGCGGCCGCCGAGCTGATCGCGCTGAAGGACGTGCTGTGGGCGCTGCGCCATGATCGGCTGCGCACCGTGCGCGAGGTGGAGGCGCTGGCCGGTGCGGACGTCGCGCCGGCCAAGCTCGCCGGGTACCTCACCGTCCACCAAGCGCTCGCGTCGATCGACCGGCTCGAGGTGCGCGGCCGCGACTCGGCGGGGATCCACCTGTTCGTCTGGGATCACGACATCGAGCGTCCGGCGCTCGAGGCGCTCGTCGCGGAACGCGGTGTCGACCCGCTCTTCCAGTCCGGTTCCGTCTCCATCGCGGGCGGGTGCCTGTCGTTCGTCTACAAGGCCGCGGCCGAGATCGGCGAGCTCGGCGACAACACCGCCGCGTTGCGCCGCGCAGTGTCCGCCGACGGCCTGCTGCGCCGGGCGCTCGAGGCGCCCGACGCGCAGGTCGCGCTCCTCGGCCACACCCGCTGGGCCAGCGTCGGGATCATCAGCCAACCGAACACCCACCCGCTCAACAGCTACGAGATGGAGCCGACCGCCGGTGCGCCGGCGCCGTACCTCGTCGGTGCGCTGAACGGTGACGTCGACAACCACGCCGATCTGCGCCTCGAGCACGCGCTGCGCATCCCCGGGCCGATCACGACCGACGCCAAGGTGATCCCCACCCTGGTGTCGCGGCTGGTAGCCGGCGGCCACGACGTCGCCGAGGCGTTCCGGCGCACCGTCGCATCGTTCGACGGATCGGTGGCGATCGGTGCCGCCGCGGCCGATACCCCATCCAAGCTGTATCTCGCGCTGCGCGGCAGCGGCCAGGGTCTCTACGTCGGGCTGGCCGACGACCGGTTCGTCGTGGCCAGCGAGCCCTATGGGATCGTCGAGGAGACGGCCGAGTTCGTCCGCATGGACGGCGAGCACGGCGGCGAGGTGATCGTGCTCGACGCCGGGCGGGCCGGCGAGCTGGCCGGCATCACTCGGATCGGGTACGACGGCGCACGGCTGCCGGTCACCGCCGACGAGGTGGTCCGGGCGGAGGTCACGACCAGAGACATCGACCGGGGGGACGCGCCGCACTTCCTCCTGAAGGAGATCTACGAGGCGCCGACCAGCTTCGCCAAGACGTTGCGGGGCAAGATCGTCGAGGACGGGGACCGGCTCGCCGCGGCGGTCGGCGATCGGGCGCTGCCCCCGGCGATCGTCGATCGGCTGGCCGCCGGCACGATCACGCGCGTCCGCGTCATCGGTCAGGGCACCGCGGCGGTGGCCGGGCAGAGCACGGCGGCGATCCTGCGCGAGCTGACCGCATCGGCTCTCGACATCGATGCGCTCAACGCGACCGAGCTGTCCGGCTTCGGGCTCGGGCTCGACATGCGCGACACGCTGGCGATCGCCGTCAGCCAGTCGGGTACGACGACCGACACCAACCGCACCGTCGATCTGCTGCGGGCCCGCGGGGCGAGCGTGATCGGCATCGTCAACCGCCGCAACAGCGAGCTGACCGACAAGGCCGACGGCGTGATGTACACCTCCGACGGGCGCGACGTCGAGATGAGCGTCGCGTCGACCAAGGCGTTCTACGCCCAGGTCGCTGCGGGTGCGCTGCTGTCGTGTGCGATCGCCGAGGCCGCCGGTCTCGGCGACCCGGCGCGCCGATCCCGCCTGCTCGCCTCGCTGCGCGAGCTTCCCGCGGCGATGACCGAGGTGCTCGAACGGCGGCCGGTCGTGGCCGAAGCGGCGCGTCGCCTGGCGCCGTCGAAGCGATACTGGGCCGTCGTCGGCAGCGGGCCGAACAAGGTCGCCGCCGAGGAGGTGCGGATCAAACTCAGCGAGCTCTGCTACAAGTCGATGTCGTGCGACACGACCGAGGACAAGAAGCACATCGACCTGTCGTCCGAGCCGCTGATGATCGTGTGCGCTGCGGGGCTCAACGGATCCAACGCCGACGACGTGGCCAAGGAGGTGGCGATCTTCAAGGCGCACAAGGCGACACCGGTCGTGATCGTCGACGATGGCGAGGTGCGCTACGCCGCCGACGCGACGATCGAGGTCCCACCGGTCGATCCGACACTCGGTTTCGTCCTCTCGGCGATGGCCGGCCATCTGTTCGGCTACGAGGCGGCGCTGGCGATCGATGCCTCGGCCGACCCATTGCGGGTCGGGCGTGAATCGATCGAACAGCTCGTCCGGAGTGGGCTGACCGGCGACCAGGTGGTGCGCGAGCTGCGCACCGCCCTGCGCCAACCGGCCAAGCGGTTCTTCGACCTGCTCCGCTCCGGGACCTACGACGGCCAGCTCGAAGCTTCGACGGCGGTCGGACTGTCGGCGCTGCTGGGCAACGTGCAGTCCGACCGGCCGATCGAGCGGTACCAGGAGAGCACCGGCAAGGTCGGTACGCCTGGCATGGTCCTCGACGACCTGCTGGCCGCGCTGACGCGGGGCATCGACGAGCTGACGCGGCCGATCGACACGATCAAGCACCAGGCCAAGACGGTGACGGTGGGCATCTCGCGCAGCGACGAGGGCGTGATCGACCGGGCGCTCGTCCAGGCGACGCTTGCCGCCGGAGCCGGTCGCGACGTGCTCGGCTACCGCACGCTGAAGGTGCTCGCCGACCTGGATCCCGCCGTCGCCGAGGTGCGCGGTTTCACGCGCTACGGCATCGACGGCGACACGATCTCGATCGTCGACCGGGGCGGGATCTCGCGCGAGATCGCCAGCCGGGTCGAACGCAACGGCTCGCTCGTCGGCACGAAGCGGCGCGTCGTGACCGAGCAGGAGGTGCTGGTCGGCACCGGGCGAGCCGACGACCGCACGCTGATCTTCGTTCCCGAGGTGAAAGCGGGCGAGACGATCGGCATCACACTGCTGCACGTCTCGTTCCGGGACCGGTTGCCCGCCGAGGTCATGCGCGGCGTGTTGCAGGGCTACGACCGCCGGTACGACCGGCTCGTCGACTGGGTGTCGGAGACCGAGGGCACGTTCGACGACTCGCTGCTCGGGGAGCTGCCGGTCGAGGAGCTGCTCGTCGGTCCGATCTCCGACGCGGCCGACCACTGGCGTCGCGGAGCTCGATGATCGGGATCGGCATCGACCTGGTCGACATCGACCGGTTCCGGCGCTCGCTCGAACGAACCCCGACGATGCGCGGCAGGCTGTTCACCGCCGCCGAGCTCGAGTACGTCGCCCCCAAGATCGATCCGGTGCCCTCGCTCGCCGCGCGGTTCGCCGCCCGCGAGGCGGTGATGAAGGCGCTCGGCGTCGGGCTCGGCGCGTTCGGGTTCCACGAGGTCTGGGTCGAGCGCGCCGAGTCCGGTGCGCCGTCGCTGGTGATCGAAGGGCGGGCCGCCGACCTGGCCACCGCCGCCGGCGTGACGCGGTGGCACTTGTCGCTGACCCATTCGGATTCGACGGCGGCGGCCTACGTCGTCGCCGAGTGAGTCGCCGATTCGGCCCGATGTGCGCCGCGCTGCGATCATGCTCGCCATGATCGAGGAGTACCAGGCCGCGTGGGACGAACTGACGGCTCCGGGCGCCCAGTTCGCGATGTCGGAGATCACGGTTCGCGGTGTGCCGATCCGGGTGTTCGACTCCGCCCCGCCCTCGATGCGATCGGTGTGGGAGCTGGCCCGCGGGTACGGCGATCGGGACTACGTGGTCTTCGAGGACGAGCGGCACACCTACGCCGAGGCCGACGCGATCGTCCGGGCGCTCGCCCATCACCTGCGCCAGGTTCACGGCGTCGGACCGGGGGACCGGGTCGCGATCGCCATGCGCAACTACCCCGAGTGGGTGTTCGCGTACTGGGCGATCGTGTCGATCGGCGCCGCCGTCGTCGGCATGAACGCATGGTGGACGTCCGACGAGATGGAGTACGGTCTCTCCGACTCCGCACCGTTGGTACTGATCGCCGATGCCGAACGGGTCGAGCGGGTGCTCCCGGTGCTCGACCGGTTGCGGGAGACGGCACCGCTGCACCTGCTGACCGTCCGCTTCGACGGCGACCTGCCCGACGGTGCGTCCCGCTGGGAGGATGTCATCGATCCTGCGTCGGCCCCCGACGGTCTGCCCGAGGCCGAGATCGATCCCGACGACGACGCGTGCATCTTCTACACGTCGGGCACCACCGGCTTCCCCAAGGGCGCCCAGCTCACCCATCGCGGGTCGGTGCACAACCTGCTCCACATCGGGTTCATGGCGGCGGTCGCCGCGCTCGCCGCGGCCAAGGCGGGCGAGGCGGTCCCCGGCCCGCAACCCGCGGCCGACGGCTCGCCGGGGCAGAGCGTGTTCATGGCGCCGACCCCGCTGTTCCACGTCACGGCGAACAACTGCTTGCTGCACCCGGCAACGATCTCGGGGGCGCGCCTCGTGCTCATGTACAAGTGGGACGCCGGCCGTGCCCTCGAGCTGATCGAGCGCGAGCGGGTGACCAACTTCTCCGGCGTGCCGACGATGAGCCGCGAGATGCTGATGCACCCGGACTGGGCACGACGCGACACGTCGTCGCTGGCCGGCATGGGGGGCGGGGGCGCACCCCTCCAGCCCGATCTCGTCGAGCGGATCGACAAGTCGCTCGAGGGTGGGGCGCCGAGCACCGGCTACGGCCTGACCGAGACGCACGGCATCGTCACCGCCAACTCCGGGGCGCTCTACGTCGCCAAGCCGGCCTCGTGCGGGCGGGTGGTCCCGACCCTCGACGCCAAGCTGGTCGACGAGCTCGGGCAGGACGTCCCCGGCGGCGGCATCGGCGAGTTGTGCGTGCGGGGCTCGGTCGTGATCAAGGGGTACCTCCACCGGGAGGAGGCCACGGCGCAGGCGATCCAGGACGGGTGGTTCCGCACCGGCGACATCGCGACGATCGACGAGGACGGCTTCGTGTTCATCGTCGACCGGGCGAAGGACATGGTCCTGCGCGGCGGGGAGAACGTCTACTGCGCGGAGGTCGAGGCGGCGATCTACCAACTCGACGGTGTGGCCGAAGCGGCGGTGTTCGGGGTCCCCGACGAGCGGCTCGGCGAGCTGGTCGGTGCGGCGATCGTGCCGGCTCCGGGCGTCCGCCTGACCGAGGATGCGGTTCGCACCGAGCTCGCCGGCCGGCTGGCGCGGTTCAAGATCCCCGAGCGGATCTGGTTCCTCAACGCACCCCTGCCGCGCAACGCCAACGGCAAGTTCGTGAAGCGCGAGCTGCGCGAGTCGCTGGTCGGGTCCTGACCCGGCGAGGCCGTCACCGGCGCACCGGCGTCGGGGCTGGCGTACGCTCCAACCCGTGATCCCGATCGTCACCCCCGAGGAGATGCGGGCGATCGACGCGGCCGCTCCGGAGCCGGTCGAGGAGCTGGTCGAGCGGGCTGGGCGAGCCGTCGCCAGGGAGGCGCTGCGCCTCCTCGGTGGTTCCTACGGGCGCGTCGTCAACCTGATCGCCGGTCGCGGGAACAACGGCGCCGACGGCCGGGTCGCCGCGGCACACCTCCGCCGGCGGGGCGTGCTCGTCCGCGAATTCGATGCCCGCGACGCACCCGATGTGTTGCCGCCCGCCGATCTGGTGATCGACGCGGCGTACGGCACCGGGTTCCACGGCGAGTGGTCGGCGCCTGCCGTCGGGTCGGCGGCAGTGCTCGCGGTCGACATCCCCTCGGGCGTCGACGCGCTGACCGGGGAGGCCGGTCCGGGCGTCGCGCCGGCGGATGCGACCGTCACCTTCCAGGCGCTCAAGCCGGGGCTGTTGTTCGGCGCCGGCGGGCGGCTCGCCGGCGATGTCGTCGTCGCCGACATCGGACTCGACGTCAGCCGCGCGAGCCAGCACCTGATCGAGCGCGCCGACGTGGCGGACGCCTGGCCGGTCCGCTCGCCCGACGCCCACAAGTGGGTCGCCGCGGTCCGTGTGGTCGCGGGGAGCGAGGGGATGCTCGGCGCCGCCGAGTTGGCGGCGGCGGGCGCCGGCCGGGCCGGAGCCGGCTTGGTGATGCTGAGCTGCCCGGGACACGAGGCCCGGGCCCGCAGCGAGATCGTCCAGCGTCGCCTCCCCGGTGCCGAATGGGCCGACGACGTCCTCGCCGATCTCGACCGCTTCGGAGCGCTCGTGATCGGTCCGGGACTGGGACGAGCGGAGGCGACGACCACGGCTGCCCGGCGCTGTATCGCCGACGCCGGTGTCCCGGTCGTGGTCGACGGCGACGGGCTCTTCGCCCTCGCCGAGGCCGAGGGCGGCGCGGCGGCAATCGTCGGCGGTCGGCGAGCGGCGACCGTGCTGACCCCGCACGACGGCGAGTTCGGGCTGCTGACCGGTGCCGGGCCCGGCGCCGACCGGGTCGAGTCGGCGCGGGCGGCGGCGCGCGAGCTCGGTTGCACGATCCTGCTGAAGGGTCCGGTCACGGTGGTCGCCGCCGCCGACGGTGCGGTGCTGTGCGTCGATCACGGCGATCGCCGCCTGGCGACGGCCGGGTCCGGGGACGTGCTGTCGGGGATGATCGGGGCTGCGCTGGCCGCCGGGGCAGCGCCGCTCGGAGGCGCCGGCGCCTCGGCGTGGCTCCATGCCGAGGCCGCCCGTTGCGGTCCCCCCGAAGGGCTGCTCGCCGCCGACCTCGTCGATCTGCTGCCGTTCGCGCTCGCCGCCGCCCGCTGACGTCGTCGCACGCCGTAGCATCGACGGCTGATGTTGCAGCTGTGCGCGTCGTCGCTCGCCGAGACCCATGCGATCGCCGCCGAACTCGCCGCGCTCGCGCGGCCCGGCGACATCTTGGTCCTGTCCGGTGCGATGGGCGCCGGCAAGACCGCGTTCGCCCAGGGATTCGGCCGGGCGCTCGGCGTCGTCGAGCCGATCACCTCGCCGACGTTCACCTTGATCCACAGCTACGACTGCGGCAAGCTCACCCTGCACCACGCCGACCTGTACCGGTTGGAGCGGACGGCGGAGATCGCCGACCTGGCGCTGGCCGAGCTCGCCGAGTTCCACGGCATCGTGCTCGTCGAGTGGGGCGAGATCGTCGAGGGAGGGTTCGGTGAGCACCTCGTCGTCACGCTCGAACCCGACGACGAGTCCGACGACGACATCGACGTTGTGCCGAACGCCAACGGCACCGACGGCACCGACGGCACCGCGGCGAGCGTCGACGACCGGCGGCGGATCGAGCTGGTCGGGGTCGGCCCCTCGTGGGCGTCTCGATGGTCGGAGATCTCCGCTCGTTGCGAGGCCTTCCGATGCTGATCCTGGGGATCGAAACCGCGACCGAGCGGGTGAGCGTGGCGATCGGCGGCCACGAGGGCGTCATCGGTCTGTTCGAGTTGACGAGGGGCCGGCGTCATGCCGAGACCCTGGTCCCCGCCATCGACGACCTCTGCCGCCGATCGGGCATCGGTCTCGAGGAGATCAGCCTGCTCGCCGTCGATGTCGGCCCCGGCCTGTTCACCGGGCTGCGGGTGGGGCTCGCGGCGGCGAAGTCGTTCGCCCAGGCGCTGCGCGTGCCGATGATCGGGATCTCCTCGCTCGACCTGCTGGCGTTCCCGTCGCGCCACGCCGATCGGGTCATCGTGCCCGTGATCGACGCCCGCAAGGGCGAGGTCTTCTACTCGATGTACCGGCAGGTGCCCGGCGGGGTCCAGCAGATCGTCGAGCCGCGCGTCGGCACGGTCGACGAGCTGGTCGCCGACCTGCTCGCCCGCAGCGAGGACGTGCTCTGCGTCGGCGACGGCGCGCAGCGGTATCGGGAGGAGATCCTCGACGGCTTCCACTGCGAGATCGGCGGCGACGTCCGCCCGTCGGCCGGGCCACTGGTCCAGCTCGCCCATGCCCGGGCGCTGCGCGAGGAGTGGGTCAGTCCGCGAGAGATCGAACCGATCTACCTCCGCGCCCCCGACGCCCTGATCAACTGGTCGGTCAGGAGCACGCGGCGGTGAGCGTGCTCGAGCGGATCCTGCGCCGGTCGGCGTCCTCGACGGCGATCTCGGTCGAGCCGATGCGCCGGCGTGACGTCCGGCGAGGCGTGCTGGCGATCGAGTCGCATGCCTACCCGCGGCCCTGGTCGGCGGGAGTCTTCTTCAGCGAGATCGAACAGATGCGAGCGGGCAGCCGCCACTACCTGGTCGCTCGTCACGGACGCGAGATCGTCGGCTACGCCGGCCTTTGGTTCGTGACCGGCGAGGCCCACGTGACCAACGTCGCGGTCAGGCCCGACTGGCGGCGGCACGGCGTGGCGACACGGCTGCTCGTCGAGCTCGCGCAGGAGGCCCGCCGTCGGGCGTGCGCGGCGTGGACGCTCGAGGTCCGGGTGTCGAGCGCAGGGGCCCAGGAGCTGTACCGGGGGTTCGGGTTCGCCCCAGCCGGCGTGCGCCAGCGCTACTACGAGAACAGCGAGGATGCGATCGTCATGTGGTGCCACGACATCCAGAGCGACGAGTACCGCACCCGCCTGGAGGAGCTGCGCGATGGACGTGACTGAGTCGACCCTCGTGCTCGGGATCGAGACGAGCTGCGACGAGACTGCCGCGGCGCTCGTGATGGGGGGCGACGACGTGGTGTCGAGCGTGGTGTCGACGCAGGTCGACCTGCACGCCGAGTTCGGCGGTGTCGTGCCGGAGATCGCGTCGCGGGCCCACCTCGACGTGCTCAACCCGGTGATCGCCCGGTCGATCGTCGAAGCTGGAGTCGACGAATCGCGCATCGACGCGATCGCCTGCACGATCGGCCCGGGACTGATCGGCGCACTGCTCGTCGGCGTGTCCGCGGCGAAATCGCTGGCGCTCGCTTGGGAGCTGCCGTTCGTCGGGGTCAACCACCTCGAGGCCCACCTCTACGCCGCCTTCCTCGAGGACACCTCGCTCGAGTTCCCGCTCGTCGTGCTGCTCGTGTCCGGTGGCCACACGCTGCTCGTCGAGATGCAGGGTCACGGCCGGTACCGGCTGCTCGGCCAGACGATCGACGATGCGGCGGGGGAGGCGTTCGACAAGGTCGCCCGCTACCTCGACCTCGGGTACCCCGGCGGGCCGGCGATCGACGCCGCGTCGATGCTCGGCGACCCCGAGGCGATCCGGTTCCCGCGGGCGATCATGGATGACGGACTCGACTTCTCGTTCAGCGGGTTGAAGACGTCGGTCGTCAACTACGTACGCAAGCACCCCGACGTCAGCTCGGCCGACGTCGCCGCGTCGTTCCAGGCGGCGGTCGTCGACGTGTTGGTGACCAAGGCCCGCCGGGCCGCCCGCGACGTCGCTGCGACCGGCATCGTGCTCGGTGGCGGGGTGGCGGCGAACTCGCTGCTGCGCGAGGAGATCCTCGGCGCATGCGAGGCCGACGGGATCCAGGGGTTCCTACCCAGCCGCTCGCTGTGCACGGACAACGCGGCGATGATCGCCGCCGCCGGCTGGCAACGGTTGCGCGACGACGGCCCGACACCGCTCGACGTCGGGGCGATCCCGAACCTCCGCCTCCCCCTCCTCGACGCAACACGTTGACACCTGGGGTCAGACACCGGTTGTTGACACTGCGGTCTGTTCGGGGTCAGACACCGAACCGATCAGAGCTGGGGGAGGTTGATCGGGATCTCGACGATGTTGGTTTGCGTCCCGTCCCGGGGCGACGACTCGAACACGACGATCGAGCCGGGACCGGGGAGGTAGCTCGCGGCGTGGTCGTCGAGGTCGATCACGGCCTCGAACGTCCCCCACGTCCCGTTGCCGCCGGTGGCCGTGGTGAATCCGTCCATGACGATGATCCCGTCACCGCCACCGGTGAGCAGGGTGTACTCGACGTTCGCCTCGAACGTGTTCGACTCGCCGCGGATGACGAGCGGGTTGCCGACGTCGGCGCCCGGGTATGGCTCCTCGACCATGATCATCGCCCGGACGTTGGCGAAGTCGTCGCGGGTCAGCCCGTCGCCGACCTCGAAGCCGTGGCTCAGGATCATGTCCCGCGGTTCGCCGTCGATGTGGAACTTCACCCGATCGAACCCGTCGAACTGGGTGACGGTGAACACCACCTGGGCGAGTTGGATCGTCTCCCCGAGCGTTCCGCCGAGCGAATCCTCGAACTCGCCCGACAGGTCGACCGTCGCGGTGGTTCCGTCCACCGCGATGCCGAGGACCCGCGTTCCCGGTGGGATCACGCTGACCATCCCGATGTCGTCCTCGATCGCGTTCGTCCCTGCGAACAGCGCTTCGAGGGCGTTGCGCACCGGGGTGTCACCGGGCACGAAGCGGCCACCGGCGCCGATCCGCTCGGGGGACCCCGCTGACGGGTTGAGCACCGTCCAGCCCCAGTAGACATTGACCAGGGTGTCCGCCGCGGGCGGTGGCGTCGCGGGCGGTTCGGTCGCCGGCGGTTGCGTCGCGGGCGGTGGCGTTGCCGCTGGCTCGGTCGCCGGGGGCTGCGTCGCGGGGGGTTCGGTGGCGGTGGGCTGTGTCGCCGGGGGATCGGTGGCCGGCGCCGAGGCGACGGTCGTCCCGTCGGCCGTGCTGGTCGCAACCGCGGTGTCGGACGACGTCCCGTCGTCGCTGCCGCAGCCACCCGCAACCGGACCGAGTGCCAACACGACC
The DNA here is from genome assembly GCA_963825565.1 of Ilumatobacteraceae bacterium. Lineage (GTDB taxonomy): Bacteria > Actinomycetota > Acidimicrobiia > Acidimicrobiales > Ilumatobacteraceae > JBFGCT01. The sequence goes on from CAWGTW010000016.1 coordinate 252,701, forward strand.
ATCAGTGACGGTGCGAGCCGGCGGGCGATGCTCCTGCGCATGATGCACCTCCAGTGTTCGATCCCAGCATCGCGCCCGGGCCGGATCGCGCCCAGAGGCGAACGGCCTGGTGCACCGCGCGGTCGGCGAACCGCTCCACGCGGTGGCGGCGGACAGCCGGTACCGTTCCGGGCGCCATGACGTTCCGGATCGGCCAGTACGAGCTGTCGGCTCCCGTCGTGCTCGCCCCGATGGCGGGCGTCACCAACGCACCCTTCCGGACCCTGTGTCGCCGTTTCGCTCCCGGGCTGGTCTACGTCAACGAGATGGTGATGGCCACTCCGGTCGTCCACGGCAACGCCAAGACCGACCGGATGATCCGCTTCGGTCCCGACGAGCACCCGCGCAGCCTGCAGCTCTACGGCAGCGACCCCGAAGTCATGGGCCGAGCGGTCCACCTGCTCTGCGATGCGGGGCGGGTCGACCACATCGACCTCAACTTCGGGTGCCCGGCGGCCAAGGTGACCAGGCGCGGTGGTGGAGCCGCGGTGCCGGCCGCGACCCGAGCTGCTGCGCGCGGTGTTGCGGGCGGCAGTCACCAACGCCGCGCCGTACGGGGTCCCGGTCACCGCCAAGTTCCGGATGGGGCTGTTCGACGACTGGCTCACGCACACCCGCACCGGCGAGGTGTGTGCCGAGGAGGGGGTGGCGGCGGTCGCCCTGCACGCCCGCACGGTCGAGCAGCACTACTCGGGCGAGGCGCGGTGGGAAGCGATCGCCGAGCTGAAGCAGGCGGTCGGGACCATCCCGGTGCTCGGCAACGGCGACATCTGGGAAGCGACCGACGCGGTCCGCATGATGGCGATGACCGGCTGCGACGGCGTCGTGATCGGTCGTGGCTGCCTCGGCCGGCCATGGCTGTTCGGCGACCTGGTCGATGCGCTCTCGGGCCGGCCGGTCCGGCCCAGCCGGTCGCTCGGCGAGGTGATCGCGGTGATGGCCGACCATGCCCGGCTGCTGGCCGGGCATCTCGGGGAGGCGCATGCGATGCGCGACTTCCGCAAGCACACCGGGTGGTACGTCAGCGGCTACCCGGTCGGCCCCGAGGCTCGCAGGAGGTTCTCGATGACCTCGTCGCTCGCCGAACTCGACGACATCTTCGCCGACCTCGACCCGACCGCCGAGATCGTGTCGGGCGGAGAGCGGATCAAGCGGGGGCACACCAACGGTCCCATCAAGGTCGCGCTTCCCGACGGGTGGATCGACGACCACCGGGTGATGAGCGAGCGGCTCGCCGACGATGTCACCGTCCCCGACGACGCCGGCGTGCTCGCGCTGTCGGGCGGCTGAGCGTCCGCAGCGCTCACCGCCTCACCGGTTCCGGGTTCCCCGCCCACCGGACGGCGTGCCAGAGTTCCAACGTGCTCCCCGGTCTCGCGCGTGCACCGCTCGTCCTGGCGTCGGGTTCGCCTCGCCGCTCCGACCTGCTCCACTCGGTTGGCCTCGACTTCACCGTCAGGCCGGCAGACATCGACGAATCCCAGCTCGACGGCGAGCGCCCGGAGGCCTACGTGCTGCGCCTGGCCGCGGCCAAGGCGCAGGCCGTGGCCGGCTCCGACGAGATCGTGCTCGGTGCTGACACGGCGGTCGTGGTTGCCGGCGAGCTGCTGGCCAAACCGGTCGACGCCGACGATGCGCGCCGCATGCTGCGGTTGCTCTCGGGCCGCGCCCACCGGGTGCACACCGGTGTCGCCGTACTGGCCGGCCGTCACGAAGGTCGTGCGCTCGTCAGCACCGACGTGGTGTTCGTCGATCTGGACGACGCGACCGTCGACTGGTACGTCGCGACCGGCGAGCCGGCGGGGAAGGCCGGCGGGTACGCGATCCAGGGCGCCGGGGCGCGCTCGTCGCCCGCATCGACGGCAGCGCGTCCAACGTGATCGGCCTGCCACTCGCCGAGACGCTCGACCTGCTGCGCGTCGCCCAACGGCACCTCTCCGGATCTGGGTGACCGAACACGTCGGATCTCGCACGGTTCGGTCACGCACACCCCATGGTCTGGATCGGGCGCGCCCACGGAGGTGTGCGACCGAAGATGTCGGGGTCGGTGCTGTTGGTCACACGAACGGATGGAGTCGGGGCGGACCGGCCGACCCGGTGGCGCGTCGGCGACCCGGCCGGCGCCCCGTCGCGCGCCGGGCCGGATCGCCCGCGGGGTGCACCGGCCCTCCTCGGGCTCGCACCGCCTGCGGTCGCCCCGCCGATCGGCTACCCGTCCCAGCCGGTGTCGTCGGTGTCGTTCCGGCCGAGGCTGCACTCATCGTCGCAGGTGTCGTTCCGGCCGAGGTCCCACTCGTTGCTCCAGCCCGTGTCACAGGTGTCGTCCCAGCCGGTGTCGTCCCACTCGTCGTCCCAGCCGGTGTCCCAGCCGGTGTCCCAGCCGGTGTCGTCCCACTCGTCGTCCCAGCCGTCGTCCCAGCCGGTGTCGTCCACGCCCGTGTCGTCCCACTCGTCGGCGGTGGGTGCCAACTCGGTAGCGGCGTCGGCGGGGAGGCGGTCGGGGGCCGGGGCGGCAGGGTCGGCCAATCGTGCGTCGATCCAGTCGGCGAACGTCGGCACCTCGGTATAGACACCGGGCGTCCGGCCACCGCATTCCTCGCCCCAGCTCACGACGCCGGCGAGTACCCGGCCGCGCCGTGTGTCGATCGTCAGCGGCCCGCCGCTGTCGCCGTAGCACGAGTCGGTGCCCGTTCCACCGGCGCACAGCTCGTCGGCGGCGTCGATCCCCAGTTGGCCGTCGCACGTCGCATCGTCGACGATCGGAACGTCGGCCGACCGCAGCTCGCCCGCCGCATCGCCGGCGTGCTCGCCGGTGGCGCCCCATCCGGTGACGCGGGCGGTCGTCGCCGCGGCCACCTCCTCGGCGGTCGCCGTCGGGATCGTGGCGACCTCCGGCGTGGGGTCGAGCGGTCGGTCGAGGACCAGCAGGGCGATGTCGGCCGTACCGGTCTCGCCGTACCGGGCATGCTCGATGACGCTCGCCACCGACCTCGTCTGCCCGCCTTCGCCGGAGAGATCGGTCACGCCAGCCCGAATCGTGATCCCCGACGCCTGCGTCCCGACGACGCAGTGGGCGGCGGTGACGACGACCTGCTCGCCGATCAGGGTCCCTCCGCAGAACTGCCCCTCGCCGTCGGCCAACGCCACCTGCCAGGGGTTCTCGGTCGCTGTGGTCGGCGTGCCGTCGACGATCGCTTCGGCTCGGCGGGCGCCGAACACCAGTCCGACCGCTCCCGCGACGACCGCTGCCGTGATCAGGATCCGGTTGCTCGCCGAGCCGCGCAGCCCGGCCCGGCCGCTCCGCCCCCTGCCGTCGTCGGTCAGGACTCTGCCCATCGTGTGCCTCCTTCGTGGTGCTCGCCGCTGATCGGCGAAGTCGAGCTCCACGGTGCGCGAGGGCGCTGTCGTCAACCTGAACGATCCTGAACGCGCGGTCAGGTGTGGCCCCCAGGCCGTGACGGTCGGGCGTGACGGTCAGGAGTGACGGTCAGGAGTGACGGTCAGGAGTGACGGTCAGGAGTGGCGCGTAGGTCGGCGGTCGGGGTGCGGCGGTCGGGGTGCGGCGGTCGGGGTGTGCCGCTCAGGGATGGCCGGCCAGCGGGAGCGTCACGATGAGCCGGGCGCCACCGAGCGGGCTGTCGGCGACCGCGATCGACCCGCCGTGCATCCGGCAGATCTGCGCGCAGAGCGCCAACCCGAGCCCGCTGCCGCCGACGTCGCGAACCCGACCCTCGTCGAGCCGGACGAACCGCTCGAACACACGCTCCCGCTCGGCGACCGGGATGCCCGGCCCGTCGTCGTCGACCGTGAGGAGCGCATGCTCAGCGTCCGCGGTGACGGCGACCTCGACCGTCGATGCTGCGTGTCGGCGGCCGTTGACGAGGAGGTTGGTGACCAGCCGGTCGAGGTGGCGGGCCTCGCCGGCGACGTCGACGCGTTCTACACGCTCGGTCAGGACGGTCACGTGCTCGGCCGGCGCGAGGTGGGCGAGCGCCTCGAGGACCAGGTCGTCGAGGGGTACCGACCGCTCCGGCGACGGTGCACCGACCTGCAGATCGCTGTCGGATCGTGTGAGGAGCAGCAGATCGTCGACCAGCGCCTGCATGCGGCTCGTCTCGGCTCGCAAGGAGGCCGCGGTCGTCGGCCAGTCGACCCGGTCGGGGTGGGCGAGATCGACATCGAGCTGCGCGGCCATCGACGCCAGTGGGCTGCGCAGCTCGTGCGACGCGTCGGCGGTGAACCGGCGTTGCCGGTCGGCGTCGCGCTCGATCCGGGCGAGCATCCCGTTCATCGTCGTCGCCAGCGCGGCGATCTCGTCACCGGTACCCGGTTCGGGGACCCGGCGGTGGAGGTCGCTCCCGCTGATCTCCTCCACCTCCCGCCGGATGCGCTCGACCGGCTGCAGGGCGCGGCCCGCCATCACGTAGACCAGCGCTCCGACGACGAGGACGAGCAGCGGCCCGACGACCAGGGCCGCGTCCCGTGCCCCCCGCACCGTGCGCTCGACACCCTCGGTCGAGCCGGCGACGAAGACGAACGTCTCGACGAACTCGTCGCTCTCGACGACCTGGACGGTGATCCCCCGCATCCGCTCGGAGCCGACAACCGTGTCGAGATCGGGGAACGAGACGTCGAACGGCTCGTCGTGGGCGAGGTAGAGCTCGACCAGCCGCTTCCCGTCGAGATCGTCGGTCGACGAGAGCACCGTGCCGTCGATGTCGACGATCGCGGCGGCGGTCGACGGGTCGAGCCCGGCTCCGACGAACGGCACCTCCTCCTCGTCGGCGGTCTGGATCTCGATGTCGAGCGCCCGCGTCTCGATGCTGCGGTCGACCTCGTTGCGCAACGATCGCCGGAGCAGGCCGAGGCCCACCGCAGCCGTCACGAGGAACACGAGCGCGAACGCCGCAGCGGCGACGAGCGCCGTGCGCAGACGGACCGACACCGATCAGCCGCCCGTCGCATCGAGCCGGTACCCGACCCCGCGGACCGTCTCCAGTGCCCGCCGGCCGAACGGCGCGTCGATCGCCTGGCGGATCCGCGAGATGTACACCTCGACGATGTTCGGGTCGCCCTCGAAGGCGTGGTCCCAGACGTTGGCGAGGATCGCATCCTTCGACACGACGTTGCCGGCCTCGCGGATCAGGTACTCGAGCACCGCCATCGCCCACGGCGAGAGATCGAGCCGGGTCTCGCCCCGCCAGGCCTCGTGACGGGCCGGATCGAGGCCGAGGTCACCGACCTCGATCACCGAACTGGTCGGCGCCTGCTGTGCCCGACGGATCAGCGCACGGACCCGCGCCAGCAGCACGACGTAGGAGAACGGCTTGAGCACGTAGTCGTCCGCACCGGTGTCGAGCCCCTCCGCCTGGTCGAACTCGCCGTCCTTGGCGGTCAGCATCAGGATCGGGGTGTCGTCGCCGGCGGCCCGGAGCCGGGCGCACAACTCGTAGCCGTTGAGGCCGGGGAGCATGATGTCGAGGACGATCACTGCGTACGGGTTGTTCTGAGCGAGCCACAGGCCGTCGGTCCCGTTGTCCGCGACGTCGACCGCGAACCCGTCGGCCTCGAACCCGCGCTCGAGCGACGTAGCGATCCCGACCTCGTCCTCGATCACCAGCAACCGCACGCGTCAACCGTACGACCCCGACCTGTCAGGAACCTGAACACCCGCTCACCGGGCGAGGAACCGCCAGACGTCCTGGTCGACCCGGAGGTAGTTCTCGGGATCGGAGAAGTCGAACGTCTCGCGGTCGCCGCCGACGGTGACGATCGTGGTGCCGAGCACGCTGTCGTCGACGGTCACCGCATCGAAGTCGTACTTGACGTCCTGTGGTCCGGCTGCGTTCCACGGTCGTTCCGACAGCTCGGTCCACGCTGCTCCGTCGGTACTCGACCACATGTCGGTCGGGTTCTCGATCAGCCCGAAGCCGCCGAAGCGCACGAACTGGTTGCCGACGAGCTCGCAGACGTGGCCGGGCCGTGGGCTCCAGCCCGCTGAGGCGGTCACGAGATCCCGCTCGGGCGCCATCCTTTCGGAGGTGACCCAGACGTCGTTGAAGTACGGAGGATCACAGTCGGGGAGCGGATCGGCATGTGAACCCGTCCTCGCCACCGAACAGGAACAGCTCGTCGTCCAGGACGACGACCGCGGCGCCGGCGCGGGGCTCCCAGGGAGCGTCGTCGGTCGCCAGCTCCCAGTCGGCACCGTCCGTGCTCCGCCAGACGTCGTCGTAGTAGATGCGTTGTGGACCGCCTGGGCCGATGATCGACGAGTCGTCGTTCTGCGAGCCGGCCATGACGTAGAGGTGATCGCCGAGGGCAGCCGCCGACAGGCCCGCTCGCCCGGGCCCACGGCGCGGCCGGCGTCATCTGCTCCCACGTGATGCCGTCGGGGCTGCGCCAGACGTCGTTGAAGAAGGTCGACGTCGGGAGGAATTCCGGACAGGGCACGTCCGGATCGATGCCGAGCCCGGTGGTGGTTCGAGGCCCTGGTCGAGGAGCACGCAGAACGGGTTCTCCTCGAGCCCGAAGTCCTGACCGCCGATCACGTACACCATGCCGTCCTTCACGACGGCCTGGAAGTACGCCCGGGCGGGCCACGGTGCCTGCTCGACGAGCTCGGTCCAGGTGCTGCCGTTGTCAGCGGAGGCCCAGACGTCGCCGTGGATGACGCTGTCGCCGGGGATCGTGGACGGGTTCGGCGTGCGCCCGCCGAGGAGCAGCAAGCGACCGTCGAGCTCGACGACCCGGAGACCGGCCCACAGTTCCACGGTGCCTCGGGGGTCGCCACCTCCCAGACGTAGTTGCCGTCGAGCGGAGGCTCGCCGACCACGGGTGGTGGCGCGGGTTCGGTGGTCGCGGTCGTCGGTGGTTCGGTCGTCGGCGGATCGCTGACCGCCGGTTCGGTCGTCGGCGGATCGCTGACCGCGGGTTGGGCCGATGGCTCGGTGCTCGGCGAGCCGGCCGGACCACCCGACTCGATCGGTACCGCCTCGTCGCTGCCGCCGCACGAGGCGAGCGCAAGAACCGCTACGAAGACGACGCGTCGCACGAGTCGACACTCTAGGAGATCGCCGACCTGGGAGACCGCCGACGGTCCGGATTAGCACTCTCGCCTCCCGGTTGCCAACGGCGGGGCGGGCGGCCTAGGATTAGCAGTCGTTCATAGCGAGTGCTAACGAACCTCTATCCATCTGTGAGAATCGCCAATGGAGGCAACAGCACATAGAACCTGAAGCCGCTGGACGACCGGATCGTGGTCCGTCCCAACGAGGCTGAGACCCAGACCGCATCTGGCCTCGTCATCCCCGACACCGCCAAGGAGAAGCCGCAGCAGGGCGAGGTCCTTGCCGTCGGTCCCGGCAAGCGCTCGGACACCACCGGTGAGCTGATCCCGGTCGGGATCGACACCGGCGACACCGTCCTGTACTCCAAGTACGGCGGCACCGAGGTCACCGTCGACGGTGAAGCCTGTCGTACTCAACGGCCGCGACGTCCTTGCGATCGTCGAGAACTGAACAAGGAAGCACGAACCAACATGGCAAAGATTCTCAAATTCGACGACGGGCGCGTCGCGCCCTCGAAGCGGGCGTCAACAAGCTCGCCGACGCAGTCCACCGTGACGATCGGCCCGAAGGGCCGCAACGTCGTGCTCGACAAGAAGTTCGGTGCGCCGACGATCACCAACGACGGTGTGTCGATCGCCAAGGAGAGTCGAACTGGAGGACCCGTTTCGAGAACATGGGCGCCCAGCTCGTGAAGGAAGTCGCCACCAAGACCGACGACATCGCCGGTGACGGCACGACGACCGCCACCGTGCTCGCGCAAGCGATGGTCCAGCACGGGATGAAGAACGTCGCCGCCGGCGCCAACCCGATGTCGGTCAACCGCGGTATCGAGGCAGCCGTCGAGGCGGCGGTCGAGTCGATCTCGGCGCAGGCCAAGGACGTCGACGACAAGTCCGACATCGCCAGCGTGGCGACGATCTCCGCCGCCGACTCGTCGGTCGGTGCAGTGATCGCCGACGCGATCGACAAGGTCGGCAAGGACGGCGTGGTCACGGTCGAGGAGTCGAACACGTTCGGCACCGACCTCGAGTTCACCGAGGGCATGCAGTTCGACAAGGGGTACCTGTCGCCATACTTCGTGACCGACGCCGAGCGCCAGGAAGCCGTCCTCGAGGACGCGTACATCCTGCTGCACAGCGCCAAGATCTCGACCGTCCAGGCGATGCTGCCAACGCGCTCGAGGCCGTGATGCAGACCGGCAAGCCGCTGGTGATCATCGCCGAGGACATCGACGGCGAGGCCCTCGCCACGCTGGTCGTCAACAAGATCCGTGGCACGTTCAACGCCGCCGGCGTCAAGGCCCCGGGCTTCGGCGACCGCCGCAAGGCGATGCTGCAGGACATGGCGGTCCTCACCGGCGCCCAGGTCATCAGCGAAGAGGTCGGCCTCAAGCTGGAGAACGTCACCCTCGACCTGCTCGGCACCGCCAACGGCGTGATCATCACCAAGGACAACACCACCATCGTCGAGGGCGGCGGCTCGCACGCCGGCGATCGTAATTCGTCGCGGGCTGATTCCCAGCCCGGTCGGACTGCTGGCGATTTCCAGTGCGGGCAGCAGGCGATCCAAGTTCGCGAGCGGCTCGCCCATGCCCATGACGACGATGTGGCTGAGCCGCTCGTCTTCGGGAAGCAGCCTCGCCAGCCGCAACATCTGCTCGACCAGCTCGCCGGTCGTCAGGTTGCGATCGACTCCGTCCAAGCCGCTCGCACAGAACACGCATCCCATCGCGCAACCGACTTGCGAGCTGATGCAGATCGAGCGTCGCGATTCCTCGCGCAACAAGACACATTCGATCTTGCCGCCGTCGGCCAACTCCAACAGCAGCTTCTCGGTGCCGTCGCCTGCTGCCAGGTGCTTCGCGATGTGCGACGTCCAGATCTGAAATTCGTCGGCCAACGCCAGTCCGCAAGCGGCTTCGACAAGTTGGTCATGTCGTCGAATGTGACGGCGCGTTTCTCGAACAGCCACTGGCGCAATTGCTTCGCCCGGTAGGCCGGATGGCCGTGATCGGCCAGCCACGCGGCCAACTCGTCGTCGAGATCCAGTAAGTGCCTCATGGATTCTTGGACCGCCGCTTCTCTTCGAGCAGCCGGTCGATTTCCGCTTCCAGCAACCCCGAGGACAACTCCGCTTCGAATGCGTCGATGTCCAGGAAGATGATGTGGCTGCAGAAACGAACGGCCCAGTTGTGCGACAGCGGGCTGATGGCGATCACGATCCCGCGACCATGCTCGTGAGCTTCCCACATCTCGATCGCGGTCCCCATCGACGCTTCCGGAACAAACGCGACGACGACATCGACTTCGCGGCAGAGCACGATTGTGCTGATAAAAGACTTCGCGCGACATCGCATCGTCGTAGTCCAGCGATCCGCCATGGTTCTCCCAAGGATCGTAGATCTCCGCGTCCGGGAAATGAAACTCGAGCAAGGATTTCACGTGCGAGCGATAGTCTTGCTCGTGGACGACGGCTTCGCGATGCGAGCCCTGCATGATACCGGCGATGAAGAAACGCACTTACGATCCTTTCCGTTCGTCACGAATCGAATTGTACACGTCGTACGCGAAGACCACCGCCGCGAATATGACCAGCCACAAACCGACATCGATAGCATGAGGGGCAGCGAACAATGCCACTGCCCCGGCAGCGGCGAACATCCCCGACGTGATCATTCGTGTCTGTCGGTCCGTCATCGAACACCTTCCGTTGCTACCGTCCTCGGACGGCGACCGCTACAATGAATCGCCATCGACGCACAGGGAAGCAAATATGCCAAAACGAAAATCCAGCATACCTTCAGCAACGTCGATTGACGAGCCAGTCGAACCGAACTTGTCCCGGGCTTTTGATCTCGTCATGCAGCTGATGGCGATTCCCGGCAAGACCGGTCAAGAGCAGGAAGTTGCGGATTGCATCATCCAGCATCTCCGCGACGCAGGCGCCCCGGCTCGGCCATCAAGACCGACAACGCTCATCGCCGGACGCCGGTGCCGGGACAACTCGGCAATCTGGCGCTGCGGCTGCCGGGAACAACGCCGCGGTCCGCGCCGGCTGCTGTCGGCCCATCTCGACACCGTGCCGATCTGCGTCGGTTCACAACCAGTCCGCCAGGGAAACATCGTTCGTTCGGCCAATCCCCGCACGGGACTGGGAGCCGATGATCGAGCCGGTTGCGCGGTGCTGCTGAGCGCGGCGATCGAGATCCTTGACTCGCCGGCTGCCTCATCCGCCGCTCACCTTCTGCTGGTTCGTGCAGGAAGAGACGGGACTGAACGGCTCGCGGCATCTGACCAAGAGCCTGCTCGCCAATCCGCAACTCGCGTTCAACTTCGACGGCGGTGCGCCGACGAAACTGACGATCGGAGCGACCGGCGGCTATCGCATGCTGATCGAGATCGCAAGGCATCGCCAGCCACGCCGGCGGGGCTCCCGAGGCGGGTGTCAGCGCGATCGCGATTGCTTCGCTCGCCATCGCGGACCTGCAGCGAAACGGCTGGCACGGCGATATCAACAAAGACGGCAAGCACGGGACGAGCAACGTCGGCTATATCTTCGGCGGCGAAGCGACCAACGTCGTTACCGATCACGTCAAGTTGAAAGCCGAAGCCCGCAGCCACGACCCGAAGTTCCGCAAACGGATCGTCCGCGAGTTCGAAGAGGCCTTCCGCCGCGCGGCCAAGGAAGTTCGCAACGTCGACGGCGCGTGCGGCAAGGTCAAGATCGACGGCCATCTCGATTACGAATCCTTTTTGCTGAAGCCGACCGAGCCGTGCGTGCAAATTGCCGATCAAGCCGTTCGCGCGATCGGCCAGCAGCCGCAACATGCCATCACCAACGGCGGCGTCGACGCGAATTGGCTGACCGCGCACGGCATTCCCGCCGTCACGATCGGCTGCCGGCCAGAAGAACCAGCACATGGTCAGCGAGATGCTGGACGTCGCGGAGTTTGAAGCGGCTTGCCGGATCGGGTTGCGACTGGCAACGGCCGCGACGTGGAAGACCGAATCACAATGACAAACAACAAATCCCAAACAAATCCAAGAACCAAGGTTGAAATCCAAAACGAAGACGTCGAGGCGGCAGGATTGTCGCTGAAGATTTTGATTTCGATTTGTTTGCAATTTGTTTTTGGATCTTGGAATTTCCGGCTCCTGCGAATGAGGATCGCGTTGGATCTCGATCGCGAAATCTGCCTCTGCTTCCACGTCACGCGGCGCAAGGTCGACGAACTTCATTCGCATCGAGAAACCGAAGCGTCCGGGGCAGCTGAGTGAATGCTTTGGTGCCGGGACCGGTTGCGGCTGGTGCCGTCCCTTCCTGGAGAAGCTGTTCGAGGAAGGCGTCAGCAACGGCGAGACAATCGCCGATATTCCCAGCCCGGAAGATTACGCCAAACAGCGAAGCAACTATGTCCGCGAAGGTGGCGGCACTCCGCCTCCGGGAGCGACGCCGGTCGATTGATGCAGCAATGATGAGCTAACATCACGTCCACCATCTGTACCCGGTCTGCCAACTGGCGAATCAGAAACGAATCGGGTATCATAAAGTGCCTGATCGATGAGGTTCCCCTTCACCGGAGGGGGCTCGCCAGCTTGTCCCTTGTTGCTCGGCAGTAGTCTATGGCACGCAAAGTAGTCAATCGCAAACAGTTACGAGAAGAAGCAGAAGCCGCGGAAGCCATGGAAAAGGCCGAAGGGCGCCCCAAGAAGAAAGAAGGCTCCCGCCAAGCGAAAGAAGAAAGTTGCGGCCGAGGTCCGGGTCAAACTCTTTTACGGCGTCTTCAACCAATCGCTGAAACGGGTCGCGCTGTACGAGTTCAACCAAAAGAAACAGGCCGAAAAGAAGGCGGTTGAGCTGAGCAAGGACGGCAAGACGCCCCACTTCGTCCAAAAGGTCAAGGAAGCGATCGAAGAGTAGGCTCTCGCCCGGTCGTTGCCCACGTGCGAACATCTAGCAAGAGGCGGATCGAATGAGAACTTGTTCCGCTTGCGGTTCTGTTGGCCGTTTGATGCTCAGCTTGCGGCAAGCCTCAACCAACCGCCAGACTGCTCCGATCTCAGGCGGCCGTACCAGCGATCAACAGCCCTCATCCGCGAAGTGGCACCGGTCGCGTTGCCGACGACCACGGAGATTAAGCGGGTCGATGCCTCGGGCTTCACACTCGGCGAATACTTGCCGCCGCTGGACGGCGGGAAGATCGAGATCGCTGTTCCCGACGGTTGGAAGCCGGCACCTCGTGACAGCAAGTATGTCGTGCGATTCTCGAGCCTGGCAGCCGGTGGTGGCTTGCCTCGCATCGATGTGATCGTCGAGGAAAACGACCTCGGCGGCCTGACGAATCTCTCGGAAGGCAACGTCGTCGAGTTTACGGCGGCAGTGGCGAAGCAACTCGACGCAGCGGGTACCGCCGTCATCGAACCGCCGATCCCCATGATGATCGGCTCGGTGCCTTGTGCCCGCTACGTCAGCCATCTGAAGCTGAAGATCGGCGGCGGAACGATCGTCGTCGAGCGGCAAACACTCGAATTGCTTCACGCCGGCCGGCTCTACAAAATCAATCTCTCGGTCGATGTTGACAAATTGCTCGAAAGCCGCGACGCTGCCTATGCGATCTGTTCGGCGATTCGGTTTCCTGCGAGCGAGTGACGCCGGTTAGTGAGCGTGATCGTGTTCGCTGTGTGAGTGCTCGGGTTCGCTGGATTGGATCGGCGTCTTCGCTCCATCATGATCGTGCGAGTGGCCGTGTCCTGATTCAACGAAACCGATCAGGTACGCCAGCAAGACGCCAAACAAAAGCGCCACGGACAGCAAACCGCGATCATGGTGATGGAACTGTAATTCGGGCAGGATGTCGGCCAGCGAGATACACGAAAGATGCCGGCCGCGAAACCGAGGGCACAGCTGAGGATGATGGGCTGCGAAGTGGTCAGTCCTCCGAGTCCGAGATAGAAGACGATCGCTCCCAACGGACACATCGAAGCAAATGCCAGATTCACCAGCGTGATCGACTTGCGAGTCCACCGACCGCCGCTCATGACACAAGTCAACGAGAGCGAATCGAGCGGCTTGTGCAGCACGATCGCCAGAAACGTTCCAATTCCAACGAGCACCGCTGCCTCGCCGTGTGCGCCCGCCGTCACGCTGGCACCAAGTGCCAGTCCATCGAAGAACGTGTGCAACGCCAGACCAAAGAACAGGCCAGACCAACTGAGGTGGTGCGTATGTGTATGGTCGTTGCCGTGGGCGTGCTCGTGAGGCCCGTGATCGCAGGTATCTTCATGATGCTCGTGCCCGTCACCTACTTCGTGTCCATGCTGGTGGACATGGAAAAAGCGGATCATGAAGAAAGTCAGCAACACGCCAGCCACGACCGAATAGGCCACATGATCGACGGATTGTGCCTCGGCCAGAGCGTGGGGAATTAGGTGCAGCAACGCGACCCCAAGCATCAGACCGCCGACAAAACTCATCAGCAGTTGCATCCGTCTGTGGGTCAAGTTGACGAGAAAAGGGAGCCAACCACCGAGCAGCGATGCCACGACAATTAACACACAATAGACGATGAGTAACAAATCTGGCATTTCAGGGCGAACGGGCGTTGGTTTTAAGGAAGCGGAATCGGTCAGCTTAGGCGAAAGCCGTTTGGAAACAAGGGCCACGGGCAGCCAAACAAGCCGAGCTTGACGAGGCGATGCACTTCTTCAATCATTCGAGCATGGCTACGACCCAAATTGCCCTGCGGATCGACGAACTAGATTCGCGCCGAAGAGGTCGTTCTGCTGCAGGATCAGCTGAACGGCAGTCCGGGCATTCAAGATTTGGGCTTTGATGTGGTAAATCGTCGGATGGTCGTTTCGTTCGAGGCCGAGCAAGTTTCGGTCGACGATATCATCGCGAAGATCTCGAAGGTCGGCATGCACGCCAGCCGGGAGGACCAGTCGCGTGAGCGTACTTCTACGCCAGGCCTTAAAAATCCGAGGCTGCTGCTGACACTAGCGACCGGATTAGCTATCGCGGCGGGATTCGTAACCCATGCCGCCATGGCCGGCAATCTGCTCGCACCGTTTGAAGTCGAATTGCTGGACAGTAAACAGGCCACTCCCGTCGCTGACCAAATGCTGTACTCCCTGTCGATCGGCCTCGGTCTTTGGTTCGTGTTGCCGAAGGCGTCGTTCACGTTTTCGGCGACTGCGAGCCGACATGAACCTGTTAATGTGTGTCGCCGTCGTCGGAGCGATTTGTTTGGGGCAGTGGTTGGAAGCGGCGATCGTGACGTTCCTATTTCAAGTTTCACTGTTGCTGGAACATTGGAGTATGGATCGCGCTCGCCGCGCTGGTCGCTCACTATTGAATCTGACGCCTCCCACTGCGAGAGTCGTTCATGTCGGCAGCGACCGCG
>CAWGTW010000017.1:0-66927 GCA_963825565.1 Ilumatobacteraceae bacterium
GGTACGGCCCACGGCTCACATCCAATATGTTCCCGCGACGATCCAGCGCCGTCACCCCCAGAGAGGGTGAAAGCCCCGCTCACCCTGCCGTTCACCCGCCGCAGTCAGGCCAGACCGCATCGCCTACTCGTACCTCCACGCGAATCAGGAAGTCATCGGCGACGTCGTGGAGCGTGACGTGCCGGCCATCCGAAGCAACCTCCAAGCGATCGTCGACTCGCACGACCCACTTGTCTCGCTGCTTGCGGATGGTGGGTTGACCGGTTGCCTTCCATGCCAGCGGCGCTGTCGAAGGCGAGGTCTACTCGAGTATTTGCGCGGGCATCCGCCCGATCACTGCTGGCCGGCTTCGGAACACCGTCGGCGCCCGTCGCGGTGCCGGCCGCCGTAGCAGTCTCCTCGGCACCCGCGTCCAACGTCAACGAGAGCTCAGGCGATGGACCCTGGATAGCGGCGATCTTCGGAAGGCTCGTGCACCGAGCGGGAGGCGGTTGCTCTTCACCGCCGCAAGCGCGAGCGTGTCTTGAGCGGTCGCGCTGCTCGATGAGTCCCGGCGTTGTCGACGATCGTGGCGAGCGCCCGGTCGTACGACCGGGGCAGGACGAGCCGTCCGGTGCGGGTGGCGATGATCAGGTCGTTGCCCTCCCAGTCCGAACCGGCGGCGAGACGCTCGGCGGCCTGTTCCGCTCGCCGACGTGTGAGCGCCCGCAGGGTGCCGTCGTCGAGTGGGATCACGCGTCGGGAGCGTTCGTTCTTGGCGTTGCCCCATGCGGCGCCTTCGTTGGTGGCGACGAGACTTTCGTCGATCCGCAGCGACCTGGCCTCGACGTCGACGTCGTCCCATCGCAGCGCCAGCACCTCGCTACGTCGCAGACCGAACAAGGCACCGAGGCGGAACGCCACCGCCCACCGGTGCTCGGCCGTCGCCTCGAGGAAGCGGTCGACATCGGCGGCGTCCCATGCGACGGCGTCCTTCGGCTTGACCTCCTTGGCCACGGTTCGCAGCAGTCCGACCCGAGCTGCCGGGCTCCGCGGAACGAGTCCCTCGTCGGTGCTTGCCGGTGGCCGTGTCGATGCCGTCGACACGCACGACCCACTTGTCGCGCTGTTCGCGGACTGTCGGTTGGCCGGTGGCCTTCCATGCCATCCCGCACCCCCAGGGCTGTTCGGCGTCCGCAGGTTGACACATCGCTGATACATCGATGTGTTGCCGGATTGCCGGATCGCCAGCCGGCAATCACACCTGGTCAGACCTGGTGGAGACGATCGGAATCGAACCCACGACCCCCTGCCTGCAACTCCGAAAGATGGCGATCTCGGCAAGTTTCGGCTCGTACCGGATCGTGTCAGATTGTGGCATCTAGCAGGGATGATGTGCATCACGTGCTGGAGCGTCCTGGTGAGTGATTATCGCTGTGAGTTCTCCTCTCAGTTGTGTTGTTTGTCAGAGTTGTGGAGAGGAGCGGATGTTCGAGCCCGCGCGGTGACGCTCAGCTGAGTGCTCGATCGTGGGCGTCAGGCTGCTTGGAGGAGCGGTGGTGTTGCCCGCCTCGGTAGCCGGTGACGGCGAAGGCCATCACCACGAGCGGAGCAGCGATCAGTGCCGCTGGTGCGACCACGTCCGCGGCAGTGCTGCTGCTTTCGTCGAGGACCAGGTAGGTGACGTAGACGGCATAGAAGGCGCACAGCACGATCCCTTCCCATCGTTTGATCTGGAACCCGTTCCAGAAGATCGGCAGCAACACGATGGAGGCGGCGATCATCACGGGGAAATCGAGCTGCAGCGACGCGTCGCCGACGCTCACACCGTTGGGTGACACGATGCCGGTGAGGCCGAGCACGCACATCAGGTTGAACAAGCACGAGCCGACGACGTTGCCGACGGCAATGTCTCGTTGTCCACGAAGTGCCGCCATGATCGACGTCGCAAGCTCGGGCAGCGACGTGCCGATCGCCACGACGGTGAGACCGATGACGAGATCACTCACGCCGAGCGATGCAGCGATGTCGGTGGCTGAGTTGACGAGCAACTGGGACCCGATCACCAACACGACCAGACCGCTGATGACCAGAGCGATCTGGGCCAGGAACGGTCGTTCGACCACCGAGCCTTCGACGGTGTCGATTGCGGCTTCGTACTCGATGGCGATGGCTGCGGTCTCTCGCCGTGACGCACGAATGAGCCACCAGGTGTAGGCGATGACCCCCGTGAACAAGATGACACCGTCGATGCGCCCAATGCGGTTGTCGAGCGACATCAACAACGCAACGACCGAGACGCCGATCAGCAGTGGCACATCGATGCGCACGATGCGCTGTGACACCGCCAGTCCGCCGACCACTGCTGAGGCACCGAGTATGAGCAAGATGTTGACGATGTTGCTCCCGGCCACGTTGCCGAACGCGACGTCGGCGTTGCCCGAGAGCCCTGACCCGACGCTCACCGCCAACTCGGGGGCGCTCGTGCCGAACGCCACGACCGTCAAGCCAATCACCACCGGCTGCACACCGAGCTTGGTGGCGATCGCGGCCGCGCCCTTCACGAGAAGTTCGGCACCGGCCACCAGGCACCCGACACCGATCACCAACCCGAGAACCACCCACACGCTCACCGCAACGACCCCGACTGTTGGTTGGCGACGTGGACGGCTGCAGCCGCCGAAGCCTCGGATTCGAGCCCACCCAGCGGCAAGCAAGACAGTGTGAAGGTAGCAGTGGCCATGGGGCCCTTTCAGCGCACGAGCAATCGGTCGCTGAAGGTCTCTCCGCCCGGTGTCGAGCTGGCCCCGCCGGCTCAGACTTCGAGCGAGATGACGACGGACCTCGTGGGATACTCCCCTTCAGTTACAGCGATGCTACGACTCGCGCTCGCCTTCACAACCGCTGCAACCAAGGATTATCGGCGACGGTCCCAAGACCAGACGTAGGCACGCCCAACCGCCCCGGCCACCGAAGACGCCCACCGGTTGGCGTCGATCATCCAACAACGCCTCCTGGCGGCCCGCCAGAACGACTTCACCGCCGAAGAGCTCGTGGCAACCGTGCACTCGATCCTCGCCGACGATGCCCACGAGCCGGCCCTCGCGAGCCGTTGGACATCGTGGCGGCGTGCGAAACGGTCGGGTCGGCCGGTGGTGATCGTGCTGTGCGGCGCTCCCGGCACCGGCAAGAGCACCCTGGCGAACCATGCTGCACCGCGGCGCGCATCAGCTCAACGTCCACGCGGCCCGGATCGGGCAGGCTCGCCGACGGCCCAGCGCTCGGAACGGCCGGATCACTCGCCGGTGAGGACGGGATCGTCACCGTGGTGATGAAGCCACCTCGAACAAACCTGGAAGGGAGTCTCATGGACGACCTCAGGGCCATGCCGACCGGTGCTCTGAACGCTACGATAACCGCCGCAACGCCCATCCATCATCAATCAGGCCCATCGCGGCGCATAGAAATCAACGGGTCGATGACATGCTGGGCTGATGGCGGCGTCTGAGGATCTCCCGTCGTTGCCCCCGCCGGACGACCACACGTGGTCGTCGATCGGTGTGGTCTGCGGTCGAGAACTGCACGGCGGTCATCAATCTCGGATACTCGCCGCATCGTGCGGCGGCGATCAGGTTGTGGTGAAGCTGACCGACCGTCGCCTCGTCGATCAGGCCTTCCAGCGACGTATTGAAGTGGTGTCGCTGCTTGCCGAGATGGACGACTCGGTTGTTGGACCGGTGACGACGAAGGCGGGCCTGATTGTCGAACTCGGCGGGTGGCTCGCTGTCGCCTATCCGTTCGTTGTCGGCGAGACACCTGATGTCTCCGAGGAGGCTGACGTGCGGCGAATGGCGACGACGATGGCAAGCCTGCACCGCTCGCTTGATCAGCTCGACCCGGTCGACTTGCCGGCCGTCGCTGCGCTGGTCGAAGCGGAACCTCGAACTGATGTCAGCCGGTTTGGTCGGCGGCAACTGCTTCACGGTGACTTCTCGCCCGCGAACCTGCTGTTGTCGGATCGCCAGGCTCGGGTGTTCGACTTCGACGACTGCGGCTACGGACCGATCGAGTTCGACGTGGGCAACACGCTGTACATGGTGCTCTTCGACGCTGCGATGTCATCAGAGATGGAACGCTACGAACGGTTCCGTGCCTGGTTCGTCGATGAGTACCGGTCAGCGTCGGGCCACGGCGTGCCCGACGAACTTGTGGAGAAGTCGATTGGGCTCCGAGTGCAGGCGCTCGCTCGTTGGATCGATCGCCCGGAGTCGGCGCCGATCGGAATCCGCACGGCAACACCGGCCTGGCGCGACCCGCTCAGAGCATTCGTTCAATCCCAGACCCGTCGCTGACCCACCCGGCGGCCGCACACTTCAGCGCCCAGAATCACACAATTCTCAGCCACCGGCCCACCCGGCTTCGGCCCATTCGTGACACGAGATATTCCCGAGGGCGAGTGCCGCGGTGGGTGCTGTCCCGGTCGGGTCGCCGACGATCGCGGTCTTCCGCTCCGGCTTGACACTGGTCAGCCGTCGATGAAGTTGGTGCAGTCATGCCCCGATGCCTTGCGGAACTCGACACCCTCGGAATCCCAAACCGCGAAGACACAACGATGAAGGCTGAAGAACGTGGCGGGGTAGCGGATCTCGATGGTGTCGTCGGAGTAGCGAGTGCTGTCGGAGTAGTCGCCGCTCGCGCCGAACACTGCACTCGGATCGGACTCCAGAAGCGCTTCGATGTCGGCGCGGTTCGTGCCTGCAAACGTTGTGCGAAGCACGTCCTCGACGTTCTGTTGACGACTCGACGCGCCGATGAACCAACCAGCGACCAGCACCAGTGCAGTGACCGCAACGCCGACAAGAAGCAGCCGCCGCGACCGGCTCGAGAGATCCATGTCGCGGATGCCGAAGATGGCCCAGAACCCAGCAACGATCGCGACACCAACCGCTGCCCCCAGCGAGTTGGCCGCCAGATCGGCCACATCGTTCGCTCCGGCTCCGGTGACCGCCTGGATCGACTCGATGAGCAACGACAGTCCGCTCAGCGCGAGCCAGGACAGAACCGGCCGCTTGGATATCAACGTCCAGGCGGCACCGGCTGGGACAAAGAGCACGACGTTCAGAACGAACTGGCTACTGTCGAAAGGATCGCGAGAGAGCTGGCGGAGACCGTCGGTCGACCACTCGCTGAGGTTGCCCAAACGAACCATTGTCGGGAGTCCGTCTCGGAAGAGAGTGACCGCGACGATCAATGCCAAACTCGCCAGACCGGCGAACCAGAGGCCCGTCGATCGGCGATCGAACCGGTCGCTGCGGTGGAGCCATCGAGCAACGAGCAACGCCGCTGCGAGAAAGACAACGAGTGCCACCAGCGCGTTGGAGGCAGCAAGCGATGACACATCGTTGCTCACTCCATCGACCTTCAGCAACGACGACATCGGCAGAAACTACCGACATCAACCGACCACATCAGGTCAAACACGGCCGCCCGTAACGCCACGAGTAATCACTGTGACGTCGTCTCCGATGATGTGCGACTTCGGCCCTTATGCCGGTGATGTTGTCAAGTGGGTGGTGTAGAGCTGGTCGACTTTGTCGGCGGCGGAGTATTCGTCGGCGACGGTGCGGTCTGCGATGCGGGCGTAGACGAGGGTCATGCGCATCGATCGATGGCCCAGCATCGCCGAGACGGCTTCGAGGCTCATGCCGTTGTTGATCGACTGGGTCGCGAGGGTGTGGCGGAGTTGGTGGGGGTGGACGTGGCCGATGCCGGCAATGCGAGCGCAGCGTTTCACGATGCGGCTGACGACGTCGCGGTGCAACGGTCGACCCTTGTTCGAGATCAGCCGACCGGTCGTTTGGGCCGTTCCACTCGAGCCAGGTCTGGTGGAGTTCGATGAGGCTCGGGTGCAACGGGACGTAGCGGTCGGTGTGGAGTTTGCCGACCGGGACGCGGAGCCAGTGGGTCTCGTTCATCTTGACGATGGCGTCGTCGGTGAGCTCGCAGAACTCGGTCACGCGCAGCCCTGTCCGGGCGAGCATCTCGACCACCAAGCGTCGTTGCGGATCGAGTCGGGCGGCGGCGGCCATGAACTTCGCAGCCTGGTCGTCGTCGAGGAACTTCGGTAACGGTTCGTCGAGTTTGGGGAGGTCGGTCCACAGGATCGGGTTGCGGGTCGGTGTGTCGGGGTGGTCCCATTCGATGAGCCGTTCGATGACGACGCGCAGCATCGACAGTCGCAGATGAATCGTCGATTTCTTCAACGGTTCGCCGCGGGGCACTGCCCGCTGGTTCTCGCGTGTGGCGAGCCAGAGCTTGAACTGCTCGATGTGTCGACGCTCGATCTGACCGAACGCGATCACGTTCGGGTCGTGCTCGATCAGCCAGTCCGAGAAGATCCGCAAGGCCGAGTCGACGGCCTTCGCGGTCGACGGTCGCGCGGTCACCGAGATCTGGGCGACGTAGTCCTGACACGTCGACGCGAGCACCGGGGCGTGCGCGGCGATGCATGCCCAGCGCTCGTCACCTGGCTGTGGTTCGATCGACAACATCGTCATGGCCGTCCTGCTCGTGATTACGAGCGGTGGCCGAGGCGGGTTCGCATCGCTCAGTGCCAGTACCTGTAGCGACCACAGCACCTCGATATCGCCCGAGATCTGGACGAAGAGCCCTGTGCTGCTGGGCCCGTTCCGGGCAGCGTGGAGGCATGGAGGCGGAGTCGACCACCTCATCCAAGGGCGAACGCAGCGCTGGCCTGATCCGACTGGTCGCTGCGATCGTCGCAGCGCTGATGCTCGTCCTTCTCGCAGCCGTCCTCCTGGTCCAGATCGAGGTGACCGACGCTCAGGTTGCCGCCACCCGAAGTTGCGGTTCGGTGTTCGACAGCGCCGTCGACCGGTCGGGGTGGGAGCAGTGGTGGGCCCAGGACCTCGATGAGCAGGAGGAGGTCCGGTCAGCTCTCGTGCGTACCTCTCGCTGCCCGGGAGCGGTCAACCAACGCGTGGCGATCGCTGCGGTGCTCGCCATCATCGCGGTGGTCTCGGGTGCCGTGGCGATCAGGGGAAGGAACGCTGACCGATCAGCAGACAGGTCCGCATCGCCGATCAGCTACCGGGTCGTGCGGATCGGTCGGCTCACCTCTGCTCTTGGTGGCGCTCTCACGGCTCTCGGGATCATCGCCATCGTCATCCTCGTCGCCGATGCCGACTCGACGCTGTTCCTCTACACCGATCGTCTCGTCGTCGCGGTCGTCGGCCTGATCGTGCTCATCCCGACCATCACCCTCTTCGTGATCGGACGAGTGCTCGTCCTGGTCGGAGAGAACGTCCAACCGCCCGAACGGGATCGATCGGATGGGTAGCGCACTGCGGATCCTCGTGATCGTGGCGACGCTGTTGGCGGGGTGCGCGTCGGAGGCCCCGAGCGAGATCCTGCAGCAGACACAGCGCTACCCGACGGTGGTCGAACTCCCAGCGCCGGATCTGAACGGAACGCTCGCTCTGGAGCAGGCACTCCGCGAACGGCGATCGGTGCGCGAGTACGCCACCACGGCGCTGACGCTAGACGAGATCGGTCAACTTCTCTGGGCCGGCCAGGGAATCACGGACGACGACGGCCACCGGACGGCACCCTCGGCGGGGGCTCGGTACCCGCTGGAGCTGTATGCGATCACCGCGACCGAACTCATGCACTACCTGCCCGCCGGGCATCGGGTGGAGCAGCGCGCGGACACCAGGACTCTGGGGGCGTTGTCCGACGCTGCGTTCGACCAGGAGTTCGTCGGCAATGCACCACTCGTCGTGGTCGTCGCGGCTGGTCCGGCTCGAACCGAGCAGGAGTACGGTGCGATGGCCGGGGACCTGGTGAACCGTGAGGCCGGCCATGCGGCACAGAACATCCTGCTGCAGGCGACCGCGCTCGGACTGGCCGCGGTTCCGGTCGGCGGCTTCGATCCGGCAGCTGTTGCACGCCTGCTCGCACTTCCGCCCGGTCAGGCGGTGCTGTACCTGATCCCGGTCGGCGAGCTCGTGAGCGGACCCGAAGACGGCCCTCCGTGACGGGATTCGAACCGGTGACGCCCTGAGGACGCTGCACCTCGCAGACCTCCCGATCGTGCTCGTTCCTCCCGGCTGAGCCGCATCCCAGATCGCGCCTGTCAGCGCCTGGCTCTTGAGCGCGTCACGGCCTTTTCGATCTCGACGATGGCGAAGACCCCGATTCCGATCGCGCCCGGGACGACCCAGCCGAGGATCCCGAGAGGAGCGGTCGCGAACGTGGTGTTCATGAACGGCAGGTAGACGGAACCGAGTTGCAGCAGCGTCAACACCCCGACCGCGCCCCAGGCGACGGGGTTCGCGAGGAGACGTGCTGGGAGGTAGCTGGCCTCGTGGAGGAAGCGGGCGCTGAACAGGTAGCAGACTTGGCCGAACACCAGGGTGTTGACCGCAACCGTCCGGTCGATGGCGAGGTCATGTGCGCTGCGATCTGCAAGGAGGAAGACGGCGATCGTTGCACCGCCAACGAGCGCGCCGACGAATCCGGTCCACCACAGGAAGTAGCGGTCGAGGATGGGTGCCCCTGGTGTTCGCGGGGGCCGTTGCATGATGCCGGGCTCGGGGGTTCGAACGCCATCGCCAGCGCGAGGGTCACTGCGGTGACCATGTTGACCCACAGGATCTGGGTCGGGGTGAGAGGGAGCTGGAAGCCGAACATCACGGCAAGGACGATGACGAGCGCTTCGGCTGCGTTGGTCGGCAGGATGAACAGGATCGACTTGCGCAGGTTGTCGTAGATCGCGCGTCCCTCCTTCACGGCCCGCTCGATCGATGCGAAGTTGTCGTCAGTGAGGACGACCTCGGCTGCTTCCTAGGCTATCACGCCTGGTCAGACCTGGTGGAGACGATGGGAATCGAACCCACGACCCCCTGCTTGCAAAGCAGGTGCTCTAGCCAACTGAGCTACGTCCCCGCGCACGGGAACCCCGATGATCTGGGGCGCTACCACGATAGCGGTGCCGGGCGGCGGGCCGACCGTCTGAGACCATCCGTCGGTCGACGGGCCGACTCAAGGGTGGTCAGTCGTCCTTCAGCGCAACGGCGTTCGGTGTCACGTTCATCTTCGGCTCGTACTCGGCGACCTCGACGATGCGGCCCTCCAACACGTACTTCGCTCGGAGCTCGATACGACACGAGGAGCACGGACCGTAGAACTCCTCGTCGATCAACTGCTGCCGGCAGCGGGGACACATCAACTCCACCAGGCGGACGATACAACGACGTACGATTCAACCCGATGACCTCGTCGCAACCGCCGCTGTTCGACGATGGCGGCGCGCTTCCCGAGACACGGGTCCGCGACGAACACGGCCAACACGACGGCCGGCAACCGCGGGAGCCGAACTACCTCGTCCGCCGAGCGGTCGCGATCGGTGTCGTCATCGCCGCACTGGTCGGCGGCTCGGTCGTCGCCGCACAGATCATCGGCGCGCGGGGAGATGGCGAGTCGGACTCCCCGTCCACCGCGCCATGGAACGCGGTGGTCCTCGTCGCCGACGACGAGGTCAGGGTGATCGACCCGGCGACCGGCACGGTGACAGATACCTATCCGGGCGACGAACCGCTCCTCGACGTGGTCTCGGTCGTCGCTGGGAAGACGATCGTGTTCCTGAACGATCTCGGCCGGATCACCCAACTCGACCTCACCGACGGCTCGATCCGCCGGTCGAGCGGACAGGAGGACGGCACGATGTCCGCCAGCGACGACCACGCGGCGATCGTGCTCGCCGGGCTCCCCGCCGGGGGCGACGTGACCGTGGTCGACACCGAGACCCGCACCACGTTCGACATCGGCGATATCGCCGCTCTCAACGACGCGCTGATGTTCGTCGACGAGGTGCTGGTCAACCGCAGCGGCACCCACGTCGCCACGCCGGACGCCCGCAGCTTCCAGAGCGTGCTGGTCGACATCGCCACCGAGACACCGGTACTGCTCGCCGGGCAGGTCGTCGCGCTCGACGACGACACCGTCGTCACCGCGCAGCGCGCCGGCCCGCGCGCCGAGCTGGAATTCTACGACCTCAGCGGTGAACGGCTCGGCTCAGCCGACGCCCCCTCACCGCAGGTCACGATGCTGCTCGACGGCGCTCGGGTGCTGGTCGTCGCGGCGGACGGCGCGGTCGTCGGCGTCGACGCCGACGGGACGGTCGACGACCTTGGCACCGTCGCACCGTCGACCACCGGCGGCGACACACAACCTGTGCTCGTGCGGAGCGGGTTCCCGGTGCCCGACCTCGAGCGGCTGGTGGTCGCCACAGACGACGCTGTCGTCCTGCTCGGCACGGACGGTGCCGAGGTCGCCCGCTTCACCGGCGAACTCCTCTCCCGGGTCGGCAGCGGATCCCGCTGCGCGCTCATCGGCAGCGCTCGGGCGAACTCGGTTGCCGTTCACGTCGATCTCACGACCGGCGAAGCGCTCGGAGAGGTCGCGGGCGGCTCGATCTCGTCGGCGTCGGTCGACGGCTGCACGGTCTCGATGATCGGCAGCCCGCGCCTCGTCGTCCGGGGCACCGAGGCCGAGCTCGGGGCCACCAGCGGTTCGATCACGGTGGCTCCCGACGGCACCGCCTACGTCCTGACGACGTCCACCCAGAACCAGCTGATCAGCCTGGCGAACGAGGACGACGAACCGATCGACCTCGCCGACGACACCGTGGTCGTCCGCTTCGCCGAGATCTGAACCGTGGGCGAAGACCCGGCCGCCCACCCCGCCGACCGCGTCATCGGCGACGAGACGATCGAGATCGATCGCGGCTCGGTGATCTGGCGGTTCGAGCGGGAGTTCCTCGAGTCGAACTGGACATGCCTGTTCGGGCGGGGGTGCAAGGGCATCCTGACCGAACCGACCGAAGCGTTGGGGCAGGGCTGCTGCTCGCTCGGCGCCCACTTCGGCGACGGCCCCGCCGGGCAGGAGGAGGCGATGCAGATCGCGGCGTACGCAGCCATGCTCTCGCCCGAGCGATGGCAGTACCACGCGGTCGGAACCGCTCCAGCATCCGGCGGGATCTTCGCCGACGACGAGCGGTCGAGCACCCGCGTGGTCGACGGCGCCTGCGTCTTCCTCAATCGCCCCGGCTTCGAGGGAGGGGTGGGGTGTGCGTTGCACCTCGCCGCGCTCGACGCGCAGGAGTCGCCGATCGATTGGAAGCCGTCGGTGTGCTGGCAGCTTCCGCTGCGCGTCGACTGGCAGGAGATGGGCGACGAGACCGAGACCGCGACCGTCCGCCGGTGGAGCCGGGCCGACTGGGGCGAACACGGTACGACGATGGCCTGGTGCTGCACCGAGCGGACCGACGGGGGCGAGGCCTTCGTGGGCGACGAGCCGGTGCTCGACTCGCTGAGCGCGGAGCTGCGGGCGGTCGCCGGCACGGAGGTCTACGTCGAGCTCCGCCGCCGACTCGGCCGCTGACGGCTCGAAGCAGGAGGCGCCCACACAACGCCGATCCACCCCACTCCGACCAGCACCGAGGTCGATATCGACCCCGCCGCCGACTCCACCCCCGACGACTCCGGAGAAGGCGACCGCGCGGTGGTGGACCACTGATCAGCCGGCCATCCAGGCTGCCGGGAGCGACCCCGGACCACGGCCCGAACACCCGCATCGGCCCCGCTCGACACGATCCGGCGGGCGATCACGCGGTGGGTGCGGCCAGCCCGGTATCGATCAGCACCTCGGCGCCGATCGGTGTCGTGGTCGGTCAGCACGAACGCGTGGCCGGTGAACTCCACCGAGGCCGACGGGCCATCCGGCGTCGGTCGGTGCACTTCGACCACGCCGTCGACCGGCGGGAACCGGCCTTCGGCTGCAGCGCCAGGGCAGCGCGCAGCGGGTGCAGCGACGCCGAGATTACGGTCGTTCCGATGCGAGTCGATGCGATGACGTACCCCCAGCCGCTCGCCGCGATGGGCGAGGTCGCGCGACGCACCCGGGCCGCCGGATTCGACGGCATGCTCGTCACCGAAGGCGGCCGATCGGCGTTCACCGCGCTGGCCGCGGCCGCGGTCGCCGCGCCGGAGCTGGAGTACTCGACCGGCGTCGCGGTCGCCTTCCCGCGCAGCCCGATGGTCACCGCCCAGGTGGCGTGGGAGCTCCAGGAGGCGACGGGCGGACGCTTCCGGCTCGGGCTCGGGACGCAGGTCCGCACCCACGTCGTCCGCCGGTACGGCGTCGAGTTCGAGCACCCGGGACCACGCCTGCGCGACTACGTCCGTGCGGTCAAGGCGTGCTTCGCCGGGTTTCGCGGCGAACCGCTCGACCATCACGGCGAGTTCTACGAGTTGACGTTCCTCAACCGGCAGTGGAGCCCGGGGCCGATCGGCGTGCCCGACCCCAAGGTCGACATCGCCGCCGTCAACCCGTGGATGCTGCGATTGGCCGGCGAGGTCGCCGACGGGATCCACGTCCACCCGATCGGCGAGCCGGGCTACCTCGCACGCCACGTCGTGCCCGATGTCGCCGCCGGTGCTGCCGTCGCCGGCCGCGACGCGGGTGACGTCGCCGTGATCGTCCCGGTGACCACGATCGTCGGCGATACCGACCAGGAGGTCGAGACGGCGCGAGCGGTGGCCCGGGCGGCGCTCTCGTTCTACGGATCGACACCGAACTACGCCTTCATCTGGGACGAAGCCGGCTTCGAGGGAACGACCGCCCGAATCCGAGCCCGACAGAAGGCCGGCGACCTCGCCGGGATGGCCGCACAGATCACCGACGATCACCTCGCCGCGTTCTGTACCGAGTCGTCGTGGGACGGCATCGCCGATGCGCTGGTCGACCGGTACGCAGGCGTCGCCGACCGGTTGGTGCTCTACAGCAGCGGCTCGGTCGGCCCGGACGCGTTCGAACGCTACGGCGCGGTCGCCCGGGCCGTGTCCGATCGGACCGCGCGATGAGCGCACCGGCTTCGGTCGGGTGAGGACCGCGACGCGCACCCGCCGGATCATCCGGTCGGCGCGGCACGAACCAGCACCATCGACCACCCCCGCACGCCGACCACCACCCGATCCACAACGCTCCGCCACACCGACCCGGACGGCGCTCGCCTGCGCCGTCGCGCTCGCGCTGTCGGCATGCGGGTCCGACGGCCTCGACACCGCAGTGCCGGTCGACTCCGCCTCGGGCGGCAGCGCGGAACCCGCCGTCCGATCGCCCGGCGACTCGCCATCGGGCCGGCCGCCGATCGATCGGACGGCGGCACTCGCCGCGGCGGTCGACGTGCGTGCCGACGGGTGCGGGCCGCGAGTCGTCCTCGGGACGGGATCGGTGATCGACGTCGGCCTGGTCGTGACCGCCGCGCACGTCGTCGCCGGCGCCGAGTCGATCGAAGTGGTCGCCACCGACGGCCGGCGCGCCGACGGCGAGATCGTCCTGTTCGACCCCGAGCTCGACCTCGCGGTCATCCGGACCGACGTGCCGGTCGGGGAGCCCCTCGCCGCGCGCGCCGACGCCGCCGAGGCGGGCGAGATCGGCATCGTCGTCCTTCCTCGCATGACCCAGGGCGACATGCTGGTCGAGATCGCCGACGTCACCGTCGTGCGGAAGGCCACGATCCGCACGACTGACATCTACCTCGACGCGAAGGTCGAGCGGGCCGGCTTCGAGATCGAGGGATCGATCGATCCGGGCGACTCGGGCGCAATGGTCGTGCTCCCCGGCGGCGGCGTCGGGATCGTCTGGGCCCGCAGCAACGTCGACGCTCGCCGGGCCTGGGCGATCGACCTACCGGCCCCGCTGGTCGATGGCCGAGCCGCCGCGCTCACGACCGCCGTCGACGTCGGCCCCTGCACCCGCTGATCCCACCGTTGACCCCCGGTGTCAGACACCCGGTGTCGACGGGCCGAGGACGCGGTCGAGGTAGGCGTTGCGGAACGTGCCGCGCGGGTCGAGCTTGGCCCGCCAGGTACGGAACGTGTCCCACTCCGGGTACCGCCCTGCCAGGGTGCGGTCGTCCTGAAAGTGGAGCTTCCCCCAGTGCGGGCGCCCGCCGTAGTCGTCCATGATCCGCTCGACGCCCTGGAAGTACGCCTCGTACGGCGCGCCGACGTACTGGTGGATCGCGATCCAGCCGGACGCCCGTCCGTTGGCGGTCGACAGCGGGATGTCGTCGGCGGCCGAGGCCCGCACCTCGATCGGGAACAGCGGGGGGAACGGCAGCGAGGCGACGAGGCGTCCCACCCGACCGAGCGCCTCGGGCACCGCATCGAACGGGATGCCGTACTCCATCTCGAGGAAGCGCACGTGCCGCGGACTGCAGAAGACGCGGTCGCTGCGATCGATCAGCTCCCGCTCGGCCGCCGCCGACGTGACCAGCTTGGCGATCCGCGGGGCAAGCTTCGGGACGCGCCGACCGACGCGGCACACGAGCCCGAACGCCAGGTTCTCGCCGATCCACTTGTCGCGCACGTAGGCGAGCCTCGGCTGCGGGCGGGCCGGCTCGTCGGTGCGGGTGTTGCGCTTGACCTGGCAGCGGCAGGCACCGGGCATCCAGTAGAACTCGACATGATCGGTGCTGTGCATCACGGCGTCGAAGTCGGCGAGGACGTCGGCGAGCGGCTCGATCGTCTCGTGGGCATGCAGGTTGAACGCCGGGACGCAACGCAGCGTGACCTCGGTGAGGATGCCCAGCGCCCCAAGCCCGACCCGGGCAACGCGCAGCAGCTCGGGGTCGGTCCGCTCGTCGGCGCGGACGACGTCACCCTCGCCGGTCACCATCTCGGTCCCGACGACGTTCGTCGCCAAGTTGCCGAGGCCGGTCCCGGTGCCGTGCGTGGCGGTCGCCATGGCTCCGGCGATCGACTGGCGGTCGATGTCGCCGAGGTTCGGCAGGGCCAGCCCGATCGCCGCGAGTCGGTCGTTGAGGTCGTGTAACCGGATTCCGGCTCCGACGGTGACGTCGTGGCCGTCGACCCGCACGACGTCGGCCATCGCATCGAGCGAGACCAGGTGGCCGTCGGTCATCGCCGCGCCGGTGAACGAGTGACCCCCGGCGATCACCTTGACGCGCTCACCAGCCTCGCCCGCGCGGCGAACGATGGCTGCCACCTCGCCGACCGTGCCGGGCCGATGCGTGGTGACCGGGACACATCGCTGGTTGCGCGCCCAGTTGCGCGTCGCGACGGCCATGCGCGGAGCGTAGGCGTTCCCCAGAACCCCCACGCCACCGTTCGCGTCACCGATCATGATGGATTCCGACGGCCGGACGACGACGGGCCGGCGCGGGCGGACATCCTGACCATCTCCGACGCCGTCGGCAGGCGAATCATCCGAGGTAGCGGGCGAGATTCTTGCTGCGATGACGGGGTCGATCGTGTCACGATCATTCGATGACAGCACCGTTCATGCCGCGGTTGGTTCTCGCCGGAACAGCGGCGCTCATCGCCCTCACCGCGTGCGGCAGCGACAGCAGCACGACCGACGCCAGCACGACGACCATCGCAGCCGATCCCGCGGCCACCGAACCCCCGACCACGACCGGCGACACCGACGGATGCCCGGTCGGGACCTGGCTGATCACCACCGAAGCACTGCAGTCCTTCTACGACACGGTCAACGCGTCTGCTGGCACGGATTTCAGCTTCGTCGGACAGGTGCTGTTCACACTCGGGGCGGATGGGGCGTTCGTCTACGCAATGCCCGACTTCACGCTGACGAACTCGATCGGCGGGCTGGCAACGTCGGTGACGCTGATCGGCGAAGTGTCGGGTACCTACGAGGTCGTCGATGCCACATTCCTCACCACGATCGTCAACCCCGACGTCACAGCGACCGTGATCTCGGGCGGCGCGGTCGTCGACGGGACGCCCTACCTGAATCAGTTCCTCACCGAGTTCCCGGTCAACAACGCGACGTTCACCTGTGTCGGCGACGATCTGATCGTCGATTTCCCGGTCGTCGGGTCATCCGCTTCGGTGCGGATGGTCCCGGCATGAGCTGACCCCGGCGTCGACACGAGGTCTGGTGCCGAGTCGCCAACCGACGGCTGGGCTCCGTGGTTCGAACTGGTGTGAGCGCGAACAGCCGGGCGGTCGACCGGTTGCGGCCCGCCACCGACACCGCAACGGCTCACCCGATCGCGTCGAGCAGGGCGTTCTCGATGACCTCGGTCAGGGCGGGGTGGATGTAGAACACCTTGCGGGCGAGGTCCTCGGCGGTCGTGTCGAGCTCCATCGCCTGGACGATCGGCTGGATCAGCGTCGCCGCCTGCGGACCGAGGACGTGCGCCCCGACGATCAGGCCGGTGTCGGTGTCGACGATCACCTTGGCGAAGCTCGTCTCATCGGCCAGCGCCCAACCGAACGCGGTACCGCCGTAGTCGCGCCGGCCGACCTTGAACGAGATGCCGGCAGCGACCGCCTGTTGCTCGGTCAATCCGACCGTGCCGACCTGGGGGTTCGAGAACACCGCGCTCGGCACCGCCTTGTAGCTCTGGTGGCGGACGTCGTCGGGGTGAGCGATGTTCCAGAACGCGACCTGCGCCTCACGGTTTGCGAGGTGCTTGAGCTGGTAGCTGTTGGCGATGTCGCCGATCGCCCACACCCCCGGCACGTTGGTGGCCATCGTGGCGTCGACGATCACCGCGCCATGGTGATGGCACTCGAGCCTACCCGAGTCCACGTCGAGCAGGTCACTGTTCGGTTCGCGCCCGGTCGCGACGAGCAACTCGTCGACGATCGACTCCCCGGTGACACACGTGATCTTGATCCCGTCGTCGACCCGCTCGACGTGCGTCGGCACGTGACCGAGCTCGAGGTCGACCCGCTCACCGAAGAGCTCGGTGAACCGCGTGGCGATGTCGTGGTCGAAGCCGCGCAGCAGCGTCGGCGATCGGTTGACGATGGTGACGTGCGAGCCGAGCGCGGAGAACACATGGCCCATCTCGACCGCGATGAACCCGCCGCCGATGATGCCCAGCCGGCGCGGCAGCTCGGGCAGCCGCATGATCGAGTCCGACGTGTGGAACCCGGTCTCGACCAACCCGGTGATCGGCGGCACGACCGGGCGGGAGCCGGCGGCGAGGAGCACGTTGGGTGCGGTGATCGTGCGGCCCTCGACGTCGAACGTCCGGTCGCCGACGAAACGCGCCGTGCCTTCGATCAGCGTCACGTTCGGTGTCCCGGTGGCGCGGTACTCCCGGCCGCTCGCGGCGATCGGGTCGATGCGCCCGAACACCCGATCGCGTATCGCCGGCCAGTCGGCGCCGTTGAACTGCGTGTCCAGCCCGAGCTTGGCCGAGTGCCCGGCGGCGAGCGCTGCGTCGGCGGGCACGACGAACATCTTCGACGGGATGCACCCCCGGTTGAGGCAGGTGCCGCCGAACACGTCGCGCTCGACCAGCGCGATCCGCCAATCGCTCAGGTACTCGGGGATCGAGTTGCCCGATCCGCTCCCGATGATGATCAGGTCGAACTCTTCGGTCGTCGGAACGCTCACGATGAACAGTCAACGCCGGGGCGGACCCATTCCTTCCCCCGGCGCCACGACGTGGTGCGACGCCCACCGGTCACGAGCGCCCTCGTAGTGTGCTCGTGTGATCGACCTGCCGACCATCGACGAGGTCCAAGCCGCCGCCGGGCGCCTCGCGGGCGTGGCTCACCGCACGCCCGTGCTGACCAGCCGGACGCTCGACGAGCGAACCGGCGGCCGGCTGTTCCTCAAGGCCGAATCGTTCCAGCGGACCGGATCGTTCAAGTTCCGTGGCGCCTACAACACGATCGCCGCGCTCGACGAACCCGCCCGAGCCCGTGGGGTCGCGGCGTACTCGTCGGGAAACCACGCGCAGGCCGTCGCTCTCGCCGCACGGCTGCACGGCATCGCTGCGACGATCCTGATGCCCGAGGATGCTCCGCAGTCGAAGCTCGACGCGACGCGCGGGTACGGCGCCGAGGTCGTCACCTACGACCGCTACGCCGAGGAGCGGTCGAGCCTCGGCGAGAGGCTGGCCGCAGAGCGAGGGATGACGCTGGTGCCACCGTTCGACCATCCCGACGTGATCGCCGGGCAGGGCACCGCGGCCCGGGAGTTGTTCGCCGACGCCGGCCCGCTCGACCTGCTCGTCGTCTGCGTCGGCGGGGGCGGGTTGATCTCGGGATGCGCCACCGTGGCCAAGGCGCAGCCGGTTCCTGTCGAGGTCGTCGGCGTCGAGCCCGAGGCGGGTGACGACGTCCGCCGCTCGCTGGCCGCCGGCCGGGTCGTGACGATCCCGACGCCCCGCACGATCGCCGACGGCCAGCAGACCACCGCGCCGAGCGAGCTCACGCTCGCCGTCATGCGCGAGCGCGTCGATCGGGTCGTCTTGACCAGCGACGACGAGATCCGCACAGCCATGCGTTTCGCCTTCGAGCGGCTGCGGGTGGTGCTCGAGCCGAGTGGCGCGTCAGCGCTGGCGGCCGTACTCGCGGGCACGATCGATGTCACCGGCCAGCGAGTCGGCATCACGCTGTCGGGCGGCAACATCGACGTCGCCCGGTTCGTCCAGCTCCTCGGCTGAGCACACCGCCCCCACCACCCACCCGACCCAGCCGCCCACCCGCCGATCCCGCACGTCTACGTCGCGTCGACGATCGCGACGCGAACGATGTGCGGTCGGCGTTGTGATTCCTGGGCAAGATCGGCCAAGGTTGGCGGGTGTTCGATCGACGGACAGGGGATGGGTTCATCCGCTGCGGTGACGGCAACGTCCGCTGGGGTATCTTCGGCGCCGCGGGCGCCGTGTTCGTCGTGCGCGACGACGAGGGTGCGGCCTACGTGATGCTGCAGAAGCGGTCGGCGATGGCCCACGAGGGCGGGACGTGGTCGTGCGCCGGCGGAGCACTCGAGCAGGGCGAGATGCCCTACGACGGGGCGTTGCGCGAATCGGCCGAGGAGGTCGGTGCGATCCCCGGCACGCCGCGGCTGCTCGGCGAGTACATCTTCCGGCCGTCCAACGACTGGGCGTACACGACCGTCGTCATCGAGGTCGAGGAGCGGTTCGGCTCGTCGATCAACTTCGAGACCGACGCCGTCCACTGGTTCACGCTCGACGAGGTCGAACGCCTCCCCCTCCACGCCGGCTTCGCCGCCGCCTGGCCCCACCTCCGTCGGATCATCCACCCCTGATCCAATCGTTTGCCTCGCGATCGTGGTTGACCGGATCGCCGCGATCGCGACGCAAACGGTGGGGGGTGGTGGCGCCGTAGAGTCGTGTCATGTCGATCGCCGAGCCACCGACCGCTCCCTCGACGACGAGCACGATCCACGGCACGTGCCACCACGACTGCCCGGACTCCTGCGGCTGGAGCGTCACCGTCGACCACGGCGTCACCGATCGGCCGGTGGCGATCAGACTGCGCGGCAACCCGGAGCACCCGTACTCGGCCGGCGAGCTGTGCCCGAAGGTCAACCGGTTCCTCGACCGTGTCTACAGCCCCGACCGTCTCCTCCATCCGCTGCGACGGGTCGGGCCGAAGGGGTCGGGCGAGTTCGAACGCGTCACGTGGGAGCAGGCCACCGACGAGATCGCCGCCCGCCTGCGCGACGTCATCGACACCCACGGCGCGGAGGCGGTCCTGCCGTTCTCCGACGCCGGCAACCAGAGCGTCCTGGCGATGATGGGGCTGAGCGGTCGGTTCTTCGGGCACATGGGTGCATCGAAGCTGCAGCGGGCGATCTGCGGTCCGACCGTCGGCGCCGGGATGGCGATGACGAACGGGTCGGGCCGCGGGATGGACGCGCTCGAACTCGAGCACAGCCGCCTGATCCTGCTCTGGGCGACCAACACCAAACTGACCAACCGCCACCTGTGGCCGACGATCGAGAAGGCGCGAGCCAACGGCGCCCGGCTGGCCGTGATCGACCCGCTCAGGACGATCACCGCCGACGCCGTCGAACCCGAGCGGGGCGACCGGTTCATCCAGCCCCGGCCGGGCACTGACATCGCGATGATGCTGGCGATGATGCACGTGATCATCCGCGACGGGTTGACCGACGATGCCTGGATCGCAGCGCACACCAGCGGCTTCGACGAGTTGCGGGCGGCGGTCGCCGGCTGGACCGCGGCGCGCGCGGCAGCGGTCACGGGCGTCGACGGCGACGTGATCGAGCAGCTCGCGACCGACTACGCGACGATCCGGCCTGCCGGCATCCGGTCGCTGATCGGCGCCGAGCACCACGAGAACGGCGCGATGTTCTACCGCACGCTCGCCTGCCTGCCGGCCCTGACGGGCGCGTGGGCCGAGCGCGGCGGCGGCATCGCCAAGAGCGTCGGGTCCTACAGCGAGGACCTGATCGACGAGGCGGCCTACCTCCGGCCCGACCTGGCGACGGCGGGTGGCCGACGCGAGCCGCGCACCCTCAACATGAGCCGACTCGGCGAGATCCTGACGTCGCCGACGGCGGGTACCGGCACGGGGCCGGGGGTGCACGCGCTGGTCGTGTGGAACTGCAACCCGCTCGTCGTCGTCCCGAACGCGGAGCTGACCAGGACCGGCCTGGCGCGCGACGACCTGTTCACCGTCGTCCACGAGCAGTTCCTCACCGACACCGCGGCGTACGCCGACATCGTCCTGCCCGCGGCCACGCAGGTCGAGGCCGACGACGTCGTGCTGCCGTGGGGACACCTGTGGATCGGTTGGAACGGTGCGGCGATCGAACCGCCGGGCGAGGCGTGCTCCAACACCGAGATGTTCCGCCGGCTGGCGCGGGCGATGGGATACCAGGAGTCGGCGCTGTTCGACGACGACGAGACGTTGCTCGCCCAGGCGTTGCCGACGGTCGACCTCGATCGGCTCCGCTCGGCCGGCTGGCTGCGGGCGCCGTATCCCGACGACGGCCGACCGTTCGGCGATGGTGAGTTCGACACGCCGAGCGGGCGGGTCGAGTTCGCTTCCACCGCACTCGAGGCGATCGGCCAACCGCGCCTGCCGGCGTACGTGCCGGCGATCGAGGGTCCGGGCGGCGATGCGAACCTGCTGGCCGAGTTCCCGCTCCAGCTCCTCACCCCGAAGCACCACACGCGCTTCTTGAACTCCGGCTACTCGCACCTGCCCAAGCACGGGCCGGCCGAGGGTGGACCCTTCGTCGAGCTCGACCCGGCCGATGCCGCCGAGCGCGGGCTGACCGAGGAGTCGACCGCCGTCGTGTGGAATCGTCGGGCGCGCGTCGAGCTGCCCGTGCGGATCACCCGCCGCCTGCGCCCGGGCGTCGTCGCGATCCCGTTCGGTTGGTGGCGGGCGCAGCACCCCGACGGCAAGGTCGCCAACAGCCTGACCAACGACACGCTGACCGAATGGGGCGGCGGCGTGGCCTACAGCGACACCCTCGTCCAGGTCGCGTCGCTGCGTTGACAACCGGTGTCTGACACCGGTTGTCAACGCAGGAACGGTGCGGGTCTGTCCCAGAACAGATCGCGGTCTGCTGGCCAGCGGTACCCTGGCGGGATGGCCGGGGACCTGATCTACGCATTCCGGGTGATGCGGTTGCCCCTGCTCGATGCGGGCGGGGAGACGATCGGCAGCATCGAGGATCTGGTCGTGGTCCCCGGTCGGCCGGGGCGCGGCAAGGACCCCGCGATCGCACCTCGCGTGGTCGGGTTCGTCGCCAACAGCCAGCGGCGGCGGATCTTCGTCAACGCCAACCGGGTCGCTGAACTGAACAGCGACGGCGCCCGCCTCCAGAGCTGGGACGTCGACCTCAACCCGTTCAAGCCCCGCTCCGGCGAGGTGCTGATCGGCGACGACCTCATCGACCGCCGGATCGGCGACGAGGTCGTCAGCGACATCGCGCTGCGGCCCAACTCCGACGGTCGATCGGCGTGGTGGGAGATCCACAAGATCCGCCTCGCCCGCAAGAACTCGATCCGCCGCCGCCCGAGCTACCGGCTGGTCGACTACGACGAGGTGCCGGCGCTGTTCGACGCCCCGACCGAGATGCAGGCCGAGGCGGTCCGCCTCCGCGACGTCCACCCGGCCGAGGTCGCGGCGATCGTCCGCGCCCTTCCCGCCGACCAACGCCGGCAACTGGCCGAAGCGATGGACGACGAACGGCTGGCCGACGTGCTCGAGGAGCTTCCCGAGTCCGAGCAGGTGCGCATCGTCGAGAGCCTCGACCGCGACCGGCTCGTCGGGGTGTTCGACGAGATGGAGTTCGACGACCTCGCCGACCTGCTCGGGCAGATGACCGAGGCGCAGCAGGAACTGATGCTCGGCGTGATGGACGACGACGATGCCGACGTCGTCCGCCGTCTCCTCTCCTACGAGGAGGGGACCGCCGGCGGGCTGATGACCCCGGAGGTGATCATCTTCGGCCCGACCAACACCGTCGCCGACGCGCTCGCCCAGATCCGGGTGCCCGACTGGGTCGTCAGCATCGCCACCCAGGTCTTCATCACCCAACCGCCCTACAAGACACCGACCGGCAAGTTCCTCGGCGTCGTCCACATGCAGCGACTCCTGCGCGAGCCGCCGAACATGGAGTTGGGGCGCCTGATCGTCGATTCCCCGGTCGTGTCCCCCGACCTGTCCGACCGTGCGGTCGCGGTCGAGTTGGCGAGCTACGACCTCCTCGCCATCGCGGTGTGCGACGATGCCGGTCGGCTGCTCGGCGCGGTGACCGTCGACGACGTGATCGACCGCATGCTCGGTGCCGAATGGCGCCGCTCGCGCTCGCGCCCGAACCTCCAGTCGGCGGGCGGCCGATGAAGCGCCGCAGCGACCTGACCACGCCGCGCGCCGCCCGCCGGCTCGGCGTGCAATACGACTCCGACGCCTTCGGCAAGTTCGCCGAGTCGATCGCCGGGTTCATCGGAACCGCTCGCTTCCTGGTCTGGCAGAGCGTGTTCATCATCGTCTGGATCGTGTTCAACACGATGGCGCCGCGGAACCTGCAATGGGACCCGTGGGACCGCGGGCTGGTGCTGCTCACCCTCGCCCTGTCGATCCAGGCGGCGTACGCCGCGCCGCTGATCTTGCTCTCGCAGTACCGCCAGGAGCGGCGCGACCGGCTGACGTCGGAGAACGACCGCGAGGTTGCCGAGCGCACCCAGTCCGACACCGAGTTCCTCGCCCGCGAGATCGCCGGCGTCCGCCTGTCGCTGTCCGACATGGTCACCGGGGAGGACTTCGCCGACCGCCTCGAACGGCTGACCGGCGTGGTCGAGGACCTCGGTCGACAGGTCGGCCGGCTCGCCGCTCACGACGACGGGACGCGGACGAGCGCGTCACCCGCCACCGACTGACTCGCTGTCACGACGACGCCAGCACCTCTTCGACCAACTCGACGGTCAGCGCTGCGAACTGGCCGGGATGGGTGATCGTGCTGAAGTGGTCGGCCCGGAGCTCGCGCACCGAGGCGCCGACCGCCGCCGCCAGCTCGCGCTGCTTGCGCGGCCGGACCAGGCGATCGACGGTCGTGATCAGGCTGGCGGACGGCACCCCGATACCGGCGGCCCACGGCCGAGCGTCGTACGCAGCAAGCGCCCGACCAGCCTCGACGATCGCAAACGGATTGGCCCGCATCGTCTCGGCATCGAGCCAGGCCCGATACGGGGCGACGGGGTGATCGTCGGGGAGCAGGTCGCGAGTGAGTCGGCGGAGCACTCGCGGGTACAGCCACGAGCGCATCGCCGACCCCATCAGCGGCAGCAACCTCCACGTCAGCCGTTCCCGCACGGTCGCCCGCCACTCGAGGGCGGTCGCCTGCAACACGATCGCCCGCACGAAGTCGGGGTGACGCCGCGCCATCGTCAGGGTGAGCGGGCCGCCCATCGAGTACCCGACGACGACCGCCCGCTCGATGCCGAGCGCACGGGCGACGATGACCGTGTCATCGGCGACGGCTTCGAGGGTGAACGGCTCCGGCGATCGCAGCCCCCGCCCGTGCCCCTGGTGATCGAGCGCGACGAACGTGCAGATGCGGGCGAGCGCCTCGTACGCGCTGAAGAACTGCAGATCGGCGTTCGCCGTCCACCCGTGCATCAGGACGACGTGCGGCGCGGCGGGGTCCGGGTGCCGGTGGTGGCGAGCGAAGAACTCGCCGCGGCCCTCGATGCGTACGATCTCGCCGGTCGGGAGCCACGGTGCGGCCAGCTCAGCTCGGGACACCGGTGAACTCCTGGAGCCGGACCCCGAGCCGCTCGACACCGGTGAGCAGCGCGATGGTGTCGAGCCCGGCCTGGCCGGTGGTGATGACGCCGCTCCCGAGGCGGCCGGCGATCGCCTCGCCGGCCATCACGGTCGCCGTTGCAGCGGTCATCGTTCCGACCAGCTCGGCAACGCCGGCGATCAACGTCACCCGGTGCCCGCGCTCGTCGGCGCCGCGCGCCTCGACCCTGACCGCGCCGACACCTCCTTCGCGGTGCGGCGGGCTGAGCATCGGCAGCCGGGCGGTCAAGCGGTCGCGCCGGTTGGCCGAGATCCGGGCACTGATCCGGCCGGCTTCGGGGAAGGCGGCATGGAGGAGCAGCGGTGCGGCCATCTCGGCGGCGTAGCAGTCATACGCACCGACCGGTTCGGGGAACCAGCACAGCTCGCGACCCGACCCGGCGGGTCGCGACACCCACTCGTGGTCGTGCCAACCGATCGCCCGCCCCCTGAGCGCCGCGTGGTGCTGCCGGGCGCACGCCGGACCAGCGGTTCCGTGCACGGCCACGTGGATCTCGTCGGTCGTCGCCAGTTGGCTGGCGAGGTAGCGAGCGAGCAGACCGATCAGACCGGGGGACATGCCGGCCCCGACGACGAGCGGGACGCCGGCGTACCGCGCCCGGTCGTCGAGGTCGACCATCGCTCGCACGTCCTCGATGTCGTCGCTCACCGAGACGACACCGATTCCCCTGGCGACCAGCTCGGCGGCGAGCTGCGAGTGCGGCGGCGGCGAGGCGAGCACCGCCACGTCGATCGAATCGAGCCCGATCAGGGACCGCCGCGGGTCGAGGTCGACCACGGCCGCCTGATCGTCGACGAGCGGGATTCGTCGCAGGATGCGTGCTCCGACGACGCCACGGCCGGCGAGGGCGATCGTCGTCATCGTCACCGATCCGGCAGGTCGAGCGGCCGCCAGCCGCCGCGCTGTGGCGGCGTCCCCCCGGTGCCACGAACCCGGAGCGCAGCGGCGACCGCGGCGGCCAGCGCCACCGCTCCGAGAATCCGCCTGAGCAGCTTCATGCCCGAGCGCGCCGGGCATGTCGGGTGTCGAGGACCATCGTGCGTCGAGCGTATCGGACGACGTCGCGAGGGTCCTGTCCCGCCGGCACGGCGTCGCGTGGCGACGTGCGAATCGGGTACGTTCGCGTGTCGGAGGACACGGTGAACCCCAAGGTTGACGCGTACATCAGTCGGTCGGAGCGGTGGCCCGAGGAGCTGACCGACTTGCGGTCGATCCTGCTCGGCTGCGCGTTGACCGAGGAGATCAAGTGGGGCAAGCCCTGCTACGTCCATGACGGCCGGAACATCGTCATCGTCCAGGAGATGAACGAGTTTCTGGCACTGATGTTCTTCAAGGGCGCCCTGTTGAACGATCCCGACCGCGTGCTCGAGGAGCAGGGGCCGAACTCACGGTCGGCCCGTCGCATCCGGTTCACCTCGGTCGAGGACGTGGCCCGGCTCGCCGACACCGTCAGGGCCTACGTCGCCGAGGCCATCGACATCGAGGAGGCGGGCCTCGCAGTCGACCCGCCGCCCGAGCTCGTCCTCGTGGAGGAACTGCAGGGTCGCCTCGAACGCGACCCGGCGCTGCGCGTCGCGTTCGAGGCGCTGACCCCAGGTCGTCAACGGGAGTACAACCTCTACTTCTCGGCGCCGAAGAACGAGTCCACCCGCGCCGCGCGGGTCGAGAAGTATGCCGACAAGATCCGCAGCGGCAAGGGCTTCCGCGACCGCTGATCTGTGCTTGGCCCGACCCGGTAGCGGGCCAGGCACGGAAGCGTCAGCGGATGCTCGGAGTGTCGAGTCGACGCAGGATGGTGGCGACAGGCGCCGCCTCGCTCACGACGCGCAGTCTCAGACACCACCGTTCCAGGGCGGTCGGTGGCCGTGGTCGGCGGTGACGGGGCGGGTGGGGTCACGATCGGGCGGTGTCGGGTGGTGGGTTGAGCTGGATCCAGCGGGTGTCGAGGCGTTCGCCGACGGGCGATCGGCTGATCGGTCGGGATGACGCCGCGCGTCGCGACGCTTGGCGGTTCAGGTGGTGAGGCCGAGGTCGCGCCAGTGGGGGACGTCGCAGAACTTTTCGATCATGCGGTAGGGGTACGAGGGCAGCTGAGGTGCTGACACCTCGTTCAGTCGGGTGAGGTCGTCGTCGGTGAGCTCGAGATCGATCGCTGCGAGGTTCTTGTCGAGTTGTTCGAGTGTCCGGGCGCCAAGCAGGACGGTCGACACGGTCGGCCGCGTCAGAAGCCAGGCCAGCGCGACATGTGCCATCGGCCGTCCGTGTCCGTCGGCGATATCCGCGACCGTGTCGAGGACGCTCCAGGTGTGATCGGTGTTGCGGAGGTCGTACGCCTCGACGCCGCGATTGGGGTCGTCCCCCAGGCGGGTCGGACCGTCGGGACGCCGGTCGTGTCGGTACTTGCCGGTCAGCCAGCCGCCACCGAGCGGCGACCACGGGGTCGTGGAGATGCGATGGTCGATGCAGCACGGGAGCAGCTCGATCTCGATCGTTCGATCGAGCAGGTTGTACTGCGGCTGCAGTGCGCACGGCTCGATGTGACGCGAAGTGCGTGCTGTTGCCAGGATCTCCGCGAGCTGCCAGCCGGTCACGTTCGACCAGGCGATCGAGTGCAACTTGCCTGCCCGGACGAGCGTCGAGAGGGTGTCGAGCGTCTCGTCGACCGGGGTGTTCTGGTCCCAGCCGTGCATGAAGTAGAGGTCGATGGCCCCGATGCCGAGCCGCTCGAGACTCGCGTCGACCGAGCGGACGATCGCCCGTCGTGAGCCTCCCGCCGAACCCGGCGGCGGTGCGAATCGTCCTTTGGTCGCGACGATCACGTCGTCGTGGCGGCGGTCGGCCAGCCATCGGCCGACGATGCGTTCCGATTCGCCGCCGCCGTACACGTCTGCGGTGTCGACGAGTGTGCCGCCGACGTCGTGGAACCGATCGAGCTGGGCCATCGCGTCGACGGGATCGGTCTCGACCCCGAACGTCATGGTGCCGAGCGCGAAGCGACTGACGACGAGTCCGGAGCGGCCGAGCGCGGCGGTCGGCATCACCGGATGAACAGAGCTTGTCGGGGAGGTCATAGAGATACTCAACAGGTGTCACCCCGCCCGAAACAACGAACGGGATGACGATCACTCCCCGATCACACGGTGAACGACGCGGCCGCAGCGTTCGTTCCAGCGACGTTCGATCGAGACCTGCGCGGCCTACCCGCTCGAGGACCCCGACGAGCACATTCGCCGAATCGTCTGATCGGACCGCATTCCGCGGCTTCCGGAATGTCGCACGGACCTGACGCGGACCTGGCGAGCGCAACGGCCCCCTCTCGGGAGCCGCGCAGGCCGTCTACCAGGGGTTTGGTGGTGGGGCTAACAAGAATCGAACTTGTGACCTCATCCTTATCAGGGATGCGCTCTAACCGACTGAGCTATAGCCCCTGGCCGGTGCGAGACGATAGCCGCGTCACCGCTCGATCGCACCGCTGTCGTCGACGACAGCTTCACGGATCATCGCGCCCGAGGAGTCCGAGATCACCGTGGGCACGACCGGCTCGGGGCGGCGGACGACGAAGCGACGCATCGGCGACGTCCGGGTCTCGACGACCTCTTCTTCGAGGACCGTGAAGCGCACTCCGCC
This sequence comes from Ilumatobacteraceae bacterium, assembly GCA_963825565.1. Classification (GTDB taxonomy): domain Bacteria; phylum Actinomycetota; class Acidimicrobiia; order Acidimicrobiales; family Ilumatobacteraceae; genus JBFGCT01. Next base: position 27,793 of record CAWGTW010000017.1, read on the forward strand.
GACGATGTCGGTGATCAGGTTGAACAGCGTCGCGCCGAGCACGGCCAGCCCGGTGAAACCGACGACGGCGAACAGGCCGGCGATCCAGCCCGCGTGATAGATCTCCCCGCCGTTGAACTCGAACGAGCTCCAGCCGAACGACTCGAAGAAGCGTTCGAGGTTGTCGATCGTGCCCGTTGCGTAGGCCACGTTCCACAGCAGAACCGATGCGGTCAACACGACGACGTACAGCACGAGGAACGCCAACGTCGCGATCTTGAACACGCTCCACGGGTCGACGTGGCGAACGATCCGGGTGACCTTGCGGACGCGTGGCTTGCGTCCGAGGATGCGCGGGGGTCGAGCCGGAATCGGCACCGGCGCGGGGTCGTAGTCGGGCCGCCGTTTCGGACGGCGCCGCGCCGAGGTCGTGTCGTCCTGAGGGGAGAGATCGACGATCGGACCGTCGATGTCGGCGCGCCGCAGTTCCTCCAAGATGTCGTCGGACACGCCAGGGAAGTCGCCCTCCCGGGCCACGACCTCGTCCCCCTCCTCGGCATCGGCGTGGTCCTCGTCGGCATCCGGCGTGGCGATCACGATCGGAGGGAGCGGGAAGGGCGCGATCAGATCGCCGGAGTCGTCGACGGCGGTTTCGTCGGTGTCGACGGACGCGACCACCGGCTCGGCGACCGCGACCTCGTCATCGACGATTCCCTCGTCGGTCTCGACCAGCTCGTCGATCACGACGACCTCGGACGTCGCCAGGTCGACCTCGCCCGACCGGTCCGTGTCGACTCGATCGGCGGCGACCTCGTCGGGTTCGATGTCGTCGTCTCCGACGTCGAGCGAATCGAGCTCGGACGTGTCGAACTCGTCGGTGGCGATGATCTCCTCGACATCGAGTTCGTCGAGCCCGCCGTGACCGTTGCCGCCACGATCGTCACCGCTGCCATGACCGTTGCCGTTGGGCGGCGCCGAGCCGTCGGGAATCAGCTCGCCGATCGCCCGGTCGGCCGCGGCGACCTCGGCAGCGACGAAGTCGTCGAGCTCGCCAAGCGCCGCGACATCGCGGTCGAGAGCGCGCTCGGTCTTGCTCATCGGACCGATTGTACGCATCGAAACCGTTACGTTCTCGTCAAGCTTCGAACAGCCCGACGCGAATCGGGCATCGCAGGTGCGCACGCCGTCGAAGACCGACCCCGCTCACGGGGCGTCGGTGGCCCGCGCCGAGGCGGTCGAATCACCGACGCGGACGACGACGACCACCTCGTGGGGACCGGGGCCGACGGTCCACGACACGAGCACGGCGCCGTTTCGCCGGGCCAGTTCGGCAGCGGCCCACCGACCGCCTTCGAGCGAGGCCGAGCGCGGCGGCATCGGCCGCGGACTGCGCCCGGGTGCGCTCGATCAGGTGGGATCCGAACTCACCCAACGCGACCGACAGCACGACGGCCAACGTCGCCGCGATCACGAGCAGCACGATCGCAGCCTGCCCACGGTCGCGGCCACTGGCGGTCCACGTCGGCGGGGGGTCGCCCCGCTCCCGGCCGACATCGATCACCGCGCGTGCGTCCATCATCTGCCTCCGATCGTGAATTCGGCGGCGATCGAGGACGATCGCGACGGGGCCGTACGGCCGAGCGGTCAGTCCTCGTCGGTGGCGAGGATCGGGGCGACCGAACCGACGACGTCACCGTCATCGAGGTTCATGATCCGGACGCCGGTCGCGTCACGCCCTTGGGAGGAGATCTCGCGCACTGCCATGCGGATCGTGATGCCGTTGTTCGAGACGGCGACGATCTCGTCGTCGAGCCCGACCATGAACGCGGCCACGACCTGGCCCTTGCGTCCGGTCAGCTTGATCCCCTTGACGCCCTGCCCGCCTCGACCCTGCCGGTTGAACTTGTCGAGCTGAGTCCGCTTGCCGTAGCCGGCCTCGGTCATCAGCAGGATCGCCGTGTCGTCTCGGGCGACGTCGACCGACACGACCGCGTCGTCCGTGCCGCTCTTCAGCTTCATCCCGCGAACGCCTCCGGCCGTTCGACCCATCGCCCGCACGTCGTTCTCGTCGAAGCGGATCGTCATCCCGCCCCGGCTGACCATGAAGATGTCGTCGTCGCCGCTGGTTTCGATCACCTTGACGAGCTCGTCGTCGTCGCGCAGGTTGATCGCGATCAGGCCATCGCGGCGGCTGGAATCGTACGCGTCGAAAGCGGTCTTCTTGACCGTGCCCCTCCTGGTGGCGAAGAACAAGAATCGTTCGCCGGCGAAGTCGCGGGTGTCGATGATCGCCTGGATGTTCTCGCCCGGCTGCAACGGCAACAGGTTGACGATCGGCATGCCCTTGGCGGTGCGCTCGCGCTCGGGGATCTCGAGCGCCCGCAAGCGGTAGACCTTGCCGCGGTTGGAGAAGAACAGCAGGTGGGCGTGGGCGGTCGTGAAGATCACGTGGCGCACGATGTCGTCGACCTTGAGCTTGCCGCCCGACACGCCGCGCCCGCCGCGACCCTGGGTCTTGAACGAGCCGGCGGGCACCGCCTTGACGTACTGGGCCTCGGTCATCACGATGACCAGTTCCTTGTCGTCGACCAGGTCCTCGATCGACATCTCACCGTCGTCGTAGGTGATCTTGCAGACGCGCGGGGTCGCGAACTCGTCTTTGATCGCGGTGATCTCGTCGCGGATCACCCCGTCGAGCCGCTCGGTGTTGTCGAGGATGTCCTGCAGGTCGGTGATCAGCTCGAGCACCCCTGCCAGCTCGGTCTCCAGATCGATCCGCGACAGGCGGGTGAGCTGGCGGAGCTGCATGTCGAGGATGTCGTTCGCCTGGATCTCGGTGAACTCGAACGGCGCCGCCATCAGGCCGACCCGCGCCGCCGCCGCATCGTCGCTTGCCCTGATCAGGGCGATGATCTCGTCGATGACGTTGAGCGCCTTGATACGCCCCTCGAGGATGTGCTCACGCCGCCGAGCCTTGTCGAGCCGGAACTGCGAGCGGCGGGTGATCACCTCGCGCTGGTGCTTGAGATAGGCGACCAGCGCGTCGCGCAGGTTGATCTGGCGGGGCACGCCGTCGACCAGCGCGACCATGTTGATCGAGAACGTCGACTGGAGTTGGGTCAGCTTGAACAGGTTGTTGAGCACGACGTTGGCGTTGCCGTCGCGCTTGAGCGTGATGATCAACTCGGTCTTGCCGCCCGACGAGGCGTCGTTGACGTCGGCGATGCCGTCGAGGTCGCCGCCGTCGACGAGATCCTGGATCCGTGCAGCGATCGCCGAGCAGCTCGTCTGGTACGGGAGCTCGGTGACGACGATCTCGTACCGGCCGTTGCGGGCCTCCTGGATGTCGGCGGTCGCCCGCATCTTCACCGAGCCCCGCCCGGTGCGGTACGCATCCATCAGGCCGGCCCGGCCGAGGATGCTCGCACCCGTGGGGAAGTCAGGACCCTTGACGAACTCCATCAGGTCGTCGGGAGTTGCGTCGGGGTGATCGATCAGGTGGACGACGGCGTCGATCACCTCGCCGAGGTTGTGCGGCGGGATGTTGGTCGCCATGCCGACCGCGATCCCCTGGCTGCCGTTGACCAACAGGTTCGGGAAACGGGCCGGGAGGACCGCGGGCTGCTCGGTCGTGCCGTCGTAGTTGGGCACCATGTCGACGGTGTCCTCGTCGATGTCGGCGAGCAACTGCATCGCCAGGGGTGCCAGCCGGCACTCGGTGTACCGCGACGCAGCGGGGCCGAAGTCGGGTGAGCCGTAGTTGCCGTGGAAATCGATCAGCGGGTGACGCAGCGAGAACGGCTGGGCCATCCGGACGAGGGCGTCGTAGATCGCGCTGTCACCGTGCGGGTGGAAGCGGGCCATCGTGTCGCCCGAGACGCGGGCACACTTGACGTGGGCACGGTCGGGGCGGAACCCCTGGTCCTCCATGTCCCAGATGATCCGGCGGTGGACGGGCTTGAGGCCGTCGCGAACGTCGGGGAGCGCCCGCGACATGATGACCGACATGGCGTACTCGAGGAACGAGTTCTCCATCTCGTCGTGGAGGGCGATCGGCTGGATCGGATCGTCGGGCGGTGTGGTGTCGTCGGTGTCGGTCATGTGTCGTCAGTCGTCAGTCGTCGGGGATGCGGGCCGGTGCGGTCAGAAGTCGAGGTGGCGGACGTCGCGGGCGTTGGTGGTGATGAAGTCGCGCCGGCTGGCGACGTCGTCACCCATCAGGACCGACGTGATCTCATCGGCGAGCGCGGCCTCCTCGACGGTGACCTGCAGCAGCGTGCGCGTGCCGGGGTCCATCGTCGTCGCCCGCAGCTCCTCCCAGTCCATCTCGCCCAACCCCTTCAGGCGTTGGAACGGCTTTTTGTGGTTCGGTCGCTCGGCCTCGAACGCGCTCTTGGCGACGTCGTCTTTGAGGTAGACCTTCTCCTTGCCGATCTCGGTCGAGTACAGCGGCGGTTGGGCGATGTAGCAATAGCCGGCCTCGACCATCTCGCGCATCTGGCGGAAGAAGAACGTGAGCAGCAGCGTGCGGATGTGGCTGCCGTCGACGTCGGCGTCGGCGAGCGCGATCACCTTGTGGTAGCGACACTTGTCGACGTCGTACTCGTCGCCGACGCCGGCGCCGATCGCCGTGATCAGCGCCTGGATCTCGTTGTTCTTCAGCATCTTGTCGATGCGCGCCCGCTCGACGTTGAGGATCTTGCCGCGGATCGGCAGGATCGCCTGCGTGCGCGGGTCGCGGGCGTCGACTGCGGTACCTCCCGCCGAGTCACCCTCGACGATGAACAGCTCGGACTCGTCGGCGTTGCGCGACGAGCAGTCCTTCAACTTGTCGGGCATGCCGGCGCCCGACAGTGCGGTCTTGCGGCGGATCGCGTTGCGGGCGTTCTTCGCCGCGACCCGGGCCTGTGCTGCGGACAGGCCCTTCTTGACCATCTTGTTCGCCTCGGTCGGGTTCTCCTCGAGCCATTCGCCGAGCCGCTCGTAGGTCGCCTTCTGCACGAACGACCGCATCGGGACGTTGCCGAGCTTGGCCTTGGTCTGGCCTTCGAACTGCGGTTCGCGCAGCTTGACCGAGATGATCGCGGTGATGCCCTCGCGCACGTCGTCGCCGGTCAGGTTGGGGTCCTTCTCCTTGAGCAGGTTCTTGCTCCGGGCGTACTTGTTGATCACCGAGGTGAGCGCGGTCTTGAAGCCCTCGACGTGCATTCCGCCCTCGGTCGTGGAGATGCCGTTGGCGTAGCCGTGGATGCCCTCGTGGTACCCGGTGTTCCACTGCATCGCGATGTCGAGCATCTGGCCCTCGTCGTCCTGGTCCTCGAACTGGCAGACCTTGGAGTACAGCGGCTCCTTGGTCGCGTTGAGGTGCTTGACGAAATCGACGATGCCGCCCTTGTACTGGTAGGTGACGTCCTGCTGGCGTTGCTCGCGCTGGTCGTGGAAGACCATCTCGAGGCCACGGTTGAGGAAGGCCATCGTCTGGAGGCGCTCGAGCACGGTGCGGGCGACGAAGTCCACCCCCTCGGCAGCGAAGATCGTCGGGTCCGGCCAGAACGTGATCGTCGTGCCGGTGGCCCGGCCGCGCCGCGGGGTCTCACCGACCACGTTCATCTTGCCCTGCGGTTTGCCGCCCTTGGCGTACTCCTGCATGTAGTGCTTGCCGCCGCGGTCGACCTCGATGATCAGCTTCTCGGACAGGGCGTTGACGACCGACACGCCCACCCCGTGCAACCCGCCGGAGACCTTGTATCCGCCCTCGCCACCGAACTTGCCGCCCGCGTGGAGCACGGTCAGCACGACCTCGGCCGCGCTCTTGCCCTTGTGCTCACCGCTCGTGAACGGGTCGACCGGGATCCCGCGGCCGTTGTCGACGACACGGCAGCCGCCGTCGGCGAGCAAGGTGACCTCGATCCGATCGCAGAAGCCACCCATCGCCTCGTCGACCGCGTTGTCGACGACCTCCCAGATCAGGTGGTGCAGCCCGGCGAGGCCGGTCGAGCCGATGTACATCCCGGGCCGCTTGCGCACCGGGTCGAGGCCCTCGAGGACCTGGATCGCCTTGGCGTCGTAGCCGCCGGAGGACCGGCGGGCCGCCGGCTGGTCGGGTTGCGGCGGAGGGGTCCCCGTCGCTGCTGCTGCGGTGTCGCTGGACACTCGTACCTCGATGTTGCGGTCGTCGTGGGCGTGGCCGCGAAAGGCCACGTTGTCGGGGCGATCGGGGGGTGATGCCAGGTCGGTCAGGCCGGCTCCCACACCGTGTCGCGATTGATCTCCATCCTACCGGGAGGGTGTCACCGATCGGGGGAGCCTGCGCTCGAATACGGCGATCGATCGAGGCCGGTCCGACCCGCGTCTCGTCGCACCCGATGCCATCGCAAAGCGCGTCATCGCACGCCCCGGTCGTTGCCCCGAGCGACGCGCACGTCGATCCGCTCGACGCGCACGCCGGCGACGGTCAGCAGACGCTCGATGATGTCGCCGGTCAGGAACTTGACCTGGGTCGCCCACGCCGGATCCTGGACCTCGACGGTCAACACCGCCTGATCGAGGCGGACCGGGCGGACCTGGCGGGCGATGTCCTCCCCCACCGCATCGGCCCACTTGCCGAACACGCCGCCGATCTGGAGCCGGTCGGTGCCCCGCAGCGACCGCATCATCGAGTCGAGCGACGCCGAGATGGGGACGGGATCGGCCATCGCGCGACGGTACCGCGTGCGGCCACCGAGTGGGCTCCCCCACCGGTCACCCCGCGCTGACCACCCCGTCCACGATGCGAAGCACGTGGTCCGGGTGTGCGTTCGCCGGTAACTCGTGGGCCGTCGTGATGATCACCTGCCCACCCGGGAGATGGTCGAGCAGGGCCGTCGCCCGGTGGTCGTCGAGTTCGGACAAGACGTCGTCGAGGACGAGCAACGGTGCAGAACCGGTCCGCTCGGTGACCAGGCGGTGAGCGGCGAGGCGCAACGACAGCGCCAGGCTGCGCTGCTCGCCTTGGGACGCGTGCGTGCGACTCGGGAGCCCGTTGACCGCGATCACCAGCTCGTCGCGATGGGGGCCGACGGTCGACACGCCGCGGCGGACGTCGGCGGTGCGCGACATCGCGAGCGCCGCGGCAAGCCCGGACCGGCGCCACTCCGGCTCGTAGCGCATCTCGATCGGCGTCGGCTGCCCGGCGAGCTGTTCGTACGCTTCGAGGACCATCGGCGTGACGCGGGCGACCAGCGTGGCGCGGGCGTACCCGAACTGATCGGCGACATCGGCGAACCGGGCGTCCCACACGTCGAGGGTTGCCTCGATCTCCGGTGTCAGGCGACCGCCCGCCTGCTTGAGCAACGTGTTGCGCTGCCGGACGATCCGGTCGATCTCGAGCCGCACCGCGTCGTACTTGGTCGCTAGCGCGACGAGCGTGTCGTCGAGGTATCGGCGTCGGTCGCCGGGGCCGCCCTTGATCAAGATCAGATCGTCGGGGGCGAAGACCGTGACCCGCATCGTCCCGAGCAGGTCGCGCGCCCGGTTGAGCTTCTGCCGGTTGACCTGCACCCGATTGCGGCCGGCGACGGCGAGCTCCGCTTCGATCAGCAGCTCCCTCCCGTCGTCGTGGCCGATGATTGCCCGGATCACGGCCTGCTCCGCGCCGGCCTTGACCAGCGCGTCGTTCGGCGCCCCGCGGAAGCTCGACAGTGTGGCGAGGTACGCCAACGCCTCAGCGAGGTTGGTCTTGCCCTGGCCGTTGTCACCGATCACCGCCGTCGTGCCCGAGTCGAGCTCGAACGTCGCGGCGGAGTAGTTCCGGAAGTCGACGAGCTCGAGGTGACGGACGATCATGGAGACGAAGTGACCTCACCGCCGGGCGGCGGGCGACGACCGCCCGGCGGCCCGCAGGGACCCGGTGACCTTCACGCGGTGCCCGATGACGGCGCAGCCGAACGGCAGCCGCTATTCGGGAACCCGCACCGGCATCAGCAGGTACAGGTAGTCGTCCTGGCCGGCGCCGCGCAACACGACCGGCTTCATCTTGTCGAGGGTGGCCAGGGTGACATCGTCGCTGTCGATCGCGTCGATGCCAGCCGCGAGGTAGTCCGGGTTGAACGCGACCGTCATCTCCGCTCCGTCGTAGTGCGCGTCGATCTCCTCTGCCGCAGTGCCCACGTCCTGGGTGATCGCCGTGAGTCGCACCGTGTCGCCACCGAGGGCCAGGCGCACCGGCGTCGAGTCCTGGGCGAGGATCTTGACGCGGCGGATCGCTTCGACCATCGCCGCCTTGCCCACGGTCAGCAGGTTCGGGTAACTCGACGGCAGCAGGTTGCGGTAGTTCGGGAAGTCGCCCTCGATCAGCCGGGTGCTCAACCGGGTCGCGCCGGTCTCGAACGTCGCCTCCCGAGCCCCGAAGCGGACGACGAGTTCCCCCGCATCGTCGAGCAGCCGTTGCAGCTCGCTCAGCGCGCGCCCAGGGATCAGAACCGACTGGCCCGAGCCCAGCACCGACGAGTCGGGCAGGTCACGAACCGCCAGCCGGTACGAGTCGGTCGCGACGAGCCGGAGCCCCTCGTCCTCCGATGCGAACAACACGCCGGTGAGCACGGCCCTGGCATCGTCGGTCGAGGCCGCCCGCACGACCTGCCGGAGCGCATCGGCCATCGCCCCGGCGGGCAGGGTCACTGCGTCGCCCGCCGGTTCGCTCTGGGCCGGGTAGTCGTCGAGCGACAGTGGGCGCACCGCGAACTGCGAGCGCCCCGCGCTGATCGACAGGTCGGTCTCACCGAGCTCGACTTCGACCGCACCGGGCGGCAGCGCCCTGACGATGTCGGCGGTCAGCCGGGCGGGAACCACTGCCGATCCGTCGCGCTCGCCGCCGACCTCGACGGTGAGGCGGATCGTCAACTCGAGATCGGTGCCGGTGACGGTCAAGCGGTCGCCGTCGATCTCCATCCGGATGCCCGCGAGTACCGGCAAGGTCCCGGTGCGGTTCGTGGCCGCTCGACCTGCCGAACCGACGGCGTCGGCAAGGACGTCACGCTCACAACGAAACTTCACAGTGCGAACTTCTCCTCATGCAGGCTTGTCTCAACAGATAGTGCCAGTAGTAGGTGTTGTGGATTGGGGACAACCACGTAACGGTGCAGCGTAGGGCGGCCGTCGCCATGCACATGGGATGGCCGTCGATCCCCAGGCTCGGACTTACACCGATGTGATCCGGTGGACGAACGCGAGTTGTCCACCGACGCAGGCCGTGTTGTCCCGACGCTGCCCACCGTGTTGTCCCCACGGTGGCGTGTCGTACGGCACCGTGTGCGGCAACGTGTGATCGGGCGCACGGGGACGGGACTCGCCACCATCAGGCCTTCAGCTGCTGCAACAGGTCGGTGACCTGGTCGTAGATCTGCTTGCGTTCCTTCATCAGCCGCTGGATCTTCTCGTTGGCGTGGATGACCGTCGTGTGGTCTCGCCCGCCGAACAGCCGGGCGATCGCCGGATAGCTGAGATCGGTGAGCTCACGGAAGACGTACATCGCGATCTGGCGGGCGGTGACCAGCGGACGTTGCCGGCTCTTGCCCTTGAGGGCGTCGACGTCGAACTTGAGGATCGAAGCGATGTCGGCGAGCAGTTCCTCGTCGGTTCTCGCCTTCGGCTTGGAGTCGTTGAGCAGGTCGGCGAGCTGGGTCTGGGCGAGTTCGGTCGTGATCGGGACCTGGTTGAGGCTGGCGAATGCGGTGACTCGGATCAAGGCGCCTTCGAGCTCGCGGATGTTGGTGGCGATGTGCGCGGCGATGAACTCGAGGGTGTCACTCGGGACCTCGACGCGGTCGCGCTCGGCCTTGTTGCGCAAGATGGCCAACCTGGTCTCGAGGTCGGGTGGCTGGATGTCGGTGATCAGTCCCCACTTGAAGCGGCCGCGCAGGCGTTCTTCGAGCGTGGGGATCGCGTCGGGCACGCGGTCCGAGGAGATGACGATCTGCTTGTTGGCGCCGTGCAGGGAGTTGAACGTGTGGAAGAACTCCTCCTGGAGCCCTTCTTTCCCGGCGATGAACTGGATGTCGTCGATCAGCAGGACGTCGATGTCGCGGTAACGGCGGCGCAAGCTGTTGGTGGCGTTCTGGCGGATCGCATCGACGTACTCGTTCATGAACGTCTCGGTCGACACGTAGCGCACCTCGTGGTGCTGGTAGTGGACGCTGACGTAGTGCCCGATCGCGTGGAGCAGGTGGGTCTTACCGAGACCGGCGGAGCCGTAGATGAACAGCGGGTTGTAGCTTCGCGCCGGTGTCTCGGCCACGCGCTGTGCTGCGGCGAGGGCGAACTTGTTCGAGTCACCTTTGACGAAGGTTTCGAAGGTGTAGCGCGGGTTGAGCCCCGCATCGTCGGGCGCACCCATGTTCGGATCGAGGATCGCCGTGGTCAGCGCCTGTTCGGAGACGTCGACCGACGAGGCCGCAACCAGATCGAGATCGCGATCGCGATCACCGGCGATCGATCGCTCGGCACCGGGATCGAAGTTGTAGGACGTGTCGCCGGCGACGACGTCGACCTCGATTCGTCGGCGCCCCTCGCCGACTTCGTCGAGCGCGTCGGTGACCAGGGGCAGGTACCGGTTCAAGATGCGATCGCGAACGTAGACGCTCGGCGCGAGCAACCGCAGCGTCTCGGCATCGGACTCGAGCGGCAGGACGTCCTGGAATGTCGAGAACCAGACCGACTCCTTGAGTTGGTCACGCAAAGACCGTGTGACCTGTATCCACACGTCGTCGGCGTCGCTCACCTGCATCTCCGGATCGATCGCCCCAGATGGTCCACATACTTGTCCACACAGTGTGGACAAGTCTCGGCGGCGGGCGGAGAGCCGAACATAGCACGTTCGTCGTGGGAGGAAAACTTGACGTGACAAGGGCGCTGAGCTGGGGTTTTTCGGGTCGGTCGCCCTGTTGACAACTTACATCGGTGTGGTTTGTGACCCCTGGTTGGGACCGTGACCAGGTACGCCGTAGCCTGGTCCGGTCAGTCCGTGGCCGCGTTCGCTCGATCCGAGCGGGCGTCGCGAGTTTGCCAGGTGACATGTTTGTCGACCCGAACGTCCGGAGAGCGCCGTGAAACGTACCTTTCAGCCGAACAACCGCCGCCGAGCGCGCAAGCACGGCTTTCGTGCTCGCATGAGTACTCGGGCCGGCCGAGCGGTCTTGAAGTCACGGCGCGCCAAGGGACGCGCCCGGCTGTCGGCTTGATCGGCCGCATCCAGGACCGGGCGGCCTTCGAGCGACTCCGTCGCGACGGCACTCGGGTCCGGATCGATCCGCTGTGGTGTTCATTCCTCCTCGAACCCGAACTCGAGCCGCCGCGCGTCGCGTTCGCCATCGGCCGAGCCACCGGCAACGCGGTGACGCGCAACCGGCTCCGGCGACGGCTCCGGGCGATCCTGGCCGATTCCGATCCCCCGAGCGTGTTGCTGCTGATCGGCGTTCGTCCCGCCGCCGTCGAACTGACGTTCCCCGAGCTGGCCGAGCGGGTGGACTCGCTGCTCGATGCGGTGCGCCTGCGGGTCAGCTCGTGACATCATTGGCGGCGGTGCCCGAACAGCGCTCGCGGACGGAGCCCTCGACGCGGCCACAACGGCTGGCGTTGCGGATGATCGTGGCGTACCAGCGCGCTTTCGAAGGCCGTCCGTCGCCCTGCCGCTTCTACCCGTCGTGTTCGTCCTATGCCCATGAGGCCGTCGCAGTGCACGGCACCGCCCGCGGCGGCTGGCTGACCCTTCGACGGCTGCTGCGGTGCCGCCCGCTCGGACCTTCGGGATTTGATCCCGTCCCGGAACGCAGCGCTGCACCGGGCCGCCATGACGCCATCGAGAAAGGCGGCTGATCGCCGATGTTCGAGATACCGGCCGCGATGCTCTCGTGGTTCTACGGACACGTCGGCGGCTACATCGGCTCGATCGCGCTGATGTCGGTGGTGGTGATGGCGATCACCACCCCGCTGACCTTGAAGAGCACCAAGGGCATGCTCGAGATGCAGCGCCTGGCGCCGGAGATGCGCAAGCTGCAGAACGAGCACCGCGACGATCGCCAGAAGCTCAACGAAGAGATGATGAAGCTCTACCAGGAGCACAAGGTCAACCCGATGGCCTCGTGCCTGCCGATCGTGGCCCAGATGCCGATCTTCATCATCATGTTCCGCGTCCTGCGCGGCTTGGTCTACGAACCGGTGGGGGCAGCGGCGCCGGTGGCGGAGTCGGTGCGCTCCGCGTTCGGGATGCAGCCGACCGGCCAGGGCTTCATCCCCCGGTACCTCTCGGTCGATTCCGAGCTGTATCAGGCGTTGTTCGACAGGCACGAGATGAGGGCGTTCGGTCTCGATCTGTCGCTCTCCGCGTTCCAGGCGGTCAGCGAGGGGTTCGCCAAGGGGCTGCCGTACGCGCTGCTGGTCGTGCTGCTCGGCGGGCTGTACTTCGTGCAGCAGCGGATGGTCGCCGCCCGGGCCGCCGTCAGCCCGACGATGTCGGCCTCACAGCAGAAGCTGATGCAGTACCTGCCGGTCGTCTTCGCCATCTTCCAGGTCTTCTTCCTCGCCGCCCTCGTCGTGTACTACATCTTCCAGACGTTGCTTCGGATCGCCCAGCAGGGCTACATCACGCGCAAGTTCTACGGCCACGACGAGGCGCTCGGACGGCAGGCTCAGCGCGCCGGCGAGGCAGCACGCGAGGAAGCGAAGAAGAGCGGCGGTGGGGGCGGCCTGCTCGCCCAGGCCAAGCGAGAGCTCGGTGGACCCGACAAGTCCGCCACCAAGAAGCCGGCGTCGGGTGACAAGCCGCAGCCGAGCAAACCGATCACCAACAAGCGCGTGACCGAGGCGAAGGCACGGCCGAGCGGTTCGGTGTCGAGCGGGTCCAAGGGCCGTCCGACGCCGTCGCGCAAGGAAGCACAGGCCAAGCGTGCTGCGCGTAGCACGAAACCGAAGACCACGAGCAAGAAGCGGCGATAGCCGCGCGCACCGCGAACCTCCCGGCCGGACGGTCGCGGAGACGAGACGAGACAGGAAGAAGACAACGCATGGAGTGGGTGTCGATCACCGCAAAGACCGTCGAGGCGGCCCGAGACGAGGCCCTCGACCGGCTGGGTGTCGCGGCCGATGAGGCCGAGTTCGAGATCGTGGAGGAACCCCGCCCGGGACTGTTCGGGCGAGTCCGCGGGCAGGCCCGCGTGCGGGCGCGCATCAGGCCGACCCCGGTCCGACCCAAGCAGGAGCGCCGGCGGAAGGGCCGGGAGAAGTCCAAGCCGGTCGCACCCGCCGCCGGCGCCGAGGCGGCGGCCACCGACGAACCCGTCGAGGCGACCGGCGCGAACGGCGCCGACGAGGCTCCCGAGACGCCCTCGACGACCGCAACCCGATCATCATCTCGCGGTCGGCGTGACCGCACCACCAAGCAAACCAAGCAGACCGAGGAGCAGTCGATGAACGACGAACAGGACCGGCCGGAATCCACGGCGACCCCCGAGGAGGTCGGTGAGGCGGCGGTCGCGTTCATGTCCGGCCTGACCGACGCGTTCGGTTTCGACCGCGACCAGCACGCTGTCGGTCGACGGTCTGGAGCTGTCGGTGGACGTGTCCGGTGAGGAGCTCGGGCTGCTCGTCGGTCCGGGAGGTCGGACGTTGAACGCGGTCCAGGACCTTGCGCGGGTGGCGGCGCAGCGTCGGCTCGGAGACCATGACACGCGCCTGCGCGTCGATGTCGCCGGATATCGCGAGCGACGCAACGCGGCCCTGACCCGGTTCGCCCGGGAGGTCGCCGAGTCGGTGCGCGAGACCGGAAGCCCGCGATCTCTCGAGCCGATGACCTCGGCGGACCGCAAGGTGATCCACGACGTGCTCAACGACGAGGATGGTGTCGAGAGCCGTTCCGAAGGCGAGGATCCGAACCGTCGGATCGTCGTCGTTCCCGCCTGACGGCGGTCTGCGAACCCAGCGATGACCACTTCGGCGGGGGTGGGCGAGGTGCGCGAGGTGTTGCTCGAGGCCCAGCGCCTCGGCTTCCTGGGCGATCGTCCGATCGACGACGTGATCGAGCACAGCCGGTCCTTCGTGCGGGCGCTGCTCGACGTGCGTGGCACGGTGATCGACCTCGGAGCGGGTGGCGGCGTCCCTGGCTTGGTCGTCGCGGCCGATCGCCCGGATCTTCGACTCACCCTGCTTGATCGGCGACAGAAGCGAACCGATTTCCTCGAGCGGGTCACCCGCCGGTTGGGTTGGGCGGATCGCGTGACGGTGGTCGCAGCCGACGTCGATCGGTGGCTGCTCGGCGTGAATAAGCCGTTCGATGCGGCGATCGCACGCGGGTTCGGCCCCGCCCACGACACGTTGCGCACTGGTGCCGCGCTCGTCGGGCCGGGTGGCCGCATCGTGATCAGCGAGCCACCGGTGGCCGATCGCTGGCCGTCTGCGCTGCTGGCCGAGGTGGGTGTCCACCGGCTGCCCAGCGAGCAGGCGGTGGCGTGCTTCGAACGCCGTTGAACCCGGTGCCATCACCGGTCATCTCGACGGGCCGCTGCAGGTATCTTCCCTGGTCACGGTCGTGTCGGGGCGGGTCGCTCGATGTTTCACGTGGAACACCGGGGGCTGGCCACACGGCGTCGGAAGGTCCCCCGCGGTGGTCACCGCTCGGCGTGCGGGCTCACTCGGCCGGGTGCTGGCGCCGGGCCATGAACCCCTGAACGTTCCACGTGGAACATCGGCAATGCTTGAATCGCGGTCGCCGATGAGGCACAGTGTGCTCACCTCTCGCCCCGGGCACTCCGGGGCCACACCACACAGGAGACAGTGTGTCGGATACCGACCAAGCTCCGTCCCCGTCATCGACCCCGTCCCGTCCCCTCCCGCGGATCATCGCCATCGCCAACCAGAAGGGCGGTGTCGGTAAGACCACGACGGCGATCAACCTGGGCGCTGCCCTCGCCGAACTCGGCGCCCGCACGCTACTGGTCGATCTCGACCCGCAGGGCAACGCGTCGACCGGGCTGGGCATCGAGAACCGCGGCCTCGAACACTCGATGTACCACGTGCTGATGCACGATGAGCCGCTGGAGAACGTCGTCGAGCCCACCGACATCAAGCACCTCTTCGTCGCTCCCGCGTCACTCGATCTGGCGGGGGCCGAGATCGAGCTCGTTCCGGCGTTCTCCCGCGAACAGCGACTCAAACGGGCGATCGACGCCGTCATCGACGACTTCGACTACGTGCTGATCGATTGCCCGCCGTCACTCGGGCTGCTCACCGTCAACGGGCTGTCGGCGGCGTCGGAAGTGTTGGTCCCGATCCAGTGTGAGTATTACGCGTTGGAAGGGTTGGGCCAGTTGCTGCGCAATGTGGATCTGGTCAAACGCAACCTCAATCCGACCCTCGACGTGAGCACGATCCTGTGCGTGATGTACGACGCCCGGACCAAGCTGGCCGAGCAGGTCGTACGCGAGGTCCGCGAGCACTTCGGTGAAAAGGTCCTTCGCTCGGTCATCCCGCGCACGGTGCGGTTGTCGGAGGCCCCGTCCTACGGACAACCGATCACCACGTTCGACCCACGCTCGCGGGGCGCGATCGCCTACCGCGACGCCGCCAAGGAGGTTCACGATGACGCGACGTAGCGGTCTCGGGAAGGGGCTCAGCTCGTTGATCCCCGCCACCGAAGGCGAAGCCTCGGGTGAGTCGGCGGCGCTGATCGAGGTGGCGGTCACGTCGGTGTCGCCGAACCCGAACCAGCCTCGGATGCACTTCGACGAAGAGACCCTCGTCGAGTTGGCGGCCTCGATCGCGGAGATGGGGGTGCTCCAGCCGATCCTCGTCCGCCCGCTTGAGGACGGGTCGTACCAGCTGATCGCGGGCGAGCGGCGTTGGCGTGCGGCGCAGCGCGCAGGGCGTACGACGATCCCGGCGATCGTGCGGTCGACCGACGACGTCACCTCGGTCGAGCAGGCGCTGGTCGAGAACTTGCACCGCGCCGACCTCACACCGCTGGAGGAGGCCGCCGCCTACCAACAGCTGATCGAGGACTTCGAGTTGACCCATGATCAGGTGGCGACGCGCGTCGGCAAGAGCCGCTCGGCCGTGACCAACTCGCTCCGCCTGCTCGGCCTGCCGCCCGTCGTGCAGCATCTGCTCGCCGATGGGCAGTTGTCGGCCGGACATGCGCGGGCATTGCTCGGCACCCCCGATCGGAGCCGTCAAGAGGCGCTCGCTCAGCAGGCCGCGGCGGAGGGCTGGTCGGTCCGGGCCGTCGAGCAGGCCGTTCGCGAGGGCGAGGAGTCGGTGGTGATCCCGACCGACGACCGATCGGACGACGAACCGGCCGGCGGCACGATCGACGGTGCCGGACTGACGCCGATCACCAAGCTGCGGCCGCCGGGACTGCTCGAATTGGAGGAGCTGCTCGCCGCGCATCTCGACACCCGGGTCAAGGTGGCGATGGGCGCAGCACGGGGCAAGGTGACCATCGACTTCGCCGACCTCGAGGATCTGGAGCGGATCTATCGGCGAATGGTGCCCTGACCGGCGTCGAGAAACACTCGACATGCTGTCCACACCTGTGTATCAAGCTGTGGATGACGGTCAGTTTCTTCCCTGATGGTCTCCCCAGCGAGGGCCTATCTTGGGCATCACGCGCGGTCGATACCACGTTCCGTAGCGTCACCGTCGAGGTCAGATTCAACTGAACCCACAACCTGTGGGTAACCCTGGGGACGCATTCTCGAGTGATGTCTGCGACCGTCGATCCGCGAACGACGCGCGACGTGCCACGTTGCCGTGTCGGATCAGTCGTGTGGCGGGAGATGGGGGGCCGCGCTCCACTGGTTGAGTGCGTTGACCAGGGCTTCCGTGATCGGATCGGCCGCATCGACGATGTCGCGCACCGGTCCGAGCGAGCACAGCACGGCCGGCATGCGGGTCTCGCGCAACACCGGGAGGCGCATCCCTTGCAGGCGCGCAGGTGCCTCGAGCAGCCCCTGGAGCTGGGCGACGACGTCCTCGGCCAGGGAGCGCCCTCCGATCGATTCGAACGTCGGTACGGCGAAGTACGAGATGATCGAACACGCATCCGCTCGGGCCTCCAGACCGACGTACACGGTGGCACCGAATCGGTTGGCCGCCGCCGCCTGCGCTGCCGCGTCGTACTCGTCGGTGGAGATCACGGTCGCCCCGAGTTGTCGAAGGCGGCGCGAGACCGGGCGAGCGATCGAGCTCAGGCCGCCGAACTGACCGACGACCACCCGCAGGGTGGCCAGCGAGGCCGGTCGGTTCATCGATTCGGACTCCCGCACCGACGCGACGCCTGGCCCGGTACCGCTTTGCCGGCTGACCAGGCGCAGCATGCGGACCGTCTTGGCGCCGCAGATGCCGTCGGGCGCCAACCCGGAGTTGCGTTGGAAATCGGCGAGGGCGCGCGCCGTCGCCGGCCCGAGGATGCCGTCGGGGCGTCCACAGTCGAAGCCGAGGTGGTTCAAGTCGTCCTGCAGCTCCGCGACGTCGTCGCCGCGCTGGTGGGGCGCGGTCAGCATCAGCAGCCGGTCCCCGAGGCGCCAGCCGGCCTCGATCAGCGCCAGCCAGGTCGGTTCGTCACATGCACCGCTCGTGTGGAGGCCACGCGTCGCCTGAAAGGCGACGACCGCTTCGCGGGTGGACGCGCAGAACCGACCGGCCTCGGTGCCAGCCGGCGCGAAACCTGCCGCGCCGAGGCGGCGCTGGAGATCGCGGACTGCTTCGCCGCGCTGACCCTCGGTCAGCGGGAAGTGGCCAGAAATTCGTCGAGCTCCTGGAGTAGGGCACCTTTGCTCTTGGCGCCGACGAGGCGCTTACCGACCTCGCCGTTGTCGAAGACGAGCAGCGTGGGAATGCTCATCACCTGGTACTGCCGGGCGAGTTCGGGGTGTTCGTCCACGTTGAGCTTGGCGACCGTCAGCGTCTCGCTGCGCTCGTCGGCGATCTCTTCGAGGATCGGAGCGATCTGCTTGCAGGGCCGGCACCACTCGGCCCAGAAGTCGACGATGACCGGAGTGGTCGCCGAACGCACCATCTCGTCGAAGGTGGCCGTGGTCAGGGTGACGATTCCGTCTGCCATGGGTACGAGTTCCTTTCGAACGACGTCTCCACACGATGCGGAGCTGTTCTTTCGACAACCGGCGGCACACGCCCGGCATTCCCGCGTCCGGGCATCCGAGTGCTCGGCGCAGTGTACGCGCTCTGCGGTTCAGTCGGACTGCGCCTCGAGCCAACGCTCGGCGTCGATCGCCGCCATGCAGCCCGAGCCCGCGGCGGTGATCGCCTGGCGGTAGACGTGATCCTGCACGTCACCGCACGCAAAGACGCCCTCGACGTCGGTGTACGAGGAGTTCGGCTTCGTGATCAGGTACCCGGTGTCTTCCTCCATGGCGAGCTGACCACGGAACAGGTCGGTGTTCGGCTGGTGACCGATCGCCACGAACACCCCACTGACCGCAAGTCGCCCGACCTCACCGCTGTTGACGTTGCGGATCGCCAGCCCCTCGACGCTCTGCTCGCCGAGGATGTCCTCGACCACGGTGTCCCAGAGGAACTCGATCTTCGGGTTGGCGAACGCCCGGTCCTGCATGATCTTGGAGGCGCGGAGCTCGTCGCGTCGGTGGATCACCGTCACCTTGTCGGCGAACTTGGTCAGGAAGCCCGCCTCTTCCAATGCCGAGTCGCCGCCGCCGACGACGGCGATCTCCTGGCCGCGGAAGAAGAAGCCGTCGCAGGTCGCACACGTCGAGAGGCCGTGGCCGATCAGGCGTTCTTCGGCCTCGAGACCGAGCATCAGCGACTGGGCGCCGGTCGAGACGATCACCGCGTGTGCCCGATGGTCGACGTCACCGATCGACACGGTGAAGGGTCGCTGCGAGAAGTCGACCGCCGTCACCTTGTCGGTCAGGATCTTGGTGCCGAACCGCTCGGCCTGGGCGCGCATGTTCATCATCAACTCCGGACCCATCACGCCGTCGGGGAAGCCGGGGAAGTTCTCGACGTCGGTGGTCAGCATCAACTGACCACCGGGCTGGTCGCTCGTCGAGGACGGCTCACCTTCGATCAGCAGCGGGGCGAGATTGGCCCGCGCGGTGTAGATGGCGGCGGTGAGACCGGCCGGGCCAGACCCGATGATGATCACCTCGTGGACGTCGGACATGGAGTGGTTCCTCGCAAACGACTGGGGATTGGGGGCGCGGTCAGGCGGTGGCGCCGCGCCGCTTGAAGAGCAACAGGCCCGCTGCGCAGAAGATTCCACCGATGATGAAGTAGCTCGCGTACACCGCTTGTGCGTGGGACATCCCGAGGTCGAGCAGGGCTTGCAGCGCCCGGATCAAGGCGATCAGCAAGACGACGGCGGCAAACGTGCCGATGAACGCGGCGACCACGCCGAACACGAGTCCACGGGCGGCGCGGATGACCGGCGTCGTCGTCTTGTCGCGGACCGTCCCGACCAGCCTGACGACGGTCTCGGTGGTCTCGGTCGCCCAGTTCGGGTCGGTCAGGGGATTGGCGGGCATGACGGGCGAGGTTAGCCGCAGTGGAGTGGCGAGCGACACGGCCCGCCCTCCGACCGAGACCGGGTCCCGTCCCCGTGGGACCGGTGCCGGCCAGGGCACTAGGGTGCCGTGGATGGCGAGCAAGAAGCATCTCGAGGGCCTGGCCGGGGTCGACCTGTTCAGCGCGTGTAGCAAGCGGGAACTGGAGAAGGTCGCCAGGGCCGGCGACGAGATCACGATGACCGCCGGGACGTTGATCGTCGACCAGGGCCAGATGGGGCGCGAGGCGTTCGTCATCCTCGATGGTCAGGTCGTGATCAAGCGCAACAAGCGCAGGGTGGCCACGCTCGGCCCGGGCGACGTGGTCGGTGAGCTGTCGCTGCTCGACCATGGGCCGCGCACCGCGACGGCGATCTGCGAGACCGATTGTTCACTGCTCGTCATCGACCAACGCCGGTTTCTCGGGGTGCTCGACGACGTCCCGGCGATCAGCCACAAGTTGATGGCTCGGCTGGCGGGCCGCATTCGCGACCTCGACCGGCAGTACTTCGGTTGACCCCGATCCGATCCGTGGTGTCACCGTGAACTTCGCGCCGTTGCCCGCCGACTGGCCCACGCAGCGCGACACGCTGCAGCGACTCGCCACCCACGTGCTCGGCCAGGCGCGGTATCGCCACGACGGCCTGTTCGATCTCCTGCCGTTCGTCGGCGGCCTCGGCACCCCCGCAGTCGGCGAGGCCCGTCAGCGCGTCCGGATCGTCGGCGGGTCCTTGTTCGTCGAGCGGGTCGCCGGTGACGTGGTGACCGAGCTCGACGCGACGACCGCGATCGCAACGATCGCCGGGAACACGATCGGCGAGTTGTGCGCATTCGTCGGCTTCGCCCCCGACCCCGGGTTCTGGGTGGGCGACGACACGCCGCCGCTCGGTGATCTCGATGCGCCGATTGCGCTCGACGGCGCGGCGGCGCGGTCGCTCGGCGAGTGGTACCTGCTCGGTCAGCGAGCGATCGACGAGGCGGTGGCGTCGGTGCCCGATGCGGCCGCGTCGGTCGGTCGGCTGTGGCCCGAGCACTTCGACTACGGCATCGATCTGGCTGCGGCACCGGGCGTGCGCTGCAACCTCGGGGCGTCCTCCGGCGACCGGTTCCACCAGGAGCCCTACCTGTACGTCGGCCCGTGGGACGCCGGCCGTCCCGGTCCCGCGGAGTACTGGAACGCACCGTTCGGGGCGATCCTGTCGTACGCCGCGCTCGACCTGAGCGACCACCCGGCGGCTGCGGCGGCGGAGTTCTTCCTGCAGGGCATCGCCCACCTCCGCCAGGGTTGAGCCCGCGCCCGGGCGACCCCGAGCGGACATGAAGGCGGTGGGGTGCAACGAGTAGCGTTGGGTTCGCCATGACCACCGAGCCCGACGACCCCACCTCGAACCCGGCGCGCGTCAAGCCGCACCAGCTCGCGATCGTCCTCGGCATCGCGATCGGCCTGTTCACGTTGGTGTCGGGTGCGCTGCCGCACATCACCGGATGGGAGAACGACAACGCCATCCATCGCACGGTGTTCGTCAACATCCCCGGCCCGCTGCAGGTCGCGTTCTACACGGTGATCCCGGTGATGCTCGTGTGGGGCGGGGTGATGTTCGCCAACCGCATGAAGAACTGGGAGCGCGGTGCACCGGCCCAGCGGCGGACGACGCCGAAGAACGCGGCGCAGCGGTTGAAGGACTATCGCGCCGGCGTCTACATGCGGACCTTGTTGCGCGACCCGGCCGCCGGCCTGATGCACTCGATGATCTATTTCGGGTTCCTCGTGCTGCTCGGCGTGACGACCGTGCTCGAGATCGACCACCAACTCCCCGAAGCGCTGAAGTTCCTCCACGGCACGACATACCAGGCGTACGCGTTCGTCGGTGACCTGGCCGGCCTGGTGTTCCTCGGCGGCATCGTGTGGGCGCTCGTGCGGCGCTACGTCCAGCGCCCGTACCGGATCCGGATCAAGACCAAGCCCGAGCACGCGTGGATCCTCGGGACGTTCTTCGCCATCGGCGTGACCGGGTTCGGCGCGGAGATGTTCCGCATCGCCGTCGAGGGGCGGCCCGGATACGAGGAGTGGAGCTTCGTCGGCTACCCGCTGTCGCAGCTCGTCGACGGCTGGTCGGTCTCGACGCTGGAGACGTGGCACCAGTGGATGTGGGTCGGCCACGTCGCCGCCTTCGTCGCGTTCCTCGCGCTGCTGCCCCTGACGATGCTGCGGCACATGTTCACTTCCCCACTGAACATGTACCTGAAGGACAAGGACCGCCCGAAGGGTGCGATGCGCCCGATGGTCAACCTGATGGAGACCGAACTCGAGAGCTTCGGTGCGTCGACGGTCGAGGACTTCACGTGGAAGCAGCTGCTCGACCTCGACGCCTGCACGATGTGCGGCCGGTGCACGAGCGTCTGCCCGGCGCACGCCACCGGCAAGCCGCTCGACCCGCGCGAGATCGTGCTCAAGGCCGGCGAGGTGATGGCGGCGACCGGCACCCCTGCGGTGACGCCGCCGATCGGGGTCGACGCCGAGATCACCGTCAGCGCCGACTCCCTGTTCGAGCGGATCACCGCTGAGGAACTGTGGGCGTGCACGACGTGCAAGGCGTGCGACGAGATCTGTCCGGTCAACATCGAGATCACCGACAAGATCTTCGACATGCGGCGGTACCTGTCGCTGATGGAGTCGAACTTCCCCGCCGAGCTGGGCAACGCCTACCGGGCGATGGAGAACCAGGGCAACCCGTGGGGCATGAACCAGGGCGAGCGAGGCGATTGGGCCGATGGCATCGACGGCGTGACGATCGTCGATCCCGGCGAGGCGCTCCGGTCGGAATACCTCTATTGGGTCGGGTGCGCCGGATCGTTCGACGACAAGAACAGAAAGGTCACCCAGGCGATGGCCAAGCTGCTTCGCCGCGCCGGGATCGACGTCGCGATCCTCGGGCCGTCGGAGATGTGCACCGGCGACTCCGCCCGTCGGTCGGGCAACGAGTACCTGTTCCAGATGCTCGCCCAGCCGAACGTCGAAATGCTCAACGAGATGGGCGTCAAGAAGATCATCACCCAGTGCCCGCACTGCTTCAACACGCTGCTCAACGAGTACCCGCAGATCGGCGGGCACTACGAGGTCGTGCATCACACCCAGTTGCTCGAGCAGCTGATCGACACCGGGCTCCTCGACGTCAGCCAAGCGACGCTCGAGGAGCGGATCACGTATCACGACTCGTGCTATCTCGGCCGGCACAACGACGTGTACCTCGCGCCGCGCAAGGTCGTCGGGTCGATCAAGGGGATCGAGGTCGTCGAGATGCCGCGCAACGGCACCAAGGGGATGTGCTGCGGTGCCGGCGGTGCGCGGATGTGGATGGAAGAGAACGTCGGGACCAAGGTCAACGACGAGCGGGCAGCGGAGGCGCTGTCGACCGGCGCGAGCCGCGTGGCGACGGCGTGCCCGTTCTGCTACATCATGCTCGACGACGGCGTGAAGGGCGCCGGCGTCGAGGAGGACGAGGTGCGCGTCGCCGACATCTCGATCCACCTCCTCGAGGCGATCGAGGCCGGCGAGGCGAAGCTGGCCGAGCTCGACGCGCCGCTCAGCCCCTCCGCCGGCGACTGACGAGATGCCGCGCCGGTTCGAGCCGCCGGAACGTCAGCGCTCGGTCCAGTCGACGTAGTCGATGCCGTGGTCGATGACGTACCGGTCGGCGGCCGCGCCCACCGATGAGTAGTACCGCTCGACACCGATCACGTCGTACAACCCGTACTGCCGGAGCCGGTCTTTCACCGGCCCCTTGAGTTCGGCGAACCCGAACTCGATGCCCCGGCTGTGGAGGTCGGGGATCAGTCGCTCGAGCATCGCCGCGGCGCTGGTGTCGATGTCGGTGATCGGCTCGGCGGCGACGACGAATCGCCGCACCTGCGTCGGTGAGCGGCGCAGCACCTCGTTGACGCGGCGTTCGAAGTGGTCGGCGTTGGCGAAGAACAGCGGCGCATCGAACCGGAACAGCACGAGTCCGGGGATCGTTGTCGCCTCGGGATGCCGGCTGACGTCGTGATAGCCCATCCGCTGGTCGATCCGGCCGAGCACCGCGTCGTACGGCCGCCAGACCTTGCGGACGAAGTTGACCAGCGACAGCACGACTGCGACGAGGATCCCGTACAGGACGCCGAGCGTGACGACGCCGACCGTCGCGGCGAGCGCCAGCCAGAACTCGCTGCGCCGGGCGTGGTACAGCCAGCGCACGGTGTCGAGGTCGAACAGTGCCAGCGCCGCGGCGATGACGATCGCCGCGAGCGCCGTCGTCGGGAGCAGCGCGATGACGCCGCTGGCGCCCAGCAGGAGGACGAGCACGAGCCCGGCGCTGATCACGCCGACCAGTTGGGTGTTCCCGCCGCTGGCGAACGCGATCGTCGTGCGGCTCGTGCTGGCGCTCACCGGGAAGCCCTGGAACGCACCGGCTGCGAGGTTCGACGCGCCGAGCGCCATGATCTCGCGATTGGGGTCGACACGTTCGCCCGTACGGTTGGCGAAGCCTCGAGACAGGGCGGTCGTGTCCGACAGCGTGACCCAGGCGAGGCCGATCGATGCGAGGAACAGCGGCGGCAGCGACCCGGCGCCGATGCTCGGCCACCGGGGCGTCGGGAAGCCGCTCGGGAGTGCGCCGACCACCGCCACTCCGTCCTCGTCGAGACCGAAAGCCCAGACCGCGAGGATCGAGCCGGCGACGGCGATCAGCACCCCCGGCACCGCAGGCATGAACCTCGACAGGAGAAGGACCACCCCGAGCACCGCCAGTCCGAGGGCGAGCGTGACCGGCTCGACGAGGCCGTCGGCGATGCCGTCGACGAACTCGCCGAGCTGCCGGTAGGGGGAGGTCGCCGTCGTCGAGAACCCTGCGAGCTTGGCCAGCTGGCTGACGATCATCACGACCGCCAGGCCGTTGAGGTAGCCGAGCTCGACCGGCCGCGAGAGCAACTCGGCGATCGACCCGAGCCGGCTGAGGCCGGCGAGCACGCACAACGCGCCGGTCATCAGCGCCAGGACGCCAGCCGCGGCGATCGCCGTCGCCGGGTCGCCGTCGCTGATGACGAGGGCGAGCGCCGCGGCGATCAGCGGCGCCAGCGACGAGTCCGGCCCGAGCAGCAACCGTCGGGACGGGCCGAACAGTGCGTACGCCAGCAGGGCGGTGACGGTCGTGTACAACCCGGTGACGGCGGGGACGCCGGCGAGCTGTGCGTACGCCATGCCGTGGGGCACCATCAGCGCGGTCACCGCGATCCCCGCGACGACGTCGCCGCGCAGGAGGTCGCGGTGGTAGTTGCGGACGAGACGAACCCCGGGCACCCGACCGAGCGAGCGTCGAAGATCGATCCCCATCGTGGCGCAGTCTCTCACTGCCGAGGGCCGCGAGTTCCGGTCGGTGCGGTCGTGCCGGTCGGCGGCGGTCGGCCGATGCGGTTCAGACCGACGAGAGCAGCTGCTCGGCGATGCGGCCCGACCACTCCGTGATCTCCTCCCAGTCGCGGAAGTCACCTTCGGGGGCGCGCACCGCGGCGGCGACGAGCCACTCGCCGACGCCGAGTCGTTCGCGGTCGAGCATGCCGCAGAAGACGTGGTGGTCGACCGCCGGCGTGTCCAGATCGAGACCGGCGACCTCGGTCGACGGGTCGGCGTCCGAGCCGAGTGGGCCGGAGCTGAACAGCCAGGTGCGGTGCGGGTTGAGCTGGTCGCCGTACAGCTTGAGGAACCGCCGCGCCGCCTTGATCCACGATCCGGCGTAGATCGCGCTCCCGAGCACGACGGCATCGCGTGGCCCGAGCCGGAGATCGGCGGGTGGGTCGGGGGTCAACTCGATGACCGAGACGCACAGATCGTGGGCGCGCAACGCCTCGGCGATCGCCTCGGCGATCTCGGTCGTCGAGCCGTGACGGCTGGCGACGATCACGTGCACCTTCATCTGGATCACCTCGATTCGTCCGACCTCCGGATCGACCCTCTCGGATCGACACTGGATCGATGGGTCCATCGTCGGGATCGCGGCATCGATCGGACAGGGCCGAACGGCCCGCGCGACTGGTCATCCTGGGTACCGTCTCGCCCGTGTACGAGACGCCGGGGGAGCGGTCGAAGGAGGTCGAGCCGACCGGACGGCGTCACCGCCTGGCACCGCGACCGTGGCTGCCACCCGCCAGCGACGACCTGGTGGCCGATCTCGCCGGACGGGTCGCATCGCTGGACGCGACCGGCGTGGATCGGTGGTTGCACGCGGCGGTCTCGGCCAACTCGGTGACCCACGAGCGCGACTGCGTCAACCTCAACCCGGCGACGAACGTGATGAACCCGCGCGCCGAGGCCCTCCTCGCATCTGGGCTCGGCACGCGTCCGTCGCTGGGCTACCCCGGCGACAAGTACGAGATGGGGCTGGAGGCGATCGAGCAGATCGAGGTGATCGCCGCCGAGCTTGCCGCCGCGGTGTTCGGTGCCTCCTACGCAGAGGTGCGGGTGCCGTCGGGCGCGATCGCCAACGGGGGATGACCACCGGTGAGATGCCCGAGCTGGCCGCGCTGATCGCCCGCGCGTGGAACGCCGCCGACCCGGAGCCGGTCGCCGGCGACGTGGCCCGCTTTCGCCGCCGCTTCACCGACCTGCACTTCGTCCGCACGGCGCCCTGACGCTCATCGCGCGTTCGGAGCGGGGTGAGGGGGCCGTGCGGACGGACCGGCGGTCGATGTCGCCGAGGTTCGGTTGTCAAGGAGCGGTCGGTCTCGTCACGATCGTGAGCGGACGGTGGACCCGAACCATGCCGTGCGTGCCGGGCGGGGGTGTGCGCTTCCGCTGGCCCGGTGTTGGTTCGGCTCGATCAGGCCACCTTCTTCGTGTCGTGTCGGGGGAGTTCGCTCTGGAGGGTCTGGCCCGCCGGGCCGGCGAAGATCAGGTGGGTCGGCTCGCCACGCAGTCTCCAGCCACCATCGTGCAGGGCGTGATGATGGTGGTGGCACAACAAGACCAGCTCGTCGAGGTTGGTGAGCCCGCCCCGGGCTGCGAACTCTCGGAGGTGATGCGCCTCGCACCACCCGGGTGGCCGGTCGCATCCCGGATGCCGGCACCCGCGGTCGCGGGCGACCAGTGCGAGGTACTGCTGGGGTGACGCGGTGCGCCGACCGCGCCCGAAGTTCAACACGGCGCCGTCCTGATCGGCGACGTATCGGTGGATCGCCGCGTCGCAGCAGAGCTGGTCGATCTCGGCCGAGGTGACCAGCTCACCGGAGGCGTCGGTGCCGATTCGGGAGCGGGACTCGAGCTGATCGAGCGTCATCGTGACGATGATGCGGGGGACGTTCCGGCCGCCGGCGACCTCGCCGCGGTTGAAGGCATCGGCCAACTCGCCGAGCGCGTCGACCCTCCGCTGGCCGCGGCTACGACCGGATCCGTCGAGTCGTTGCTGTTCGATGAGATGGGTGAGCGCGGCGCGCAGCCCCCGGGCGACCTCGGTGGGGATGTCACCCTTGACGTGCTCCATCCCGTCGCCGAGCGGGCGAAACGTCAGCGTCCGACCGTGTCGGGCATCGGCGCGTCGTTCGTGGTCGTCGGCCGGGTTGGCCGCCGCCTTCCAGTGCTCGATGTCGCGTTGTACGGCCGCCGGCGTGCGGCCCGCGAGCTCGCCGATCAAGGGCGTGGCCACGTCGGCGAACCCGTCGTCGGTGATCGCCGGGATCACCTTGGCCGCCGCTGCCGGGGACAACTCGCCCGAGCGCACGGCGTCGCCGAGCGCAGGCACCGCCTCGAACGCCCGACCGAGCTCGACGGCGTTCCGCACCCGACCGGGTGCCATCCCGCTCGTCCGCGACAGCCAGGCCGCCATCGATGTCGAGCCGGAGGCCCTCCAGGCCTTGGAGCGATCGACCACGGCGGCCAGCCGGGCGAACTCACCCTCCAACCGATCGATCGCCCGGCGCACGCCCAGCAGCACCAGGGCTGCCTCGTCGGCTCCGAGTGAATCCGGCAGTACCCGGGTGAGCGCATCGACCGCGGCCTCGAGCGTGTCACTCACCCGGTCTCCGGCGATCGCGGCCGAACTCATGTGGTCATGGTAACAAACTGATGTTCGCCTCACAACACAATGTTAGTAACTATGTTCGACTGCTTCGGTAACTCGACCGGCCCGCACGGCTCCGCGCAGCCGTCCGTCGCACACGTCGCGGTCGCTCTCGTGGCGACGTGGTTCGGCTCACGCCGTGGTCAGCGACGGCAACGGCGTCATGCAGAGCGCACAGATCGGGGAGTTGGCCGCGCTCAACCCCGGGCAGTTCGGGCATTGCCGCTGGATGCCGATCGCCAGGCCGTCGGTCGCGACGCAGGCCGGTTCGTCCGGGCGGAAGAGCCACGTGTCGTCTCCGAAGGCGATCTCGAGGAGCAGGTCGGGTCGGAGCTGGATCGTCACCTGGGCGACACTCGATTCCCACCGCGCGCCGCTGGCCGTCGTCAGCACGGTCCTGAAGGGATAGTGCGACAGCGTCGCTCGCTCGTCGGTGCCATCGTTTCGGACCAGCATCCCGGTGAGCTCGGTCGGGGGCCGTTGCTGCAACTGGGCGATCGCATCGTCGGCGGCCTTCTTGGTCTTGTTCGGTAGCAGTGCGACATGAAGGAGTGCGATCGGCCAGATGGCGAACCCGTACACGAACCAGAGCAGCGTTGATCCGTAGCCCTTCCCGCGTGCGATGTTCGAGATCGCCAGCCCCATCAAGAGGCCGGTCGTCAACCCCAGCACGATCACCATCGGACCCCTCCCCGTCTCGCTCGGCGGCATCGATTGCGGTGCTCGTCTGCACCGTCGCGCGCCACCGGTCGTCTGGCCAGTGCCAGAGGGCTCTTCTTCGCCTGTGCGGCCGGTCGGGTGGCGCGCCCGAGTGGGCGCCGTGTCAGAAGTTCTCGAAGTAGCGGCTCGGGGTCGGGCCGCGTTGGCCCTGGTACTTGGAGCCCTTGGCGCCCGATCCGTAGGGTCGGTCGGCCGGGGTGGTCATCTGCATGAAGCTGACCTGGCCGATTTTCATCCCGGGGTAGAGCGTGATCGGGAGGCTGGCGACGTTGGCCAACTCGAGCGTGACGTGCCCGTCGAAGCCGGCATCGATGAAGCCGGCGGTCGAGTGGATCAGCAGGCCGAGACGGCCGAGGCTGGACTTTCCCTCGATGCGGGCGACCAGGTCGTCCGGGACGGCGATTCGCTCGAGCGTCGAGCCGAGCACGAACTCCCCGGGGTGCAGCATGAACGGGTCGCCGCCGCCGACGGGCACCTCGATCGGCTCGGTCAGGTTGGCCATGTCGAGCTTGACGTCGATCACGCCGGCGGTGTGGTTGCGGAACACGCGGAACAGGTTGGAGATGCGCACGTCGATCGACGACGGTTGGATCAGCGACTCGTCGAGCGGGTCGATCACGATCCGTCCGGCGGCGAGCTGCTCACGAATGCTCCGGTCGGACAGGATCACGGTCTCGCACGCTACCGAATGTAGGAGGCTGCGAACCGAACGTGTGAGACTGGAAGCGTGCGGAGGAGATTCACGGCGTCGTTGCGGTGGATCGTGCGACCCTGGCGATCGGTCGGGTTGATCTTGGCGTTGATCGCCGCGTTCGCGCTTCCGGCGTTCATGGCCGCGAGCGCCGACCTCTTCCTGGTCGGTGCGTCCGACTCGATCACGCGGCAGGTGCTCGACGACGATCCGACCGGGCTCGACGTCACGGTCACCGCGACCGGACGGCTTGCGCCGAGCGCGGTTGCGGCGATCGATGCGGCCATGCGCGATCAGGTCGGCCGGGTCGACCGGCTCGGCGCACCGGTGCGGACCGTGTACACCGACCTCTCGCTCCAGACCCCCTCTCCCGACGGCGCGTCCCCTCCGCAGGCGATCATCGGCTCTGCCGCCCGGTTCGTCGCCCGCGACGGCGCAATCGACGCGCTCGACATCGTCGACGGCGATCGGAGCGTGGAGGGCATCTGGATCTCGGCGCGTCTGTCCGATCGGCTCGATCTGCACCCTGGATCGGAGGTCGCGGTGGCCGGCAGCGATCCCCTGCCGGTCGCCGGGGTCTTCGCCGACCTGTGGGACGGCGAGCGGGATCGGTACTGGGACGACGTGCCACCTGCGGTCGTGCCGACGTATTCGAGGGTCTTCACCGGCCCGCTGTTCGAGGCGATCTTCGTTCCCGAGCCGGTGTTGCTCGGGTTCGGCGTCGACGGGATCGTCCGATGGGACAGCGGGATCATCGACCACCCCGAGTCGTACGCGGAGCTCGTCGACCTGGCGCGTCGCACGCGCGGGCTGGAACGGTCCTACACCCAGTCCACCGAGATGGCAGGGGCGATCGGCGCCTTCTCGGGTGAGGGTGGCCCGGTGCCGGTGCTGGCGACCGACGTCTTCGACCTGCGCACCGACGTCGAGGCGATCCTCGCCCAGCTCGACCAGCCGATCGCGACCGCGGCGATCGGAGGGATCGTGCTCGGCCTGATCGTCACTGCGGCCGGCGCTGCGTTCGCGGTCCGCAAACGGGAGACCGAGGTGCGGCTGTTGCGTGCGGACGGCGACGCGGCCTGGCGGTTCGCGGCGCGAGCGCTCGCCCAGTTCGCCATGCCCGCGGTGGTCGGCGCAGTGGTCGGTGTCGCCGCGGCGTTGGTCGTGATCACACCCCCCGGTGGGTCCGCTCGTTCGGATCGGAGCGCGATCGACGTCGGTTCGATCGCAGTCACCGCGCTGATCGGCTTGGCGGTCGCCGCGACGGTCACCGCCGCCGCCGCCGCGAGGGTCTTGCACACGGAGCGCTCGCGGGTCGGCGCGCTGCGGCTGTCCTGGTTCCTGCCGGTCGTCGGCGTCGCTGCTGCCGCCTGGGTGCAGGTCGGTTCGGCCGGCGACAGCGCCGAGGTCGACCCCCTCGTCATCGCCTTCCCGCTGATCGGGCTGATCGCCGGCGTCGGCCTGGTCGTGCTCGCGGCGCATTGGCTGATGCGGCGCATCCATCGCACGGGCGGTTCGCTGCCGCTGTCGCTTTTCCTCGCCTGGCGACGGATCACGTCGGCCGATTCCGGCGCGGTGTTGATGTCGGTGGCGATGGGGATCGCCCTCGGCCTGCTCGTCTTCTCGACCAGCCTGGTCGACTCGCTCGACACCGCGACCGAAGCGAAGGCGACGACCGTGGTCGGCGGGGCGACGCAGGCACGGATCAACGGCCCGTACAACGCGCCACTTCCCGAGTCGACGACGGTCGTGCTGGCGCAGACGACGCGACTGGCGATCGGACGCGAGCCGGTCAACATCATCGCGATCGACTCGGAGACCTATGCCGACGGGGCGTCGTGGGACCCCCTGTTCGGGAGTTCGGCGGAGGCGCTCGTCGACGCGCTTGGAACGCCGGTCGATGCCGACGCCGCGGCCGTGGCCGTCGGCCGTTTCCCCATCTCGGACGAGGGTGGCTTCGGGACGTCGATCGTCACGTCGTACGAAGTCGTCGACAGCGTCGCCGCCGCGCCGCTGACGCCGGAGGTCTACCCGACGCTCGTGGTCGATGCCGGGCAGGTGGTCGATGCCGCACGACGCGATCACGAGGGGCGACGGCCGGTCGACGCCGACCCGGACGAGTGGGACGCTGCCTTCCGCTCACCGCTTGCGCTCGCCCGGCCGATCCTGCTGTCCCAGCTCGATCGTCGGACGTTGGACTCCTACCTCGTGGCGAACGACGTCGCCGTGCGTGAGGTGACGACGCTCTCGGGTCGCAAGGATCTCGTCGGGAACCGAGCGGCGAGGTGGACGTTCGAGTATTTGGGACTGCTGGCCGCGATCGCCGGTCTCGCCGCGGTCGGGACGCTGTTCTTCTATCTCTCCGAACAGCGCACCAACCGCCAGTTGTCGACGGTGATGGCCGAACGAATGGGTCTGCGGCGCGGTTCGGCGGCGGCGGCCGCGGTCGGTGAGGTGCTCGGGCTCGTGCTGGTCGCGTTCGCCGCCGGCACGACGATCGGCCTCGTGCTCGCCGCTCGCATCTTCGACCGCTTCGAGCCCGACCCGCGGCTCGTGCCCGACACCGCGCTCGTACCACCGTGGTCGCTGGTCGCCGCCCTCGGGGTTGCGGCGACGGTCGTCGTCGTCGTCGCTGCGCTGATCAGCGAATCGACGGCGCGCCGGCGTTCGTACGGGGAGGTGCTCCGTGGAACCTGAGCGCGGGCGGCCGGTGATCGAGTGCGTCAGCCTGCTGCGGGTGTTCGAGTCCGCCACCGGTCGGGTGCAGGCGGTGCGCGGTGTCGACCTGACGATCGAATCCGGTCGTTCGGTGGCGGTGGTCGGTCCGTCGGGGAGTGGGAAGTCCTCGCTCCTCCGGATGATCGGCGGGCTCGACGAACCGACGGCGGGTGACGTGGCAATCGATGGCGTCAACCTGGTCCGGCTCTCGCGGTCGGCGCGTCGGCGGATGCGCTCCCGGCTGCTTTCGCACGTCCATCAGCGACCGATGGACAACCTCCTCGGCCACCTCACCGCGCTCGATCAGGTGATGCGAGTCGCCGCACGGCGCGGGGTCGGGCTGGAAGCGGCCGAGGAGATGCTCGCCGCGCTCGGGCTCGCCGATCGGGCCGATCATCTCCCGGACCAGCTGTCGGGTGGGGAGCAGCAGCGGCTCGCGTTCGCCCGTGGGGCCATCGGGTCCCCGGCGGTGATCATCGCCGACGAGCCGACCGCGGAGCTCGACACGGTGAGCACCGATCGCGTGCTCGATGCGATCGAGCGATTGTCGAGCGACGGCATCACCGTGCTGGTCGCCACCCACGACGCGCGGGTGCTCGAACGGATCGACGAGGTGGTGACCCTCCGGGACGGATCGATTGCGTCGGTGACCGATCGCGGCACCGAGCTGGCCGTGATCGACCATGCGGGTCGGATCCAGCTCCCGCCCGAGGTGCGCGAACACTTCCCCGACCGCCGAGCACGGGTGCATTGGGATGCGGACCGTCGCACGTTCACCGTGGAGGAACCATGAGCACCATCGTGCGGCTCGACCGGGTGACGAAGCGATATCACCGCGGCCGGGAGGTGGTGACTGCGGTCCACGACGTGACGCTCGAGCTGGCGTCCGGCTCGATGACCGCGCTCGTCGGGCCGTCGGGTTCGGGCAAGACGACGCTGCTGAACCTGATCGTCGGCGGCGACGAACCGGATCACGGCACGATCGCAGGCCTTCCGCCACGGCCCGATTGGACCCAGTTGGCGATCGTTCCCCAGACCCTCGGACTGCTGCCCGAGCTGACGATCGGGGAGAACGTGGAACTGCCGTTCCGCCTCGGCGCCGTCGGGGCGAGGACCGTCGACGAAGTGGTCGAGTTGCTGGGGATCGCCACGCTCGTCGATCGCCCACCGGAGGAGACGTCGCTCGGCGAGCAGCAGCGGGCTGCCGTGGCGCGGGGGCTGGTGACCGCGCCAGCGCTGCTGGTCGCCGACGAACCGACGAGCCATCAGGACGAGGCGAACACGCGACGGGTGACCGACGCACTCGCCGACATCGCCGCCGGTGGGTCCTGCGTGTTCCTCGCCACCCACGACCCGCGGATGCTCGACCGCTGCGATCGGGTGGTGCACATCCGCGACGGCGTGGTCACCGCAGGCGAGTAGGCGACGACCGGACTCTGTCGCTGGTCGCCATCGCCGTCGGGCCGCTAGAGTCGTGGCGCTTCGCGGATGTAGTTCAATGGTAGAACATCAGCTTCCCAAGCTGAGAACGCGGGTTCGATTCCCGTCATCCGCTCTGAGTTCCGGAGCCGGATAAGACCAGCTCATTGACCGTTTCTCGGTCCTCGTGTACCGATACGAGTCCCTCGCCGACGGGTTGGTCGTGCCTTGAACGTGCCTAGAGCACGTCGCACGCAAGGGGACGTTGATGTCCACCCGACCATTCGGATCGATCCGCAAGCTGCCCAGCGGGCGGTACCAGGCCGCGGTACTTCCAACTCGGCAAGCGGATCTCGCAGCGGTCAGCACGTTCGCCACGAAGGGCGACGCACGTGCGTGGCTGTCGGCGTCGAGACCGACCTCGCCCGCGGCACGCACGTCGACCCGCGGCGGGCTCGATCCCGTTCGGCGAGTTCGCGTCGGTCTGGTGGATCAGCGCGTCGCTCCGGGCCGCGGACGCGGGACGACGTACGACTCGCAGTTGCGGCACGTCTGCTCGCCGCGTTCGCTGATTCCGAGCTGCGGTCGATCACGCCGACCAACGTGAGGGCGTGGCACGGCCGGCTCTCGCGTTCGGGTCTGATCTCGAACACGGTGGCGAAGATCTACCGACTGCTTCCGCACGATGCTGTCGACGGCGGTCGACGACGGCCTGCTGCAGTCGAACCCGTGACGCATCAAGGGCGCCGCCGCCGAGCGGTCTCAGCGAGCGACCGCCGCTCGACGTGGGACGACGTGCGGGGGCTGGCGGAGGCGATCGAGCCACGGTTCGAGGCGCTCGTCTGGACGGCCGCGACGTCGGCGTTGCGCTACGGCGAGCTGACCGGCCTGACCCGAGCACAACTGGATCTCGATGCGTCGACGCTTCGTGTCGAGCAGTCGTTGGCGTTCATCAAAGGGGTCGGCCCGGTGCTCGGCCCACCGAAGTCCGACGCGGCACATCGGACCGTTGTGATCCCGGGCAGCGCGAGAGAACTTCTGGCCGCCCATCTTGAGCAGTTCACCGATCCGGGCTCGACAGCGCTGGTCTTCACGTCGGTCAAGGGCAGCCCTCTGCTCAATCGGTACTTCGCTCCGTACTGGCATCAGCGAAGGAGGCCGGTGGCGTCGACGATGCCGTCCGCTTCCATGACCTCCGTCACCTGGCCGGCACGACCGCGGCAAGCGCCGGCGCATCCCTCAAGGAGCTGATGTCGCGGATGGGCCACGCCACGAGCGACGCCTCGCTCCGCTACCTCGGCGCGTCCGCCAGTCGTGACGCCGAGATCGCCGCGGCGATTGAGGAGCGCATCGAGAGGGCTGCGGGGGCAGCCGGGTAGGGCTGACTCAACCGACTTGGTGAACTCCCGCGACGGTTCGGGCGTTGAGGTGGTCCGCGGTGTCCACCCGACACCCGATCACCGCAGGTCAGCCGCACTTTCCGTGGGACGGCCGCCTCCAGATCAGGTCATCTCGCGCCCAAGGTGGGCTGGATCGACCGCTTAAAGCGGTCCGGCCGATGATCGGGGCATCGCAAGCCGGTGACGACCTCGGCGTTCGAGTTGCACGATCGGGTGCCGCAGGTTTCCCTGGAAGGGAAACCTGCAAAGGTGTATCGCCGCCAACCACTCCGCCACACGACCCCCGAACGCCGACCGCCGACGAGACCCGATCTGGCCAGGCGACCCTCCCCGAGGACACCCGAGCGGCCCGAACACGACCCCTCACAACGAACGCCCCACGGCACGCACCGCCGACCGCGACGACAACCGACCGACTGCCACCCACGCGCCCACCGACCCCCAAGCGAGCTCACCCCGAAGGCAGCCTCCGCACTCAACCGCTCGTGCAACTCTCGGGTGGCCGGGCCGAGGTTCGCGAGGCGACGGCCGGTCACGGCCGGCGCGTACCCCGACACGCCGATCAGTCGATGCGTCGGCTGGAAGGCGAATCCGGCATCGACACGGTGCGGCAGCGGGTTGGGGCGTGTCATCGAGTAGGCGATCAGGGGCGGTCGGGGTAGGGCCGTCTTCGACGTCACACCCCCTGACGAGAATCTCCGGCATGAAGGTAACGGAAGGGTCCGACGAGTCCGGGACCGGGGAGGGCGATCCGCCGATGTTGTCGAGCCGAGGCCGACGCATTTCCGCGGAGCACAATCGCGCCACCGTTGACGAGCCAGCGCTCAGCGTCAATTCTGATTCACCGGACGTTTCGGTTGAACTGCAGCTCCTCTTGACCACACCGATCCTTGCGGTGCTGGATACGAGCTTCTTGTTCACGGCATTTCAGTTCCAGCTTGGGACTGGCGTAGCGCCGTTGTCGTTCGCGCGGGCGACGACAAGGAAGCACTCGGCTGTTCATAGCCTCACAGACGCTCCACGAGGTGCTCACCAAGATCGACGAGTTCGCCGGCGCGCTCGAGACGACGTCCGTAAGTCTCGAGCGAATGCTCGCGCGAGGACTGGCTGCCGTCGATCGTCGTCGTAGACGTAAACGGCGTTGATGCCGACGCTCGTGCAGGCTTGGTTGAAGCGCGTGATCCGACCGATCCGCGGCGGCTGTGCTCGCCACGATCCTCGCCCCGTGTCTGCTGCTGTCGATCGACAACGATTTTGAGGCGCTCGGCGTGCCGGACCCGAGTGGCCCCGTGCGTGCCGTCGACGCGGCACTCGAACTTGAGACGGCAACAGTCGAGCTAGAGACGACGCTGGTCCTGCCCACGTTGTCCACCGTTGGGCTGGTTGAGGGCGCCGGATGGGTCGGCAGACGAATCGGCATCTCGCCCTGGATCGTCGCTGCGATGCTCATTGGGAGCGGTTGCTCGGTGTACTTCAGCATGAATCGGCAACAACGTGGTGCGGCCGGCCGCTTCGTACTGCTTATCGGTGCCCACCTTCTGAACGAGATGGCGGCGGCGACCGTCGAGAAACGGGCTGCGCTCGTTGAGCTCGAGAAACGGTCGGTTCCCCCACTCGGCGAGAGGACGGTGACGGCGATCGTCCTTCGCGAGCTCGCTCGATCGAGCGACCCGCTGTCCGCCCAGCGTCTGTGGGAGCGTCTCGATCCCTCGACCCGCCCCGGTGTTCCTGCCGTGCGAGCAGCTCTGCGTGATCACCCCACGACCAACCAGGTGGGGCGAGGCGCCTGGAGTTTCGGCATCGGCTGTGGCTAGCGGAACGAGTCCGCTCCGCCATTCCAAGCCGGGCGACTCGCAGGTGCGTCGCCAGTAGGCGCTGTAGGGCACCCGCCGTGGCCCGGAGCCGGCGGTCGGGGGCACCTTCGAATGCGCCTTCGAGTAGGCGTTGTGGGGCACTCCGGAGCGGGATTCGGGGGTGCGCGATCTGGGAGGGCTCCGGTGCGCCTGGACCGACCGAACACTCGCCGCACTCTGACAATCTGGCCGAACGGCTCTGGCGGCTCTCGCGGGAGGAGTCCAGCATCGAGACGTGGAGTTCGCAACTTGCCCGTTGCGCGCGTTCGCGATCGGCCTTGGCCTCGGCCTCGGCATGGCGGTCGGTTGTGGGTCGTCGGACGATTCTGTGGGTCGTTCGAACCCGACCGAGAGTCCCGTCGCGACGGCTGGTTCAAAGGATTCGGTGGACATGAGCGATCGACCCGTCGTGACCGACCGCGTCGTGGATCCGGTGGAGAGCGACGATCGCACCGTCGGGTCGATCAGCGGAGCCGAGGACATCACGCTGCTCTTGCCGCCGGGATCGCCGGGCGCTGCGCCGTTGGTCGTCCTGGTTCCCGGCGGTGGCTGGGTCGACGCGGACCCCACCGGCCTCTTGCCGTTGGCCGGAGCACTGACCGAGGCGGGTGCGGTCGTGGTGCCGATCACATACCGGACGGCGTCCGACGGTGCGTACTTCCCGCTGCCGGCTGAAGACGTCGCGTGCGCCATTGCGACATCGGCGGGGTCGGCGGCGGCCGCTGGGTTCCCGCCGGACGAGGTCGTCGTGGTAGGGCACTCGGCGGGAGCTCATCTCGCGACGCTGGTCGCTCTCCGTGGGGACGACTTCGCGACCGACTGCGGCCGTCCGGCGGTGATGGTCGATCGGATGGTCGGCTTGGCTGGGCCGTACGACGTCGGGCGCGCCAGCGGCCCCGCCGGAGCTCTCTTCGGACCGGATGCTGAACCGAGCGACTGGTCCGCGGGCAACCCTATTGAGTACGCCGACCGCCGACCTGAGGTCGACGCACTGCTCCTCCACGGCACGTCCGATGGCACCGTGCCAGCCTTCTTCACGGAGCAGTTCGCGGAGGCGCTCGTCGCCGGTGGCCACGAGGTCGAGACGATCTATCTCGAGGGGGTCGATCACCACACGGTGTACTCCGCCGAGCAAGCTGCCCCTGTGATCGCCCGATGGCTCGGGCTCGACGTCACCGCCGATGATCGGTGAGCCGCCGGCGATCGTCGTGTCGTATGGCTGGGAGTGCTGACGGCCAGGCGTCGAGGGCACCGGATGTCCAGCCGTGGGCGATAGGGGACGCGCCGGTGAGTTGGGAGCGTCCCGGCTCTGCGCCAGTTGAACGATTGACGACGGTGGCGATCACAGCGCAGTCAGTTCAGCTTGCCGACGGGTCGCAGGAGTTCTGCTGGTACCCATTCGCGCTCCCAGTCGTCGAAGCGGGCCGGCTCGACATCGTCTCGCAGTAGATGACCGATCCACAGCTCCCCACGATCGTTCCGGATCGGGGTGAGAACATCCGAGCCGCGGTTGGCGAATGTCACGACACACCGTCGTCCGTTCGGCAATTCGTAGATCGTCCCGACCGAACCCAGCGGGCCGTACCGAACCGATGACGGCAACTCCTGACGCTCGAACACGACGGCTGGTCTACTACGACTCCGCGACGCGGCCAGTCGCCTTCAACCTCGAGTTCGGCCGATGTCTGACCCGGCGTTATATGGGGCACCCGGCATGGGCCGCTATCGGGCTGACGTACTTGTCATGAGAGATGCGAAAACGGTCG
Organism: Ilumatobacteraceae bacterium; assembly: GCA_963825565.1. GTDB lineage: Bacteria > Actinomycetota > Acidimicrobiia > Acidimicrobiales > Ilumatobacteraceae > JBFGCT01. Next base: position 65,973 of record CAWGTW010000017.1, read on the forward strand.
CAACGCACCGATCGACTCAATCAGGCACGACTGCGAGCTATCACCCGCCCGAGAACGCGCAACGCGCTGACGTCGTCCCGAGGCGAGTCGGCGGGCACACGTGCCTGCTGGATCAAGTGTGGGCTGAAGATCCTCCTGCACCGGCGATGCGTTCGGCGTCCGGCTCACGGGCTGACGACGCTCGTCCCCGCGATCATGTCGTGGAACGTGCGTCGCTGCGGGTCCCACAGCGGCCAGAGGAACCCCAACCCGAACGGGATCGCGCTGACCACCATCGCCACCGTGCGGAGCGCACCGCGGCGCCATCCGATCGTCGCCTCCGTCTCGGCGTCGACCACCTTGCATTCGGTGGCGTTCATGCCGACCGTGCGACCGCGGCCGATCGCCCTCGAGTAGACCAGGAAGAAGACCGTGCCGAGCGTGTAGAAGACCACCCGGCTGAGCAGGCGATCGCCGGCCGGGATCTCCGGGCAAACTTCGTTGTCGCCCTCGAACTCGCAGACGACCAGCCCGCCCTCACCCCAGAACCAGACGGCGAGCGTCGCCGGCAATGCGACGGCGACGACAAAGATAAGCGCGTCGAGCATGAATGCGCCGGCTCTCTGCCAGTAGCTGGCCCGCAGGGTGCCACACGCGTGACGCCGGTAGCTGCCAACAGGCTTCGCGGCGGCACGGTTCATCGGTGCGAGCGTAGTGATGCGTTGAACGTGTCCTGGACCGCTGCGATCTCAACCACACCACAGGGAGTACTGGAGTTCGTCCTCGATCTTGATCGGTATCGACAAGCCGATCATCAGATGGGAACCAAGCCGTTCGGCGAGGAGCGCCTCGACCGACTCCTCCAACTCGGCCCGTAGGGTGGCGGTCTCGAACAGCACGTTGCCCGCCTGGATGTAGGTCTGGACGGCCGCGTAGCGAGTGTTCTCCAACTCGATGCACAGGTCCGCCATGGAGA
>CAWGTW010000018.1:0-4959 GCA_963825565.1 Ilumatobacteraceae bacterium
GGTCGTCGAGGCCGTCGTCGTCCCCGTCGGCGATCCGCCGTCGCTGGCGTCGTTGCGCAGCCACGTCAAGGAGCACCATCCGGCGTACATGGCCCCGCGCCGGCTCGAGATCACCGCATCGCTCCCCCGGACCTCGATCGGCAAACTCCGGCGCGGTTGAGCGCGATCAGCCGGCTGCGGCCACGCCGGCGCCGCCGTCGATGACGTACGTCTCGCCGGTGATCCAGCTCGCGAGGTCGCTGGCGAGGAACGTCGCGAGGTTGGCGATGTCCTGCGGATCGCCGAGGCGCTGCAACGGCATGCGAGCCGCCAGCTGTTCACCGAAGTTGTCGACGAGGAAGGCGGCGAAGTCGGTCGCGACGAGGCCGGGGGCGATGCCCACGACACGGGTCGGACCGAGCTCGGAGGCGAGCTGGCGCGTCATGTGGATCAGCGCCGCCTTGGTGAGGTTGTAGATGCCGAGACCGCCGCCATCGGTGCGCAGACCGCCGACCGAGGCGATGTTGATGATCGTGCCGGGGTTGTCCTTGAACGACTGCTCCCACGCTGCCCTGCACCAGAGCAGCGGCGCTTCGAGGTTGACCTGGAAGGTCTTGTCGTAGCGGCCCTTGTCGACCTCGAGCGTGCGACCGTAGTAGGGGTTGGTCGCCGCGTTGTTGACGAGGATGTCGAGGCCGCCGAACCGCTCGATCGTGGCCGACACCGCCCGCTCCCCGGCATCGGCGTCGCCGGCGTTCGCCGCGAAGATCTCGACCTCGCCCGTCATCTCGGCTGCCGCGGCTTCGAGTTGGTCCTGCTTGCGGCTGTTGATCATCACCTTGGCACCGGAGGCGGCCATCGATGCCGCGATGGCCTTGCCGATGCCCTTCGATGCGCCGGTGACGAGTGCGACCTTGCCGTCGAGTGTGATCTCCATGGGCGCCGAAGCTACGTGGACGGCAGGCGTCGGTACGAACCGATGAACTCGAACTCGGGGAACATCGCCGTCGCGTCGGCTCAGGATGCGAGTCGCCCGCGGCCCTGCCGCTCCGTGAGATGACGGACGAGCACCACCTGTGCGGGCACGGTCACCACGGTCGTCACGACGTTGCCGATCGTCTGGACGGCCAGGAGTGAGACCATCCAGGTCGTGAAGCCGAGCGAGAAACCAATCGAGTTGACGACGCTGAGCGGGAACGATGCCGCGCTCGCGATCGACGCGGCGACGAGCAGCCGGCCCATGACGCCCCAGAAGTGGCCCTCGGTGAGCTGCCAGCTCCGCCGGAGGCCGAGGCCCCATCCACCGAGCGAGGCGAGGGCCACGGCGAGCGAAAAGCGCACGAACACGAGCGATCCCGACACCAGGGCGGCGACGAAGCCGAAGATGGCGGTGACCGCGATCGCGCCACCGCCGGCATCGGCGGCCACGGCGATGATCAGCGGCAGCAGGGTCAACGCCATGATCCCCACGCCGATCAGCGAGAACGCGAGCAGCGCACCGGTCACCGCGGGCACGCGACGGATCGCATCGGCCGAGTCGTCCGGCCGCGACACGTCCTCGACGGTGCCGGAACCGACGCGGTCGGCGACCCGGGCGACCAGCGCGGTCGCCCAGGTGGAGGCCACGATCAACACCACGAACAGCACGGCGATCCACGGCACGGCGGCCCGAGCGATGTCGCCGAACAGGTCGACCGCCCGCTCCCACTCGGCGTCGGTGAGTCGGACGGTGGTGGCGCTGCCGTCGACGATGCGGTCGAACTGGATCAGCCGGCGGAGTTCACGACCCTTGCCGCTGTTGAACACGGAGAACGCGAACACACCGACCAGCACGGCGGTGACACCCCAGATGGCGAGGACGACGAACCCGACCCTGACGATCACCCGCTTCGACGCCTCGACCGACTGTTCGAACCACGCGGAGAACGAGTGGGGATTGCGTTCCGGCGGCAGGGTCTGCGGCGCGCGGAGCTCGCTCCAGCGGGACCCGTCCCACCAGCGCCAGGTCCACGCCGACTCCGGGTCGGGGTACCAGCCCGGCGGCGGCATCAACGGCGGCGACGTCGGGTACGACACGGGCCGACAGTATCCGGCTCAGTCGTGGGTCTGACGGAACCCGGGAGGGGCCGGCGCGGACCAGTGGTGCGCTTCGAGCAGTTCGAGTTCTCGTCGGCGCATCCGCTCCGTCTCGTCCGCTTCGGCGTGATCGTGACCGAGCACGTGCAGCACGCCGTGCACGACGAGCAGGGCGAGTTCGTCGTCGAGGGTGCCGGCATGGTCTGCGCACTGTTGCGCCGCCACCGCCGGGCTGACCACCACGTCGCCGAGCAGCGTCGGAACACCGGGTGTGGGTTCGTCGTCCATCGGGAACGACAGCACGTCGGTGGGGCCGGGCTTGCCCATGTACTCCTCGTTGAGCGATGCGATCTCCGCCGCGTCGACGAAGGTCAGCGTCAACTCGCCGACCGCACCCTCCGCGACGAGTGCCGCCCCGGCCAGCCGTTCCCAGCGGTCGAGGTCGATGGCCACGTCGGGCGAATCGCCGGGCGAGCGTTCGTCGGCGACGACGACCGTCACGTCGCCGCCGGATCCGGGGGTCACCGGCCGGCTGCCTGGTCGTCCTGTGGTGCGGGGCGTTGCTCGTCCTGTTGTTCGTAGGCGGCGACGATGTCGGCGACGATCTTGTGGCGTACGACATCGGCCCCCGACAAGCGGACGAACGTCAACCCGTCGATGCCCGCCAGCGTCCGCTCGAGGCCCGCGAGACCGCTCTTGCCCGTCGGAACGTCGACCTGGGTGGTGTCGCCCGTGACGACCACCCGCGATCCGAACCCGATGCGCGTGAGGAACATCTTCATCTGTTCGGGCGTGGCGTTCTGTGCCTCGTCGAGGATGATGAAACTGCCGTTCAAGGTGCGACCACGCATGAACGCCAGCGGCGCCACCTCGACCACCTGACGCTCCAACAGCCGCTGCACGGCGTCGGGATCGAGCATGTCGTACAGCGCGTCGTACAGCGGTCGCAGGTACGGGTCGATCTTCGCCATCAGGTCGCCGGGAAGGAACCCGAGCCGCTCCCCCGCCTCGACCGCAGGGCGGGTCAGGATGATCCGCTGCACCTGCTTGGCCTGGAGCGCCCGGACCGCCATCGCCACCGCGAGCCACGACTTGCCCGTGCCCGCCGGGCCGAGACCGAACGTGATCACGTTCTGGTCGATCGCGTCGATGTAGCGCTTCTGCCCGGCGGTCTTCGGCTTGACCTGGCGACCCTTCGCCCCGCGCAACACCTGATGGGAGAGGATCTCGCTCGGCCGTTCGCTCGCCCGCACCATCGCGACCACACGGTCGAGCACCGAGTCGTCGAGTTGCTGGCCGCTCTGGAGCAGGGTCGAGAGCTCTTCGAACAGGCCGGCGACGCCGACCACCTCGGCGGCGTCGTCGCCCGAGATGCGCACCTCGTTGCCCCGAACGCTGATCTGCACCGTCGGGAACTGCTGCTCGATCTGCCGCAGATGCCGGTCACGCGGACCGACCAGGGCGGTCATCACGTGAGTGCCGGGAACGACGACGGTCGTGGTGGAGGTGCTCGTGGTCATGCGGTGGATGGGAGCGACACGAGCACGGAGTGCCGAGTTGCCGTGCTCAGGCTACTTGTCCGCGACCGTCGACCCGCAACGACGTTCTCGATCCGTGCGGGAGCTCCGGCGAGTGCGGCGAAGGGTGCGGTGCCGTGCCGCGAACGTCGCTCGGCGCCGAACTACCGTCACGGCTGCGATGCGGCACCTCATGCGAACCCTGGTGGTCGGTGGCCTCCTTGCGCTCTCGTCCGCCTCCCCGGTCCACGCGCAGAGCGCAGGGCTGCGTCAGGCGGCCGACGCTGCCGGGCTCAACTTCGGTGCTGCCGTCACCGTCACCGCGCTCGACGACGACACCGCCTACCGCCAGTTGCTCGTCGACAACGTCAACATGGTCTCCACCGTCTCCGAGGTCGATTTCGGAGTCGTCCAACCCGAGCCCGGGGTGTACGACTTCGCCGCCGCCGATGCGCTGGTCGACTTCGCCGCCGAGAACGGACTGACCGTTCGCGGCCACGGGCTGATCAGCCCCGACGGGCTCCCCGACTGGATCACCGGCGGCAGCTGGACGCCCGAGGCGCTGACCGCCGTCCTGAACGACCACGTCACCGAGGTCGTCAGCCGATACGCCGAGCGGAACCCGGGGGTCGTCACCCAGTGGGACGTCGTCGACGAGGCCTTCCTCCCCGACGGCACGCCGCGCAACTCGCTGTGGCGCCAGGTGATCGGCGACGACTTCCTCCGCATCGCGTTCGAGGCCGCCCGAGCGGCCGATCCCGACGCCCTCCTCTTCTACGACGACTTCTACGACGACCTCTCCGTCACCCAGGATGCCGTCGACAGCGGGCTCGCAATCGTCCCCGGAGCCACCGCCGATCGATCCGACTGCACCCTGGTCGCGAAGTGCGTCGGCGTGCAGTCGATGATCGCCTCGTTGGTCGCAGCCGGGGTTCCGATCGACGGGATCGGGTTCCAGGCGCACCTGTTGTCGCCGGACCCCGTCGACTTCGCGACGTTCTCGGGGTGGGTGGACGATCTCGGCCTCGAGTGGGCGATCACCGAGTTCGACGTGCCGGTCCCCGTGACGGAGATCGCCAACCCCGACACCCTCGCCTTCCAGGCGGATGCATACGCCACCTCGCTGTCGGCATGCCTCGAGGCCGACTCGTGCAACACGTTCGTCGTGTGGGGCGTCACCGACCGCGTACCGCCCACCCCGGACACCACCGGAGGCGCGTTCGGTGGAGCGCTCTGGTTCGATGTCCTCGACGCGCCGAAACCGGCCGCCGGGGCGATGGCGGGTGTTCTCGAGGCCGCCGGTCCCGAGCCGACGACCACCGCGGTCACCCCGACCGAACCGACGACCGCACCGACCGTCATCAGCCCTCCCCCGGAGCAAGCAGGT
>CAWGTW010000019.1:0-97274 GCA_963825565.1 Ilumatobacteraceae bacterium
GTCGACGAGCGAGCTGCAACCCTTCGCCGCAACCATCCACGAGCTGCGCACCCACATCCACGAGCAACGAAGGAGCGCCTGACCATGGCAGCGATCCCGGCCACGATGCGAGCCGTCGTGCTCGACGCCCCCGGCCCACCCGACGCGCTCCACGTCCGCGAACTCCCCGTCCCGACCCCACGGGCGGGTGAGGTGTTGATCGAGATCGAGGCGTTCGGCCTGAACCGCTCCGAACTCCACACCCGCCTCGGTCTCGCCGACGGCGTCACGTTCCCGCGCGTCCTCGGCATCGAAGCCACCGGCACCGTCGCCGCGTGCCCCGGAGGCGAGTACACGGTCGGTCAACAGGTCGCGGCGTTGATGGGTGGCATGGGGCGCACCTACGACGGCGGATACGCCGAATACACCTGCGTTCCCGCACGGCAGGTCGTGCCGTTCACGAGCAGCCTCGACTGGGCGACGCTCGGCGCGGTGCCCGAAATGCTCCAGACCTCACACGGCTCACTCACGATCGGACTCGACGCCCGACCCGGCCAGTCGATCCTCATCCGTGGCGGCACGTCGTCGATCGGGATGGCCACCGCAGTGCTCGCCAAACGACTCGGCATGACCGTGGTGTCCACCACCCGCAACCCCGACCGGGCCGACGCTCTCCGCCGCATCGGTGTCGACCACGTCCTCGTCGACGACGGCAACATCGCCGACCAAGCCCGCACGATCTTCCCCGTCGGCGTCGACGCGGCACTCGAACTCGTCGGCACCCCGACCCTGCCGGACACGCTGCGAGCGACCCGCGTCCACGGGGTCGTGTGCTTCACCGGGATGCTGTCCAACCAGTGGACCGTGCGCGACTTCTACCCGATCGAGTACCTGCCACGCGGGGTCCGCCTCACCGCCTACGGCGGAGACGCCACCGACCTCCCGACCCACGTCCTCCAGGACTTCCTCGACGCCGTCGCGGCGGGCGACGCCATCGTGCCGATCCATCGCACCTACCACCTCGACCACATCGCCGAAGCACACGCCGACATGGAAGCCGGGCGTGCCACCGGCAAACTCGTCGTCCTGCCATGACACCAGCTCGCCCGACCCGGTCCACCGTGGGCCACGCGCCAGGACGGCTCAGCGCCGCGCAGTAGGGGATGCGTCGACGTGATCGGGGTGAATGCCGGGTTGCGGGCGGCTCGAGGGCTACCCACTGTCATCGTCGACGGGCAGAATGCAGGAATGACGATCTCTTCCGGTACCCAGGAGTTCGAGGGCGCAACCTTCGTCGGGACGAGCTTTCGGGGCGCCACCCTGAGATCGTGCGACGTCAGCGGGGTGACGATGCGCAGCGTCGAGGTGGGCGGGCTCGACATCGACAGCCATGACCTGTTCTTCGGCAGCCTCATCGTCAACGGCGTCGACGTGGTGCCGTTCGTCGACGCCGAGCTCAACCGGCAGTTCCCCGGCCGCGAGCTGCAGAAGGCGCAGACGCCGGAGGGCCTGCGGGACGGTTGGGTGGCGGTGCAGGCTGCGTGGGAGACGACCGTGGCGAACACGCCCGCGGAACTGGTCGACGCCCACGTCGAGGGCGAGTGGTCGCTGGCCCAGACCCTGCGTCACCTCGTGCTGGCGACCGACGCCTGGCTCCGCGGCGGGATCATGGGGATCGAGCAGCCGTTCCACGAGATCGGCCAGATCTTCGGTGGTGCGGCCGAGATGGGATTCGACATGTCGATCTTCCAGGCCGACGCGCCGGCGTTCGAGGACATCCTCGCGGTGCGCGCCGAGCGGCAGCAGCTGGTGACCGACTTTCTGGTCACTGCCACGCCGGAGCTGCTCGCCGAGGAGCGCGACAACCCGTGGGGCGGCGGGGACTGGCATCCCACTGTCGGTGACTGCGTGCGGGTGATCCTGGAGGAGGAGTGGGCGCACCTGCGCTACGTCCGGCGGGACCTCGCCCTCCTCGGGTGAACGGGAGTCACAGGCCCGTCGAGCCGTCCAGCACGGCACGGATGCGCTCGCTGACCCGCTCGGGAATGTGCGTCAGAGCGAATCGTCGGGGAACAGGCAGAAGGGGTGGCCCTCGGGGTCGAGCATCACCGTCACCTCGGCCTGCGGTTGGTGTTCAGCCACCCGTGCGCCCTGGTCAACCGCCCACTGGATGCCGGCGTCGAGGTCAGCGACACCGACATCGAGGTGCATCATCATGAGCTGCTCGCCGGCGACGCTCGGCCACACGGGCGGTCGATAGTGCGGGTCCCACTGCACCTCGATCTTCAAGTCGCCCGCCGGCGACCGCAGTAGTGCCCAACCGTCGGTCGATGGCTGGCCGGGTCTCGGGCCTTCGCTGCGAGCGATCGACCAACCGAGCAGCCGCTCGTAGAACTCGGCCAGCGCGATGGGATCGGCAGCGTCCAGTGTGGGTCCGCAGACGCGCATGGCGGGTCGATCCATCCGATGATTCTCGCGCGACGGCCGCACGCGCTCACCGCAACCAGACCGAACCTCCGCGTTCGGGGCGATTCGCCGAAACCCGGCGCTACAGCACCGAGCCGCGCGGCGGGGCGCAGCTCGGCATCTCGTTGTCGCCGGCGAAGGTCTCGATCCGCTCGGTGATCGGCACGCCGTCGACGGCGGTCTCGGTGAACGGCCCGTCGATGCCACCGCGCAGCCGCTCGGCGTATGCGTACCGGTCGTCGAGCAGGGTGCGGTAGTCGGCCTCCCAGTCCGGCACGATCGCCTGGCCCTTCGCATCGGCCGGACGGACGGCGACCACCTGGTCGAGCATCGCCGCCAGGAGATCGGTCGACCGGACGACGAGATCGGCGCGTACGGCGAGGTCCGGTGACGCCTGCGCGTCGAGCGCTCCCAGCTCGACCTTGGTGGCCGCACAGATCGACTCGGCGCGCTGCGCCCACTCCCGGTCGTCGATCCGGTTGATCGCCTCCTTCGAGGCGAAGAACAGCGCCCAGATCCAGAACGCGGCGAACCCGAGCATCACCGCACCGATCAGCAGGCCCCGCCAGGTGACCCCCCGCCGCTCGGGCGCCCGGTCGGCCACCGGGAGTTCGACGTCGGGCGGTGTGACCACAACCCCCGACGCTACGGCGCCAACCCGCTGGTAGAAACGCGGGCGTGGATCCCGGCTCCGGCGAGGATGCGGCACGCGAGCCGGCACAGACGTACCTCGCGCGCGCCCGTCGCAACTGGCACCTGATCCGGTCGATGGTCGGGCTCCACCCGCGGTTGTTCATCCTCGCCGTGCTCGGCGCGGCGGGCTTCGCGGTGTCGACCGTCGCCTCCAGCTTCGCCATCCGGTGGGTGATCGACGAGGCGATCGTTCCGCGCTTCGAGGAGGGTTCGGTGCCGGTCGGTACGGTCGCCACCGCCATCGGCATCATCATCGGGATCGGCGTCATCCGCGCGGCGACCGTCGTCGTCCGCCGCGGGTTCGCGTCGATGGCGATGTGGCGCGTCGCCCAGACGTACACCAACGAGGTGCTCGATCAGCTCGTCCGCCAGCCGGTTACCTGGCACCGGCGCCGCGCCGACGGCGACCTCGTCGCCCGAGCCGGCGTCGACACCGAGACGACCGTCAACGTGCTCGCTCCCATCCCGTTCGCCACGAGCACGGTGATCATGATCGTGATCACGACCGTCTGGCTGTTCCTGATCGACGTTCCGCTCGGCGTGCTGGCGATCCTCGTCTTCCCGATCCTGATCGGCACCAACGTCATCTACGAGCGCGTGGTCGCCGGGCACTTCACCCGGGCTCAGCAGCAGCTCGGCGACTTCTCGGCGGCGGTCCACGAGAGCTTCGAAGGAGTGCAACTCGTCAAGGCCTACGGGGCCGAGGAGCGCGAAGCCGAGCGCCTTGGCGTGCTCGCCGACCGCGTCCGCAGGTCGCGGGTCCGGGCGATCGAGCTGCGGAGCTGGTTCGAGGCGCTGCTCGAGTTGATCCCGACCGCGACCAACATCGCCATCGTCGTCCTCGGCTTCGTGCGCATCGACTCCGGCAACATGACGATCGGCGAGCTGTCGAGCGTGATCTTCCTGTTCACGCTGCTCGTGTTGCCCCTGCGCCTCATCGGCTACGCGCTGTCCGAACTGCCGCGGTCGATGTCGGCGTGGCAGCGCATCCAGGAGGTGGTCAACGAGCCGCTCGAGGACGACCCGCGCGCGGCGATCCGCCCGGCGCCGCCCGGAGTGGGTGCGGCGTTGCACGACGTGTCGTTCGTCCACGAGGGGAGCGAGCAGGCGGCGGTCCTCGACATCGACCTCACCATCCCGGCCGGCACGGTCACCGCCCTGGTCGGCCCGACCGGGTCGGGCAAGAGCACCGTCGTCGACCTGCTCGCCGGCCTCGTCGCACCGACCGGCGGGTACATCGAGTTGACTGCGGGCACACACTGCGTCGTCTTCCAGGAAGCGTTCCTGCTCGCCGGCGACGTGCGGGCCAACGTCGAGTTCGGGCACCCGGCGTCCGACGCCGAGCTGTGGGAGGCGCTCCGGCTGGCAGCCGGCGACCGGTTCGTCCGCCACCTGCCGAACGGGCTCGACACGATCGTCGGCGAGCGGGGCGTCAGCCTCAGCGGGGGTCAACGTCAGCGCGTCGCCCTCGCCAGGGCGCTGGCCAGGCGGCCGGCGTTGCTGATCCTCGACGACACCACCTCGGCGCTCGATCCGACGACCGAGGCGACCGTGCTGGCCAACCTGCGCGCGGCGTTCGCCGACACGACCGTGATCATGGTGGCGTCGCGACCGTCGACGATCGCACTCGCCGACGACGTCGTGTTCTTCGTCGACGGCCGCGCTGCGGCCCACGGCACCCACGATGAGCTGATGGCCGCCGTCCCGGAATACCGCGAGTTGGTCAGGGCGTTCGAGGCCGACCGGACTCCGGCCGCGGGCGGGCTTCGGACGGAGCTGGTCCGATGACAACGATCGATCCGACGATCGCCGCCCGTGCGGGGACGCTGACCGGGCCGAGCACCGATTCGGCCGTCCGCACGATCGGTCGGGGGTTGGAGATCGCCCCGGTCCTCCGCCAAGGGCTGCTGCTGACGTGGGTACTCGCCGCGGTCGGTGCGGCGGGGCGGGTCGTCGTGCCGATCCTGCTCCAGCAGGCGATCGACCGGGGGATCGTCGAGCCGAGCGGAGAGGTTCGCGTCGGCTTCGTCGTTCGTCTCTCGCTGGTCGCCCTGGTCGCCGTCGTCGTCTCCGCGCTGGCGTTCCGCCAGGCGGCGTTCCGGCTCGGGGTCCGCAGCGAGCAGGCGTTGTTCGATCTGCGCGTCGAGCTGATCGATCACATCGAGCGCCTCAGCCTCGCCGACCACAACGAGGAGCGTCGCGGCGGGCTGGTCGCTCGCGTCACGTCCGACATCGAGACCCTGGCCCGGTTCTTCCAGTGGGGCGGGTTGGCCTGGTTGCTCGACGGGACGCTGATGTTCATCGTCGGCGGCGTGATGCTCGCCTACAACTGGGTCCTGGCACTGATCGCGTTCGCCGTGGCGATGCCGCTCGCGCTCGTGCTGCGGCTGGTCCAGACACACCTCGTCGCGGCCTATGACCTGTCCCGGCACCGCAACGGGGAGATGCTCGGCGCGATCGCCGAGGTCGTCTCGGGGGCGGACACGATCCGGGCCTACGACGCAGGCGAGCTTCTGCGGACCGACGTCCGCGACAGCGTCGAGCAGAAGACGTCGGCGCAGATCCGGGCAGCGCTCCTCGGTGCGATCCTGTTCCCGAGCGGGGAGGTGTTCTCGGTCTTCACGATCAGCGCGGTGGTCGGCGTCGGGGTGTGGATGGGGCCGGCCAGCGGGCTGACCGCGGGTGCCCTCGTCGGGTTCGTGTTCCTCACCTACCGGTTCCTCGAACCGATCGCCGAGTTCGTCGAGGTACTCGACCAGACCCAGTCGGCGGTCGCCGGCCTGCGGCGCGTGCTGTCGGTGCTCGACATGCCGGTCGGGCCGCCGCCTGCCGCCGAACCGGTCCCGCTACCGGCCGGGAAGCTGGCGATCGACATCCGCGACGTGTCGTTCTCGTACCGCAGCCGCGACCGCGACGGGTCCGAGGACCTCGTCCTGAAGCACGTCGAGCTGTCGATCCCACCCGGGCAGAACCTCGCGCTGGTCGGTGCGACCGGCTCGGGCAAGACCACGCTCGGCCGGCTGATCGCCCGGTTCGCCGATCCGACGGTCGGGGAGATCGACCTCGGAGGGGTCCCGCTGACCTGCGTCGACAACCGCGAGCTGCGCTCCCGCCTGACCGTCGTGTCGCAGGAGCCGTTCCTGTTCGACGACTCGATCGCCGCCAACATCGCGTTCGGCCGGCACGGCGCGACCGCCGCGGAGGTCGAGCGCGTCGTCGACGACCTGCACGTCCGGGACTGGGTCGACGGGCTCGCCGACCACCTCGACACACGGGTCGGCCAGCGTGGCGAGCGGCTCTCCGCCGGCGAGCGACAACTCGTCGCCCTGCTGCGGGCCGGTATCGCCGACCCCGACGTGCTGATCCTCGACGAGGCCACGTCGTCGGTCGACGCGCTGACCGAGGTCCGGATCGGGCGCGCCCTGGACGCGCTCGCCGCATCGCGCACGACGATCGCCATCGCCCACCGGCTCTCGACAGCGGCCCGCGCCGATCGCGTGATCGTGCTCGATTCCGGTGTCGTCGTCGAGGACGGCCGGCACGATGCGCTGGTGGCGGCCGGAGGCGTCTACGGGCGGCTGTACGACGCGTGGGTGTCGTCGACGACCATCGACTCCGCCGGATCAGTTCTCGACTTCGACGCCGAAGGGCAGCGGCCCATCGACACGCTCGACGACGCAGTCGACATCGTCGAGTGAGATCGGCCGGGAAAGGGCGAACGGCGCCGAACCGCCGGGCGGCACGCCCTCGACCGACACCCGCCCGCGGCGGTCCGCGTTGTCGGTGCCCGGACGGACGAAGCCGATCCGGATCGAGTAGTCGCCGGTCTCGTCACCCAGGTTCGTGATCCGACCCTGCACGGTCGCCATCGCCCCGACCACCCCGCACTCCTCGATCTCCGTCGTCGACGGCTGCGGGTTCGTGTAGCGATCGATCGCCCGGGCGAACACGACGGTCAGCACCACACCGCCGACGCACACCAGCATGCCGATGAATCCGGTGATGATCCCGGCGGTGGCGAACCCGGAACGGCGCCCGGTCACCTTCGATCGCGCCCGGCCCACGAAGCCGAACACGACCGCCAGGACGGCGGCGACGGCGGCGCCGGCGACGATGTAGGGGACCCACCCGAGCGCGATCGACGCGATGCCGAGCACCAGCGCGGCGACCGCAGGACCGTTGCCGGGCCGATCGGCTGCCCGCGGCGGGCGCGACGACGGTGCGGTGCCGGCGGGATCGATGTAGCGATCGCCGTCGGTGCTGACGTCGGCCGTCCAAGCGGACCCGTTGTGGTAGCGCAGCTCGAACCGCCCGGCCGGGTCGGGATACCAGCCGGCGACGATGCCGGGGCTGGTGCTCGGGTCGCTCACCGCGGGGACGTTATCCGTGCGAGGTGGGCAGCGTCGGCGGCGCTGCGTACAGTCGGCCGTGATGGAGCTCGTACTGATCCGCCACGGCCAGCCCGAGTGGGTGCGCGACGGGCTCAACGTCGTCGACCCGCCGCTCACCGCGCTCGGCCATCGGCAGGCCGAACGGCTGGCGGCCGCGCTGGCCGCGGAGCACTTCGACGAGGTGCTCGTGTCCCCGCTGCACCGCGCCCGGCTGACCGCCGCGCCGCTGCTCGTCGCGCTCGGGCGTGACGAGGTGATCGATCCGTGGCTCGAGGAGATCCGCGATCCGGGCTGGCACGGCACGCCGGCGGAGAAGGCCGAGCAGGCGTACGCCGAGATGCGCGGCCGGCCGCCCGAGGATCGCTGGCACGGGCTGGACGGTGGCGAGTCGATCCGCGACTTCACCGACCGGATCCACGTGGGTGCGACCGACTTCCTCGGCGCCAGGGGCGTCGAGCGGGCCGATCACGAGCTGCCGATCTGGAAGATCGCCGAACCGGGGGCGCGCATCGCACTCGTCGCCCACGCCGGCACCAACTCGGTGACGATCTGCCACCTGCTCGGGCTCCAGCCGACACCGTGGGAGTGGGAGCGCTTCGTGCTCGGCCACACGTCGGTCAGCCGGCTGGAGGCGCTCCCGGTCGGCGGCGGGTTCACCTTCAGCCTCTGCAAGCTGTCCGACGTCGAGCACCTCGACCGTGACGAGCGCACCCGCTGACGATCCTGCGGTCCTCGCGATCAGGTCCTGGCGGTCTACCGTCGTGGCATGACGAGAGCCGCCGACCCCGACCTGCTCAAGCTCTACTCGTTCAACCTGTTCAACCAGCTGAGCGGCGCGGTCACGTCCGGGATGGTCCATCTCGGTGACCGGCTCGGGCTGTACACCGCGCTAGCCGACGCCGACCGCGCCCTCACCAGCGCCGAGCTGGCCGCCCGGGCCGGCCTCGACGAGCGCTGGGTGAGGGAGTGGGCCTACAACCAGGCGGCGGCCAAGTTCGTCGACATCGACGCCGACGAGCGGTTCTCGCTCGGTCCCGAAGCGGTCGCGGTCCTCGCCGATCCCGAGCATCCGGCGTACGGGATGGGCATGTTCCACCGCTTCCCCCAGACGATGGCGGCGCTCGAACGGATGCCGGACAGTTTCCGCACCGGCCTCGGCCACGACTACGACAGCCACGGCTGCGAGGGCGCGGTCGGCATCGAGCGGAGCTTCGAGCCGTGGAACCGGACCCACCTGCTGTCGACGGTGCTCCCGGCGCTCGACGGCCTGGTCGAGCGGCTCGACGCCGGGGCATCGGTCGTCGACATCGGTTGCGGTGCCGGCGGAGCGGTGCTGTTGATGGCAGCCGCGTTCCCGAACAGCACGTTCGTCGGCTACGACATCTCCCGGCACGCGCTCGACCGGGCGGAGACGAGGCGGCTCGAAGCGGGGACGGGGAACGCCCGGTTCGTCGATCCGCGCGACGAGCCGATCCCCGCCGACGGTTCGGTCGAGGTCGTCACCACGATCGACTGCATCCACGACATGACCCACCCGCAGGAGATGATGCACGCGATCCGCGCCGCGATCGCCGACGACGGGGTCTGGCTGCTGGTCGACATCAAGGGCCGGGACAGCTTCGCCGAGAACGTCCAGAAGAACCCGATGGCGAGCCTGATGTACGGCATCAGCGTGCTGTCGTGTATGTCGTCGGCGCTGTCCACCCCCGACGGGGCCGGGCTGGGCACGCTCGGCCTCCCCGAGTCCAAGGCCCGCGAGATGTCCGCGGCGGCCGGGTTCACGCGCTTCGAGCGCCTCGCGGTCGACCACTCGATCAACGCGTTCTACGACATCCGGCCCTGAGCGCTCAGCCCCGGGTCGAGGGGTCTGAGCAGGGGCGAGATGGCAGACGTCACACCGCAGACGGTCCGGATTGCCCTACCACGAGCGAACCGGTGGACGGACCGTGGAGTTGAGCTGGAGGTGTGACATGACCACGAACGAGATCGATCTACGGCTGTCGCGGCGCGAAGCGGTCGGGGCGGCTGCTGCAGCAGGGTTGACGGCAGCGCTCACGAAGGGCGGACGCGCCGTGGCCCTCTCGCCGAACGAGCCCGATTCCGAGTCGGGTCCGATGTCTCGCGCCCGGCCCGATTCCGTCGACGTCGAACCCTCTCTCCCCAAGGCGCCGACCGCGCCGGGCGTGTCGTACATCAGCCTCGCCGGCGTCTCGCTCTTCCTCGCCGACGATGTTCCAGGGAAGCACTCGAGCACCGGGGAGATGACCTCGTACACGACCAACTTCGCCTCGGCGCCGATCTTCCTGCCGCATCGGGCGCGCGTCACCGAACTCGTCACGTACTTCACGCACCCGAACAGCGGGAGCACGCTGATCCGCCTTATCTATCACCGGTCACACGTCGGGAGCCCCTCCGGGTTCCACACGATGGTGGCGCAAGACACGATTGCCAAGCCGAATCTTCCGGGCGTCCAGACGTTCGTGACGCCCATCGCGCCGGGGACGACCGGGGCGACCGTCGACACGACCGACGGCGCGTACTTCATCGTCGTCAATCCGCACTCCGACCCGCTGCACAAGCTGTGGGGCCTTCGCATCGGCTATGTCGCGCCGGGCGCCGGTGTGTACTACCCGATCGACCCGATCCGGGTGTTCGACTCCCGGCTTCCGGCGTACCCGGCCTCCGGGAGGTTCCTGCCGAACTCGTCGAGGATCATCGCGGTGAAGGACGCCCACGACGCTGCGGGTGGCATCACCGTCATCAACGCGGTTCCGGTCGGGGCGACCGCCGTCACCTGCAACCTGACGGTGACGGCGACCGCTGGGTCGAACTACCTGTCGCTCACGCCGGGCGATGCCACCGGATATACGGCGTCGGCGATCAACTGGAGCGCCTCGGGCCTGTCGATCGCCAACGGTCTGACCAGCAAGATCGACACCAACCGAACGGTCAAGGTCTGGTGCGGCAGCCAGTCCGGATCGACCGACGCCATCATCGACGTCAACGGGTTCTACTTGGCGGCGTAGGCGGGCGCAACCCGACCGGACTGCACCCGCGTCCCGAACCTCGACGTCCGGTTTGTGTGACCGAACATCGCGGCTGTCGACGTGTTCGGTCACAAGTATCCTGGGATGCGCGCTCGCTCCCGCTGTGGTCGATGCTCGGGACGTCATCGGTCAAGGCCGGCAACGTCGAGGCGAACCCGAACGTCGCGCTCCACTGGCGGGTGACCGAGGTGGGCGACGATGTCGATGGCGGTCGCGTCGGCGCCGTCGCGGCCACGATCCGATCGGCCTACGGGGACGACGCCACGCTGACGAGGCGCACAGCGCAGAGCGACAACCTGGGGTTATGCCTCCTGCTGCATCGTTAGTCGCCCCGTTCTACGACATCCGGCCCTGAGCGCTCGGCCGCGGGTCGGCGAGCCGGGGCGAGATGGCAGACGTCACACCGCGGACGGTCCGGATTGCCCTACTACGAGCGAACCGGTGGAAGAACCGTGGAGTTGAGCTGGAGGTGTGACATGACCACGAACGAGACCGATCTACGGCTGTCGCGGCGCGAAGCGGTCGGGGCGGCTGCTGCAGCAGGGTTGACGGCAGCCTTGTTGAAAGGCGGTCACGCCGGCGCGATCCCGCCTGAGGATCCCGAGCCCGAGCCCGGCCCGACGTCCGCGGACTGGCGCGAGGTCGCCGATGTCGGACCCGCGATCCCGAAGGCACCGACGTCGCCCGGCGTGTCGTACGTCAGCCTCGCCGGGATCTCGTTCTTCCTCGTCGACCTCGTGGGCGGGAAGTCCTCGAGCAACGGCGAGATGAACTCCTCGGCGAACACGTTCGCCGCACCGCCGATCTTCCTGCCACACCGGGCGCGCATCACCGAACTCGTCACGTATTTCGTGCGTCCGAACTCCGCGTCCACGCGCATCCGCCTCGTTCAGCACCGGTCACACGTCGGGTCCGCAAGCGGCGTATGGAACCAGGTGGCGTGGCAGAGCACGTCGACAAAGCCGGTCCTGCCGGGCATCCAGACGTACGTCACGCCCGTCGCGCCCGGGACGAACGGCGCAGTTGTCGACACCAGCGACGCCGCGTACTTCGTCATCGTCAACCCGCCCGCCGACGCAGCCCACCAGCTGTGGGGCGTCCGCGTCGGCTACGTCGCGCCGGGCGCCGGTGTGTACTACCCGATCGACCCGATCCGGGTGTTCGACTCCCGGCTTCCGGCGTATCCGGCCTCCGGGAGGTTCCTGCCGAACACGTCGAGGGTCGTCCCGGTGAAGGACGCCCACGACGCTGCGGGTGGCATCACCGTGATGAACGCGGTGCCGGTCGGGGCGACCGCGGTGACGTGTAACCTGACGGTGACTGCGACGTCGGGGCCGAACTTCTTGTCGCTCACCCCGGGCGACGCCACCGGTTACACGACGTCGGCGGTCAACTGGAGCGGCTCGAACGTCTCGATCGCCAACGGCCTGACCAGCAAGATCGACGCCAACCGGACGGTGAAGATCTGGTGCGGAAGCCAGCCCGGGTCGACCGACGCGATCATCGACGTGAACGGCTACTACTTCGCGGCGTAGGCGGACGCAACGCCCCTCCGTTCGTGTGACCGTACATCGCGGATGTCGACGTGTTCGGTCACGAGAATCCTGGGATGTGCGCCGTCCGCCAGTTTGTGTGACCGTACATCGCGGATGTCGACGTGTTCGGTCACGAAAATCCTGGGATGCGCGCTCGCTACGGCACGGTCAGGTCGCCGCCGACGCGGCCGAGCCGGCAGGAGCCATTCGACCGTGATCGGGCCGAGCGGCCGGGCTACGGTCTTGGCACCGAACGAGAGGGGCTGCCCACATGAGCGACGAGATCGGCCTGGACGACGTGAAGGCTGCTGCCGCCGGGTTGAGCCCGTGGGCGCATCTCGCCACGGTCGGCGCCGACGGGCATCCCGACGTCGTGCCGGTCCATCCCTGCTGGGAGGGCGACACGCTGTGGTCGATGCTCGGGACGTCATCGGTCAAGGCCCGCAACGTCGAGGCGAACCCGAACGTCGCGCTCCACTGGCAGGTGACCGAGGTGGGCGACGGCGTCGAGCTGTGGGGGACCGCCGAGGTGTTCGACGACATCGAGACGAAGCGGCGGCTGTGGACCGGGGTGTTCGACTACGACCTGCACGCGTTCGCCCCCGGCGGGCCCGACGACTCGCCCGGCACGGGGTTCCTCGCCATCACGCCCACCCGCGCCCTCGTGCTCCGCCAGTACGGGATGGGCGGGATGCAGCGCTGGTCGGCGCGATCCCGGGCGTGAACCGGCTGACAGAGCTGTCCCGCTCGATCGGGGGGACGGTGGCGATCGTCACCGGTGCGGCGAGCGGGATGGGGCGGTCGACCGCGCACCTCTTCGCCGACGAGGGCGCCCGTGTCGTGGTCGCCGATCTCGACCGCGTTCGTGTCGATGGGGTGGTCGCTGCCATCCGATCGGCGCACGGGGACGACGCCGCGCTGGGGATCGTGTGCGATGTCGCCGACCCCGCGCAGCTCCGATCGCTGGTAGGGCGCACGGTCGAGTGGGGCGGCGGCCTCGGGATCGTCGTCAACAATGCGGGGGTGGCGCTGCCGAGCTCGGCGTTCCAGCCCGACGACGAGTTCGAGGCGACCTGGGCGCGCACGCTCGATGTCAACCTGTCGGCCCATGCCCGGCTCATCCGGCTCGCTGTGCCGCACCTGATCGCTCACGGCTCGGGTCGGATCGTGAACATCGCGTCGACCGAGGCGATCGTGACCACAGCCGGGCTGGCCGCGTACGCCGCGACGAAGGCGGCTGTGATCGGGCTGACGCAGAGCTTCGCGGTCGAGCTCGGCCGGCACGGCATCACGGTCAACTGCATCTGCCCTGGACCGGTCGACACCGCCATGACCGCCGGGATCGACGACGAGTCGAAAGCCGCCTACGCCCGCCGCCGCGTCCCGCTGCGCCGCTACGGCGAGCCCGAGGAGGTCGCCCACATGACGCTCAATCTGTGCCTGCCCAGTTCGAGCTTCGTCAACGGCGTGGCGATCCCCGTCGACGGCGGCATGTCGATCCGCCACACGTGACCGACCCGCCCGCCGCCCCCTGACGGTTTGTGTGACCGAACTTCGCGGGTCTCGAAGTGTTCGGTCACACAAATCCGGGGACGAGCGCCGTCCGCCGGTTTGTGTGACCGAAGATCACGGGTCTGGACGTGTTCGGTCACACAAACCGGAGCGCGGGGTGGGGGCCGTTCGGGGATCTGCGTGACCGAAGATCGCGGGTCTCGACGTGTTCGGTCACACAAACGGGGAGGCGCTTGTCGTCAGGCGGGCGGTGACCAGCCGTCGAAGGTGCCCTCGAGGCCGGTCGGGACGTGGCGCCCGACCGCCAGCTGTTCGAGGATGCCGAGACCCACGTGGTCGCCGAGCTCGCCCGAACAGGTCGCCCGAACGATCGTCTGGACGTGGACGTGGTGAGGGGCGGTCGGTTCGTCGACCGGCAGATCCCACCGATCGCCGCCGACCGCCAGCTCCCCCTTCCACATGCCGTGGCCCCACTCGGGGTGGCCGTACCCGATCCCGAGCATGTGGAACTCGAACAGTGGCTCGAGCGCGATCGTCGACGATCCGCCGACCGCCGGGACGAGGTCGAACTCGAACGACGCCGCGAAGCGGGTGCCGGGCCGCCAGGTCAGGCGGTAGTCGACCGATCGCATCCTCTCGGGAGCGGTGTCGGCGGTCGCGAGGCAGACGAAGCCGGTCTCGTGCCACCGGGTGCCGTCGGTCAACTCGTTGACGTCGAAGTGGGTGGAGAACGTCTCGAAGTTGACCGGTGCCCACAGCCAGAAGAACTGCGGGTCGGCGACCGGCGCGCCGGTCGATGCCCGCTCGCCGACCGGCCTGATCCCCCACGAGCGGTCGCGCGAGCCCCACGCCCGGTCCGCGGTCGACTCGGTTCGCGCTCGCCGTCGACCTCGATCCACCCCGACCACGTTCCGAACTGCGTCAGCCGCGTGTAGTCGAGCAGGACCCGCAGGCCGACCCGATGGTGGAAGTGCGGCTCCTCGATCGGCGCCGACCGGCTGTCGAACGTCAGGTCGCCCCGCAGCCCGTGCTCGGGCGCGTCGATCGTCAGGCGCAGGACGCGCAGCGGCTCGATCACCTCGACGCGGATCGGCCCGACCTCGTTCGCCTCGGCGCGCTCGCCGGGTGCCCGGCGCGACGCGTGCACGCTGATCTGCCGAGCCGCCTCGGTGCCGCCGTCGACCACGACGCTGAACGCTGCGTCGGCGACGTGCCGGTTGGGGTACAGCCCCAGCGCGGCGGCGAAGTACAACCGGGTGTCGCTGGTGTACCCGTTGAAGAAGTACCGGTCGTAGTGGTTGAGGTCGGTCGAGGCGGTGTGGACGATCGGGTGTGACGTCTGATGGACGGGAAAGTCGTCGAACGAGCTCAGCACGGGGCCGACGCTAGCCATATCCTCGGAACGGTATGGAGCGGTTCACCCTGAGCCTGCGCAGCTTCCGGCGCCTTGCGATCGTGACGACCGTCGGCATCTGCGTGTTGGTCGTCGCCGGGGGCGCGGTCCGGCTGACCGGGAGCGGCCTCGGATGCGACGACTGGCCGAACTGCAACAGCACGAGCTTCATCGACGTGTCGACCGGCCACGCAGCCATCGAGCAGGTCAACCGGCTGTTCTCGGCGCTGATCGGCATCCCGGTGCTGGCGATGGCGATCGGTTCGTTCCGAGTCCGCCCACCTCGGCGCCGACCTGCGGTGGCCGTCGATCGGAGTGCTCGTGTCCGTGCTCGCCAACGGAGTGGTCGGTGGGATCGCTGTGCGCGGCGACCTGCATCCGGCGCTCGTGCAGTCGCACTTCCTGCTGGCGATGATCTCGATCGCGTTCGGGATGGTTGCGATCCGCCGTGCGAGCGACCAAGCGGAGCGGTCACCGATGCGGTCCGCCGTGCGCCGCCTGACGGTGCTGATCGCCATCGGCACCGCGCTCGCGCTCGCCACGGGGACGGTGGTGACCGGCACCGGTCCGCACGCCGGCGAGGAGGACGTGCGGCGGTTCGGGTTCGACATCTCGACCGTGGCGCGGATCCACAGCGTGACCGTGCTGGCCACCGTCGCGCTCGATGCTGGCGCTGGTCGTTGCGGCCCGCCGGGACCCGCAGACGTGGACCGCACTCGAATCGAGGCTGTCGGCGTGGCTGTTCGTCGCCGTGCTGCAGGGGGCGATCGGATACCTCCAGTACTTCACCGGGGTGCCGGAACTCCTGGTCGGGGCGCATCTCGCTGGGGCGACCGGGTTGTGGGTGGTGACGCTGGCGCTGATGCTCGATGTGCTCGGGAGCGGTCGCCGGCCGGTGCCGGTCGCGGCCGCCGCACCGGTCGCAGTGCTGCGATGACCGCAGGGGTCGCTCCGTCCGCCTAGAGTGCCCTGCCGATGGGGTCGACGATTCTGGGCGAGCACGCCCGATCAACCAACACGAGCCGGCGGCCGCTGCGGATCCTGCTCTTCGCATCGATCGCCGGCATGCTGCTCGCGTTCCTCGGTGCCGGCGGACCTGCCGTCGCCGTCCCCGCCGAGAACGGCGAGGGGGTGCAGGGCACCCTGCGCACCAAAGATGCCGAGGGCGAGGACGTCTTCGTCGCCGGGGTCACCTTCACGGTGACCGACGCCGAGGGCAACGAGGTCGGATCGGCGACGACCGACGAGCTCGGCGTGTGGCTCGTCCCCGTCCCCTCGCCCGGGTTCTACGACATCCTCCTCGACGAGTCGACGCTCCCCGAGGGGCTCCCGCTCCGCAACCCGGACAAGAACCCGCTGAACATCGAGGTCAAGACCGGCGACACCCGCAACGTGCTGTTCCCGCTCGGCGAGGCGGCGGTCAACAGCGACAACACGATCAAGGCCGTCCAGCTCTTCGTCGACGGCATCAAGCTCGGCATGATCATCGCGATGTGTGCGATCGGGCTGTCGCTGATCTACGGCACCACCGGCCTGACCAACTTCGCCCACGGGGAGATGGTGACGTTCGGGGCGATGCTGGCGTTCCTGTTCCACGTCACCGGCGTGTTCGGGATCACGACCTCGCTGATCGTCGCCGCGCTGCTGGCGTTCGTGCTGACCGGCGTCGCCGGCGGCTTGATGAACGCCGGCATCTGGCATCCGCTGCGCAACCGCGGGTCCAGCCTGATCTCGCAGCTCGTCGTGTCGATCGGCCTGTCGATCTTCTTCCGCTACGTGATGCTGTACCAGTTCGCCGGCCGGGCCCGCTTCTATACCGACTACCGGCTCCAGGAGCAGTACGACCTCGGGTTCTTCAAGATCGTGCCCAAGGACCTCTTCATCATCGTGTTCTCGACGCTCGTGCTGATCGGGATCGGGCTGGCGCTGCAGAAGACGCGGGCGGGCAAGGCGATGCGCGCGGTCGCCGACAACCGCGACCTGGCCGAGTCGTCGGGGATCGACGTCGAGCGCGTCATCCGCTGGGTCTGGGTGTCGGGCAGTGCGCTGGCCGGCCTCGGCGGGGTGCTGTTCGGCCTGACCGAGAACATCAACTGGGAGATGGGCTTCCGGCTCCTGCTGCTGATGTTCGCCGGCGTGACGCTCGGCGGGCTCGGGAGCGCGTACGGGGCGCTTCTCGGCAGCCTCGTCGTCGGGGTGTTCATCCAGATGTCGACGCTGTTCATCCCGAGCGACATGAAGAACGTCGGAGCGCTGGTCATGCTGATCGTGATCCTGCTGATCCGACCCCAGGGGCTGCTCGGCCGCGCCGAGCGGGTGGGCTAGAGAGGAGACCGTCATGGACTGGGGAGCGATTCTCGACAACACCCTTCGTGGACTGATCGGCGAGAGCTTCATCTTCTTCGCGCTCGCGGCGATCGGCCTCAACATCCACTTCGGGTACACCGGCCTGCTCAACTTCGGTCAGGCGGTGTTCATGGCGGCGGGCGCCTACGGCCTCGCGGTGATGGTGGTGACGTTCGACTGGGGCTTCTGGCCGTCGGTCGTCATGGGGCTCGTCGTGTTCCCGACGGTCTTCGCCCTGATCATGGGTGTCCCGACGCTGCGGCTGCGCGCCGATTACCTGGCGATCGTGACGATCGCCGCGGCCGAGATCTTTCGTCTGTTCGTCCGTTCCCCCCGGTTCGACTGGCTGACCGGGTCCTCCGACGGGATCTCCGGGTTCTCCAAGACGTTCTACGACCTCAGCCCGTTCGACCCGGGCGGCCGCTACCTCAACGACCTGTTCATCGGCAACCAGATGTTCCTCGTGCTGGTCGGGTGGGGCCTGCTGACGCTCGCCGCGCTGCTGTGCTGGCTGCTGGTGCGCAGCCCGTGGGGCCGGGTGCTGAAGGCGATCCGCGAGGACGAGGACGCCGCCCGCAGCCTCGGCAAGAACGCCTACTGGTACAAGATGCAGGCGCTGATCATCGGCGGCATGTTCGCCGCGCTGGGTGGGCTGCTGCGGGCGCTCGGCTTCTCGATCGCCCAGCCGGACAACTTCATCACCGACGTGACGTTCTTCGTCTGGGTCGCGCTGATCCTCGGCGGCGCCGGCAAGGTGCTCGGCCCGATCCTCGGTGCTGCGCTGCTGTACGGGATCCTCGGGTTGACCGACAGCCTGCTCCGACAGGCGGTGCAGAACGACAAGATCCCCGACTCGATCATGACCGGTGTCCAGGTCGGCCAGATCCGCTTCATGCTGGTCGGTCTCGGCCTCGCGCTGTTGGCGGCATTCAGACCCCAGGGGATCATGGGCAACAAGGAGGAGATGGCGCTCGATGACCGATGACTCGGACTCCCTGCCGCTGCTGCCGGTCGCCGAAGCGCTGCGGGCGGTCGACCCCGTCGCCGCGCGGGCGGCGCTCGACTCGGTCCCGTGGGAGCCGGGCGCCCGGAAGCCGGACCCGATCCTGATCGCCGATGGTGTCCGCCGGCAGTTCGGCGGTCTGGTCGCCGTCGACGCCCGCCACGTCGAGATCCAGCGCGGGGTGATCACCGCGCTGATCGGGCCGAACGGCGCCGGCAAGACGACGTTCTTCAACCTCCTCACCAACTTCGACACCCCCGACACCGGCACCCGCACCTTCGACGGGCAGAACATCGACAACGTGCCGAGCCACAAGATCGCCAACTACGGCATGGTGCGCACGTTCCAGCTCACCAAGTCGCTGTCGAAGATGACCGTGATCGAGAACATGAAGCTCGGCGCCACCGGTCAGAAGGGCGAGGCGCTGTGGCGCTCGGTCCTGCCGTTCATGTGGCGCAAGCAGGAGGCCGAGATCGAAGCGCGTGCCGACATCCTGCTCGAGCGCTTCAAGCTCGACCACATGCGCGACGAGTTCGCCGGCACGCTGTCAGGCGGTCAGCGCAAGCTGCTCGAGATGGCACGGGCCCTGATGGTCGAGCCGAAGATGGTGATGCTCGACGAGCCGATGGCGGGCGTCAACCCGGCGCTGACCCAGTCGCTGCTCGGTCACGTCACCGGGCTGCGCGACGAGGGGATGACCGTGTTGTTCGTCGAGCACGACATGGACATGGTGCAGGAGATCAGCGACTGGGTGATCGTGATGGCCGAGGGCGAGATCATCGCCGAGGGCCCCCCGGGGTCGATCGGCAAGAACCAGGCGGTCGTCGACGCCTACCTCGGAACGAGCCACGACAGCGCGCTGAAGCTCGATCCGCAGGTCGAGGAGTTCGGGCTGGAGGTCGCGGGGCTGGAGTCGATGCCCGACGATGGGGAGGACCCGCAGTGAGCACGCCCGAACCGCTCCTGGTCGCGGAGTCGTTGACCGCCGGCTACATCCCCGGGGTCAACATCCTCAACGACTGCTCGCTCGAACTCGCCGAGGGCGAGCTGGTGGGCATCATCGGTCCGAACGGCGCCGGCAAGTCGACGTTGATCAAAGCGATGTTCGGCCTGGTCAACATCCGTGAGGGCACGGTCCGCCTGCGCGGCGAGGACATCACCGGCAAGAAGGCCCACTCGCTCGTGTCGCGCGGCATCGGGTACGTGCCGCAGATCAACAACGTCTTCCAGGCGCTGACGATCCGCGAGAACCTCGAGATGGGCACGTTCCTCAAGCCGAAGCGCTTCCGCGAGCGCTTCGAGGTCGTCGGCGACATGTTCCCCCGCCTGGTCGAGCGCGCCGACCAGCGGGCGGGTTCGTTGTCGGGCGGCGAGCGGCAGATGCTGGCGATGGGCAGGGCGCTGATGATGGACCCCTCGGTGCTGCTGCTCGACGAGCCGTCGGCCGGCCTGTCGCCGGCGCTTCAGGACGAGGTGTTCATCCGCTGCAACCGGATCAACCGGGCCGGTGTGTCGATCGTGATGGTCGAGCAGAACGCCAGCCGCTGTCTCCAGATCTGTCACCGCGGGTACGTGCTCGACCAGGGCACCAACGCCTACACCGGGACCGGCAGGGAACTCCTGACCGACCCGAAGGTGATCGAGCTCTACCTCGGCACGCTGGTCAAGTCCCACCAGGACTGACCCCCGCCGCCGCCGGCGCGCGTCGGCGTCTGCGCCCGGTTGTGCGTTTGCGTGACCGAAGATGTCCGATGTCGCGATGTTCGGTCACACAGACCCGGGCGGCGGGAGCTCTCTCCGATGTGTGTGACCGAACATGGCGGGGTTGGCGATGTTCGTCACACGGATCGTGGGCGCGCACCGCCAGGATCTGTGTGACCGAAGACGTCGGATGTCGCGGTGTTCGGTCACACAAGACCTGGTTCGGGGGCGGGGACGCGAACGAGCCCGGGGTCGAAACCCCGGGCTCGTTCGGATGTTCAGGTTGTTCGGGTGTTCAGTCGATCAGATCGTGCCGATGACGGAACCGATCACCTCGATGGTCCCGGTGTCGTCGAACTGGAGGATCAGGATCGAGGCGGTCGACGGCTCGCCGGCGTCGATGAACTCCAGCGGGCCGGAGACGCCGTCGTAGTCGATGTCGGTGCCGGCCTGGATGAGCGCCAGGCAATCGGCATAGGACGTGCACTTCTCGCCGTCACGGGTGACACCGTTGATCTCGGCGCCGATCGCGACGCCGTCGTCGCTCCCGGCGATCTCGGCGGCCAGCGCCATGACCACCACCGCGTCGTAGGACTCGGCGGAGTAGGAGAAGTCGACGAGTTCGGGGTCGATCGCCAGCAGGTTGTCGCGGAACTCGGCGAGCTCGCCTTCGACGTCGACACCGGGCAGCGTGCCCTTCATGCCGGCGACGACCGACGGATCGTCGAAGGCTGCGGCGAGGGCGTTGCCCATGTTGCCGTCGGTGCCGTAGACGTTCTTGTCCGCCGGGCCGATGCCCGACTCGATCATGCCGGTAAGGATCTTCGACGTCTCGTCGAAGCCGATGATCACGTAGGCATCGGCGTCCTCGGCGACCGCAGCGGCGACCTCGGCGTCGAAGTTCTCCGCCTTGGGGTCGTAGATCTGCGAGGTGGACGAGCCACCCTGCGCCTCGAACGGGCCCGACGTGAACTCGAGCAGGCCGGTGCCGTAGGAGTCGTTGAGCACGAGGAAGTGCGCCGTGGCGTTGCCGTCGGCGATCAGCAGGTCGGCGAGGGCCGCGCCCTGGACGACGTCGGACGGCGCGGTACGGAAGTACAGGCCGTTGTCGTCGTAGGTGGTGAACGCCGGGCTGGTGTTGGCCGGCGAGAAGTGGACCTTGCCCGCCTGCGTGATCTTGTCGATCACGGTCAGCGAGACGCCGGAGCTGGCGGCACCGATGAAGCCGTCGACGTCCTGCGCGAGCAGGCGGTCGACCGTGGCGTTGGCCACTTCACCGTTGTCGCCGGAGTCGCCGGGCAGCCACTCGATCGGGTTGCCGAGCACACCGCCGGCAGCGTTGATGTCGGCGACCGCGAGGTCGACGCCAGCGAACTCGGGCGGGCCGAGGAAGGCGAGGTTGCCGGTCTCGGGCAGGATGCCGCCGAGCCGGAGGATGCCGGCGCTGCTGCTGGTCTCGGCGGGCGCCTCGGTGTCGACCGGTGCTTCGGTCTCGGCGGGCGCCTCGGTCTCGACCGGTGCTTCGGTCTCGGCGGGCGCCTCGGTCTCGACCGGGGCCGCCTCGGTGGCGGGCGGGGCGTCGGTTGCGGCCGGCTCGTTGTCGTCGCTGCCGCAGGCGGCGGCGACGAACGTGAGACCGACCAGCAGCGCACCGACGCGTGTCACGCGTGATTTCTGCATGTTGTGGTTTCTCCCCCTGTTCGGACGGGGCGGGATGCCCTCGTGCTTAAGGTTGAGCAAGACTACGCGGTGAGAACCCCGACATCAACGCGCTACCGTCCGCGCCGTGCCCGAACCGGTCTCCCTGCTCGAAGGTCTGGCGACGACGCGGGCGATCCGGCGTTACACCACCGACCCGGTCCGCGAGCCCGATCTGGCGCAGATCCTGTGGCATGCGGGGCGCGCGCCGTCGGGGTCGAACCGGCAGCCGTTCCGGTTCCTCGTCCTGCGCGACGGCCCGAACGCGCAGGCCGCCAAAGAGCTGCTCGGCGCCTCGTTCCGGGCCGGCTGGGCGGCCAAGCGGGAGCACGACGGGTACCGGCCCTCCCGGTTCGCCGACTCGATGCAGCAGTACGTCGACCACTTCGAGTCGGTCCCCGTCGTCGTGCTCGTGTGCCTCGAGCGCTACCGCGACCCGTCTCCCTACGAGGGCGCCTCGGTGTACCCGGCGTGCCAGAACCTGCTCCTCGCGGCCCGCGCGCTCGGCTACGGCGGCGCGCTCACGATGTGGCACCTCGGCGTCGAGGCCGAGCTGCGCGAGTTGCTGTCGATCCCCGGGCACGTCGCGCTCTCGGCGTGCATCACCCTCGGCGTCCCCGCCGGCCGGCACGGCGAGCTGCGGCGCAAGCCCATCGCGGAGATCACGTTCGACGACGCCTGGGCCGCAATCCCCGACTGGTGTTGACACCTGGTGCCTGACACCACGCATCTACGCCGGTCGGGGCGGTGGGCGGTCTGTCCGCTCCGTTAGCGTCGCGGGGCATGCCGCTCGTCGCCGGTGTCGACTCCTCGACGCAGTCCACCAAGGTCGAGGTGCGAGACCTGGACTCCGGCGACGTCGTCGGACGGGGGGCGGCCCCACACCCGGACGTGACACCCCCGGTTGCCGAGCAGGACCCGGCGACGTGGTGGCGCGCGTTCGAGCGGGCGTGGACGCAGGCCGGCGAGCACGAGGTGGCGGCGATCAGCGTCGCCGGTCAGCAGCACGGCATGGTCGCGCTCGACCGCGACGGCGAACCCGTGCACCCGGCGAAGCTGTGGAACGACACCGAGTCTGCCGCCGATGCGGCCCGGCTGGTCGAGGAGCTCGCCGGGGGAGCCGCGGGTTGGGCCGACGCGATCGGCAGCGTGCCGGTCGCCGCGTTTACGATCACGAAGCTGTCGTGGCTGCGCCGCACCCATCCCGAGGCGTGGCGGCGCGTCGCTCGCGTGCTGCTCCCGCACGACGAGATGACGCGGCGCCTCACGGGTAGCCCGACGACCGACCGCGGTGACGCATCCGGCACCGGCTACTGGTCGCCGGCGGCCGGCGAGTACCGGTGGGACCTGCTCGCCCTGGTCGACCCGCAGCGCGATTGGTCCGGCGCCGTTCCGGAGGTGCTCGGTCCGCTGGAGGCGGCGGGGGAGTGGCATGGCGCGATCGTCGCCCCGGGCACCGGGGACAACATGGCGGCGGCGCTCGGCGTCGGATTGCACCCGGGCGACGCCGTGATCTCGATCGGCACATCGGGGACGGTGTACGCGGTGACCGAACACCCGACCGCCGACCCGTCAGGGGCGGTGGCCGGCTTCGCCGATGCGACCGGCCGGTTCCTACCCCTCGTCTGCACGTCGAACGCGGCCAAGGTCCTCGACACCATCGCCCGCCTGATCGTGGTCGACCACACCGAGTTCGACCGGTTGGCGCTCGCCGCCGAACCCGGTGGGCCGATCGTGTTGCCCTACTTCGACGGCGAGCGCACGCCCTACCGCCCCGGTGCGACCGGGGTCGTCGGCGGGCTGCGGACCGACGTGACGCGCGCCCAGCTCGCGCGAGCCGCGGTCGACGGGGTCGTCTGCGGGCTGCTCGACGGGCTGGACGCGCTGCGCGCCCACGCCTTCGTCGACGGCCGCATCGTGCTGACCGGCGGGGGTGCCCGCTCGGCTGCGGTGCGGGCGGTGCTCGCCGGCCTGGTCGACCTGCCCGTCGTCGTCAGCTCGACCGACGAGGCGGTGGCGAGCGGCGCGGCGGTGCAAGCCGCGGCCGTGCTCGAACAGGTCGACCACGGCGAGATCCAGCGGCGCTGGGGCCTCGGGGTCGGGCGGTCGGTCGACGGCGTCGACGGCGGCGACGTCAGGCGGCGCTACGCAGCGTTGCGCGAGGCGACGGCCGGTACCGATCATGACCGGTGACCCGTTCGGCGCGCTCGGGCTGGGCCGCGATGCGTCGGCCGACGACGTGCGCGCCGCCCGCCGCCGGCTGGCCAAGGAGCATCATCCGGACCGCGGCGGCGACCCAGCGGTCATGCGCTCGCTGAACGTCGCCGCGGCCGCCGCCCTTGGCCATCTCGGCGTCAGCGGCCAGCCTCCGTCCGGGCCAGGGCCGCACGGGTCCTCGGCGTCTGGATCGCCGTCGTCGGACCGGCCGGCGTCGGGAGCGACCCGGGAGGAACCCTCGGGCACCACCATCGACATGCCGTCGTTCACCGTCGAGGCGCTGCCGGTCGAGACGTTCGAGGCGCTCCTGATCGTCGCCGGGGAGACCGGTGAGGTGCTCGACGACGACCCGCCGTATCGGCTCGACGTCGATCTGCACCCGCCGGTCGGCTGCTGGTGCCGGCTCGACCTCGTCCCCGACGCCGGCGCGACGACGGTCGGTCTCACGATCGCCGCGTACGACGATCGAGCGCTTCCCGAGATCGAGGCGGTCCGCGACGCGTGGGTCGATCGGCTGAACCGTCTCGATTGGGGCGAGCTCGGATCGCGCTGACCGGGTCGTCGGGATGCCCTGGTCCGTGCCCGATCCCGGTCAGAGCAGCAGACGGGTCAGCGGGGGGCGGCGGCCTTCTCCAGCCGATCACGGAGCGCGTAGCCGAGGCCCTCGGGGGGCGGGAGGACGACGATCAACGTGCCGACGCCGCGGTCGTCGGCGTCGCGCAGCCGGCCGTACAGCTCGCGGGCGGCGACCACGAGGTCGGGGTCGAGCCGGAGGAGCTCCGACCGGGGTGTGCCGGCGCCGAGCGCCACGGCGTCGTCGAAGCGGTCGACCAGCCGGACGGCGCACCTCGGCGCGTAGTGCGACGCCCGCATCCCGCTGGCCCGGGCGGGACCCGACGGTGGAGCCACCGGCCCGTCGAGGATCCGCCTGACCTGGTCGGACGTGATCGCGCCGGGGCGGAGGATCTGCGGCGGGTCGCTCACGCAGTCGACGATCGTGCTCTCCACGCCGATCGCGCACGGACCGCCGTCGAGGATCGCGTCGCGCGCCGGGTCGAGCCGGTCGGCGAGGTCGTGGGCGACATGGGCCGCCGTGGTCGGGCTCACCCCGCCGTACGGGTTGGCCGACGGCGCGGCGAGCGGTCCGGTCCGTTCGATCAGCGCGCGGGCAAGCGGGTGGGCGGGCACCCGCAGCCCGACCGAATCGAGGCCGCCGGTCACCACGTCGTCGACCCCCGGCGCGCGCAGCACGATGATCGTCAGCGGGCCTGGCCACGCCGTCTCGGCGAGCGCGCGGGCGGCGTCACTCGGCGATCGCGCCCAGTCGGCGACCTGCGCGGCCGAGGCGAGGTGCACGATCAGCGGGTGATCGGCGGGGCGCCCCTTGACCTCGAAGATCCGGGCGACGGCGACCGGGTCGGTGGCGTCGGCGGCGAGTCCGTAGACGGTCTCGGTCGGGATCGCCACCAGTCCGCCGGCCCGGATGCAGGCCGCAGCTCGCCCGACGTCGGTCGTGACGAGCCCGGCGCTCGCCGATCGGCCGCTCAACCCGATCAGCTCGCGTCGACGAAGTCGAGGGCGGCGTCGAAGAAGCCGAACGCCTCGGGCGTGGCGAAGTGGTCGACGCCGCGCAGCGTCACGCAGCGGCAGTCCGGCAGCGCCGCGGCGAGGTCGTCGGCGGGATGGACGAAGTCCCGATCGCCGACGACGATCAGCGTCGGGCACGTGACCCGGGCCAGGTCGCCGCGCCCGAGGTCGGGTCCCGGTGCGCGCTTCATCACCGCGGCGAGCGCGAGCAGGTCGTTGCCAGGTTGCAGCGCGTACTGCACGAACAGCCGCACCGTGTTGTCGAGCGAATCGAGGTCCCCGCCGGCGATCGCCCGATCGAGGCCGGCGACGATCTCGGCCTGACCGCTCCGGTCGGGGTCGAGCACGTTGCGGCCGATGCCCGCCAGGACGATCCGGGCGAACCGGTTCGGTTCGCGCACCGCCAGCCGAAGCAGCGTCAGCGCGCCGAGCGAGAACCCGATCGCGTCGACCGGCTCTGCGGGCAGCGCGTCGGCCAGCCGCCGGGTCAGGTCGTCGTAGGCATCGGGCTCGTGCGGTTTCGGGGCGGTGCCGTGGCCGAGCAGGTCGACGCCGATCACCGGTTTGCCGGCGTCCGCGAGGAGGGCGGTGAAGCCGCTGCGCTCCCAGGTGGTCCGGAACGACCCACCCCAACCGTGGACGAGGACGACGGGTGTCATGAACCGGCAAGGGTAGGTCCTCGTGCCGCGGCCGTAAACGTCTGCGTGTTCCACCTGCTGGTTGCGCCGCTCGGGGCGTTGCTTCTCCTAGCCTGACGCGACCCCGAATGGCACACGCCGCACGAGGAGACCGCTACATGCGCATGTTGCACGACCACCCCGGATTCGACCTGACGTACAACGACGTGTTCATGGTGCCCAGCCTGTCCGACGTCCCGTCACGCATGACGGTCGACCTCCGCACGCCCGACGGGATCGGCACCACGATCCCGGTCGTCGTGTCGAACATGACCGCGGTCGCCGGCCGGCGTATGGCCGAGACGGTCGCCCGGCGGGGCGGTATCGCGATCCTGCCCCAGGACATCCCGGTCGACGTGTCGGCGAGCGTCGTCGAGTACGTCAAGGCGTGCCACACGGTCTTCGAGACGCCGATCACGCTCTCCCCGGACGCGACGATCGGCGATGCGCTCTCGTTGATCCACAAGCGCGCCCACGGCGCGGTGGTCGTGGTCGACGACGGCCGGCCCGTCGGCGTGTTCACCGAGAAGGACGGTGAGGGCTTCGACCGGTTCACCCAGCTGGCCAACGTGATGAGCCCGAAGCTGCGGATCCTCCCCGCCGACACGGCACCGGACGCGGCGTTCGAGCAGCTCGAGGCGAACCGGCTGCACGTCGCTCCCGTCGTCGGGGCCGACGAGCGGTTGGTCGGGGTGATCACCCGCACCGGCGCGCTCCGCTCGACGATCTACCAGCCGGCGATCGACGCTGACGGCAGGTTGATGGTCGGTGCCGCCGTCGGGATCAACGGCGACCCGGCGGTACGGGCCAAGGAGTTGGTCGCCCACGGTGCCGATCTCCTCGTGATCGACACCGCCCACGGCCACCAGGTGCGGACGCTCGCGGCGATCGAGGCCGTCCGCCGCAAGCTCCCGGACTCGACCATCGTGGCGGGCAACGTCGTGACGGTCGAGGGAACCCGCCAGTTGATCGAGGCCGGTGCCGACATCGTGAAGGTCGGCGTCGGCCCCGGTGCGATGTGCACCACGCGGATGATGACCGGCGTCGGCCGGCCGCAGTTCTCGGCTGTCGTCGAATGCTCGGCGGAGGCCCGCCGGCTCGGGCGACACGTGTGGGCCGACGGCGGCGTCCGGTACCCGCGCGACGTCGCTCTGGCGCTCGCCGGCGGCGGGGCCAACGTCATGTTCGGGTCGTGGCTCGCCGGCACGTACGAGTCGGCGGCCGACACCCTCCGCGATCTCGAGGGGCACCTGTACAAGGAGAGCTTCGGTATGGCCTCCAACCGGGCGGTCAAGAACCGCACCCGCAGCGAGACACCGCTCGACCGCGCCCGCAAGGAACTGTTCGAGGAAGGGATCAGCACCTCGCGGATGTACCTCGACCCGCAACGGCCGAGCGTCGAGGACATCATCGACCAGATCGTCGCCGGCCTCCGCTCGTCGTGCACCTACGCCGGCGCGCGGACGATCGCCGAGTTCCAGGATCGGGCGGTCGTCGGCGTACAGAGCTCGGCGGGCTACGAGGAAGGGCGACCGCGGGGAGCGTCGTGGTGACCATCCCGGGGCCTGGCGAAGCGGAGCCGATCGTGATCGCCATCGACGGCCCGGCCGGCGCTGGGAAGAGCACGGTCGGTCGGGCGGTCGCCGAGCGCCTCGGGCTCGACTACCTCGACACCGGTGCGATGTACCGAGGCGTGACCTACGCCGTGCTCCGCCGCGGGCTCGACCCGATGGACGACGACGACGTCGCCCACGTCGCGCAGGTCGTCGAGCTGACGATGGACGGCGACAGGGTCGTCGTCGACGGGCTCGACGCGTCGATCGAGATCAGGGGCCGCGAGGTGACCAGCGCGGTCAGCGCGGTGTCGGCCAACGCAGCCGTCCGCGCCGAGCTCGTCCGGCGCCAGCGGGAATGGGTGGCCGCGCATGGCGGCGGGGTGGTCGAGGGGCGCGACATCGGGTCGGTCGTGTTCCCCGATGCCCCGCTCAAGCTCTATGTCACCGCGACGCCCAGGGTGCGCGCCGAGCGGCGGGTCGCCGACATCGGGGGCGACGTCGACGACGTCGAGGCCTCGATCGTCGAGCGCGACCGGAAGGACTCCGGGCGTGCCCACAGCCCGTTGACCGAGGCGCCCGGCTCGGTCGTCGTCGACACGACCGGCCTGAGCGTCGAGCAGGTCGTCGATCGGATCCTGGGGTTGCTGCCGTGACCCGGATCGAGACCAACTTCGTCGGGCAGTCGATCCCGAGCAAGGTCACGTACGCGGTGTTCCGGACGGTCGTGTGCGGGATCACCCAGCTCTGGACGCGGATGACGTTCGAGGGCAAGGAGCACCTCCCGCGCTCGGGCGCCTACGTGCTGGCACCGGTGCACCGCAGCTACATCGACACGCCGATCACGGCCAGCGTGACCCGGCGCCGTGTCCGCTTCATGGGCAAGCAGGAGGTCTGGAAGTACCGCCCGTTCGGCTGGCTGATGTCGGCGCTCGGCGGGTTCCCCGTCGCCCGCGGCACTGCCGATCGCGAGGCGCTGAAGCGCAGCATCGCGGTGCTCGCCGCCGGTGAACCGCTCGTGCTGTTCCCGGAGGGGGAGCGCAAGGACGGCCCGATCGTCCAGCCGCTGTTCGACGGGGCGGCCTACGTCGCGGCGAAGGTGGGCGTGCCGATCATCCCGATCGGCATCGGCGGGTCGGCCCGGGTGATGCCCGCGGGGCTCGCTTCTTCCACCCCGGCCGGGTCCACGTGATCATCGGCGAGCCGATCCGCGCCGAGGTCGGCGCGTCGGGGCGGGCGTCGAGGCAGGCGGTGGCAGCGGTCACCGAGCAGCTCCACGCCGAGCTGCAACGCCTGTTCGATCGAGCCCAATCCCGCGTCGGCTGACCACCCGAGCCACCCGAGATCCCGCGTCGGATCGCGCCGTGCGGGAGCTGCACCCGTTTCGGGAGGGATCAGGACAAGAACGCGGTGAGGGCGTCGGCGAGGTGGACCGGATCGTCGACGCCGCAGAGCTCGCGCGCGGAGTGCATCGACAACTGCGGCACGCCGACGTCGACGGTCGGGATGCCGAGCCGGGTCGCGGTCAGCGGGCCGATCGTCGACCCGCACGGCATGTTGTTGCGCGAGACGAACACCTGCCACGGCACCCCGGCCACCTCGCAGGCCCGCTGGAACCGGGCGGCGGTCTCGGCCGAGGTGGCGTAGCGCTGGTTGGCGTTGACTTTGACCGCCGGCCCGCGGTTGACCACGGGGGCGTGCTCGGGCTCGTGGCGCTCCGGGTAGTTGGGGTGGATCGCGTGGGCGTTGTCGGCCGAGATGCAGCACGATGCGGCGATCGCCCGGTGGAGATCGTCCGGCGTGCCGCCCCGGGCGGCAACCAGGCGGTCGAGCACCGCTTCGAGGAACGGTCCCGACGCTCCCGAGGCGCTCGCCGACCCGACCTCCTCGTGGTCGTTGAGGACGATCACCGCGACGTGGTCGGCCGGGGCGGCGGCCCCGAGGGCAGCGGTCGCCGCCCAGCAGGAGACCTGGTTGTCGAGACGACCGGACGCGAGCAGCGAGCGATCGGCGCCGAGGACCGCCGCCCCGGTCGTGTCGAACAGGCACAGCTCCCACCACGCCGGCGGCTCGGCGAGCCCGGCCCGGTCGGCGATCCACGCCGCGAACTCGCCGGCCGACGCGCGCCCGAGCCCCCAGACCGGCGTCAGGTGCTGCTGGCGATCGAGGGTCAGCCCGTTGTCGTTGACGTTGCGGTCGAGGTGGACCGCGAGTTGCGGGACGCGGGCGATCGGCTCGTCGACGACGACGAGCGCAGCGTCGCCGGCGGCGGTGACCAGCCGCCCGGCGACGCCGAGATCACGGTCGAGCCAGGTGTTGTTGAGGATGCCGCCGTACACCTCGACGCCGAGCTGCTTCCAGCCGGCGGCACCGGTGTCGGGTCGAGGCTTCACCCGCAGCCCGGGCGAATCGGTGTGCGCACCGACGATCCGGAACGGCGTGGCCGGTGCGGATCGGTCGGGCATCGCCCACGCGATCAGCGCGCCACCGTGTGCGGCGTACCCGCGGGCGGGGATCTCGGCCCACGGCGCTGCCTCGTCGAGGGGGACGAACCCGGCGAGCCGGGCGGTGGTCGACTCGACCGCGTGCCACGGTGACGGTGAGGCGTCGAGGTAGGCGATCAGGTCGGCGACGTCGTGGGTCATCGGCCCATCCTGTCAGCCCCGCTGGAACAGGCCCATCGGGAGCCCCGTTCCCCGCAGATGGCCGGTCTCGTTGACGGTCACGATCTCGCGCTGGCCGGTCGACGCCGCGGCGACGCGGTGGATCGAGGTGTAGTTCGGGTAGAAGAACCCGCGCTCGTGCCCGCTCCCCAGCGCGAGCAGGTGGGCGAGGTAGGCGTTGATGACGCCGCCGTGGCACACGATGGCGATCCGTTGGCCCCGGTGGTCGGCGACGTGTTGCTCGATCGCGGCCACGACGCGCGCCCGGAACGCCTCCGCCGACTCCTCGGCGGTCCACTCGCCGTTCAGCAGCGCGTGCCAGCGCGGGTCGTCGGCCGCCTTCAGCTCCTCGATCGGCACGTACTCCGGGCTGTTCACGTCCCACTCGGCGACCCCGGGAGAGGCGACGACCGCAAGATCACGGTCCTCGGCCACTGCGGCCGCGGTCTCGGTGGCGCGGCGCAGCGGGCTCGAGTACACCGCGTCGAGGTGCTCGGACGCGAGGTAGCCCGAGAGGTGTCGCGCCTGATCGCGCCCGGCCTCGGAGAGCACCGGATCGGCCGTACCATGCGCCAACTCCACCCGTTCCGGAAGCGCGTGCCTGATCAACAACAACTCCATTGCGCGATAGACAACCAGATATGCCAAGGAGAACGAAGATCGTGGCCACGATCGGCCCGGCGAGCGAATCGCCCGGGACGCTGCGCGCGCTGATCACCGCTGGCCTCGACGTCGTTCGGCTGAACCTCAGCCACGGCACGGTCGACCAGCACCTGGAGCGCCTCGCGCTCGTTCGCGCTGCGGCCGATGCGGTCGGGCGCCCGATCGCGGTGATCGCCGATCTGCCCGGTCCGAAGATCCGCGCCGGGCGGTTCCCCGAGGGCGGCGTCGAGTTGGCCCCGGGCCGCCTGATCCACCTGCGCCCGGGCTCCGGGCCGAGCGACGGCGATCTGCTCACCGTTCCGTACGCCACGCTGCTCGACGACCTCGAACCGGGTGTGCGCGTGCAGCTCGGCGACGGCGCGATCTCGATGCAGGTCGTCGAGGTCGGTGACGCCGACGCGACGGCGCGCATCGAGACCGGTGGCCGCACGAGCGGCCAGCCCGGGGTCCACCTGTCGTCGGAGACGCTTCGCCTGTCGACGCCGACCGAGGAGGACCTGTCCCTCGCCGACGTCTTCGCCGCGGCCGGCGTCGAGTACATGGCGGTGTCGTTCGTCCGCCAGGCCGCCGACGTCGAGAAGGTGCGTGAGGTGACCGGCACCCGGGTCCAGCTCGTCTCCAAGATCGAGACCAGCGCATCGCTCCAGGACCTCTCCGAGATCATCGCCGTTTCCGATGCGGTGATGGTCGCCCGCGGCGACCTCGGCATCGACTGCCCGATCGAGGACGTCCCGCACCTCCAGAAGCGGATCATCCGGCAGTGCGTCGAGGTCGGCACGCCGGTGATCACGGCGACGCAGATGCTCGAATCGATGATCTCGGCGCCGTCGCCGACCCGGGCCGAGGTCAGCGACGTCGCCAACGCGGTGTTCGACGGCACCGACGCGTTGATGCTGTCCGGCGAGACCGCGATCGGCCGCGACCCGGTCGGGGTGGTGCGGACGATGAGTACCGTCGCCGAGCGGGCGGAGTCGGAGGCGAGCTATCGGCAGTGGGCCAACCGGCTCGGTTCGGTCCAGCGCGCCGACGAATCACGGCTCCATCTCGTCGACCGGATCACCGCGGCCGTGACGCACGCCGCCTCGCAGGCGGCGATGGACGTCGACGCCCACGCGATCCTCTGCTGCACGCGGAGCGGGCGCACGGCACGGGCGATGGCCCGGTTCCGGCCGATGGCCAAGTTGATCGGCCTGTCGCCCGACCCCGGCACCGTGCGCTCGATGGCGCTCTCGTGGGGGATCGAGCCGGTCGAGGTCGATACCTACTCCTCGTCCGACGAGATGGTCTGGTACGCGGTCGAGACCGCGCTCGCCAGGGGGATGATCGACCACGGCGACACCGTGCTCGTCCTCGCCGGTGCTCCGGCCGGTCGAGACGGGGCGCCGTCGGCGTCGGTCGCCACCGACGTCCTGCGCATCGTCGACGTCGAGTGACCGGACCCGCGGGGCGGGGCGAGCGAGTCAGACCAGCCGGGACCGACTGGCGAGGAAGCAGAGCAGCGACCCGGCTGCCGCGATCGCGGCGAGGCTTGCGGTGCCGGCGATGCCGTGGATGCCGTACAGCACCCCGCTGAGGATCGTCCCGCCGCCTCTGGCGAACGTCCCGATCGCGCTGGTCAGGGCGATCGTCGTGCCCCGCGCGTGGGGAACCGCCTCGCTGACGATCGCCAACGACGTGACGAACCCGTACTCGAATCCGACGAGGAACAGGAGCAGGCCGGCGACCCCGACGAGGACCGCGTCGCCGGCGGAGAGCATCACGACCAGCCCGAGTGCGAGCATCCCCAGCCCGCCGATCACGCTCGGCAGCTTGCCGAGCCGGTCGGCGAACGCGGCGGTGCTCGAACTGGCGAGCAGCTCTGCTCCGCCGAACGCCATCGCCACCGCTCCGAGGCCGGCGGTCGACACCCCGAACCGATCGTCGAGCCACGTCCCCGAGATCACGAACACCGAGATGCCGGCCAGCGCCAT
This sequence comes from Ilumatobacteraceae bacterium, assembly GCA_963825565.1. Classification (GTDB taxonomy): domain Bacteria; phylum Actinomycetota; class Acidimicrobiia; order Acidimicrobiales; family Ilumatobacteraceae; genus JBFGCT01. The sequence continues at coordinate 33,095 of CAWGTW010000019.1, forward strand.
CAGCGACGTCCCCACCATCACCAACCACGCCCGAACCGGGATCGGTGCCGGCGGCGCGTCGTCGATCGGCTGGTGATCGCCCGCCTGCCGGGGCGCGATCGTCGTGGCGACGACGACGGCGGCGACCGCGGCCGCGAGGGCGATCGCGACGAACGGCCCGCGCCATCCGAACACCGTGATCAGCAGCGCGATCAGCGGCGCTCCGGCGAGCAGGGCGATCGCCCACGACGTCTCGAAGACCCCGATCGCCCGGGCGCGCCACCGGTAGTCGACCCGATGGCTGATCCACGCGTGCCCGGCGACGGTGAAGTTGGCGACCCCGGTGATCAGCACGACGAACGACAGGGCGAACGTGGCGATCGTCCCCCCGAGAGCGATCACCGCCGACATCGACACCGCTCCGAGCCCGGCGACCATGATGACCCGCTCGTGGCCGCGGTCGAGGCGGCGCCCGGAGACGATCGTCGACAGCCCGGCGAACTCGCCGAGCCCGATCGCCGTCGTGAGCTGGGTCGTCGTCGCGCCGAACGCCGCTTCGAGCGTCGGCAGGAACGGTGGGATCCACCGCAGCGCCGTGTTCGCCACCGCCTTGGTCGCGGTCAGCTTGGCCAGGGTCGTTCGGTCGATGCCGTCGGGTGGCCGGTCGCCGGCCCCTCCCGCGCTCACGTGCGACGAGTCCGTCCGGTGCGATCGTCGACGCCGGCCAAGTTCAGCTGCTGATGCGCGGATCGGAGATGGTGACGGTGAACCCGAAGAAGGAACAGTCGGTCTCGGAGACGGTGACGCCGGTGCCGGCGATCTCGAAGCTGTCCCGCACCGCGTTCGCGCAGTCCTGCAGTGACGTCCGCTGCGACCACACGGCGAACGCCAGCAACCCGAGCACCGCCGCGACGGCCACTTTCTGGACGATCGTCTTCATCAACCACATCGAGGCGATCGCACCGACGACGAAGACGACGACGACGGCAGCGGCGATGTTGCGGGCGGTGTCGAGCGTGAGAGCGAGCACGCCGGCACCTTAGATGCCGTGCGGATCGGGTCGAGGCCGATCCCGGCCGTGCCCACGTCGATACGCTGCGGGGCGTGACCGACCAACCGATCCACATGTCGTCAGGTCTGCCATCGACCGTCCTGCCCGCGCCGGATCCCGCCGATGCCGATGGCCTGCGGGCGGCGATGGCGCGGCCTGCGGCCGAACGGAGGGCGGCCGTCGCCGAGGTGGTCGTCGCGTCCCCTCGCTTCCTCGACGGCTGGGCGGCGCTCGGCGACCTCGGTCGCGACGCGGTCGAGCGGTACGCCGCGTATCGCGTCGGCTACCACCGCGGACTGGACGCGCTGCGGGCCAACGGCTGGCGCGGCTCGGGGTATGTGCGCTGGTCCGAGCCGACCAATCGCGGGTTCCTGCGCTCGCTGCGAGGGCTTGGCGCCGTGGCGGCCGAGATCGGCGAAGCCGACGAGGCCGAGCGTTGCTCGACGTTCCTGCTCCAGCTCGATCCGAGTGGGATCCCCGACGGCTGACGTGGACGGATCGTGACCGGTGAAGCGCCGAGCGGGGCCGTCCTGACCGGGGGCGGTAGCCGCCGGATGGGTGCGATCAAGGCCCTCGTCGAGGTCGACGGCAGGCCGATGGCGCGCCGGGTCGCCGACGCGCTGCTCGCCGCGGGCTGCTCCGGGGTCACGCTGATCGGCGGCGATCCGGTCGAGTTGGCGGTGCTCGGGCTCGCGGTCGTGCCCGATCGCCACCCCGGGTCGGGTCCGCTCGACGGTGTGATCACCGCCATCGAAGCGTCGGTCGGCGACGTGGTGATCGCCGCGTGCGATCTGGCGTACCTCACCGGCACCGCGGTCGGTGCGCTCGTCGACGCGGCCGACGCCGACCCGGCAGCCGACGTGATCGTCGCCCGCACGGCGCGCGTCGAGCCCGCATGCGCGCTCTGGCGCCAGACCGCGTTGCGGACCGCGCAGGCCGCCTTCGGCGACGGCGAGCGGGCGGTGCACCGCGTGCTCGACCAGCTGCGGACCATCGAGGTGCGCGTCGCCGACGACGAGCTGCGGAACATCAACGCACCCGGCGATCTCCCTGGGTAACCTCGCCGCCGTGGCAGTGTCGGAGATCACGGTACGGGAACTCGAAGCGCTCGGTACGGGGGTTCGGCTGATCGACGTCCGCGAGCGAGCCGAGTGGGAGGCCGGGCACGTGCCGTACGCCGTGCACGTCCCGCTCGGCACGCTGGCGGAGCAGCTCGACCTGTTCGACGGCGCGCCGACCTACGTGATCTGCCGGTCGGGCGGCCGGAGCGCTCACGCCTGCCAGTTCGCCGCGGCGAACGGGTACGACGCGGTCAACGTGACCGGTGGGATGCTCGCCTGGTTGGGTGCGGGGTTCGACGCGATCGCGGGCGCCTGACCGTGACCGACGTCCGGCCCGGCGTCATCGACTACCGCTGGGTCGACGACCAGGCCCAGCTCGACGAGATCGCCGCCACCCTCACCGGCGTACCGCGGTACGCGCTCGACACCGAATTCCATCGCGAGCGGACGTACTACCCGCGCCTGGCCCTCGTCCAGATCGCCTGGGAGGCCCCGTCGGGTCAGGAACTGGTGCTGATCGACCCGCTCGCCGTCGACATCGGCAGCTTGGGGACCGTGTTCGAGTCCGAGGCCTGCTGCGTCTTCCACGCCGCCCAGCAGGATCTCGACGTGCTCACCCACGCGGTCGGTTCCGTCCCCCGGCGGATGGTCGACACGCAGATCGCCGCCGGATTCGTCGGGTACGGGACGCCGTCGCTCGTCTCGCTCCTGCAGGGCGAGATCGGCATCACGCCGGCCAAGGGCGACCGCCTGACCGACTGGTTGCGGCGCCCGCTCAGCGACTCCCAGCGGCAGTACGCCGCCGCCGACGTCGAGTACCTCCTCCCGGTGTTCGATCGTCTCGTCGAACAGTTGAGCGAACTCGACCGCGTGGAGTGGGCCGAGGAAGCCTGCCGAGAGCTCCAGCAACGTCCTGTCAGCGGGGCCGATCCCGACGCGGCGTGGCTGCGCCTCAAGGATGCCCGCGCGCTGCGGCCGAGGGGCCGCGCCGTCGCCCAGGCCGTGGCCGCATGGCGCGAGCGCCGCGCGATGCGGACCGACGTACCGGTCCGCCAGGTGCTTCCCGATCTGGCGATCCTGGGGATCGCGCAGCGGGCGCCCTCGTCGCCGAAGGAGCTGGCCCAGGCGCGCGGCGTCGACGAACGGCACTCCCGGGGGGCGATCGCCGAGGAGATCCTCGAGGCGGTGCGCGTCGGGCGGACGGCCGAGCCACCGGTGGCCCCGCCGTCCAACGACGACCTCGACCGCAAGCTGCGGCCGGCGATCACGTTGATCTCCGCCTGGGTCGGTCAGCTCGCCCGCGACGAGCGGATCGACACGGCGCTGTTGGCCACCCGATCGGACATCGTCGCGTTCCTGCGCGGCGATCGAGACGCCAGGCTGGGCTCGGGATGGCGCGCCCAACTGGTCGGCGAGGGCATCCGGGGCCTGGTCGGAGGCACCGCCGGTCTGACGTTCGACGGTGAGGGCCGGCTCCGGCTGATCGCGGTCGGCCCCTGATGGGCGATCCGCGATATCACGGGGTCGGCCGGTACAATCGACCTCAATGTCAGCTGTCTAGTGTGGGAGCCCTGTCGTGAAGAAGGGTCGTCATCGCCGTTTCGAAGAGGCGAGAAAACTCAAGCAGTCCGGTCCGGGAGCGTTCGACCTGGGGCTTGGCGACCGTCCGCCGGAACCGGACAGCGCCGACGACGGTGAGGACCAGTACGCCGCGCTCGCCGAGAAGTACGGCGTCACGTTCGACGACGACGACGAGCCCGCCGACGACTGATCCCGCTCGGAGGTCGACGCGCCGGCCTCCTCAGCGCCCGACGAACACCGGGTGGGGCAGCGGCGTCCATCCCGGGCGCTCCAGCTGCTCGACCATCAACTCGTAGATCGGCACGCCGATCAGCCGCACGATCTCGTCGCGCGCCGAGCGGTACAGCGGCTCGGACCCGACGAACGCGTCGGATGACTCCGTGCACCACCACGCGAAGTCGTCACCGCCAGGTCCCCAGTCCCGGCGCTTCCACTCCCGCAGCCGGGAGGTGAGGTGGCCGACCTCGTCGGTGGAGTGTTCGAGCCGGATCGGCACCTGCCAGCACACCTCCGGCTTCCAATCGAGCGGAGGTTCGCCGGCGGCGAGCGCGGCGATGTGCAGGGCGCAGCCGACGCCGCCCTCGAACCCCGGTCGGTTGAGGAAGATGCAGGCGCCGTCGACCAGCCGGGTGACCGTCGTCGGGTTGCCCTCGTCGTCGGGATCACCGTCGGCGAGGTAGCCCTTGCGCGCCGCCTTGCGGTGGAACTGCATGTGCTCGGGGCGGATCCGGTCGAAGTGCCGCCGAACGACGGCGACGTCGCCTGCGTCCGAGAAGTGGGCGCCGAAGCTGCAGCACCCCTGGGCGAGCTCGGGCGCCGGCTCGTCGAGGATTCCCTGGCACCCGCAGCCGTAGATGCACGTGTAGGCGGAACGCAGGAACGTCGCGTCGAACAACCAGGTTCGGTGCTCGTCGGGATCCTCGAAGCTGATCCACTCGTGCACGTCGTCCGGTCCGCTCACCGGCCCGCAAGCTACCGCGTCGACCCCCCGATCCCCGTGCCGCGTCAGCCGGTCGGGCACCGGAAATCGCCCGCCCCCGGGCGCGCGCCGCGTCGATAGGCTCGCCAGGACTATGACGACCTGGATGACGGCCGACCAACTGCGCGACTCCTTCCGCGACTTCTTCGCCGCCAAGGATCACTCGGTCGTGCCGTCGGCCAGCCTGATCCCGCACGACCCGACCCTGCTGTTCAACGTCGCCGGCATGGTCCCGTTCAAGTCGTACTTCGTCGGTGACGAGCAGCCGCCGTTCCAGCGGGCGGTCAGCTCCCAGAAGTGCGCCCGCGCCGGCGGCAAGCACAACGATCTCGACGATGTCGGGCGCACGAAGCGCCACCTCGTGTTCTTCGAGATGATGGGCAACTTCAGCTTCGGTGACTACTTCAAGGAGCGCGCGATCCCCTGGAGCTGGGAGTTGGTCACCGGCGATCCGGCGGGCGGCGGCTGGGGATTCGACGGCGACCAGATCTGGGTGACGGTCCACGAGACCGACGACGAGGCCGAGGCGATCTGGCACGAACAGGTCGGCGTCCCGATGGAGCGCATCCAGCGACTGGGCGACAAGGACAACTACTGGCAGATGGGCGACACCGGTCCCTGTGGGCCGTGCAGCGAGCTGCACATCGACCGCGGCCCGAGTTTCGGACCCGACGGCGGCCCGCTCCACGACCCGGCCGGTGACCGGTTCATGGAGTTCTGGAACCTGGTGTTCATGCAGTTCGACCAGTCGCCCGACGGCGGCCGGACCGCCCTGCCGAAGCCGTCGATCGACACCGGGGCCGGGCTCGAGCGCATCCTCGCCCTGGTCCAGGGCGTCGACTCGGTGTGGGAGACCGACCTGATGCAGCCGCTGATCGACGAGGCGTGTTCGCTCACCGGGAAGCGGTACCTCGTCGGCGACTACGACGACCGCGACAGCTTCGCCATGCGCGTCCTCGCCGAGCACGCCCGGTCCGGGGCGATGCTGGTCAACGACGGGGTGTTCCCGTCCAACGAGGCGCGCGGGTACGTGCTGCGCCGGATCATCCGCCGCGCGGTCCGCTACGCCTACCTGCTCGGCACGGACACGCTGGTCATGCCGCGCCTGACCGAGGTGGCGATCGACGTGATGGGCAACGCCTACCCCGACATCGTGAAGAACCGTGACTTCGTCGTCAGCGTGATGGCCAAGGAGGAGGAGCGGTTCCGGCACACGCTCAAGAACGGCCTGTCGATCCTCGACAGCGAGCTGACCCCCGACACGACCGAGCTGTCCGGTTCGACCGCGTTCCTGCTCCACGACACGTACGGTTTCCCGCTCGAGCTGACTCAGGAGATCGCCGGCGAGCGCCACGTGGCGGTCGACCTCGACGGCTTCACCGCTGAGATGACCGAGCAGCGGGAGCGGGCGAAGGCGGCGCAGAAGGGCGGGGCCGACGACGCGCACCTCGACGGCTATCGCGAGATCGTCGAGCAGTTCGGTGTCACCGAGTTCGTCGGCTACGTCGCCTCGACCAGCGAGAGCCGGGTGCTGGCGGTGCTCGACGGTCCCTCGACCGACGGCGAGGCGACGGTCGAGGTCTTCCTCGACCGGACACCGTTCTACGCCGAGTCCGGAGGCCAGATCGGCGACACCGGCACGATCACGACCGAGACCGGCACCGTCGAGGTGCTCGACACCACGTTTGCGCTGCCCAACCTGCGCCGGCACACCGGTCGGGTCGTCGACGGGACGGTGCAGACCGGTCAGGCGGCGACCGCGGCGATCGATGTCGGGCGGCGCGACGCGATCCGCCGCAACCACACCGGCACGCACCTGCTCCACCACGCGCTGCGCCAGGTGCTCGGCGAGCACGTCAAGCAGGCCGGTTCGTGGGTCGGTCCCGATCGGTTGCGCTTCGACTTCTCGCACTACGACGCGGTCAGCGCCGATCAGATCACCGAGATCGAGCGGATCGCCAACCGCGACACCCTCTCCAACTCACCGGTGCGGGCTTTCGAGACGACCAAGGACGAAGCGGAGTCGCTCGGCGCGATCGCGTTCTTCGGCGACAAGTACGGCGACATCGTGCGCGTCCTCGAAGCGGGTCCGTCGATCGAGTTGTGCGGGGGCACCCACGTCCGGGCGACCGGCGACATCGGCACGATCAAAGTGGTCAGCGAGTCGTCGATCGGCTCGAACCTGCGGCGGATCGAGGCGATCACCGGAGCGGCGAGCGTGGCGCTCCTGCAGCGCGACGAGCAGATCGTCGCCGACACCGCGCGGCTCGTCGGCACCGGCACCGACGACGTGCTCGACGGCGTGCGGCGCAAGCTGGACGAGATCGACCGCCTCAACGACGAGGTCAAGGGGCTGCGCGCCAAGTTGGCGGTCGGCCGGGCGTCGGAGCTGGCGGCGGACGCGGTCGACGGCGCGGTGATCGCCCAGGTCGACGGGTTGGCACCGGGCGACCTGCGCGAGCTGGCGCTCGCCGTGCGCGCGCAACCCGGCGTGGAGACCGCAGTGCTGATCGGCGTCACGACGACCGGTGGCGTCGGGTTGGTCGCCGCTCAGGCGCCGGGCGGGGACGAGCCGGCGTCGGTGCTGCTCGCGGCCGCCGCCAAGGCGGTCGGGGGTGGCGGTGGCGGCAAGGGCGACGTCGCCAGCGCGGGCGGCAAGGACGTGGCCGGCATCCCCGAGGCGCTGCGGCTCGCCGCCGAGGCGGTGAGTGCTCGCTCGTGACCGGAACCGGATCGGGTGGGGTGCCCGGCGTCCGCGCCCTCGGCGTCGACCTCGGGTCCAAGCGGGTCGGCATCGCGGTCAGCGACCTGTCGGGCACGATCGCCAGCGCGTTGACGACCGTGCACCGCTCGAGATCGCGCCGTCACGACCACGCGGAGATCGCCCGGATCGCCCACGACGAGGAGGCCGACGTCGTGGTCGTCGGCCTGCCGCTGTCGCTCGACGGGTCCCACGGCAAGGCGGCGACAGCTGCCACGGCCGAGGCCCGACAGCTCGCTAGCGTTGTCGGGGTGCCGGTGGAGATGTACGACGAACGGTTCACGACGGTCACGGCCGAACGCGGCATGCGCGAGGCGGGCCTCGACGCGCCGGCACGGCGCAAGATCGTCGACAAGGTCGCTGCCGCCGTGATGCTGCAGTCGTGGCTCGACCATCGTCGCCACACCTGGCCGGCGGGGACGCCGGAACGATGAGGCAGCTCGATCCGCTCCTGCCCGAGGCCGAGGTCGCCCTCGACGAGGCGCCGGCGATCGATTGGCCGACCGACCCATGGGACGACGCGGACTCGACGGGGACCGTCGAGCGGCTGCGCCGCCAGACGCGTCCGATCAAGTGGTTCGCCTACCTGGCCATGGTGCTGCTCGTCGTGACGATCCTGATCGCCGGCGCGGTCGGCTGGTGGTATCTGGGCAAGATCAATCCCCCGGGCGACCCCGGGGCGCTACAGAGCTTCACGGTCGAAGAGGCCGACGACCTCGACTCGCTGTCGACCCGCCTGGAGGAGGCCGGTCTGATCTCCGATGCCAGCGTGTTCCGGTGGTACGTCGACCGCAACGGCGGCCTCGAGATCACGCCCGGCTTCTACCAGATCCGCCCCGACGACCACATGGGCAACGTGCTCGACGTCCTGGAGACCCCGCCGGGGCAGACCTACTCGAAAGTGACGTTCCCCGAGGGCTTCACGATCGTCCGGATGGCTTCCCGCCTCGAGTCGACGATCGGTCGGATGAGCGCCGACGACTTCGAGGTGGCGGCGACGAGCGGAACCGTTCGCTCGGTGTGGCAGCCGCTGACGGTCACCTCGCTCGAAGGCCTGCTGTTCCCCGACACCTATCAGGTGTCCAACGCGGAGAACGAGGCCCAGGTCGTCGAGCGAATGGTCACCCTGATGGAGCGCGTCGGCAAGCAGGAGGACATCGAGACCCGATCGGCGATCTTCGGCCGCACCCCGTACGAGATCCTGATCATCGCCTCGCTGATCGAGCGCGAGGCGAAGGTCCCCGAGGACCGGGCCAAGATCTCCCGCGTGATCCACAACCGGCTGTTCGTCGGGTGGAACCTCGAGATCGACGCCTCGGTCCTGTACGGGCGTGACCAGGCCGGGCTCGACCCGAACCTGCCGTTCAGCGAGCTGCGCCAGATCCCGAACCCGTACAACACCTACCTCAACAGCGGGCTGCCGCCCACGCCGATCGCCAATCCGGGGCGCGCCTCGATCCGCGCCGCGCTCAATCCGGCGCCGAACCCGTCGGCGGGCGATCCGATCTGCGCCGACCTGCCCAACCCGACCGAGTGCTTCTACTTCTTCTACGTCCTGGCCGACGAGGACGGGCGGCACGTGTTCGCCGCGACCGCCGAGCAACACGCGGCGAACGTCGAGGCGGCGCGTGCGCTCGGCCTCCTGTGACCGCCGGCCGGTGACCGGAGACGAGGCCGGCGATGATCGCTGACGATCGCGGGCGGCGTCGTCCGCCGATCGACGGTCCGCTGGTCGCCGCACTGATCGGCTCGCCGGTCGCGCACAGCCTGTCGCCGGCCATCCACCGCGCGGCGTTCGACGCCGCTGGTGTCGACTGGACGTACGTTGCGTTCGACGTCGCGCCCGGCGAGGGCCCGGCGGCGGTGGCGGCCATGCGCACGTTGGGGATCGCCGGGTTGTCGGTCACGATGCCGCACAAGGCCGACGTCGCCGGCGCGGTCGATCGCCTGGCGCCCGAGGCCCGGGCGCTGCGGTCGGTCAACACGGTGAGCTGGCACGGCGACGAGCTCGTCGGATCGAGCACCGACGGCGCCGGGTTCGTTGCATCGCTCGCCGAGCAGGGGGTCGGCGTGGCCGGCACGACCGTCGCCGTCATCGGAGCAGGCGGCGCGGCGCGGTCGGTGATCGACGCGCTGGGTCGGAGCGGCGCTGAGCGCATCGCGGTCGTCAACCGCACACCCGATCGGGCGGCGCGTGCGGCCGAGCTGGCCGCGGTCGCCAGCGTCGGCGGCCCGGACGACCTGGCCTCGGCCGACATCGTCGTCAACGCGACCAGCGTCGGGATGGGCATCGACCCCGACCGCGCGACGGCGGCCGACCTGCCGTGCGAACCGGGCCTGCTCGATCCTGCCCAGGTCGTCGTCGACCTGGTCTACCACCCGCTCGACACCGCGTGGCTGATGGCGGCTCGGCGGCGGGGCGCCCGAACGGTCGACGGCCTCGGCATGCTCGTCCACCAGGCCGTTCTGCAGCAGCAGGCCTGGCTCGGATCGAACCCGGACGTCGACGCGATGCGTGCCGCCGCCGCGACGGCACTCGCCTGCCGGCCCTGACCCGACCACGCGAACCGTCGAGGCCGTGACGTGCCGGGCGCGGGTGCTGCGGACATTTCGGAAGGGGTGGCGCCGGTAGCATCGCTTCGATGCTGCGCTATCTCACCGCGGGGGAGTCGCACGGGCAGGGCCTGGTGGTCGTGGTCGAGGGGCTGCCCGCCGGCTTGGAGATCACCGTCGAGCAGATCCAGGCGGAGATGGCCCGGCGCCGGCTCGGCTACGGGCGTGGACCGCGGCAGCGGTTCGAGGTCGACGAGCTGACGCTGATCGGCGGCGTCCGCCACGGTCGCACGATCGGATCGCCGGTGGCGATCGAGATCCGCAACACCGAGTGGTTCCGCAGCGACAAGTGGCACGCCGAGATGGATCCGGCACCCGGGACGACCGTGGCCCCGCTGACCCAGGTGCGTCCGGGCCACGCCGACCTCGCCGGGATGCAGAAGTACGGCTTCACCGACGCCCGCGACGTGCTCGAACGGGCCAGCGCCCGGGAGACCGCGGCGCGGGTGGCGGCCGGTGCGCTGGCCAAGGCGTTGCTGCGGCCGCTCGGCGTCGAGGTCATCTCCCACGTCATCCAGATGGGGTCCGTGCGCGTTCCCGACGACGCGGCTCGCCCGCTGCCCGACCAGCTCGACCGGGTCGACGAGAACCAGGTGCGGTGCTTCGACCTCGATGCCAGCGAGCGGATGATCGCCGAGATCAAGGAGTGCGCCAAGGAGGGTGACTCGCTGGGCGGGGTGGTCGAGGTGCTCGGGTTCGGCGTCCCGGTCGGCCTCGGCAGCCATGTCCATTGGGACCGCAAGCTCGATGCGCTGCTCACCCAGGCGGTGATGAGCATCCAGGCGGTCAAGGGCGTCGAGATCGGTGACGGGTTCGATGTCGCTGGCCGGCGCGGCAGCAACGCCCACGACCCGATCTCGTGGGACGCCGATGCCCGGCAGTACCGCCGGGGGAGCACGCTCGCCGGCGGCACCGAAGGCGGGATCTCGACCGGCGAGCTGCTGGTCGTGCGGGCGGCGATGAAGCCGTTGGCGACGCTGAACAAGCCGACGCTCGAGACCGTCGACACCGCGACCAAGGAGACCGCCGTGTCGTTCAAGGAACGAACCGATGTCACCGCCGTGCCGGCGATGGGCGTCGTCGCCGAGACGATGGTCGCGCTCGTCCTGGCGGCGGAGGCGCAGCGCAAGTTCGGCGGCGACTCGATCGCCGAGTTCGTGCGCAACGCCGAGTCGTTCGCGGCGACGCTGTAGGGGACGGTGGCGATGGCGGCCGCGCGCGACTGCACGCCTGGGCACATCGTGCTCGTCGGGATGATGGGTGCCGGCAAGTCGTCGGTCGGTCGGGCGATGGCGCAGCGACTGGGTCGCCCGTTGCTCGACTCGGACGCGATGATCGAGGAACGCACCGGACGGACCGTGCGCGAGATCTGGCTGGACATCGGCGAGCCGGCCTATCGGCTGCTCGAGACCGAGGTGCTCGCCGAGGCGTTGGGCTGTGAGGAGCCGGCGGTGATCGCCGCCGCCGGAGGCGTCGTGCTGAGCCCGACCAACCGGGCGTTGCTCGCCGACTCCGACGCGCACGTGGTGTGGTTGGCGGCCGACGTCGAACTGCTGCTCGACCGGGTGCGCACTGGCGGGCATCGACCGCTGCTCGACGACGATCCCGAGGCGACGTTGCGCACGATGCACGAAGAGCGCGCCGAGCTCTACCGGGAGGTCGCCGACGCGATCGTCTGCGTCGACCGTCGCTCCGTGAACGATGTCGCCCACGCGGTGCTCCGATGCTGCGCCTGATGCTCCCCGCCACCATCGCCCCCGCCGCCTCCGTGTGCGTCGCGGCTGCGGCGGCCAGGGGCGTCACCAGTTCGACGCACACGAGGGGGGTGAGGGGGCGATGAGGCGGGTCGCGGTGTCGCTCGGGGAGCGGTCGTACGAGGTCGTCGTCGGGAGGGGTGTGATCGCCGAGGTCGGTTCGCTGCTGCCGGAGAGCGCGCGGCGGGTCGCGGTGGTGACCCAGGCCGGCATCCCTTCGGAGCTTCGCGAGCTCGACGACCACGTCGACGGCCGGGCGGTCGAGGTGTTCGAGATCGGCGAAGGCGAGGCGTCGAAGTCGCTGGCCACGATCGAGTCGCTGGCGGGGGAGTTCGCCCGCTTCGGCCTCACCCGCAACGATGTCGTGGTCGGTGCGGGCGGGGGGATGGTCACCGACGTCGCCGGCTTCGCCGCCGCCACGTGGCACCGGGGGGTTGCGGTCGTGCACGTCGCCACGTCGCTGATCGGGATGGTCGACGCGGCGATCGGTGGCAAGACCGGCGTCAACCTCCCGGCGGGCAAGAACCTGGTCGGTGCGTTCTGGCAGCCGAGCGGCGTGATCTGCGACGTCGACGCCCTCGACACGCTGCCGGCGCGGGAGCTGCGCTGCGGGCTCGGTGAGATGGCCAAGTACCACTTCCTCACCGGCGACGACCTGCTGGCCATGGAACTCGAGGACCGGATCGCCCGCTGCGTCGAGATCAAGGCCGAGGTCGTGGCGAGCGACGAGCGGGAGGGCGGCCGGCGGGCATTGCTGAACTACGGCCACACCCTCGCCCACGCGCTCGAGATCGCGACCGGCCACGACCTGGCGCACGGGGAGGCGGTGGCGGTCGGGCTGGTCTATGCCGCCGAGCTCGCCCGCGAGCTGGGCCGGATCGACGACGCCCGGGTCGACGAACACCGCCGCGTCGTGGCGGGGGAGTACGACCTGACGGCCACGCTCCCGCCGGGCCTGGACCCCGACGCGCTCCTCGCCCTGATGCGCCGCGACAAGAAGGCGCTCGACGGCCTGACGTTCGTGCTCGACGGCCCGCGCGGCGTCGAGGTCGTCGCCGGGGTCGACGAGGCACCGGTCCGCGCGGCCCTGGATCGGATGATCCGATGACGATGCGAGCCGACCTGCCACCGATCGATCATGCCCGGCGGGTCCGGATCCTCCAGGAGCGGATGCGACCGAAGCTCGGCAACGGCTGCGACGCGCTGCTGTTCACCGACCTCACCGACGTCCGCTGGCTGACCGGGTTCACCGGCTCGAACGGCTGGGCGGTGCTGCGTCCCGACCAGCTGATCCTCGGAACCGACGGCCGGTACGGCGACCGGGCGCGTGCCGAGACCGCTGGCTCGGGGGCGACCGTGATCGCCGAGCAGCAGCGGGCGCGGCTGCACGAACGGCTGCTCGAGTCACTGCGCGGCGCGACCAGTGTCGCGCTCGACCCGCGGACGACGTCGTTCGCAGAATGGGGGCGCCTCGCCGCCGATGTCCACCTCGAACCGATGGACTCGCTCGTCAAGACGCAGCGCCAGGTCAAGGACGACGCGGAGCTCGCCCGCATCGAGGCTGCTGCGGCGGCGGCCGACGCGGCGCTCGCCGAGGTCGAACCGCTGCTGCTGGCGACGGTCGACGAGCCGGTGACCGAAGCCGACGTCCGCAACGAGCTCGAGTACCGGATGCGGCTGCACGGTGCCGACGACCGGAGCTACGACACGATCGTCGCCAGCGGGCCCGACCACGCCGCCCGACCGCACCACGAGGTGAGCGCCCGCACGATCGTCGAGGGCGACACCGTGATCATCGACGTCGGCGCGCTGGTCGACGGGTACCACTCCGACATGACCCGCTCGTGGGTGATCGGTCAGCCGACCGCCCAGCAGCGCGAGGTGTACGAACTGGTCGCCGCCGCGCAGCAGGCCGGTCTCGAAGCGGTGCGTGAACACCTCGACGCGAGCGAGCTCGACCGGATCTGCCGCGACGTGTTCGTCGAGGCCGGCTACGGCGACTGGTATCTCCACGGAACCGGGCACGGCGTCGGCCTCGACATCCACGAGCCACCCTTCCACTCGGCGGCCAGCGACGAGACGATCATGCGCGACTACGTGGTGACCGTCGAACCGGGCCTCTATCGTGGCGGTTTCGGTGGGTTCCGGATCGAGGATCTCGTCGTCGTCACCGAGACCGGCCATCGGGTGCTGACGCACACGCCCAAGCGGCCGCTCTGAAGCCAACTCGCGAAGGATCACCATGCCCCAGATCTCCGTCAACGACCTGAAGAACGGCATCACGCTCGAGCTCGACAACGGCTTGTTCCAGGTCGTCGAGTTCCAGCACGTGAAGCCGGGCAAGGGCGGTGCGTTCGTGCGCAGCAAGATCCGCAACGTCCGCACGGGTGCGGTGATCGACAGGACGTTCAACGCCGGCATCAAGGTCGAGCAGGCGATCGTCGACCGCCAGGACATGCAGTTCCTCTACCGGGACGGCGACGACTTCGTCTTCATGAACACCTCGACCTACGACCAGATGCACGTGCCGCCGGCGGCGCTCGGCGACGCGACCGACTACCTGACCGAGCAGATGATCGCCCAGATCGCGCAGTACAACGGCGAGATCATCGGCGTCGAGATCGCGGCGGCGGTCGAGCTGGAGATCGCCGAGACCGAGCCCGGGGTCCAGGGCGACCGCGTGTCGGGCGCCAGGAAGCCGGCGACGCTCTCGACCGGCAAGGTCGTCCAGGTCCCGCTGTTCGTCGAGCCGGGTGACCGGATCAAGGTCGACACCCGCACCGGCGAGTACATCACCCGCGTCTGAACCGCGACCCTGTGGCCCATCTCCCGAAACCCGACGAGCGATCCGATGCCCGCGAGCGGGCGCTGTACCTGCTGTACGAAGCCCACTCGAAGGGGATCGCCGCGACGGACGCCCTTGCCAACCAGACCCTCGAACCCGACGAGCTGACCACGCTGCTCGTCACCGGCGTCGACGCGCACCGGGAGCGGCTCGACGCGGCGATCGCCGGGCGGGCGCAGGGCTGGACGCTGCAGCGGATGCCCGTGCTCGACCTGAGCGTGCTACGGATCGCAGCGTTCGAGTTGGCCGAGCGACCGGACGTCCCGGTCGCCGTCGTCATCGACGAGGCGGTCGAATTGGCGAAGCGGTTCTCGACCGACGACAGCAGCCGTTTCGTCAACGGGGTGCTCTCGGCGCTGGTCGCGGAGTTGCGACCGGGCTGAGGGTCGCGATGTCGACGACGATCGCGAGGTCGACGACGACGGCGGCGGCGGTGACGACCGGCGAGGGTGCCCGACGCGGAGGGTTCGGAGTTGCGACAATGGTCCGATGGCCGATCTGAGGGCGCTCGACGGCGCGGCTGCGCTCGACGACGTCACCGCTGACGCCCCCGACGACGAGGTCGAAGTCGCCGATGGCGCCGCCGAGCCGACGGCCGGCCTGCGCGCTCGATTCGGCCGACTGGCCGTCCCCCGCTTCGTTCTGGTCGCGGCGATCCTGCTCTACGTCTCCTACTTCACCAAGCGGTCACTCGACCTGCATCACGGGCTGGCGACATCGACGTACGACTCCGCCCTGTACGACCAGGGGATGTGGTTGCTCTCGCGCGGCAAGGCGCCGTTCGTCACCCTGATGGGTCGCAACCTGTTCGGCGACCACACCTCGTTCATCCTGCTGTTCCTCGTGCCGCTCTACTGGATCGCACCGGGCGCGTGGATCATGTTCACGGCCCAGTCGGCGGCGATCGGGCTCGGCGCGGTCCCGATCTTCCTGTACGGGCGCAAGCGTCTCGGGTCGGAGTGGTGGGCACTCGTCGGCGCCCTCGCCTACCTGGTCCACCCGGCGGTCGGTTGGACGAACCTGGAGAACTTCCACCCGGACGCATTCCTCGGCGTGCTCATCGGCTGCGCGATCTATGCCGCGCTCGAGTCGAGGTGGCGGTGGTACGCGTTGTTCGTCGTGCTGTCGCTGATGGTGAAAGAGGACGTCTCGCTCGTGATCGTCCCGCTGGGGATCTGGGTCGCGCTCCGGCGCGACCGGCGGATCGGGCTGCTGACGATCGTCGGCAGCCTGGCGTTCATGGCGGCGGCGATGTTCCTGGTCATGCGCAGCCTGATCGGGGTGCCGACGCGCAATTCCTGGCGCATCCCCTTCGGCGGCCCGCGCGGGGTGATCGACACGGCGCTGACCAACCCGACCGAGCTGGCCGACCACCTGACCAATGACGGCCGCCCGTGGTACCTGTGGCAGATGACCGCGCCGTTCGCGTGGCTGTTCGCCCGGCTGCCGAGCGTTGCGCTGATCAGCGCGCTGGTGCTGTTCACGAACATCCTCAGCACGTTCTGGTACCAGTACCAGATCGAGTACCACTACAGCTTGGTCGCCGTTCCGGCGCTCGCCCTCGGCACGGTTCACACGATCGGTGCGATCCGCGCCCGTCGGGCGCTGCCGGCCGAGGACGACGACGGTGTCGTCCACCAGCTCTTGGTCCCGACCCGTTCGGTCGCGCTCGTCGTGCTCGCTCTCGCGGCGGCGGTCACCTCGTACCTGTGGGCCCCGGTGCCGTGGGGCCGCACGCCGCTGTACTACGGCACCCCCAACGGCGAGCTGGCGGTCGCCGCCCGCGACCTGATGGCCGGGATCCCGGACGATGCTGTCGTCGCCGCCCACTACCGGATCACGCCGCATCTGGCGTACCGGACCGAGATCTACCAGTTCCCGACGCCGTTCCGCGTCGAGCTGTACGGTCCGGACGACTCGCTCGGGGGGACGCGCCTCGACGATCGTGCCGAGCGGGTCGAGTACGTCATGATCCCGACCAGCCAGGACGCCCGCCTCGTCGCCGACTGGGCGTCGATCTCGGAGGCGTTCGAGCTGGTCGACAGCAACGAACGCTGGCTGCTCTACCGCCGCGATCGGGCCGTCGAGCTCCCGCCGCCGGCCGGCGGTCCCTGATCCGGGCGTTGTTCGTCGACGATTCCGTCCGTGGGTCACCGGGGCTGCTACGTTCACCGACCGACCGTGAAGCGGGTTCTGTGAGGCCCGTACGGAGGAGCGACGATGACTGCCGACGAGCAGCGAGCACGAGGGGCACCCAGACACGTGCTGGGCGCCGACGACGTCCGGCGGGCGATCACCCGGATGGCACACGAGATCATCGAGCGCAACCGCGGCCTGGCCGGCGTGGCGCTGATCGGGATCCAGACGGGCGGCGTGTGGCTGGCAGCGGCGCTCGGCGCCGAGATCGATCGCATCGAGGGGGCCGTACCGGTCGGTTCGCTCGATGCCTCGCTGTACCGCGACGACATCGGGCTGCGGCCCGTCTCGCCCGGCGCGGTCAGCGACCTCAGCTTCGACGTCGACGGGGCGACGATCGTCCTCGTCGACGACGTGCTGTTCACCGGGCGCACGGTCCGGGCCGCCCTCGACGCGGTCGGCGACTACGGCCGGCCGAGCGTGGTCCAGCTCGCGGTCCTGGTCGACCGCGGTCACCGGGAGCTGCCGATCCGGCCCGACTACGTCGGCAAGAACCTGCCGACCAGCTCCGACGAGGACGTCCGGGTCACCGCCGACGGCGTGGTCATCTCGTGAGCCCCGTCGCCGCATCGCCACGGCCGACGACGACCGGTCGTTCCCTCCTGTCGATCGAGGAGCTGGGCCGGGCCGGCGTCGTACGCATCCTCGACCTCGCCGAACACATGGCCGAGGTCAACCGCCGCCCGAACCCCAAGGTGCCGGCGTTGCGCGGCAAGACGGTGTGCAACGTGTTCTTCGAGGACTCGACGCGCACCCGGCTCAGCTTCGAGACCGCCGCCAAGCGGCTGTCGGCCGACACGATGACGTTCGCGGTCGGGCAGTCGAGCCTGAACAAGGGCGAGAGCCTGCGCGACACGATCGAGACGATCAGCGCGATGGGCGTCGACGCGTTCGTGATCCGCCACGGGTCGAGCGGCGCACCGTGGCTCGTGCAGGATTGGACAACCGCCTGCGTGGTGAACGCCGGCGACGGCTGGCACGCGCATCCGACCCAGGGCCTGCTCGATGCCTACACCGTCCGCATCGCGCTCGCCCGCACCGGTGGACTCGACGGGCTGCGGGTGGCCATCGTCGGAGACGTCAAGCACAGCCGGGTGGCCCGCAGCACCGCTGCCGCGTTCGGGTTGCTCGGGGCGGACGTGACCTTCGTCGCGCCGCGGACGCTGCTCCCGCCGTACGTCGCCGAGCCGACGTCGGACCGGCTGGACGACCTGATCGGCGAGATCGACGTGCTCTACCTGCTGCGCATGCAGCGGGAGCGGATGAACGAGGCGCTCGTACCGAGCCTGCGCGAGTACACGGCGCGGTTCGGGCTGACCCCCGAGCGGGCGGCGCGTCTGCCCCGCCACGCCCTCGTGATGCACCCGGGGCCGATGAACCGTGGGATCGAGATGGCGGTCGATCCCTCCGAGCTGCCCGGTGCGGTCGTGACCCTGCAGGTGACCAACGGCATCGCCGTGCGAATGGCCGTGCTGTTCGACCTGCTCGGTTCGGGCACCGACGCGCTGCGCGCCGACGGGGGGCACGGATGACGATCCTGATCGTCGGCGGGACGCTGCTCGACCAGAACGGCTCGCGTGCCGGCGACGTCCGCATCGCCGACGGGCGGATCGTCGAGGTGGGGCCGGACCTGGTGCCGGACGGTGCCGAGGTGCTCGCCGCCGGCGGTCTGGTCGTCAGCCCGGGGTTCGTCGACCTCCACGCCCATCTGCGCGAGCCGGGCCGGGAGGAGGCGGAGACGATCGAGACCGGGAGCCGTGCCGCGGCGCTCGGTGGCTTCACCGCGGTGGTCGCGATGCCGAACACCGACCCGACCCAGGACTCGGTGGGCGTCGTCGAGTTCGTTCGTCGGCAGGGTGTCAGGGCCGGGTTGTGCGACGTCGCCCCGTCGGCGTCGATCACGATCGGCCGGGCCGGCGAGCAGCTCTCACCGTTCGCCGAACTCGCATCGGCGGGCGTGAGGGTCTTCACCGACGACGGCAACGGCGTCCAGGACCCGTTGCTGATGCGCCGCGCGCTCGAGTACTCGCTCGGTCTCGGCATCGTGCTCGCCCAGCACTGCGAGGTCGAGCGCCTCACCGCCGGAGCGGTGATGCACGAGGGAGCGTGCTGCAGCCGTCTCGGGCTGCCCGGCTGGCCGGCGCTCGCCGAGGAGCTGATGGTGCACCGCGACATCGAGCTGGTCCGCTTGACCGGGGCGCGGGTGCACCTGCTCCACCTGTCGACCGCCCGCAGCGTCGAGCTCGTGCGGCGGGCCAAGGCCGACGGCCTCCCGGTCACCGCCGAGGCGACCCCGCACCACCTCAGCTTGACCGACGAGCGGCTGGCGTCGTACCGGGCGGTCTACAAGGTCAACCCACCGTTGCGCACGATGGCCGACGTCGAGGCGGTGCGCGCCGGGCTCGCCGACGGCACGATCGACGCGATCGCCACCGATCACGCGCCGCACGCGCCCGAGACCAAGGAACGGCCGCTCGACCAGGCGCCGCCCGGGATGCTCGGGCTGGAGACCGCGCTGGGCGTGTGCCTCGCCCACCTCGACATGCCGCTCGCCGCCGTCGTCGCCGCGCTGTCGTGGAAGCCGGCGGCGATCGCCGGGCTGGCCGATCGGCACGGGCGCCCGATCGCGGTCGGCGAGCCGGCCAACCTGACCGTGTTCGACCCCGACGAGGCGTGGGAGGTCGTCCCGGCCCACCTCGCCAGCCGGAGCCGCAACACCCCCTACGTCGGCGTGCCGCTGCGCGGTCGGGTCCGCCACACGATCCTCGACGGCGAGGTCGTCGTCGCCGGTGGAACCGCTCGCCGATAATGCATGAACATACGTTAGATTGGATGACTATGCAGCTCACCCGCCCCCCCCACGATTTGTGTGACCGAACAGGCCGGAACCCGCGATCTTCGGTCACACGAACGGTGGGGGACTTGTGTGACCGAACAGGACGAGACCCGCGATGTTCGGTCACACAAACGAATCGGGACGCGTCTGATCTGGGACTTGTGTGACCGAATGGGCCGGGATTCGCGATGTTCGGTCACACACACGGTGGGGGACGGGGGGACGGCGTGACCGGGGGCGTGCGCTTCGGGGCGCTGGTGCTCGCCGACGGGAGCGTGTTCGACGGGGAGCTGTTCGGCGCCGACGTGCCGATCGCCTCCGGCGAGGTCGTGTTCAACACCGTGCTCACCGGCTACCAGGAGGTGATCACCGACCCGAGCTACGCCGGCCAGATCATCACCTTCACGACGCCGCACATCGGCAACTACGGCGTCAACGACGCCGACTTCGAGTCGCGGGGGACGTTCTGCCGCGGCGTCGTCGTGCGCGAGCTGTCCCGGCGCCACAGCAACCACCGCGCCGACGGCGACCTCGGATCGATGCTCGCGGCGCACGGCGTCCCCGGCATCGGCGGGATCGACACCCGGCGGCTGACCCGGCTGCTGCGCGACACCGGAGCGATGCCGGGCGCGTTCGGCAGCGCCGATCGGGTCGCACTGCAGGCCGCCGCGACAGCCGAGCCGGGCACCGACGGGATCGACCTCGTCGCCACCGTGACGACGCCGGCCGACTACACCGTCGAGGCGCGCGACCCGGCGAGCCGCACCCGGATCGTCGCGGTCGACTTCGGGATGAAGCGGAACATCGCCACCAACCTCTCCCGCCTCGGCAGGGTCGAGGTGGTGCCGCGCCGACACCGATGCCGCGTCGATCCTCGCCCGCCGGCCGGACGGGGTCTTCCTCTCCAACGGCCCAGGAGACCCGGCGATGGTGCCCTACGCCGTCGAGACGATCCGCGGCCTGATCGGCAACGTCCCGATCTTCGGCATCTGCCTCGGGCACCAACTCCTCGGGCGGGCGATCGGCGCCGGCACGGTCAAGCTCCCGTTCGGACACCACGGCGGCAACCACCCGGTCAAGAACCTCCGCACCGGCCGGGTCGAGATCACCAGCCAGAACCACAACTTCGCGGTCAGTGCCGACTCGCTCGGCGGGAGCGCCACCGTGACCCACGTCAACCTCAACGACGGGGTGTGCGAGGGGCTCGCGGTCACCGGTGAGCGGGCATTCAGCGTCCAGCACCACCCGGAGGCCAACCCCGGCCCGCACGACGCCAACTACCTGTTCGAACAGTTCGCCGACCTGATCGGCGCGCCGGCCGGGGGAGCTCGCTGATGCCGAGGCGTGACGACCTCCGGTCGATCCTGATCATCGGGTCGGGGCCGATCGTGATCGGCCAGGCCTGCGAGTTCGACTACTCCGGCACCCAGGCCTGCCGCGTCCTGCGCGAGGAGGGATACCGGGTGATCCTCGCCAACTCCAACCCGGCGACGATCATGACCGACCCCGACTTCGCCGATGCCACCTACGTCGAGCCGCTGACCGCCGACGTCCTGACCGCGATCATCGAGCG
Source organism: Ilumatobacteraceae bacterium (assembly GCA_963825565.1). GTDB lineage: Bacteria > Actinomycetota > Acidimicrobiia > Acidimicrobiales > Ilumatobacteraceae > JBFGCT01. The sequence goes on from CAWGTW010000019.1 coordinate 54,324, forward strand.
CGAGCGGCCGGACGCGGTCCTGCCGACGCTCGGTGGCCAGACCGGCCTGAACGTGGCGATGGAGCTGTTCGGGCGGGGCGTGATCGGCGTGCCCGGCACGCCGGAGATGATCGGCGCCAATGCCGATGCGATCGCCACCGCCGAGGACCGAGAGCAGTTCAAGCGGGCGATGGTCGAGATCGGGCTGGACGTGCCGCGCTCGGGGACCGCCCGCACGCTCGACGAGGCGCAGGCGATCGTGGGCGAGATCGGGCTGCCGGTGATCATCCGCCCGGCCTACATCCTCGGCGGGCGCGGGACCGGCATCGCGTCGACCCCCGAGGAGTTCGCGCGGATGGCCTCCAACGGGCTGACCGCCAGCCCGATCACCGAGGTCCTCGTCGAGGAGTCGATCGCCGGCTGGAAGGAGTACGAGCTCGAGGTGATGCGCGATCACGCGGACAACTGCGTGATCGTCTGCGGCATCGAGAACGTCGACCCGATGGGAGTGCACACCGGCGACTCGATCACGGTCGCGCCGATCCAGACGCTGACCGACGTCGAGTACCAGCAGATGCGCGACGCCGCGCTGGCCTGCATCCGGCGGGTCGGCGTCGAGACCGGCGGATCGAACGTGCAGTTCGCGGTCGACCCGGCCACCGGCCGCCAGGTGATCATCGAGATGAACCCCCGCGTCTCGCGCTCGTCCGCGCTGGCCTCGAAGGCGACCGGCTTCCCGATCGCCAAGATCGCCGCGAAGCTGGCCGTCGGCTACCGCCTGGACGAGATCGACAACGACATCACGCGCAAGACGCCCGCCAGCTTCGAGCCGGTGATCGACTACGTCGTCACCAAGATCCCGCGGTGGGCGTTCGAGAAGCTTCCCGGCACGTCGGGGGTGCTCGGGACGCAGATGCAGTCGGTCGGCGAGGTGATGGCGATCGGGCGGACGTTCCCGGAGAGCCTGCAGAAGGCCCTTCGCTCGCTCGAGCAGGGCCGGTTCGGCCTCAACTGCGACCCCGGCGAGGCCGAGTTCGAGGCGCTCGACGACGACGGGTTGCTCGCCGCCACCTCGGTCGCCACGCCGGCTCGGATCTTCCAGGTCGGCGAGGCGTTGCGCCGCGGGCTGTCGGTCGAGCGCGTCCACGACGCGAGCCGGATCGACCCCTGGTTCCTCGACCAGATGGCGATCATCGTCGAGGAGCGCCATGCGCTGGCGGAGGCCTCGATCGACTCGATCGGCTCGCGGGCGCTCACCCGGGCCAAGCGGCTCGGTTTCTCCGACGCCCAGCTCGCCCATCTGTGGGACACGACCGAGGGAGCGGTCCGGGCGCGGCGGCTGGAGCTCGGCGTCCTGCCGACGTACAAGACCGTCGACACCTGCGCCGCCGAGTTCGCAGCCGAGACGCCGTACCACTACTCGACCTACGAGGACGAGAGCGAGGTGCGGGTGTCGGATCGGCCCAAGGTCGTCATCCTGGGGTCGGGTCCGAACCGGATCGGCCAGGGGATCGAGTTCGACTACTGCTGCGTCCACGCCTCGTTTGCGCTGCGCGCGGCCGGCTACGAGACCGTGATGGTCAACTGCAACCCGGAGACGGTCTCGACCGACTACGACACGTCGGACCGGCTCTACTTCGAGCCGCTGACGGTCGAGGACGTCCTCAACGTGATCGATGCCGAGCGCCCGGACCACGTGATCGTCGCGCTCGGCGGGCAGACCCCGCTCAAGCTCGCCGGCGAGATCCCGGTCGAGCTGATCGCCGGCACGTCGCCGGATTCGATCGACGCGGCGGAGGACCGCGAGCGCTGGAACGCGATGTGCGACGAGCTGGGCATCCCGCAGCCCCCCGGTGGGACCGCGGTCGAGCTCGCCCAGGGGTTGGCGATCACCGACCGCGTCGGGTTCCCGGTGCTCGTCCGACCGAGCTACGTCCTCGGGGGCAGGGCGATGCAGATCGTCGACGATCCGGCGCATCTCGCCCGGGCGATGGCCGAGCTGGCCGGCTTCGGGACCCTCGGCCGGGAAGGCGGGCTGTCCGCCGAGCGGCCGGTGCTGATCGACCGGTTCCTCGCCGACGCGATCGAGGTCGACGTCGATGCAGTCCGCGATCGAACCGGCGAGGTGCTGATCGGCGGCTTGATGGAGCACGTCGAGCAGGCCGGTGTGCACTCCGGCGACTCGGCGTGCGCGATCCCACCGCCGACGCTGCCGACCTGGGTGGTCGAGGTGATGGAGGCCTACACGGCGGCGATCGCCAAGCGGCTCGACGTGCGCGGCCTGATCAACGTGCAGTACGCGGTGGTCGGCACGACCGTCTACGTGATCGAGGCGAACCCGCGGGCCAGCCGGACGGTGCCATTCGTCGCCAAGGCGACCGGTGTCCCGCTGGCCAAGGTGGCGACGCGGGTGATGCTCGGCGCGACGCTCGCCGAGCTGCGCGCCGAGGGGCTGCTGCGCGCGCCGGTCGGCGGTCACGTGGCGGTCAAGGAGGCGGTCCTTCCGTTCAACCGCTTCCCCGAGGTCGACCCGGCGCTCGGCCCGGAGATGCGCTCGACCGGCGAGGTGATGGGGATCGCCGACACGTTCGGCAAGGCGTTCTACAAGGCCGAGCTCGCCGCCGGCACGATCCTGCCGACCGAGGGGACGGTCTTCCTGTCGCTCGCCGACGAGGACAAGCCGGCCGGGCTCGTCGTGGCCCAGCGGCTGCGCGCCCTCGGCCTGGGGATCGCGGCGACGTCGGGGACGGCGGCCTACCTCGAGCGCTTCGGCTCGCCGGTCGACCAGGTGCTCGCCAAGGTGCAGGACGGCGCCGGGGTCACCGCGGTCGACCTGATCGCCGCCGACAAGATCACCTTCGTCGTCAACACGCCGCGCGGCGCGGTCGGACGCAGCGACGGCGAGCACATCCGCAAGGCGGCAAGCCTGCACCAGGTGAGCTGTGTGACGACGGTCGCCGCTGCGCTGGCTGCGGCGCAGGGGCTGGCCGAACGGCACGGGGCGACGCTCGGGGTCCGCTCGCTCCAGGACTACCACCGGTCCTGATCGGTCGGCGGCGATGGCGACGAGCGACCCCGATCCGCAGGGCGGGACCGGGCATCGGGCACCGGCTGCGGACGTCGACACCGCTGTCGAGATCGGGTCGGTGCGGCTGGCCGGCCCGGTGATGACCGCGTCGGGAACTGCCGGCTACGGCACCGAGCTCGCGCCGTTCTTCGACCTGTCGGCGCTCGGCGCGGTCGTCACCAAGTCGCTCGCTCCGTACGAGTGGCCCGGCAACCCCCCGCCACGGCTGCACCCGACGCCACAGGGGATGATCAACGCCGTCGGGCTGCAGGGTCCTGGCGTCGCGCACTGGCTCGACTCGGTCGCCCCCCGACTCGTCGAGTGCGGGGCGACGATCGTCGCCAGCATCTGGGGCCGCTCGATCGACGACTACCGGCGGGCGGCCGACCTGCTCGGCGCGGCACCCGATCGGGTCGTGGCGGTCGAGGTCAACCTGTCGTGCCCGAATCTCGAGGGCCGAGGAGGGATCTTCGCCCACGACGCCGACCTGTCCGCCGCCGTCGTCGAGGCGACCGCCGGGTGCGGCCGGCCTCGCTGGGCCAAGCTGAGCGCGAACACCGATCGCATCGTCGAGGTGGCCGGCGCGGTCGCCGACGCCGGTGCGGAGGCCGTCACCTGCATCAACACGCTGCTCGGGTTGGCCTACGACCGGCGCACGCTGGCGCCGACCCTCGGTGCGGGCGGAGGCGGACTCTCGGGCCGGGCGATCCATCCCGTCGCCGTCCGGGCTGTTCACGACGTCCACGTCGCGCTGCCCGCGCTGCCGATCATCGGCGTCGGCGGGGTGGCGAGCGGGTGGGATGCGGTCGAGATGCTGCTCGCCGGTGCGGTCGCGGTGCAGGTCGGGACGGCGTCGTTCGCCGATCCGGCCGCGCCGCTGAACGTGCAGCGGGAGCTGACCGAGTGGGCTCGGGCGCGGGGCATCCACGCGGTCGCAGAGATCGGCGCGCTACCGTGACCACATGGCAACACCTCCACAGTTGACCCCGGAGCAGCGGGCAGCTGCGCTCGAGAAGGCAGCCGAGGCGCGCGCTGCCCGCGCCGAGATCAAGGCCCGCCTGAAGATGGGCACGATGACGTTCGCCGAGGCCCTCGAGTCCGACGATCCGAACGTCGGCAAACTCAAGGTCGTCTCGGCCCTGGAATCGCTTCCTGGCGTCGGCAAGGTCAAGGCCCGTCGGCTGATGGACGACGTCGGCATCGCCGACAACCGCCGGGTGCAGGGGCTCGGCGCACAGCAGCGCAAGGCGCTGCTCGAGGCGCTCTCCGGCTGACCGCGCCGACTTGATCGTCGTCGTCTCCGGACCTGGCGGTGTCGGAAAGGGCACCATCGTCGAGGCGTTGGTCGAGCGCGACCCGAGGTTGTGGCTCAGCCGGTCCTGGACGACCCGCGACCGCCGGCCCACCGAAGGCGAGGACGCCTACGAGTTCGTGAGCACCGCGGAGTTCGAGGACCGTATCGCCGCGGGCGGGTTCCTCGAGTGGACCGAGTTCCTCGGCAACTACTACGGCACGCCGACACCCGATGTCGGCGAGCGGCGAGACATCGTGCTCGAGATCGAAGTCGACGGCGCCCGGCAGGTCAAGCGGGTGCACCCCGACGCGCTCTTGCTGTTCGTCATGCCGCCGTCGCGCGCCGAGCAGGAGCGACGCCTGCGCGGCCGGGGCGACCGGGAGGACCGCGTGATGGCACGCCTCAAGAAGGCCGAGGAGGAAGAGCCGGTCGGGCTCCGACTCGCCGACGAGGTCGTCGTCAACGACGACCTCGACGAGACGGTGGAGGAGATGCTGAGGATCATCAACGCCCGCCGCCCCCGGTAGACTCGGGCGCACTATGGCGTTCGAGCACGACACGATGATCAACCCACCGATCGAGGGACTGCTCGACAAGGTGGATTCCAAGTTCTCGCTGGTCACCCTGGCCGCCCGCCGGGCGCGGAACATCAACTCGTACTTCAACCAGCTCGGTGACGGGCTCGGTCACATGATCCCGCCGCAGGTCACCTCCGTGTCGCGGAAGCCGCTGTCGATCGGCTTCGAGGAGATCTCCCAGGACAAGATCGTGTGGACCGAGGCGCCCGAGGAGCCGGCCGCCGACGCTGACGCCGACGCTGACGCCGGCGACGCGGAAGGCTGAGCCGGGTACCCGGTTCGCCGCGGGACACGGTGCCGAGATGAGCGTGCTGGCGGGCAGGCGCGTCGTGCTCGGCGTCACCGGTGGGATCGCGGCGTACAAGGCGGTCGAGGTGTGCCGCCGGCTCGTCGACGCCGGTGCCCACGTCGTGCCGATCATGACCGAAGGTGCCGAGCACTTCCTCGGTCGGACGACGCTGAGCGCGCTGGCTTCCGAGCCGGTGCAGACCGAGCTCTGGCACAACCCGACGACCCCGATCCCGCACACCGCGATCGGGCAGGGCACCGACCTGGTGCTGGTCGCGCCGGCGACCGCTCGGCTGATCGCGGCCTACCGGATCGGGCTCTCGACCGATCTGCTCACCAACGTGCTCCTGGCCACCCGCGCCCCGGTGATGATCTGCCCGGCGATGCACACCGAGATGTGGGAGCACCCGAGCGTCGTCGACAACGTTGCCGCCCTGCGGGCGCGCGGCGTCCACGTCGTCGAACCCGACGAGGGTCGACTGGCGGGGGGCGACGTCGGCGCAGGCCGGCTCGCCGATCCCGAACGGATCGTCGCCGCAGCCGAGCGCGTGGTCGGACCCGGCGACCTCGATGGGCTGCGCGTCGTCGTGTCCGCCGGGGGCACGCGCGAACCGATCGACGCCGTGCGCGTGATCGCCAACCGCAGCTCGGGCAAGCAGGGCTACGCGGTCGCCGCCGAGGCGATCGCCCGCGGTGCACAGGTCACGCTCGTCACCACCGCTGCGCTCCCGGCTCCGCACGGCGCAACCGTGGTCGAGGTCGAGACGGCGGCGGACATGCTCGCCGCGATGGCCGCCGCCACCGTCGAGAGCGACATCGTCGTGATGGCGGCCGCCGTCGCCGACTTCCGCCCCGTCGATGCGGCCGCCGGCAAGCTGAAGAAGCGCGACGGCGTCCCCGAGATCGCACTCGAACCGACGCCCGACATCCTCGCCGAGCTCGGCGCCGGCAAGCGAGCGGGCCAGGTGTTGGTCGGCTTCGCCGCCGAGACGTCGGACCTGATCGCCAACGCCCGGCGCAAGCTGGTCGACAAGCGCCTCGACCTCATCGTCGCCAACGACGTCGCCGCTCCGAGCGTGGGCTTCGCTCACGACACCAACGCGGTTACGCTACTTCGGCCCGGCGCGGAGCCCGTCGAGATCGACCTCGCCTCCAAGCGAGAAGTCGCGCAGGCCGTCGTCGACGCCATCGTCGAGATCCGCAACGCACACTGACAGGACATCACCACCCCATGGCTTCATACACCTTCACCTCCGAGAGCGTCACGGAGGGTCACCCCGACAAGATGGCCGACCAGGTCTCCGATGCGGTGCTCGACGCGATCCTCGCCGAAGATCCCAACGGCCGCGTCGCCTGCGAGACGCTCGTGACCACCGGATTGTGCGTCGTCGCCGGCGAGATCAGCACCGACGCGTACGTCGAGATCCCCAAGATCGCCCGTGAGACGATCAACGGCATCGGGTACGACAACGCGCTGTTCGGCTTCGACGGCCACACGTGCGGCGTGCTCGTGTCGATCGACGAGCAGAGCCCCGACATCGCACAGGGGGTCGACACGAGCGAGGAGGTCCGCGGCGGCACGTCGGGCGAGGACCATCTCAACGCACAGGGCGCCGGCGACCAAGGGATGATGTTCGGCTACGCCTGCGACGAGACCGACGTGCTGATGCCGATCCCGATCTGGACCGCCCATCGGCTCGCCGAGCGTCTGGCCGAGGTGCGCAAGTCCGGCCAGGTGCCCTACCTCCGGCCCGACGGCAAGACCCAGGTCACGTTCGAGTACGAGGCCGGTCGGCCGATCGCCCTCAAGGCGGTGCTGATCAGCACCCAGCACCAGGAGGGGATCGACCGCGACACGGTGATCCGTCCCGATCTGATCGACCAGGTGATCCGCCCGGTCGTCCCCGAGCAGTACGCCGACGACGACTATGAGATCTACGTCAACCCGACCGGGAGCTTCGTGCGCGGCGGGCCGTATGCCGACGCCGGGCTGACCGGGCGGAAGATCATCGTCGACACCTACGGCGGGATGGGCCGCCACGGCGGCGGCGCGTTCTCCGGCAAGGACCCGAGCAAGGTCGACCGGTCCGGCGCCTACGCCGGGCGGTGGGTGGCCAAGCACGTCGTCGCCAGCGGCGCCGCCACTCGGTGCGAGGTCCAACTGGCCTACGCGATCGGCATGGCCCACCCGGTGAGCATCCTGGTCGACACGTTCGGCACTGCCACCGTCGCACACGCCCGGATCGAGGCGGCTGTCCGCGACGTGTTCGACCTGCGGCCGGCGGCGATCGTCCGCGACCTCGATCTGAAGCGGCCGATCTACCGCCAGACCGCGGCCTACGGCCACTTCGGCCGGGCCGAGTTCCCGTGGGAGCAGCTCGACCGGCTCGAGCAGTTCAAGGCCGCCGTCGGCGCGTGACCGAGGCGGGCACGACCCGCGTCGCACGCGTGCTGCCCGACGTCACCGGGCTCGACAAGCGCTTCGACTACCTCGTTCCCGACGATCTCCTCGACGACGTCGCGGTCGGCACGATCGTGCGGGTCGAGCTCCATGGCCGCCGCGTCGGCGGTTGGGTCGTCGGCCTGTCGGCCGAGCCATCCGCCGGGTTGGACGTCGCCGCGCTGAAACCGATCGCCAAGGTGACCGGCCACGGTCCGAGCGCCGAGCTGATCGAGCTCGCCGAGTGGGCGTCGGTGCGGTGGGCGGCTCGGCGTCTGCGGCCCTTCCTGGTCGCCGCGTCGCCACATCGGGCGGTGACGCGGCTACCGATGCCGGCACGGACTGCACGCCGACCGGGGCCGAGCTCGCCTGCCACGTCGCGGCTGCTCGCGCAGGGCGGCGGTGTGCTGCGCCTCGCGCCCAGGGTCGACGTGATGCCGGCCGTGCTGTCGGCGGTCGGACGCGGGCCGACGCTGATCGTCGTCGCCGACCACGTCGGCGCGGCGATGATGGCGACGCGGCTGCGACGGGCCAACGTCGAGGTCGCGCTCGTCCCCGACGACTGGGCGGCAGCAGCCGCCGGCGTCGACGTCGTGGTCGGTGCCCGATCTGCGGCGTGGGCGCCGTGTGCCGGGCTCGCCGCGGCGATCGTCCTCGACGAGCACGACGAGGCGCTGCAGGAGGAACGCTCCCCGACCTGGCACGCCCGCGACGTGGTCGCCGAACGCTGCCGGCGTGCCGGCGTACCGCTCGTGCTCGTGTCGCCCGTTCCCACGCTGGTCGCGGTCGAGACGTACGCCGGCACGTCCGGTGTCGTCCACCCGCCTCCGGTCCGCGAACGGGCGGGGTGGCCGGTCGTGACCGTGGTCGACCGCACCGACGAGGACCCGTGGAAGCGGTCGTTGCTGACGTCGCCGCTGATCGAGCGCCTGCGCGATCACGACCGGTCGGTGGTGTGCGTCAGCAACATCACCGGGCGGGCGCGCGTGCTCGCCTGCCGGGCGTGCCGAGCGCTCGTCCGGTGCGAGGCGTGCGACGCCGCGGTCGGGTTGTCCGACGACGGGCAGCTCGTGTGCCGGCGCTGCGACGCGCAGCGGCCGCCGGTCTGCCAGGCGTGCGGTGCTTCGAGGTTCGCCAACCTCCGGCCCGGCGTCACCCGGCTCCGCGAGGAGCTGGAGGCGGCCGCCGCCCGGCCGGTGGTGGCGGTGACCGGGTCCGACCGTGGGGCGCCCCGCGCCGGCGGCGTGACCGTCGGGACCGAGGCCGTGCTGCACCGGGTCGGGCGGGCCGATGTCGTCGCGTTCCTCGAGTTCGACTCCGAGATGTTGGCGCCGCGGTTCCGGGCGGCCGAGCAGGCGTTGGCATTGATCGTGCGCGCCGGTCGCATCGCCCCCGAGGTGATGGTGCAGACGTTCTCGCCGGACCACGACGTCCTTCGGGCTGCGCACGCCGGCGACCCGGAGATCGTCCTCGCCGGCGAGCGGGTCCGCCGCCGTCTGCTCGGGCTGCCACCCTACGGAGCGTTGGCGGTCGTGTCCGGCGACGGTGCCGCGGCGATCGTCGAGCAACTCGGCGACGACGTGCGCGTCGGCGGCGATGGCTCGGGCCGGTTCGTGGTCCGCGCCGCCGACTGGACGACCCTCGGCGGGGCGCTGAACGCGACGGCCCGCCCCCCCGGCTCGCGGACCCGCATCGAGGTCGACCCACCCCGCATCTGACGCCCCGATTCGGTCGTTTGCGTCGCGATCGATGTCGAGGGGCCGGCCGGATCCGCGACGCGAACGGTGAGCCCCTCAACCGCCGATGGTCAGGAGGCGGTAGCCCGACTTCGCTGCGACGCGCTCGGTCGGGAACCCCGTGCCGACCAGCCAGCGCTGGAGCGAGTCGGCACCCAGGTGCTTCTGCACGACCAGCGTCGCGGTGCCCGCCGGTGCGAGCCGGTCGAGCCAGGTGGTGAGCAACTGGTGCAGCGCCTCCTTGCCGAGGCGGATCGGCGGGTTGGACCAGATCGTCGCGAACCGCACCCCGGGATCGACGTCGCCGGGGTGGCGGACCTCGATGTTGGCCAGGCCGTTGCGGTCGGCGTTGCGGGCACACAGCGCCCGCGCCCGCTCGTTGACGTCGATCGCCCAGACCGTGGCCCCGGGAGCGCGCCGGGCCATCGTCAACGCGATCGGTCCGGATCCGCACCCGAGGTCGAGCAGGTCGCCGGACGCCGCGATCGGCGCCATCGCCCGCAGCAGCAGCGACGTGCCCGGGTCGAGGTGCCCCCGGCTGAAGACGCCGCGGTCGGTCTCCAGCACGAACGCCGTATCGGGCAAGGTCACGTCGACCGTCACCGGATCGGAGGCGACGGTCGGGTTCCCGTCGAAGTAGTGATCGGTCCGGTCGTCGGGCATCGCCCGTAGCCTGGCATGCCATGTCGTACAAGATCCGCACCTACGGCGACCCGGTGCTCAAGACGAAAGCCGCTCCGGTCGACGACGTCGACGGCAAGGTGATCCGCCTGGTCGACGAGATGTTCGACACCCTGGTCGATTCGAGCAACGGCATCGCGCTCGCCGCCCCCCAGATCGGTGTGCAGAAGCAGGTCGTCGTGTGGGACTTCGGCGAGGAGCCGCTGGCGATCATCAACCCCGAGATCGTCGAGTCCGACGGCGAGTGGGTGTACGACGAGGGGTGCCTGTCGATCCCCGGCCTCTACGTCGAGATGCTCCGCCCGAAGCAGGTGCTGGTGCGCGGCGTCAACCTGCACGGTGAGATCGTGGAGATCGAGGCCGACGAGCTCGAGGCGCGGATGTTCCAGCACGAGATCGACCATCTGCTCGGCGTGCTGATGTTCGACCGGATGACGCCGGAACAGCGCAAGGAGGCGCTGACCGAGTACCGCCGGCTCGAGGAGCAGGCGACGGCGGCCACCGAGCCGGCCCGCCCGCTGCGCCGGCGCCTCGGCCTCGGCTGAGCCGGCCCCGATGCGGCTCCTCTACCTCGGCACGCCGGCGATGGCGGTCCCGCCGCTGCGGGCGCTCGTCGCCGCCGGTCACGAGGTCGTGCTCGTCGTCACCCGTCCGGACAAGCGGCGAGGGCGTGGCGCGGGCCGGTCGCCGAGCCCGGTGAAGGCCGCTGCGATCGAGTTGGGGATCCCGGTGTCGCACGCGGTCGACGACGTGCTGACCGCGGTCGCCGATCGGGATGCCGAGCTGGGGGTGGTCGTCGCGTTCGGTCAGATCATCAAGCCCCATGTGCTCGACGCCGTCCCGATGGTCAACGTGCACTTCTCGCTGCTGCCCAGGTGGCGGGGCGCGGCGCCGGTCGAGCGGGCGATCCTGGCGGGCGACGACGTGACCGGCGTGTGCATCATGCGGATGGAGGAGGGGCTCGACACCGGCGGCGTGTACGCCCGGCGGGAGGTCGCGATCGGCCCGGACGCGACCGCCGACGAGCTGCGGAGCTCGCTGGTCGCGGTCGGGAGCGAGCTGTTGGTCGAGACGCTCGCATCCCCGCTACGGGACTGGATCGACACGGCCGAGCCACAGATCGGCGAATCGGTCTACGCGTCCAAGCTCGACGCCGCCGAGTTCGAGATCGACTGGGACGCCCCCGCCGAGGCGGTCCACCGGCTGGTGCGCGTCGGCGGGGCGTGGACGACGTTCCGGGGCAAGCGGCTGAAGGTGCTCGCAGCAGACCTGGTCGACGGCCGGCTGCGACCGACGACCGTCCAGCCGGAGGGCAAGGCGCCGATGCCGTTTGCCGCATGGCGCAACGGTGCCCGACCGCAGCCCGACGAACTGTTCGGCGACCGGTGAGCGCCCGCCGCACCGTTCGCAGCCGCGCGGGCAGCGGCTCGCCGCCCGACCCGCGGGCCGGGAGCGCGCGCCAGGTCGCGCTCGACGTGCTGCGCCGCATCGAGGACGACGGCGCGTACGCCAACCTCGCGCTCGGACCGGCGCTCGACGCGTCGTGCCTGAGCCCGGCCGACCGCCGATTCGTGACCGAGCTGGTGTACGGGACGACGCGGATGCGTCGCGCCTGCGATGCGCTCGTCGATCGGTTCGTCGCCTCCCCGCCCGACGGCGTCACCCGCAGCGTGCTTCGGCTCGGCGCCTTCCAGCTGGCGTACGCCGGTGTCCCGCCGCACGCCGCGGTCGGCGAGACCGTCGCGCTCGCGCCGCGGCGTACACGCGGCTTCGTCAACGCGGTGCTGCGCAAGGTCGCCGGCGCGCCGGTCGAGGCGATGGTGTGGCCGTCCGATGCCGCCCGGTTGAGCTACCCCGACTGGATCGTCGAGCGGTTGCGCGACGAGCTCGGCGACGACGGGGATGCTGCGCTCGAGCGGATGAACGAAGCGCCACCGGTGTCGGTCAGGGCCGACGGATACGTGCAGGACGAGTCGTCGCAGTGGGTGGCCGCGGCGGTCGGGGCGGTGCCGGGGGAGTCGGTGCTCGACGTCTGCGCCGCACCGGGTGGCAAGTCGACGGCGCTGGCGGCGGTCGGGGCGGCGGTCGTCGCCGCCGACCACCGACCGGGCCGGGCGCGGGTCGTCGCCGAGAACGCCGAGCGGCTCGGGCTGCGGGTCCCGGTCGTGGCCGCCGACGGCTGCGCCCCGCCGTTTTCCACGGGCTCGTTCGATGCGGTACTCGTCGACGCGCCATGCTCCGGGCTCGGCGCGCTGCGCCGGCGGGCCGACGCCCGATGGCGGATCACCGCGCGCGACGTCGTCGACCTGACCGCCCTCCAGCGGCGGTTGCTGGCGGCGTCCGCCGACCTCGTGCGGCCGGGCGGGCGGCTCGTCTACAGCGTCTGCACGCTGACCGCCGCCGAGTCGATCGACCACCCGGTTCCCGAGGGGTTCGAACCCGATCCGACGCCGCCGCCCATGGGCATGTGGCGCCCGTACGGGACCGGCTGGCGGGTGCTGCCGCAGGACGCGGACACCGACGGCATGACGTTGATTCGATACCGTCGGCGGTGATGAGCGACGAGCCGGCCCCGTTGGCCAAGGTGTTGACCGTCAGCGACGGGGTGGCCCACGGCGTGCGCGAGGACCGCAGCGGCGCGGCGCTGGTCGACCGCCTCGCGGCCGCTGGGTTCGACGTGATCGACCACCGTGTGACCGCCGACGGGGCCGAGGAGGTGGCGCGGTCGCTCATCGAGATGACCGGGGCGTTCGCCGGACTGGTCGTCACCACCGGCGGAACCGGGTTCGCGCCCCGCGACCAGACCCCCGAAGGCACGCGAGCGGTCGTCGAGCGTGAGGCCCCCGGGCTGGCCGAGGCGATGCGGTTGTGCAACCCGCTCGGCCGGCTGTCGCGCGGCATCGCCGGCATCCGCGAACGGGCGCTGATCGTCAACACGCCGGGGAGCCCGAAGGGGTGTGTCGAGCAACTCGACGCGATCATCGACGTCGTGCCCCATGCGCTGCGGCTCCTCCACGACACCGACACCAGCCACTGACCGCGAGCCCGGTCGACGGGCGCCGGTAGCCTCCCGGGCGTGCTGCGGATCGTGTTGCCGAAGGGCTCGCTGGAGAAGGCCACCCTCGACCTGTTCGAGGCGGCCGACCTGCCGGTGGTCCGGTCGTCGTCGGTCGACTACCAGGCGTCGGTCGACGACCCGCGGATCGAGTCGGTGCGGATCCTGCGGCCCCAGGAGATCCCGACCTACGTCGCCGAAGGATTGTTCGACCTGGGCATCACCGGCCGGGATTGGGTCGAGGAGACCGGGAGTACCGTCGAGACGCTCGGCGAGCTGAAGTACTCGAAGCGGACCGCCAACCCGGTGCGCATCGTGGTCGCCGTCGCCGGCGACTCCCCTGCGGCGACCGTGCGCGATCTGCCCGATGGCGTGCGGGTCCAGACCGAGTATCCCGAGCTGACCAAGCGGTACTTCGCCGAGCACGGCGTCGATGCCCAGGTGCGCCTGTCGTACGGGGCGACCGAGGCGAAGATCCCCGACATCGCCGACTGCGTGGTCGAGATCACCGAGACCGGGCGGGCGCTGCGCGCCGCAGGCCTGCGGATCATCGACACGATCATGTCGAGCTACACCGAGGTGGTCGCCAACCCGGTCGCCGCGGCGGACCCGGACAAGCGCAAGGCGATGACCCAGCTGATGACCCTGCTCAACGGGGTGCTCGACGCCCGCGGCCGGGTGCTGCTCAAGCTCAACGTGACCGAGGAACGCAAGGACGCCGTGCTCGCCGTCCTGCCGTCGATGAAGTCGCCGACGCTTTCCCCGCTCGCCGGCGGCGGCTATGCGGTCGAATCGGTGGTCGAGAAGCGGACGATCAACCTCGTCATCCCCGAGCTGCGCGACGCCGGGGCGACCGACCTGGTCGAGATGCCGATCAGCAAGATCGTTCCGTGAGCGGGCTCGGCGATCGGCGGGCGGGCGTGGTGATCGCGTTCGACGCCGACCGGGGGCTGGGGACGATCCGGGCCGATTCCGGTGCCGAGCACGACTTCCACTGCGTCGAGATCGCCGACGGCTCGCGCGACATCGCGGTCGGCACGCCGGTCACGTTCGAGCTCCTGGCGAAGTTCGGCCGGTACGAGGCGGGCAACATCGCGTCGTGAGCACCGACCCGTCGGCCGAACGGGAGCGCCGGATCGTCGACGTCCTGATGGCGCTCGGCGAGGGCGAGGTCACGACGTACGGCGATGTCGCCGACGTCGCCGGCTACCCGAAGCACTCCCGCCTCGTCGGGCGGATCCTCGCCACCACCGACGAAGAGGTCCCGTGGTGGCGGGTCGTCAACGCCGCCGGCCGGCTCGTCGCCGGCGACCGGCGACGCCAGACGGAGCTGTTGGCCGCGGAGGACGTCGTCGTCCGCGACGGGCGGGTCGTCGCCGCACCGATCGGCCGGTTCGCCCCCGACCGCGGTTGAGCGTGCGCTCGACCGCCGCGCGGTTCAGCCGGCCGCGGTGGACGGGTCGTCGGACACACTGCCCTTGATCTGCACGAACGCCAGGCGGATGTTGTTGAGCGCGTCACGCATCACCGGCGCATCGTGCCCGAGGCGGTCGCCGAGCCCGTCGACGAGGCAGGCCACCGCATCGATGGCCAGCGCCGCCTGTACCAGTTCGGGCGGGGTGGCCGACAGGTGGATCGCGGCGAGCTCGTACAGGCCCATCACGTGGTTGGTCACGACGACCTCGGCGGGCACGTCGGCCAGGCGGTCGCGGGCCTCCTCCATCGCCCGCTGCGCCTCTTCGATGGCGTCGATCTGGTCCTGGTCGAGCTCCGGTCCGGGGTCGAGCGATTCGCCCTCGGGCGGTTCGGTCCCCGTCGGGTCGCCGGTACCGCCGCCGAAGCCCGCCAGGGCGTCGTTGATGTCGCCGAAGTCCTGCCCAGAGGTTTCGTCAGTCACGTGCGATACCCTACCGACACGACAACTGAAGCGAAGTGGGGGAGACCCCCACCCGGCCACCGCAGCTCTCGAGCGACGTGCGCCCGGGTCACATGGCTGAGACCAGCCGCTCGGCACCACGACGTGGCGCCCCGTGTCCGGTCGCTCCGCGTGCAGTTCGCGTCGAGCACCGTTTCATCAGACACATGGGGAGGCCCATTTGCACAGGAGTGAGCAGTCATAGCACCGCGAAATGACCAGCGTGGCGACCAGCACCGCGTGAACGACCGCATCCGCAGCAGGGAGGTCCGACTCATCGGACCCTCCGGCGATCAACTCGGAATCAAGCCGGTTCCCGAGGCGCTGCGGATGGCCAAGGGACTCGATCTCGATCTGGTCGAAGTTGCCCCCGGAGCGAACCCACCCGTCTGCCGGATCATGGACTACGGGAAGTTCAAGTACGAAGAGGGGCAGAAGGCCAAAGAGGCCCGCAAGAAGTCGACCAACGTCACGGTGAAGGAAGTCAAGTACCGACCCAAGATCGGCAAGGGCGACTTCGACACCAAGACGCGCAACGTCATCCGGTTCATCGACGAGGGTCACAAGGTCAAGATCACGCTGCAGTTCCGCGGACGAGAGATGGCCCACCCCGAGCTCGGATCGAAGATCCTCGACGACGTGCTCGAAGCGGTGGGTCCGGCGGCAAAGGTCGACACCCGGGCCAGGCTCGAAGGCCGGAGCATGTCGATGATGTTGTCACCGGACAAACAAGCCCAGGAAGCGATGAGAAAAGCGGCGGCCGCCGCGGAGCACGAGGCTGAGCAAGCGGCAGCGGCGCAGACCGAAGGAGCATCCGATGCCGAAGATGAAGACATCGAAGACCGCAGCTAAGCGGTTCAAGACGACCGGGACCGGCCGACTGCGCCGGCAGCAGGCCATGCGCCAGCACCTGTTCGAGAAGAAGCCCTCGACGCGTACGCGCCGCCTCGCGGCCGACGTCGACGTCCATCCCGGCGACGCCAAGAAGATCAAGCGCCTCCTCGCCGAGCGCTGAGACGACCGAGTTCCAAGAGGAGGAATCGAGATGGCACGTGTGAAGCGTGGCGTGACGAAGACCAATCGTCACAAGAAGGTGTTGAAGCAGGCGAAGGGGTACTACGGCAACAAGAGCCGTTCGTTCCGGGCCGCCAACGAGCAGGTCATGCGATCGGGGAACTACGCGTTCCGCGATCGCCGCGCCCGCAAGGGTGAGATGCGCCGTCTGTGGATCCAGCGGATCAACGCGGCCTGCCGCCAGAACGACATGAGCTACAGCCGGTTCATCGCCGGGTTGAACGCGGCCGGCATCGAGGTCGATCGCAAGATCCTCGCCGATCTCGCGGTGACCGATCCGGCGGCGTTCGCCAAGCTGGTCGACAGCGCCAAGGCGTCGCTCTAGGAGACCGCCGAGCACTACATGTCGCCGATCTCGACCGCCAGGCGTCGCCACTCGCAGCGTTCTCGGATCGCGCCAGGACGGACGGGTGGTGGCGGGCCCTGCGGCCGTGTGTCCGGCCTGCCTACCGGTCGATCTCGGCAACGGCAGTACCCAGCGGTCTCCTCGGGCCGGCGTACGTGGGTGCGCTGAGCTTCAACAATCGCAACGTCCAACAACTGCGGCGCCTCCTCGGGCGCCGCAGTGCGCGTCACGGCGATGGCCTGTTCGTCGTCGAGGGTCCGGTGCTGACCGCCGAGGCCGTGGCCGGCGGCTGGAAGTGCATCGCCCAGTACGTCCCCGAGGGCAGCGATGCGGCCGTTCGCGGCGCGGGGCCGGTCAACGATCTCGCGCCGGGCGTTCTCGAACGGGTGGCGTCGACGGAGGCACCTCAGGCACCGCTGACGCTGGTCACGATGCGGTCGATCGATCCCGGCGTGCTGTCGGCGGCATCGTTCGTCATCGTGCTCGACCGCGTCCAGGCCCCGGGCAACGTCGGCACGATCGTGCGTTCGGCCGAGGCGGCGGGTGCCGGGGCGGTCGTGCTCACCCCGGGTTCGGCCGACGCGTACAACCCCAAGGCGGTCCGTGCGTCGGCAGGGTCGCTCTTTCACGTCCCGGTGGTGACCGCGACGCTCGACGATGTCGCCGGCGCCGGGCTGCGGCTCGTCGGCACGAGCAGCCACGAGGCGCCCGGGCGGACGGTCCGCCCGCACACCGAGGCCGACCTGTCCGGGCGGGTGGCGATCGTGATGGGCAACGAGGCCGCTGGGCTTCCCGCCGACTGGACCGATGACCACGGCCCGATCGCCGACTGGGTCACGATCCGCCACGCCGGCCGCTCCGAATCGCTCAACGTCGCGATGGCCGCGACCGTGCTCGCCTTCGAAGTCGCCCGGCAGGCGTCGTCCGGTTGACCGCGGGCGGCGGCGCGACTCGCGCTGCGACACCCCCTCGTACGCTTGTTCGTATGGAGGTCGGAGCGGTGATCGAGCGGGTGGAGCGGGTGGCCGCAGCGCGCGCCGACGATGCGGCCGGTGCGCCGGCGATCGAGTCGGCGCTGGTCGCGGTTCGGGAGCTGACGGCGTGGGCCGACGCCCAGCAGGCGGCGCTGGTGGCCCGCCTGGCGGCGCAGGTGTCGTTCCCCGAGGCGACGATCGCGGCGTCGGGCAAGTGTTCGCTCGGCGCGGCGTCGAAGTCCAAGGAGCGGGCCGACACCCTGGCCCGGACCCCGCAGCTGGCTGGGGCGTTGGACGACGGTGCGATCACGGCCGGTCACGTCGATGCGGTCACCCGGGGGTCCAAGCAGTTGAACGATGAGCAGCGCGGCGCGTTGTTCGATCGGGTCGAGTCGCTGGTCGGGGTCGCCACGGCGGCGACGATCGAGCAGTTCGCCGAGCGGGTCCGGCTGGAAGTCAGGCGGATCCAGGCCGACGACGGCGAGGACCGGCTCGCTCGCCAGCGGCGCAACACCAGGTTGAGCACCTGGACCGACGGCGAGGGGATGTGGAACGTTCGGGGCCGGTTCGATCCGCTGACCGGGGTCAGGCTGGCCGCCCGGCTCGATGCCGCGGTCGAGGCCCTGTTCGCCGAGTCGGCGCCGGACGAGTGCCCGACCGACCCGGTCGACAAGAACAGGTTCCTCGCCGCCCACGCGCTCCGCCGGCTGGTCCTCGACGGTGGTGCTGGTGCGGGCCGCCCCGGGCGACCGGAGTTCGTCGTGGTCGTCGATGCCGACGCGCCGGGCGAGCCGGGTCCGGTCGCGCAGTGGCCGCTGCCGGTCGAGATCCCCGCCCGTGTGCTCGCCGAGTTGGCGGGGACCGCCGAGGTGGTCGGGGTGGTGGTGCGCAACGGGGTCGTGCTGCACGCGCCCGGTGAGCTGAACCTCGGCCGCACGACCCGCCTGGCGAACCGGGCCCAACGGCGGGCGCTGCGGGCGCTGTACCGGGGTTGTGCGATCCCGGGATGCAGCGTGGCGTTCGATCGGTGCCACCTGCACCACGTGGTCTGGTGGCGGCACGGTGGCCGGACCGACCTGGACAACCTCCTCCCGGTGTGCACCAGGCACCATACGAAGATCCATCGCGACGGCTGGACCGTCGGGCTCGGCCCCGGCCGCGAGCTGACGCTCCGGCTCCCCGACGGTACGATCCACAACACCGGCCCGCCCATCCGGCGCCGCGCAGCATGAGCCGGCGGGCGATCGTGGGCCGCGGGCGGGGTCCGGAGGAGCGTGGAAGCGCGTTCCTCCGGCCATGGATCGATCGGCCGCGCGGCTCGGCGAGGCAGCGCGAGCAACGCGCGACCTCGGACAGCGTCGTTCGGTCGGCGGTGCGAGTGGTCGGGGAGTGGGCGGGGCGTGACTTCGGATGGTGTCGTTCGGTCGGCGGTGCGAGTGGTCGGGGAGTGGGCGGGGCGTGACTTCGGATGGTGTCGTTCGGTCGGCGGGTGCGAGTGGTCGGGGAGTGGGCGGGGCGTGACTTCGGACGGTGTCGTTCGGTCGGCGGTGCGAGTGGCCGGAGAGTGGGCGGGAAGGCGCTTCGGATGGTGTCGTTCGGTCGGCGGTGCGAGCGGTCGGGGAGCGGTGCAGACGCGTCCCTGGCGGCGTCAGTCGGCCCCGCGGTCGGCCGGGCCGGGAGTTGCGCTGTAGACCTTCTGGCGCGGTGGGCCGGGCCGGGAGTCGCGCTGTCGGTCGGTTTGGCAGGGTCGGGCGGTGCGGCGGGGTCGGTCGGGCGGTGCGGCGGGGTCGGTCGGGTGGTGCGGCGAGGCGGATCGGGTGGTGCGGCGGCGTCGGTCGGGTGGTGCGGCGAGGCGGGTCGGGCGGTGCCGCAGGGTCGGGCGGTGCGGCGAGGCGGATCGGGCGGTGCGGCGAGGCGGATCGGGCGGTGCGGCAGGGTCGGTCGGGCGGTGCGGCAGGGTCGGTCGGGCGGTGCGGCGGCGTCGGTCGGGCGGTGCGGCGGGGTCGGGCGGTGCGGCGGGGTCGGGCGGTGCGGCGGGGTCGGTCGGGCGGTGCGGCGAGGCGGATCGGGCGGCGAGGCAAGACCGGGCGGTACGGCAAGACCGGGCGGTACGGCAAGACCGGGCGGTACAGCAAGGGCGGTACAGCGCGTCCCGCGGCGCGCTCGGTGTCAGTCCGGGCGGCCGCGGGCGGCGTAGGCCTCCATCAGGCGGGGGGCGTCGAGCTCGCGGGCGAAGCGGAGCGGATCGATCCCGGACTCGATCACGTACGAGGTCAGCAGGTCGACGGCGACCGTGCGCAGCTCGGCGGGGTCCCACGGCTTGGTCAGGTAGTGATCGAGGCCGGCTTCGTTGATCGCCCGGATCGTGTCCTCGTGCCCGGCCTGCCCGGTGAGCAGGATCGTGCGGATGCCGCTGGTCGCCGGGTCCTGGTGCAGCGAGACGAGGAGATCGACCCCGCTCTCCCCGCCTGGCAGGCGATGGTCGGCGACGATCAGGCCGATCCGGTCGCCCGCGGCGGCGGCCTCGCCGATCGCAGCGCGCGCATCGCCGACATCGTCGGCCTGGTCGACGCGGATCGTGCCGGCGAAGGCCTCCAGGTCGCGGACGACCGCGGCGCGCACCTCCGGCTCGTCCTCGACGGCCAGGATGACGAGCTCCCTCACCCGGCGGTGCCTGTCATGTCGCCCGTGCCGCTCATGACGCCCGTGCAGCTCATGAAGCCGTTGTCGCTCGTGCGGCTCATGGCTCTCGTGCTCGTGTCGCTCATGTTGCTCCCTCCACCGGCAGCACGACCGTGAACACGGTGTGGCCGGGCCGGCTCTCGACGGTGATCGTACCGTCGTGCTCCTCGACGATCTGGCGGCTGATCGACAGCCCGAGGCCCAACCCGAACCGGACCCTGCCGTCCTTGGTCGTGAAGCGCGGCTCGAAGATCCGCGGCACCAGGTCCGGCGGGATGCCGGGTCCGTCGTCGCCGATCTCGACCGACACGCCGGTCCCGCCGGTGCGGACCCGGACGGTCAGCAGCCCCTCGTCGTGCATCGCGTCGAGGGCGTTGATCAGCAGGTTCGACCACACCTGCTGCAACGCCCCCGGACGGGCCGTGATCGGCGGCACCGGCGTGTAGTCGCGCTCGACCTCGACCCGGTCGAGCCGGTGGGCGACCAGCCGCAGCGCGTCGTCGAGACCGGTCGTGACGTCGACGCCGGGATGCACCTCGCCCCGGCCGTCGTCGCCGCGCACGTAGCTCCGCAGGCTCCCGACCAGCGACTGGATCCGGTCCGCCACCCCGACGACCGTCCGGATCGTCTCCCCGAGCTGCGTCGCCCCCTCGAGCCGCCGGAGCACCGCCTCGTCGGCGCCGATCAGCGCCTGCGCGTCGTCGACGCTCGTCGCCCCGGCATCGACGAGCCGGTCGGCGAGCGCCCGATCGCCGACCGCCTGCCCGATCTCGCGCCGGAGCGAGCGCAGCTCCGACGACGGCATCGGTGGGGCGTCGATCCGGCGCCGCAGCGCGGCGATGACGATCGGATCGGCGACGACGGCGGCGACGTCGTCGCCGAGGTTGTCGATGCTGCGGACCAGCGCCGCGGTCGGGTTGTTGAGCTCGTGCGCCATCCCCGCGGCCATCTCGCCGAGGGCGGTGAACCGGGCGCTGGCCACGAGCTGGGCACGAGCTTCCGACAGCGCCGCCAGGCTCGCGTCGAGCTCGACCTGCAGCTCCTCGGATCGTCGCAGCCGACGGGCGAGCGAGCTGATCAGGATGCGCGTCAGCAGTCCGGCCAGCTCCGGCTCGGCGGCGAGCGCGCGCGCCAGTTGGTCGAGCGTGACCGGGATCGCCCGGACATCGGTCACCGCCTGGCAGCGCAGCAGCGCCCGCCGGTGGCTGGCCAGCGAGAGCAGGCCGACGATCGCGCCGGTCGACCGTTCGTGCAGCACGAGCTCACCCGACTGCGTGTGCGACGAGAGGCGCACCGTCCCGTCGAGCACGACATAGATACCGCCGACGTCCTCGCCCTCCTCGATCATCACGGTGCCGGGTGCCATCCGCAGTCGCGCCGGGTGTCCGAGGCCGCGATCGAGCAACTCGACCATGCGGCGCTCCATCTCGTCGTCGTCCATCGGCTCGCCGAGGAGGGGATGGGGGGCCGTGCCGGCGGTCGCCGGTGCCGCCCGCTGCTGCTCCATCCGGACGCGGGCGTCGGCCAGGTCGGAGGCGTCGAGCAGGTCGGCGAACTCCTCGAGGCGGTCCGGGGCGAACTCGACGAGATACGTGGCGAGGTTCGCTTCGAGCAACCGCCCGAGCCCGTGCTGGGTCCACGGGCGGGTGATCATCCCGTTGACCGCGCCGAGCTGCAGGGCGGCGTCGACGTCGTGCAGCGACGCTCGCGACGTGACGAGCACCGTGCGCGTCGCCTGGAGCTGCGGGTGACGGTGGAGGGCGACGACGGCGTCGGCACCCTCGTGAGCATCGACGTCGAGGTCGACCAGGGCGACGGGTACCAGCCCGCCCGCGTCGTGGACGGCCTGTGCCGCGGCGACCGCCTCGCCGGCGCCCGCCACCAGCTCGACGTCGGCGAGCTCGCCGAGCACGAGCCGCACGTCCTCGGCCAGCTCCTCGCCGGCCGGACGGTCGGCGTCGACGACGAGGATGACCGCCCGTCCGGTCACAGCAGGCCCAGCCCGTTCCAGATCGGGGGCATGACGAACACGACGAGGACGAGGCCGAGCGCGCCGACGAGCAACCCGACCGTCGCCATGTCACGGGTCTCGATCTCGCCGGACGCGTAGGCAACGGCGTTCGGGGGGGTGCTGACCGGGAGCGCCATCGCCAGCGAGCACGACATCGCGATCAGCAGCCCGGCGAGCAGCGGGTCGAGGTCGACCGCCGCCGACGTCGCCAGACTGATGCCGATCGGCACCATCAGGTTGGCGGTTGCCGAGTTCGAGATGATCGTGCTCAGGCCGAGCGCGACCACGGCGAGGGCGAGCATCAGCAGCAGGGTCGGCAGCGACCCCCAGTCGTACAACCCGACCAGCCAGACGTCGAGCCCGGTGCTCGCCACGCCGTTGCCGAGCGCGATGCCGCCGCCGACCAACCACAGGATGTGCCAGTTCAGCGTCCGCAGGTCGTCGACGGTGAACACCTGGGTGGCGAGCAGGACGACGACGGCGGAGAACCCGACGATCGACGACGGGACGCCGTGCACCGGCTCGGTGACCCAGGCGAGCACGGTCAGCGCGAACACGACGTACAGGACCAGCGCCGCCGGTCGACGGTCGAACGCACCCCCGATGCGGATGTCGAGGGCGTCGGCCGACGCGGGGAAGCGGCGCACGATCAGGAACCAGGCGAACGCCAGGACGATCGCCGCCACCGGCACGGCCAGGACCATCCATCGCAGGAAGTCGACCGCGATGCCCTGGTCCTGGAGGCGACCGAGGGCGATCGCGTTCGGCGGTGAGCCAACCGGCGTTCCCAGCCCGCCGACGTTGGCGGCGATCGGCACCGACAGGATCAGCCCGACCCGCAACCTGTCGCCCGGTTCGAGCCCTGCGGCGACCGGCAGCACGACGGCCATCATCGCCGCCGTCGTCGCCGTGTTCGACACGAACATCGACAACACGGCCGTGATCGCCATCAGGCCGGCCAGGATCGCCCGTGGCGACGTGCCGAACGGGCGCAGCAGGAGCCCGGCGAGGTTGCGGTCGAGGCGGTACTTCGCGGCCGTGTCGGCGAGGACGAAGCCGCCGAGGAACAGCATGAGGACCGGGCTGGCGAGCGTGGCGAAGATGCTCTGGTACGGCGGCGCCTCGAAGGCCGCCGGCAGGCCGACGAGCGCCTCGTCGGAGATCATCAGGATCTCGGCGATGACGACGAAGATCGACGTGGCCGACAGCGGGATCGCCTCGGTGATCCACAGCACGACCGCGGCGCCGAAGATCGCCAGCATCCGGCTGGCAGGGGCGGTCAGCTCGCCCTGCGGCCCGATCAACAGCACGACGACGAACCATCCGAGGGCTACCGCAAGGCCGATCGTGGTCCGATCGACCCAGGCCCGGCGATCGGTCAGGCGCGTCAGCTCGCGGTGATCGACCGTCATCGCCGCGACGCTACCGCGGGGGTCCGGGCGGGGTCAGCAGCCGCGCCGGCCGGTTGCCGCAGGAATGGGGTGGCGACGGCGGGTCGGTCCTCGATAGCGTGGCGACTCGTGAAGCCGCAGTCGCAGCGATTTTCGTGCCCCGGGTGAATCCGGGGATGGCGTCCGCCACGTCAGCGATCATTCGCTCCTGCGCCGTGTCCTGAGTTCGTCCGGGGACCGCGGTACCGCTCACGCCCACGAAAGGACACCCGTGCTCACCGACATCCACGCCGCACGCGACGCGGCACTCGCCCGGATCGCCGCGGCCGGCGACCTCGACAGCGTCAACGCCCTCGCCACCCAGTTGACCGGCAAGCGCGGCGATCTCGCGCAGCTCAAGACCCGGCTCGGCTCGCTCGCCACGATCGAGGAGAAGCGCGCCGCCGGTGAAGCCGTCAACCAGGCGCTGTCCGACGTCAGCGCCGCGCTCGAGGACCGCCGAGCGGCGCTGCGGGCCGACGAGCTCGCGTCTCGGGTCGAGGCCGAGCGGCTCGACCTGACCGAGTTCATCGGCCGCCCGTCGCGCGGCCACGCCCATCTCGTCACCCAGGCGTGGGAGCGGCTCGAGGACGTGTTCCTCGGGCTCGGGTACCAGGTGGCCGAGGGACCCGAGGTCGAGACGGATTGGCACAACTTCGAAGCCCTCAACATGCCGATCGGGCACCCGGCGAGAGGGGAGTGGGACACGCTCTTCGTCGACCACGTCCCCCCTGGCGGTGCGCCGGGGACGACCGTGCTGCGCACCCACACCTCGCCGGTACAGATCCGCACGATGCTCGAACACGAGCCGCCGATCTACATCGTGGCGCCCGGTCGGGTCTTCCGGCGCGACACGCCCGACGCGACGCACATGCCCGTGTTCCACCAGATCGAAGGGCTGGTCGTCGACCGCGACATCACGATGGCCGACCTGGCCGGTTCGATCGAGGCGTTCACGAAGGCCTTCTTCGGATCGGGCTGGACGTCGCGCCTGCGCCCGAGCTACTTCCCCTTCACCGAGCCGTCGGCGGAGTTCGACATCCAACGGCCGGACGGTTCGTGGATCGAGCTGGGCGGCTGCGGGATGGTGCACCCCAACGTCCTGCGCGCCGGCGGGCTCGACCCCGAGGAGTGGGGCGGTTTCGCGTTCGGGTTCGGTATCGACCGGATGGCGATCATGCGCCACGGCGTGCACGACCTGAGGGAGTTGTTCGCCGACGACATCCGGTTCCTGGAGCAGTTCTGAGATGAGCACTCGCTCGACGCGCCCCGCGGCCCGCTCGTGGCCCGCGACGTACGGAACGAACCGACCGAGAGGCGGCACCGCATCATGAAGATCCTGCTTTCCTGGCTGAACGACTACGGCGATTTCGGCGATCCTGGCGATCCCGAGGCGGTCGAGCACGTGGCGCGGACCTTGACGTCGCTCGGGCTCGAGATCGACACGGTCGACGTCGTCGGTGAGACGGTCGCCGGCGTGATCACCGCCCGCGTGGTCCGGCTCGTCCAGCACCCCGACGCGGCGAAGGTCCAGCGGGTCTACGTCGATGCCGGTGACGGCGAGGAACGTCACGTATGGTGCGGCGCGTTCAACATGGAGGTCGGCGACATCGTCCCGCTGGCCACCCTCGGGACGACGATGCCGAACGGGATGACGATCGAGCGCCGGGCGATCCTCGGCATCGACTCCGAGGGCATGTTGTGCTCGGCCCGGGAGCTCGGGCTGGGCGACGACCATGCCGGCATCCACATCCTGCCCGCCGGGGCAGCGCTCGGGCGGCCGTACGGCGAGGTGCTCGGGCTGCACCCCGACGTGCTGATCGACGCCGACATCACCCGCAACCGACCCGATGCGTGGGGCTACGTCGGCATCGCCCGCGACCTGGCGGCCAAGCTCGGCGTCGAGTTCCGGCCGCCGGCACCGGAGCTGGTCGTCGCCGGCGAGGAGCGGACCGCGCCGGTCGAGATCGTCGACGGCGACCGGTGCGCGCGCGGTTCACGTCGACCGTGATCTCCGGCGTCGAGGTCAAGCCATCGGCGCCGTGGATGGCTCGGCGGCTCGCCGCCGCTGGCATGCGGCCGATCAGCAACGTCGTCGATGTCAGCAACTACGTGATGCTCGAGCTGAACCAGCCCAACCATGCCTACGACCTCGACACGCTCGGTGGTGGCGGGTTCCGCATCCGGCGGGCGGCCGACGGCGAGCGCCTGACCACGCTCGACGGCGAGGAGCGGACCTTCACTGCCGACGACCTCTTCATCTGCGACGCCAACGACGTCCCGATCGGGGTCGGTGGGGTGATGGGCGGGCTCGACACCGAGATCGGCGAGGCGACCGGCACGGTCGCGCTGGAGATCGCGTGGTTCGACCCGGTCTCGATCGCGCGCACCGTCACGGCGACCAACCTGCGCTCGGAGGCGTCGATGCGCTTCGAACGGGGCGTCGATCCGTACGGCATGCCGACGGCGATCGCCCGCTTCGTCGAGTTGCTCGCCGAGACGTGCCCCGGTCTGCTCGTGCACGCCGGGGCCGTCGACGCGACGACCGAGCACCTGCCGCCGGCCGGGCGGTCGTGCGAGGTCCGGATCGGGGCCGTCAACCGGGTGCTCGGGACCGACCTCGCGGCCGACGATCTCCCGCCGCTCCTCGACCCGATCGGCTACACCGTGTCCGGTGACGGCGGCACCCGGTCGGTCGCGCTGCCGTCGTGGCGGCCCGACTCGACCGAGGAGATCGACGTGGTCGAGGAGGTCGCCCGCCACTACGGCTACGACCGGATCGGCAAGACGATGCCACGGTCGGTCGTCCACGGTGCGCTGAGCCCGTACCAGAAGCGCCGGCGAATCGTGCGCGACGTGCTGCTCGGGCTCGGCGTCTCCGAGGCGATGCCGAACCCGTTCCTGGCCCCGGGCACGCTCGCCAAGGCGGGGCTCCCGACCGATGCGATCACGATCACCAATCCGCTGGTCACCGACGAGAGCGTGCTGCGCACGTCGTTGCGGCCCGGGCTGCTCCACGCGATCGAGTTCAACCAGTCGCATCGCCGGCCCGGGGTGCGGCTGTTCGAGATCGGCCACGTCTACCCACCCGGTGAGGGCGACCTCCCCGGCGAATACGAGGCGCTGACCGTCGTGCTCGCCGGGGCCGATGCCCCGGCCGCGATCGCGGTGTGGCGGGAGCTGACCGCGGCGCTCGGCGGTGGCGCGCGGATCGACCAGCGGCGGATCCCGCCCGGGCTGCACCCCACCCGTTCGGCGACGCTCCAGGCCGGCAAGGAACCCCTCGGCGCGGTCGGGGAGGTCGCTCCCGACGTGCTCGAGTCGTTCGGTATCCGTCAGCGGGTGGCGATCCTCGAATTGGACCTCGAACGGTTCCTCACCCGCGAGCCGAAGCCGACGCAGTGGCGGCCGACCAGCCGCCAGCCGTCGAGCGACCTCGACCTCGCGTTCGTGCTCGCCGATTCGACGCCCGCCGAGCAACTCGACCGAGCCATCCGGCAGGGGGCCGGCGACCTGCTCGTCGACCTGGAGCTCTTCGACGTCTACCGCGGCGACCGGGTCGCACCGGGGACGCGTTCGCTCGCCTACCGGCTCCGGCTGCAGGCCGCCGATCGCAGCTTGACCGATCAGGACGTCGCCGAGGTGCGACGGTCGGTCGAGCGCGCGGCGACAAAGCTGGGCGCGGAGCTGCGAAGCTGAGCGCCGTGGTCGCCCCGGGAGAGCTCGATCTCGACACGATGCTGGCCTCCCTCGGCGTCCAGCGACGCCCCGGGACCTACACCTACGTCGCCGTCGCGGTACCCACCCCCGGCCTGCTGGCGGCGAGCGATGCGATGGTGGTCGAGGGCGAGCTGACGACGCTCGTGCTGCCGGTCGAGTCCGCGCAGCGTGCCGGCCTCCCGGTGACGATCGAGCTGGCGTGGCTGACGCTGACGGTCGAATCGAGCCTGGACGCCGTCGGGTTGACCGCTGCGGTCAGCCAGCGCCTGGCCGAGCGGAACATCGCCTGCAACGTGCTCGCCGGCTACCACCACGATCACCTCCTCGTCCCCGTCGCCCGGGCCGTCGATGCGATCGCCGCGCTCACCGCGTAGCACCCCGGCGTTCGCCGTGACCCGGATCAGTTCATGCTGAGGTCGTCGGGCGCATCGGCGAGCCAGGCGAGGCGGCCGGGCTGCCGGCGCAGGACGCTGCGCCAGAGCTCGTCGGGTTCGGTGGAGAAGACGTCGCCCGGTTCGGAGTCGAGCACGAGCCACGCACCGCTCTCGATCTCGTTCTCGAGTTGACCCGGCCCCCATCCGGCGTACCCGCGGAACACGCGGACGCCCTGGACGGCGGCGGCGACGAGCGCCGGGTCGGCGGTGAGGTCTGCCGAGGCGATCGTGCCGGCGATCGGCGAGAGGTGCTCGTCGCCGGTCTCGAGCGGCTGCGGCGTGCGGGCGAGGGCGATCAGCGCGTTCTGCTCGACCGGCCCGCCGTCGAACACCGCCGAGGGCGACGACTGGAGGTCGATCCACCGATCGAGCGGCTCGTCGAGGCTCTCGAAACTCGGCCGATTGAGCACGACGCCGATCGCGCCCTCGGCATGGTGTTCGAGAACGAACACGACCGTCCGATCGAAGTTGGGGTCCTCCAGCGGTGGGGTGGCCACGAGCAGGCGACCTTTGGTCAGGCCCAGTCCCGGGTTCATCGTCCCAGTGTGCCCGAAAGCGGACCCACCCGGCGACCATGTCGGTCACACGGTGGTCGGGACTCACAGGGTCGTTGCATGACCATCCGGTATACTGTATGGTCATGCAGATGGCCCCCCGTCTCAGCGTCGGCATCATCGGTGCCTCCGGCTACACCGGCGCCGAACTGCTGCGTCTCGCCGCTCAGCACCCCGCCTTCGACGTCGTGATCGCCACGGGCGGCAGCCAGGCCGGGCGGCGGGCCGCCGACCTGTACCCGTCGCTCGAGGTCGCCTACCCGGACCTCGTGTTCGAGTCGTTCGACCCGGCCGCGATCGACGGCCTCGACCTGGCGTTCCTCGGGTTGCCCACGCGGCCTCGCTCGAGCTCGCACCGCAGTTGGTCGACCGGGTGGGGTGCGTCGTCGATCTGTCCGCGGCCTACCGGCTGAAGGACGCTGCGCAGTACCCGGTGTTCTACGGCTTCGAGCACACGCAGCCCGAACTGTTGGGCGAGGCGGTGTTCGGCCTGCCCGAGTTCCACCGGTCCGAGCTGAAGGGGGCGCGCCTCGTCGCCACACCGGGCTGCCACGTCACCGCCGGCGCAATGGCGGTCAGGCCGCTCGTCGAGGCCGGGCTGCTCGATCCCGAGCGGGTGCTCGTCAACACCCTGACCGGGATCACCGGCGCCGGGCGCCAACCGACCGAGACCAACGTCTTCGCCAACATCGACCAGAACGCGACCGCCTACGGCCTGCTGACCCATCGGCACACCCCCGAACTGCAACAGGAGACCGGGGCGACGATCCTGTTCACCCCGCATCTGGTCCCGATGAGCCGCGGCCTGCTGGCCACGTGCCTCGGTTCGCCGGCCGCGGGCGCCGCGGTCAGCACCGACACGCTGCTCGCCGCGCTGCGCAGCTACTACCGCGGCGAGCCGTTCGTCGCCGTCACCGATCGCCCGCCGTCGACCAAGGCGACGCTCGGATCCAACGCGGTGCACCTGTCGGCGCGCTACGACGAACGCACGCGCACCGTGATCGTCATGGCCGCGCTCGACAACCTGGCCAAGGGGGCCGCAGGGGGTGCGGTGCAGGCGGCCAACGTGGCGCTCGGCCTCGACGAGACCGCCGGCCTGGCCACGGTCGGGGTCGCGCCGTGACCGCCGTCTCCCCGGCCCCCGATCTCCACGACGCCGCCGCGCTCAAGGCATCGACGCTGGTCGAGGCACTGCCGTACATCAGGCGCTTCGCGGGGAAGACCGTCGTCGTCAAGTACGGCGGAAACGCGCTCGCCGGCACGTCGGACCACGATGCCCTGACCCTGTTCGCCGAGGACATCGTGCTGATGCGCCTGGTCGGGATGCGACCGGTGGTCGTGCACGGCGGTGGGCCGCAGATCTCCGCGATGATGGCCCGGCTGGGCAAGCAGACCGAGTTCGTCGACGGCCTCCGGGTCACCGACGCCGAGACCGTCCGGATCGCCCGCATGGTCCTCAAGGGGGAGGTCAACCCGCAGCTCGTCGCCGCGATCAACGTGCACGGGAACTACGCGGTCGGCATCAGCGGTGTCGATGCCGGGCTGATCAGGGCGACGGCCCGCGACCCCGACCTGGGCTTCGTCGGCGACGTGACGCGGATCAACCCCGGGGTGGTCGACGGGCTGATCGCGGAGGAGTTCATCCCGGTGATCGCAACGATCGGCAGCGACGAGACCGGCCAGGCCTACAACATCAACGCCGACACCGTCGCCGGTGCGATCGCCGAAGCGGTGGGCGCCGAGAAGCTGGTGTACCTCACCGACATCGAGGGGCTGCGGCGCGACGTCGACGATCCGTCGAGCCTGATCCGCCAGGCGACCGCCGACGAGTTGGCGGCGGCGATCGACAGTGGCGAGATCGGTGGCGGGATGATCCCCAAGGTCGCGAGCTGCATCCAGGCGGTCCGCAACGGCGTCCATCGCGCCCACATCCTCGACGGCCGCATCGCCCACGTGCTGCTGCTCGAGATCTTCACCGACGCCGGGATCGGAACGATGATCATGCACGAACGGGTCGCACACACCGCGGAGGATGTCTGATGAGCACGGTCACCGGGTCGCACGCATTCGGCCACGCGCCGATGGATCACTGCCCGTTCATGCCGGTGTTCGGGCCGCCCGACATCATGTTCGAGCGGGGGCTCGGCACCGTGCTGTGGGACACCGACGGCAAGCGCTACCTCGATTTCCTGGCCGGGATCGCCGTCGTCTCCCTCGGTCACGCCAACCCGGTCGTCGCCGAGGCGATCTGCGATCAGGCCGAGCGACTCCTGCACGTCTCCAACTTCTTCGCCAACCCCGTGGCGACCGAAGCCGCCGTCAAGATCAACGACCTGCTGCGCGACGCGACCGGTCATGCCGGCCAGCTGTTCTTCACCAACTCCGGAGCCGAGTCGAACGAGGCTGCGATCAAGTTGGCCCGCAAGCACGGCGGGCGGGGGCGGCACACCGTCGTCAGCGCGCTCGGCAGCTTCCACGGCCGCACGCTGGCGTCGCTGGCGGCGACCGGGCAACCGAGCAAGCACGAGCCGTTCCAGCCGATGCCCGAGGGCTTCCGGCATGTCGCCTGGGGTGACCTCGACGCGATGCGGGCGGCGGTCGACGGATCGGTGGCGGCCGTGCTGATCGAGACGATCCAGGGCGAGGGTGGCATCCACCCGGCGAGCGGTGAGTACCTCGAGGGGATCCGCACACTGTGCGACGAGGCCGGTGCGCTGATGATGGTCGACGAGATCCAGACCGGCTTCGCCCGCACAGGACGGTGGTTCGGCTTCGAGCACGCCGGCGTCAGCCCCGACGTCGTCACCCTGGCCAAGGCGATGGGCAACGGGATGCCGATCGGGGCGTGCTGGGCGCGGTCCGACGTCGCCGCGGTGTTCCGGCCCGGGGATCACGGCAGCACCTATTCCGGAACGGCGATCGCCACCGCGGCGGTCAACGCCACGATCGACGAGATGCAGCGGATCGACGCCCCGGCCGTCGCCCAACGCCAGGGCCGGCGCATCGCCGACGCGTTCCGAGGCGTCCCCGGGGTGGTCGACGTCCGGGGGCGCGGGTTGATGCTCGGCGTCGCCCTCGCCAACGGCCTCGACGCCCGGCGGATCTACACCGACCTGCTCGAGCAGGGCCTGATCGTGAACGCCGTCGACCCGTCGACGATCAGGCTCGTGCCGCCGATCACCGTGACCGACGACGAGATCGACGAGGCGGTGTCGTTGATGGTCGACGTGATCGGGTCGCACCTCGCCGTGCACGACGCAGTACACGACGCGGAGCACGACGGGGAGCACGGCGAGCGATGATGACACCGGCCGACCAGCACGACGTCACCGAACTCCGTGACGTCACCGACCTCCTCGACGTCACCGACCTCGACGCCGGCGACGTCCGCCAGGTCCTGCGTCTGGCCGAGGCACCGATCGAATCGCTCGGGCGCCCGCTCGACGGCCTCGGCGTCGCGTTGATCTTCGAGAAGCCATCGAACCGCACCCGGCAGTCGATGGAGATGGCGGTCGTGCAGCTCGGTGGCCACCCGGTGTACACACGAGGCGACGAGGTCGGCTTCGACGTGCGCGAGCCCGTCGAGGACGCCGCCCGGATCCTTGCCGGCTACCACGCGGTGATCGCAGCGCGGGTGTTCGATCACTCGGTGGTCACCCGGCTGGCCGCGGCCGCCGACGTCCCGGTCGTCAACATGTTGTCCGACCGTTCCCATCCGCTGCAGGCGCTCGCCGACGCCCTGACGATGCAGCAGTGCCTCGGCGACCTGGCGGGCAGGACGGTGGCCTACGTCGGCGACTACAACAACGTCGCCCGGTCGCTCGGCCAGATCGCTGCGCTGCTCGGCATGCACGTGCGCTTCGCCTGTCCGGCCGGCTTCGGCGCCGACTCCACCGAGCTCGAACGGCTGGTCCGGCTCGGCGCATCGTCGGTCGATCAATCGACGCGCCCGGCAGAGATGGTCGCCGGCGCCCACGCCGTGCACACCGATACGTGGGTCTCGATGGGGCTCGAGGAGGAGAAGACCGAGCGGCTCGGACTGTTCGAGGGGTTCACCGTCGACGGCGCGATGATGTCACTGGCCGATCCGGGAGCGGTGTTCATGCACTGCTTGCCCGCCTATCGCGGCCTGGAGGTCGCCGCCGAGGTGATCGACGGACCGCAGTCGGTCGTGTTCCGGCAGGGCCACAACCGGATGCACTCGGCGCGGGGTGCGCTGGCGTTCCTGATGGGGGTCCGGGCGTGACGACCAAGGTGCAGCGCCAGGCCGCGCTCGCCCGGTTGATCGGCGACCACGAGGTGACCAGCCAGCCGCAGCTCATCGATCTGCTCGCCGCCGAAGGCATCGACGCAACCCAGGCGACGGTGTCGAGGGACCTCGACGACATCGGCGCGGTCAAGGTCCGCGTCCCGAGCGGCAACACGGTGTACGCGATCCCCGAATTCGCCCCCGACCGGCTCGCGCCGGTCGAACAGCTTCGCCGCGTGATGGGGGAGTGGGTGGCCGAGGTCGCCTCGTCGGCCAACATCGTGATCCTGCGGACCCCGCCCGGGTGTGCCCACGTCGTCGCGTCTGCGCTCGATCGGAGCCGCATCGACGGGCTGCTCGGTACGGTCGCCGGCGACGACACGCTGCTGTGCGTCGCCGCCGACCCCGATGCCACCGGGCTCGCCCGGCACCTCCGCGAGCTCGCCGGGCTGGATTGACGATGGACGATCGCGACGAGTCCAGGACCCTCTGGCACGGGCGCTTCGCCGGCGGTCCTGCCGAGGCCCTGCTCGCGTACACGGTCAGCCTGCCGTTCGACCGCCGCCTCTGGCGCGACGACATCGACGGTTCGCGCGCCCATGTTCGGGGGCTGGCGCGCACCGGACTGCTCGACGAGGACGAGTGCGCGGCGATCCTGCGGGCGCTCGACGGGGTGGCGGATGAGCTGGAGGCGGGTGCGTTCGTCTTCGTCGACAGCGACGAGGACATCCACACCGCGGTCGAGCGCCGCGTCACCGAACTGGCCGGTCCGGCCGGTGGCAAGCTGCACACGGGTCGCAGCCGCAACGACCAGGTGGCGACCGACCTGCGGCTCTGGTGCAAGCGGGAGCTGAGGTCGGTGGCCGGCGGGCTGGTCGGGCTGCAGCAGGTGCTGCTCGATCGGGCGCTCGGCGCCGAGGGTGTCTACCTGCCCGGCTTCACCCACCTTCAGCGGGCACAGCCGGTGCTGCTCGCGCACCACCTGCTCGCCCACGGCTGGGCGCTCGGGCGCGACGTCGACCGGCTCCTGGCGACCGTCGAGCGGCTCGACGTGTCACCGCTCGGTGCCGGGGCGCTCGCCGGGTCGTCGCTGCCGCTCGATCCGGCCGGCACGGCCGCCGATCTCGGGTTCGCCCGGGCGTTCGACAACTCCCTCGACGCGGTCGGCGACCGGGACTTCGTCGCCGAGGCCCTGTTCGACCTCGCGCTGATCGGGGTCCATCTCTCGCGGATCGGTGAGGAGTGGGTCCTGTGGACGTCGGCCGAGTTCGGCTTCGCCGTCCTCGACGACGGGTATGCCACCGGCTCGTCGATGCTCCCGCAGAAGAAGAACCCCGACATCGCCGAGCTCGCTCGCGGCAAGACCGGGCGGCTGGTCGGCAACCTGACGGCGCTGCTGGTGACGCTGAAGGGCCTCCCGTTGGCCTACAACCGCGATCTCCAGGAGGACAAGGAGCCGCTGTTCGACTCGGTCGAGCAGGTCACCCTGGCCACGGCGGCGGTCGCCGGCATGATCGCGAGCGCGACGTTCGTCCCCGACCGGATGCGGGCCGCCGCCGACGAGGAGACGACCTCGGCGACCGATCTCGCCGAGTGGCTCGTGTGCCAGGGCATGCCGTTCCGGGACGCGCACGCGGTCGTCGGTGCCCTCGTGCGGGCACACGTCGCCGGCGAGGGCTCGCTGCGCGATCTGGTCGAAGCCGACCCGCAGCTCGGGCCACAGGCCGCCGCGCTCGTCGGACCCGGTGTCGGCGTCCGGATGCGCAGCTCCCCCGGAGCCGCCGGGCCGGACGCGCTGCCCGCGCAGCTCGGTGCCTACCGCGCGATGCTCGACCGCGAGCGCGCCGCGTTGGGCGTCTGATCGCCGATGGTGCGCGACTGGTTCGAGCGGGACGCCGACCTGGTCGCCCCGCTGCTGCTGAACAAGCTGATCGTGTCGACGGTCGGTGGCACATGCACGGTCGGGCGGATCGTCGAGGTCGAGGCCTACCGCGAGGACGACCCGGCGAGTCACACCTTCGCGGGTCCGACGCCGCGCAACGCGGCGATGTTCGGTCCGCCCGGCCACCTCTACGTCTACCTCAGCTACGGGTTGCACCACTGCGCGAACGTCGTGACCGCCGCCGACGGTGCCGGCCATGCGGTGTTGCTGCGGGCGATCGATCCGGTCGCCGGGATCGAGGTCATGCGGCGGCGCCGCCCCGGCCGCCGCGATGTGGAGTTGGCCGACGGTCCCGGGAAGCTGTGCCGAGCGCTGGGGATCACCGGGGAGCAGTACGGCACCGACCTCTGCGACGATGGCGCTCCCGTGCGGATCGTCGACGACGGAACGCCGCCACCAGAACGGCCGCTGGCCGGCCCGCGGGTCGGGATCACCAAGGCGGTCGATCGGCCCTGGCGCTTCCGCCTGCCTACCGAGCGGTGAGCGGGGCGCGTGGCGTTCGCCAGTGGAGCCAGAACCCGTGGGGATGGCAGGTGGCGAGATGGTCGACCGAGCGCGCTCCACCGCGCCAGCGCACCAGGGTCATCGACGTCAGCGACGGATCGGCCGCATCGGTCGCGACCGGCAGCTCGGGCACCATCGCCGGCGCCTCGACGACGACCCACGACAGGTCGGTCCCGCTGCCGATGCGGTCGAGCTCGGCGAGGTAGGCGGTGCGCTGGTCGGCGGTGAGGTAGTTGAGCACCCACGAGTTGGTCACGACCGGGTGGGCGGCCCGGCCCATCCTCGCGATCGCCCGGTCGAGCGACTGCACGGCGTCGCCGGCGAGCAACTCCGGCGGCGACTCCCGGGCGATAGCGATCGCCGCCTCGAGGCGGTGGAAGCGCTCGGGTTGATCGGGCCAGACGCACGCCTCCAACCAGTGCGCCTCCTCGTCGTCGGTGATGTCGATCGGCGCGACGTCGACGCCGCAGCGGGCGGCGATCAGCGGCATCGCAGTCGGCACCGGCGGTTCACCGCGCGTGCTGGCGGCGATCACCACGGACGACGGGCCGCCGAGCGAACCACCGGGTTCGAAGCGGTACTCGTACCGGTCGAGCAGCAGGTTCAGCCCGCCGCTCGCCCCGATGTCGATGTGGGCGAGCGGCCCGACCTCGTCGGCCAACAACCCGAAGGCGAGGACGAACATCGCGCACCGACCGACCTCGTTGGTCTGGGTACGGCGGGTGGCGAGCAGCCGGATCAACCCGTCGCGCCGCTCGATCGTGAACCGCTTGAACGTGGGCCCGAGCGCTGGTTCGGTCGGACGTCGGGGGTGATCGGTCAGGTTCGGGTACCACGCGGCGAGCGGATGGTCGGGCTCCTCGAGCAGCAGCTTGTGGGTCGCGGCGAGCAACAGGACGGGGAGTCGCTGCGGCGGGTCCGCATGGAGGAGCAGGCGGAACAGGTCGGGATCGTCGGCGATCGTGTTGCTCAGCGCGACGTACAGCGGAGCGCGGGGCGTCGCGGCTGCCGCGAGCTCCCTGAACGGGCGAACCAGTTCGACGTCCTCCCGGTTGGCGGGCACCGGGCGACAGTACCCTGGGCCGGGCTATGGAGCTGATCGCCGGTGACCTGATCGCGGACCTCGAAGCCCGCAACCTCATCCACGACTCGACCGACCGCGACGAGCTCCGCTCCCGCGTGGCCGCAGGCCCGGTGGCGGTCTACTACGGCTGCGACCCGACCGCCGACAGCCTGCATCACGGCAACCTGGTCGGGCTGGTGATGCTGCGCCGGTTCCAGGACGCCGGGCATCGTGCGATCGCGCTCGCCGGCGGGGCGACCGGCATGGTCGGCGACCCGAGCGGGCGCTCCGAAGAGCGCAACCTGCTCGACGACGAGACGCTGAACCACAACGTGTCGTGCATCAAGCACCAGATCGGCCGGATCGTCGAGCTCGGCGACGGCCGAGGTGATCTGGTCGACAACCGCGACTGGACCCAGCAGCTGTCCCTGCTCGAGTTCCTGCGCGACGTGGGAAAACACGTGACCGTCAACCAGATGCTGGCGCGCGAGAGCATCAAGGTCCGGATCAACTCCGAGCATGGCATCTCCTTCACCGAGTTCAGCTACATGCTGCTGCAGGCCAACGACTACCTGTGGCTCCACGACCATCACGACTGCGTGATCCAGGTCGGTGGCTCGGACCAGTGGGGCAACATCGTCGCCGGCGTCGACCTGATCCGTCGCACGCGC
The DNA here is from genome assembly GCA_963825565.1 of Ilumatobacteraceae bacterium. Taxonomy (GTDB): domain Bacteria; phylum Actinomycetota; class Acidimicrobiia; order Acidimicrobiales; family Ilumatobacteraceae; genus JBFGCT01. Next base: position 91,011 of record CAWGTW010000019.1, read on the forward strand.
GCGGCGCAGGTGCACGCGTTCTCGTGGCCGCTGCTCACCGCCTCCGACGGCTCCAAGCTGGGCAAGACGACCGGCACCCGGGTGTGGCTCGATCCGGCCAAGACGAGCCCGTACCAGTTCCGCCAGCACTGGATGCAGATCGCCGATGACGAGATCGAGGCACAGCTCCTGACGTTCTCGCTGCGGCCGGTCGCGGCGATCCGCTCGCTGGTCGCCGAGCACCTCGCCGCGCCCCAGCTCCGGCGGGCGCAGGCCGCGCTCGCCGACGAGATGGTCGGCCTGGTGCACGGCACCGACGCAGCCGAAGCGGCGGCGGGCGCCGCCGAGCTGCTGTTCTCCGGCGATCCGGCGTCGGCGTCGGAGGAGGCGTTCCGCACGCTCGAGGCCGAGATCCCGTTCAGCCGCCTGCGGGTCGACGAGCTCGCCGATCCGGTCGCCGTGCTCGCCTCGACCGGGCTGGCGAGCTCGAACGGTGATGTCCGCCGGACGTTGGCGCAGCGGGCGTTCTACGCCAACGGCACCCAGCTCGATGCCGACAGCCGCCTCGACGGCATCGAACTGCTGCACGGCCGGTACCTCCTGCTCCGCAAGGGGAAGCGGTCGCACCACCTCGTCGAAGTTTTTCGCTGACGGGGGTTGTGCCTGACCACGGCGGGGACTAGCGTTGCTACTCGCCTCACCGACGGTTCACATCGTCGGAAAGGGACGGCACCAACGCCGGCTGCGAGCACAACGCTCCAGCTCACGGTGCGTGCCCGAGCTTCGGCTCCTTGAAAACGGAAGAGAAGACAGAACGCCAGTGCGGGCAGTTCGAAGGCCGGCCCTCGGGTCGGTCGGGTCGAACTGTCTGTCAATTCTGCTGTCGGCTACCCAGCCGACGGCAACACGGATACTGGTCGAGTCGGCGCATGCGTCGACCCGACCTTCAACAGCAAGGACGCAGCACCACCCTGGGACATTCCTTCCGGGGCCGCTGCGCTCGCTGACGATCGTTTCCGACTCGATCGCCCACTTCGGTGAGCGTGACGGTTGGGCACGGTTTTGTTGGAGAGTTTGATCCTGGCTCAGGATGAACGCTGGCGGCGTGCTTAACACATGCAAGTCGAACGAGGTCCATGGAGCTTGCTCCAGAAGACCTAGTGGCGAACGGGTGCGTAACACGTGAGAAACCTGCCCCGGACTCTGGGATAACAGTTGGAAACGACTGCTAATACCGGATATCACCACATCACCGCATGGTGAAGTGATGAAAGATTTATCGGTTCGGGAGGGTCTCGCGGCCTATCAGCTAGTTGGAGAGGTAACGGCTCACCAAGGCATCGACGGGTAGCTGGTCTGAGAGGATGATCAGCCACACTGGGACTGAGACACGGCCCAGACTCCTACGGGAGGCAGCAGTGGGGAATCTTGCACAATGGGCGAAAGCCTGATGCAGCAACGCCGCGTGCGGGATGAAGGCCTTAGGGTTGTAAACCGCTTTCAGCAGGGAAGAAAATGACGGTACCTACAGAAGAAGGTGCGGCCAACTACGTGCCAGCAGCCGCGGTGACACGTAGGCATCAAGCGTTATCCGGATTTATTGGGCGTAAAGAGCTCGTAGGCGGTTCGGTAAGTCGGGTGTGAAAACTCTGGGCTCAACCCAGAGAGGCCACTCGATACTGCTATGACTAGAGTACGGTAGGGGAGCGGGGAATTCATGGTGTAGCGGTGAAATGCGCAGATATCATGAGGAACACCAGCGGCGAAGGCGCCGCTCTGGGCCGTAACTGACGCTGAGGAGCGAAAGCATGGGTAGCAAACAGGATTAGATACCCTGGTAGTCCATGCCGTAAACGTTGGGCACTAGGTGTGGGTCTCAACCAACGAGATCCGCGCCGTCGCTAACGCATTAAGTGCCCCGCCTGGGGAGTACGGTCGCAAGACTAAAACTCAAAGGAATTGACGGGGGCCCGCACAAGCAGCGGAGCGTGTTGCTTAATTCGATGCAACGCGAAGAACCTTACCTGGGTTTGACATGTACCGAAAAGCTCTAGAGATAGGGTGTCCTTCGGGGCGGTACACAGGTGGTGCATGGCTGTCGTCAGCTCGTGTCGTGAGATGTTGGGTTAAGTCCCGCAACGAGCGCAACCCTTATCCTATGTTGCCAGCAAGTAATGTTGGGGACTCGTAGGAGACTGCCGGGGTCAACTCGGAGGAAGGTGGGGATGACGTCAAGTCATCATGCCCCTTATGCCCAGGGCTGCAAACACGCTACAATGGCCGGTACAGAGGGCTGCGATCCCGCGAGGGTGAGCGAATCCCACAAAGCCGGTCTCAGTTCGGATTGGAGTCTGCAACTCGACTCCATGAAGCCGGAGTTGCTAGTAATCCTGGATCAGCACGCCAGGGTGAATACGTTCCCGGGCCTTGTACACACCGCCCGTCACACCACGAAAGTCGGCAACACCCGAAGCCGGTGGCCCAACCCGTAGGGAGGGAGCCGTCGAAGGTGGGGTCGGTGATTGGGGTGAAGTCGTAACAAGGTAGCCGTACCGGAAGGTGCGGCTGGATCACCTCCTTTCTAAGGAGTGCTTCTCCACTCGATGATCGACATATGTTCGATCCGGGTGCGAGACACACCTGTTGGTGCACTGGTGGACTGTCGTCGTAACGATCAGAGGTCGCAGGGATTCGGTCCCTCTTTCTGACACGTGCCTCGGTGGTCACCGTCTTCTCTTCCGTTTTGAGGGAGTTGTTCCCTCACGCCACAGCGTCGAGCTGTGCGCATCTCTCGAGATGCACGTCGCACCGCTGTTCGGTGGCTCCTTGAGAACTGCAGAGCAAGCACGAGCATCTTTTCGGAGCGACCTTCGGGTCGCTTCAATGAGCGACCTCGAGAACGACGAGATAACTTGTTCTTTCCAAGCTAATAAGAGCCAACGGTGGATGCCTTGGCGCCAAGAACCGATGAAGGACGTGAGTGACTGCGAAAAGCTGCGGGGAGCCGTCTACTAGGCCTCGATCCGCAGATGTCCGAATGGGGAAACCCAGCACTCGTCATGGAGTGTTACCGCTGCCTGAACACATAGGGCAGCAGGAGGGAACCGGGGGAATTGAAACATCTCAGTACCCCGAGGAAAGGAAAGCAACCGCGACACCCTGAGTAGCGGCGAGCGAAAAGGGTAGAGACCAAACCGTGCCAGTGCCAAGCCTGATGGCGTTGCTGGTGCGGGGTAGTGGGACCAGGAGACACAGCATCAGATGTGTCACGACTTACAAGTGCTGCATAGGAGAACGACTCAGGAAAGGGTCGGCCAGAGTGGGTAACAGCCCCGTATCCGAAATGTACGCACTAGTCGCCTGTCATCCCAAGTAACGCCGGAACCGTGAAAGCCGGCGTGAATCTGTGGGGACCACCCCATAAGTCTAAGTATTCCTTGGCGACCGATAGTGAACCAGTACCGTGAGGGAAAGGTGAAAAGTACCCCGGGAGGGGAGTGAAATAGTACCTGAAACCGTTGGTTTACAAACAGTCAGAGCGTCGTCACACTTCGGTGTGGCCGCGATGGCGTGCCTTTTGAAGAATGAGCCTGCGAGTTACGGTGTGTGGCAAGGTTAACCAGTGATGGGGAGCCGGAGCGAAAGCGAGTCTGAATAGGGCGTAGAGTCGCATGCTGTAGACCCGAAGCCAAGTGATCTATCCATGGCCAGGTTGAAGCGGAGGTAAGACTCCGTGGAGGACCGAACCCACGTCAGTTAAAAATGGCGGGGATGAGCTGTGGATAGGGGTGAAAGGCCAATCAAACTTGGCGATAGCTGGTTCTCCTCGAAATGCATTTAGGTGCAGCGTCGTGTGTTCAGTACCGGAGGTAGAGCACTGAATGGGCTAGGGGACCTACAAGTTTACCGAACCCAATCAAACTCCGAATGCCGGTACTCCAGAGCACGGCAGTGAGACCACGAGGGATGAGCTTCGTTGGTCGAAAGGGAAACAGCCCAGATCATCAGCTAAGGCCCCTAATTCAGGACTAAGTGGAAAACGATGTGGAATTGCACAGACAGCCAGGAGGTTGGCTTAGAAGCAGCCACCCTTGAAAGAGTGCGTAATAGCTCACTGGTCGAGTGATTCTGCGCGGACAATGTAACGGGGCTCAAGTCCTGAGCCGAAGCTATGGGCTTCTCACGCAAGTGAGGAGCGGTAGAGGAGCGTCGATGGTGCAGCGAAGCGGCGGTGGAAACCAGTCGTGGAGCGCCATCGAGTGAGAATGCAGGCATGAGTAACGAGAGAGGGGTGAGAAACCCCTCCGCCGAAAGCCCAAGGGTTCCTGGGGAAGGCTAATCCCCCCAGGGTGAGTCGGGAGCTAAGGCGAGGCCGAAAGGCGTAGTCGATGCACAACTGGTTGATATTCCAGTACCACCGTGCCCGCGCCAGGTCCAAGAGCCGCAACGTTGGGGCTGTTTCCTTCGGGAAGCGAACCGACCGAGTAGCTGGCGGATAGTTGACGGGGGACGCAGGAGGATAGGTGAACCCGGGCGATGGTAGTCCCGGGGTAAACGTGTAGGTGGGTTCCGATGAGAGTTGGAGCCGTAACACTGAGACGTGATGCCGAGCGATATACCGCGAAGTCACTGATTCCATGCTGCCAAGAAAAGCCCAGCAATGAGTTGGCACGGTGCCCGTACCCCATACCGACACAGGTGGGCGGGTAGAGAATACCAAGGCGAGCGGGAGAACTATGGTTAAGGAACTCGGCAAATTACCTCCGTAACTTCGGAAGAAGGAGGACCCTTTTTGGTGAAAGCCTTTACGGCTCGAGCTGAGGAGGGTGGCACAGACCAGGGGGTAGCGACTGTTTACCAAAAACACAGCAGCGTGCGAAGCCGCAAGGCGCTGTATACGCTGTGACGCCTGCCCAATGCTTGAAGGTCACGGGGAACGGTTAGCTCTTCGGAGCGAAGCTGTGAACCTAAGCCCAAGTGAATGGCGCGCCGTAACTATAACGGTCCTAAGGTAGCGAAATTCCTTGTCGGGTAAGTTCCGACCTGCACGAATGGCGTAACGACTTCCCCACTGTCTCAACCATAGACCCGGTGAAATTGAAGTACGAGTAAAGATGCTCGTTAGCTGCGGAAGGACGGAAAGACCCCGTGGACCTTTACTATAACTTGGTGTTGAGTTTTGAATTGCGTTGTGTAGGATAGGTGGGAGACTTGGAAGCATTGGCGCCAGCCAGTGTGGAGTCGTCGTTGAAATACCACCCTGCGTACTTTGGAGCTCTAACCTCGGTCCGTGATCCGGATCAGGGACAGCGCCAGGCGGGTAGTTTGACTGGGGCGGTCGCCTCCTAAAGAGTAACGGAGGCGCCCAAAGGTTCCCTCAGGCTGGTTGGCAATCAGCCGTCGAGTGCAATGACACAAGGGAGCTTGACTGCGAGACCTACAAGTCGAGCAGGTACGAAAGTAGGGCATAGTGACCCGGCCATCACGTGTGGAAGTGTGGTCGCTCAACGGATAAAAGGTACCCCGGGGATAACAGGCTAATCTTCCCCAAGAGTCCATATCGACGGGAAGGTTTGGCACCTCGATGTCGGCTCATCGCATCCTGGGGCTGAAGCAGGTCCCAAGGGTTGGGCTGTTCGCCCATTAAAGCGGTACGCGAGCTGGGTTCAGAACGTCGTGAGACAGTTCGGTCCCTATCCTCCGCAGCCGAAGGAATACTGACAACTGCTGTCCTTAGTACGAGAGGACCGGGACGGACGTAGCTCTGGTGTGTCTGTTGTTTCGCCAGAAGCATCGCAGATTTGCTACCTACGGAAGGGATAACCGCTGAAAGCATCTAAGTGGGAAACCCGGTTGAAGATGAGTATTCCCATGCGGTCAACGCAGTAAGGCCCGTGACGAGACCATCACGTTGATAGGCCGGAGGTGTAAGCGTGGTAACACGTTCAGCCGACCGGTACTAATCGGCCGAGGGCTTGGTTTTGAACAGCTCGTGCTTGCTCTGGAGTCCTTGAGGAGAACCCTCATTGACAACTGATTTCGGTGACCATAGCGACAGGGTCACACCCGTTCCCATCTCGAACACGGAAGTTAAGCCTGTCAGCGCCGATGGTACTTGGGGAGTGATCCCCTGGGAGAGTAGGACGTCGCCGGATTTCGATCGAGGAACGCACCGTCCGGGTTTGCCGGCGGTGCGTTCTTCGCGTTTTCGGGCCGCTTTCCGGAACGGCCGGCGCATGCGACCCGTGGCCGCCGTAGCATGGCGACCCATGTCGTCCGGCTCGT